>CAVYJC010000001.1:0-26011 GCA_963768715.1 uncultured Bacteroidota bacterium
CGAGTGCCTATAGCCTGCGACACGTAACTGTAGCTGGCAACCGTGTCGGCGATCTCATCGATGAGGACCTCTTTCGGAAGCCGAAGGTGTACGACGTCGTCGATCTTGTCGGCAACGAATCGCTCAAGTGAGTTCTCATCCGAAAATGAGAGTATCTCGCGGAGTTTCATCGCGATGGCCTCAGGTCGCGTTAGGCGGAGGGGCTGGCAAGCAAGGTAATTAGAGTATAGTAAAGGATGCCCTCACATGTCGTAGCAAGCTGTTGCATGGATCAGGGACAGTCAAAACGGATGGCCGATACTGATCAACGATTTCCGACATGTGATAGGTGCACGAAGACCCGGCAATCGGCAAACTGACAGATTGAGGGACCGAGAGACTATCCGAGGTCGGGGTCACCGCCTCGCCAAATAAGCCACCGGACTCAACTCCACCACCCGATCCAACCTACCCTTCAGCCCAAAAATCCTGGGCTCTTGCCGAAACGAAAAAACGCGATACAAGTGGTACTCCTGTTCGCGTTCCACCGAACACTGTAGCTCATTCCGGGTCACATAGAACGGTGTCCGCCTGCCGAATCGCGTGGTCTTCACCTCAATAAGCCGCTCCCGACCAGCTCTCGTCGAACGAGAGAATGTCATAGCCGAGACCATCGCCCTTGGATCGGGAGACGTGGTCGATCCGGTCTGCAAGACGTTTCTTTCCCGCCGCCTGGAGTCGCTCCGCCTCGAAGCGAAGGACGAACTCTTCTCCAGCCAGTCCCAACTTCGAGTTCAGCGCCTCCCTCCTGAGATAGTCGATCTTCACCGGCGAATGTGTACCAATCTGTTCGTGGACCGTCGATGGAAGGTCGGACGATTTTCCCCGATCTGGAGGGTCGGTCCACGCGGACAACGGGTCATCGAGACGCAACGCATCAACCTCTTCCGAAAGAACCCGCTCGACCAGATCAGCCACGGTGTGGTCGACGTCAAGTCGCCGGCGCACAACGTCAAACAGGAGCCGCTGGTAATTGCCGAGCGGTTTGTATCCGTCAATCCAGGGATGCCCAAGATCCCTGAGCACGGCACTGATGTTCTGGTGTTTCCGTTCGATAGCAGCCGGCGATCGATCCGAAAGCAGTCTGAGTAGCGCTCGCCGGTGCTCGGTTTTGTTGTAAGTCTCGCCGCGCAGTTCCGATTCCAGCATGGAAAAGTAATCCGCGACAGTCGCTTCAACTTCATCAAGTGTCCAGTCAGTTATCACCGCAAGGACGAGTTACTCCGCTTGATCGGGAATTGGATTGTCAACCAGCCTGCAAACGATATCGAATATCGAGATGGCGGGCAAATAGAAGGGCAGGCACAAATCTCCTCCGTGCTCTCGGTGATCTCCGTGTGAGAAGAATCCACAGTCGACTCGTCTCGACGGCCTGTCCGGTAATGCGCCCGACAGGGAGCGACGACGGAAAGCCCGCCCCTCTGCATTTCCGAAAGCCGCGAGCGCTTCAGCTACTCCGGTATGCAGGCGCTGCTCATCCTTTAGATGACACACTACCCTGTTCATGCCCGAACAGATCGGCCAGGTCATCGACAATGACGTGAGCGGTTCCTGGATCGTGCTTCCCGGCACCCTCCGAGTCTGAGAGTTTCTCCCAACCCCTTGGCTCAAAGCAGTTCACTGAATTCGTCTCGAGTCAGGTCGCAATCCCGCAGGATCTTTGACAAAAGACCGGGTCCAATAGTCTCACCAGAGTGAACCGGTACGACGGTCGTTCGACCGTCCTCGTGACGGAGGTAGTGGTGGCTACCCTTTACGCGAATAATCTGGAATCCCGCCTTCCCTGGCGCCTTGATGACTTAGCTGCCTGTGAGCGACGGAAACGTCGTCATTGCCCAACAGTCACCTTTTGAACACCCACGAAGTCCAGATGCTCAATTTGGTCAGCCTCCACCTCGATGCATAGCTCAATTGCTTCCCGGATACGCACCATTAACTCATCGAGAGACTTAGCTTGCGTATGGCATCCGGGCAATGCCGGTACCGATGCAACGTAGTATCCCTCGGTATCCCGTTCGACTAGAACGTTGAGATCACGAGTCATGGATGCCAGGAGATTTACTGAACCAAGTAAGGCGTTATCGCCAAGTTACGAGCAACGTATCAACCAAACTTTCTCGCGCTCACATTCACCCAAATCGCTACCTACCAGACACGCCAACCCGTCGTACCGTGAAACCCTCAACCTGGAGCAGGCTCAAACAGCGCCTCGGTGAACTCGACCGAAGCGAGTTGCTTGCACTGATTCGAGACCTTCATGCCGCAAGCAAGGACAATCAGGCATTCCTCAACGCGCGTTTCGGCGTGGGCGTGGATGTCCTGGCGCCCTACAAGGCGACCATATCCCGATGGATCTCTCCGGACGTTTTTGGCAACCAAAAGATTTCAATCTCAAAAGCGAAGAAGGCCATCTCTGATTACAAGAAGGCAATTGGACGTCCGGAGGGACTGGCCGAACTGTCGGTATTCTATTGCGAGTGCTGTGCTAAATATCTGGACGCCGTCACCACGGACTATGAGGCATTGTTCGACGCCTTGGTCTGCATGTTTGAACAGGCGCTGGGCTACGTCCGTGGTCTGGAACCCGAGCGACAAGAGCCGCTACTCCGGCGGATAGAAACCGTGCGACACAAGGCTCCAAAATGGGGTTGGAATGTCGACATTGATATGGACGACCTCATGGTGGAGTATGGATTCGAGGATGAGTGACTACTACGTCGTTGACCTGCAACATTTCCTCGACGAGGACGGAATGCCGAGCGTCGATCTCCACCCCCGCGCCCTAACCATCGTCCTGCATCTGGGAGCCATCGTCGAGTGGATGACCGTGAAGGCGGCCGACGAGTTCGAATTGACGAACGTGAACTGCCGGCGTCGACCCGAGAGGAGACGATGTCCCGGACAAATCATTGCATACTTCGATCCCGATTCGGATGTCATTGAGTGGGAATGTCCGTGCTGCGGCGACGGCGGTTCGATCTCCGGCTGGGAGGATACCATATGGGATCGCAGGACGCCGGCTTGAACGAACTTCGTTTACGCTCGCCAGCCTCCGGCATTCCAGATCTGGTTGAATTCCGTCTGCGAAGCTAACGCCGACAGTAGTGGAAGGAGGAAGATTCGCAGTTCGTCAATAGCGTCCGGAAGATCCTTTTCGCCAGTAATTCCAACCCGGCTGAGAAACGCCCTCCACTGACCGACCTTCGTTCCATCGGAACTGAAGCGACCGGTAAGGGCAAGGGGAGGCTCGTCTGGCAGAGGTGTTCTGCGACGCTCAAACGTTGCCTTGATCGCCTCGGTCAGAACGCTGCCATCAAACTCAAATCGACGAGCCAGATAGAGCACGTCGTAGAAATCCTTCATCCGACTGTTGGCTATCCCCAAATCGACCATGTTCTCCAGCTTCTCTGCCACGACGGTTTCCTTGGGGTACATCCGCAACGTTGGCGCGGGTGAATCCAGAATTGTAGGGAATTCTTCCTCTTCGGCTTCCGGCGTGACCGCGTCGCCAAAGCCGATGTCAATTTGGAGCCTGATTCGCGCCTTGCTTAAGAGGGCTCTGACGACTATTCGGACACCCTCATACGCTTGATCTTCTCTGATCAGATTCCCCGCAACTGTTTCAGAAAGGAAGGTAAGCCCATCATCAGGAACGCTTGTACTGCAAATCTCTCGGACGACCTCTACGAGAGACTCTACGTCCTGCTCGCCGTAGCCAAGGAGGTCCAAGTCACCAGTCAGGCGATGCAAATGACCTTCCCACAACACAAACAACATGGCGCCCTTGAGCACAAATCTGTCCCGGTACTGGGACTGGCTCAAACGGTACAGAAATCGCTCAGAGGCGTATCGCGTCAGAAGGGTCTGGAAATTGTCGCCCTCCTCCCTGGATCGATTCAAGAGCCGCTGGCGAACCGAGGCCGCCATGTTCCGGATCTCGTTCACAGGATTGCTTCCAGGTAAGGGAGCATGACTTTCGTCACTCGGCAGACCTCGGCATAGTGCCACAGTTCGTTTGCGCTGTAGCCAGGGTGTCGCCGGTAATCACGCAGGGCTTCAAGGGCCACATCAAGTCCAATCTTGTTTCTAAACTTGAAGCAGTCTGCCACTGTCTTCGCGGGACTGTAGATACGAACCGGGATCCCTTCGATCTCGTGATCTTCCACGCCGGCCTCATGAGCTCGCCGCGACATGTGTACTATTCGAAGAGGTATAGCCTCGCTTTTGGGCCGACGAGCCTTGCTCCCAATGGCTATCCAGATCTCGTATGGCGCCTGTGTAGTCATTTCGTGGAAACGAAGGGCCGAGATCAGGCAGATCACTCCACTGGGGACACGACGAGCAACTTCGGCTATGGTGTGATGTTCTGTAACATCGACCTCCGGCAGAGAGTAGAGTCCCCTCCCTACTCGATCGAGCACCTCTCTCTTGTAGAGTCGACAGAGATATTGTCGTGGAATACCTCTTTCCTCCAGATCACTCCCTCGGATGACGCCACGCTCGCGGGCGAGTTCGAGAACCTGCTCAGTGTAAGTCATTGTAAACTGTTTCAAAACGTAGGTATTTGTAATAAAGTACCGACATTATGAAACAGATCAAAGATCTTTCAATTGGCCAGGCGCCCGGATATGCAGACAAGATTGAATCCTTGGTGATCTGACTCCGAAGTTCATTTCGCCACACTGGTCCGTATGTTTGAGCAGTACGGAAGACGACCAGTCCGACCTTGGAACCGATGGACGAGTTGCAACGCCTCCGCGAGGAAAACGCCCGCCTCAAAGCCAGGCTTGCCGTCCTGGGCGTCGCGTCGGAGGCAACCCCTTCGGGCTATAAGGATTCTCCGTCGGAAGTACCGCACGCTACCATCCCTCTCACGAAAGCCGAGAGAATCGCGCTCTTCCGTCGACTTTTCCACGGGCGCACCGATGTGTATCCCTTGCGGTGGGAATCGGCTAAGGGAACATCCGGCTACTCGCCTGCCTGCGGCAACGAGTGGAAGCCGGGCATCTGCTATAAACCCAAGGTAAAGTGCAGCGAATGCGTTCACAGTCGATTTCTTCCAGTGACGGACCAGGTCACCCACGACCACCTCTCGGGCAAGCACACTGTCGGGGTGTATCCGCTGCTGATTGACGACACGTGTCGCTTCCTCGCTGTCGATTTCGACGGAGACGAGTGGCGCGACGACGCCGACGCCTTGATGCGATCCTGTCGAGAGTTCCAGATACCGGGAGCACTCGAGATCAGTCGCTCGGGGAATGGCGCACATGTCTGGATCTTCTTTGACGAGCCAGTCCCCGCCAACGAAGCCCGACGACTCGGTGCGGCGCTGATCAGCCACACGTGCCGCCGCACACGCCAACTGTCCCTTGCCAGCTACGACCGACTCTTCCCAAACCAGGACACGCTGCCAAAGGGCGGTTTCGGAAACCTGATCGCCTTGCCCCTGCAGAAGCAGCCGCGCGAGCGGGATCGTAGCGTGTTTGTCGATGAAAAATTCGAGCCCTATCCCGATCAGTGGGCGTATCTGGCGTCGACCCGGCTACTGTCGAGAAGCGACCTTGAGGACGCGATTCTACTAGCTTCTGAGGGTCGGCATCCACTCGATGTGTCGTTTGTGATGGATGATGAGGATCGCAAACCCTGGCTACGAGCGACGCCCGATTCAGTAAGGTTGGTCGGGCCTCTCCCGGAAGAGCTAAACCTGGTACTTGCAAATCAGATCTTTATCGCCAAATCGTCATTCCGGCGAAAGCCGGAATCCAGAAACCGCTCCGCCTGGATCCCGGATCGAGTCCGGGATGACGACTCCTCGAAGTCTGTGCTCCCTCAGCCGCTGCTCAATCGTCTGATTCGCCTCGCTGCATTTCAGAATCCCGAGTTCTACAAGGCACAGGCCATGCGGCTGCCGGTGTGGAACAAGCCGCGAATCATCGGCTGCGCTGAGAACTTCGCCGAGTACGTTGGATTGCCGCGAGGCTGTCTTGACGACATCTTGAGCCTCCTCGGGGAGAACAACATCCGCCCACTGCTGCAGGATGAACGCCTGTCGGGTCGGAAAATGGCTGTTCGATTCGTTGGAACGCTTCGCAAGGATCAGAAAGCAGCACTACGTGCCATCGCCAAGCACGATATCGGGGTCTGCTGTGCTCCACCCGGCTTCGGTAAGACCGTGATTGCCGCCGCACTCATCGCCCGGCGCAAGGTGAGTACCCTCGTGCTTGTCCACCGTTCGGAGCTGCTTCGTCAGTGGCAGGAGCGTCTGACGAGTTTTCTTGAGATTAGCAGCGACCAGTTGGGCATCATCGGTGGCGGGAAGAAGAAACCGTCGGGGCAGATCGACATCGCCGTCATGCAGTCGCTGTCACGGATAGACGATCTACCTGACTTGCTCGACGGGTACGGTCAAATCATTGCCGACGAGTGTCATCATCTGCCGGCGTTTTCGTTCGAATCGATCCTCAAACAGTCCAAGGCTCGCTACGTAGTCGGTCTCACGGCGACGCCGATTCGTCGGGACGGCCATCAACCGATCATCTTCATGCAGTGCGGTCCGGTGCGACACATTGCCTCTCGGCCTCCCACCTCTCCCACGCAGTTGGAAGTTTGGCCGCGGATGCTTCCTTCCCCGAACGTTCCAGCTGACTCACCTATTCAGAGCGTGTTCAAGATCCTGACAAACGATCGTGCGCGCAATCGCCACATCACAAACGACGTTGTCGCGGCGTACCGGGACGGGCGCAAGGTGTTGCTGTTGACGGAGCGAACCAGTCACCTGTCGCTGCTGGCGGAGTCGCTGCAGGATGCCGTTGACAATCTGTATGTCGTGCACGGACGCCTTTCGAGAAAGAAGCGCGCAGCCGTCTTTGCGGAATTGGAGGCTCTGGACGATTCGGCGCCTCGGGTGCTTCTTGCGACCGGACGGCTTATCGGTGAGGGATTCGATCATCCACCGCTCGATACCCTCGTGCTGGCCATGCCGATCTCATGGAAAGGGAGGCTGCAGCAGTACGCGGGCCGCCTCCATCGATATCATGCGGGCAAGCAGAGCGTCCGCGTCTACGATTACGTAGAAAAGGATCATCCCTCGCTTGCCAGGATGTGGGACAGACGGCGAAAGGGCTACGCTGCCATGGGGTATTCGATCAGGGCGGGGGAACGGACGCTTTTTGAGGGGTGAAGGATCTCTTCTTATCACTCGGTGGATCTTGGTAGTGCCCCCGTCGGCGATCTCGTCGATGAGGACCTCTTCCGACCCGTAATCGATTTCTGCCGTCCGGGGCGGGCTGCATCCGCTCCCGATGGACGACACACCCGAAGAAGTCGTCCCCAGTCCGAAGTCTCCATCTCGTATCATCCTCGCATTCAGGACTTCAGTCACATGCCGTACAGAGATGACGAGTAACCAGCTTTCGGATTGGCCATCGCTTCGCAACGCCCTTCCAAGTCCGATCTACCCCGCCGAGCCGGTATGGATAGACATGTACTGGAAGGCGTGGGAACTGGCCGCGGCAAACCTCCACCCCCCTTCCCCTGAGGCCGGTTTCCCTTCTCCGTTCGTCGACGCGGCCTTCAACGAGAACATCTTCCTGTGGGATACGGCTTTCATCACGATGTTCTGCAATCTCGCAGCCCCGCTCCTACCAGGCGTTGAATCACTCGACAACTTCTACGCCAAGCAGCATGCATCCGGGGAGATCTGCCGCGAGATCGTGCGGGCTACCGGACGCGACCTTCCCGAATGGACGAACACGGAGAATCAATCCCTCTTCTCCCGGATCGGATGGTCCGGTACGTGGGATGACCGCCCAGAGCATCCGATTCCCATCCAGTATCGTGGCCGCGAGGCGCCTTCCGTCAATCCGAGCCTGACGCTCGACGGATTGAATCATCCTATCCTGGCCTGGGCCGAAATGGAGTCGTTTCGACAAACGGGAAACCGGGACCGGCTGGACCGCGTGTTCGAGCCGCTGACACGCTACTTCGGAGCACTCGACACGTACCTGCGGCAGGGAAACGGCCTCTACATGACGGACTGGGCCAGCATGGACAATTCTCCCCGCAATCCGTTTCTCTCGGGCGGCGGAACCGGCGTCGACATTTCGGCAGAGATGGTCGCTGTTTGCACGAAATCTGGCCGAGATCGCCCGTGAGACGGGACGCGACGACATGGTCGCCTGGTTCGAAGAGAAGGCCGGGATCATTTCCGACCGGATCAACGAGCTGATGTGGGATGAGGCTGAGGGATTCTACTTCGATCTGACCGCGGACGGAAAGCGTACGCCCATCAAGACGATTGCCGGATTCTGGCCACTGGTAGCAGGCGTGGCCTCCAAGACCCAAGCGGCACGATTGGTAGAGGAACTGTTGAATCCCGACACGTTTGGACGGACCTGCGGCATTCCGTCACTCGCGGCCAACGAGGAAGACTATGATCCGAGCGGCGGCTACTGGCGCGGAGCCGTATGGGCGCCAACGACGACCATGGTGATCCGGGGCCTTGAGCGCTATGGATACCACGACCTGGCATCTACCCTCGCGATCCGGCACCTGGAAACCATTTCCACGGTTTTTCTGGACACTGGAACGATCTGGGAGAATTACGCAGCCGACAATCCGGTACCGGGAAGACCGGCGCGTCCGGATTTCGTCGGATGGAGCGGGATGGGTCCCATCCGCTACCTGCTGGAATACGCGATCGGACTCAAAGCCGACGCACCGGCCAATACCCTGACCTGGGTCCTTAAGCCGGGGTTCGAACACGGCTGTGAGCGGTATCGCTTCGGCGGACATGTCACCTCGCTTGTCGCAACCCCGGACGGTTCCGGAAGCTTCAACCTGGAAGTGGAATCCGACGGCCCGTATGTACTGAACGTTGCCGTCCTCGATGAGACACGCCGGTTCAATATCCGAGCCGGCAATCAGAAGATCGCCCTGCAGCACCCGGTTTGAACGGACGGCAGAAGCGTTCTTGGCGACTTTTCGTGAGAAGAATCGACGTCAGACATCAGAATTCAGACGGCAGAATTTGATTGAGGACTGACGTGAGCTAGACCAGCCTCTCCCGAACCGCCTTAGCAATGGCTCCACTCCTCGAATGGACCTGCAGTTTGGAGTAGATATGCCGGATGTGCATGTCGATGGTGTGGAAGCTCAAGAAGATCTTCTCCGCGATCTGGCGTTTCGTGAGTCCATCGACGAGCTGTTGGAGGATCTCGAATTCGCGCGTCGTCAATCCGTAGTTACCCCGTTTCGGGACCGCCAGCGCGCTGAACATCTCCAGGACCTTGCCTGCAATGACTGGATTGATGTGCGCGCCCCCGTCCCGTGTCGACCGAACCGCCGATACGATCCGAGCCGGCGTCGATGGCTTGAGCAGGTATCCTGACGCACCCGCGCAGATGGCGTCAAAGATCTTCTCGTTGTCCTCGTGCACCGAAAGAACGATGATCTGCGTCTCTGGAGAACGAACCTTGACATGGCGGGCGCCCTCTATTCCACTCATGCCAGGCAGGCTGATATCCATGAGCATGACGTCCGGCCCGTATTCGGCATCGAGCGCCAACAGGGCCTCCTCGCAACGATCAAAGGAGTGCTCGCAATGCACATCCGGTTCTTGATTCAGGATTTCTTGCACGGTGTCGCGGAAGACGTCATCGTCTTCGATAATCCAAACCATGATGGGACGGCTATCGTTCACGGCGGCAGCGTGGGTGGTTTCTGCGGTTCTTTGCGGTGTGACCGTGCGATGTGGCTCCGGACAGGGTACGAACGCAGGCGGTGCACTCGCCACTACGTGTTTACGTTATTCGAACTTCGACTGTCAAACGGGTCCCGGCGCCGGGAGTTGACGAGACCTGTACTGAGCCTCCCACCATCTCGACCCGGCGCTCGATGTTTCGCAATCCGTAGCCGGATGTGGTTTGCGCCTGATCGAATCCCCTGCCATTGTCCGCTACTCGCATCGTCAACACGCCTCCTCGTCGCTCCAGTCTGATGGCGACGACGGATGCCCCCGAGTGACGGGCAATATTGTGGAGCGCCTCCTTGAACACGAGGTACAGGTGCCGCCGTTTTGCAAGGTCCAGGTTGGCAAAAGGAGTTTTCCCTTCCAGTTCGAACGACCAGTCGATGCCGTTCAGCAGTTCATCCGCGGTTTCCCGCATTCGGGATACGAGTCCACCCGGATGTTCGTTGTCCGGATGAACAAACCATACGATATCGCGCAGCGAATCGATGACCTCGCGCGTGCCTCGGCCGATGCGGCCCAGATGAGCAGACTGCCGGGAGGTGAGATTTTCTCCTCCTCCCACCATGTCACTTATGAGTGCGAGACCGGATAGCCGACTCCCAATGTCGTCGTGCAGGTCGCGAGCGATCCGAAGTCGCATGCGTTCCATACGCAGAAGCTGCACGACACGAACCCGGTATCCAGCAAAAAGAAGCGCCGCGAGCAGCAGGAGCGCACCCAGACGGAACCACAAGGTCTCCCACCAGTGTGGAAGCAGTCGGATCTCGAGTTTCCGGCCGACATCGTTCCATACGCCGTCTTCATTCGACCCGATTACATGAAACACATAGGTGCCCGGGTCGAGATTCGTGTATTCCGCTCGGCGTCGGAATCCTGCCTCAACCCATGCGTCGTCGAATCCCACCAGCCGATAGCGGTACCGATTCTTTAGGGGACTCGTAAACGCCAAGGCCGCATACTCGATGGAGAATGCAATCGCGGAAGATTGAATCGCGATTTGGCGATCACGCCCGATGTTCACTTCATGCGTGCCCTCTTCATCAAATAGTTCCAGACGTGTGATCACGATGGGGGGCTGATTTGGATTCGGCACGATGCGTTCCGGATCGAATGACGTGATTCCATCAAGCCCCCCGAAATAGAACTGCCCGCCTGGTCCGATCGACGCGGCTCGACGGTTGAACTCGACATTGGCAACGCCGTCCTGCACGTCGAAGTGTCGAAATACTCCCGATTGTTTGTCGAGCGATATAAGTCCCCGGCTCGTCCCCAGCCAAAGCCTTCCTCTCTCATCCTCAAGAATGGAATACACCACGCTTCCCGTAAACTCGAGGTTGTCGTAATAGCTATGCACGTCCTTCGAGCCCGGGTCGTATCGAAGCAAACCGCGTCGCGTGCCCAGCCAGTACGTGCCTTCATCGTCGCAATGAATAGCCCAGACATGCGCAGCAACCAGGCTGTCAGGGATATAGACGATCGGGTTGTAACCGTTCGGGTCGGAAGTGTCAAAGCATTGCAAGTCACGTTGTCCGAGGCAAAGATTTCCCGCCCGGTCAAAAGCCAGGGCGTTGATGGCTGACGCCTCATTTCCAGGCGCCGGGCGCACCTGAAGCAGGTCAGTCCCGCCGTGTGCGATCCTAAACAGCCCGCCAGGGCCGGAAACCCACACGACTCCAGCCGGATCGCTTGTCACGACGTGGGCCGGCACGTCAATCCGCTCGCACGTGCCACGTTGGCGGTCGAATAGACACAGACCGGTATGCGTACCGATCCATAGTCGACCAAGCGCATCCTCATGGATGGCCCAGACGAGATCGTCGGCCGGCGATGATGGATCGCCTGCTCGCGAGCGATACGAGGTCAGGCGGGTCCGCCCTCGATCGAGGCGAATCAGTCCCTCCCCGAGAGACCCGACCCACAAGGTTCCGTCGCGATCTTCATGCAGAGACATTACCGTATGCGCGCCGCGGCGAGATGGGAGCCCGGAACCGGGCCCGATGTGGCCGAACTCCTTTGTCTGCGGGTCGTGCACGTACAAGCCGCTGAGGGTTCCAACCCAGGTCGCACCTGCACGATCGCGGAGCAGAGCCGTGATGTTGTTGCTCAGCCAAGCGTCAGGGTCTGGATCGACGAACTGCGTAAGCACCTCGCCCGTCACCCGGTCGAGTCGGTAGAGGCCGGAGGTCGTCCCCATCCAAAGGATCCGATGATCATCCTCGAAGGAAGCCTGAACGACCCCGTCAAATCCGTCGGGTAGTCCATTGATAACGCCTCCCATGTCGCCGGGAATACTGAGGACAAGCTCGCCGTCGCGACCACTGATCTGGAGGATGTACCCATCCGTGAGCCTGCGCGGCGCCGCAACACGTCCTTCCGCCCGCTCCCACACGTCACTTCCCCTCCGCAACTGCAAGACGGTCACCGACGAAGAATCTGGAGCCTCCTCCTCAACCACAGGCACGCGAATCGTTCCATGCCCGTCGGTATGGAGTCGAGCAATGCGGCCGGCAGTCGGAAATTGGGGGATCGACGCGAACGAGTTCCCGTGATTCCTTCGTAGCTCTTAAAAGATAACTCCCTGCATTGGCCCAGGCGCCACCGAGCGAATCAACCGTCAGACTGTAAATGTAGGTGGGATGCCCAGCGTCGTAGCGCACGAAGGTGCCTGTCTCCCGATCCAGGCGATTGAGTCCCCGCCGGGTGCCCACCCACAGATCACCGGATGGGTCTTCCACGAGGCATGTGATTCCGTTGTCCCATAGTGAAGCCGTATCTCCGATAACGCTGCGATAAACCACGAAGTCGACGCCATCGTAGCGATTAAGACCATCCTCCGTCGCGATCCAAATGAACCCGAGGCGGTCCTGCAGCAACCTGTATACCGAATTGTGGGACAGACCATTCCGGTTGTCAATCCGGCGGAATGCCAGGTTGGCCATGTTGGCAGCCCCGTCGGATTGGGCGAAACCGACCCAAGGAGTTGCAGTGAAGGCTAGAAGGAAGAGAAAGTGACGTAGCACCCAAAAAAGTACGCAAACGCGTAATGGCGGAGCAAACACACGTTCGCTAGTCTTTTTTTGTGTTCCACCTGGAAGTCCACCCGAGGTCTCTGCAATGAATACCATTCTCAGGATCGCCTGCCTTTCGCTCCTTCTCCCTGCGCTGGCTACTGCTCAGGTCTCCAAGTCTGCGATGGGAGATGACATGGTGACATATCTGAAAGGTGGATCGGATGAAAGTGTCGCCTTGGCGGTCTCAGCACGCTGCAAGGGCGGACCCACGTATGCTACCCTGAACCCCGCCGACGGGAGCATGAAAGTGTGGACTGTCGACATCAAGGACGCGCAAATTCTTAGTGAGAGAAAGGTTTCGAGCAGCGGAGGCATGTTTCCAAACGGATTGGTGTACGATGCCTTCAGCAATACAGTACGGGGCTTTGGAACGACAACTACAGAGATCACTTCACCGGTAAACGTTGCGGGCGCTCCCGACGGATCCGATGTGTGGGCGTGGGATTTTGACTGCGATGGAGAGCTGGAGCGAATCGATATTCTCAAGATGCCTGGAGACCAACGATATCCGAAGGTGCTCCCCCTCTCCCAATCGGATGCCATTTTGACCTATTCCAACATCACCGAAGATGGAGACACCGATGCCACAATCGCGCACCTGAATCTCGAAACGTATGAGGTTACTGGTGCAGTTACCTTTCCAGAGCCGGGAGGCCAAAGGATTACACACCTGGCGCAGGGTCAGATCGATGGCTCACCAGTCCTCCTTACCGCAGAGGAAATCGATAACGTTCTTGGCGGAATCGGCACGGACGTGCGTTTCAGCCTGCTCAGCGAATCGTTCGAAAAAATGGATGAAACGGTGGTGACTGGAGAAAAATTCGAACGCGCATTTAATCTAACCGTAGTGGACAATCGGTTCTTTTGGGGCGTGAGCGTTCAGGGCCCGGTTCTGGTGAACGGTGCGAGCCCTTCCGGAATGTTCGGAGACGGTAGCAATGACGTCGTCCTGGGCCGAGGCGGATTCGATATCAACGGTTTTGACCCATTGCAGGCGGCCTATGAGCCTGAATCCGAGCGCCAGTCTGGTTTATCTGGACAAACATTCCCGGACGGCACGACGTTGCTGAGCATGGCAGAAGGAGGGGGCACCGTAACGAAGATCTACGATTTCAAGTTCAATGAGATCGGAGAGATCGTGAACCCGGACGAGGTTTCGGTTAGTGGCATTGACGTCTTCAACGGACATTATCATATCCTGGCCACCGCGGTCCCCGGGAAGTTCACAACCGCGAATGCGCTGTATCCAGAAAGTTCTGCGTTTGGAGCCTCGCCTTACTACATGACCGGTCAGCTCCCGGAGGCAGGCGAAATCACAATCAATGTGAGTTCGGATCCTGTTGAAGCGACCATCGACGTGCCGTCAATCCTCGGTTACGTGCCACCATTTACTGAGCCGGTGGCCAGTGAAGAATCATCTGGTTTGACGCCGGTTCCATCCGGCGCGCCTATTACCCTCACTCTTAACGGCGCCGATCCATTTGGTCCGATTGATCTCGAACCAAACGACCTTCATGTGACGGTTGTCTTCGATGGTGAGCCACAGCAATTCCTAGTTACGCCGGACCTGATTCCGTACGAATGTTTTGGAACTTGTGAAACAAACTTGGGACTCTATTTCAATGCGTCGAGTATTCTACTCAACCTCAGCGATTCGACTCGTCAGAACATGCAAACCGTCCAACCGGGCCAAACTGCGGTTCGGGATGCGACTACGCCGACGATTGTTAGTGACGATGGTATTCCAAGTCCAACTGAGGTCGAGATTCAGGCTATGGAGGTTTACCAGAACGCGACTGATTTCGACGTCCAAAACGCGCATAGGTGCGCCGCCTTTCTTGTCGTGATGACTGATGCGGGTCTCGGCAAATCCAAGAGTGGGATTAGAAAATTGTGGCTGTTCGATATCGACGGCAATCTGTTGGAAGTTTTTGATATCTCCACCCTGGCGGCCGAAACCGACGTCGAGCTGCCTTCGGCGTTCGCATTGCATGGCAATTATCCAAATCCCTTCAATCCGTCCACGACGATACGCTACGACCTCTCAGAACGCTCATCGGTGACATTGACCGTGCATGACCTGATGGGCAGGCGTGTCGCGACCGTCGTGAACACAACGCAGCCGGCTGGAAGCTACACCGTTGCCTGGGATGGTCGCGACGCGACAGGCCGTCCTGCGGCGAGCGGGATGTACCTGGCGCGATTGACGGCCGATGGGTTCACCGACGCCAAGTCGATGGTGTTGGCGAAGTGACATGCCAGATCCCGACCTCTCGACTCCTCTCGGGGCAAACTGTCGGGAGACGGCGAGTCCGAACCGCGCCGGCGAGCACAGGATCCCCACCTAGAACATCTCCAGCCCAAAATGCTCCTCGATCAACCGGAAATGCTCGTCCAGCGTGAAAAGCCGCAGTTCGTTTTGGACGGCGTGTTGCGCAATGATGAGGTCCGGAATGCCGACTCTGTTGATCCCGTTTCGCAGACAGGCGACCTGCATCCGGATAAGGTCTTCCCAATCGATGGACATCGGATGCCTCGGCACCTCGTCCAGCAGCTTCACCAGAGCGTGCTTGCGGCGGAAACGAAGGGGCGGCACGATCTCTGACAGAATCAGGTGGTTGACGAACACCAAGTTCTCCTCGATCAGGAAATCGAGGTTGTCACTCTCACCGGTGTCACCTCGGAAATAGGCAATCCAAACCGAGCTGTCAACAAGGACGCTCAAGCCCGCTTCCTCAAGGTGTCCAGGTCGACGTCCAATTTGACCTTCCCTTTGTACCGCCTTAAGGCCTGAAGACGCCGCCGACGGATAAAGTCCTCGAGGGCTGCCGTTATGACCGCCGTCTTGGTTCGATGGGGCGACAACCGTATCGCCTCGGACAAAAGGTCTTCCGGAAGGTCAAGCGTGGTTCTCATGTAGGTGATGCATATGATTACTACGACTAGTGCATACTTAATATGCATCCATCGAAGAACGGATCCCATCTCACTTGAAGAGAATTTGGTACCTACGTGAACGGATGCCGTCAATCCTGCGTTCGAATGGCGATAGCACGCGGCAGAATGACGCCGGGACACCCATGGATGTCATCGGGCACTTCAAAACCGGCCAGTGATGGGCACTTTAAAAGCGGCCAGCCAGTGACATCAGTTTAGGAGTTTACGGTTTCGGTGATAAGGGGTTTCGGGTCGCTATGGCTGTCGCTTTTGACTTAGCATTTAGCAATCGGGCACCTGATGGGTCCGAAGCATAGCCCTACGGAATCAGCACCACCCTTCCCGTCACCGACAGCCCACCCCCCGCCATCCTGTACACGTAAACCCCGGCCGGCATTTCACCCCGCTCTAGACCGAAGCTATGCTCGCCGGGCGCCGTGTTCGACAGGACTTGGGAACGGACCAGCCTTCCACGCACGTCATAAACCTCCAATGACACGTCACCCGGTGCGTCCGTCCGGAAATGAATCGTCGTGGAAGTCGCGAAAGGATTGGGATAACTGCCGAAAAGCACTGCCCGACCGGGCTGTTCGTCCGCTTCGTTCGAAACCAGCGTGCCGCGGGTGAGCTTGAGCGCAACGGCCGGACCCGTCACGTAATCGGCGTAATCGTCCGCGATGATCCGGTGGTACCACGTGACCGTCTCATCGTAGGCGACGCCCTTGTCACGCAGGAGATCGCCAAGAAATCCGAGCGTTGTGGCAAACTGATTCACGAATCCGACGCGCACGGTGGCCAGCGTGTCGCTGAAATCCGCATTGGACGAGACCTGCCACCAGTATTCTATCGGCACGTTCTCAGGATCCTCGGCAGGCGACCAAACGATGATCAACGGCGTGTCGGGATCCGCCGGGTTGCCGGTGCTGCCGACGTCGACCGATGCACCGTCGGCAGGACTCACAATTTCCGGCTCGGTCGGCAGAAGATTCTGGTGCAAATATTGGGATCGGTCGGCCGTGATGCCGTCCTCCGATCCATAGAGCACGTTGACCGCTCCGGCCTCGTTGCCCGTCTCGAATCCATCGCCAAGGGCGGTCGCGGCCAGATCGTCGAATCCGTCGCCGTTGAAATCGCCGGTCGCTAACGCGTATCCGAGCTGGGCCGTGCCGCTCGGACTCCCGCCGATTCCGTCACTGGCGTTGGTCCAGAACGTCGGAAATACCGAGGCGATCCCCCCGTTCATCGAAGGCGTGACGATGAATCCGCCCCCGGCGTGGTGGTCACCGGGCTCCCCGATCGCGAGATCGTTGTCGCCATCGCCGTCGAAATCGCCCGCTGCCAGCGAAAAGGAGAACAGGTCGCCCGCGTCAGTACCCGATCCGAGGACGGCCGCGTCGGACCACCACATGGCGTGCCCTTCGCGCGATACGCCGTTCTCTGATCCGTGGAAGAAGAGCAAGGCCCCCTCCGCTGTCGTCGCATCATCGCCGATGTTTTCCCACGGAATCCCGACGATGAGGTCTTCGAAACCGTCAGTCCCGAAATCGGCGACGAGGAGAGAGCCCCCCATCCCGTCCTCGGGATCGGACCCCCCTATGATGGCCGCCTCATCCTGGACTAGCAAATCGTATCCGAGCGCCCTTATCCCGTTCGGCCCGCCGAACATTACCCCGGCTGCGCCGACGTTCGCTTCGGTATCCGTACTCTTGAACGGCATGCCGACGACGAGCTCGTCGAAACCGTCCCCGTTTATGTCGCCGGATGCGAGCACGCGGCCCCAGTTGTCCACACCCGGCTCAAAGCCCAGCTTGCCCGGGGGCTGATTCACGTACTGGTGCCCCTCGACGTCGAGTCCGCTGTTCGATCCGTAAAGAATGAGAATCTGACCGGCCCCGGCGATCCCGTCGATTTCCCTGTCGAGGATCCCGATCGCGAGATCGTCGAACCCATCGCCGTCGTAGTCGCCCGCACAAACGTCCCATCCGAAATAGTCGAACGGCAAGGGGATGCCATCCAGATCCAGTCGATACTCGTTCCAGGTCTGCAGCTGACGGTTCGTCAGGCCATCCTCGCTTCCGTAGAGGACGTTCACTGCACCGGACGTTCCTCTCGGCGTCTGGAGAAACTCGGGCGCCCCGATCGCGAGATCCGCATAGCCGTCGTTGTTGAAATCACCGGAGCTCAAGCTGTGCCCGACAAGGCTGGTCTGGTCGAACGGGTCCACGCCCATTGTCAACAGATTCCAAAGCTGCTGCCGCCTCGGCCGGAGACCATCGGCGGAGCCATAGATGACTTGCACCTGCCCACCGTAGATGAGGCTGTACCCCTCATTTCGTTCCTGAGGCACGCCGATCGCCAGGTCATCGTAGCCGTCCCCGTCGAAATCACCGGTGGCCAGGCGTTGACCGAATCGATCATTCTTGTCGGGACGGCCGAACAGTTGCGCTTCCACGGGCTGCGACACGACCAGGAGCACCGCAAGCGCAACGACAACGGCAACCGGCAATGGGAGTTCGCGGATCATAATCATCGGAGTACGGCCAGTTTTCCAGTCTGGAACAGTCCGCCGCCCGATATCCTGTACAGGTACATCCCGACCGGGAGATGCGACACGTCAAGGTCGAAACGTCCCTCCGAACCCGCAGAGACCGTAGAAGCGTTCCTGCCGACGATGGCTCCTCGAACGTCGAGCAGGGTTAGAACGACGCGGCCTGCGTCGGACGTCCGAAACAGGATATGCGCCCTGCTGGATGCAGGATTCGGAAACGTCTCAAGAATGGCCGCATCGACCGGCAGTTCGTCGTGCTCGGCGTCGACAAGCAGGCCGCGGGTGAGACGAATCGATCCGGCCTCGCCCGGCGTGTAGTCGAGTCCGTCGTATGCAACGACCCGGTGGTACCATGTGACCGATCCCTGGTATTCGACGTCAGCTGCCCGGAGCACGTCTCCGAGGTCACCGTGCGTCAGGACCAGCTGGTTCAGCTCTCCCCCTTCGAACGTCGCCAGTGTGTCGTCGAACGAAGCGGAACTCGAAATCTGCCACGCATAGGAAATCGTCGCCATCGAATCGGGATCGAACGAAGGTTGCCAGACTATCGCGAAGGGTACGTTCGCATCCGCCGGCGTCTCGCTTCCGCCGACCAGCAATTCCGAGTTGTCGGCCGGCGTCACGAGCACCGGCGCCGTCGGCGGCGTGTTCTGGAACCACAACTGGACGTTCTCGCGCGAGAGCCCGGACGCCGATCCGTACAGGACATAGAAGGCGCCGGCTCGAGGGATTTCGGTCCATGGCGGATCGTTTATGTAGCCGATCCATCTTGCCTTACTTGGAGCGCCTACGGCCAGATCCATAAATCCGTCCATGTTGAAGTCTCCTGCGGCGAAGGTCGATCCCAGCATTGCATCGGCCTGCGTTGCGGAATCGCAAATGATTTCTGGTGCGCAGATCGGACGATCGACACCAAGGCTGTCGATCGTCCAGAATTGGCGCTCTTGCGTGTTGAGTCCACCCTCCATTCCCTGTATGATCTCGAAGGCACCCCGGCCAAACAACGACTGGGGAAGTCCCGCAGCCAGATCGTCGAATCCGTCGCCGTCGAAGTCACCGCCTTCCAATGCGGCGCCGAACGCCTCGTCAGCAGCAAGTGTAAATAAGGGGTTTTCTGACTCCACGAGCGCCTGATCGGCCGCCTCCAATCCGGCACCCGTTCCCACGAAGAAGGTGACCAGGCCCTCCCGTCCTCCGCTTTGATCCGCATCCCGAAGTGGAATGCCAACGGCCACGTCGCCGAAGCGCGGATTCGCGCTCGGGGCGTTGCTGAAATGGCCGATCGCCATCGCACTGCCGAAGACTTCATTCGGTCTTGAATCCGTGCCCGCCGAAGACGCCGCCAGAAACTGATTGCCCAATGCCGTCAGTCCGTTGCCCGATCCGTACAACACGTTTACGCCGCCGGCCAGTTTGGCGTTGGCCGACTCGATATCTTCGAAGGGCGATCCGATCGCCAGGTCATCGAACCCGTCTCCGTTGATGTCGCCCGCCTCCAGCGCATCCCCGAACCAGTCGTCCGTTTCCGATTCGTCGATGATGCTTTCCGGATCGTTCTGGGTGAAAAACTCGTAGCCCTCTGCCAGCAGTCCGCGCGCGTCGCCGGTGAGAACGAGAACGCCTCCCGCCCGCTCGACGCCATTGACGGTGAGCCCCGGTGAGCCGATGGCCAACTCGTCGTATCCGTCCGCATTAAAATCACCGGCAGCCAGAGCCGCGCCCCACATGTCGTCAAGCATTGAGGCCGAGGTGGTGCAGCTGCCTCGATTCGTACGGATCCAGCAGAGATCGTCACGATCGAGGTGCCAGGTTTGCATGCCGACCGACGGGTCGAGTCCGGCCGGTGAGCCGTAAACCACGTAGACGATGCCGCCTCTGGGACCGAAGGCGGTCGTGCCACGCCCGGTTATCGCCAGCTCGTCGTAGCCGTCGCCGTTGAAGTCGCCGGCGACGAGCGCGTCGCCCAGGCCGACGGACTTCTCCTCGTCGAGGACGCCAAGCGTCTCGATGGTCCAAAGCTGCTGCCTAGCTTGCGTAATCCCCTCGGGCGTTCCGTAGAGGACGTGAACGGCGCCATGCGGGATGTTACCGACATACTCGCCCGGCGCGCCGGCGGCGAGATCGGTGTAGCCGTCTCCGTCGAAATCCCCTGCGGCCAGGCTGTACGCCACAAAATCAGCGAAACCCGGGTTTCCGATGAGCTGCGCGCGCATAAGCGGTGCCGCTGATACAAGAATAGCGAGAGTCAGAAAGCAGCGGAAGGGCATCGCCTCTGGTGAACTTGAACTCGTGGTGTAGCCATCGAAAATAACAATCTTGACGTTCTCCTCCATTAAAGAAGTCCAGGGTTCGGGTCGCACCGTGACGATCGGCGCATTGTAGCCGTACCTGCCGCACTCATAGCTAGCGCCCCATCACGCTCACAATTGGACTGCCAACACAGATGAGTTATACGATTGGTTACTGTGGTTCACCGCCAAAGTCATCGAAGCACGAAGACTGACCTCAGCCCGAATCGACTTCCTCATCCAGAAGACACGACTTCTGGACGATCTGCGGGGTAAGCTCAATGAGCGCCAGCAAAAGGTACTCTTGAGAATACTGCGCGAAGGACCCGACGGCTTCAAGGGCGGCCTGAGTGCCAAAAACTATGCTTCGATCGCCAAGGCCTCCCATGCGACAATAACCAGAGACCTGGCCGACTTGGTCGAGAAGGGAGCATTCCGGCGGGAAGGACAACTGAAAGGGACTCGGTATTACCTGGCCATCGATATCGAACCTGTACCCACGGTAACGGTGGATGACATCGATAGATACGATGAACGGCAGACATCAGATATCAGACAGCAGATATCAAATATTGATTGAGAATGTGCGACGGAGAATTTGTCGCCGTTCGACCAGCAGACTGGACGACTGGCAGACCGCCAGCTCCGCCTTCGCCCGCCTCCCTTCCACTACGGCGCGAGGGAGCTTCTTTCGCACCGCTTTCATATCGTGAACTGCAAGGAAGTCCAAGCCACCACGAAAGAAAGGGCGATCAAACTGCAGGAGGGTCGAAGGTGTACCGTTTACCGATCCGTCTGGCCTATTTCCTCGTTGCAGCCGCGGTAGTCGGCGGGTGCTCGAATCCGTCCGATTCCGATGAACCGGAGCCTGATCCGGCGCTCGGACCCAAACCGGTACTTCGCAACCTCGGTGTCAATTTTGACGTCGCGTTCACTGTCGAGGGCTTCGGAGAGACCCACTACAAATTCATTGATTTTGGCTTCGAAGTGCGCGATTTCCAGGGTGAGTTGAAGGCTTTGCCCCACTTCACCTATACGCTGGATCGCTCCGTCGAAATCATATCGCCCATGAAGGGATACGTCCTTTCAATCGACCTGCAGGAACTCAGTGACGATTACTCGATTTGGCTGAAGCCGCACGGAGATCCTACGCTCTGGCTCGTGGAATTTGACCATGTGACGCAACTCAACGTATCCAAGGGAGATGACGTCGAGGTTGGCGACATCCTGGGCTACCCGGGAGGTCGGGGTACGTTCGGCACCGTCGAGCTGATGGTCAACGGTCCGGATGCCCACGTTTGCCCGTTCGAGGTATTCGCCCCCGATGCAGCGACAGAAATGCAGGGTAAGCTGGCCGTATTCATGGCGGCGTGGGATGCGGCGAAATGGACGCTCCCCGAGGACAATATTTATCACCCGAATTTCCCAAATAGCCAGTTTGTGCCCTACGGCGACATCGACATGGTCGTGCCCGGCTGTCGCATCCTGAAGATCCCTTATCCGGGCGAGTGAGTTGCTTGCGGGTTCGACGGGATGACCTGCCGTGACCCGAAACGACTCGAGAATCAGTGTTCAACCCAACTGCATGCCGAAAAGAGGGATCCCGAAGACTGGCCGGAAAACGAATGGACTCCAAAAGAAAAGCTGAACTCAAGCAGGCCTACAAAGACGCCGTACCGCGCAGAGGCGTCTTCAAAGTGCATTCCGCCGCCACCGGCCGAACCTGGATTGACACCGCCACCAACGTCGACGCCATCAAGAACCGGATCTGGTTCACGCTCCGCATGGGGAATCACCCCAACAAGAACCTGCAGCAGGCTTGGAATGAGTCAGGTGCGGACGCCATGCTGTACGAGGTGATCGAGGTCTTTAAAGAGGACGTTTCGGGATATGAGCTCGAACGCTTGATAAAAGAAAGGAAGCAGCATTGGATGGACGCGTTGCAAGCGGAATCACTGAACAAGTAAACCGGTCGCGCAACGTGTGGGTCACCAACAACCGCGACCGATGCACAGCAACCCGTTCGGCTTGCATCTTTCGACCGATCCGGCGATTTTCGACCATCTCCACTACCGCTCATTGTGATCTTCGGAATGATGGCATCAGCCTCCAGGTTCGGTCTCGTCGCATTCGTTCTGTTCACTGCCGCCGGATGTGACTCCGCAGAACCAGTCGATAGCGGCGGAAATCAACCTGAAGGACCAAGCCCATACTATACCAAGAAGGTTGACCTGGAAGAGTTCTACGATACCTACAGCTACTTTGCCGGTGATGTGTTCTACCTTGACACAGGAGCTCCTCTTCTTTGGGTTAGGGATATAGGAGGTTCAACGTCCGGGCCCCTTGAAGGCTCTCTTACGGGCATGGCCTACTACCTACAGTCCCTGATCGAGCGCTATGCCGAGTCACGGGATGAAGCCGTGCTGGAGGCCATGCTCGTACTCTACGAGAACGTAACCCGCTTCCCATCGCGGTTTAGCGCCACTATGCCCTGGGAGTTCGGGCTCGCACGTACCGGTCTGATTAGCGAGCCGAGCTTCGTTGCCGGATACCTCGATTGGTCGACGAGCACGTATTTCTTGGGAAACGCGAAAATGGCCATCCGCATGGCGATGACGCTCGAGTTGCTCAACGAACCAGCTCCCGACGCAATGTTGGAATAGCCGCCTGGAACCATGGACCCGTTGCCGGAGGCCACATTGTCCGTACCGCCGCCGACAGCCGACCAGGGTCCACCCGCTACGTTGTCGATACCACCGGCTATAACCGCAAAATTCGACGTGATCTCGTTCCGCAAGCCGGCGCCAATGAAAGAGTACCCGGCTTGGTCGGTTAAGGTGTTGTCGGATCCGCTGGCAATCGCAGCACCGTTCGCGTTCACTTCGTTGCCGATCCCACCGCCGACAAAACTGTAGTTGCCTGAGATTTGATTTGGCGTGCCGTCCTGGCCGCCACCCGCTATCGTTGAATAGGATACATTCGCGATGGAATTATTGGGATTCCCCATGATGACGTTAGGCGACATACCCGACTGTTTCTCGAACCGCATGACGCGCACGTTGTCAATCTTGATTTCGAATGGCTTGTTGTCGGTCGTCCCAATGAAGTTTGCACTCTTCGTACCCGAGTTCCCAGTCAACCCCCAGGAATCGCCACCGCCCTCGGGAGCATCCTGCCAGTCGGCTCCGCTTCCGGTAACCGTCAGCACCTGGCCGTTCGATCCCCCCGAAGTACTTATGTCTTCGGCGGTGACGGCCCCATTTGCAATCATCGCCGAAGTCACAGAATTGGCCTGTCCTTCTTGGACATAACGACCGTCCGCAAAGCCGGTATCGAGTTCCAGCGTGGCCTCGCCACTCGACGCACCTCCGCTAAGTCCCTCTCCCGCCGTAACGGCCGTGATGTCGCCGGCACCGCCTCCCGACGGGGCGTCCATCCATTGCGCACCGCCGTCCCCGATCGTCAGGACCTGGCCGTTCGTTCCTCCGTCCGTATCAACAGCCACGGCGGCCACGGAAGCGCTCCGCAAGCTGTAGGGCGCCGATCCGAGAGCAATCCGCGTCGGAATCTCCGTTCCGCCACCAACCGAAGTGCCAATCCAGTATGGGACGTCGAAGTCCAAATCGAGTGGCGTTACTAACCCTAGCAGGTTGTATTGTTGGACACGCGATGGATCGCCGGCGGCGCGCGTACGAAGGGTGTCGCACGCCTGCGGGCGCTGGTCCATTATCTGTTCGAGCCTGAACGGATTGGCCAGGTCATCGGGAATGGACACGGTTCGTCCGGCCATCGAGTGGTTCACCGGTCCGTTATCAACGGTAGCTCTGTCATCCCAGATATTCGGACTCTACACCGGACTCGTCTACTTGACGCCCCTCCTCGGAGGCATCATCGTCGGCCGGCTGGGAGGCATGCTCGAACGAGCGCCATCAGGAAGTGTCCGGCGGCCACCATCAATGCGCCGATGGTCACGGTCAGCGTACGCGGCAGCCAGCGGTCGGCAATGCACGAAACACTGCCAGACACTGGCTAACCCTGCCGAACTTACCGGCTAAATTACCGGACATAAAAGCGGACATGATGTGATGTTGTATCATATATAATTTAATATTATTATTGTGTTTAATAGATTGCTTTAACCGGACATAAAAGCGGACATGAACAGGATAGATAGAGGCGAATCGGTTCGCCTGATAGAACCGATGCTCGTGAGCGAAGGTTCGCCGCACCGAACCGCACTTACGGATCTTGCGATCGAATTGGCGTCTCGATCCACAGGATTGCGTCGAAGTCTACCAGACGGTGTGCTCAAGGCACTAGCAGATCTCGTCCGGGCCATGAATTGCTATTACAACAACCTTATAGAGGGACACAACACCCATCCGGTCGATATTGAGCGCGCACTCAACAGCAACTACAGCACCGATCCTGAAAAACGTAATCTGCAACTTGAGGCCAAGGCCCATATCGCCGTCCAGAAATGGATCGATGAGGGAGGACTTAAGGGCCGAGCTACGAGTAGCGATGGAATCTGTGACGTCCACCGGCTATTTGGCGAGCTATTGCCGGAGGATCTCCTCTTAGTCGAAGACCCGGAGACCCACGAACGCATCAGCATGGTACCCGGTGAGTTGCGGCACCGTGACGTGAAGGTTGGAACGCACATCCCAATCAGCCCCGGTGCCCTGTCCCGATTTCTCGACCGCTTTGAGCGATTCTACGGTACGCTCGGTCGAACCGACACAATCCTGGCGACTGCAGCAGCGCATCATCGCATCCTATGGATTCACCCATTTCTAGACGGGAATGGGCGTGTTGCTCGTCTTATGTCCTACGCGATGCTTCTCGAAACGCTCGACACGGGCGGGGTCTGGTCGATCGCGAGAGGGCTCGCGAGGAATGAGAACACCTACAAAATGAGACTTGCGGCGTGCGACGAGCAACGGAGAGACGATCTGGACGGTCGCGGACATCTCAGCGAGGAGGCTCTGGCCGACTTTACACAGTTCTTCCTGAGTGCCTGCATCGATCAGATCAAATTCATGGAAGAACTGGTTCAACCCGAACGCCTGCGTGGTCGTATTCTCACCTGGGTCGAAGAGGAGATCCTGGCAAATACCCTTCCGCTAAAGTCCGATACAGTGCTCGAGGCGATCCTATATCGAGGCGAACTGCCCAGAGCCGATATCGTAAACCTGCTCAACACCAGTGATCGACACGCAAGGCGAATTACCAAGGCGTTACTCGATCTCGGCGTCCTGACTTCAGATGGCCCCCGCTCCCCACTCAGGCTCGCCTTTCCCGCCAGGCTCGCGTCACGATGGATGCCCGGGCTGTTTCCTGAAGCACCCTAAGAAAGCCACGCTCGACAGCAGAT
>CAVYJC010000002.1:0-346178 GCA_963768715.1 uncultured Bacteroidota bacterium
AAGGATTCAGCTTTGTCAGTAACCTGAAGCCCAAGGCATCCGCGCTCAAGCCACGGTCACTCGAGGGAGGGGAATTAGCGATTAGCAATCATCAATCAGCAATTTCTCTGGATCCCCGCCCAGGCTTCGCCTCCGGCTACGCCGGGCAGGCCTTTCGCGGGGATGACAGTGCGTCACGCCTCGACTTCTGACTCGCTCAGGAAATCCCGCAGCACGAAGTTCAAAATCCCGCCGTTCTGGTAGTACTCGACCTCGACCGGCGTATCCAACCTGCTCTTGGCAGTGAACTTGATCTGCGTGCCGTCGGACTTCGTCGCCGTGACCTCGACGTCTGTACCTGGTTTCACCTCGCCACCGAGGGGAATGTCAAAGCGCTCCGATCCGTCCAGCCCGAGCGAGTCGGCCGTGTCACCCTCCCTGTACTGCAGCGGCAGCACGCCCATTCCAACCAGATTCGAGCGGTGGATCCGCTCGTAGCTCTCGGCGATGACGGCGCGGACGCCCAAAAGCTGCGTGCCCTTCGCCGCCCAGTCACGACTGGATCCAGTGCCGTATTCGCGACCGGCGAGCACCACGAGCGGCGTGCCGTCTTCCTGGTACCTCATGGCCGCGTCGTAGATCGGCATCACCTCGTCCTCGGGCAGGTAGGTCGTCCACCCCCCTTCCGTCCCAGGCGCCATCTGGTTCCGCAGCCGGATGTTGGCGAACGTGCCGCGCATCATGACTTCATGGTTGCCGCGGCGCGATCCGAACGAGTTGAAATCACGGATCGCGACGTCGTGGCCCTGCAAGTACTTCCCGGCCGGACCGTCCGCCGGAATCGAACCCGCCGGCGATATGTGGTCGGTCGTGACGGAGTTGCCCACTTTCACCAGCACCCGAGCCCCCTCGATCGATTCGATCTTCGGAACCTCCGGCGTCAGATCGAAGAAGAACGGCGGCTCCTGGATGTAGGTCGAGTCCGAATTCCATTCGTAGATCGCGCCTTCGGGAATCCGGATGTGATTCCATTCGTCGTTCGACTGTTCGATGCCCTCGTACTGCGCGCGGAAAAGCTCGGGCGTGATGACCTGCTTGATCGCCTCAGTGATTTCATCCGTCGTCGGCCAGATATCCTTCAGGTAAACCGGATTGCCAAACTCATCATTGTCGATCGGATCGATTAGCAGATCGATATCGACCGTACCGGCCAGCGCGAAGGCAACAACCAAAGGTGGCGAGGCCAGGAAGTTGGCCTTCACCAGCGCGTGGATCCGTCCCTCGAAGTTCCGGTTGCCCGACAACACGCCCGCTACCACCAGATCACCGTCCTTTATGGCCTTGGCGACCGGATCCGGCAGCGGACCCGAATTGCCGATGCAGGTGGTACATCCGTATCCGACGAGATTGAATCCGAGCTGATCGAGGTACGGAAGGAGCCCCGCATCGCGCAGATACTCCGTCACGACGCGAGAGCCGGGAGCAAGACTCGTCTTGACATAAGGCGGCACGGTGAGACCGCGTTCGACGGCCTTCTTCGCTACGAGTCCTGCGCCGATCATGACGCTCGGGTTACTCGTATTCGTACAGCTCGTGATCGCTGCAATCACGACGTCGCCGTGCTTCATGTCGAACGACGTGGTGTCCGATTCGTAGCGGCCGGTGCGCGTCGTCCCGGCTTCGTCGAGGCCGAATCCCTGCGGACCGGCAGGGGCGGTGAGCCCCTTCTTGAACACGTCACGCAAATCCGGGACTTCGATCCGGTCCTGCGGCCGTTTCGGACCCGCCATGCTGGGCACCACGTCCGCCAGATCCATTTCCAGCGTATCTGCGAAGACCGGATCGGGTGTATCGTTCGTTCGGAACAGCCCCTGCTCCTTCGTGTACCGCTCGATGGCGTCCACGAGCTCGGCCGGGCGACCTGTTCGACTGAAGTAATCCAGCGTTCGCTCATCGACGGGAAAGAAGCCCATCGTGGCGCCGTACTCCGGCGACATATTGGCAATCGTCGCCCGGTCTTCGAGCGTCATGTTCGAAAGCCCCTCGCCGTAAAACTCGACAAACTTGCCTACCACGCCTTTCTTGCGAAGCGTCTGCGTGACCGTGAGTGTCAAATCCGTCGCCGTCACGCCCTCACGCAGCTTGCCGGTCAGCTTGAATCCGATCACCTCCGGCATGAGCATGTAAATCGGCTGGCCGAGCATGACGGCCTCGGCCTCGATCCCTCCAACGCCCCAGGCAACAACTCCAAGTCCATTAATCATAGTAGTATGGCTGTCCGTACCGACGAGGGAATCGGGATACATGACGTCCATCCCGTCGGCTTCCTTCTTCGACCAGACTCCTTTCGCGATGTACTCGAGGTTGACCTGATGCACGATGCCGCGGGCGGGTGGAACGACGGAGAAGTTGTCGAACGCCTGTTGTCCCCAGCGAAGAAATTCGTACCGCTCGCGGTTGCGGCTGAATTCGAACTCGGAGTTGATCTGGAGCGCCATTCCCGAGCCGAAAGCATCGACCTGAACGGAATGGTCGATCACGAGGTTGACGGGAACCTGGGGATTGATCTCGTCGGGATTGCCGCTGAGACGCCCCATTGCCGAACGCAGTGCCGCAAGATCGACGACGGCAGGCACGCCGGTGAAGTCCTGCAGCAGGACGCGCGCCGGCATGAAGGGGATTTCCTCCTGCGCCGGATTCGAGGGATCGTAGGAGGCCAAGCGCTCGACGTCATCCTTCCGGATAATGCGCTCGTCACAGTTACGAAGCAGCGACTCGAGCAGGACCTTGATGGAGAATGGGAAGTGCTCGATACCGTCGAAGCCGAGCTCCTTCAGCCGGTCGAGACGGTACAAATAGGCCGTGCCCGACTTCGTCGTGATGGTGCTGCGGGCGCCGAAGAGGTCTTTATTGTTCAATGAAGTGCTCATGGTTGTCATCTGTGATCTGTGATCGCTGAACGACGATCGCTGATCGGAAAATCGACGATCGCTACTGCCGAAGAAATCGAATCGGAAAGAATTAAGGTTACCGTCGCACATACTATTTGTTCGTGACATCGGCTTGAATTTCGGGCCTCGTTCCGTATTCATCATTCATCATACTGGTGTCCCCGCTCCGCCATGATGCGCGGGCGACTGTGGCGGCCAGACCCGCCGTGCCCGCGCGCTTTCTTAAAGGCTGCGGTTGTCATCCCGACAGAGCTTCGCGTCGGCGTTGCGGAGCGGAGCCGCCGCGAAGCGACGAGGGACCTCTCTGGGGAATGGCTCGATCGCGAACGTGGCATGACGTCCAATTCGCACGGCCGTAAACAGCCATGCTACAGGAAATCCCGCCCTGCTCCGCAGGGCTGCGTGGTGGCATCGTCCGGTTCTGAGCCCGCCTTAGCGGGCGTGTTATTCTGTAGCACGGGGATCTATTCCCGTGCGGCGTGTCGGAAAAGGGTCCCAATTTGCGTTTTGCATTTTGAATTTTGAACTGCTTCCGGGGTCCCTCACCGACAAAGGTCAGATTCGGGATGACAGTTGGGGGCATTCGCGGAACCGCCGTATCTTCCGACCAGTTGACAGCCTGCCCGGCGAAGCTGGATCCTGAAGGCAGTTCGGGATAAGCGGAGACGGGCCGTGTTCAGGGGGTGTAGCTCAGTTGGTAGAGCGCTGCAATCGCACTGCAGAGGTCAGGAGTTCGAATCTCCTCATCTCCACCACACCAGTAATCGGCTCGGAGCCCGCGCCAAGCGGCCTGCCGCCGGGCTCATTGAACGGAAGAGTGCAGTCATGGGAAGTGAGCGGTTGAGACTTCGCATCTTCATTGTCCTCGTCGCGGTCGCGATCGGGCTTCTGACCGCGCGGCTGATTCACCTCCAGGTCATCAATGCGGAATACTATGCGGGCGAATCCGAGAAGAATGCCGTCCGCCTGCGGGTGACCCAGTCTGCGAGAGGACTCATCTACGACAGAAACGGCGTGCTTCTCGTCGACAACGTGCCGACATACAGTCTTACGGTCACGCCAAGGTATTTTGACAAGGATCGAATCCCCCTGCTTGCGAACCTGCTCGGGGTAAGCGATTCGACCATCATAGCCAAGCTGAACGAAGCGCGCGCCTGGAGTCCCTATCAGGCCAGCAGGATCTTCCGGGAAGTCTCTTTCGACGCCTTCAGCCGCATCGAAGAGCACCTCTACCAGCTCCCGGGCGTCGAGTTTATCGTTGACGACAAACGGCACTACCACAACGACGTACGCGCGTCTCACGTGTTCGGATACGTGAAGGAGATTTCCGAACGCCAGTTGAAGGCTCGGAAGGATCAGGGATATCGGCAGGGCGACCGCCTCGGCCAGGCGGGACTCGAACGATCCTACGAAACACAACTCCGCGGCGAATCGGGACGCCGTTTCATGATGGTCAACGTCCACGGTCAGGAAGTGAAGTCCTACCGGGAAGGGTCAGATGACGTCCCGCCGCAAAGCGGTGCGAATCTAACGCTCACGATTGACGCGAAATTGCAGGCTCTCGCCGAACGGCTTTATGAAAACAAGCGCGGCGGCGCCGTCGTCCTCGATCCGAATACCGGTGAAATCCTTGCGCTCGTCAGCTCACCCGACTACGACCCGCGCCTGCTGAGCGGCAGCGTTTCGTCGGAGGTATGGCGGGGGCTTCAGAATGATCCTTTCAAGCCGCTCTTCAACCGCGCGACCATGAGCGGCCAGCCGCCCGGATCCACTTTTAAGCCGTTTATGGCCCTCGTAGGACTCCAGGACGGCGTCATCACCCCGAAAAGCACGGTGACGTGCAACGGCGTGTATTACTTCGGACGCCCGTTCAAGTGCCACGGTGTGCACGGTACGTTGGCGGTCAGTGACGCCATCAAATATTCCTGCAACGTGTTCTTCTTCACCCTCATGATGCGGATGGATTTCGACAAGTGGTCGAAGTGGGGTCCGGAGTTCGGCTTCGGGGTCGAGACACCGACGGATCTGCCTGAAGTCGTGAGCGGTCTCCTACCGGACTCCGCATATTTCGACCGCACGTATCCGCGCGGATGGACACGCGGCTATCTGGTCTCGCTTGGAATCGGCCAAGGCAACATGGTCATCACTCCGCTGCAGCTTGCTCGGTATGCCGCCGCGCTAGCGAACGGTGGGACGCTGGTGACTCCGCATATCGTGCGTTCCGCGGTCGATCCTCAGACCGGTGAGCACATGGAACTGCAACTCGCTCCACCGCACCACATTCCTATCGCGCCTCAGCATTTCGCTACAGTCAGGGAGGGGATGCGCGGGATGGCCATGGAAAACAACTCGACTGTGCAGTGGGGAGATGTCGTCATCGCCGGCAAGACCGGTACCGCACAAAACCCGCACGGCAAGGACCACTCCTGGTTCATGGCGTTTGCCCCATACGATCATCCTCAGATCGCACTCGCCGTCCTCGTCGAAAATGCCGGCTTCGGCGCATCGGTAGCGGCGCCTATGGCCGCACTGCTCCTCGAGCAGTATTTGGACGGCACGATCGACAAGCACCCGGAATACGTCAGAAACATGGCGTTCAATTCATCGAGTGAGGGAATGGAGCACGGAGAAGGAATGAAATGGAGACATTACTACGATCGGGATGAGGGCGGGAAGGGCCCGATCGCGGCGGGGATGGCCAAGTAGCGAGGAGTTGAGACCATGCGCAAACGTTGGTACACACGGCTCGACTGGCTGACGCTGTTGCTTTGGGCTGCCGTGGTCGGATTCGGTCTCGTGGCTATCTACAGCGCGACCCATGGCCCCGCCTCCCAGTTCCTTCTTCTCACTGTCCAAAATAACTTCAGCCGGCAATTGATCTGGGCAGGCGTGTCGCTTGCCGTCATGGTTGTCGTCCTGATGCTCCCGGCTCGGTTTTTCCAGACCATGGCCTATCCGGCCTATGCGTTGAGCCTGCTGCTCATAGTGGCCGCGCTCGTTTTCGGTCGGGAGATCAATGGATCACGGTCGTGGATCTTCATCGGACCGTTCAGTCTCCAGTCATCCGAAGTCGCCAAAGTGGGTACGATGCTGGCGATCGCGCATCTCTTCGGCTCTGCACGCGAGCAGGCGAGCGTTCTTGGCCGTACGTTCCTCGGCGTTGGACTTCTCCTCCTTCCGGCGTTGCTCATCGTCCTTCAGAACGACACCGGCACGGCGCTCGTCTTTATCGGAGCCGTACCGTTCATTCTCTTCTGGAGCGGCATCCCCCTCAGTATCGTGGCGATCCTGGTCTCACCGCCGATCGCCGGGTACCTGGCCGTGGTCCACCTTCCGTCGGCAATAGCATTCGCGATTCTCTTCGCTATCGGCATGTATTTCGGCACTCGCCAGCGAAGCCTTGCCATTGCCGGTCTTGTCGCTGCCGGCGGCACGGCGCTGCTCGCGAGTTTTGCACTGACGCGAGTCCTGCAGCCACACCAGGTGGCGCGCATCGTATCGTTTCTCGATCCGGAAGCCTACCGTTTCACCAGTGGTTTCCACGTGATTCAGGCGCGCGCCGCAATCGGCTCAGGAGGGCTCACAGGCAAGGGCTTCATGCAGGGGACGCAGACGCAGATGGCCTTTGTACCCGAACAATCCACCGACTTCGTTTTCAGTGTCATCGGGGAAGAATTCGGTTTCATCGGATCCTTTGCACTTCTGTGTCTGCTGGGATTTCTCATGATCAGACTCATCGTCCTCGGAATGCAGTCGCGTCATCAGTTCGCGGTCCTGTTCGCAGCAGGAACCGTCGGAATCCTATTCGTGCACGTGCTCATCAACGTCGGTATGACCGTCGGCGTCATGCCGGTTATCGGCATCCCCCTGCCGTTCGTTTCGTACGGCGGATCAGCTCTTCTGGCAAACACGACGCTTCTGGCTATCGTTTTGAATCTGAATATGCGACGGGACGAGTTCCCGCGATATGGCATCTGATCCAAATCGAGATCGGTCAGAGGAAGATTCCCATCTCGGTCGCTTCCTCTCAGCCGGTGATGTCGCAGCGTCCCTCCTCCCCGCCATCGCTGAACCCGACGATCATTACTCCGATGCGTTCACGCAGCAGATCGTACGCTATTCAGTCGAGGGACTGACAACGTTCAAAGCCGGACGCCAGCTCCCCATGAACCTGCGTTCGAAAGGTTTGCTCACGGAAGGGGTGGCCTTTCATTACCTCGGAGACCGAGTGGCCTTCGCCGCCGCAAACGGCCTCACCCCCGACCTCATTTCGGCCACGGCGAGAGACGTCGAGACCGCTTCGGATCTCGTTCAAACGATCGTTCCGGAGCACACCACGCTGCCCGTACCTCCCGAAGTCGGCTCCGGCCTCACGGCGCTCGTTCACGAGACGGCCGACGCCACCCTGTCGCTCCTTGAACAATGCCGTCATCTGAGGGTCCGCATAGCGACGTTCGATCGACGTTCGGCGGTGGCGAACACGCGCTCGCACAGAGGCGTGTCAGTGAGTCGACGGACGGAACTCCACGTTGAGCTCCAGACTGCCGCGGGAGTCGTCAAAGGTACGTGGGTCGACTGGGACGAGCCCGATCAACCCTCCTTCAGTGCGGACGAGATCGCCATGGAGCTGAATCAACGGGCAGCGCGGCTTACGCTTGTCACCGACGACGGACCGAAGACTGCGGCGGTGCTTCTCCCCCCTGGCTGGGGAGGTACGTGGATGCACGAGGCCGTCGGACATCTTCTCGAGGCCGACACGGCGACCTCGGACAGATCCGCCCTGCATGATCGTTATGGAAATCGCGTGACGATAGATGCCGTGACGATCGTCGACGACGGGACGCTTCGTCCATCCAGGTTTGTGCGCGAGTCCGACGATGAAGGCGTCGCGACAACGTCGACGACATTGATCGACGGAGGGATCGTAGTCGGACTTCTGACAGACCGGGTGACGGCCGCAAAGACAGGACTTCCACTCACGGGCAATGGCCGACGCGCTCATTTCGGGCTCCCGCCTCGTCCGCGTATGACGAACCTTCTGCTCCGACCCGGAGCATCGAATCGGGCGGACATGATTTCGAGCTGTGACGAACTGGTCCTTCTCGACCGCGTCGGCCACGCATGGTTGAATGCCCAGGACGGGAAGCTCTACATGGAGATCGAGGAGGCCTCGCTCTTTCGACAGGGACGGTTTGTCCGGCCGCTGGGCGGGATGGTTGCCTCGGCCGACCCACTACAGCTCTTGAGTGACGTAGTCGGCGTCGGGACCGATTTCGCGGTCGATCTGAATCGTGGCTACTGCCTGAAAGACGGGGCGTCGCTGCCGGTTACCATCGGCCAGCCATCGGTGCTCGTCCGCTCGATGCAATTCATGCCGGCCCACTCGCCGTGAGCTATCGCGGAAGGCGCTCAGGCATGTCGGCTACTACATAGGCCAGAACGGCGAGCGCGGCGACGCAGCGCCCCATTTCCGCAGGGTCGAGCTTGTCAATCGTATCGGCCGCCGTGTGGTGATACCAGAAATACTGGGACCGATCTACGGCGAGTCCGGCTCCTGGAACGCCCTCGCGCATGAGCGGACCGATGTCAGCTCCGCCGCCGCCTTGCGTAATTGTCCCCGCCCCAATAGGCGCGAGCAGGTCGCCGATCTCGGTGACGATTGCCATGGCCTCTTCTGATCCTGAGAACCCGAATCCTGTCGGACTGAACACGCCGGCATCCGACTCGATCGCAAGAATATGATCGTCAACGTGATCTGCCACGGAGTCACGATAGGCGCTGCCGCCGCGCGTGCCGTTCTCTTCGTTGGTCCACATGACGACTCTGATCGTTCGCCGGGCGCGGAGGCCCAGCTCCTTCAGAATCCGCAACGCCTCCCACGCGGCGAAGGCGCCACCGCCATCGTCCATCGCCCCCTGCCCGACGTCCCACGAATCGATATGTCCTCCCATGACGACAACTTCGTCGGGGAACTCGGTCCCGCGCAATTCCGCGACAACGTTGCGCGAAGGGGCATCGGGAAGAGTCTGGGCCTGCATAAAGAGGCGTACTTTGGGGGTGATGCCACGCGCCTGCTCACGCGCAAAATACAGGGCGTCTTCGATCGTTACGGCCGCGCTCGGAATCTTGGGCGTCTCCACATCATAGTACATCGCGCCCGTGTGAGGCGTCTGCATTGAGAATGGCGTCACCGACCTGACGAGACTGGCCACAGCGCCGACCTTCGCCGCCTCAACGGCGCCCATACCCCGGTAGCGGACGGTCTCACCGTAAGATGTGAACGGGACGTTGAACAACACGATCTTTCCCGCCGCAGCCGTGGCGTGGTCACGCAAATCCTCAAAACTCGACACGACGAAGATATCGGCTTCAATGCCTTCGGGCGGTGTGGCGATGCTGCCTCCAAGACCGACCATGGGAATCATCCGCCGCCGCGGGCTGACAATCTCCAGTGACTCTTCTCCGCGAACCCAGTGGGGCACCATCACTTTCTGCCCTCGCACGTTGTCAAATTCGTCAAGCTTCATCTTCGCCAGAATCCAGTCAATCGCCTTCTCCAGGCTTTCGGATCCCGATAAACGATTGCCGAACCGATCGGTCATTTCGGCGAGCCTTTCGTAAGCCTCACCGTCTCGCGACGCACGATCGATGATTCGCGCCGAACGAGTTCCATAGGCATCCGCGATGCCGGTATTCGTGTGATGTTCGGTCTCCTGTGCCGCAGCAGCGGTGACGAGAAACGTCAGAAGTCCAAGTGTGGCGAGGTAATGCAGAGCGCGCATGATGTTGCGTAAGCTGGTCTGGGTGGCAATCGGATCTTTTCGCAGGCCCCAAGGTACGGGCTTGCGTCCATCATTGAGAAGTTGCCTTGCGGTCCGAGTCGGGCAAAGCATGGCTCGGAGTGCGCATTTTGTCAAATACACACAAACCCTGGTTCGCCGCAATCGCCGTGGCCGTCGCGCTCACGGGTGTTGTCATGGGCCTGAAATGGCTGACGGTGATCGCCCTCGGTCTGTGGGTCGTGGCGATGATCGTGTTCGGAAGAGGACGGAGGAGGGGGAGTGAATGACATCAGACATCAGACATCAGACATCAGACATCAGATATCAGATATCAGATATCAAACTTTGTTCGGGCAAAATCGGGTGGCATTTCGTACGTGCACCAACCGCCCGGCATGTCATCCACCGATGTTTGGTGTTTGAAGTTTGGTGTTTGGTGTTAGGATTTGGTGTTTGAAGTTTGGTGTTTGGTGTTAGGTTTTGCTGTTTGACGTTTGATGTTAGGTGTTATCGAGTGTCCCGCGACCACTCAATGCACCACAACGAACCTTCTGGAGACGTGCCGTTTGCCGGTGGCGACGACGGCATATGCCCCCGCAGGCAGCCGCGAGGCGTCGATAGTCAGACGATACTGCTCCCCGGGGACGAGATATTGATCCAGCAGGGCGGCCACCCGCTGTCCGACAGAATTGAGGATCTCGACCCGCACACGCTGCGCCTCGTCAGCGACGAGCAGGAACTGACCTCGGTCGGTCATAGGATTCGGGTATACGTGTGAGGCCGATAGGCCTGTCTTCATCGGCACCTCGTAGCTGACGACGTCGCTGTACACGTAGCAGTCGTCGTCCGTTCTGGCCATCACGCGATAAGAGTGAACGCCAGGCATCACCTCGTTGATCTTCTGCTCGTAATCCCGTGGTCCGTCTGAGCTGCCGGCCCCCGCAATCGTTCCAATGGACTCAAAGTCCTCATTCAGGCGCTCTTCTACGACATAGTTCGTACCTGAAAGCTCTTCCGACGCCTTCCAGCGAATGACGGCGCCGTTCTCTCCAGTCCCCAGCACGTTGACGTCATCGAATTGGGCGGGCGGCGGCTTGAGATACTCCCAGAACTCCCACTCTCCGGGCTGAACTTCGAAATTGACGTGTGTCAGCGTCATGTCGAGCGGGTTGACGCCGCTTACGCTCGGCACGCCACTATCGTTCTGCCAGACGATCCGGTCACCTACCTCTATCCTCGAAAGTACTCCCGGTACGAGCGGTACGCCTACCGTCGCTACCGTACCCTCGGGAATCCGAACGCGCATCCTCAGAGCGGGACTTCTTTCCGCCGGATGGTCGGCTACTTCGACCCGAACCGTCACCATCCCAAATTTCGTCGGAACACCGGCATCTACCGTACGGAGCGAGCCCATCATGGGGACAATTCGCATCCTGCGGAAGCCGCCTTCCGTCGGCTGAATGCCCGCGACAAACCCGGATAGAAGGCGAACCGTGCCAGTCCCGAACTGGTGGGCTTTTGAGCCGATGGTCGGATCCCAGAATTCCCAAAGCGTCGAGGTCTCACCCTCGACCATCTGACAATATTGTTGCTTCATGCGAGCGATGGCGGCATCGGCATCTCCCAGTCGAAAAAGAGCCGCCTCGGCGAAATTCTCCATGTAGGGGCTGGAGTGCATCTGGGTGCGCAGCAAGTGAATGAGGGGCCCTCGCATCTCGTCCGTCGGAAAGCCGGCAAGGACGGCCAGGGCATTTCCTCGGTCATCCGGTTCACCATACTGGCCCTCCGTGTGATACCGGTCGCCCGTCCACAGCACCCGGTTGTAGGCCTCCTTGATCTGGTCCATTCGTGCTTTCCATACCGGCAGATCGTCCACTTGACCGGCCAACCTTGCCATCTTGACAGCTCCGCTCAATGCCAGGTAGTACCATGCGTTCTCGATCAGCGGCTCGTCGATGTTGACGCCCCAATCGTACCAGTTCCAGTCCGATTCTCGATGTGCGACCAAGCCGTTTGGCTGCATTTTCCATAGCAGGAGATACGATCGAATCGCCGGGTATAGCGCCCGAATGGTTTCGGCGTCACCAGTTATGAGGTAATAGTTCCAGATGCCGAGGTCGCCAAAGGAGTAGAGATTGGGCTGCGCCAACTCGAGACCCCAGTCTCCCGGAACGCCTGACAAGAACACCCCGTCCGCCCTTCTCCAAGCCTCCAACTCTGACCAGTATTTTTCGAGCAGTGGGTCAATCCGGCGGTCGAACGAGTAGAGTGCGCTCAGGAGCGCGACGGTGGCGTCGCCGGTCCCCTGCTTCCGCTCACGGTCCGGCGTCTCCATCAAGTATCCCCTCATGGAAAGGGCAATGGTCCGACGCGCTTTGATCCAGAGGCGATCGAGGAAGTCGTCACTAGAAGTAAACCAGCCTTCGAAATCCGCGTCGTAGCTGGTCTCTCTGTATTTCACGTCGAGAACGCGAACTCCCGCCGGGAAATGGTAACGAACCGCCTCGCCACTCATCCACGCGGGAGTTTCGAATTCCTGTTCGCCCGACCGCGTGATGTATTCGCTACGAACCGAGTAGATCTTGGTAACCCTGTCGATGCTGAGGGTGTAATACTGGTCGGTGCGCATATCGATGGTCATCCCCTCGGGCGCCTCGATGCGGAAATAGGGCGTCACCTGCGCGGCGTATGGAAGCTTGACGACGAGCGTATCTCCCGTCGACTCGTACGGGAGGGCCGGAGCATCCTCATACGGCTGCAGCCCCGAGTCGCGCAACTGGGGGATCAGCCGATCATAAAGGCGGTGCCAGGGACCTCCCGGTGGACGGCCCTGCACCACGGCGGCCGGCCATGACCCGGCATCGAAATTCGGGTTCATCCAGCCCGGCATGCCGTTTCGGGCATCGAATTCGACGTTGTATTCCGACAATCGATGGTTGGGAACCGGAGCGTCCGTCCAACCGAACGCGGGATGCCTCCGTGCCTTCCAGCTGCCGTCGCTCTTGAGCAGCATCCCATCGATATTCGCTTCAAAAAGCAGTCCGCCCTTCCCACTGTCCACGTGCGAAAAGGCGCTTCGTCCCCAATACCAGACGAGTACCGCGACCGTATTCGTGCCCGCCTCGAGATAATCGGCAAGATCGACTACGTCGTAATAGGTATCCGACGGCGTCGGTCCACGTTTCAGGCCGCCATCTCTGACGACCATCTGACCGTTGACCCAAAGCCAATACTTGGAATCGACGGCGATATTCGCGATCGCCTCCGCCGGCTTGTCGCTCAGATCAAAGGTCTTGCGAAAGCTCATCCACGCATTGCCGTACGGTTCACCCGAACGCCATATCCAGTCGGCACTCCAATCGCGCTTTTCCGGACTGGCAAACTGACCGAACGCATCGGATACGAGTCCCACGCAAAGGAGGAGCACCGCCGGCAGAACCGGAAAGCGTAGCATTCGGAGTCGTCGATTCATCTCTGTCAGGAAGCCCGGCTATCTGGAGAAGGATGCTTCGTAGGTCGCAACGTTTCCAACTCCGTCGGTGACTCTCACTTGAAGTTCGTGTTTGCCAGGCCGGACATGATCGTCAAACTCATAAATCATCATGCCGGTCTTCGCATCCAGTGAAAAAAGCACCCACTTGCCATCGACATAACCGTCGTAGGATCGGACTCCCGTCTCTGCATCGGATATGCGGAAACGGATGTTCGACGATCGGCGCATGTTTTGCCCGTCTCGAATGTTGATCGGACGAATCCTCGGATCGACAGAATCTGCTGAAACGTAGTAGGTCCCCAGTGAGCGGACCGAAGCCGAAACCCAGCCTTCGCGATACTTTGCCGGGACATAGGAGGTCTTCCCGTCCTCGTTTACGTAGCCGAGCACGACGACTTTCTTGTACGCGGTCGGCACACTCGCTCGAATCGATAGATCAAACCTCGAGTGAACGGGTGTGTATGGATCATGGAGAGAATACCGGGACGAGAACGACTCCGCGTCGCCCGGTCCGCTGTCGTATTCAAAATCGAAATCATCGTAGAAAGCGTTCGCGTCAAAGTCGGCTTTTACTCCGTCGACCTCGAGCGCGAACGGCTGGCCGCTCACGACGTGGCGGGCCGGCTCGGAAGCCGACGCTTCCACGACAGGGTTTACGGCAACCCCGGTCACACTGAATGACATCGTGGCCTTGTTTCCGGCAACGTCGGCGACCTCGTAAGAGAACTCGGTCGTCGTCCCCGGTTTCATTTGGACGATGCCGCTGTTCTTAGCGATCGGATACGACGGGAGCTTGTTTCCCGGCAGCAGGTAGCTCCGTTGCACCCACCGATTGTTTCGGACGCGTTCGGCATAATCGACGTGGGCGTTTATGTAGCGCGTAGCAGAGAAGCTGAATTTCTCAGCCTGATATTCGAAGATGGGCTTCCCGTCTTTCGACAGCGTTACGGTGTACGGTCCGAGCCGTGAACCCGAGCCGTCGTGGGTGTCCCTCGCTTCGATCCCGAACGCGATGTTACCCGACGCTTTGATTCCCGCAAGACCCGACGGACTGTAGCGGCCACCGCCCCCCGAGACGAGGATAATCCCTGGATCGCCCCGCGTCACGGTGGTAGTCTTGCCGTTTGTGAACCGGATCTCGGCGCGCGACCGGTCGTCGAGCGCGTAGACCTTGATGTGCCGAATCTGCGGCGACTGCGTGTCCGCCACCCGAATACCGAAAAGGAGCGGATTGATCGGCCATTCCGTGGCCGAATCTCTGATCTCAAAATGGAGATGCGGCCCCCCCGTACTTCCGGTATTGCCTGAAATCGCGATGACCTCTCCCTTCTTGACTGGGAAACGACCGGCCTCGGGAAAGAGATCGACGGCGAAGGACTTCCGTGCGTATTCCTCGTTCCGAACATAGGCTTCGATCTCAGACGAAAAATTGCGCAGGTGCGCATAGACCGTCGTGAATCCGTTCGGATGTCGGACATAGAGTGCATTGCCGAATCCGGACGGTGACACATTCACGCGAACGATCTGCCCGTCGGCAGCCGCGTACACACGATACCCCTGCCTGCCATTCGTCTTGATGTCCAGCCCGGAGTGAAAATGGCCGGAGCGCAGTTCCTGGAACGAGCCCGCCAGCAGTATTGGAATACCTATCGGGGATCGAAAGTAGTCCTTCGGATACGGACCTCCCTTGATCGTCATACCGCACAGAACGGCTATAGTTATCGCAGCGGTTATTCGATTCATCACTTTGCGCCTAGCGCCTCCAAACGCGCCCTTCTTTTCCTGCCCAGCGGCATCATTGCGTCACCGGCCAATATAACCCGGCAGGCCTCAACGAGGTCCCGTCGATACTGCCATCGCGACAGAAAGCCCAAGGCAATCCGCGATATGGATTGTCAATTCGTCGCGCGCTGTCCGACAAAGCGTCGGTTATTGTCAGCGCGTCAGCCGCTTCTTTGCCGTTTCGTCACGGTATACGATGTGGCACGACGCTTGCGGCATACATGAGTAAATATTTGCCCGCTTGACGGGCCGATTCATAAGACTGACATGATGAACAAACTGCCTCCTGGAGGTGATACCATGACTAAACTCGTTCGCTATTCGCCATTTGGAGTTCGCTCGCCGCTGTGGAACGACTGGAATCGTTTCTTCGATGAGTTTCTCCCCGTGAACACGGAATCCGACACGCCGACCACTTGGACGCCCCGCGTCGATCTCTCAGAAACCGAAAGCGACTTCGTCATCGCTCTCGACCTTCCGGGACTGAAGAAAGAGGACGTCACGATCAACTTTGAAAGTGACATGCTGACGATTTCCGGGGAACGGCGCGAAGAGTCGACCCGCGAAGACGTGAACTACTACCGGACCGAGCGCTTCTACGGACGCTTCTCGCGGTCGTTCACGTTTCCAAAGTCCGTCGACATCGATAAGATCGACGCCGGATTTGAAGACGGCGTGCTGACGATCAAAGTGCCGAAGGCGGCCGAAAGCAAGCCGCGCAAGATCCAGATCAAGTAATCGAGCGCGCACTGACGCCGAAATCCCCGGACGATGACCGTCCGGGGATTTTTTTGCCTCGACGTTACGGCATTGCCAAGCCTGACGACCGTGGATCGAAACGATCAGACGTACAGATCCTCCAGCGGGCACGAGGCCAGATCGACGAGAAACGAAGCCAGCTTCTCGCAAACGTCGGCCAGGTAGCGTTCTCCCTTTTCGGCGCTCGATGCGGCGGGATTGCCCACACCTGTGTCATCGGTGACCCGGCTCCACTCCCGTTGAGCCGAGACCCAGCCCTCGGCCAAGCCGCGAACCGAGAACTTTCTAGCTTCGCCCGATCCGGCTTCGGATAGCGGGGTGACAAGACCGGGCTGGAGGTGCATGATGGCGCTCGTCTCCATTTCTCCTGCATGGTCTCCCGGCTCGTCGAAATAGGGGGCAGGATCGATAACCTGGTACCAGTTCGTCGAGCACATGAAGACATCCGGCACATCCGCCTGCAACTCCCGAAGCATCTGTTTGAAGTCGTTGCCACCGTGTCCGTTCATCACGACGAATTTTGGGACGCCCGCCCTTGCGAGCGTGTCGACGATGTCCCCGAGCACCACGGCCTGCGTACTCGGACGCATGTTCATGTCGAGCTTGATGTCGAGTTGACCCGTGTTGACCCCGTACGGAATCGTCGGCAGCACGATGACGCGTGCCCCATGATCCCACGCGAGCCGGGCCGCTTCCGCCGCAATAGCATCGCACTCGTACACGTCCGTTCCGTACGGCAGGTGGTAGTTGTGCGCCTCGGTCGCCCCCCAAGGCTGGATTGCTACTTCATAGTGCGTTTCCTGAACAAGCCGCCAGTTCGTTTCAGCCAGTATATAAGGTCGCATAGTCGCTTTGTCGTCTGTTTTCTTCATGATTCTGGAAGATGGTGAACCAACGGACAAATGTGAAGCGCCGAACTGAAACCGACACCCTATCTTCGTTGAGGTTATGATTCAGGCATTCAAATGGTCTATAGAGAAGATATCCGTGTCCGCACAACCGGACACCGACACCTGCAGGATTTGACAGGGACGGTCGAGGAAGTCGTGACACGATCGGGAATCAACGACGGGTTGGCAAACGTGTTCAACGTCGGAAGTACGGCATCAATTGGAACGATCGAGTTCGAGCCGGGGCTGTCAGACGATCTTCCAGAACTGCTGGATCGGCTGATCCCTCCCAGTAGAGAATACGGTCATGAACAAATGTGGCATGACGGGAACGGACACTCGCACCTGCAGGCAACCTGGCTGGGCCCCTCCCTTACGGTCCCTGTCTCGGGCGGCCGGCTTGTCCTGGGGACCTGGCAGCAGATCTTTCATCTGGAATGCGACGTCAAGGGCAGAGATCGGCGCATCATCGTGACCGTCACGGGAGACTGACAAGCAGCGATGGCGAAAACGCGCAAAGAGAAGACGGTTTTCTTTTGCCGCGAATGCGGATACGAAGCGCCTCGCTGGCTTGGGCAGTGTCCGGCCTGCCGCGAATGGAATACGCTCGTGGAGGAGCCTGCGGCCGATCGACCGGGCCCCTCAACAAAGTGGCGCGGCAACGGCGCCCCCAAAGCAAAGCGGCTGGTAGATGTGCAATCAGGTGATGCCCTCAGGATTCCGACGGGCGTCACGGAGATAGATCGCGTTCTCGGCGGCGGGATCGTTCCTGGATCGGTCGTCTTGCTCGCCGGCGATCCGGGCATCGGAAAGAGTACGCTGATGACGGAGTTGGCGCGGTTCGTTCCTGATAGGACGCTCCTCTACGTGACGGGTGAAGAGTCGGACGCGCAGGTCAAGCTGCGGGCCGAACGGCTGGCTGTGCCGCTCGACAACCTGTATGTACTGGCTGCAGCTCACGTGGAGGATGTACTGTCGGCCGCAACTGAGATCGGTCCCGACTTCGTCGTGGTCGACTCCATCCAGACGCTCTATTCGGATGCGGGGTCCGGCTCACCCGGTTCGGTCGGGCAAGTCAGATCTTGCGCAGCCAGTCTCATTCAGTGGGCAAAGGAGACAGGTACGGCCACGTTCATTGTCGGCCACGTCACGAAGGACGGTCAAATCGCGGGTCCTCGCGTGCTGGAACACATGGTGGATACGGTCCTCTATTTCGAAGGAGATCGACACCACGCCTACAGGGTCCTGCGGACCACGAAGAATCGTTTCGGCTCGACCCTGGAAATTGGCCTTTTCGAAATGGGCCAGAAGGGTCTCGTGCAGGTTTCGGATCCGAGCTCCGCCCTGCTCTCGCAGCGAAGCGGCCAGACCGGGTCTGCGATAGTCTGCCCCATCGAGGGAACGAGACCATTACTCGTTGAAATACAAGCCCTTGTATCCCAGGCGACCTATGGGACTCCGCAGCGTTCCGTGAACGGTATGGATGTGAAGCGAGCGCAGATGCTACTGGCCGTTCTGGAGAAACGGGCTGACATGCGCCTGGCCGTGCAGGACGTCTTCTTGAACGTAGCGGGCGGTATTCGTCTCGACGAGCCATCCGTCGACCTCGGAGTCATCGTGGCGTTGGCATCGAGCCACACGGCGACCATGCTCCCTCAGGATACCGTCTTCATAGGTGAAGTCGGCCTGGGAGGAGAAGTTCGTTCCGTGTCTCAGCTGCAGCGCCGGCTCAATGAGGCGTCGCGACTTGGGTTCAGGCACGCGATCGTTCCGGCAAACCGGGTCGACGTCAAGGACGCGCCGGGGCTCGCCGTCCATCCCGTCGAAAGCATCGACAAGGCGCTGAGCCTGATCCTTTGACCAATGCGAACTGCATTTCCCTGGTTCAGAACGTTTCTGAAACTGCGTGGTCTCGGCATTCCACCCGAAGCGCGCGGGTTGTGGAACGAGATCGCTTCGGGCGACTACCGTTCCGACGAGGTCGCGGCGATCGAAAACGTCGAAGACATCCGGCGACGTCTTCTGGCTGACCATCGGAAACTCGAAAGAACCGACTTCGGGGCGGGATCCCGCACCATGTCACAACCTTCAGAACCCGTCGAGGTCGGTGTCTTCGTTCGAAACACCGCCGTTTCGCCCCCCTGGGGTTGCTTTCTCTTTTCGCTGGCCCGTACTGTCCAAGCTCGCAGGATGCTCGAACTGGGTACGGGGGCGGGGCTCTCAGCCGCCTATCTCCAAGCTGCGCTCCATCTGAATGGTGGCGAACGATTGGTCACGATCGAAGGTGATCCTCACCTCTGCACCCTGGCGCGTGAGACGCTCGCATCCCCCGGTTCAAGTTCGTGCCTGGTTGTCGAAGGCCAATTTGCAGATTCTCTGCCGCTAGTGCTGACAGCTGACGCGCCCTTCGATTTCGTCTTCATCGACGGTCACCACGATGCGCCGGCGGTGGTGCGGTACATCGACATGATCATCCCCCATCTTTCCCCTGACGCCACACTCGTTTTAGACGATGTGCAGCCGATTACCGGGGCGGTGCGACCTGCGTGGAATGAGTTATTGAAGAAGATTCCCCACGCCTGGAGCGTATATCTGCTCAGGATGGGTGTTTTCAGGCTGGCACAGACACAATAATCGTCGGGATACTCTCGTTATATCGCCAGTAACAACGTTCATGATTTGAACGATCTCGGCGCCTGCTGATCACTGCAGATGTATCAAGAAGACGCAGAACTGGTTGCGGCCTTTATCGAGAACGCCAATGAAAAGGCGTTCCGGACGCTCGTGGAGCGCCACCAGGAACGGATATATGGATATCTGATGGGGATGGTTCGCGATGCGGACGTAGCCGATGACCTCTTCCAGGAAACGTTTGTGAAGGCGGTGCGGGCGATGCAGCAGCAGCGGGGATCGTACACAGCCCAGGGACGCTGGCTTCCATGGATCATGAGGATCGCACGAAATACGGCACTCGATCATCTGCGGAGCCGGAAGCGGGCTAGAGCAAGATTGGTGATGGAGAACGAAGAAGGATTTGAACTGGATCAGATTGTAGTCGATGGAAAACCGGATGCTTCGCAGCAGCTCGAAAGATCGGAGCAGGTCGCCTGGCTTTATGCCTGTATCGACAAGCTGCCCCCCGAACAACGGGAGGTGGTGCTGCTCCGACACGAGTCGGAATTGACCTTTCGAGAGATTGCCGAGCTGACCGACTGCTCCATCAATACGGCGTTGGGAAGAATGCGCTATGCGCTGCTGAACCTCCGTCGGATGCTGCAGGAAACTGACCTTAACGAACTGGGGCGTATTGAACTTGCCACGTGATACAATGAATTCGCTGGAACTTGTTCGAAAACTTTATGAGGACGATGCCGACCTGGATGCCCTCCGGAAAGAACTCGATGAGGGGTCACGAGAGGAACTCCAGCATCTCATCGAAGCCCGGGACGCCCTTTCGGGATTGCCCCATCAGAGACCGTCGGCCGGCGTTATCGACGCGGTCGTCAGTAACGCCATGGAGAGCCGAGCAGAGCGGCGACCCGCTCTGACGCTCATCCTCGCTAACCGGACACTGCAGCGACTGGCTGCAGCGGCCGTGGTCGTCGTTGCCGTCGGCGTGGGGTATCTCACGCTGACGAACGACGGACTGTTGCCGGTCGAGAATAAGGAAACCGCTATGGTGGCCCCGGAATCACCCGCCGTTGCGGAGAGCTCGCAGTTCGCTGCGAAGGACGAAGAAGTTGCACAAAACGAACGCAGCGAGGCCGGCGCCGCCCAGGAGGCCGAACCGTTACAACGGAGCGCGCCTGCAATGGCAGCGAGACAGAAAGTCGTCGGTACTGTAACGACCGGAGAAGGCCTGGCAACGGCCTCCCGCGATGACGACATGATACTCGCCGACGCAGTGAGTGGCGCCGACGCAGGGAACAGCATCGATACTGTGGCCGACAAGGCACGTGCGGACGGACGTGAATTGCTGAGTTGGGACGATGAAGGAGAGGCGCTCAATACCTTGTTCTGGCAAGTAAGAGCACTCGACGGAAGGAGTCCCGACGACAAATGGGAGGAAGCGGTCCCGCTCGAAGGCTCGTTCGAACGCCTCGAAAAGCAACAACCCGGGAGCAACCGCTGGCTTCAAACCGGAACGCAACGATGATTTTCAACCACAAGTACAGGATCAATAAGATGCGACATCTTCGATTTGTTGGTCCGGCGATCGTGGCAGGCTCGCTGGCTTTTGGGGTCTTTCCTGCCCAACTGATCGCGCAAAACGAATCGGGCCAGACTGTTCGGACGCTTGTGATAAAGAACGACCAGGTACTGATCGACGGCAAACAGGTCGACGCAAGTGAGCTTCCAAAATCACTGCGGCTCGACAGCATTTCGGTCTCCTACAGCTTTATCGGAATCGACGACCCGGTCGTGAACCTCGAGAATCACTTTTTCGCGGTACGCCCCAACCGACTGGAGTTGATCCCTGGCAACTACGCAACGAGCAAGACATGGATGGCGAACAAGAAATCCCCTGCGCAGGACCTGAGCGATGCACAGGGTTGGATCGTCGATGCCGACAACGGGGAGTATTATTCCTTCCAGGGTGAACGACTCGAAGCCAACGAAGCCGTACCCAAACTTCTGACCGAGGCGAACAACCTCTACCTGAGCGGCCTCCAATACCGGAATCAGTCACTCTTTTCGCGCCTGTCTAAGGAGAGCGTGCTCGAAAACGAAGCGGCACACCTTGCCAACCTGGTGCGAGCGGCCAAGAGTGATACCGAGCGTGAAACGCAAAAGCAGCTCCTCGCGCAGAAGCTGAGCGAGATCTTCGAATTCAAGCAGGAGAATCGCCGGGCAGAGATCGCTCAGTTTGAGCGCGAGCTCGCCCGGCTGCGCGAACGCCTGGAGCGTCGTGACGTCCAGAAGGATGCACTCATAAACCATCGGCTCCAGTTACTCATTCAAGACAAACAGCACGAAAAACCCTGACGAGGGGTACCGCCATGATGGATTGGGCACGACTGCCGGCACTGGCTCCGCTCGCAGGAGCACTCGTGACGGCGCCCGTCTCGGCCCAGGATGACCACGAATGGTCGGACGACCATCCGCTCGTCGTGATCGATGAGCACACGCCCCGGACACTCAGCGCTTCGGGGCGTTTTCGTTTTCGCGCGTTCCAGAACCTGGCGGGCCCGTGGTCGTATTGAAGGCGCGAGGACTTTCAACGACCCATCGGGATTCGGCACTTGATCAGAGTGATACAGCGATTCACCGTTCTCTCCGTCATGCTCGCGTGGCTGGCGGCATGCAACAATGGCACGGCGCCGATCTCGTCCTATGAACAGGAGGTTCTGGCGGCGAGACTGAACAAGGATGCCGGTTTCTTCGATCCGAATCGCACGATTCTGCGGCCGAAGGAGCTGGCCAAGTTTACGGGGCTTCGGTATTTCCCTGTCGACTCGACTTTCCGCTTTCACGCCCGCTTCGAACGGCTCGCTGATCCCCCGACCGTACTTATCGCGAAGCAGGCGTCCGGTCCGGTTCCCTATCACCACGTTGGGTACGTTTATATCCCCTTCGAGGGCAAGTCGTACAGACTGAGCGTCTATCGAAACATGGAAATGGACGAAGACCAGGCGTGGATTCCGTTTCACGACGCAACAAGCGGGACCGAGACGTACGGCGGGGGAAGGTATCTGGATATCGACATCCCGAAAGGAGACACCGCCCTGGTAGATTTCAACCTCGCCTACAATCCGTATTGCGTCTACAACGCGTACGACTTCAATTGCGCTATTCCACCGGCCGAAAATCGCCTGCCCTTTCCCGTCAGAGCCGGTGAGAAGAAGGCCCTGCTCCTCGACGATTAGGGCCTGTTGACACTTCGCGGAATGACGTACATCGCATTTGGGATTCGTTGCTATATTTACGACATGAACTCAGCGAGGAGGCGTAATTACAAGGGTTTACTGGGGGTCGGACTTCTCGTCGCGACCTCATTCGCCCTGACTGCCCCCCGGGCGTCCGCAGAAGTGCCCGAAATCACCCGGATATCGTTTTCGACATCCACTGACGGAGAGGGGCAGATTGTGCGGCTCCACGCTACGAAGCGCGTCGGAGGGAGCGACCTCGAAGTCCGCCAGGAGACGCTCAACGCTGCGTTCGTCCTGATTCACGGTGTGCATCTTTCGCAAGAGGTCGTGCGCGATCGGGCTGCCGATCCCATTCGCTCTTATGCCCTCGCAGAGAAGGACAATCTGGTCAGGGTGGATCTGCAGTTCGATGGTTACCGTCCGGTGCGGGTCATTGCCTACCCGGATAGAGACTCAAACGACATCCTGATCTCGGTGCATTATGCCTCCGTTCCCGGCAGAGAGACCGCATTGAAGATGCCGGTGAAGTCCGTCTCAAACTCGACGCCGGAAACCGATGGTGAGCGATGGACCCTCGATTGCGTCGTCATAGACGCCGGCCATGGCGGGCAGGACCTTGGCGCCGTTGCGAACGGAGTCAAGGAGAAGGACGTCAACCTTCAGGTCGCCAAACTTCTCGGGAGATACGTTGAGGACAAACTCGGCCTTCGCGTCGTCTATACCCGAGACGCCGATCGATTCGTGCCGCTGAAGGAGCGCGGTCGCATCGCGAACGAGAAGTGCGGTAAACTGTTCATCTCGCTGCACGCCAACTCGGCACCCTCGAGAGTCGCCGAAGGGACTGAGATCTACTTCCTCGGTCTCCACAAGACAGAGGCGGCGCGCAACGTAATGGAGCGCGAAAACTCTGTCATCGGACTCGAAAGCGATCCCAGCCAATACGTCGATTTTCGCGACGATCAGTACATCCTCCAGACGCTGGCGCAGAGTACCTATCTGCGTGAGAGTGAGACGCTCGCCAGCCTCGTCGACGCCCAGTTCGGCGACAGGGCAAAGCGCCCGGGGCGCGGCGTGAAACAGGCGGGCTTCCTGGTTCTGTGGGCGGCCTCGATGCCGGCGATTCTCGTCGAAATGGGTTTCATCTCCAACCGCAAGGAAGCGGCATTTCTCAAGAGTCCTGAAGGCCAGAATCTGATTGCCGATTCGATCTACCACGCCATCGTTTCCTACAGGGACTTCTACCAGAAGGGATTCGCCCCGCTCACGGCGGAGTGAAGCGGCGCCGAATGCCCTTGAGGCTCGCATTCCGTCTCCCCTTCCACGTCGTCTGTCAACAGGCTCAAGGCCCGGCGAAAGCGTTCAGGCCTCTGTGACGGCAATGCAGGATATTTCGACGTCGACGCCGCGTGGCAAACCGGCGACCGCCACGGTGGCACGCGACGGAGGGTTCTCTTGGAAATATCGACCGTAAACGCCATTCATGAGCCCGAAGTGATTCATGTCCGACAGGTAGACGGTACAGCTCACCACGTCGCGCATTTCGGCGCCGGCTGCCTCCAACACAGCTTTGAGATTCTCCATTACGCGCTCGGTCTGGCCGGCGACGTCGCCCGCTATCAAGTCGCCGGTTTCGGGATGTAGGGGAATCTGGCCCGAACAATAAATGGCATTCCCCACTCTGACCGCCTGGCTGTAGGGTCCGATCGCACCCGGCGCCTTCGCGGTTTTAATGATCTCTCTGCTCATGAAAATGGGTTTTGTATTTTCTATGGACTTGCAAAATATAACCTGAGAGGGATTTGTGGATCTTGGACTCAAAGGAACGACAGCTTTCGTAGCCGGCGCCAGCGCCGGTCTTGGATATGCATCGGCCGCAGCCTTGGCAGCGGAGGGATGTCGGCTTGCCATCTGCTCCAGAAGCCGCGAGCGCATCGACTTGGCCGCAAAGACACTGCAGGATGATTACGACGCGGACGTCTTGCCGCTCGTCTGCGACGTGACGGATGAGCCTCAGATACAGTCGGCCATGGATACGATCGCCGACGCGTTCGACGGATCCCTCAATATCCTGGTGACAAACGCCCGTGGACCCCGTTCGGGACATGTCGGCGATTTCGACGCCGACGATTGGCGGGAGGCACTCAATCTCAATCTTGTAAGCACGATCAATCTGTGTCGCCACGCGCTTCCTCTGGTACGGAAGGCTGCCGGCAAAGAAGGCGGTCTCGGTCGAATCCTCATGATCACCTCCTTCGTGGCGAAGGAACCCTTGCCAAACCTCTATCTTTCGAACGTCTCTCGCGCCGGTGTTCAGGGTTTTGCCAAGAGTTTGTCGGAAGAACTGGGTCCGGAGGGCATTACGGTTAACACCCTGCTTCCAGGCTACACAACGACGGAACGCCTGGTGGAACTGGCTGAGGCTGCAAAGAGCCAGACAGGGCGCTCCATCGATGAGATCTACGCAAGTTGGGCCGAAGCTACCGCACTGAAGCGACTCGCCAGCCCCGACGAATTGGGAGCCGCTGTGGCGTTTCTGGCCGGCCGACGGGCCGGATACATGACCGGCCTGGCACTGCCCGTCGATGGCGGGCGAATAAAGGCGCTGATGTAGACCTCGCCCCCTCGGCTCGCGTACCGCGTGGAACGGCAAGCCACCGTTACGGTTTAATGCCGCCCCGATCGATATTCACCTACCACCAGTTCGATGAGCAGGGGCAAAGTTCTTGTCGCCATGAGCGGCGGCGTCGATTCTTCGGTTACCGCCGCACTGCTTCGTGACCAAGGTTACGAGGTCGTGGGGATTACTATGAAGACCTGGGACTATACCTCGAGCGGTGGCAGACGTGGAAAGGAGGTTGGTTGCTGCTCGCTCGAATCCATGAACGATGCCCGCTCGGTGGCCATCAAGATGGACTTCCCGCACTTTATCATCGATATCCGTGAGGAGTTCGGCGACTGGGTCATCAATCGGTTCGTCGGGGATTACATGGAGGGCCGCACGCCCAACCCCTGTGTTCTCTGCAATACCCATATCAAGTGGGCAGCGCTGCTGAGGCGGGCCGACGACCTCGGCTGCGACTTCATTGCGACCGGTCACTATGCCCGCGTGAAACACGACGAAACCCTCGACCGGTATGTCATAAGCAAGGGCCTCGATCGCAATAAGGATCAGAGCTATGCGCTTTGGGGCCTCCCGCAAGAGCATCTGAAGCGATCGATATTTCCGCTCGGAGCGTATACCAAACCCGAAATCCGACGTCTGGCATTGGATTATGGTCTCGATCGAGTGGCCGACAAACCCGATTCGTACGAAATCTGTTTCGTACCCGATAACGACTATCGTCGCTTCCTTCGCGATCGCGTGCCTGATTTGAACGAGAAAGTCGGCGGGGGCGAGTTCGTGCTTTCATCTGGCGAAGTCATCGGAACGCACGAAGGCTACCCCTTCTACACGATCGGGCAGCGGCACGGCCTCGGAATCGCCGCCGGGATTCCGCTCTATGTAACGCAAATCGATCCAGAGACGAACGTGATCACGCTGGGGCCGCGCGACGAACTGCTCGCTCAGGAACTGAGAGCGACGCAAATCAACTTCGTCAAATATCCGGACCTGTTCGACGAGCGATCAGCGGTAGGCAAGATTCGTTACAAAGACGAAGGCGCACCGGCGCTGGTCTGGCAAACGGGTGATGACGAAATCCGCGTTGCGTTCTCGACGCCACGACGCGCGATCACGCCGGGCCAGTCTGTCGTCCTTTACGAAGGAGACGACGTGCTTGCCGGGGGATGGATCCGTGAGGTGGAGACAACAGGCGACTCACACTCCTGATTGCACCGTCTACTCCCGTCCTCAGGCCGTTCGGATCGCATTTCGAGTGAATGCCTCGATGAGCCGCGTATGGGCACTCAGTTCATCGACGAGACCCAGCCGTTCAAGCCGTGTTTCGGGATGTTCGTTCAATCCACGCGGGCTAATGCGTCCCATCCAGAGCGTCATCGTGTGCCGCAGAACTTTCCGATCAGGAAATCCAGCATCGCCAAGCTGGGTCTGATAGAAAGTCAGCATGCGTTCCACATCGGCGGTGTCGTGGGGAGCCGGTTCCTCCGATGTCTGCTGTTTCTCAAGCACCTCTCTCCCGGCCACGTAGGAGTGCAGGGTAAGTGGCAGCGCAAGGAGAACCTCCGACACGTGTGACCGCGACGCGTCGCCGCTTGGATAGGCAGATACCGCGGCACGGGCGGTCGCTGTAGCGACCATGCACAGTGTCTCGGCAAAGGTTTTCTCTCGATCCACCCTCGCCATCGTCTCGACGACGACCTGCGCGATCCGCTGCGTCTGACCCATCGCTCCGAATGCGCAGAACGCGATCACATCAAGGGCGGCGGGGGAGATCAAGACCTACTTGTTCGACTCGGTTTCGCCCTCGCCACTAATCGCGTCACGCATGCGCGTGTCGGACTGAATGTTCTTCAGGTTGTAATAGTCGAGAACGCCGAGATTTCCTGCGCGAAACGCGTCGGCAATCGCTTTCGGAATTTCGGCTTCCGCCCTGACGAGCTGCGCGCGCATTTCCTGCAATGAAGCGGTGTTCTCCTGCTCGGTCGCAACGGCTGAAGCGCGCCGCTCCTCCGCCTTCGCGCGGGCGATCTTCAGATCGGCTTCGGCCTGATCGGTCTGCAGCTTGGCACCGATATTGTCACCGACGTCGACATCGGCGATATCGATGGAGAGGATCTCAAACGCTGTACCCGAATCAAGGCCCTTTGCAAGAACGACCTTCGAGATAGAGTCCGGGTTTTCGAGCACGGCTTTGTGACTCTCAGCAGATCCGATCGTCGACACGATTCCCTCGCCAACACGCGCCATGATCGTCTCCTCGCCCGCCCCGCCAACGAGACGCTCGATGTTCGCCCGAACCGTCACGCGTGCGATGGCGCGCAACTGAATGCCGTCCTTGGCAATTGCCGAGACCGCGGGAGTTTCGATCACTTTCGGATTTACGGATAACTGGACTGCCTCGAAAACGTCGCGGCCCGCCAGGTCAATCGCAGTCGCACGCTCGAATGTGAGATCAATATTCGCTTTGTCAGCCGAAATCAATGCATTGACAACTTTCTGGACATGCCCTCCGGCGAGGTAGTGTGCCTCGAGTTTCGGTGTATCCACGGCGATACCGGCCTTGTGCGCGGTGATCAGATTTCTCACGATAATGGCGGGCGGCACCTTTCGGAGTCGCATCCCGACCAGATCACGGATCAACTTGACGCGGACGCCCGAGAAGAACGCTGTTACCCAGAGTCCAAGTGGGACGTAGTAGAGAATCACGACCAGGCCCAGCAGAATGAGACCGATGAGCAGAAGCCCGGTAAAAGCAAAGCCTTCCATAGGAAAACGGATTAAGCGTGAGGTCTAAACGACCGATCACTCCTCACGACGGTAGTCGCCGCTCTGGCCACCCGTCTTGGCGAGGAGTCGTATGTCGTTTATTTCAATGGCCTTAGATACCGACTTGCACATGTCGTAAACGGTGAGGGCCGCAACAGAAACGGCGGTCAATGCTTCCATTTCAACCCCGGTCGGCCCGACGGACTTGGCGAACGCACGAATCTTGACGGAGCTCGTCTCCGCATCGAGACTCAGGTCGACATCTACGCCCCGGAGCATGACGGGATGACAGAGCGGGATGAGGTCACTCGTGTGCTTGGCGCCGACAATCCCCGCCATCTGTGACGTGGTCAACACGTCGCCTTTTGCGATTTTGTTTGCTGTAACGAGATCGAAGGCCTCTTTCCCCAACTTGACCGTCCCAGCGGCCACAGCGGTTCGGAGGGTATCGGACTTGGCAGTAACATCCACCATGCGCACCTTACCCTCGGCGTCAACATGAGTTAGGGTAGGGGCGTCTTCAGCTATCAGCATCGCTTCCGTTGTATGTGTTTGTCGTTTTGTTTAAACGATTCGTCGACAAGATAGATGCACCCCTTTCAAGGTGCAACGCGACCTTCGGGCCCTCTTGCCTAACTATCCACCAATCAAAATCATCGGTCGGTTCGGGGTTTTCGCTAATGTAAACATGCCTGCATGCGCCGCTTTCTTTCGCAAGACGGCATCTTGAATGAGTCGCGTCAGCTCGTGGTCGTCAGCTCCCGCACGCGCGGCGTCCCGGAGTGATATCTCGGATCGTCCGAAAAGGCACACCTTCAGATTGCCATCCGCCGTGATACGAAGTCGATTGCACCCCGAGCAGAAGTCGTCGCTCATCGAGCTGATGAACCCGACGGTTCCGAGATATCCTTCGGCCTGGTACGTCTTCGAGGTTTCATGAGGCCCGTCACTCAGTCGCTTCAGGCTCACCTCCTTTTGGATGATCTCGAGTGCTTCAGCAAAAGGCAGAAATTTCCCGATCGACCATTCGTTTCCGTCGAAAGGCATGTATTCGATGAAACGTACGTCGAGTGGACGATCGTGCGTCAACGCCACGAAGTCGAGAAGCTCGTCCTCGTTGAAATCACGCAACACGACGCAGTTTATCTTTGGCCGGTAGCCCAAGGCGATAGCATCGTCTATCGCAGCGAGCACCTTGTCGAGTCCTTTCCGCCTTGTGATCTCCCGAAATCGATCCTCTCGCAGCGTGTCCAGGCTGATGTTCAGATGGGTGAGGCCCCCCGCTTTGAGTGCTTCCAAACGCGAAGACAGGAGTAGAGCGTTCGTAGTCATCGCCAGTGACCGAAGTCCATCGATGGCGCCGAGACGAGCAATGAACGGCACGACATCCTTCCGAACGAGCGGTTCGCCGCCGGTAAGCCTGATTTTGTCGACTCCGAGCGATACGAAGAGCTTCGACAATCGAAGAAGTTCTTCGTAGGAGAGAATCTCGTCTCGAGGCTTCAGGGGCACCCCTTCCGCCGGCATGCAGTACTGGCAGCGGAGATTACACCGCTCCGTCAGCGAGACACGCAGGTACGTGTGCGCGCGGCCAAACGAGTCGACAAGAGATGTCGCCATAGACAAAAAGGGTGGAGGTATGTACACGCCTCCACCCTTTTTTGGTTCTTCGCCTCAGCGCTACTTCGTCAGGGTCAGCTTTCGGACCTCGGTAAATCCTTCAGACTGGAACCTGTAGAGGTACACACCGCTCGGAAGGTAGCCCGCATTCCATTGGACGATATGCCGGCCGGCGGGCGTGAAGCCGTCGACCAATCGCGCGACCTCTTCTCCTCGGATGTTATAGACCACGAGCAGAGCGTTGCCGGCCTTGGGCATGGCAAACTCAATGGACGTCGATGGATTGAAAGGGTTCGGGTAGTTCTGTGACAGCGAGAAGTTCTCGGGAATCTCCTCGTCTTCCGTATCGGTCGTCAGTACCGTCGTAAAGCTCCACGCTTCAGAGAGTGCCGAACCGCCGGCATTCCTCGCTTCGACGCGCCAGTAGTACCCCTGCCCGAGCGAAAGCCCGGCAGACTGAAAGAACGGCTGCGCAACGACGACGGCGATCGTGACGGTAGAGAACGTCGGATTGGTAGCCACTTCAAGCTTGTACGAAGTGGCTCCCTCCGAGGCGTTCCACGAGAACAACGGTTTGTAACTGACCTCGGCGGCCCCGTTCAGCGGTGAGATGAGCACCGCCGGCGCCGGTGGCGCGACCCCGATCGTAGTGAACTTTCGCGTCTCGGACCAAGGACCCGCGCCGTCTTGATTGACTCCCTGAACACGCCAGAAATAGTCCGTTACAGGATCTAGCTCCGGAGCCTGGAAGACCACATCCGTCAGACCGGTCTCACTCAGCAGGACGGTTGAGAATTCTTCGTCGAGGGCGACTTCGAGATTGAAAGACGTTGCGCGCGTGGGTACTGTCCAGATCAGCTCCGGTTCGAGGTCTATATCGACCGCATCGTTCAGTGGCGACTCGAGAACGACCTGACTCGGAACTCCGTTACCCGTCAGAAAGGACGCGGTGATCGACCAGTTGCTGCCACCCGCATTCGATGCCAGCACGCGCCAGGCGTAGGTGGTGTCTGGAGCGAGGTCGGTCAAAGCGAACACCGTGTCGGGATGTTGACTTTCTTCGTACACAATCGAGCTGAGATTGAAAGAGAAGCTCGTCGCAACCTGAACATGGTAGCTTGTGGCCCCGTCAACTTTGTTCCAGACCAACTCAGTTTCGAGTGGGATGCCCGTGGCCCCACCTTCGGGCGAGACAATCTTGACCTGTCGATCGCCTCCTCGCACGGTTTGGAAATCTCTCCTCGTCGACCACTCACCTTCAGTCACCGAGTTCGTGCCCCGAACCCGCCACGAGTATATCTGCCCGTAGATCAGGTCACTCAACATCATAGATGTACCTGAGACTCCCGTCAGATCGATCAACAGATTCTCGAATTTGGTATCCGTCGCCACCTGTACCTGGTATGCCTCGGCCTTTTGGGCCTGATTCCAAGACAGCGTAACGTTCACCGGTGTATTGGTTGAACCGTCGATCGGCGAGAGAAGTGTCACTTGATCGGGCGTGCCCGATCCGGTAGTGAATGACCAGGTTTCCGACCAGTTCTCCGAACCCGAATTGTTCGCGCGTACACGCCAGTAGTAGAGGGTCGAACCGTCTAGACCGGTAACCTGCGTCTGCGTCCCGCCGACGGAATTCAGGTTCAGGGCAAGCGAGGTGAAATTACTCTGCTTTGAAAGTTCCACCTGGTACGTCGCGGCTCCCGACACAGCATTCCACACAAGCGTCGGAGAAAGGTCAACCTCCGTGGCGCCGTTCGCCGGCGAAGAAAGCGTCACTTGCTCGGCGCCGCCTGCAATCGTCGTGAAATTGAACGTCGCTGACCAGGGCCCCGGACCTGCCGTGTTGACCCCACGAACCCGCCAGAAGTACTGCACGCCGTTCGCCAGCGCCGCCTGATCGTAGGAGGTGCCCGTCAGTCCTGTTTCGGAGACCACCTTCGAGTTAAAGTTGCCGTCCGTTGCCACGTCGATGTCGTAGGTGTCGGCACCGGTCTGACCATCGGCGGTCTTTGCCAGTCCCTGTGTGACGGCATTCCATGTGAAGGTTGGCGTAATGCTGACCGCCAGTGCACCATTTGCCGGCGAATTCAGCGTTGGCGTGCCTGGGGCCGAGACAGCCGTTTCGAAGGAAAATGTCGCCGAAAAGTTGCCGTCACCAGTTCCGTTGGAACCCCTGACTCGCCAGAAGTACTCCTGTCCGTTATCCAGCGCGACGCTGGGGGTGTAGGTGGTATCCGCGATCGGCGACTGGCTGACTACAAAGGAGCCAAAGCCCGAGTCCGTCGATAAATCGAACCTGTAGCTCGAAGCGGAGGCGACCTTGTGCCATTTGAAGGTTGGACCCGTCGCTACACTGGTAGCGTTGTCGGCAGGTGAAATGAGTGTCACCTGACCAGGCGCACCCGTGCCGGTCACAAACGACCAGACCGATGACCACAGATCCGCCGCGGCATTGTCGGCGCGGACGCGCCAGTGGTAAATCGTGCTCGGGTCAAGGGGTCCAATCGACAGCGAAGTCGCAGCCACACTACTTTCGTCTACAATCGGCGACGACATGTTAGCCGATTTCGACACCTGGACGCTATAGGACGTAGCGCCGATCACAGCATTCCACATCAGATTCGGACTCAGGTCGATTCCCGTCGCCCCATCCGAGGGGCTCAAAAGGATTACCTGTTTTGATACCTCCGTCGTGAACGACCACACGGTCGAATACGTGGATGATCCGCCCGCATTGGTCGCCCGCACACGCCAGTAGTACAACGTTCCTATCGCAAGTGGTGCACCCGGCGTGTAGCTGTTCGTCGCAATTGCCGACTGGTCAATAACTGTACTCGAGAAATTGCTGGCCGTAGAGACCTGGAGTCGATACGTATCGGCCTCAGCAACCGCACCCCACATGAAAGTGGGCGTGACCGACACTTCCGTTGCGCTATTGGCCGGGCTCGACAACGTCACCGGTCCAGGAGGTAGCGGAACCGTTGTAAATGAAAACGTCGATGACCACGCCCCTGGCCCCCCAGGGTTCTTCCCTCGAACCCGCCAGAAATACTCGGTGCTGGTCGCCAGGGCGCTGACAATGGCAAACGACGTGGTCGTGCTGCTGGAATCACTCATGACAGACGAGGAAAAATCCGACGCGGTCGAGACATCGATGCGATAGGTATCGTTCGTCCCGCTCCCAGCACTCCACGTGAACGTCGGTGTTAGTGAGACATCGTCTGCGTTGTTGGCAGGCGATCGACAGCGTCGGCGCACCAGGCGGATCATAGAGGGTCGTAAACGAGCGCGAGGAATAGTCACTTTCGCCGCCAGGTCCGTTTGCCTTTACGCGCCAGTAATAGACAGTCCCCTTGCTGAGCGTCGTGGGAGAGAAAGTGGTAGACGCCAATGTCTGGCTCTGATCAGGAGAACCGAATGCCCCATCCGTGTCCAGTTCAACCGTGTAGGTGTCGGCTCCCGAGACCGAGGCCCACTCGAGCGTCGGGTCAGTCGAAACGTCCACCGCGTTGTCTGCGGGTGACGTCAAAGTCGGTGCAACCGGCGGCGGAGGTACGGTAGTAAATGAAAACGTCGATGACCACGCGCCGGGACCGCCGGGGTTTTTCCCGCGAACTCTCCAGAAATATTCAGTGCTGGTCGAGAGTGCGCTAACGACGGCGAACGAGGTCGTCGAACTGCTGGAGTCGCTGATGACGAACGAAGAAAAATCGGATGCTGTCGAAACGTCGATGCGATACGTGTCGCTGGTACCACTGCCCGCGCTCCACACTAACGTCGGCGTCAACGAAACGTCCGTCGCATTGTCTGCGGGAGATGTCAGGGTCGGCGCCCCGGGGGGGTTAAACAGGGTCGTAAATGAACGAGACGAGTATCCGCTGTCACCACCAGGCCCGTTCGCCTTTACACGCCAGTAATAGGTAGTGCCCTCACTGAGCGTCGTCGGGGAGAACGACGTTGAAGCCTGCGTTTGACTCTGATCGGGAGAGCCGAATGCGGGATCCGTGTCCAGTTGAACCGTGTACGTGTCGGCTCCCGATACCGCTCCCCACTCGAGCGTGGGGTCCACCGAAACGCCTGTCGCAGCATCAGCGGGTGACGTCAGCGTCGGAACTGCCGGCGGCGGCGGTACGGTAGTGAACGAAAAAGTCGACGACCAATCACTCGAGCCACCGACATTCTTTCCACGAACGCGCCAGAAGTACTCCGTTTCGGTCAACAGAGGACCGCCCGGAGTAAACGACGTAGAGACGTTGCCCGAGTCGCTTACTGCGAGCGAAGCAAAATCGGATGCGGTCGAAACGTCGATCCTGTATGAATCCGTCGACCCGCTGCCTGCCGACCACGTGAAGGTGGGCGTCAGTTCGACGTCTGTCGCATTGTCCGAGGGAGAGGACAGACTCGGAGCGCCAGGCGCGGCGACAATCGTGGTAAACGACCATTTGTTCGAATCGGGACCGTCACTGCCGCCTCCAGTACCTCTGACACGCCAGAAGTACTGGGTGCCGTTATCGAGCGGACTTGCCGGCGAATAGGTCGTGTCGCTGATTAGGGACTGTGAGTCCAGAATGTTCCCGAAACTCACGCCGTCGGCGATCTCGATAGTGTAGGTATCGGCCTGAGGGTCGCCAAACCATTTGAACGTCGGCGTCACCGCGACGGAAGTCGCATTATCGGACGGCGATTCGAGAACGATCTTGGCCGGCTGGGCATACGCCGAACCGGCAATCAACAGGAGTAAAAGGGCCCAACAGGGTACACTTATGGCTCGTTTCATCACTTTATTCTTCCCTTCAATAGTGAACGGTGGGCAACTCGAGAGGTTGTTCGGCCTTCTGCACAGGGTCTCAGCCGGGCTACACGATACACATACACACAACACATAATTTACACCATCGCAGAGTGGCAATCCAAGTCTAGAGGACGCATTTGGCCAAAACGGTTCAATTTCTAAGGAATAGAGCCTTTAAGAACCTACTTTTCAGCCTTTTACGGTGTAGTTTCGGGTGGATTCCAATCTCGCGATGAGCCATCTCTTTAGATCCTCGGAAGACCTGGTGTACTGGGCGCCTTTCGCCACGCCTCTTGGCACGGCCTACGTGGCCGCGACGCGGAAGGGCGTGTGCCGCCTGAGCATCCCGAATGAAACGCGGGAGCATTTCTTTGTGGGGCTCTATCGACAATTCGAACCGGCTGCCGTCCGACCTCATCCTGAGCCCAATTTCGACTGCATTCAGCAGCTCGACGAGTACTTGCTCGGCGAGCGGACACGTTTCGAAATACGGCTCGATCTCCGTGGAACACCCTTTCAGCTGAAGACTTGGGACGGCATTCTTCGCATCCCTTACGGCACGACGGTCTCGTATGGTGATCTGGCCCGGGCGATGGGCGTCCCAAAGGCGTTTCAGGCGGTTGGAGCGGCCGTCGGACAGAATCCGGTTCCGATCGTCGTACCGTGCCACCGCGTCGTCGGCTCGGAAGGAGCACTAACCGGTTACGCGGCCGGTATCGATACGAAGCGATGGCTCCTCCGACACGAAGGCGCGCTTCTCATCTGACGGAAGACACTCGGCGGCAGCTACTCCGCGCCTGACGGCGGCGCCCGTTCAATCCAAATCGTCACTGGACCGTCATTTACGAGATGAACCTGCATATGGGCCTGAAAGCGCCCCGTCTGAACTTCCCGTCCCAACTCGTCCTCCAGTCTGGCAACGAACGCTTCGAACATCCTGGCGGCGACTCCCGGCGGCGCCGCATGATTGTAGGATGGCCGGTTACCTTTGCCCACCGCGCCATAGAGCGTGAACTGGGAAACGGCGAGCACGTCACCTCCGGCTTCGAGGACCGAGCGATTCATGACACCGTCGTCATCGGGGAAAACCCGAAGGAGGGCGCACTTGCGGGCCACCCACGCCAGTTCCTGCTCGGTGTCGTCTCGATGGATTCCAATCAGTACCAGCAGCCCCTGCCCGATTCGTCCAACGATCTCTTCGTCGACCGTCACGGAAGCCTCCGCAACTCTTTGAACAAGTGCAATCATCCCTCGCGCACCGACCCCCAGTGGATTTTGAGGAATGCTACGAATCGTCTCAGCGCAGCTCCCCGATGTGAAATCTCATTCTTGATGTCGAGATCGAGTTCCGCAAACGTCTGGGCGAGTCCCGCCGGCTCGAACAACGCATCATAGCCGAATCCTCCCTCACCTCGACCACTACGTGTGATGGCGCCCTCACAGATCCCTTCAAAAAGGTGTGTCCCGCCCCCATCGGTAAATGCCATCACCGTCCGGAATCTAGCCGAACGATCCGATTGGTCTTTCATCTTCTCGAGCAGCAGTGTTCGGTTCCTGGCGGGATCAGAAGGCTCACCGGCGAAACGGGCCGATCGAACGCCGGGATCACCCCCCAGGGCGGTTACCTCAAGCCCTGTGTCATCCGAAAGCGTCGGCATGCCCGTCAAACGGTGCAGTGTCTCCGACTTTAACCGAGCGTTCCCCTCCAAAGTGTCTTCCGTCTCCTCGACGTCGGGCAGTCCGTCCATGTCGATCCCGGTTCGGATGCCGACGTCAAGACCGGAAAGCGCCAGTCGAATTTCCTCGACCTTACCTGGATTTCTCGTCGCGAGCAGCAACGTGTGATGGTTGTGATTCACAAAACAATACGCTATTTTAGCAGGCTCTATACAACTACTACGTTTTGTGAGGTATTTGCATTGGCAGTCGGCATTAAGCTACGTGACAACGAATCGATCGACCGCGCGCTGCGACGGTTCAAACGATCAGTGAACCGCAGTCGCATCCTGCGAATCTACCGTTCGGGATTGGCCTACACCAAGCCTTCCGAAGAGAAGCGGGTGGAGCGTCAGAAGGCAGTCAGAAACGCGCGAAAGCGACGTTACGAGGCGTTCTAGTCGATTTCTGCACTGCGGCAATCGTTGAGGCGACGGCAACCCCGTCGCCTTTTTCTTTGGCTCCACCTCAGCTTGATTTCGCCACTGAAGCCAGTGAAAGCACCTCGTCGATGATCGCTTTCTGCACTTCTGAATGCTGGCTGGCACTTCCCGTCGCCGTACTTGCACTCGCCGGTCGCCCGATGTAGGACAGCGGGATGGCGTCGTCACCTCGAACCTCTGTGAGCAGGCGCTCTATCCACGGTGAGACAAACGACCACCCGCCCATATTACGCGGCTCTTCCTGGAGCCAGACAACGCTGGTCGGCAGACGAGAATCGCTCGAGCTCCGATCGAAGCTGCTCCTCAGGATAGGGATAGAACTGCTCCAGTCTCGTGACCGCGATTCCCTCACCTCCTTCATCCCTCAGAGCGGCCATCAGATCGTAGTAGACTTTGCCGCTGCAGATTACGTGGCAAAGCGCATCTTCAACGTCCTCCGCCGGCAGCACGGGCTGGAAGGTCCCACTGACGAATGCCTCAACTTCAGAGGTAGCCATCGGATTCCGAAGCAGACTCTTCGGCGCCATCATCACGAGCGGTTTCTTGCGGGCGCGAAGCCCCTGCCTGCGCAACAGGTGAAAGTAGTTGGAAGGAGAAGTCGGATAGCACACCTGAATATTTCCTTCCGCGCAGAGTTGCAGGAAGCGTTCCAGTCTCGCCGAGGAATGCTCTGGCCCCTGGCCCTCGTAGCCGTGTGGGAGGAGCATTACGAGCCCGCTGACTTGTCCCCACTTTTCTTCTGCGGCCGAGATGAACTGATCGATAACGATCTGAGCACCGTTGGAAAAGTCACCGAACTGGGCCTCCCAGATAACGAGCGAATCGGGATCGGCCACTGTATATCCGTATTCGAATCCGAGCGCTGCGTATTCAGACAGAAGGCTGTCATACGTGTCCAATGGCGCCTGTCCCTCGCGAATGTGATTCAGCGGGAAGTACTCGGCATTCGTCTCCTGGTCGACAAGGACGGCGTGTCGCTGGCTGAAAGTGCCGCGGCGCGAATCCTGACCGCTAAGCCGAACTCGTTTGCCCCCGACGAGCAAGGTTCCGAAGGCCAGGGCCTCGGCAAACGCCCAATCGACGCCGCCTTTTTCGAAATATTGATCGCGGCGTCGATCGAGCTGGCGCACGAGCTTGGGATGAATCTTGAAATCGTCCGGAGCAGTTACGATCGCGTGGGCTACCGAGTCGAGCGTCGTCCGATCGACCGCAGGGATAGACTCCTCAGCGTCGTACATCTCGCTCGGCGCTTCACGCCGGACGCGCTTCTTCTCGGGTGGCCCCGAGTCGAGCTCCTTAGTCTCCTCGAATGCCCGCTGCAGCCTCTCCTGGAAATCGTCGAGCATCTTCTCCGCCTGCTCGGGATCAATGTCGCCTCTGCGCAAGAGTTTTTCTGTATAGAGCTTTCTCACAGAACGATGACCCTGAATCTTGTCATACAGCAGCGGCTGCGTGAAAGTCGGCTCATCGGCCTCATTGTGCCCATGCACACGATAGCAGACCATGTCGATGACAACGTCCTTGTTGAACACCTGACGATAGTCCAGCGCCAGCCGAGCCACCCGAACGGCGGCCTCCGGATCGTCGCCGTTGACGTGAAAAATCGGCGCCTGAATCATTCGCGCGATGTCTGTCGCGTACAACGATGAGCGTGCATCTTCGGGAAGCGTGGTAAAGCCGATCTGATTATTGACGACGATGTGAATCGTTCCGCCGGTCGTGTAGCCGTCTAGTTGGCTCAGGTTCAATGTCTCGGCAACCACGCCCTGTCCGGCAAAAGCTGCGTCGCCGTGAATGAGAATCGGCACGACCTTGTCATAATTCGAGGCACGCGTCTGCGAGGCATCCCAGTGCAGCACCTGCTTCGCGCGCGCCATCCCTTCAACAACCGGATCCACTGCCTCCAGATGACTCGGATTCGACGCGAGGGTCATCTTCACCTTCGCTCCACTCGGGGCCTCGTGCACGCCTTTCGTTCCGAGGTGATATTTGACGTCACCCGAACCCTGGGTCGTCGACGGGTCGATATCGCCTTCAAACTCGTTGAATATGTTCTTGTAAGGCTTGCCAAGTGTGTTCGCAAGGACATTCAGCCGCCCCCGATGGGCCATTCCCATCACAACTTCCTCCACGCCCTGATCGGCCGCGTCAGAAAGCAGCATGTCCAGGATCGGAATGAGCGTCTCCGATCCTTCGAGCGAGAATCGCTTGTGGCCGATAAACTTGGTATGGAGGAACCGCTCGAACGCCTCCGCTGCATTCAGCTTCGACAAAAGGCGGCGCTGAATTTTGGGCGAAAGAGTGTCCCGCATCCTCACCGTTTCGATACGCTCCTGCAGCCAGCGTTTCTCAGTCGGCGAGGAGATGTGCATAAACTCGGTCCCGACGTGCCGCGTGTACGTCTGCCACAGGATGTCGAGTATCTCCCGCAAAGTGAGGAGATCCTGGTCTCCCAGCCCACCCGTAATCCACTCGCGGTCCAAATCCCAGACTGTGAGACCGTAGGTCGCCAGATCCAGCTCCGGATGCTCGACGATATCGTATCCCAACGGATTGATGTCGGCCAGAAGGTGCCCGCGAACGCGGTAGGCCCGAATCATCTGGATCACACTCGCCTGCTTGCGAATCAGGTCCATATCAGACGCTGCGTCGGAACGGCCGAGCAGCGGACTCGAATCCCCGGCCAGTCGCAACGGCGGATTCGGGATCTTCAAGTGGCTGAAGAGGCGAGTATAGAAGTGGTCCTCGCCGTTCAGCAGTGCGGCGGTCTTTGCGAGGAACTCGCCGCTCTCGGCACCCTGTATGACGCGATGGTCGTACGTGGAAGTAATGGTCATCACCGGCGACAGACCGAGCCGACTCAATTCGGCTGGTGACAGCGCCGAAAACTCTTCCGGATACGAGATGGAGCCGACAGCAACGATGAGGCCCTGGCCCGTCATCAGCCGCGGAACGCTCATCATCGTGCCGATCATGCCGGGATTCGTCAGCGTCAACGTGGTCTTCTCAAAATCGGAGACCTCGAGTCGCCCATCCCGCGCGCGCCTGACGAGATCGTTGTAGAGACCGACGAACTGGGCAAAGTTGAGAGAGGCGGCATCCTTGATATTCGGCACCATCAGGCTGCGTGATCCGTCGGACTTTTCGATGTCGATCGCCAGTCCGAGATTGATCGCTGCCGGCTTGACGTGGAGCGGTTTGCCGTCCCCCATGCCGAAACGACTGTTCATTTCGGGCACGGCCTGAACCGCTTGGACGAGCGCCCAGGCAATGATGTGTGTGAATGAGACCTTCGCGCCGCCGACGTACTGCTGGTAGTCGTTGATCAGGCGACGATTCTCCGACATCAGCTTCACGGCCACCCTGCGGAAGGAGGTCGCTGTCGGAATCTGGAGACTGGCCTCCATGTTCTCGACGATCCGCGCGGCAACGCCTTTGAGCACCTTGCTCTCGGCCCCTTCCTCGACCGGCGGAGCTTGCGGCGTCTTTGGCGCCTCGACCGGCGCCCCGTCTCCGGTTGGCGGGGCAACCACCGGCGGCGCAACCTGCGCCGGGGCAGACGACTCCTCGATGGCCGCAGGAGCAGAAACGGGCGCAAATATTCCTTGCGGCCTGTAATCCGCAAAGAACTCGCGCCAGCTTTCACTTACTGATTCGGGATTTGAGAGATACTGCGCGTACAGTTCCTCGATATAACCCGTGTTAAACCCGAACGTGTTCAAGAGATAGTAACCTCAAAAAGTGTTGGCGAATTGCGTCTCAAAAACGCTCTTATGACGCGAAGGATTCTCGCGCGCCGCAGCTTCACAAAGGTTTCCAAACGCCGCTAAAGCCAGCCTTCAGCCTTGTACCATCCGATCGTTTCCGTGATTCCCTCCAGCAGGGAGACTTCCTGGCTGTAACCAAAATCGCGCATTGCACGTTCAGACGAGCACATTTTGCATGCGTTCAAGATCTCATTCGCCTTTTCTCGATTCAAGGGCGGATATCGGCCGAAAAGCCGTCCGCCCCATTCAACCACCGTTCCAACGGGAACGACGAGCATCTTGGGAACCCGGATGGTGACCACCGGGCGCTGGACCACCTTCTTGACGACGTCGCGAATCTCGGGCCAGGAATACTGCTTCTCGCTTCCGACAAAATACGTCTTACCCATCGTTACGTCAGATTCGGCGGCTGAAAGCATCCCCCGCACCAGATCCGAAACGTAGACGAGGCTGAGATCGGGTTCGCTGCCGAAACCGACGATCGGACAAAGACCCTTGAACACCGTCTTGAAGAATGTGTAGATGTCGGCCTCGCGGGGACCGTAAACGGCGGGTGGCCTCACGACGACAATCGGAAGTCTGTCGTGCCATGAGGCCAATTCGTTTTCCATTTCCGCTTTGCTTCGACCGTACAGACTGAGCGGATGCATTGGCGTGTCTTCATCCGCTACCGCTTCGTCCGACTGGCCGATCAGTGCGAGGCTGCTGGTCACAAGGACCTTCTTCACGTTCGGATTTGCCTGCTCGACCGCTTCGAGCAGCCGCAACGTTCCCTGCACGTTTGCCTCGTAATAGTCCTCCCATCGGGTAGACCGGGTAAGTCCGCCTACGTGGAAGACGTAATCAACACCTTCCAGGGCTTTGCGAAGCATTGCAGCGTCACCGAGCTCGCCGTGGATGAATGTCACATCCATGTCCTCAAGCCACTTGGGCTGCGTTCGCACGAGGCATCGCACGTCGTCGTAGTCCGACTTCAGCAGGTGCTCGACAAGATGACTCCCGACGAACCCCGTTCCACCCGTCACGAACGCGGATTTACCCATGTCTCACCGCGTTTTGAGCTCGAGCTTGACGACGCACTCGATATGGTGCGTATGTGGGAAGAGATCGACGGGCTGGATGCCTGTAATTCGATAGCGCCCGCTCAGACCCTGGAGGTCGGTCGCCTGGCTGAGCGGATTACAACTGACGTAAACCAGTCGCGGTGCGCCGAGCCTCGCGAGTCGCTTGACGACCTTCGGATGGATGCCCCCACGCGGCGGGTCGACGATCACGACGTCTGGCTTGCCATGGGTTGCGATGAATTCTTCGTCGAATGCGTGAAGCATGTCGCCCGCCAGAAACGTACAGTTTTCGATGCCGTTCGACGCCGCATTGCGAGACGCGGCTTCGACGGCTTCCGGAACGAGTTCGAGGCCTATGACGTGGCGGGCTTTCTCCGCCGCGAAGAGTGAGATCGAGCCACAACCGCAATAAAGGTCGAAAACGTTGTCAGTCGGGGAAATGTCGGCGAACTCGATCGCTGTTCCGATCAGCCGCTCAGCCTGGACGGTATTGGTTTGGAAAGAACGTACTAGGCCCGATCTCAAAGGTGAAGCGGCCAAGCTTCTCGTGGAGCATACCCGATCCGAAAACGACGTGCGCGCTCTGACCGATCGACGTCTGAGAAACCCCAGTATGAATCGTATTGACAAGCGTCGTGATCATCGGGTGGTGCTCTCGGACGTACGACGCGAGCTCTGCCATCCGTTCGTCGGACCACGACGACGTCACGATGTTGGCCATGCACTCGGAGGTGTGTCGGGCAACGCGGACCACAAGATGCCGCAGGAAACCGACGTGATTGCGAATGTGCCAGGCGTTCCAATTCCGCTCGAGGGCAAAGGTCCGGACTCCGTTCACGAAGGCCATCAACTCTTCAGGAATCAAACGGCAATCGTTAATGTCGAGAACCCTGTCGAACTGGCCGGGAACGTGCAGGCCGAGTGCGAAGCCCTTTTCGATTACTTCCCCGCTTTCGATTTCCCAGTCCGTCAGCCACCTTCGCGCGCTGAACGAAAACTCCATCTTGTTCCGATAGCCGTACTGTTCATCAGAACCGATAACCGGCGGCACGACGATATCTTCGAATCCTCCGTGATGTCGGAATGCACTCTCGACGCTCTGACGCTTTGACTCCAACTGGGAACTGTAGACGAGATGCTGCCACTTACATCCACCACAGGACCCGAAATACTTGCATTCCGGCTGGGTTCGTTCGGGAGACGGGGACAGCACCTCCAGGAGTGTGGCCTCCGCAAAGTTCTTTTTGCTCTTCCGAATGCGAACGCGCACGCGATCTCCCGGCACGACGTTCGGAATGAAGACGACATAGCCGTCGATTCGTGAGATACACTGACCCCTGTCGGCGAACTGCTCGACGTCGAGGACGATCTCCTCCCCTTTCGCAAATGCCATGTCAGACGGGTTGATCCGAGTCTACTTCTTCCATACGCCGGAGGCGGCGCTCCAGCTCTCCCACGCGTCTGACGAGTCGATCGTGTTCGACGACGAGATGGGCGCCGAACGCGAGAACGACCATCATGCCAACCTGAGGCTGCCTTCGATATAGCATCCGCAGATCCGGACGAAAGAACCCGAGTAGCCGCGAATCTTCCACCACGCGGGCCGAAACATCACGACGCACGTCATGCACCAACGAGCGCTCGCCGAAAAACTCCCCCTCGGTCAGATCACGCACCACGACCTGCTGGCCGTCTTCAAGCTCCGTCAGCAGTTGGACATGTCCGCGCTGAACAATATACACGCCCAGTCCGGGGTCTCCCTGGTGATAGACAAACTCGTCGGCCTTAAAATCACGGTAGTGAACCGCCCGCCCGAGATGGCGCAGCGACCGGCTCGAAAGCTCTTTGAACACCTCCAATGAGCGCAGGGTGGTGACAGCACCCTGAATCTTCTCACTGTCTCGGCTCGCGGTCAGAGCTGAAACCCACTGCTTTATTTGCGTCCAGGGACTCATATCAAATGTATAACGACGAAACCGGGGAGAAAGTAATCGATTATTGGGGAACGGCCTATTCCCCTGCGTTTCTCGATCAAAATGCGTGGCCGATCCCGAAATGAAATCGCGGTTTCGAAAAACCGTCCGATAGTACAGAACGGGCCGGATCGTTCAACTTGAACGCCACATCGAAGCGAACGATCAGATACTCCCAGGCGAGGCGGAGGCCCAACCCGGCGCTGACTCCCATCTCCTTGTAGAAGGAATCAAATCGAAAGCGGCCGTCATTGTTACCCGGGTTTCGCGGCCCATACCAGTTGTTGCCGGCGTCCACGAAGATGGCACTGATCCAATTCGCTTTGACCACATTGCGCAAAATCACAGTCCGAGCCTCCAGACTGAGCTCAATCTTGATATCACCCCCTGTGATGAGACTGTCGCGCGCCGTGATACGCCCAGGTCCGAGTTCTCGAAGTCCCCAGCCTCGAACGCTCGAGGCGCCGCCCGAATAGAACCTTCTGTCGAAAGGGGCAACGTCGGCTTTGCCAATGGGCTGCACAAGGCCGACAATCGCTTTCCAGGCCAATACTGACCCGCTCCCCAGCGGTTTGTATCGCCGAAGGTCAACCCGCATCCGAACGTACTGTCGATAGACGAGGCGGCTTGTTCGTCCACCCCGTTTGAACAGGGGGATCCCGGGCAGGTTGCCTTCGAGCGTGTCGGGCGTGAAAATCAGCTTGTCGAGCAGATACGGCAGGTTTCCTCCGATCTCGATGGAACCCTCTCGAACGTGGCCCCTATTTCGAAGGAAGAGGTTGGCATTCGATGAGCGGAGGGTGTATCGAATCGCGTTGTTAACCTGAGGGCGACTAAAATCTTCGAGGATTCGCTCGCGCTCGACAGGATCGTCGATCGGAGCGAGAAACTGACTCGCAAATCCTGTGAGCGTATCGGGGTCTGACAGTTCAAAATCGATCAGACTGACAAACGAGGTAAGCGTCGGAGAATGACGCATTTCCAGGCTGGCGAGGAGCGAAGCTCGGGCGTGTATCGTCAGGTTGAGCGCCTCGCGACGAGCGGTCAGCCACGAGAGTCCGATCCGCGACCGGGCCTCGTAGAGGTTCAGCTTCCTGTCGAGCCCACGAAACGGTCGCCAGAGGTAGGGGTAAGTGACCGAGGCCTCGACCTCGGCCTGGGCGGTTTGGAATGGATCGAACGAATTGAGATTCGACGCAATCGAACCCGACGTACGGAGTTGGAAGAGTTCCCCACTCCCAAGCAGGCTTGCATTACGATACGTTGTGCCCAAACCCAGGCCCAACTCGTCCCCTCCGGTCTCATCCCCAAGCACTTCTGTCCGCTGAAGCACGAACGATTCAACGCGCAGCTGGTGGCGATTCCGTGTCTCGAGCTCCACGTCGTAGGGCAGGATGCCTGCAGTGCGGGACCCCGATGGAGGCGCCGCCGCCGTCGTGTCGGGCACATGATCCCATCGGGGAATGAAGTCCGAAAACGTGAAGACGCCGATACTCTCCATCCGGCGCTTCGTAGTGAGAAGTTTGGATTGATTGAACCAGTCCCCCGGTCTGAAACGGATCGCCGACAATAACGCATTCGGATCGAGCCTGCCTTCGTTCTCGATGCTCGCCACGATGAAACCGTCGCTATGGTCTCCAGGACTCACCAACGTATCCACTTTCAGGGGCGTGTTTTCAGGTCCGTCCACATGGATCGCGACGTCACCAAAGCGATAGCGACCACCTGTCTTTACATCGATCTTCACGTCGAATGAATCTGGCGCAGGCGACGACACATAGGCACGAATGGAGTCTCGCGCCACGCGAGCGTACCCCTCATCACGAAGGAATCCGACGAGCTGACGACGCTCATTCAGAAGCAGAGACTCGGAATAGCGCTGCTTTTTCGCTCGGAAATCGAGTGGTGGATCCGGAATCTTCTCGAAGCGGGATATCGCGGACTGGGCTACGAGTCGCTGTTTCTGATCGTCGGACAGGTGGTCGAGACCCGTGAGGGTGACGCGTCTCATGTAGGTCGGGGAGCCCGCATCGATGTGGAAATTGACACCGACTTCGATCAGGGGAGAGAGCGTGTCGAGTGTCGTCGTAACGCGCGCCTGGAGATACCCTTCCCTGTGATAGAAAAGCTCGAGACGCTCGGCATCGGCTTCGACAACATGTATGTCCAGATACGCTGGCGGCTCCCCACTCTGTCGGAGGGCCTGCTCCACGCGGTTGCCGAAGCAACACCCGGCTTCACCCAACGAATACATCCAAAGCCAGATCGGCATCCCGGGGATTCCCAAGAAGTTTCGGTTCGGTCTGGTCTGGACATGCTGCCAGAGGGCCGCTTTAGAGAACTTCAGATCGCCTTTCAGCGAGACCCGCTTGACGATGGGCCTGTCCACGCGATACGGGATCAGCGACTGTGCCGTGGCTGAGGAAACGAACAACAGGAGTATCCCGACGGCAGCTGCGAAACGGGCATGACCTTGCCCCATTGCTCTGCGGGTTTGCAGACGATGCCAGATCAGGGTGTTTCGAACGCCGGGTGCCTCGAACACACCAGGGTCTCCTTTTGAGGCCTACTCTTCCTCGAAATAAAAGTCATCGTTCCGGGTCGGATAGTCTGGCCAGATCTCCTCGATATTCTCGTAGGGCTCGCCATCGTCCTGCATCTCCCGAAGGTTCTGGCTGACTTCTAACGGTGCACCGGTCCGCGACGCATAGTCGATCAACTCGTCCTTTGTCGCCGGCCAGGGAGCATCCTCCAGATATGAAGCAAGTTCAAGTGTCCAGTACATCATGCTCACCGGAAATTTCCCACTTCCGCAATTCTTCTCCTCTCTCCAGTGGTTTTGCCTGTGATGATGGTGTTTTGTCGCGTGGCTCCACGATAGGATGAGCAACCTTCAATTGCAAGGAGTAAAAGGTACGGAAATGCAAAAGTTCCAGATGGGAACTATAGAGACGTCGCGAGGCGACGAGCCAGCCTGAAAATGAGAGGGCCGCTTCTGGTCAATCCAGGGGAGATACCGCCGACTCCGCCTCGTGGTGTAGTCTGTGGTATTCGTCAGGCGTCATTCCCGGGGCGAAGAAATCGATCGGATTGATTGCCCGGCGCGCCGAATTCAGCACTTCGTAGTGAACGTGCGGCGCTGTTGACCTGCCCGAACTTCCGCTGAATGCAATCACCTCACCACGCGAGACCCGGCGCCCGACACGCGTGATTTCTGGAATCTTAGATAAGTGCGCGTAGCGTGTCGTGTAGCCCGACTTTCGGTGCTTCACCTCGACGGTAATACCATATCCGCCGCGACGACCTGCGTAGGAAACAACACCGTCAGCCGTTGCGACGACCGGTGTGCCCCTCGGCGCCGAAATGTCGATGCCGGTATGCATCCGACGAACGTGATCGATTGGATGCAGGCGAACGCCAAATCCCGACACTAGTCGGCCGTTAGCCGGCATGATGGCAGGCAACTCCTGGAGCGCTTCCTTCCGCCGGCGCGCCAAGTCGATCAACTCGCGATACGACGATCCTTGAATTTCCATCTGGCGTTCCAGACGATCCAGATTCTCGGCCGTCTCGCGCAGAACGACTCGCGTGTCGGTTCCGAACCGCTGGAAGCCTTCATAAACGTCGGTGCCTCCGGCGCCCGCCTGGCGGACTTGATCAGGAATTGGATCGGCCTGAAGAATCGTCCGGTACAACTCTTTGTCCCGATCAGAAAAGTCGGCGAGCTCCGAGCGAATATCCTCTATGCTGGAATCCGCGGCTGCCAACTGATTGCGAAGCACCTCGTTTTCGGCCTTCAGCGCGATCACCTCCGGCGAACCCAACAACTCCCCGAGACCCCAGTACAGGGCGCCGCTGAGCACGATGGTAAGCACGGCAACCAAGGCAACCGTCCGGACCACTCGCGTGTGCCGATCACGCACCTCGACAAAGGTACACTGCGACTCGTCGTAGTAGTAAAATCGCCCTTCGGACATCCTGACCGCGTGGACTGTTACCAGCGTTGATTATTCCAATCGGCGTCACGTGGCAGGGCCGATGGGCCTGGCCGTGTTCGAAACCCGTAACGGGAAATATAGCCCTTCGGATTCAACAGGTGCAAGCGGCGACTAGTCCGTTTGGGCTACTCTGTGTCGTGCTCGAAATACTCGATACCCCGGCGCGGAGGCACTTCTCGCACAACCGATTTCCTCTCAATGGTCTCACTGAGACGCTTCGAGAACACATCGCCGGCATCGTAACCGTAGTGCTGGAGGAGGTAGTTCATCGCCACAACCTCCGAGATTACCGTGATATTCTTGCCCGGTACGATCGGAAGTTTGACCCTTGGGAGCTTCACCTGGAGGATCGATACGTGATCGTCGACCATTCCGAGGCGCGTGTATTCCTCTCCCGGTTCCCACACGTGAAGATCGACGACCACTTCCACGCGCTTTTGAAAGCGGATGGCTCGGACGCCGAACATCGCACGAATGTCAACGATCCCCAACCCCCGTATCTCCATGAAGTGCTGCACGAGATCCGTGCCCGATCCCATGATTATGTTGGCCCCTTTCTTCGTCACGACAACAACGTCGTCGGCCACCAGCCGATGCCCACGCTCCACAAGATCGAGGGCAACTTCGCTTTTCCCGATGCCTGCCCGGCCCGTAAGGAGTATCCCGATGCCGTAAACATCGACAAGCGACCCGTGCAGTGTCTGCTGCGGTGCGAACTGGTCCTCCAGGAAGTCGCCAAGCAACGACGAGAACTGCGTCGAACTGAGCGTAGTCGCTAGAATCGGAATGCCACGCTCCGTCGACATCCTGCAGAGGTCCGGGTCGATTCGATTACCATCCGTCAAAAAGATGCAAGGAATCGGAAACTGGATCAAATGCTCAAACGCCTGTGCACGATACTTGGATTCAAGTGACTGTAAATACTGACTTTCCGTATTGCCTAGAATCTGAACACGCTGGTGCGTGAAGAGGTCGACGTAACCTGCGAGCGCCAATCCGGGACGGTGGAGGTTGCTTTCTGTCACCCGGCGTGACCCGTCACCCTCCGCCACGGTCTCGACCGGCACGCCGACGACTGACGAAAGCTGGTCGACCATGAATTCGACAGTGATGTGGTCTTTCTGAAATATGCGGCTCTCGGCGCCTTCTTCGGGCTGATCCATAACGTCAGGATTTGATAATCATCCTCTCACCTCGGTGATAAGCTCGATTTCTCGAAGCACGGCCTGCACCTTCAGGCAAGACTCCAGTTCATCTTCGAAGACCGTGGCCTTCCCGGTAGTGTGGACGCTCCAGGCATGAGATTCGGCCGTCGCGACTGAACACCCGGTTGCCTTCACCAGTTGATGAATAACCTCGTCGAAAGTATGAACGTCGTCATTAAACAGGATTACATGCCACGGAAAATCGGTTCCGGTCCTGTCCGTTGGGGCGATCTCAACGGCGACATCGGTGTCATCACCGACCACGGACTGTGACACGGGCAACATGGCTCTGCACAGGAATGTCACGTTGTGGAGGAAACGGTCGGTATTTCATGCACTTCGATGACTTCGTAATCGTCCATCACCGGATTAGCGAGCAGCTTTGCCGCCGCCGATTCGGCGGTCGTCCGTGCGGCGGCCTCATCGGGAGCCTCGATCACGAGCTCGACATGCTTTCCGATCCGAACGCTTTCGATCGCATCGAAGCCGAGCGACGTAAGCGCATGCTGCGTTGCGTTCCCCTGCGGGTCGAGAATCGACTTCCGCAGTGTGACCTTTACCGTTGTGTGGAAAACAGGCATGGTTTCAGATTCAGGTGCTCGTCGACTGGCGGTCGGCCCGCCAGACGGCGAATAAAAAGCGATAAATGGATGTTCCGACGTTGAGCAGCAGGTAGCCGATCATGGCGAGGAAAAGTCCTACCTCTTGAAAGACCAGCGTAATCAGCAGACCCACCCCGAGTGCGAGGACCTGGTAGGGACGGCGGCGCAACGACTCCGTCGTCAATTTTGGTATGGCGGCGAAATTGATCGACGTAATCATCAGCGCCGAGAGGCCGATCACCATGGGGATCAAAACGGACATCAATCCGAGAGCAAACCTGTCGAACCAGCTTGGATCTCTGAAAGTCAGAATGAACGTAACGATGACAGCCGCCTGCACCGGGATAGGAAGCCCCTCGTAGAAGGCCTTCTTCTCTCCGTCGGCCACCACGTTGAATCGTGCGAGCCTCACCGCCCCACAAATAGCCGGGAGGGATGCAATCATCAGGCCCGGCATGCCGAACTGGTCGAGGCCGAATCTGTAGACGAGAAACGACGGGGCCAAACCGAACGACACCACGTCGCTCAGGGAATCGAGTTGAATCCCGAAATCGCTCTGCGCCTGAGCGAGCCGCGCCATCATTCCATCGAGTAAATCAAAAAAGGCGGCAAGCACGATCAGCCACGCCGCGTAGACAAACCGCCCGTCGCTGACCTGAATGATCGCCAGGAAGCCGCTGAAGAGATTCATCAGCGTGAAGAAGGACGGCACAGCCGCCCGCCTCGGGACGACGTGGACCCGGTCGGGACGCGTCTCGCGATACGCGGCAATTTTCCGGCGTATCGGTCGACGACGTCTGGTCGGATGGTCTCGCATTCCCCTCTGGGGATCGTTCATAGTCACTGCGCTCCCGGCGAGTCACGTTCACTGTGGTCGAGCCGTGCAAGTACCGTGACGCCGCCCTTTACCCGGTCACCTTTCGCCACCATGAAGGCGACGCCCTCGGGTACTACCACATCCATTCGTGATCCAAACTTCATAATTCCGAAACGCTCACCCGCAGTCACTTTACTGCCTTCGTCAATGTGATATACGACCCGGCGCGCAATTAGTCCCGCAATCTGACGGAACAGGACCCGCATCCCACTGGGGTGCTTGAGCACGAATTCGGCTCGTTCGTTGAGTTCACTCGACTTGGGATGCCAGGCTACGAGATACTTGCCGGGGATGTACATCGCCCGCTCGATCACACCGGAAGCGGGAATTCGATTGACGTGGACGTCGAAGATCGAGAGAAAGATCGACAACTGGGTGCCGTGGCCTCCGATGTAGGGGATATCGGCCACCTCAGAGACGGCGACTACCATGCCGTCAGCAGGCGCTACGATCACGTTTTCCGGATTCTCTGAAGACGGCAGGGCACGGTCGGGATCGCGAAAGAAGAAGACAATGAGCGTAAAGACGTCTATGGCGAGCACAATCAGGATGACTCTCGGGACCAGTGAGAGATCTCGAGTCAAGAAAAGGACCGCGACGACAAGCAGTCCCGCCCAGGCAATGGTAAAGTATCCTTCTTTGGCGATCACGCAGCGTACGGTAAGAGCTGACTATTTCGTACAAGAACCGGTTAAGGTACCCAATTGCGCGCGAAAAAGGCATGTGTGGCAGCGAAAGGAACGGCTCGAAAGCCTCTCCGTTCAACCGATCCGATTTCCGGAGACCGATGGCACGCGCATCCTTCCATACCCTGGGCTGCAAGCTCAATTTTTCAGAGACGGCGACGATCGCGCGTGAATTCTCAACGCGTGACTTCGAGATCGTTCCGTTCGGCCAACCGGCAGACGTCATAGTAATCAATACCTGCACGGTTACGGACAAGGCAGAACAGAAGTGCAGAAATGCCGTCCGGCGGGGCACGCGATCCGGCGGCAGGCCCTTTGTGGTCGTCACGGGATGCTATGCGCAGCTTCGACCCGAAGAAATCGCCGCAATCCCGGGTGTCGATCTCGTTCTGGGAATGCAGGAGAAATTTGAGCTCTTCGAATTGGTCGAGTCGTTCACTCATGGCGAGTCGACACAGGTGGAGGTGTCGTGCATCGACGAGGTCGTCGATTTCGGTCCTGCCTACTCCGCAAGCGAACGGACCCGAGCCTTCCTGAAGGTCCAGGACGGCTGCGACTATTCGTGTTCGTTCTGCACGATCCCGATGGCGCGCGGACGCAGCAGATCGGCACACCCGACAGACTTGCTTCGCCAGGCCGAGGAAATTGCCGCACAGGGATTTCGAGAGATCGTGCTTTCGGGAGTCAACGTGGGACTCTACGGACAGGAATTCGGGACTGACTTGCTCGCGCTGCTTCATTTGCTGGACGAAGTGGACGGCATCGATCGCTACCGTATCTCCTCGATCGAACCCAACCTGCTCACGGAGGAGATCGTTTCGTTCGTATCGGCCTCGGATCGCTTCGTGCCGCACTTCCATATTCCGCTTCAGAGTGGAAGCGATGAGGTTCTGGCCGGTATGCGTCGCCGGTACAAGCCGGATGTGTATCGCCGTCGCGTCGACTCAATTCTGAACAAGATGCCCGACGCGTGCATCGGCGCGGACGTGATCGTTGGGTTTCCGGGCGAGTCAGACGATCTGTTCGCCGAAACAATCGCGTTCCTCGACGCACTTCCCGTCTCCTATCTCCACGTTTTTACTTACTCGGAACGGCCCGGGACCGTAGCGGCGGAGCGCACGGAGAGCGGGGTGCTGGAGGCCGTGCCGAATACGGAGCGCTCGCGCCGCAACCGCGTGCTGCGGCGCCTGTCATCGAGGAAGCGAAAGGCCTTCTACGATCGATTTGCGGGAAATCGACGCACCGTTCTTTGGGAATCTGGCCAGGCAGAAGACACGCTGCAGGGATTCACGGATAACTACATCCGTGTTCGCGGCGCGGCCGAAAACCGTGAGGTCGGAACGATTGAAGAGGTTATCGTCGGCCGCATTGCCGCCGATGGGATCGTCGACGTGGATGAACACGTACCCCTACCGATTTTGGAGGCACATTCGTCTTGAACGCACGAAGAGAAGATACCGGAATAGAGGGCTCGGATACCGGCCAGTTCAAGCGACTGCTCGATGAGCAAAACGATTGGCCGGCCGAATTCATCTTCAAGTTTATCGTCCCGAAGGACCAACTGTCGGCTCTCGAGAAGATCCTGGACGGATACACGCTCAGTACGAGACAGTCGCGTAACGGCAACTACCTCGCCATTACGCTCACCCCTGTCATGAACTCAAGCGATGACGTTATCCGCATCTATCGGCAGGCATCCGAAATCAAGGGAATCGTTTCGCTCTGAAGGTCCGTCGTCCGTCGTCCGTGGTCCGTGGTCCGTGGTCCGTGGTCGGCGGCCCCCAGACCTCATGGGTGACGGTAGATCACCCCGTCCTTCATGACGAAAACGGGATTCTCCAGTGCCTTGATGTCGTCGAGTGGGTTGCCCGAAACGGCGACGATATCGGCAAGCAGCCCTTTCTTGATGCTTCCGCGATCGTCGAGCCCCAGAATGCCGGCAGTACCCGATGTGGCGGCAACGAGCGCCTTCATTGGTCCCGCCCCATATTCCGATACGAGCTCTACTTCGCGGCTGTTGGCGCCGTGTGAGAATACGCCCGCGTCGCTGCCGTTGCACAGCGGGACACCAGCCGCAAGGGCCGCCGCAAAGCTCCTCTTCTTCTCTTGAATCCGTTCGGGAGCAGGATCGCTGCCGTCCCATCCCTGATATCGTGTGACGGCATCGCTCGCGGCAATGGTCGGACAAAGTGCAATGCCCTTTTCCGCCATGAGAGCGAAGACCTCGGGGGTCCCGCCGTCACCGTGTTCGATGGTGCTCACGCCGGCCATGGCGGCTCGGCGCATCCCCTCGGCTGTACCGGCGTGTGCAGAGACCGGCCGTCCGCTCCCGGCAGCGGTCTCGACCGCCGCCTTCAGCTCCTCGATCGAGAAAGTGGGCATCGCCTCCCCGTTCGGTCCCCAACGGTAGTCGGCATAGACTTTCACAATGTCGGCGCCTTTTCCGATTTGCTCCCTGACCGTCCTGATCATGCCTTCCACGCCGTCGGTTTCTTCGGCGCCGAGCGGTACGTCAAAGGATGGAGCAAATCCCTTCGGCCCGTAGCTGCCCGTTGCAACGATGGCGCGTCCAGCAACCAGCATGCGCGGTCCCGGAATGACACCCTTCTCAATCGCCTGCTTCAGTCCCACGTCTGCGTAGCCGGCTCCTTCCGTACCGAGGTCCCGAATGGTCGTGAACCCCGCCAGAAGCGTATTCCGAGCATGATTCACGCCTCTCGCCACGCGTTCGGCCCTCGACTCCTTCAGTACCTGGTCGTTCCAGGAAGTTTCGTCGTACGGATGCAGCAGGAAGTGCGTGTGGGCATCGATCATGCCCGGAAGCAAGGTCGCCCCTGAGAGAACAATAACCTCGACACCGGGACCGCCGTCGAGATGACGCCCCACCGCTTCGATTCGATTGCCGCGCACCAGCACATCCATGCCGTCGGAGATCGATTGCCCGTCGAATAGACGGTCCGCGCGCAGGAGATAGGCGTTCTGTGCTCTCAAGGGGAATACAGAACAAAGGAGCAAGAGTGAGAACAGGATGAGAGTTAGTCGGCTGCGCATCATTTTCCTAAACGGTTTGTTAGTCCGCTTCCGAATAGACGGACTCAAAGTAGAGATCGACGAGGTTGCGGCGTTCGGCATCGCTATCGACGTGCTCGCCTGTATTGAGCGCCGACACGAGCACGGGATTACCCAGTCTCTGCACGTGATCAAGCATCTTTTCGAGGGTCGATCCGTCCTCGCGGCGACGCTCGACGAGAAGCTCGATCCCCCGGCGGATCGTGCCCAGGGAGAAGAGATCCGGTCGGTAATTCACGATCCCTGACGGAAGACTGTCGGCCGGCATCGCTTCGCCGAATGCCGTGTTCGTGCCGAGGAGCGTCAGCATCAGGCTGGAAAGAAGATTCCCCAGTGCCGACCGATCTGCCGCGGCAATAAAAGAGAGGGGAGTCTCGTGGCTTTTTACAGAAACGAAGACTCGATCACCGCCCACATCGAGTAGATCGTAACGGACAGGCGCTGAAAATCCGTCGGGGCCGTCGAATTGAAACACAATGAGCGTTTCGAGACCAAAGACCTGATCAAGGAGATGAACCATCGCCCAATCGTCGACGAGGACCTCGGTGTAGTGCTCCATTTCCTCTGAGCCGACGGCCAGCCGGAGAACCTCGACCGCATCCACTGCCGATCCGGCGCCGTACAGCGCGCCGTCGGGTCCCTCCAGGTAGACGATGTCGAAACTCTGTTCAAGCTTCGCTGTGAAGTACGATTCCCACTCCATTCCACCAATCTACGACCGCGCGGTCACAGGCACACCTCCGAGCGGGATCTCTGCATAATGCGAGTACGACGCACCGCTTGGACGGAGGCGACTCTCGAAGAGCACCAGCTTGTCGCAGGTGAATGAGGTCACAACCGGCTTCTCCACGACCTGGATACGCTGTATGCGGGATTGCTTGATGCGAGCGATCGTTATGTGTGGATTGGGGGAGCGCGATTCGGGAGGAAGCCCGGCTGCAACGACGCCCGACTCTACCCGTTCGAAGAGCTCGAGGACACGCGGCTCTGGTACAACGGACGCCGCGAGCACTGCAGGCCGGCGCGCGGGAAACCACGACACGCCGTCTACTCTGACCATCAGTGGGCCGAATGAATGAAGCGACTCCGTCAACCGCAACGCCAGATCATCGGCAACAGGTGACTCGATGGCACCGAGGAATCGAACGGTTAGATGGAGATGGTCGATCGGGGTCCATCGCAATCTCGGCAAGTTCTCACTTTCCACGCTCAGTGCGGCCCGAACACTCGACAGCACCTGTCGAGAAGAGTCGGGCAATTCCAATCCAAGAAAAGCCCGCATTGGCGGTACGGCTCAAAGTTTGAAGTGCGGATTCTCTATGACGCCGAACAAATTGCCGAAGGGGTCGAGCACAACGCCCACCTTTATCCCTTCGCCGACGTCTTCGACAGAGCTTTGCGACGTGGCTCCTTGACTTGAGAAGATGATCGAAAGCTGCCTGCGCATCGTCTACGCCCCAGTAGGCCGTCGTACCTCCTTCGCCCTTTCCGGAGCGTGATTCGTCGGGAAGAAGACCCAACTCATATCCGCCCACGTCGAATCCTACATAGAACGGCTCGTCGAAATAGGGGTCCTGACCCAACACGCCGGCGTACCATTTCTTTGCCTTCTCCAGATCCGAAACCTGATAAATCGCCGTCCTCAGTCCAAGGAATTTCGCGTCCATGTCGGTCGTCATCAGGGTACTTCGATCGCGTCGAGTATGCGCTGGACGAGCATTTCGCTGGTCACGTCTTCGGCTTCGGCCTCATACGTCACGATAATCCGGTGCCGCAACACGTCCATAACGATCGAACGAACGTCTTCGGGCGTCACGTATGCACGATGGTGCAGAAAGGCGTGCGCGCGTGACGCGAGGTTCAGATTGATGCTGGCTCGCGGCGAGGCGCCGAACTCGATGAGCGGCTCGAGACCGTGCAGGCGGTAGCGACTCGGGTCGCGTGTCGCAAGAATCAGATCGACGATGTACTCCTCGACACGTTCATCGATATACAGGGAGTTGATCGTACTCCTTGCGCTAAGGATCTGGTCGCCCGTGACAACGGGGCGCACGGACGGCTTCTCACCGGTCCTCGCCATCAGCCGCATGATCTCCAACTCTTCGTCTCTCGAAGGATAGTCGACTTTGATTTTGAGCATGAACCGGTCGATTTGGGCCTCGGGCAAGGGGTAGGTGCCCTCGTGTTCGATCGGGTTCTGCGTCGCGAGAACAACAAACGGTTCGGAAAGCGGGAACGTCGTGTCGCCGATCGTGACCTGACGTTCCTGCATTGATTCAAGGAGTGCGCTCTGAACTTTTGCCGGAGAACGGTTGATCTCGTCTGCCAGAATGATGTTCGAAAAGATCGGACCCTTCTTGATCGTGAAATCGCCTGCCTGCTGGTTGTAGACGAGCGTACCTACGAGGTCCGCCGGGAGCAGATCAGGCGTGAACTGGATGCGCTGAAAACCACAGCTTATAGCCTTCGCGAGGGAGCTCACGGCGAGCGTCTTAGCCAGGCCGGGGACCCCTTCGAGTAATACGTGTCCATCGGCGAGCAGGCAGATGAGCAGCCGCTCGATCATGTACTGCTGACCGATAACAACCCGACCTATCTCGGTTCGGAGATCTTCCACAAATGCGCTGTCGCGCGCCAGACGCTCATTTACTGCAGCAATATCAAATTCGCTCATGCGCTACCTAACAGGGGTTGAATAGAACAAGCATGGTGGCAATTGGCGCCGCGCCGAAGATAGGTCAAATCCGTCTATTCGAGACGATCACCGGTTACAAGGCGATAGCCGTTTACGAAGTCCTCAGCAGAAAGCTTCGCCTTTCCCTCTCTTTGGATCTCATCGACCAGAATAGTGCCCTTACCACAGGCAATTTCGATCTCTTTTGTCACGGAAACGACGGTACCTGGGGCTGCAGACGCCGCCGGTCGTCCCACACGGGTTCGAAGGATTTTCATCAGGACTTCTCCGTGCATCGTCCAGGCTCCCGGCATTGGAGACAGACCGCGGATCTGATTGTGAACGGTTTCGGCCTTCTCGTCCCACCTGATGCGCGCGTCCTCCTTGGATATTTTCGGAGCCGGTGTGGCCAAACGATCGTCCTGTTCCAGCGCAATGGCCGTACCGGCTTGAATACGGGTCACGGTTTCCAGCACGGCCTCGGCGCCCAGCATCATGAGCCGATCATGCAGCGAACCTGCAGTTTCGTTCGGGCCAACGGGAATCTCTTTTCGCAAAATCACGTTCCCGGTATCGACTTTCTCCTTGAGGAAGAACGTGGTCACACCGGTCCGCGTCGCGCCGGCCATCAGGGCTCGCTGTATCGGGGCCGCGCCCCGGAAGGCCGGGAGGAGTGAAGCGTGCAGGTTGAATGCGCCGAGCCGAGCCGCTCCAAAGACCGCAGGTGGAAGAATTCGAAAGGCAACGACGACGATGAGGTCGGGTTGCAGCGCGGCAACGTCGGCGGCGAACGCGGGATCCTTGACGGACTCCGGCTGCATCACCGGGATTCCGTGCTCCGCAGCGATTTTCTTTACTGGGGTGGGAGACCATTTCCGACCCCGTCCGCGCGGCCGATCCGGTCCAGTGACGACGCAAACGGGTTTGAAGTCGTTCGCGATCAGGGTCTCAAGAGACGGCACGGCGAAATCGGGCGTGCCCATGTATATGATGCGCATCCTGTCGGTTCAACCTTGCTGATCGACATACCGTCGAAAGATACGAGCGATCCATCTGCCGGGCGCTACGTCAGCGGATGCGCGTGCGCTCGTCCCAGATCGGAACCAGAAGCTGGTAGTCTCCGACGCCGGTCTTATCGACAAAAATGAATCGCCGGCCGAACGAATTGTAGGTCCATACCTCGTAAGGTTTGGATGCTCCGAACGAGTAGGAGTGGCGGGTGATATAGTCGGGCTCGCCATAGAGGACGAATACCTGGCCGCGATCCGTCTGCCAGCCTTTGTCGAAGTTCCCATACTCGCGATTCGCGTGTGCGATGCGATAGTAGTACTCCTCCATGCGCTCATTGCGCTCGGTGATCGGGGTGGGATCGCGTTTCTTCCAGAACGAAAGGAAGCGGCGCGCTCTTTCCGAATCGGAGTCGGCGCTCTTGATCCAGTCCAGTTCCTTGCCTTTGGCGATGTAGGCCAGTTGCTCGACCGCCTGGTTCACGTCACGGATCTGATCATCAAGGCCCATCCACCGAACGGAAACCAACTTGTCGACCGAGTCGATGGCAGTCCCACTCTGGTCACTCAGCTTCACGCGAACGGTGAAATCGCCAACCTTGAAGTCCTCAAGCGGAATGGCGAGCGTCGCGGGATTACGGCCCTTGGCGAGCGGCAGCACGTCGAGTGCCTCGAAGGAGACGTCGCTGTCGGTCAGTTCGTTTCCCTTATCCAGACCAAGCAGCGACTTCACACTCGGCTTGGCCAACTTCTTCATCTTGAATACGGAATACGAGACCCGGGCCTTCATCGGTTGTCGCGCCAGGATCTCGTAGTAGAGGCTGAAGTTACCGCGATCATTGTCGATCACATTGGCCACGTTCGGGACGATCGTACGGCTGGAGAGGTCGTATGAATCAGCCAGCAGCACGTCGCTCAGAGCTGCCGGTTTGTCGAACGAACGGACCTTCACCGGCAGCTTCTGGAGAAATGACGTGCTCGCAAAATCATCCTCGAGCTGCACCTCAAGTACGTAGGTACCGGGAGTAAGGTCGGAAATACTGTGCGTGGTGTAATCGAAGGTGGATTCGAGCGTCTCGTGGTACTCTGTGACGGCGGGAACGTCCCGCTCCCAGATCCGACTGGCGACGACGCCCTGCTGATTGCCCTTCTCGTCGACAGAATAGAGCTCGGCCAGAACGGTGTATTTGGCGTTGAACTTGCCGCCCTGAGATATAAATTGAAGACTCGAGTAGGGAACTCGGGTATAAACGTCGAGGCGGCCTTCGATTGAGGACGCAACGGGCATTGTGACTGCATCCAGTTCAAAGGCTGGAAGCGATTGCCCTGAAAGCGTTCGTGCCGAGAGAGCAAGACAAAATGCAGCCGTAACTCCAGCCCAGCGCCAAATGTCTGTGCAGCGTGCCTTCATCACTTCACTCCGGTGGATTGACGTTGCGGTTGGCGTTCAAGGGAACGGCCTTCCGCGCAACGTACGCGATGCATGCGAGTTGTCGAACGTCCAGAAGGTGTCATCCGTTTCACGATAACCCGTATCTATTGGTTCGTCAAATTTCGCTGATTCACCGGCCAAATTCGAGAAGTTGCTGGTGTACTCCCATAATCCATGCTCGAACGGTCGGTTCTCGTGCCTGAATGGGTAGTAGTTGGCGGCAGGAAATTGGGGGGAATGTTCCACCTGTGCAGGACAACGAGGCGTTAAGCGAAAAGAGCGTCTACAAATGCATGTCGATCAAACACTTGGAGATCGTCTATGCCTTCGCCGACACCCAGGTATTTTACCGGAATCTTGAACTCGTTTGAAATGCAAATAATAATACCTCCCTTGGCGGTACCGTCGACCTTTGTCAGAACGAGACCCGTCACGTCGACGCTCTTCGTGAACTCCTGCGCCTGACGCAATGCATTTTGACCGACCGACGCATCGAGAACGAGCAGCACCTCATGCGGGGCGCCGGAGACCTGCCGGTCCATCACGCGCTTGATTTTGGCCAGTTCGTCCATCAAGCCGCCTTTTGTGTGGAGCCGGCCCGCCGTGTCGATAATGACTACGTCGGCGCCCCGGTTTACGGCTGCAGCAAGTGTATCGAACGCCACGGCGGCGGGATCCGCTCCGTGACCTTGCTTGATCAACGGAACCCCGGCCCGGGCAGCCCAAATCTGGAGTTGTTCGGTGGCAGCCGCGCGGAACGTGTCGGCGGCGCCGAGAACGACGTTCGCCCCTTCTTCCTTGAATCGGTGCGCCATCTTACCGATCGTCGTCGTCTTTCCGACGCCGTTGACGCCAACCACCATGATGACGTGTGGTTTGTGCGTCGGGTCGTAGTCGACGGGTAGATCGGTGCGGTGATCGTCGAGCAGTGCGGCAATCTCCTCACGCATGATGGCATTCAGCTCGTCGGACGAGACGTATTTGTCGCGGGCGACGCGCGCTTGGAGTCGCTCGATGATGTCCACCGTCGTTTGAACCCCGACATCACTGGTGACGAGAACCTCTTCGAGATTGTCGAGAACTTCGTCGTCGACCCGATCCTTCCCGCGAACCAATGCGTTGAGCTTGCCAAAAAAGCTCGAGCGCGTCTTTTCCAGTCCAGCCTCGAGCTTCTCCTGGTCCTTCTTCCCAAAACGATCGAATATGCCCATCAATTATCGGTCGGTTTCTTTCATATGCTCGATCTCACTCGGATCTTCGTCATCGAACTCGACGCGGTAACCTCGCAGCACCGAGACGAAATGGACGAAATAGTCCACGAATGAGTACAGAAGGAGCGTCGTCGTAATCCATAGGCATGCATTCATGACCTCCGGATCGGCTACCATTATGGCTGCCAAGACTGTGACGCCGACGGCGCCCGTGGCCGTCTTCCCGCTCATTCGACTCATGAAGATCGACCCGGTGCGCCGGGAAAGGACCGACCACCCCAGACCCGTCAAAATGTCGCGGCCGACCATCATCAGCACGAACCACCATGGAATGGCTCGAGTCGCAACCAAAGCAAGGACCGTAAATCCAGCCGCGATTTTGTCCGCCAGAGGATCGAGCACCTTACCCCAGTCTGAAACGGTTTTCGACCACCGTGCCAGCTTCCCGTCGAACCAGTCTGTCGCGATTGCGATGACGACGATCAGCAAGAGCACCGGGTCCACCGGGTCACCGGGATTCCGACGCAGGATCATGTACACCACGGGGACGACCAGAAGAAGTCGAACGATGCTGAGAACATTCGAAATCGTCCAGAACTTCCCCAAATGCGGGAATCCAAACCTTCCTACCGGTGGCGCCGAATCGGGCATATTGAGTGGATGAATCTCCGTAAAATCGAAGGCAAAAAAGATACGTAACCGGGCCGTGTTTAGTTTTCTTCAAACGACGAGATAGGAGGCCGTGCTAACACTTATTGCACTCTTCACAGCCGCTGCGGGCGTTCAACTTGTCTGCTGGATCGTCGTCGGGATAGGCTCACATCGCTGTCTGTGGCGTCGGAACTGGCCCGACATGGCGTTGCGGCGGCCGATTTCAGTGGTCGTTGCCGTTCACAATGGAGCCGAGTCATTACCCCGGCTATTCGACGCCTTGAAAGATCAGACGGCAGGGGGCGACGAGATCGTCGTTATCGACGACCACTCGATTGACGGCACGGCCGGCGTCGTCGATGCGGCCGTGGAGAAGTACCCCATTATCCGCCTGATATCCTCCAGGGGAACTGGAAAGAAGTCGGCCCTGACCGAGGGTATTGCGGCGGCGACAAACGAGACGCTCGCACTGACGGATGCCGACTGCATCCCCGGGCCGAACTGGCTTGCCGAGATCCGACGCATCCACGAGGAGGAGGACGAATGCATCGTTGTCGGATACGGGCCGTATCTCGCAAGGGCTGATTATTTGAGCAGCCTCATCCGCTACGAGACGCTGCACACGGCGGTTCTCTTCATCGCAGCGCTCGCGCTTGGCCGGCCCTACATGGCCGTCGGCCGCAATCTCAGCTACAGGAAAGAGACGTTTCATCGCCTCGGCGGATTCGACGATACGCTGGATCTTCTCAGTGGTGACGACGATCTCTTCGTTCAGTCTGCCGCCGCACGCGGCGTTCGTGTTCGCTTCATGTCCCGTCCATCGGCATTCTCTTACAGCGAGGCGCCTTCGAGCGTGGCAGCATGGCTGAAGCAGAAACGCCGCCATTTGAGTGCGAGCCGCCGGTACCGTCTTCTCCCGAAAGTCAGCCTCTTCGTCTACCATGCATCGGCCCTTCTGTGCTGGCTTGCACCGCTTGCCGTCGGTTGGATGGGAGTAGCGTGCCTGCTCTGCCGACTGGTCCCCGGCCAGATTGTCTTGTCGTATGCCGGCTCAGCACTCCGCGAAAAGAACCTGGCGGCATGGTTTGTCCCTCTCGACCTCACCTATCAGATATACCTGATCGTCGTAGCGCCGATTGCCTGGTTAAGGCCACCGCGAGAATGGTAGGTTCCAGGTTCCAGGTTCCAAGCTTGGCCCGAACGGACGAGGCAAATCTCCTAAGGTTCAGCCTCCGACTAGATCGAGTTCGGAGAGGTTCCAGGTCCTACATGCGTGGCGGGCTATGTCGTTGGCCTGTAGTTTCGCAGGTAGCGGATTAAGGCCCCTATCTTGAATCGGAGTACTCGACAGGTTTCGTAGGAAGCGTCGAACTGCTCCTGAGAGACATATTCCTGACTTCTGGCGATGTAGAGCCGTGACTGGACCTCAGCCGTCGAACTACGTGCAATTTGACCGCCACGACATAACCTGGAATCCGGAACCCCGAACCAGGAAAGGAACCTCACTCCCACTCTTCGATCGCCTCCAACACCGCCTGGACGATTCCGTCTTCCGGTATCGTCTTGACGATCTTGCCGCGTTTGAAGAGATGCGCGCGACCGCGTCCGCAAGCCACGCCGAGATCGGCGCCTGCCGCCTCGCCCGGGCCGTTTACAGCGCAACCCATGAGCGCCACGTTCAGATTCTTCTCGAAATTGCGGGCCTTGACGGCGTCTTCCACTTCCTGGGCGATCTTGAAGAGATCGACGGCCAGGCGTCCGCAGGTTGGACATGCAATGATGTTGACACCGGGACGACCGAGGCGGAGGGCTTTGAGGATGTCATGTCCCGCTTCGACCTCTCGAACGGAGTCGGCCGTGAGGCTGACTCGGATCGTATCGCCGATACCGTCGGCCAGAAGGGAGCCAATGCCGATGGCGCTCTTAATGGTGCCGGTTCCCAACGTGCCCGCTTCCGTCACCCCTAGATGCAGCGGGAAGTCGGTGCGCTCGGCCAACAAGCGATAGGCCCGCGTCATGAAGTACACGTCGGAGTGCTTCACAGAAATCACGATGTCTTCGAAAGAAGAGCGGGCACAGATCTCAACATGCCGCATGGCACTGTCGTACAGTGCCTCGGGTTGTGGGTAGCCGTACTTGTCCAGAATGTCTTTCTCGAGCGAGCCGGAGTTGACGCCGATACGAATCGGAACGCCCTTCTCCTTCGCGGCGAGAAGCACTTCCTCCTCCCATTCCGGCTTACCGATGTTTCCCGGGTTAATCCGAACCTTCGCCACGCCCGCTTCCAGCGCCTTGAGAGCGTACTGGTGATTAAAGTGGATGTCGGCAACGATCGGGACGGTAGACCCGGCCACAATCTCGCCTAGCGCGTCGGCATCCTCCGGTCGTGGGACCGCAACGCGGACGATATCAGCGCCCGCATCGGCCAGCCGCTGAATCTCGGCGAGACACTTCTCGACCTCAAATGTCTTGCCGACTGTCATGGACTGGACAGAGATCGGGGCGCCGCCGCCGATCTGCACGGGTCCAACGTGAACGGCACGGGAGGCTCTACGGTATCGTTCCATGGTGGGATTTATGCTTCAGGAAACCACGCCATCTAACCCTCTGCCGTAGCTGCGGTTTCTATTCAGGCGGGGCCTCTCCACCTGAATCTTGCTACGAGGGGCCTGTGATCGGACTCGACCTCGTACTTGTATGGCACCGCGGCCTTGACTACCTCGAACTCAGGGCCAAACAGAACAAAATCGATACGCAGAAACGGATACTTCGCGTGGTACGTGGCCCCCCATCCGCTACCGGCGACTCGGAATGCGTCCTGGAGGCCTCGGGCAATGTGGCGGAACGTCCAATTGTCCGCCGTGCCGTTAAAATCGCCACTGACAACAACCGGCAGGGTTTCCTTTTCAATCAAGTTCCGTACCTGCTCAGCCTGCCAGGCCCGCACGCGAAACGCCGTTCGAACCTCCGAAAGATAGGTGATCCAACGGTCCAGCCTCAACCAGTCGCCGTCTCCATTCCATGGTTTCGAGGGGCCGTACGTAAACAGATGCACGTTGTAGTGGGCCATGTCCCGGCCTTCATATTTCATCTGCGTGCGGAGTACGTAGAGGGTCGGCCATCCGGGGATCTCGCGTCCGAACGTTAACTGCTGCTGGCTCTCAATGGGATCGATAGAGAGGACCGGCTGAACCCACCGGACCCAGGAGGCTCCTTCAGGCCCCTCCGTCGGCGGCTTCGCGCTATAGTTCATCGAGTCTATGACCGTACGGAATTTCGCGTGTGCCCTGAGTTTCTCGGGATCGCTCTTGCTCGCGAAGACAATGCTTTCCTGGATCGCGATCAGATCCGGCTGAACCCCCCTGACCAGGTCATCCACGTGCCGCATCGCTTCATCGGTGTCGGGATGTCGCGGCGTGTTGAAGGTCATGAGCGTTCGGTCGCCCCGCATCGCGTCGGGCAACGAAAGCCGATCGACACTCCAGTGGCGATTTACTGCCAGGCAAACGGCCAGGAAATGGAGTCCGAACCAAAGCCACCTCTTTCTCGTGGCGTGCAGAATCGCAAAGGGAATGAGCGCCAGGGACACGAACGGAAGTCCGACGGCGACTATGGCGCCTATCCAGAAGTAGGTCGGGTTCACGTATGCAGCGACGTAGCCAACGAGCCAAAGACCACCGGCGACGACATTGAGTCCGATCCCAAAATGGCGAAATGTACGCTTCAAGCGTCTAGTGGCGTTGGCTTGACCGATGGAGCGGCCCGTCGAAAGTCGCAGTCGTCACTGTTCACCGTAGATCGACGCTGAGACAGACGTAGCGGGCGAGTCAAAACACACGTGGCCGGCAGACATTCCTCGTTCATCATTCCCTATTCATCAATTCCTAATGCCGGCTTGCTTCGTAAAGCATTCGCTTCTCCTCTTCGGAGAGCGACTCGTACCCGTCTTCATTGATCTTGTCGAGGATCCGATCGACTTCTCGCTGATCGATCTCCGCCACGATGTTGGCGTCTTCAATCCGTCGTCGAGGGGCGGGCCGGGCCGGTTTCCGTCCCCGACTCCCAAGCCAATCGTCGAGTCGTTTTAGAACACCCGAATTCCCACTGCGCGAAGGAGCTGGATGGGACCAAGCGCAGCGACGACCCGCCGGCTTGAACGCGTGCAAAAAGGAAGCCCGCGAGAGCTCCGCCCAGGTGGGCCGAAACGGACACGCCGCCAGACATCCCAAACAGCAGGTCCAAGCCGAGAAAGACGACGACCACGAGTCGAAGCGGCCAGACGCCGAGGAAGAGCAGGCCAATCTGTTTTTGCGGCTGCAGCGTAGCGACGGCCGCGATGATGCCAAGAACGGCCCCCGATGCTCCGTGAACATAGCCTCCGAACGCCGAAACAGCCGGAAACGCGGCATGAAGCAGCACGGTCGCGAGCCCGCCACCGCCTGCGCCCACCACGTAGAGCCACATCATTCGTCGTTCGCCGTACAGCTCCTCATACTCCTGGCCGAGCCAGACGAACCAAAGCATGTTAAAGACGATGTGCAGGAGGCCGCCCAGCCCAAATCCGAGATGAAGAAAGCCGTAGGTAACGATCTGCCACGGCTCGGACAGGATGCCGGGAAGCGAAGGATTCAGCGCCAAGTGGTCAATGACGAAGGATCTCGTATACGGGATAAGGCCGAGACCCAGCACCCAAAGGAGATAGATCGCGACGTTGGCGATCAGCAGATGGCGCAATGCAGGCGGCTTCAACTGCAGCCAGCGCCTAATCCTTGTGCTCAGTCGTTCGCCCATCACTTAGCTTCCTGAATAGATTCCACGTTCGGTGTATACGTCTTGCGGGATCTTGGGTTTGCCCCTAAATATACATCTTTCGCTGGGGCTGGATCGGCAGGCGTCCGCGCCAGAACTGGATCAACAGAAAGCCGAAAATCATCCCGCCAAGGTGTGCAAAGTGGGCAACGCCTTGCTGTGTGTTGCTGACGCCATAGATCAGCTCCAGACCGCCGAACAGCACGACGAACCACTTCGCCTTGATCGGGAAGAGGAAGTAGAGGTAGATCGGCTGCTCCGGGAAGAACAGGCCGAATGCCAGCAGCAGGCCGAACACAGCCCCCGAGGCGCCGACGGTCGGAGCGTAGCTGCCCGAAATGTACACCACCAGCGACTGGATGATGCCCGCTCCAATAAGACAGGTAAAGTAGTACGTCGCAAACCGGCGCGAGCCCATCGTGTTCTCAACCTGCATGCCAAACATCCAGAGAGCGAACATGTTGAAAAACAAGTGCGTGAATCCTCCGTGCATGAAGCCGTAGGTGACAAGCTGCCACGGCCAAAAGTCGGGAATCACGGCGATGCCGTTTGCCGTTGCCACCGTGTCAGGAGTCCCGATTGGCCACAGCATGCAGTATGTCTCCAGAAACAGCTCCAGGTGCGGCGTAATGCCTGCCAGAAATACCAGGCCGTTGATGATCAGCAGGTTCTTGATGACCGGTGGAAAGACCGAGAACTGCGTCGAGGGTCGATACGGACTGTTGTACATCGATAAACTTGAGTGTAGGCGCCTTCGCGCCGATTGCGCTCCACAATACGCCCAAGTCGGTCGTGGGTTTTGGTATCTTTTCGAGATATCGCCGTTAGGGGCTGCCTAGTTGACAATATTCGTTTCAGATACACACTTCGGCCGGGGGCCCGGACGGGACGATCGGACTTCCGAGCGCGAGCTCATTGCGTGTATCCGCAAGGCTCGCAGCAAATTGGACGCCCTCTATCTCGTCGGCGATATCTTTGAGCACTACGTTGAGTATGCGCATGTCGTGCCGAAAGGATTCGTTCGCTTCCAGGCGCTGCTCGGCGAACTCACCGATGCGGGTGTGCCCGTAAAGTACATCGTCGGGAACCACGACCCGTGGCACAGGGACTACTTCGCGTCGGAACTGGGCGTGCAGGTCATCTATGACCACGTCGTCGAACCCCTCCACGGATTAAACGTTTATGTTGCACATGGAGACGGCCTTGGCTCCGAAGCAGGCATGTATCCGTACTTGAAACCGGTGCTCCGGCATCCCATCCCGGTGGCGCTTTACAGGGGGATCCTGCCCTCCGACCTGGGCATGAGGCTCGCCAAATGGTACAGCAGAACTTTCAGGAGTGAATCGGTGAATGAAGTTCGAACGCGCTCTCTTCGTCATGCGGCGCTGGAACTGCTGGACGGAAATCCCTATGATCTGGTCGTGATGGGTCACAGCCACGTCGCCGAGGTCTCGGTGACGCAGGGAGGCGCTTACGTGAACTGCGGATGCTGGTATAGCGACCGGACGCTCGCGGTCCTCGACGCGAACGGCCCCTCGCTGAAGCAGTGGAACGGATCGGAATTGATCGACTACGCACCTGAACGGCTTCACGCAACAGAGTGAGAGATGGCTGCAGCGTATTCAAAGAAGGAGTTGAAGAAGTACTTCTCGAAAAAGAGTGCCCGTAACCGCCCGGCCGGAAGACGGAAAGAGGACTCTATGTTCAAGAAGGCAGTCCTCCTCGGATGCGGCGTGCTCGGCGCCGGCCTGGCCGGGGTCTTTCTGCTTGTCATTTACATGCTCGCGCTCATCCCTTCGCTTCCGACATTCGAGCAGCTCGAGAATCCTGAGGTCGACCTGGCGACTGTCCTCTACACGGCAGACGGGAAACTGCTTACCCGGTTCGCGCGACAGGATCGCACTCCGGTTTCGCTCGACTCGGTCTCGGTTCACGTAGTAAACGCCCTGATCGCCACGGAGGACTACCGGTTCTACGACCATTGGGGAATCGACGTGATCCGCCTTGGATCGTCTGTGGTACGGACGCTGCTCGGCAACCGCCAGGGCGGATCGACGATCACGCAGCAACTCGCTCGCAACCTTTACTCCGAGGTCGGCAACGAAATATCCATCAACAGGAAGCTGAAGGAGGCGATGACAGCCCTCCAGCTGGAGCGAAACTATACCAAGAACGAAATCCTCGAAATGTATCTGAATACGGTTCCGTTTGGATACAATTCGTTCGGGATTCAGACGGCGTCTCAGACGTATTTCGGAAAGTCGGCAAGCAAATTGACGCTTTCAGAGAGCGCCGTGCTCGTCGGCATGCTGAAAGGAACGACTTTCTATAACCCCCTGCGGCACCCGGAGCGGGCGCGTGACAGACGAAATCTCGTCCTGACCCAGATGGTCCGGTATGGAAATCTGTCGCCTGAGCAGGCCGCCGATGCCAAGTCCGACTCGCTTCGTCTTTCATTCAACCGGCTGACCCACACAGACAATCTCGCGCCGTATTTCGCGGAGCGCATCCGGCTCTGGATGCGTGACTGGGCAGAGGAAACGGGCCACAACATTTACACGGACGGCCTGGTCGTCTATACGACGCTCGACTCCCGCATGCAGCGGGCGGCCCAGCAGGCCGTTCATCGTCAACTGGATGCACTGCAGGCCGTCGTCGACGTCGACTGGAGCACGGCGAGGACGCGCGTCCGCTCAAGAACGGAGTTCACGGATTTCCTCTCGATCGAAGCCAAGGGTGACTTTCATCCCTTCGATCTATTCTGGGAAAAGAATCCGGATGTCCTCCTCGACATGATCCGTGAGACGGACCAGTACAGGACGGCTCGAAAATCGGGCCTGTCAGATGGCCAGGCGCTCGACGCGTTGCGCCACGAGACGGACTTTATCGACTCTCTCCAGACGGCAAAGACGCGCCTCGAAGCTGGTCTCGTCGTCATCGACCCGGTGTCGCGCCAGGTAAAGGCCTGGGTCGGAGGCCGCGATTTTGCGATAGACAAGTACGACCACGTTGCCGTGGCGCGGCGCCAACCCGGCTCCACGTTCAAACCATTCCTTTACACGGCCGCGATCGACAACGGCTATTCGCCCTACTACCGTCTGCTCGACGACAGCGTGACCATCAACTTGCCCGGCGCCCAGGAGCCCTGGAAGCCCAAGAATGCCGGCGACAAATATTCGCGCAGGCTCATGACGCTGCGTGAAGGACTGGCAGGATCCGTCAACGCCATAGCAGCCAGACTGGTTGACGAGGTCGGACCCGAGCAGGTCGCGAACTACGCCCGCCTGATGGGGGTCAGCAGCCCGCTGGAGCGCGTTCACTCGCTGGCACTGGGCACAAGCGATGTCCAATTGCTCGAGATGACGAATGCCTACGCTACCTTGGCATCTGGCGGTTTTTATGCCGATCCGATGATGGTGACGCGCATTACCGACCGCGCAGGAAATATCCTGGCCGACTTCACGACGGAGCAGAAGGAAGTCCTGTCGGCGGAAACCGCGTTCACGATGGTCGACATGCTTCGTGGCGTGATCGATCATGGAACAGGGGTTCGAATCCGCGGTCAGTGGGGCATCCGGGCTGACGTTGCCGGCAAGACCGGGACGACGCAGGGCGGTGCAGACGGCTGGTTCATTCTGATGCATCCCCAACTCGTTACCGGCGCTTGGGTCGGATTCAATGATCCGAGTGTCCGTTTTCGGGATTGGTGGGGCGAAGGCTCGCATAATGCGCTGCTCGTCGTAGGAGATTTCTTTACCGCGGCGACCGATTCGCTCGGGAGAGACGTTCGCGGAGAGTCGCTTCCTGCCGCCCGATGGCTACAACGTGCCGGTACCCGTGCTCGACTCAGGCGGTGAGACCGACGTCATAGAAAAGAAGGGCGGCGAGAGCAAAGGACGCATAGGCTGGTAGGACAGCAATGCAAAATGCAAAATGCAGAACGCAAAATGAAGCGTTGCGTTTCATCCCGATCAAACCGCTCTACCCATCCAACATACGCAATCCATCTCCTCCGCAATCTTCCGCGCCTCATTGGCCGTCTCCTCTTGCTCAAACAGGCCAAAAACCGCCGAACCCGAGCCGCTCAATCCCGCAAATCCGGCTCCGGTATCGTACAGGAGCTCCTTGATGCGGCCGATTTCAGGCACCCGAGCGGCGACGACTCCCTCGAAGTCGTTCGTCAGCTCCGCCTTCCAGCGGTCGAGATCGCAACTCTGAATGATCTCCCGAAGATTCAGGCGATCTCGATCCGACGGCCCGACCCAACGATATGCATCGGCCGTCGCCACGGAGGATTCCGGTTTGACCACGACGAACGTGAAAGGAAGCTCCAACCTGGCGCCGTCGGTGGACGTCAGCGCTGAAAGCACTTCTCCTCTACCCGTGGCTACAGCAGGCGAGGGTCCCAGAAAGAAGGGGACGTCGGAACCGATCTCGAGAGCGAGCCCTGACAGATCCTCGCGAGATACCGGCAATTCCCAGAATTGCGAGAGAACAGCGAGCGTCGCAGCCGCGTCGCTCGATCCCCCGCCGAGGCCGGCCCCGACCGGAATCGCCTTCGTCAGATGGATTTGCGCACCCCGCTCAATGCCGAATCGAGACCTCAACCGATGCGCCGCCCTCATGCAGAGATTGTCATCGTCGACAGGCAGAGAGGGATCACTGCAGGTCATCGTAACCTTCTGAGCCGGTTGCACCGCAATCGTGTCGAACCAGCGTAATCGGACCATGACGGTCTCGATATCGTGATAACCGTCACCGCGCTGCCGGAGCACATGAAGGCCAAGGTTGAGTTTTGCAGGGGCTTCGACTTTCAAAACAAAGCAGGTCGTGAAGGGTAATAGGGCACCCGCGACGCTCCACGAGTGGGAACCAGACCCAGGGTGGCGTAATATGTATGGATCTTTCAATTCAGCGTCGAGGGAAGGTAAATCCCCGACGAATGATGTTCAGCACGACGTCAACAAACCCCCAATGACCCGTCTCAACGTCCACGTCCGGCGCGGCCTGTTTTTTGGAATTGCTCTGTGTGGCGTTCTTGCGTCGAGTCAGGCTTTCGGTCAGAACAGGAGCCTGATGGATCTTTACAAGGACAAGTCGAAGACGATTCCGAGGACCAGCATTAGCCGGATGAGCGAGGAGGCGAAGCAATTCACGGAGGCATCGCAAGGAGGAAATGCTCTCCAAGTGCCTCTCGAAGGAGCTGTCAATGACTCCACGTACCTCGTGGGCCCCAATGACCAGTTTACAATCACTGTCGGCGGGATGGAGCCCACCATTGCGCCATCGCTCGTGTCGGCCGACGGCATGCTGATGCTCCCGGGCGTCGGGCGCGTCGAGGCGGCGGGACGAACGCTCATTGCAGTGCGGGAGGATGCGCTCGAGAAGCTTCAGGCATCTTTCCGGAACGTTGACGTCGAAATTGCACTGACGCGGCCCCGGGAGTTCTATGTTCACGTCACCGGCGCGGTCCCCCAGCCTGGACGCTTCGTCGCGATGCCGGTTGCCCGCGTTGAGGATGTTTTGAAGCAGGCGTTCTTCTCGCCGACGTTGGAAACGCCAACCGACAGCCCCAATCACCGCCCGGCACTCCGAAATCTCGTCGTTAACCACGTCGACGGCACCTCAACCTCCGTCGACCTTGTGAAATACTATCGATCGGGCGACGTCAGCTGGAATCCGTATTTGCGCGACGGGGATGCGATACAGGTCCCGGCCTTCGATCTTACCGCCGATGCCGTCTACATCGACGGGGAGGTGCCGTTTCCGGGCGCATATGACTTCCGCCCCGGCGACACGATCCTCGATCTCATCGAAATCGGCTCCGGGACCACCCCGCTCTCGGATGACACCGTCGTCCAGTTGACGCATCGGGACGGCGAAGGCATGGCCCAGTCCGCGATCTATTCCCTGCGGGAGCTGCGAAATGGCCCACCCGTCGCGGTGATGCCGCTCGACCATGTGCACGTCCCGGAGGCAAATCCCACGAGCGGACTCGCTTCTGTGGAGGGCTGGGTCCAGTTCCCGGGCAGATACCCGATCACCATGGGCAAGACGACACTGAATGAGCTCGTGTCGATGGCCGGCGGCCTGAGAGAGGGCGCTTCGCTTCGAGGCGCATATCTGGAACGAAATCGCAAGTTGGTACCGGAGCAGCGCGACGTGCTTTCAGATCTCGAAGCCTATGAACGCGACCGCGACTTTCGGGCGGGGGGGCGATGGACCATCCTCACGGACAGTTCCTCATCGCTTTGGCAGATGCGCCTCGGAGACTTCGATTTCATGTCCCGGTACTTCCTTGCACGGTGGCTCCGAATGGACAACCGGGTAAGCGCGGACATGACTGCAGCTCTCAAGCCCGATGCGAATCCGATCTATCTCGAACCGGGTGACCGCCTCGTCATACCGAGAGATGAACATGCCGTATTCGTCATTGGGGAAGTAGTACTTCCTGGGCGTGTGCGGTTCATGCAGGGCGCCTCGGCAGACGATTATGTGTCCCGTGCGGGTGGCGCCGGACCGAAAGCGGCCGGTACCTACGTCATTCGTGGAGGTACGGGCCAGATAGTGTCCGGCAAAGATCTGGTCTTCTCAGGCGACTATGTCTTTGTCGATCGGAAGGGCAGTGAGCCGGCATCGGTTGAGACGGAGCAACTGCGGCTTCAGCTTCAGGATCAAGGCTTGCGAAAGTATCAGGCATATCTGCAGACCGTCGGCACCGTACTGAGCATCGTTACGACGGCACTGTTGGTCGAAAACGTACTCAACAACTGATCTGATCATGGAAACGCCTCGAGAACGATCCGTTGTCGAAACACAGAAAGACGCCCGAGACGCCTGGTGGGCGCTCGTGGGCACGGTTATCAGACGTAAACGGTTTGTTGTCGGTCTGACCCTCGGTGCGGCCGTCGTCTCGATCGTCATCAGTCTGCTGCTGCCGAAGTGGTACGAGGCTGAGGCACGGGTCATGCTCCCTTCGTCGTCGGGCGGTGGCAAGCTGAGTGCCTTGCTCGGCAATCTTGATCCCTCGGCCGCAAAGCTTCTAGGAGCAAGCACGGGTGATTACGTCCGCTACATGGCGATTCTGACAAGCGGTTCGATGGCCGACCGCGCCATCTCGGAATTCAACCTCATGGATGAATACGACACGCGTGATGCAAAATACCCGCGGCTCGAAACGAGAAAGATGCTCGAGAACAATGTCGAATTCGAAGTCGACCGAGAGTTCGATTTTCTTGCCGTGAAGGTTCTCGACAAGAGTCCCGAACAGGCCGCCGCCATGGCGAACTTCTTCGTGGATCAACTGAACGAGATGAACGCGCACATGGTCAGCGAGAATGCCGCAAACTACCGGCATTTCGTTCAGATGCGCTACGATGCCACGATTACCAGCCTCGATTCGGCGATGACGGTCCTGAAAGAGTTTCAGCAGAAATCCGGCGTGATCGAGCTCGAGCAGCAGGCAGAGGCGTTTCTGACGGTACTTGCCGACTACCGTGCGGCAAGCTTCGAGGCGGAGGTCGAGTACGAGGGATTGGTCCTGGATTTCGGAAAGGACAACCCCAGCGTCAAGAGCGCCCGCAACAGGGTGCTGGCTGCGAAAGACAAAGAGCGGGATTTGCTCGAGGGGAAGGATCCTATCATGCCCGTCGCCATGAGTGACATTCCTGAGGTGGGGTACGGGTATGCGCGTGCACTGCGCGAGGTGATGATTGATAAAAAGATCATTGAGTACGCTCGTCCGCTGCTCGAGGAGGCCATCTTTGAGGAGCAGAAGGAGACGCCGGCGGTTCAGGTGCTCGATCGGGCACTGGTGCCGGAAAAGAAGGCATTGCCGAAGCGTGTACTTATTGTCGCCGGAACAACCTTCTCCGTTCTGATACTGACCATTCTTTATCTGATTATCTTGGACTGGCTCGACCGAAATCAGACCTACATTTCTGCGAGAATCGCCTCACAGGCGAGCAGTAGAAAGTAGTGTCAGTTCATCGGACACTCCAGGTAAATGGTTCTGTTCGGCCTGCGAGTCGACCAGTCCGCTGTCCCCGCCTCAACCAGGCACCAGTCTGATTGAAAGACGCAATGACTGACGGCTCCAAACCACCGACAGCAGGTCGCCTTGTCAAGAACATGACTTGGCTGGGAGCAGGCAATCTCCTCGTCAAGCCGATCTGGTTTGTGTTTGTCACGGCCGTCTGCGTCCAGATATTGGGCGTTCGCGAATACGGAATCATGGTCGCCTGCCTCGCCCTCTCGGGAATAGTCGGGAGCTTCCTCGACCTCGGAACCTCTCAATACTCCATCAGAGAAATCGCACGTGAGCGTAGTCGGGCAGATCTGTTCTTCTCCAACCTGCTGAGCTTGAGACTAGCCAGTGGCTTGTTGGGCCTCTTGCTGGTCATTGCGTGCGGTCAGTTGCTTGGATATGACCCGTACCAATTGGTTGCGCTAGCCTTTGCTGCCGGATACTGGCTTGCCCAATACGTGACAGAGTACTGCCGAACTTATTACCGGGCGTTTGAACGTTTCGACTTCGAGGCACTTTCTGTCATTCTCGAAAAAGTCGTCGTTGTCGCGATAGGTATGGCGTTCCTCGTGGCCGGGAAGAACGCGTCGTGGGTACTGGCCGGCATGTTTGCCGGTATGAGCCTTGTCGGTCTTGCCAATGCGTTTTGGGTATCGAGACGAATTGCCAGGTTCCGTCTCTCCCTCGTTTCGGCGTCCTTTCTGAGGGATGTAGTCCCAAAAGCCCTGCCGCTTGGGATTGCGAGCGTCTTCGTCATGATCTACTTCCGGACCGATACCGTGATGGTTGAATCGATCATCGGCGAAACAGCGGCCGGTCAGTATGGGCTTGCCTACCGGATACTCGAAGCGCTGATCCTTCTCCCAAGTGTCATCGTGGCCGTACTTCTTCCAAGACTTTCGGTGCAATTCAGCCAAAAGGAACGTCAGGATTTTGGCAAGCTTGTGCGCGTCGGGGGTAGTGTACTCGTCCTCGTCGGTCTCGTAGTTGCAGCCATCGTAACAATAACGGCAGGTGGAATCATTTCACTCCTCGATCCAGCTCCAGCATCGCTTCCGGCGGCCGGAGCGCTGAGGATACTGGTATGGACCTTCCCCTTCGCCGCACTGAACTATCTCCTCTCGACAGCAATGACTGCTGCGAACAACGAGAAAACACTCGCCTGGGTACTGGGTTTCGCCGCCCTGCTGAACGTTGTTCTCAACCTGATCCTTATCCCGGAGTACTCGCTTTACGGCGCCGCCGCCGCCACGATCGCTACCGAAGCAGTTATCCTGATCATACTTACAATACGCTTCCTAAGGGACGAGAGGCCCGATTCCATCGCGGCTGAGACCAACCTGAAGAGATAGCCCATCCAGTACCAATGGACTGCTCCACAATCGTCGTTAACTACAACACTTGGGAACTGACCGTAGACGCGGTTCGCGCGGCCCTGGCAGGGGCAGGCAAGCTTCAACACGAGGTGATCGTCGTCGACAATGGCTCCACCGATGACAGTGTAAAACAACTTGAATCCGCCTTTGCAGCTGAGTTCAAGGACAATGTGTCGCTCATCGTTAACGAAGAGAATCATGGATTCAGCAAGGGGAATAATATTGGAGCTTCCGCGGCCCGAGGCGACGTCCTGTTCTTTCTGAACTCCGACACGATCGTTCATGATAGTGCCATAGAGGTACTCTACCACTTTGTCCGGAAGCGACCGGAAGCCGGCCTCGTCGGCCCCCTCGTTCTAAACGCCGACGGAACGGAGCAAGCCAGTACGTTTGCAATGTTGACCGCATTCAGAATTATTCGGCACAATATTCCCATCTGGTCTCTCATTCTCGGCAAAGACAAGAGGGAAGACTACGTCCCGTCTCAAACTGAGCCGGTGGATTCACTTAACGGATGCGCAATTGCTGTCAGGCGCGAGGTGTTTGAGAGGATTGGACGCTGGGATGAGTCGTATTTCATGTACGCAGAGGATAGAGAGCTCTCGTTCGCTGCTTTGCAGCATGGTCTGGTCAACTATTTCTGCCGTGAAGCCTCCATCACGCACTATGGCGGGGCAAGCTCTTGGAAAGATTACCACAAGCAGCAGGTGGTCGCACTGCGGAGCGCCCTCGAATTCCTCCGGCGGCACCACGGTCGAACAATCCGAGCAGTATTCAGGATCACCGGTGCCATTGGCTTCGGACTCCGCGTACCCATTTTCGGCTTGTGGGAAAGGTCTCGGCCCGAACTTGCGGAAGACTACAGGCGGCGAAAGATGGCGGCCGCTGAACTATTCCACTGGTTTGTCCGTGAGTTCAAATAACGAGATTCTTGTCCGCGGTACTGGTCTCTTTGGTCGCATCGGCGGCCGCCGAAACGAAAGCAAAAAGCATCGTCAAGACAAGCAGCGTATCCATCTGATAGAAGGGGCCGGACGTGATCGCAGACACCAGCATCGCACACAGAACGCTGGTCGCCAGAACACATAGAATAGCCCTGTATCTGTTGTCGGTGATCCGTGCGATGCGAATCCCTTTGGCGATCGCCGTCACCCAGATCACCATGGAGACGACAAATCCGACGATCCCAAAACGGTACCACATCGAGAGATATCCATTGTGGATGAAGGACCACTTCATCGTTCCCGATATCGTGAGGTTATAGTACTCGTAAGGAACACCCATCCCGTACCCAAGGATTGGGTTCTCGACGATCTTGCCCCACACCACTTTGGACTCGAGCCATCGATTGATCAGCGAAATATCGCTTACGACTGTCGGACCGATAGAGGTCACTCTGTTCCACAGACCGGCCGTCAACAAAAGCGAGCGGCCACCGAACAAAAGAACCACCAGACCGACGGCCAGGGCTATCCCGATCGAGGCCATCGTTATCAGCTGAATTCGCCTCGGCTTGTCGAGTATGAACAGCATCACGATGCCTCCCACCGCAGCACCTGCCCAATAACCGCGACTTTGCGTCAGGACCAATCCCAGTGTGAGGAAAAGGAAGAGGGCAAAAAGAACCGTCTTCCGCAAGGCCGTCCTGGTGAAACTTGCCCACGTCAGCATGGCGAAAGCGGGACACAAGAGCAGAATCTCATTCGACTCAGCTCGACCCTTCTGGGTAATCTGCCAGACCTGCGTAGCTTTTGAAATGATCTGCTGAAGCGTTAGGTAGTTACGAACGGTCACATATAGACCCATCCAGAGCAGCAGAATCAATAGCGCCCTGACGCCTCTCTCATCTGCGCACATTCTCTTTACCGGGAAGTAAAACCCGAGCATCATGAACGGGATATACTCGTTCCGAATCGCTACAGGCTCCGCACCAAAAATGAACGAGATCAGTACGAAGCCCGTTACCCAGAGGAAGAGGAAGACGACCATCCGGTCCTGAAAAGTGCGAACCAGCGGCGTGCGCTCCAGAAAGATCACTCCGAAATACCAGGACGCGAGATACGTGGCAAAGTAAACCCCAAACGCAAACTCGCCCAGATCAACCCCCTCTTCGAACCCGGCGATGAGTGGAAAAAGGGCTAACACCAGCAGCAGGTTCAACGATGGGTGGCGGAACAACCACACGCCGGCAACAGTGCCCAGTATTCCTAAAGGGACATAAGGGACTAACGTGGGCGCCAACAGCGTGGCCGCCACTATTACGAACAGGCCCAGTCCAAAAGCGACTCCCAGAAGTCGCCTCGACCACTTGACAAACGCGATCTCCGATGGGAGTGCCGACTCATGCATGGGCACGTTCATCCAGATTCCAAAGAATGGAGTTACGCATTGTGAAACTTGGCCTCGCGAAGGCTACCGACCCAAAGATCGAGCCTGTGGCGTAATAGGTTCGGTCGAATGGCCGGAATCGATCTATTCTCGTCTGCACGGCAAGTCTACTTGGACGTTCGCTGACTAATGGGAAAGGCCAAAGGTAATTCCGTGATCCTGAGACGATGATGGGGTATTTGAGTTTCTTTTGTATCGTGGACGACTCTTGGTGGATATCATGTCATTGACAAATCAATCGTCTCATTCGCGAGACACGGTTCGGGGTTCTGAGACCGAAGTACAACCACATGAATAGCGTGCCGGGTCCCGCCGCTCTCCACACGGGGGTGCACCTGTGCGTCCAGTGGCCGTCCCTCGGCCCCTATCACCTGGCACGACTCCAGCAGGCGGGCCTGCACTGCCGAGAAGCGTCGATTCGACTCACGGCCCTCGAGCTCTGCGAGGTCGACGTCATGGGGAGAAGCGCATCGGAATTAGACGTCGAGGCATCTTTCGAGCGTGTCACGGTGTTTCCCGGTGCTGCAGTCGAAGACCTGTACCCGCAGCTTGTCGAGCAGGAAATTCGAAAGGCACTCGACCGCCTGAACCCCGACGTGGTGGCAATCACCAGCTACTCGATGCCCGATTCCCGTGCTACCCTGGCATGGTGTCTCGACCATGGCAAAGGAGCCGTCCTCATGACCGACAGCAGAAAGGAGGACGCAGGCAGAACGCGCTGGCGGGAATGGTTGAAGTCGGTAATCGTATCCCGATTTGGGTCCGCACTGGTTGCAGGAACGCCGCAACGTGAATACCTCGAAGCTCTCGGTTTTCCATCGTCTTGTATTTTCACGGGATACGACGTCGTCGACAATGAATTCTTCGCCGATGCGGCCGATCGGATAAGGGCGAGTGTGCAGTCGACGCATGACCTTCCGGGCCTGGATGATGATCAACCCTTCTTCCTCTCCGTAGGCCGCATCATTCGCAGAAAAGGCCTGTTCACGCTGATCGACGGATACGAGCTGTACCGCCGAACCGATCCAAACCCGTGGAGGCTCGTTGTCGTTGGGGACGGCAACGACCTGGCCGAGGTCCAACGCTACATTGAAAGCAAAAAGGTCGACGGTGTGACATTTGCCGGAAATCAGCCGGCCGAAATCGTTCCGAACTACTACGCTCGTGCGGGCGCTCTCGTGCATCCGGCCTTGTCCGACCAGTGGGGATTGGTCGTCAATGAGGCAATGGCCTCCGGCCTGCCCGTCATCGTTTCGGAGGGAGCGGGAAGCGCCGTTGATCTAGCGATCGAAGAACAGACCGGCTTTACCTTCCCGATCGCTGATGCCGCCAGGCTCGCAGAACGCATGAATACCGTGGCTTCAAACGAACAATTGCGACGCGAAATGGGTGTGATGGCTCGCAAGGTTATCTCCGGCTGGTCGCTTGATCGGTTTGCCCAGTCGCTAATGCAAGCGATGCGCTGCGCTGAGACGCGTGCATCGAGGAGAAATGTATTGGATCCCGGACGGTTGCTCCTGCGTGTGCTGCATGTGCTTTCCAGGCGCATGACGTCTTTCCATACAGTCGAGGCCTGAACTGACGATACTTCCTATGGGAGATACTCCACCCACCGTCTTCGTCGTCGGCCGCTTCCCTCCTCCTCTGGACGGCCAGGCGATCGCTACAAGACGACTCGCCCAGCTTCTCGAGCCGCATTGCGACCTGCGACGAATCGATCTCTCGACAGGCTCCGCTGCGAAGGCGCAATCGGAAGTCAGGTTCCGAGCAGGGCACATCGCCCACTATGCGAACGCCAGGGGACAGATCCGGTCGGCACTTCGGGCGGCACCAAACGCGACCATCCTGTGGACAGGAGTGTCGGGTTCGACGCTCGGCCACTACCGCGACATCCTGGTCAGCCTACCCGCGTTTCGCCGGTGTCATCGGGTGCACGCAGTCGTGCACTGGGGGAACTTCGATGAACTGTTCCGAAGTCCGAAAACCCGCATCACGGCACGATCGATGCTGGATCGCCTGACAAGCGTCGTCTTCCTGAACCAGCTCCTTCGCGATCGATGCCGAGATTTCGTACCCGATTCGAAAGCCAGAATTATCCCCAACACGATCGATGAATCCATCCAGCTTTCGTCCGACGAGGTGGAGACGAAGCAACGCGTGCGGAAGGATCGCAAAGTGTTTCGGCTACTGTATCTCGGCAGCATGACACCTTCGAAGGGCTGGAAGGACGCCGTCTTCGCAACCGAGATCATGCACAAGAAGGGTCTTTCCGTAGAACTCGACCTGGTCGGTCGATGGGAGTCCGACGACGACAAGGCATCCTTCACCGATCACGTCGTCCGAGGAGGACTGGGCTCCGTCGTACACCACCATGGCGCCGTATCCGACAGGACGCTGCTAAAAGAAATGTTTGCGCGGAGCGATGCCTTCCTGCTGCCAACGTATTATCCGACCGAGGCCCAACCTCTGACCATCATTGAGGCGTTAAATGCTGGAACGCCGGTGATTACTACCGCCCACGCAGGCATTCCGGAAATGATAACGGACGGCAAGGAAGGATTTCTCGTCGAAAAGCATCGCCCCGACAGCATCGTGGACGCCGTTGAAAGTCTGTTCCCGTACGAACGCTGGAGACAGCAGTCAGTGGCGGCACGAAAACGCTTTGAGACGACCTTCCACCCCGACCGAATTGTCGAGAAGTGGCTTGAACTGATCGAACCGTGAGAACCGAGTTCGTCAAATATCTCCTGGAAAGACTCGTAGGAGATCAGATTCTGGATCGCGGGGATGCCGTCCTCTGCGTCTGCGCAGGAACGGCCGAACGTGAAGTGTTTGCAGGGCTCGGATTTACAAACGTCACCATATCGAACCTCGACGAACGCATGACGCCGGGGAGTTTCGCCCCGTTCGCATGGCAGCTTCGAGGATGCTCAGAAACTCTCGTACGACGACGGCGCGTTCGACGTCGTGTTCGTCGCCGACGGCCTGCATCATTGTTCGTCGCCGCATCTGGCTCTGACTGAAATGTACCGCGTCGCACGCAAGTCGATCATCGTCGTAGAGTCACGAGACAATGCCCTGATGCGGCTTGCCAATCGGCTGGGACTGTCGCCCGAGTACGAACTGGAGGCCGTTGTCGACAACGGATTCCGCTACGGTGGCGTCGACAACAGACCGATACCCAATTTCATCTTCCGATGGACCGAGGATGAATTCGAGAAGACGCTCAATTCGTACGATCCGATTGGCCCTCGATCTTTCCGATACCACTACGACCTGAACCTGCCGTACGACGCTGCCAGACTCAGAAAGAGCTCGGCGAAGTATTGGGTCATCAAACTGGCTGAGATTCCGCTGCGCATCGCACTGCGTCTCTTCAAGAGGCAGCGCAACACGCTTGCCATGATCGCCACCAAACCTGATCGCCTTTGGCCGTGGCTCAAGAAAGAGGACGGCGTGGTCGTCTTCGATCGACATTATGCGGAAAGGCACTTCAAGACGCCGGACGAGCCTACCTGAGTACTACCATCACGCGATCGTACGTCTTGTCACCTGCTCTGAGACGGTACAGATAGGGCCCACCAGGCAGACCCAATGACTGGAACGAGACCTCGTGACGCCCTGCGGCTCGCTCTCCGGAGACGGGTGTCGCCACGAGTCGGCCCAACGGGTCGAATATGCTCAGGTTGACGGTTTCCGACTCACCTAGCGTGAACACCACACGTGTGGATCCGGAAAATGGATTGGGGTAGTTGAACAGCGAAATCGTACCCTCAGGCAAGACGTCGTTCCCCACGGCGATCGTGGTCGGACTCTCCCCTTCGGTTACAGTTATTGTTTGATCCGGATCGACGTCTTCGTAGAGATCCCGGGCTCCAGACGGCCAGATGACGATCAGCGAGTCGACAGAAACCGCATCGCCCACTCCGAAGTGCACCGTCAAGTCGTTGTGCCCATTGAAGGAATTCTGTGACGAGACGTCGCGCATCATCCACGTCGGGACGCCGTTGATCACCGCCCTGGCGCGCAGAATGGCGCCAATGCCCGCTCGGTTCGAGGCCGTCCCAACTGTTCGAATCTTCAGCCAGTGATTTCCGTTCGCGAGGTCGTTCCGGTACAGAAAGTTCTGTGATCCAGAGGTCGCATTGGCCACGAAGAGATCGAGATCGCCGTCGTCATCAAAGTCTCCAGCCGTGGCACCCCAGCTCGCGCCCTGGTCCGAAATGATCGCACCCGTAATCAGCCTCGTGAAAGTGCCGTCTCCGTTGTTGTCGTAGAGTCGACTCGTACGACCGCCATTCCCATCTGAAACGTAGACGTCCAAATCCCCGTCATTGTCGAAATCACCCCAATCGGAGGCGAGCGACACCTGTTTGTCGGTCACGATGTTGCCGGTCGTAATCTCGACGAGGGTTCCTCCATCATTGCGATACAGTTCATCACGGATGCCTCCGACCCCGGTTGCACCGCCCCAATTGGTTACATAGACGTCAAAGTCGCCGTCGTTGTCGTAGTCGATCCAGTTGATGACCTGCCCGTCGCGAACACGCGTCGCCAGAGGTCCATCTGTAACGCGAACGAAATCGGCCGAACCGGTTTCCGCCAACATGTTTCTGTAAACGAAATCCGGTCCGGGCGTCCCATTGGCCGGACCCGCCCCGATGAAGAGGTCGGGGTCCCCGTCCAGGTCGAAGTCCGACCAGGTCGCCACCGTATATGGTGCCTGTCCCGTGGTGACGGGACTGTCCGTGACTTGTTCGAAGGTGCCGTCACCCCGGTTATGGAATAGATGATTCGAGGTGGGAGGCTGCCCGACAAACCCCGCGGGATGTGTAATGACCAGGTCGACGAAACCGTCGACGTCGTAATCGGCCCATGCGCAGGCCCATCCGCGCAGGTCTGTCGTTCCGAACGTGCTTGCCGGATTGGCCGCAGTGAAATTGCCGGCGCCGTCGTTCACGTACATCGTCGAGTTAGGGCCGGCCATGAAGACGTCGAGGTCGTCGTCATTGTCAGCGTCGGCCCAGCAAAGTCCGTGGACTTGGATCTGATCGGTCGCCAGTGCACCGGAAGTCACGCGATCCAAGTGGCCCTGACCGTCGTTCTGGTACAGGAAATTTCCCGTCCCATCGATGTTGGCCACCGAGAGGTCGAGGTCGCCGTCGCCGTCGTAGTCGACCCAGGCCGCCCCCTGCGAGTTTGCCGTGTCCGTTGCCGGATCGACGAGCATAACTCTCGTAAAGTCAGGTGCGGAGGAAAACCCTGCTCCCACCGCCGGCTGCGCCTGACCGGCGACAGGCTCGGGTAGAACAACAATGCATAAATAAACTATGGAAGCGAGGCGGAGATACTTCTTCGTGCACATGAAGGTCTGACCTGAAGTAGTGTGGTGGACGAGTTTGGGGACCGCCTTGGCGGCCGAACCGAAACCTTGCATTTTCCCAACTCGGAACAAAGGCAAAAATCAGCGGACCCCTCCAGGCTCGGAAAACGAACCGACCCGTCATTCCCGCGCAGGCGGGAATCCAGAAAGCCGCGCGAGTGTGGATCCCCGCCGGTGTGGGATGACACCGCGTTCAGTCTCAAACGTTTGCGGGCTCGACCGTTCGGGGCAGGCTCTTGGACCATGGACCTTTCATGAGTACACCAATTCTTTGATGTTATTTATCCAAATCACCGTGCTACTTTCACGGCGCAAACGAGGTAGTTCTCAATCCGACTCGGAATGATCAGAATCGGCATTATTGGCGCGGGTGGCATGGGCAACGCCCAGGCGCGTGAATTCGGGAAGTTGAAGGGCTGCAAGGTGGTGGCCGTTTGCGATGTGGATCCCAAGAAGGCCGAGGCGCTCGCTCGAGAGCATGGCGTTCCAAAAACGTATCCCGATGTGGATGCGCTGCTCGCCCACCCCGATCTCGACGCGGTTTCAAACGTTACGCCCGACGGGCTGCACAAGGAAGTCGCGTTGAAGGCGATCGCAGCCGGCAAGCACATCTTGAGCGAGAAACCGCTGGCGACCAATCATCCTGATGCCGATGAGATGGCGCGTGCCGCCGAAGCCGCAGGCGTGATCAACATGGTCAATTTTTCGTACAGGGGCGCCCCCGCAATCCAGCACGCGAGAACGCTGGTGGCCGACGGTAAGATCGGCACGGTCAGGCACGTCGACGCCACCTACTTCCAATCGTGGCTGTCAGCCAATATGTGGGGAGATTGGCGAACGTCGCCCGGATGGCTCTGGCGTCTTTCGACGTCTCACGGGAGCCAGGGAGCGCTGGGAGACATCGGCGTTCACATTCTCGATTTCGCGGGGTATCCGGTTGGCGATTACGCCTCCGTACAGTGCCGTCTGAAGGCCTTCGACAAGGCGACAGGGAATCAGATCGGGGATTTCTCGCTCGATGCCAACGACTCCGCCCTCATCATTGCCGAATTCAAGAACGGAGCCATGGGCACGATTCAGGCGACTCGATGGGCAACAGGATACCAGAACCGTCTCGCGCTGCACATATTCGGAGACGAAGGAGCCATTCGGGTTAATCTCGACACCGCGTGGAACGTTCTCGAGTTGACCTCTGGAGAGGACATCCATACGGCGACCTGGCACACACTCCAGCTCGAGCCGACTCCGAACAACTACGAGCGCTTCATCACGTCAATCCGAACCGGCGTAAACGACCAGCCCGATTTCCGCAGGGGGGCGAACATCCAGAAGGTGCTCGACGCATGTTTCGAATCGGACAGGATTGGCCGGGCGGTCGTCGTCTAATACCCTGTTCGGGACGGATGTATCCGTCGAGATCTCTCACACCGATTGAAATCGGGGATTCGAGATGACGATTCGGGTTGTCATTTTGAATGGCCAAGCGCCTTCTGGATCCTCTCGACGTACTCCGGGTCGATATCCAGGTACTTAAACTGGACGATCTTTGCGGGATCGTTGGTATTGACGCCCAATGCCCGAAGCTGTCGCACGTCGTCGGCATCCACTCCGGCATGCGCCAGCATGACAAGATCCGAGGTCGCCAGATTGGTCAGTCCGACGGACGCCATCTCCGAAATGAACTCGGCGTCCACACCGGCGAAACCCAACTGGATGAGATCACTTGTCGAGAGGTCTTTGTAACCGGCGTTAGAAAGCTCCGCGATCAAATCGGCATCGATGTCGGCATGACTGAGCTGGACCAGATCTGTCGGTGACAGGTCGGTCACACCAGCCCTCGTCAGTTCATTGATGTATTCGGGATCGACGTCCGCAAAGCCGAGCTGAATGAGTTCGTCGACACTCAGATCCGCGTACCCGCTCTCCTTCATCTGGCGAATGAATCCCGCATCGACGTCTGCATGACCGAGCTTGATGAGATCCTGTATGCTCAGTTTGGTGAGCCCGGCCTCCCCTAGTTCCCGAATAAAGTCCGCATCGACATCCGCGCGTGACAACGCAACTAGATCGGGAACGGTAAGATTGTCGTATCCAGCGGCCTTCATTTTGCGGATGAACTCGACGTCCACATCCGCATGACCAAGTTCGATCAGTTCATCGGGCGACAGATTCTTCAGACCCGCCCCGGACATGCGACGGATGAAAGAGGGATCGACGTCCGCATGGCTCAACTGGATTAGCTCGTCAACGGTGAGGTCGTTATAGCCCGCCTCCCGCATCTGAGCGATGAAATCGGCGGTGACGTCGGCGTGAGACAGGCTGATCAGATCAGCGGGGACCAGATCCGTGAAACCCATGTCCCGCATGCTCTGAATGAAATCGGGGTTGACGTCGGCGTGTCCGAATTGGACCAACTCGGAAGGACTCAATCCGTGGAAACCCATTTGGTCCATCGCTCGCACGTACGAGGCGTCGACGTCGGCATAGGCGAGTTTTATCAGGTCACGGCTTGTCAGATTGGTGTAGCCCAGCTCCGCCCACACGGCGATGTCATCGGCATCCACACCGGCGAAGCCCAGATCGACCAGATCATCGACCGAAAGGTCCGTGAATCCGGCTTGGCGAAGACTCAAGACGTACCCGCAGGAGACGCCTGCATGGGCGAGCGAAATCAGCTGGTTCACTGTCAGATTGTCGAGGCCCACCGATGCGAGTTGTTCTATGAACTCCACGTCTACGCCTGCTGCACGAAGTCTTCGTATCTGTTCGAGCGGGATCGTGTCAGAGCGAACGATCTCCAGTCCACTCTCAGCCGCCAGGGCGAGCGCCCCAGCATGCTTGCCCACGACTGAGCTTTTCAGCTTGATCTTCTGCGGCACGATCCGATTCAGCGAATTCTCGAGCGTCGCCGCCGCACGCTCAACGATGGCCGAGGCCTCCGCAACATATTGTTCGTCATAGGAAGCGCGAGATGCGCTTGATGCTTCCGAATTGCTCGACGCCAGCGAAACAGTTGAGGAATTCGACGTGCTCGACACCTCTCTGTTCATGTCACTTGTCGCCGCGGCGACATGCGTCTTCTCACGACTCGGTTCCCGTACCGACTTTGGTTCCGGATCTTCAAGCTGAGCCGCCTTTGCATGGATGGCTACTGGGCGCAAGGCGGCAACCGAAATGACCAGGCATCCAAGAATGCCAAACGTCGCGAGAACGCCCCTGGTCGTTGTCGCGCCTCGCCGCCGGTTCGGACTGAGAATCGCCATCAGGCGACCTTCCAGTTCACTGCGTCGAGCCATCGCGATTGTTGTCAACCCCGACAACCGGGGCCCTTGGAGGGATCGCGCAATTTCGAGAAGGTGACCCGCATAGTCGGAGCCCGGAGCGCCGGTCGTCAACACGTAGTCGTCACAGGCCATTTCTCGTTCCCGGTGACTCTGAGCGAGCGGCAAGCCAGACCAGCGGGTTGAACCAGTAGAGCGTGCAGGCGATGTAGACGATCGCCTGCACCAGGCAGTCGCAGCGCTTCACGTGCGCCAGTTCGTGCTGAATAACGAGGATCAGCCTTTCGGGCGCCCACTCTCTCGCATCTTCGGGAAGGAGGACAGTGGGTCGGACCCATCCGAAGGTCAGCGGCATGCTGCCCTGTCGGCCCCAGACTACGCGGATTCTCCGCCTAAGACCGAGACCCGCACCGGTGCGTTTCACCAGCAGACGCAGTCCCACGTCGGCGACGGGGATCGTTCGACGCTCCATGCGGCGCAGTGCCAGCCATCCAAAGAAATAACGCGTTGCCACGAGACTGGCGCCAATAATCCACAAGGCAAACAGGGCTTGATCCCAGGCAAATCCTCTCGTTGAAGCCGGCAGATCGGCTGATCGAAGAGCCGGGGTCGGATTCCGCTCGACTCGTACGCTGCCGGATCGGGTCAAGGCATTTTCCAAGGCCGCGGCACCGGCCACTGCGTCGGGACGAGTGATGTGCGGCACCGGAGCAACCGGCTCAACGGCGCGACTTGGTTCCGTCTGTAAGGACAACGCCCTTTCGACGGGAAACTGGCTGAGCTCAGAAGGAAGAACGGGAAGGTCATACGATGGAGTGAACGCGACAAAGACCGGCAGCACCAGAAGAAGAACGAGGGTTGTCGACCAAATCAGGTGGCGCACGGCCGCCGATGCCGATTTGAGTAGAGATGCCGCGAGGCCGGCAGCGGCGAGGACGAGCGTTCCTTTGAGCGTGATCTCCAACAGGAAGGCGATCATGCTCGAAGTATCCAGCGTTTCAAAGAGATGCATCAAATGTCTCCTTTCGATTTCGCATCATCGATCAATCGAGCCAGTCTGTCCAATTCCTCGGCTTCGAGATCCGATGCGCCGAGCAGTGCTGCGACGGCATGCTCAACCGAATTGTCGAAGAATGTTTCGACCATATGCTTCAGGGCAGACTTCTCTGCCTGCGCCTTCGGTACGGTCGGCCGATAAGTGTAACGCGGCCCCTTTCGTCGGTATCGTACGTGACCTTTCTCCACAAGGATGCGTAGGAGCGCACGAATGGCCGAATATCCCGGCGCATCCGGTATCGCCCCTTGCACTTCCTTCGCAGTCGCTTCCCCTTCTTTGTACAAGATGTCCATGATCTGCCGTTCTCTACGACTTAAACCGGCAGCGACGCTTTCTTTCTTCTTCATTTTCAATATGTGCTAATTATTTAGCATTAATGTAATACACGAATCACGACTGGGTCAACTCTCTGTGCTAATATTTTCGCAATACGACCAAGTACTTTGAATATTGGAGGGTCTAGGGGACTTTCTGCTCTCCATTCAGCGGGATGAGGCCCTGACTTTGTATCAAACATTACTGACGATCTGGATCGCCGCGGCTGTAGCAGCGTTCGTGGCGCTGTTGCGGATCCCAGCTCCATATGGTCGCCACCGCAGCGAAAGATGGGGTCCGACGATGTCCTCGGCATTGGGATGGCTGGCTATGGAGCTGCCGTCGCCCATCATCCTGACTTTCTTCGTGCTCGAAGGTCAGCAGATCAAAACGGCTGTAACCTGGTTGTTTGTGGCGCTCTGGTGGGTGCACTACATCAACCGGAGTATCCTCTATCCTCTTCGGATCCGGGGCAGCGGCTCGCGTATTCCGATCGCGGTCGTCTGTATGGGCTTTGCTTTCCACGTTTTCAACGGATACATCGTGGGGAGCTACTTCGGAGAAAATGGTCCGGTGTATAGGTTCGAGTGGCTCTCGAGCCCCGCATTTGTCATTGGGAGCGTGCTGTTTCTGTCAGGAATGTGGATCAACCTTCGATCAGACGGCGAGTTGATCCGGCAGCGGAGGAATGCGCACGGCCGCTACATCATCCCACGAGGCGGGTTGTTCGACTATGTTTCGGCCCCCAACTATCTCGGTGAGATTGTGGAATGGATTGGGTTCGCCGTGATGACGTGGAGTCCGGCGGCCCTGGCGTTTGCGATCTGGACCGCTGCGAATCTCGCCCCGCGGGCGATCAGCCATCACAAATGGTACCGCGAGACGTTCCCAGACTATCCGGAACAGCGCAAGGCGCTGGTGCCGTTCGTCGTGTAGGCGGCGTCAGACCGTGTGGCTACCTCCCGTCTCGACTGCCATCGGGACGCCATGTCAAGGGGAGATCGAAGTGGCGTACGCCGTGCGACTCGCTCAACCCCGCCAACGTGCCACGTGTGCAGAAACCTTGCCCGGAGACGCAGGAATCCTTACCTGCGCCATGCCACCGGACCGGGATCGGTAAACACGCTCCGGGGCAGCTTTTCGGGCAGAGCGAGATTCGTCACGTTGCTGCGTTCTCTTCCGCGCCCGGTGGACATCCACATTCCGTCGTAAACCTTCCACTGATCCCAGGGCAGAATAAACCCCGGCTCTTCGTCCTCTCGGTTCCGGTAGTATGCCCACTGGCAGACCATGCCCGTCTTCTTGTCAATGAAAACACGAAAACGGTTATTCGGTGTCAGGCCGACATTGTCAAAAGTGAGCTCGATCACATCGGAAATCTGGCCAGCTTTCGACGTATCGACGCCGACATAGTGCAGGTTGACGCCCGGGTCGAGCAGCTTGTACGGCATCACCAGCCAGTACGAATTGTTGACCCAACGTTCATACCCCCTATCGAGAAGAGCCTTCCTCTTTTCGGGATCGACGACTTCTTTCCCTTCGATCCAGGCCCTGCCCTTCTTGGTCTGGATATTCATCAAGACGAGCAGGCTGTCGCTTTGCCAACGGAAATCGCCACTCCATTTGTCCCAGTAGTGCGACTCACCGAAAATGTCCCATACCAGATACCTGTGCTCGTTCCACTCCTTGAGCCCGCCCATTTGATCGATCGTTGCTTGGGCAAGGCGCCGGGCAGTGGCGTCACTCTGCGCCGTGAGCAATCGCGGCGTGGCCGAAAAGACGAATGCGGCGATGACCGCGGTAGAGAGGTAGGTTCGCATGACCATATTCGACGTGATTTGTCCTGCGGTGGAAGCCGCTCCGGCACTCGGGACGTTACGTCCGACTCGTACTGGAGACGCAGGACTTTCCCTGTAGTTTCCCGATTCCCGCTGCGTCCTTTCCGGAAGGGGACGCTGTGCACAGCACTCCCGGCAGTTCGATACCTGAGATTTCTCAGGTGCGTGTCATGGCCGTTGCCGGTTGGATGACAGACACTCTCGGGGCATTTTGACATCCCTTTTGTAACAACGGTAACGTTCGGGCGTAGCGATTAGGTGTTCGATTCTGTGCAGACTTTGAGAAGTGAACCGGACGGTGCGAGCAACTTTGCCACAGGCCATTACAATGGTACGAGACCGAGTCATGATGGGGGCCGCGCTCGTCGCGTTGACGTTGAGCATTGCGTGGGTCGGTCGGAAGATTCCCCTGAGCCCGGTACATTTTCCCGGGCTTATCACGCTCAGCGCCACCTCAGACATAATCAATAGGTCGGCCGCATCCGGGATGCTGCTGAAATCAGGCGGCATTCACGGCCTTGTCCGAACCCACCGATGTCCCTATGCGAGGCCAAATGGCGGAACCCTCCGGACTGAGCCTAAACTTCCAGCCCCCTCCAGGCCGCAGATCTGAGGTGTAGACGGGCGTATCGCGATGCGCGATGAAAGGCTGGGTTCACCCCGAGAGGGATCCCTCACTGCATTCGGGATGTCATCTCCGCTCCCCGCGTAATCACGGAATACAGCCGCCACTCCGGGTTTCTGAACTGCGGGATAAACACAGACTGCGCCTGCTCGGCCAGATCCCACAACGGCAGAATCTCCCTGTGAAAGTGCAGTCCCATGGGGCCTGTCGCCGCGTAGTCGACGCCGACTTGGTCGATATAATCGACGAGGGCCGCAACCTCATCGGATGAGTAATCATCCCGATTGTCGGCAGGGAGGTTCGGCGGCGTCGCCTTCCGGCCCGTGAAGAATGCGATTTCCCTGGGCAGGCGCGTCAAAATCAGTGCACTGGTGGGCGTCGTCTCTTTCACACGCTGGTAAAACTCCATGGAGGCCGGCGACATGACGTCCTCAGGCACGTGCTCGAAATCCAGCGTCAGATAGTCCATCCCGAAAGTCAGCGCCAGAACACCCGCAGAACCGACGGCGACTGCCGTCGTCAACTTCGGGGAAAGCCAACCCGCGAGTCGCTCCAATCCGACAAACACATAGAAGGACAGCATCGGAACGGCCGGAATCAGGTAATTCGGTTGCCTGAACGGCCAGACAAGAAGTATACCCGCGTAGACAACGAAGAAGACGTCTAGTATTCCGATCCGATTTCGGAGCCGAGTGATCAGTCCGACTGCGAACGGCGTCAGGAGCGCGACAAGCAGGATGTCAGCCCAAAGCGTTCCGTGACCGTTCGTGAGAAGGAGCCGGCCGGCGCACGCCAGTATGTAGAATTTCGCGTTGTGGATGATGCCTCCGATCAGGCGCAGTGGCGACTCCATCTGTTGGATGAAGGCAGAGGCATACCCGCCCGACTCAAGCGGAAGCACGAACCCTTGCACAACCATAAGTGCAATCAATACGCCAGTAGGCACCCAGAAGCGCAGACTCGGCACGGGTCGGCGACGTTCGACCAGGTCGTAGAGCATAAGGCTCATCGGTAAAACGAGTCCAACGGTTCGGATGGCGACAGCGGCGTACATGAGCACGCCAAGCAGGAGCCATTTGAGTAGATTTCGTCGATCCGATGACGCGTGCTGAATGAGCCAGAGGCTCAGGAACAGAGGAAGCAGAAAGGGGAAATCCGACTCCACGTTATCCTTCGTCGCCCAGAAATAAGGCACAAAGATCAGGTCGAGCAGCATCACAGCGGAGAAGGCGACGGTCATCTGATCGCGCGTCATCCGCCAGAAGATGTAGATCGAACCCATGAAGAGAAGCACCATCAGCACCTTCATGGCCGTCAAGTTGAGTCCCGACACGAGGTAAATCGGAAGAAGCAGCACCGGCAGTCCGGGCGGATAGTTCGCCGTGCCCACGGACATAGAGGCCGGATTCAGGACGTATCCCGTTTCTGCATAGGGTCTGCCTTCTGCCATGTTGACCGTATGCTGGATGTACATGGCGAAGTCGCCGGCGCGATGACCGGGACGAAGCGTCAGAAGGTAGAAGAGGAGACCCGCGCCGAGAATCAGCCAGCAGACCAAGAACCGTCTTTCCGAGTTAGCGTTCACAACGTTAGCGTTGAACCATTCAGCGGTGAATTCAAGAATTGTCGGCGAAAGATAGCCGCCTGGTGGGGTAACCTCCAGTGTCTCAAATTGAATTCCAGGGGTGGTGACGTTAATTTGCGGCAAGGCACTTCGCAGAGAAGTGCCTTTATTTTTGTGGCTTACGGAGCATCCAGATACACCCAATGAGCGTCAGTCTCGAAACCATCGTGTCGCTTTGCAAGCGACGTGGATTCATATTTCAGTCTTCCGAGATTTATGGCGGGTTGGCCGCCACATACGACTACGGTCCGCTAGGGAGCGAGCTGAAGCGAAACGTGAGCCAGGCGTGGTGGCACGCCATGACGCGACGTCACGACAACGTGGTCGGCATTGATGCCGCGATTTTGATGCACGCCGAGGTCTGGAAGGCATCTGGCCATGTGGATGCATTTCACGATCCGATGATCGATGATCGCGTCTCCAAAATGCGATATCGCGCTGACCAGCTGATCGAAGGGCACATAGCGCGTCTCCACCGCAATGGAAAGACGGAGCAGGCGGACGCCGTCTACGAAAATCTCGTGGCCGCGCTCAACGCTGACGACGTCCCAAAAGCTCTGTACGACATCATCATCGGTGAGGAGATCAAATCTCCGGATTCCGGCGTAGCTGACTGGTCGGACGTTCGCCAATTCAACCTGATGTTCAAGACGCACGTCGGACCGGCTTCGGACACGGAGAGTGTGGTCTACCTGCGTCCGGAGACCGCCCAGGGCATCTTCGTGAACTTCCACAACGTTCGTGACACAGCGCGGCTCCAAGTCCCCTTCGGCATCGCCCAGATCGGCAAAGCATTCCGAAATGAAATCGTTGCACGTCAGTTCGTCTTCCGCATGCGCGAATTCGAGCAGATGGAGATGCAATATTTCATCAAGCCGGGGACGCAGATGGAGGCCTACGAGAACTGGAAGGCGGAACGCTTGCAATGGCATCTCGAAAACGGAATCGGGTCTGAGCACCTCCGCTTCCACGAGCATGAGAAAACCGCTCATTACGCCGACGCGGCAGTAGACATCCAGTACGAATTCCCTGGAGGCTGGCAGGAAGTCGAGGGCATCCATTCGAGGACCGACTACGACCTGGGCAGGCACCAGGAATTCTCCGGAAAGAAGATGGAGTATTTCGATCCGCAGACGAACGACCGCTACATACCGTACGTGGTGGAAACGTCTGTCGGCCTTGATCGCACGATCCTGATGCTGTTGTGTGAAGCCTATCGCGAGGAGGAGGTCAACGGAGAGAAACGCGTCGTGATGTCTTTCAGACCCCGACTGGCGCCCATCACGGCAGCGGTGTTCCCCCTCGTCAAGAAGGACGGGATGCCCGAAATTGCGCACCGCATCGAGTCTGACCTACGGCGCGAATACAACGTCTTCTACGATGAAAAAGGCGCTGTGGGCCGCCGGTACCGCAGAATGGATGAGGCGGGGACGCCTTTCTGTATCACTGTCGACGGCGACACATCGGACGACGGTTCGGTGACGATTCGCCACCGCGATTCTATGGAGCAGGAGCGAATCCAGGCAGACAACGTCCGAAGCTTCGTTCGGGACGCGCTCGCTTCCTGACTACGATAAATCCCGCGGCCAGCGCGTCGAGAAGGCGGCTGTGGAGATTCCCGACGGCGCCGTTGCTCATGATCAGCACGACGTCTCCGCCCCGCAACGCTGAATGGAGGGGCTCGAGCAATTCGTCAGGAGTCGGCCAGACGCCGATCTCGGTCCCCGTTCGTTGAACCGTGGTCGCCACTTCAGCCGCGTCCATGAAATCGGCTGGATCATCGTTGTGCCGCAGCGGCGGCGATGAAAGGAAGACGAGGTCGGCTTCGGCCAGCGCTTCCGAGTAGGCTCTTTCGAAGACCTTTCGTCTACTCGAATTCGAACGGGGCTCGAAAACGGCAACGATTCGGCGGTCGGGCCAACGCCCCCGCACGCCGCGTATCGTTTCCCTGACCGCTGTCGGGTGGTGTGCAAAATCGTCGACGACGACCACTCCATTCACCTCACCCCGGATTTCCTGACGGCGCTTCATGCCGACGTAGGTGCGAAAGGCCTCCGCAATGACGTCGGCCTCTATTCCCTCACCGACACTAACTGCAATAACCGCCAGGGCATTCAGCAGATTGTGATGTCCCCACGTAGGCACCGTGAACCGCCCCAGCGATTTGTCGCGAATCTCGACGTCGAAGGTCTGTCCCGCGTCGCCAACCTCTACGATCGTTCCCCTTACGTCGTTTTGCGGGCCAAATCCGTACGTCGCCACCTCTGCGACGGCCGAACTCACCAAGGCACGGACACGATCGTCGTCACCCCAAAGAATGAGCCTGCCAGCTTCAGGAATACCGGAAGCAAATCTTTTAAAAACATCAGCATAGTCCTCGATGCTTTCGTAGATGTCAGCGTGATCGAACTCGATTGAGGTAACGATGGCCACGTCCGGCCGATAGTGGAAGAATTTGGGCGCCTTGTCGAAATACGCACTGTCGTATTCATCGCCTTCTGTGATGAAGCAGTTTCCCGTGCCGACCGACTGACCCGCTTCGCCGGTCTGCGAGACCCCTCCGACGAGATAGCCGGGATCGATGCCCGCCGTTTTGAATACATGGATCAGGAGTCCGGTAGTCGACGTTTTGCCGTGCGTTCCCGCCACCACGATGGATCGACGATCTCGGATGAAGTAGTGTGCGAGCGCCTCAGGAAATGACATCTGAGGAAGGTGATGCTCACGTGCATAGGCCGCCTCAACGTGAGTGGGTGTACAGGCGTTGCCGACAATGACGAGATCGGGATGCGGCTGAAGATGTTCCGCATCGAAGCCGATGTGTACAGGGATGCCAAGTGCCTCCAATCGCTCACTCATAGGAGGGTACACGGCCTCATCCGAACCACGAACGGCGTATCCCGCCTCGCGGAACATGGCAGCCATCGAGCCCATACCCGTGCCGCAGATTGCAATCAGGTAGACATCCTTGAGAGAGTCCGCCTCCGGCGGCGGGGGGCGCTCAAAGATTCTCAGGTGCGCATCAGGGTAATCAGAAAGAGACTTCATGGGGCCGAATTTACGGCATCAGGGAGTCTCGGCAGGTCTGAACTCGTCCGGAAGCTGCCCGTACCCATTCCCCTGCATTTCGGCATCGGATCCACTCGTCGTCCCCGCCTCTGACGGCGCGGCGCGTCCTACTTCCCGGAGCTGACTGAACCGGGACGTGAGGGAATCGAACAGCGAATACATCACCGGCGCGATTACCAGGGTCAGGAATGTTGCGAAGACGAGGCCCGATATGATGGCTGTGCCCATCGGACCCCAGAACTGCGTGTTTTCCGATCCAAACTGGAAGCCCGGCTCCGCCGATGTAATTAACCCTACGAAATCGATGTTGATACCGAACGTGAGTGGAATCAATCCAAGTACCGTCGTAAGCGCCGTGAGCAGTACCGGGCGCAGACGGGTTGCACCACCCTGAATGATGGCATCCGACTTGGACAGTCCTCTCCCACGGAGCTGCATGATATAGTCGATGAGCACGATGTTGTTGTTCACGACGATCCCCGCCAGTGAGATGATGCCGATGAAGGTCATCAGGCCGAAGAGGGTCCTCGTAAGAATGAGACCGAGCAGGACGCCGACCATGCTGAAGCCGACGGCCACCATGATGATGAACGGCACGGCGACTTTGTTGAACTGGGCCACCATGATCATGAAGATCAGCGCGATGCCAATCAGCAGCGCCTGGGTAAGAAAGCTGAAGCTTTCGTCCTGGTCTTCACTCTCACCGGTGTATGTCATCGTGTAGCCGGGTGGGAGGCCTGCCCGGTATTCGGCCAGGTACTTCTGCGTGGAAGCGAGCACCTGCGGTCCGCTATACCCGGGAGCATTCTCCCCGCGGACGGTCACGACGCGCTGCAGGTCGAGACGCGTGATGGATCCGAGTCCGCTCCCGACTTGGAAATCGGCCACGGCCACAAGCGGGATCTGCTTGCCATCCTCAAAGATCGTCAAGTTCTGAAGGCTCTCGAGATTGTCGCGATCCGCCTTGGCCAGTCGAACGGTGATATCGTAGTCATCTTCGCCGTCACGGAATTTACTGGCCTCCGTACCGTTGATTGCGGTACGGATCGTACTCGCGATTTTCCTCGTATTGAGACCGAATTGCGCCGCGCGATCCCGGTCGATGTTTACACTGAGCTCCGGCCGTCCGGTGTCGAGGTTGTCTCGGATGTCGACCAGTCCAGGAATTTCACCTGATTCGACGCCCTCACGGAGCCGCTTTTTGACTTCGGAGGAAATGTGAACGATCGTGTCGAAATCATCGCCTGATATCTCAATGTTCACCGGTGATCCTGTAGGAGGTCCCTGCTGATCTTTTTCGATCTCGATTTCGGCGCCCGGAAGCCCTGCGACTTCGTCACGGATGCGATCGAGCGTCATCGAGCTCTTTTCGGCCCGGTCCTTGTAGTCCACGACGTTCATCGTTATGGACGAATTCTCGATACCCGACGCGCCTCCTGAGAACATGTCGCCGCCGACACCGACGTTGACGAGCACGTTCTTGGTATTCACGGCCGCCTTCGAACTCGATTGGAGCAGCTCGCCGATACGTTTGCGGGCTTCTTTTGCCAGTTGATCGCTCGCCTCGATGTTCGTGCCCAGTGCGGCGCGAATGTTGACCTTGATTTGCGACGGGTCGGTTTCGGGGAAGAATTCCACGCCGGTCGGAGCGGCCGCAAACAACCCGATGATGGCGAACATGGCGCCAATCGACGCATTCATCAGACGGGCTCTATTGTCGGTCAACACCAGGTATCCGCGCTTCTTGATCGCAAGTCTCCCGAGCACGGCGAGCATGCCGAGCAGCAATCCGCCCTGAATCATGCCGGCCATCGCCTGCGTCCCGGACGCCGCATTTTCCTCGGCCACCAACGTGATGCCCACTCCGGGCAGGGCAAAGAGAACGATCGCATAGACGATCCCACCGACAAGGAGCAAACCGGCGATACCAAGTACGACCAGGTCCACCATACCCAGGCTCTTGAACCGCGAGTGGGCGACGCCGAATAATCCGACAAGCGCCAGGACGATCGGGACCATCACCATGGTTTCGATCACCTCTCTTCCAACCTCCGCCTCGCCGAGGCTTATCAGCGCGAGCGTCGCCCCTCCGATAACGGCCATCCAGATGCCGGCACGCACACTCGCCCATCCACCATCAAATATGGTCTCGAGCGTATGGAAGATGATTCCGATCAAACCCACGACCGCGAGCGCAATGCCTGGCCAGAGCAAGACCGCTCCGGCGTACTGACCGAGACCAGCCGACACGGCGAGCCCGCCGGCCAGAAGCACGAATCCGGCCGTAAACGTGCCCAGCGCAAACGTATTCCTCAAAAGGGCACGCGGCACCGAATAATCACGTTTCAGCATCCAGCGCAGCAGAGATCGGTACATCTCGACGAGGCGCGGCAGACCCGTCCTGATGAAGTGATCTCCGATCGGCTTCAGCACGAATTTGTGACCCAGCCAAAGGAAGGCGATTAACCCCACCAGGACGACAAGAGAGATCGGATTGGCCAGGCCGACGATGAGAGCAACGATGCCTGTCGCACCATATCCGATCCGTTTTCCCCAAGTGCCGGATTTGGATCCTGTCTCCGAATCCAATCGGATAAAAATGCCTGTTATTACGGGGTTTATGACAATCGCTACGAATAGAGAACAACTCAATGTCACGATCAACGTCATGGGCATGTACCCCATGAACTCCCCGATAATCCCGGGCCAGAACAGCATGGGAGCGAAAGCGGCTACGGTCGTCAGCGTGGAGGCAACGACGGCGCCACCCACCTCCGCGGTTGCAAGGCGTGCAGCTTCGAACCTGCCGTGCCCTTCTTCGCGAAACCTGTAGATGTTTTCGACGATGACGATCGCATTGTCGACAAGCATCCCCAGTGCGATTATGAGGCTGAACAGGATGATGAAGTTCAGCGTGTACCCCATCGCCTGAAGCAAGAGGAATGAGGTGAACATCGAAAGCGGAATCGCGATGCCGACGAGGACCGCATTCCTTACCCCCAGGAAGAAGAGCAGAACAGCAACAACAAAAAGCAGACCGCTGATGATGTTGTTCTCCAGGTCGTTGACGAGCTCTCGAACGAACTTGCTCTGATCGCCCGTGATGACGGTTTCCGTGCCTGCCGGAAACGCAAAGTCATCGAGCACGCTGCGAACCTGTGAGGTCGTCTCGAGAATGTTCTCGCCGGAACGCTTCTTCACGTTGAGGCTGATCACATTCATCTCCTGAACGCGGTCTTGAGGATAGACGATCAGGTCGCCCTTCTCGTCCTCGTCCTTCAAGACCGTCAGGCGCGCATACGAGTCCCGGTCTTTGAAACCAAAATTGACGTCGGCAACGTCCCGAAGGTAGATGGGAGGAGGCTGCCGGCCTCCGGGAGGAGCCTCGGGCGCTTTCACGATGATATCGCGCAGAGCGTCAGGATCGGAGAACTCGCCGCTGACCCGAACCAGGTAGTTCAGCCGGTCGACATCGACAGAGCCACCCGGAATGGTCGTGTTCTCCGATGCAATCGCGTTGATGACGTCGTTGAATGCAATGTTGTATCCCTTGAGTGCGCTCAAATTGACGTTGACCTGGACCTCTCGCTCCAAGCCCCCAATCAGGTCGACCTTCAGGACACTCGGGATCGTCTCCAACTCATCGGCGAGATCTTTGGCGACATCCTTCAGCTGGGCGAGCGAATAGTCGGCCGCGAGGTTGATCGTCATGATCGGAAACTCCGAGAAATCGATCTCTTCGACCGTCGGCTCATCCACGTCGCTTGGAAGGTCCTTTTTCGCGATGTCGACCTTGTCGCGAACCTTTTGATAGGCCTCCTCGATCGAAACATCGGGGTCAAACTCGACGACCACCGTGCTGACACCTTCCTTCGAGGTGGATCGTATCTCCTTGATTCCGTTAACGGATTGAACCTCCTGCTCGATTTCCTGAGTAATCAGCGACTCCATGTCGTCGGGGCTGACACCCGGATAGATCGTCGTCACGACGATCATCGGAATCTCGATCGACGGTGTCGCTTCTTTCGGTATCGTGAGGTAACTGACGAGCCCGCCTAGAACAAGAGCCACGGTCAAGACCATCACACTGGTTCTGTGCTTGACTGCCAGATCTGTAATTCTCATGTCTGATTTCTCTTCGGGATGAGCGGATAGGGCGTCATACGCCAGTCGAACTCACGATCTGGACGGGATTGCCATCGGTCAAATTGGACTGGCCGACAACGACAATCTGGTCGCCGCTTTCAACCCCTGACTCGATCACCACGGTCCCGTTGAACGAGGGCCCCGTAATCACCGTCTTGCGATCCGCGATGTACTGATCGCCTTCGCGCGAGACCACATAGAGTCCGGTCCCAAGATCATCGTGAACGAGCGCTGTCTGAGGTACGACAAGCGCGTCCGCGAGAGATCGCCTCTCGATGGAGACGTCGACCACCATTTCAGGTTTGAGCCGAGCCGACGTATTCTCGAGATCAATCTCCACCGGGAAGGTTCGGCTCTTGACGTCAACAAAGCGGCCGACGAAGGTCAGTTTGGCCTCCTCCTCCAGCCCGGCGGATGACAGGCGAACCCACGCCGGAGCGCTCTCCCTAATGTCGGTGGCATATCGCTCGGGTACTCCCGCACGAATCTTCACGTGTCGTGTGTCGACGACACGAACGACGGGACTGCCGGGCGCCACGAGTTCTCCTTTTTCGACAAAGCGCTGCTCGACGCGTCCCGTGATGGGGCTTGTCAGGCGTGTATCGGCAAACATCTTTCTGGCCTGCTCAAGTGTCGAGGCCGCCTGATCGCGTCGTGTCCGGACGTTCTCATATTCGAGCGCACTGATCACGGAATCCTGATAGAGCGCTTTCTGGCGACGGTAGGTATCCTCCGCCAGTTCGTAGGCCGCCTGGGCAGCTTCGAGCTGGCTCTTGAGGACACGATCGTCGAATCTGGCGACGATGACCCCGTCGCTCACATTTGAGCCGAGCGGCAGGATCTCAACGACGCGGCCGCCTGCTTCGGCGGATATCGTCACATCCTTGAGCGCATCTACGACGCCTGTCAACTGGATCTTATCCTGGAACGTTTCGGGCACCAGGGTCATCGTCTCCACGCGAATCAGACGGGTGTTGTCGGGCTCGGGCACCTTGGTTGCGTCTGCGCCGTCGGCCTGGCCGCAGGCGGCGATCGCCGAAGCGATGGCCACCAGAAGGAACACAAAAGCGGTCGCCTTCATCGGCTTGGTCAATTTCATCAGTCTATTGGTCATTTTGGTCACCTTGTCACTCATCTGGAGCCCGTCGTACTAGTCGCGGCATAGGAGCCGCTGCCACTGACTCCTGTTCCGACGGCTGCCTCAAAATTGGCCTGCGCGACGAGGTAGTCATAAATCGCGCGGTTATAGTTGAGTCGGCTTTCATCCAGCAGATCGGATGCCTGCCGTTCTTCAAGTCTGGAACTGACGCCTTCACTGACGCGCGTGCTCGCGAACTTGTAGTTCAGCTCGGCTTTCGAAACGTTCTGCATCTGGCTGGACATGCGCTGATCAGCCGTGAACAAGTCTCGCCGGGCAGCCTCGATCTCGCGGCGAACCTGATTGCGTAGCTGCTCATACTGAACCTCTGCCCGCTTGCGATCAATGATGGTCTGCTGCGTCTTCGATCTTGTCTGGAAACCGTCGAAAATCGTCCACTTGAGGGAAAGCCCCACAGCAAGGGAGGAATTCCAGTAGGAGCTATCGAAGAAGTTGGACGTCTTCGACTGGTACGCGAAGGGGTCCCCTTCGACGTTGGAGACCCGCGTCCTGTTGTCGGGAACGTTTCCGATGTAGCCCACATCGACGAAGGCGCTCAAAACGGGGAGCCGGGCCGATTGCTGTATCCGGCGATTGATGTCATTCAGTTCAATTGACAGAGCCGCCTGCTCGAGGTCGGGTCGTCTCCCGATAGCCTCGTTCAGAATTTCGTCGAGCGACACATGCTGGAAGCGTGAATGGTCCGCGCCGTCCCGCAGTGTTCCTTTGAGCACAATTGGCTGGCTGGTTTCGAGCCCGATCGTGAGTTTGAGATTGTCGAGACTGTTGTCCAGCCCATTTTCAGCGACGAGGAGATTTGACTGAAGATTGGCCAGTTCGACCTCGGCACTCAATTTGTCGTACTTGGACGAAACACCCTGTGCCAGGCGGACCTGAGCCTCCTCAACGGTCCGGCTCGTCCGCTCCACACTTTTGCGGACTACTTCCACCTGCTGCGCTGCAAAGAGTGCGGCGTAGAAAGCTTTCTTGGTCTCCCGAACGACAATCTCCATCTCACGAGCCAGACCGGCCTCGCTCATGTTGCGGTACACCTTTGCCGCGCGAATGCCGCCATACAGCGATCCGTCGTAGAGCGTCTGGGTCAACGACAACGTGTTGCTGAATTGATTGTCTACCTGGAATGGGTTAGCTGGACGAGGACACCGTGATATTCGCGTCCTGAAGACCCTGGTCCTGCCTGTCCCGGAAATCATCGAGACTGAGAGGCAATGTCAACGGGTCATTATCGGTCCGCGCATCCTCGTTGTAGGACAACCAGTCGAGAAAAGACAGCGTCTGGAAAATCCCGCCTGCGTCGCTCCCTGCGAAAGGGTTGGGGCTCGCCAGGTTGCGCTGGTACCGCGACGTCGCCATCAATTTTGGCATGGCACGGCCGTACCCCTCTCTGACCTGCCACCCTGCCTGTTCGACATCCAGCTTGCTCTGCCGCAGCCCGTAGTTGTGATCGAGGGCGATGTCGACAGCGTCGTTGAGCGTGAGCGTCAGAGGATCAACCGTTTTCTCTGCACTCTCCTGCGCCAGGACAGTCGGCGGCTGGAATCCAATCACCAACCCGACTGCCAGTGTCCCCAGTGCGTATGGAATCCCGAAAAACCTCTTCAAACCTTTCACAATACGTCCTCTTTTGCTATCTCTTCTCCCATTCCGGCGACCTGCTCCGAATTCTCAGCGAGGCCGTCGAGCAGGATGCCACACAGAAATCCTGCCGCTGTCGCCGGCGCCACCTCGGCGCACGCGGCGCTGTCTCCATTGCCGATACTTCGATAGCAGTTGTACCGCAGATAGCCGTGCAGATTGCCGAGAATCATGTGCGCGACCGCCTCAGGTGGATATGGCTTGACCTCCCCCGCCGCGATCGCGTCTGCAACCACGGGCTCGATAACGCTCACAAGCCGATCGAGGTGCTTCTTGAAGTAGATCGCCTTCGACTCGTCATCGCCCAGCGCGATCCGATTGGCCTCCTTCACGAGGATTACGAAGAGATCGCGTTCATGCATGAAATAGGACAAGAACGACTCCACGAACCTGAGCAGCCGCTCCCTGAACGAGATGAGCTCCGGCGATCCGAACGTCGTCTGAGACATGGTGAAGAGATCATCGTAGACGTCATCCAGAATCGCGAAAAGCATCTGCCCCTTCCCTTCCGGGAAGTAATTGTAGATGGTGCCTTTCCCGAACTCAGCACGCTGTGCGATCTCATCGAGCGTAGCGCGCTTGAAGCCCTTTTCAGCGATCACGACACGCGCCGCGTCGAGCATGATCTGCTTTCGGGCCTGCCGCTCTCGCTCCCTGCGAGTTACCGGTTGTTCCATAGTGCCAGTGGTAGGACAAATGGCACCCGGATACGTTCGCACCCCCCCAAGGTTGCGAAACATCGCACATCGTCGTCAATTCTTGACCAAAACGTCACATAGTGACTGATTGGTCATATTCCTGTAACATCGCCGTGCTGCTACGGGGCGTTCGAGTCGCGACCGTTCTGCCCGTTACCTTGCTCAGTGCGATTGGCTGCTTCCTTGACGCGCTGGGCCTGTTTGCGATCGCAAACGAGAATCGCATCGCCTGCGTCGACCACGACGAGATCTCTGGCCCCGAGCAGAGATATCTTCCGATCGGAAGCGTAAGCGAGGCAGCCGCTCGAGTCGTGGAAATGGACGTCACCGAACGAGGCGTTCTCGGCAGCGTCTTTGGGGGCCACCTCATAGGCAGCCTGCCAGTCACCCACGTCCGACCAGCCAAACTGCCCCGGAACGACGAACACGTCACGGGCTTTTTCCATGACACCGTAGTCGACAGAGATGCTCGGGCTCTGAAGGAATGCTTCCGTCACTTTCCGCCGATCGGGAGCGTCTCCCGACAGCAGCGGTGCGAACGCGGAGTAGACGGCGGGCAAGCTCTGTTCGACTTCATGAAGGATGGTGTCGGCACGCCAGGCAAACATGCCGCTATTCCACAGGTAGCGCCCCGCCTCTAGAAATTCTTCCGCCCGGGCGGGGTCCGGTTTCTCCGTGAAAGAAAGTACGCGATGCACGCCCGTGCCTTCCCTGTCTTCCACGTCGAACTCGATGTAGCCGTAACCGGTAGCCGCTCGATTTGGACGGATACCGACCGTCACGAGAACACCGGGCGTACGGGCCTTCTCGATGGCGGCATTGAGAACCTTGTGGAAAGAAGCCTCGTCCTGTATCAGATGGTCGGCCGGCAGTACGACCATAACCGCATCGCCTCGAACGCGATGAACCATACCCGCGCCGAACGCGATGCAGGGAGCTGTATTTCTGCTGACCGGCTCGAGCAGGATGTTCTCCCGCGGTACCTCGGGCAGCTGCGTCACCGTCTGCTCGAGATAACGTTCGTTCGTGACGATCAGACACTGAGACGGCGGGATGATCGGACGAATCCGGTCTACCGTCATCTGGAGGAGGCTTCGGTCCCCGAAAAACCGGAGAAACTGCTTCGGCCGCTCCACCCGACTCATCGGCCAGAAACGCCGGCCTACACCACCGGCCATTACGAGGCAGTATACGTTGGCTTCTGTCACGATCCTTTCGCCTTTACCTCTCGGACGAGCACGAATGCTTCGGCAGCTGCTAGACCGCAGACGGTTCCTCTCGTGACCGCAAGCGAACGAATCGCTTCAATCGACCGAGGATGTGGAAATGCACGAAGCTCCCTTTCGTAGCACCGCATTGCGTCCAATTTCAGGTCGATCGTTGCCGAAATGTCCACGAACGTATTCGGCATGAACGGACCGCCGAACTCCCCCGCTGCTATATGCGATGAGGAAAGGACCTCGAACGCGTATACACGCTTGAACGGGCTCCCGGGAACAGGCCGGGTTGCCGTGAAAACGGCATGCGCGGTAAGGCGATGATCCACGTTCATGTCACCTCCGTGATGCGTGAAGACGGTGTCGGGGCGGAATTCATCCATCACGGTCTCAATCGTCTTCGTGATATCGAGCAGCGGAACGGAATCGAATCGATTGTCAGGGTAGCCAAGCATCCTGGGCGCTGGAACACCGAGAACTTCGGCCGCTCGGCGCGCTGCCGAACGGCGTACCTCGATCAAATCCCCGGACGCATCCTCCGGCTTGTCAAAGCGAGACGACTCGCCGTCGCTAAGAATCAACACCTGGACTTCTTCACCCTGTCTGACCAGACGGGCGATCGTTCCGCCACATCCCAGGACCTCGTCGTCTGGATGGGCGGCGACTACGAGCGTTCGCATGCTAGTAAACCGAGGTCGTGGATCGGTGACATGAGGTCGGTTAAATAATGTAAAGCTTTCGATGAAGAGATACGCTCGACAGCCGGGCGCAGACGGCGTCAGACACTCATCCACCCTATCTTGAGGAATACCTTCATCTTATGACTATCAGCGTCGATCAAGCGCGGCTCGAGGTTCTGCGAAACGAACACGCCGAAGCGCTGTTCCGCCGTATCGATACCCATCGGCAGGCGCTCAGGGAGTGGTTGGCCTGGGTAGACGGCCACGTTGCGCTCGAAGACACACTGGAATTCATCGCCCGATCCCGCGATCAACTGGAGGCGAGAAACGGTATGTCGCTCGGATTGTGGACGGAGGGCGAGCTTGCCGGCGTAGCAGGTCTTCACTACGTCGATTGGAACGACCGATTGACCAGTGTGGGATTCTGGCTGGCGCCGCCCTACCAGGGGCGTGGACTGATGACGCGCGCCGTTTTCGGACTCATGACGCTCGCGTTTGACGAGTACGGTCTGAATCGCGTCGAAGGTCGTGCCGCAACCCAGAACACGCGCTCACGCCGCCTGTTTGAGAGGCTTGGATTTCAGCATGAAGGCGTTCTTCGGGATGCGCAACTGCTTCCGAACGGATACGTCGACCATGCGGTCTACAGCGTCGTTGCCGCTGACTGGCCTCCAATGCGCGACCGCTGGCGTGCCTCGATCGAAACCGCCGGCTAAACGAATCGCTGCGGTGACAAGCCCAATGCTCCATCTGGCGATCCTTGCGAACGCAGCAAACTATCATATGCGGCGGTGGCTGCCCGCGCTGGCCGCACGCGGAATGCGCGTTTCCCTGCTATCCTTCGTGGAACCATCCGTCCCGATACCGGATGTCGATTTTCATCTCATAGAGAGGGCCACACGTCGGTTCGCCCGGCATAGTCTCGCCGATTTCCTTCTTGGGGGCGCTTCGGCGCGAAAACTGGTGAAAAAACTCTCCCCCGACATCCTCATGGGCTCGTATGCCACGAATTACGGATTCCTGGGAGCACGTACCCGATTCCGTCCCTTCGTGCTGCAAACATGGACGGCAGACGTGCAATTGTATCCAAAGAACGGCTGGAGGCGCCACGTGCTCGGGCCCATGGTGCGTCACGCCATGTCGTCCGCAGATCTCATTACCACCGACGGACCCGCGCTGCGCGAGGTGGTCGTCGAGGCTTACCCGGACTGCGAGGCGCGGACCGAATCGATTCTATGGGGCATCGAACTCGAGCACTATCTCGGCCTTTCGAACCTGCGCAAACAGGTCCGCTCCCGCCTCGGCATTCCAGATGACGCCGTGGCGATCACATGCGCCCGGGGTCTCCGGTTTCATGATCGACCCGAGATTTCTCTGCCGGCGCTTCTCGAAGTACTCGACGCCAACGACAGCGTTTTTGGGATCGTGCTTACGCTGGGTCACGTGCCGGACGAGCGAGCCTCGCCGTCACTCGAGGCGCTTCGCGCTCACGCTCGTTGCCTGGTAGTCGATCGATTCCTGGACTCAAGTGCGGTGAGCGACATCTGGTCTGCCAGCGACTTCGTGGTCTCGATCCCACTGTTCGATGGTATCTCAGAAACGCTTCTCGAGGCAATGGCCGCGGGCTGCATCCCCATTCTTTCAGACATCCCGCCGAACAGGATCATTGTACCCGATTCCGAGAATGCTATCTTCACCCGTGCCGATTCGGCCCAGGCGCTTGCAGCTGACATCCGGATGAGCCTCGAGCAACTTGATCGACTGAAAGAGACCGCCGTGCCCGCCAATCGGAAATGGGTACGGGAGAATGCTTCGATTGAGAACGCCGCCGGACGGCTCACCGACCTCCTCAAACGACTTGTCGAGAAGTAACAAAATGAGTACCGACACAGACCGACATTGCGTGATTACCGGGGGGGCCGGATTTGTGGGCTCTCATCTGGCCGATGCGCTTATCGCGGCGGGAGCCCATGTAACGGTGGTTGACAACCTGTCGACTGGACGGGAAGTCAACATCGACCATCTTCTCGGTCACGATCGTTTTCGATTCGTTCGCGCAAACGTAGCGAACCTGGAGGCCATGGCTCCGATCATTGCCGAATGCAATGAACTCTACCACCTGGCGTCGTATGTGGGCGTTCGCCTTGCCTCGCAGACTTCGAGCCAGACAATCCTGAACAATCTCCGCAGCATCGATACGATTCTGGAACTGGCCACACGTTTCAAGCCGCGCCTGCTCCTGACCTCGACGTCGGAGATCTATGGGAAAGCGATGGACAGTCGGGGCTCAGGTGTGACGAAACTGGGCGAACAAGAGGACCGCGTCTATGGCCCGACAGAGATTCACCGGTGGTCCTATTCCGGCATCAAAGCCGTCGAGGAATTTCTGACATTGGCGAAGGTGCACGAAGAGGGGCTGCGAGCCGTGATTGTTCGGCTGTTCAACGTCATTGGTCCGCGCCAACAAGGCTTGAACGGTCCGGTTGTGCCCCGGATGGTCGAACAGGCATTATCCGGTCGCCCGTTGACGGTTTACAACGACGGCCGTCAGCTGCGCTGTTTCACGGACGTATCCGACGCGATACAGGCTGTTCTTCGACTCATGGAGATGGATGCCGCCGTAGGGCAGGTGTTCAACGTCGGAAGTGATCGTCCAACTTCGATCCGCACGCTGGCTGAGACCATCATCGACGTCACGGGCAGCTCGTCGGGTATCGACCAGATTCCCTACGAATCCGTTTATGGTACACAGTTTGAGGACGTCGTTGTCAGAATTCCAGACGTCAGCAAGCTGGAGAACCTGACAGGCATGCGCTGCGATCGACCGCTGCGCGATACCCTGTCGGACGTCGTCGCGTCTTATCGGGAAATCACCGAGGACCGAAGATGACCGACCCCTTTCTTCCGTACAGTCGGCAGCATATCACCGACGCAGATATCAAGGCGGTGGTCGACGCACTTCGCAGCCCTATCATCTCGCAGGGCTCGCGACTCGAAGCCTTTGAGTCGGCTTTCGCCGCGGCGACGCACACGGCCTTCGCTGTCGGATTCTCGTCCGGCACTGCCGCGCTTCATGCAATGTGTGCGGCGACGGGGATGGGGCCGGGGGATGAAGTCATCCTGCCGGCCGTCACATTCGCCGCGACGGCCAATGCGGTGCTTTATACAGGCGCCAAACCCATCTTCGTCGACATCGATCCATCCACGGTGTGCATCGACCCGAAAGAAGCTGGGAGCGCCATGACCGAAGCGACCCGAGCCGTGCTCGCGGTGGATTTTGCGGGCCATCCGGCGGATTACCCCGAGCTCCGCCGAATCACTGGAAATCATGGCGCATGGTCTTGTCCGACGCGGCCCACGCGCCAGGGGCTACCATCGACGGGCGGCCGACTTCGTCGTTTGCTGACATGATGGCTTTCAGTTTCAATCCGGTAAAGAACGTCACCGCCGCAGAGGGAGGTATGGTCGCCCTGGGCGACGCGGATCGCGCCGAGATCCTCCGTCAATTCAGGACCCACGGAATGACGCGTGCGCCGGAACGACTTCAGGGGCCGGCCCACGGTGACTGGTACTATGAGCAGCAGTTTCTGGGATTTAATTACAAGCTCAGTGAGTTGCACGCGGCGCTCGGATTGAGCCAGCTCGCTCGTCTGTCCGCCCATACCGAGGCGCGAAGGCGTCTTGCCGTCGTCTATCACGACGCGCTTGCCGATCTGCCCTTGTCGCGGCCTGAGCCGCAGGCGAACGTCGAACCCGCGTGGCATCTCTACGTTATTCGCGTGGACCCGAGCGCGCGCCGACCTCTCTTCGATTTCTTGCGACGCCAGAACATTGGCGTCCAGGTACACTACATACCGGTTCCGATGCATCCCTACTACGAGCGACTCGGCTACGGGATGGATCAGCTGCCGCGAGCAAAAGCCTACTACGAATCAGCCATCAGCCTCCCGCTCCATCAGTCGATGACCGAACGCGACGTCGATCGCGTGGTCGCCGCCATTCGAAGCTTCTACAGCTGAGTTGCATCAGAGGAGTCCTCGGGTAGCCAAAGACGTGTACGTCGATCCTGCGATGATTATGTGGTCGTGCACGGGAATGCCCATCAGCTTGCCCGCCTCGACCAGTTGACGTGTGATTCGGAGATCCTGCTCACTCGGTTCGGGATTGCCGGAAGGATGATTGTGGACGCAGATCAGGGACGCTGCATTTCCGAGCACGGCACGTCGAAAGACGGCGCGCGGTTCTACAATACTCGCAGCCAGCCCGCCTTCACTCACCGTGTGCTCACCCGTAATCACGCCGGCGCTGTTCAGCGTGATCACCTTAAACACCTCGCGCTTGAGATCCCTCATGAGCGGAATGAAAACGCCCGCGACGTCATCCGGCGCCGTCACGCGAATCCTCTCCTTTCCGGGGTCGGCCTCCACCCGGCGCCCGAGTTCGAAGGCGGAAACGAGGCGAGCTGCTTTGGCCGGCCCCATCCCGGCCATGGCGACGAGTTCAAGAACATCGGCGTTCGAAAGCCCCCGCAGAGATCCATCGCGCGAAATAAGCGCCTGCCCGAGTTGAATTGCTGTAACCGAGCCGGATCGAAATCGCGCGCCGCTGCCAACAATCAGTCCAATCAGCTCTGCTGTGGACAGGTAGGACGGCCCGAAATGCAGGAGTTTCTCGCGCGGACGTTCAGGCGCGTGCCATTCGCGGATAGGGAGCACAGGCACGCCATTGTGCGCGCCTGCGGTTCCGGAACTGTGAGGAGGGCTCATAGGGAGAATCTTCAGACTTCACGTCAGACTCCCTATAGACACTTGAAACCTCGCCGACGTAACCTCTCAGGAAGGAACCAGATCGTTGAGCAGGCTCTCGTTGGACGCCGTTTGTTGGATGTGACGGATCAGCGCCTGCATGGCCTCTATCGGTGATCGCGAGTTCAGCGCCCGCATCAACCTGTGCTGCTGTTCGACAAGGTCCCCGAGAAGCAGCTCTTCGTTCCGCGTCCGGCTCTTTCTGAGATTGATCGCCGGATACACCCGTTTGTCGGCCATCATCCGATCAAGCACGATTTCGGCGTTTCCCGTTCCCTTGAACTCCTCGAAAATGACCTCGTCCATTCGACTGCCCGTCTCAATCAGCGCCGTCGCAATGATCGTCAAGGAGCCCCCGCCTTCGATGTTTCTGGCCGAGCCGAAAATCTTGCGAGGAATATTGAGGGCCTTGGCGTCGAGCCCTCCCGACATCGTTCGCCCGCTTCCTGCCATGTAGAGATTGAAGGTTCGTCCGAGACGCGTCAGCGAATCCAGCAACATGACGACGTCGCGCTTCATCTCGACCAATCGGCGCGCGTAAGCAAGCGCCAGATTCGAGACGCGAACGTGATTGTCCTCCTCACGATCATTGGACGAGGCGAAGACTCGCGCCTCCGTCGATCGGATGAAATCGGTGACTTCTTCCGGACGCTCGTCGACAAGCAGGGCGACCAGCGAAACTTCCGGATGATTCTTCGTTAGAGCCGCCGCAAGTTGCTTCAGGATGATCGTCTTCCCCGTTCTCGGCGGCGCGACAATAAGTCCACGCTGCCCCTTGCCGATCGGGGCGACAAGGTCGACGACCCTCATCGTGATGTCGTTCGGCCCCGTGACGAGATCGAATTTCTCGTTGGGATAAATGATGTTACCCGAATCGAAGGAACGCAATTTCGACCACGTCTCTACCGGGATACCATTCGCGGTATCGATGTGATTAACCTGCATTGCCCCTCGGCGACCCGGTCGGATCGTGCCGGTCAGGATGAGGCCGTCCCGTAAATGATGCTTCTTGATCATTGCAGGAGGCACAAAGGGGTCCTTTTCCCCTTTCGGCACATCAGGTCTAAGCGTTCTTATAAAACCGAACTTCTTTTCGCCGATGAGTTCGACCATCCCAGAAAATGACTGATCAGCCATTTGTTGTATATATATGTTTTTATTGGCCTTCGACAGGCTTCTTGCGACCCCGATCAGGAATCCCGACAGGGAAGGATTGGCAACCGCCGAAACAAGAGGCATCCGAACGCGCTACGACAGGCGGTCGGACGTCCCAGACACAAGAAGGGCTTCAGAAATCTTAGTATCTTGCGGGGCGTAAGCCTCCGCCGAACGACCTACGTTCGGCAACTTACCCACGATGCCTGGCTGGCAGAGTGACTCGATGTTTGCCTGGCCAGTCAGTGCAACGCAGAATAAGATAACTGGTTTCTCCTATTGATACCAGATAGCGGTTCCGACTTTGGGGTGTCTTCGGCAGAAGATCAAATATCGCTGCCGAAGTATGAAGTATCCGGTCCTGCTGATGCAGAGCCCGTCATTCTCTTGCACGGCTGGGGGAGCTCTGCCGAATTGATGCGGCCGATTGCGAGGATGCTGGACGATCGATACCGCGTCGTGAGTATGGACCTGCCCGGTCACGGTCGCACTCCGGAGCCCCAGTCGGCCGTAGGCGTTCAGGAGTCCGCTGCCCTCGTCGCCGCAACCATAGGCCGCCTGGACTATCCTTCGGTGACATTGATCGGGCACTCGAACGGTGGCCGGATCGCCCTTTTTATGGCATCCGACGAGCGCTATGAACCATTGATAAGGAGACTCGTCCTGATCAGTCCCTCAGGGATTCGCCCCCAGAGGAGCCTCAAAGTCCGATTCAAGTCCACAGTTGCGAAAATCCTGAAGGCGCCATTCCTCCTTTTGCCTGGGAAATTGCAGCCCAAAGGACTAGCCTGGCTCCGTGACAGCTTCATTTGGAGGATGCTGGGATCGTCCGATTACAGGGCCCTTTCGGGAGTGATGCGGGAGTCGTTCGTCAAGACTGTGAACTGCTTCCTGGAGGACCGCATAGCGCGGATCACAGTTCCGACGTTGATCTTCTGGGGTGACCAGGATCACGACGTCTCGCTGTCCCAGATCGAAACCCTTGCAAGAGGTATCCCTGATGCAGGCGTCGTAACCTTAAGGGGTGCGGGACACTATGGGTATGTCGACGACCCGTCGACCGTTTCCGCCGCGACACGACACTTCCTGGAGTCGACATCCGATTGATCATGCAACGAGTTTCGAGCACCGTCTGGAGAATCCCTTGATCGCCGCAGCGACGCTCATCGCACTTGCGACACTGCTGTCCGCCTTCCATGCCTGGCGACGGCACAGGTACTATCTCCATGTACTCCAACTGGAGGGATACAAGGACAACGAGTATTCGGCCTGGCTCCGTCGACAGCCGCTGAGCACGATTCTTCTCCGTCGTTATCTGGTTGCTGCGGGGGTGGTCATCCTCGTCTGGATGAAACCGGTCGCGCCAGACTGGGTCGTACTCGCGGGGCTCGGAGTCTGGTGCCTCGTATTTGCATCGGCCAGACGCTATCGAACGGATCACGCCAAAAAGCCGCTCGTCTACACAGCGCGCCTGAAGCGCCTTCTAGGAACCGACGTCCTTATCGCTGTGATGCTGGTTGTTGCCGGATCGGTGGCGGCGCTTTCGGAATCGGAGGTCGCATGGTACCTGCTCGGCTGGCTCGCCGCCGACATGCTTGCCCCTCGCACGACGGGACTTAGCGGTCTCTTGATGCGGCCGATCGAAACGAAGATCCACGAAGCATTCAAACAGCGGGCGCGTGACCGACTGGCAGCCCAGAGGGATACCACCGTCATCGGCATCACGGGATCCTATGGCAAGACGAGTGTGAAATTCGCTATCGCTGAAGTCCTGCGGCAGCAGTACAACGTTCTGGAGACGCCCGGGAGCTACAACACGCCGATGGGGATCTGCAAGGTCATCAACGACGATCTGGAAGATTGGCATCAGTTCCTCGTCCTGGAGATGGGCGCGCGCTACCGCGGCGACATCAAGGAACTCTGCGAAATTGCGCGTCCGGATGTCGCCGTACTGACGAGCATCGGTCTCGCACATCTCGAAACCATGGGCTCGGAAGAGGCAATCCTTGAGACCAAGGGTGAGTTGATCGCGGGCATGAAGCACGGGGGACCTCTCGTTGCGAACGCCGACGATCCAAAGGTTATGCAACTCGTCGGCCGGGCGTCGGGGCCCGTCACGCTGGTATCGACCCACCGATCGGACGTGGATCTGCTTGCCACGGACATCTCCTATGATACCGGTGGTTGTCACTTTCAGGTCATCGACCTGAATGGTGAGGAGGCGGAAATGAGCTCAATGCTGCTGGGTCGTCACAACGTCACGAATGTACTCCTCGCGCTTGGGGTGGGTAGGTTCTACGGCATGTCACTTCGCCAGATGAGGCATGCTGTGCAACGGCTCAAGCCGGTGCCGCACCGTCTCGAGCTCCGGAAAGAGGGCCCCGTAACGATCATCGACGATGCGTTCAATTCGAATCCCGTCGGGGCTCGGAATGCGATCGAGATCCTTTCTCAGTTCGAAACGGGAAAGCGAATTGTCATCACGCCCGGAATGATCGAGCTCGGAGAAAGGCAGGACGCAGAGAATCGGGCGTTTGGAGCACATATGAACGGCCGTGTCGACGAGGCTATCCTCGTGGGGCAGAGGCAGACTCGTCCTATTTTTGAGGGACTGGTTGGCGCGGGTTTCGAGGAGTCTCGAATCCGCATCGTGGACTCACTATTCGAGGCGCAACGGATTCTGAAGGATATGCTCAGGCCCGGCGACGTAGTTCTGTACGAGAACGATCTCCCCGACCAATACGATGAGCGCACGTAGAAAATCCCCTGCCAGACGGTCTCCCCCACCTTCGTTCTCGCATGAGGATGCCGCCCGCTCGGCAGGTTACGCACTGGTCGCCGGCACAGACGAGGCGGGTCGAGGGTGTCTGGCCGGGCCGGTCGTTGCTGCCGCCGTCCTGCTTCCCCCGCGGACGAGGATCCGCGGCGTGAGGGATTCAAAGCTCCTGGTTCGTTCGGAACGGGAACGCCTTGCCGCCCGGATCGAAACGCGTGCACTCAGTACGGGATACGGGATCTGTACGGTGGAAGAGATTGATCACCTCAACATCCTCCGTGCCTCGCTCGAAGCGATGCGAAGGGCGCTTGTACAGTTGGACCCGGAGCCCGATTTCGTCCTGATCGATGGAAACCAGTCCATCCACCCCCTGCCTTTTCCCCAGCAGACTGTAATCGACGGCGATGCCCTCTGCCATGCCATTGCCACCGCGTCGGTACTCGCGAAGGTCAGGAGAGACGACATGATGCGCCGGCTGCACGAAGAGTATCCCGGCTACGGCTTCGCGGATCACAAGGGGTACGCAACGAGGCAGCATGTTGCAGCAATCGAGTCACTCGGCCCGGCCGCATGCCACCGCCGCTCGTTCCGCCTCCCCGGCTCTTCCGACGATCAGCCCGGTTTCTTCTCCGACGCCTGAATCTCCGCTTCGAGCCGATCGACAGCAGACCCAATGGGCCCGGTGTCGATGTCGACGATCACGTCAGCCTCTTCGTAATACGGCGTCCTCTCCGCCAGGAGCCTTTCGATCCGTTCGCGGAGCGCCTCACCCGACAGAGTAATACCGTCGTCACCGAAAAGCAGGGGACGATGTCGGCTCGAGCTCAGCCTCGTGACGAGAAGGGAAACCGAAAGCCGCAGGTAAACGGTGAGGCCATTCTCCCGCATCAGGTCACGATTGGCATCCACCAGAAATGCGCCTCCGCCGGCTGCGACGACTGTATTCTTCAGCACGATGGTTTCTTCGACGAGCGCGTGCTCGGCCTTCCGGAACGCTTCCTCCCCCTCTACCTGAAAATACTCCCATATAGGGCGCCCGAAACGCTGTTCGAAGCACGTCGTCGAGATCGACAAAGTCGAAACCCAGGACGTTCGCAAGGATATGCCCCAGGGTGCTCTTTCCGCTGCCCATGAAACCGATGAGATAAATAAGCGTCGGCATTGCGACCAACTCGCCTCGAGAATACGTGAAACGGTATAAGCTACTTATCGAATACGACGGCACCAAGTTGCACGGCTGGCAGACACAGCCGGGCGTTGCCTGTGTGCAGTCGGAGATCGAGGAGGCCCTTTCCGTACTGGTCGGTGAGCGCCCGAACGTCGTTGGGTCCGGAAGGACGGATGCCGGCGTCCACGCGAGAGGACAGGTGGCTCATTTTTGCCTGCCGAAAGGCGTCGATTCTTGGAAACTTAGGGGTGCTCTGAACGGTCTCCTCCCACGATCGATCCGAATCATCGAAGTCGAAGAGGTTCCTAGCGATTTCCATGCACGCTACAGCGCCATCAGGCGAACATACGAATACCGCGTCTCTCTGCAGCCAAGAGCGCTCGACGCCGGCCTCCGATGGCTGCTCAAGCGCGAACCCAACTTCACGGCTATGAACGAAGCCGCCGAACGTCTCGTAGGTCAACACGATTTCAGTGCTTTCTGCAGGGCACGGTCCGAGACCCGCAATCGGGTCTGCGAGGTTGCGGAGGCAGCCTGGCACGCAGAGGATCGCGAGGGAGACTGGCTCTTTCGCATCGCGGCCAACCGGTTCCTGCACGGCATGGTGCGAACTATTGTCGGAACCCTTATGGATGTTGGATACGGCAAGCTGACTCCAGCTGACGTCGACACGATCCTCGCCTCACGCGATCGAAGGCGTGCCGGTCAGGCCGCGCCGGCGCATGGCCTGGTACTCCAGGAGGTGACCTATCCAGCACATGACTGACTCCGGTATTCCGGTGCAACGCCCGCCGCTCCGGTTCGTGTGGTGCATCGTCGTCCTGGTCGCCGGCCTCGTCGTCGGCTGCGAGCGCCCATTTATCGAGCCACGGAAGCCAGAACTCGAGGTCTTGAGCCCGGATCTATCGACGGTGCTTCCTCAACGCGAAGTGCTGCTCGAGGTGCGCGTCACATCCCAGAACGGCGTCGACTCGGTGCTCCTTAACGGAATTCCACTGCTCCCCGAGACCGAGGAAGGTGTATTCTCTCGGCCGCTGAAGCTGAACGTCGGAGTCACGACGCTCGTCGTTCGGGCATTCGACCTGACAGGCGTTGAATCACTGGACACCCTCTACGCCGTCGCTCTGCCCAGCGAAGAAAAAGTGGGCGAGCTTCGCTTGCCTGAGCCCCGGGGTGGACACACCGCCCTGCGTATGGCGGACGGTCGCTTCATGGTGGCGGGCGGATCGGAATCGCCGACCCAACCGGCTTCCAAGGCCACCTGGGTTTACTCAGGCGCTGATCTGCGAAATGCGCCGGCGGAATACTTCATGCTCCATCGACGAACCGAACACACGGCAACCCTGCTACCGGATGGACGCGTCCTGATGCTGGGCGGCTGCGAGATCACCGAGCCGCCGACCATCAATGAGTTGGTCGAGGACGTCGAGCTCTTCGATCCCGGCTCCTCGGCTTTCGTCCCCGTTCCCGTTCGCGGCGACCCCATCCGCCGTTGCGGCCATACGACGATTCTTTTCCAGGTCGGACGCCAGGGTAGTCCGGATCTGTTTCTTTACTTGTATGGAGGCCGGGGTGACGTTCAGTACCGTCCACAGCCTCGGATGGGCATTCGGAGCGATATTCGCGTGTTTCAGTTTCGAAATGACTCACTGGTGGCGGTCGGACCAACTATCGGCCCGAACGTGGACGCCCTCTTTGATCACACGTCAACGGCGATTCAGACGCAGATCGGAAACCGCGGTGAGTACCTTGTCGGCGGGTCTATCTATTCCACCGATCAGACATACGACGAGATCCTTTTCCAGGAGGTGCTGACTACGACAAACGGAATTCGCATCGAGTCGACCGGCTCGATGCACGTTCACCGCAGTGGGCACGCAGCCGCCAGGATGGTCGAAGGAGAGATACTCATTTTCGGTGGACGAATGTTTTCGTTAACTTCTGCATTGCGAGACAATGAGGTCTTCTATTCGCAGATCCGGCGATTCTATCCCATGTCGGCTGAGCGGGGTCTGCTCCAAAAAAGGTGGGGGCACACCGCAACTAATTGGGACGGTACGCGAATACTGATCGTAGGCGGTTACGGTGAGACAGGCGCCGCGCTTCAGACCTCAGAATGGTTCGAGGTTGACAGGAGCGGCTGACAGCGACAAGTCACCACGTCGTTTTAGTATGAAGCTTGACCAAATCTTGCGACTTATTGTTGTGGCCATTGTTCTGATGGTCGCGTTCTCCTTACTGGGGTTCCTCCTCCGGATCGGTTCCGTATTGATCGGCCTGGCCGTAAAGATTCTCGTTATCCTGCTTCTCGTCGCCGTCGTGCTCCGATTCATCGACCTACTCCGCGGCAAACAGGCCTGATTCAGGCTGATTCCGACCCTCCGTCTTCACGCGGAGCTTGTCTACCCGCTTTGCGGCATCGCGTATATTTGATCCCCATTCGGATATTTTCGCAGGCTGCAAACTGGACGGTCGTCCCTCATGGCGCTTTCCTCTCTTCTCGAACCCGACAAGCACTGGATGAAACAGGCACTCCGTGAGGCGGAGCGTGCCTACGAGGAGAAGGAGGTTCCGATCGGCGCCATCGTCGTCCGAGAGGGCGTCGTACTCGGAAAGGGGCACAACATGGTCGAACAGTTGAAGGACCCGACAGCGCACGCCGAAATGATTGCAATAACGGCGGCCTGCAGCGCAGCCGGCGAAAAACTACTGGAGGGCTGCACGCTGTACGTGACGTTGGAACCATGTCCGATGTGCGCCGGCGCAATTGTGTGGTCACGGCTCGGGCGGCTCGTCTTCGGAGCCTTCGACGAGAAGGCTGGGAGCTGCTCCACGCTGTACAATATCCCTCGCGATCCAAGGCTGAATCATATGGTCGAGATCGTCTCCGGTGTCCTTGCCAGGGATGCTGCCACGCTCCTTCGCAACTTTTTTGCAGAGAGACGGTTGTCGGGAGGCACCAATGGCTCATAGCTACCGCAAAGCCGCAACTCGCCTGAATTGATGCAGGAACGATTCGATTTCGTGATTATCGGCGCGGGACCGATCGGGCTGGCTTGTGCCATTGCCGCCCGTCGCTCCGGCCTGAAGGCGATCGTCATCGAAAAGGGCGCTCTCGTCAACTCGATCGTCCATTATCCCACGGATCTCGAATTCTTTTCGACGCCCGAACTTCTTGAGATTGGTGGTTATCCCTTTCCCACCAGGAACTACAAGCCGCGCCGCGCCGAGGTGATCGAATATTACCGACAGGTCGCCTTCACTGAGCACATTGAGCTCAGACTCTATGAGAGGGTGATCGCGGTCGAAGGTGAAGAAGACCGGTTCAGCGTCCAGACCGACAAGGGCGCCTACGCATGCCGGCGAGTCATCGTGTCGACAGGGTTCTTTGACATCCCGATTCTCATGAACGTCCCTGGTGAGGATCTTCCGAAAGTCTCACATTATTATGACGAGCCGTTCATGTACTCAGGGACGCGCGTCGCCGTCATCGGAGGCGCCAATTCGGCGGCAAAGACTGTGCTGGACCTTTACCGCCACGGAGCCAAAGTGACGCTGATTCACCGCGGTCCAACCCTTTCCCGGAGCGTGAAATACTGGATCCGGCCCGATCTCGAGAATCGAATCAAGGAGGGCAGTATTCCGGCGCGATTCGACTCGACGGTAGTCTCCATCACGCCCGAAGCCGTCGTCATCAGGGGAGACGAGGGAGAGGAAACGATTCCGAACGACTGGGTGCTCGCAATGACCGGCTACCGACCTAACTTCGAGTTCCTCGCACACCTGGGCATCCAGTTTGCCGACGATGAACATCGGACGCCGGTCCACAATCCGGAAACGATGGAAACGAACCGCGCCGGGATGTACCTGGCAGGCGTCGTTTGCGGCGGCATGAACACGCGCGTGTGGTTCATAGAGAATAGTCGCGTCCATGCCGACGTGATCATGAGGGATGCCACCTAGGTGCGAAGTGCGGGGTGCGAGGTGCCCCTGTTCCTCCTGCCAAAATGGAGCCCACCCCTGAGAAGCACGGTGCCAGGAGAAATGAAGCGGTACCGTGCTATGCACTAGACCACGGACCACGGACCACGGACTACGGACTACGGACCACGGACCACGGACGTCATAGGACCGCCTGCCGAATCTGCGCGGCCAGCTGGTTTCCTGGATCCATTGCCAGCGCCTTGTTCGCGAACTCGAGTGCCTCCTCGTCATGCCCGGTTCTGACCAGTGCAAGCGCCAGGTTGACGACAGCATCGACGTACTTCGGATCGCGCTCAACGGCCTTTCTCAGAAACTCGACCGATCTCGCATCCTCACCGTGATTCAAGTAGAAAGAACCAAGATTATTCAGCGCAACCGGGTCGTCAGGCGCCGCTTCCACGGCTCGCAGAAAGTACGTGCGCGCTTCTCGATCGCGTCCTTGCGTGGCCAGAACAACCGCGAGATTGCCGTACGCATCCTCATAGTCCGGATCCAGGTGGATGGCTTCCGAAAGCTCCTGCTCGCCTTCCTCCATCTCCCCAGTCTTGATCAGGAGTGTCCCCAGATCGTAGTGCGCCGTGGCGAGCGAGGGTTGATCCTTGAGAGCCCGGCGGTACTGGTTTGCGGCCTCACCCTCCTTTCCCCGGGTCTCCAGGAACCGACCATAATTAACACGGATGGCCGCCGCTGCAGGCTGCACACTGAGCGCGTGTTTGAACAACCCCTCGATCCGATTCGCCGACCGACCCAAACGTTCGTAGAGGAGGGCCAGCGTGTTCAGGCGCTCCGGAACGTCGGGTCCCAGTCGCACAGCCTGCTCCAACGGATTCTCGGCCTCCTCGAATCGCTCAAGCGTCACAAGACCGAAGCCGAGCTGGTACCAGGCGTCCCCGAGGCTGTCTGATTCCGTCAAGGTTTTGCCGAGTATGTCGACGCCCCTCGCAACGAGGGACGTGTCTCCACGGCTCTTACCCAGAATGAAGTAGGCAACTCCTCGATAAATGGCCCCTTCGTGACTGTCTTCGTCGCGGGCGAAGTATGGCTTCAGCTCGACATCCCCGGGACGAGACAGGGACGGTTCGGATTCGCTCGTTCGCTCGACGACGCGAATCCAATGATCCGTAAAAGAGGAGTGAGGAGCGTCTTCGACAGCCGTCTTGGGCATATGGCACGACGAGCAAGGTGAGGTCGGAGTATGGTCATCGATGTATTCCGGTTTCACCTTTGCCTGGAGTCCGGCCGGTGCGTGACACTTACGACAGGTCTTGTTGAAATACTCTGCGCCCGCACTCCTGAATCCCTCATGCGGATTGTGGCACGTGACGCAGTCGATGGGTCGCTCGGATTTCTGCGTACCTATGAAGCAGGCGCTGCGCATCATGCGTGCAGCGTGAGAGATGACCTTGAATTTCCCGGTCGTCTCACTGAACAGGGAAATGTGTGATGAGAGGTGTTCGGATGGCCGAAACCCGTACGCTGAGCTCCCCTCTCGCAGAATCGACGCCGAGCCATTCAAATGGCACTGCTGGCAAACGTCAAGTCGGCGATCCAGATCGAGGTGGGCGGGATTTACGATTGTGAGGTCGACATCGGACGCAGGCTCGGGGTTTTGGAGACGCTCTTTGACATGTAGGGCGCCGGGTCCGTGGCAGCGCTCGCAGGAGATACCTTGCGGAACGGACTCGTACTTTCCTTTCACGCCGGGGACACCGACTGGGTAGGCGTTATGACACGCCATACAGCGGTCTGGAATTTCTCTGGAGAAGCGATTGTTCAGATCGCGATATCCCGGACTGAGATCCCATTTCCGGCTCTGTGTGTACCAGGTAAGCGGCATTTCGGTGTAGAGACCGTTTTCCACGGTGAGAAACGTGCGTGCCGCGGTGCCACTGCCGACTACCCAGTCGATGCTGCGAACGAGGGAGTGGGTTCGATTGCCGTCAGGGTCGAGACGATACTCTTCCTGGAAGAACTTCCCATCCTTCTCGAAGGCCCGGTAATACAGATTCGACGGCTCATGATAGATCGCGGGACTCGGCAGCGGTCCCACCAGGTCGATACTCGTGACCTTCGCCATCGAGTTGGCCATCCCGTGCGACTGATATCCGGCATACTCCTCCTCGTGACAACTCGAGCATGCTTCATCACCCACGAAGGCGACATCGTTCCCGATGTTCAGAAAGTGCGGCTCCGGCTCTGCTTGCGACTCGGGCCGGTCCGCCGGCGCCTTAGAACACGAAGAGGCAACCAAGGCGATGGCAGCGACAATGATGGGCCGGTTCAACCAGAAGCGCATGAATTCAACTTTCGGGTTGCGCTTCGGACACTCGGGCCGGACGATATGTTTCTAGTCGGAACCGGCCTATGGGGACTTCCACCCGCGAGTGAAAGCACGCCATGCCTGGCGCACCAAAAGAAACGGGGTGAGGCCTTCGAAGGCCCCACCCCGCAGTTTCTTCCGAACGAGTTCGACCTCGTTTAGAGTTCGAAACCGATCGAGAACATGTTGATGTCCTTGAAGAAATCCGTCGGAAGGAAGGCATAGTCCACCGTCAGCTGGTTGCCGGAGACTTCAAGGTTCAGACCTGCCCCGAAGTTGGATCCCTTGTAGAACGTGTAATCGGTGTCCTGAACGAGCATCAAGCCACCGCGCAGATAGATCAGGTTCATCACGCCAACTTCCAGGCCACCGGAATACTGATCCTGGCTGAAAGAGTTGGATGCAAAGTTACCCATGAACGTCACGTCGGCCGAGTTGCCGACTTGGCGCGTATAGGCGACGCCTACGTTAAGCTGCGACGGAAGCTCGAATTTCTCCGATTCGATGTTCAGCGCATTCTGTTTTGCACCGGGCTCCTGCTCGGTCAGCGCAGCGAACCTCGTGAGTCCGACTCCTTTGTACTGCATCTGCGGTCCAAAGTGCTTCAGTGCGACACCGAAGCGCAGGCCGGATTCGCCTGCGACATATGTCATACCTCCGTCAAACGCCAGACCACTTGCGGAAATATCATCGATATTTTCGTTGATCCCTTTGATCGTCATACCTGCCGCGATGCGGTCGGTGAACTGACGTGCATAGGACACACCAAAAACGGTGTTGCCTGCGTCATAGGTGATGCTTGACAGTTCGGGCCCCGAACCACCCTGATTCGCAAGGGCTGTTTCCGTGGTTTTGTACAGTGTCCCGAAGTCCCACGACGAAACACTAACAGCCAGGACGTTATTGCCGAACGCTTGTGCGGCCCCGAAGTAGTTGATGCCGATATCGGCAACATACTCGGTGCGGCTAAACATCGCTGCTGTCCCATGTGCCGAGGTCAGACCAGCTGGGTTAGCGAGCACGGCCTCGAGCGGATTCAGGTTGGCAAGTCCACTCGTCACGGGTGCCGACATAGAGGCAGCTCTTGCCGTCATCGGAACGAGCAGTTCAGTTGCTCCAGCCGTACCCCGCCGTTTGTTCTGTGCGGTCGACGCGTTAAACGCAAGACCGACCACCGCAACGGCGAGAAGGCTATAGATTAAGACTTTCGCTTTCATTTTTTCTCTCCAGATTCGCGGTTCAAAATCTTCAAGTCTAGGTTGTGCTGGGATACGAACCGTCCCGAAAGATTTCGGGACGGTCCATCCCGACGTTTTACAACAGGTCAAGTTGGATACGCTTCTTCACAACACCAAACTTGATCACCTTATCGCCGACACCTGGAACTTCAACGTAGACCAGATACATGCCGCTCGCGACCGGGAGTCCCTCCTCCGTCGTGAGATCCCAATCGAGTGAAGTCGATGGGCCACTCTTGTTGAGGGTCTTCACCAAGGAGCCGGCCAGCGTGAAGACTCGGATGGTCGCCTCCTGCGGCATGTTCGTGAAACGAACGATGTCGGCGAGGTTCGTCAGCTCGTAGTCCGACGCTCCCTTGTACGGGTTCGGCACGATTGCGAGCGCGTCGAGTGCATCCTTTGCGGTGTTCGGATCCTGCGTCTTGACTTGGTAGCCCGAGGTATTCACGGTGAAGACATCACCGGGAAGATTCGGCTTCGTTGTCAAGAAGCGGATTACGTTGCCCACTGGGATGAACTCGTCGCGGTAGTTGGGTGAGGTCGGATCCATCATCCAGACAACGCGCTGGAGTGGACGTCCTTCGCCAATCGAAACCGGCTGCATCATCCGTCTCGGGAGAGGTCGGACATCCATCCGGATCCGCATCAACCAGCGGTTTGGCCGCGGCTTCCCAATCGGCGTAGGTCGTCGTCGAGTAGTACGCGTAAATCCGGTCGGTTATCTGCCATCCTAATCCGAAGGGATCGTCTCCTTCGCCGAAGCCGAAGAAGCACTCTCCACCGCCATCGGAGAACAGCACCGGGATCATCTCGACGTCGTCCGAGGGATCATTCACCCCGAACGGACCGGTCGGACCGATATCCCACACTTCGGCGGGAACGTCGGATGATGTTACCACTCGAGAAGTCCGAAATAACCGTAGGAACCGGCGTCTGTGGCGCGAATCTCGAAGTCGTTCGGAGCCCAGCCACCGATTACGCTCTTCAGGTCCCGCGCCCGAATGGTACATAATCCAGTCAGCCGCCCCGTTGTACGATCCGTAGACCCAGTTGCCGCCTGCTTCGGCACAACCGAATGTCGAGACAGCTCCGGCGTCACAGGCATCTCCGGCGATGCCGTCACCGCCCTGCACCTGGATAAAGGCCCAGGCTTCGGTGCCGTCGAGATCATAGGGTCCTGGATCAGGACCAGAGACCGTCCACGACAAACCGTCGGCAACGAACACGTTAGACCCTTGCGGGGCTGCACGACCAAACGAAGACACGGCGGCAGAACCGTCGAAGACCTTCGTTCCGGAGCCGTTCACGATGTCGTAGTTCGTGACGATATCCGGGTTCTCCGGATCGTCGGAAAGGTCGGTTGAATAGAAGTTGACCTTGTACGTGTCACCCGTGAGGACCGATGGATCGACAACTGTCGCTTCGACGAGTCCACCACCTTTCCCGGTCTTCGTAATAAGGCCATTCGCTTCGGTGAACGTTGCCGTCCCGTCCAGAGCACCTGCTGCTGCTGCAGAAACCGCATCCGAACTAACCGCCGTACCACCATTCCTGGCAATCCGCTTGGAGGGACGAACCTTCACACGAGTTATAGCGCTTTTCGATATGAGCGGCGCGGAATTCGGGTTATGGGCATAAGCCTGTACCCCGAAATAGTAGTCGGTGTAGTTCGTCAGGTTAGCGAACTGGATCGAGTGTTTGACCCCGCTATCTGAACCATTGACACTAAGCGACGCGATCGGGATGTTCAGCGTAGCGTCCGAAATGTCCACGACTTTCGTCACCCCGTCGGGGACGTCGTAGGTCGCGATCACTTGACCGCTCAGGTCATTGTCGGACGTGAACTGGTAGACCTGATAACCCTCAAAGTTGTAGGTCTTGTCATCAACATCGACGTCTGCAAGGAACGGGTTGGTGACCTCATACTGATCGAGGTAATTATTATCTGACGGGTTGTAACCCCACTTCAGAATAACCGTGCCGTCCAGTTCTGACACTTGGACCCGCGGGGGATCCGGAGGCGCTGGCAACTGAAAGTTGACGTCGAACGCAGCCTGAGCGAGTGCGTCATCCGCCTTCATTTTCTCGACTGACCCGAAACGGTCATCAGCCTGCGACCAAACGATACCGAATACGAGTTCCTGCACCGCACCGGGCTGCAACGTAAACGGACCTGACGAGATCAGGAAACGGCGGTCGGCCGGTGCGTTGCGCGTACCGGCGCCGTCAGTATCCTCCTCACTCCAGAACGCCGGCGGATCGCCGGGGAACATGAAGTCGGTCGGGGTATTCGAGAATCCGCGCCCCGATCCGCCAAAGGTAATCGGCACGTCGTCGAGCCAGAATCCTCTCAGGTAGCGATACGCGTCTGTGCCCCCGGCCAACGGGTTCCCCTGCACGGTCGAGTCGTTACTGTAGTAGACGAACTTTGTCCCGCCCAAGCGCTCATCAGCTTCGTCGACTTCGCCGTCGTGGTCGTTATCGATGCCGTCGTCGTTAACGAGCGGACCTTGGAAGAAGTCGTAACCTAGAGCCGGAGGGCGGTTGCCGTAACCGTCAGAACCACCGTCAAAGTCTGTCCCGTTCCAAACGTAGCCAATGCCACGCGTGGTGTCGGAACCGACATAGTCATTCGTCGCGTCACCAAGGTCGGGGTCAGACCATAAACCGAAATAGGTTTCGGTCAACTGCTGCCCCCCCTTGTTAATCAACTTGTACTTGTAGAAAGTCGTGTTGTTGATGGCGTCGGCCGTCTTGAACGCGAAGGCAGTTACTTGGACTTCGAGGCCGATCGGCTGTGTCAGCGACCATCCGTGCTCGTTGCCTTTGTCGTTCATGACCCACCAGATGGTCTGGTCACCCAGAACTTGGGGGCGGTCGCCGCCAGCCAGATTGTAGTTGTCCGGATTGCCGTCACCGTCCACCACAGGGGCGCCCAAATCAAACGGCCAGTTCGTCAAGTCAGGCGTCGCGACACCTGTGTCTTCATAGTTCAACACGTCCTGGCGGTCCACCTTGTACAAGTGGTCGTAAGCACTGCAGTCCGCCGGTGGATTCCCATTGTCATCCAGCGGGCCAGGCCACAGTTCCCAGGGACCGTAGTCTGAGGCGATCATCCGAAGATCACCATCTACCAGGCCACCAAGCCAGATGCCGGACGCAAAGATCGCGTTACCTGCACCTGACTGGGGCACGTTGTAAAGAGGTCCTGCACCCTTCCAAAACAGGCCGCCGTTGTTATACAGGCGGGCCCGAACGGAATTGATGTTCAGGTCCTTGAAGTCAACGCCGGCCTGGCAGGAGCCATATGTCTTCCCGGCAGTTGCCCACTCAAGGCGCAATTGTTCGAGTTTCTTTGCTTTCAGTGCGTCTATCTCACGCTGGTTCTTGTTCTTGTCAGCAAGCGCTGCGGACGTCAGCCCGAAGAACCCGATGAGAAGCCAAAGAAACGTTTTTCTAAAGGCAGTCATCTTAATACTCGTTTCGAGGATTCCTTTTCGACTAGTTGGATTGAACGCTGGGGTTACCTGGGCAGGGGGGCCGTACGGGCCCTCCCTGCCAGGTTCTCTTCGCCTAGAAGTTCACCCGCAGACCGAGTCGCGTAAGACGCGGTATTCCGTAATTGGTGGGGTCATTGACCCGTACTCCATACAGGAATGAAGCAACTTCAGGAATTTCCCGCGATCGAATGTAGTCTCGGCCGTCGGCGGCTTGTCTCCAACCATCGTCGCCGGGAAGACCAGTGGCTCGGAACACGTTCAGCGTGTTGTCCACATTGAGCAGGTTCTGTACCCACAGGAACGCCGTCATGCTGAGATTGTCACCGAGATCGAATTTCCTGTCAACACGAAGGTTAACCAGGGTCGACCAGTCGATGTACTCACCATTAATGCTTCCCTTGGGCGCCAGAATGAAGCTGTTGAAGATCGGGTTCGGACCTTGCAGCGGCGTGTATGGCTTACCGCTTCTCAGGTTGGCCACGATGTTAAACCCGAAGTTCTCCAGAATCGAGGCACCACCGACCGTCGGACCCTCGCCTTTTCCGAGACGATAGTCGACGTTCAGGTTGATCGAGTGGCGACGGTCGAAGTCGAGCGGGCTGAGGAAGTTCGGGAAACCCGATCCGTCAGCCGGACCGCGCCAAGCGATCTGGGTCGTCGTGATGCCGTCTGAGCCCGTTCCATTGGCAAACTGCAACGTATAGTTCGCATTGAACGACACATTGTTCGTGCGCCTGAGGTCGAACTCGAACTGGACTCCTCTGACTGTTCCAAAGTCGTTGTTTCCGAAGAACGAGTAGCCGTTCGGGAATCCAAAGGCGATGGACTCGAGCTGAATCAGGTTGTCGATCGACTTATAAAAGCCGGACACCGTAAACGCTGAGCGAGCGCCAACGCGCTGACGGAAACCGAGTTCGTACTCCGTGGTCGTCGTGGGTTCCAAACCGTTGTTATTGACCGTCTGCGTGGCTTCACTGGCCAGGTAGTATTCCTCGAGTCCGTCATGGAAGTATTCGTACGGCCGCTCCGACGTCTTGTCATAGTGCGCAAAGAACAGCGCCTGGTCCGTGACCGGGAAGCTCACGCCGATGCGCGGCATCCAAGTCGTTTGCGGGCTGTAGTCTTTGAAAACGTCCGACGAGATCGGCCCTTTGACTTCCGGTGCGCCGGCGACGTTGATGTCAGAGCCCTTGGCCTGTTGACCGTTAGCATCGAAGAAGTTGCCGTCGAGGTCACGGTAACCGACAATGTTGCGACTGCCGTCGAAGTAGACCGCGTAGTCACCACCGATGTTGGACGGCGCACTGACCTCGCTCGCGCGCGTGATTGGCACCAGCGCGAAGCGATCCTTAAGGACGAGCGAGTTATTGTCGAACACGTCCACACGCAGACCCAGGTTCAAGACCAAGTCTTTGTACTCGATCTTATCCTGAACATAGCCGGCGTAGTAAATCGGCTCGTACGGTGCGAGGTCGCAAAGACTCGAGCCCGGGTTCGTATTGCAGTCGCCCGAAGCGCCCTGCACGAAGTTGTCGATGCTCTCACTGTCGGCCTCTTTCGTGCCCAGATAGTTGTAGCCGTAGTAGTCGATGGTGTTCTGAATCGCAGTGTACGGGAGCTGATCCCATCCGGAGACGCATTGGCCCGATCCTACCTCGCAAACGGCGTCGTTGTTGTTGTACTTGGCCGCCGACTGGATTCCGCCAAAACCACCAATCGCCCAGTAGAAACGCTGTGTGCGCTGCTCGTACTCACCCCCGAACTCGATCTGATGCAGGCCAACCTGCGTCGTCGCGTTCGCCGACAGGCGAAACTGGGAGTTCTTGTTATGCAGGTAGTTCTGGTCCGATCCCCCAGGGGTCGTCAGTACGGAATAGACACTCTCAATAGCCGGCAAGCTGCCATCTGCGTATTGCTGGACATACATGCTGTCGTCGGCATTCCAAGTCTTGTACCGCGCCACGACAGAATTCGCCGCATTATCGATGTCGCCATAATTCATAAGGTCCCTTATGTCGTGCGAGAACGCCCGATCATAACGGAAGCGCTCGAATGTCGACCAGTCAGCCTGAACCTGGTAGAAGGTCGAGTTCGACAGGCGGTGCGTCCACGAGGCCCCGAGCCCTAACGTCTTCTGGTCGTCATTCCCAAAACGGTCTGAAGCGAATGTGGCCCGCTCCTGATCCTGCGTACTGAGAAACGTCCGCGATGTCTGCTCGAGGTTCTGATAGCGTCCCGTCAAGCGAACATTCACGGCGTGACTCGGGCTGAACGTCAGGTTGCCGTTAATGCGCTGAACGTCCTGGCCATAATTCGGATACCCGCTCTGCTGGCTGTAGTGGGAGATCGGTTCGACTTCGGCACCGTTAATCGGCACAGGGGTCAGGAGGTCATAACCGGCCGGCACATCCATGCCTGCGAGCGCTTCGTCCAGGCTCGCCCCGTCCGCAAGATTACCAGGCAAGGGGACATACACCTTGTCGCCGTCCGTATTCACGAACGGAAGAACCTGCGGGTTCTCGCGGAGAGCGTTGAGGTAGACCGGATCCAGGATGGTCGGCTCAACAGCACGCGGATCCCTGTTGTCGCTGTGCTCTAGCTCGCCGGCGACAAAGAAGCTTAGGCCACCGACAAGTGGTCCGCCCAGTGAAAGTGAACCCAAATTGTAACCGTAGTCGTCCAGGACTTCGGATGTGATTCCCTCGAGCGAACCGAAGAAGTCAGAACCACCCGACTTCGTCGTGATTGAGATGACGCCTGACATGGCGTCTCCGTACTTGGCGGGGAGCGATCCGATGAGCATTTCCTGCTCCTGAATCGCGCCCTGGGCAACGGCCGTGGAGCCAATGACTTTGACACCGTCTACGAAGTAGACCGTCTCTTGGTCGCGGCCACCACGAATGTTGAGCTGGTTCGATCCTTCGTCGTTCACGACGCCGCCTTGCAGCGCTGCGACACCGGCGATGCCGCGGACAGGCAGGTTCTCGATTTCCTCACCGGTAACGACCTTCGGAACACCGATGGCGTCTTTCTGAATGAGGGGGCGCTCGTACTCAACTACGAGCTCACCGAGAGCCGCTACGTCCTCGCCCAAAGCAAAATCGAGCTGCCGTGTGTAGCCGGCGCTGACTCCGACACCCGAATAAACGAGCGATTCGTAGCCAACAAATGAAGCTCGGACCGTATAGTTGCCGACAGGTACTCCAATAATGAAGTATTCCCCGTTGGCATTGGTCGCGGTACCCATTTGGGTCCCGTCGATCACTACGGTCGCGCCAGGCAAAGGTTCGTTCGTGGATCTATCCACAACGGTTCCTGCCAACTTCCCCGAGTTCTGAGCCCATGCAAGCACAGGCACCAACACGAGGTAAGCCGCGAGCGTACTCACCTTACGAAACATATGCGACCTCCGTTGGAGTGATGTTTGGTGATTAACTAACGGAGCCGGAGTAAAACTCCCGCCCCTCTTTTATTAAGGTTGTTGATGGTTCGCAACCGGAATGTCCAATCCAGAAGTTGTCAAATCTGCAGTTACGTCTAACTAGCCTAATTCTGGATTAAGCGAGACCTAGGAGATAAACCTAGATCGCGGAGTTGGTGGCTATAGCAAATTGCGTTTATCAAAATAAGCGCCGCGCTAAGAAGTTGTCAAGGTATGAATCCTTGCCCCGCCCTCTGGAAGTGTGACTTTTCGGAAAGAGGACGCGGCTATAATCAATTATGCGTAGGCGCAAGCGTTTCGTCATGTGTCAACGTGGATCGCTCTAATTTGTTCTACGCCGTCGAGCGCCGCAATTTTTCGCAACACGGCGTCCGGTAAGGGTTCGTCAAGACTTATCGCGGTAAGCGCGGTAGCCCCTTTCTCCTTCCGCCCCAAAGCGAGCGATCCGATGTTCAGGTCAGCCTCTGCGAGAATGCGACCGACCGCCGCAAGCATGCCCGGACGATCGACATTCGAATAGAACAGGATATGACCGCTGGCTTGAATGTCAAAATCATAATCGTCAACTCGCGTAATTCTCGGTCGACTTTTTCCAAAAACGACGCCCGAAACTGATCGCGTCCTCCCTCCCACCGTACCTACAATCTCCATCAGATTCTTGAAACTTTGATCTGGAGGCAGCAACTGCTCTTCGACAGACAAGCCGGCTTCATCTGCAACAATCTTCGCATTAATCAAATTGACCGGGTCGCTTCTCCAACGCGAAACGAGCCCGCGCAGAACCGCCACCGTCAATATCTCCCTGAATGAACTCAGCCACTCGCCGTGATACCGGATCACAACGGAATCCATCGCTTCGCCGACGAGCTGCGAGAGGAGACTGCCGAGTCGCTGCGTGAGGTCGATGTAGGGCTGGACTTCCGGATTCGCCGCCAGTCGAATCGCCATCGAATTGACGGCAGTCCGCACGGGCTCTCCCTGAAGCGCGCGAATTACCTCGACCGTAACCTGCTCGGCAACCCTGCGTTGTGCCTCGCCCGTCGATGCGGCAATGTGCGGCGTCGTCACTACACGCGGATTCGAGAGCAGCTCGGCCATCTCTTCCACCGGGGGCTCCGACGAGTATACATCCAGCGCTGCACCCGCCACGTGCCCCGACTTGATCGCTTCGAGAAGCGCATCCTCGTCGATTAGCCCACCCCGCGCGCAGTTGGCGATCCGCACGCCTTTGCGACACCGCCGCAGGGTCCCTGCATCGAGCATGCCTTTCGTCTCGGCGACGAGCGGGACGTGAAAAGTGATGAAATCAGCACGTTCAACCAGATCACCGTAAGAAACAAGCTCGATGCCGAGCTTGTCGGCCGCCGCGGCAGAGACGACCGGATCCGTTCCAATTACTGTCATTCCGAACGACTGCATGCGCTGGGCTACGGCCTTGCCAATCTTGCCGAGCCCGACGACTCCGATCGTCTTGTCGTAGAGCTCGGCGCCCTTGAACGACTTGCGGTCCCAATTACCTTCCCCAACCGAACGATCGGCCTGAGGAATATTCCGGGCCATCGAGAGGATCATGGCGCAGGTATGCTCGGCCGTCGAGATGGTGTTTCCGTCGGGGGCATTCAAAACGAGAATCCCTCGCCTCGTGGCAGATTCGAGATCCACGTTGTCGACACCGACCCCGGCGCGACCGATCACTTTTAGATTCTTGGCCCGACTCATCAAGTCGGAATCGATCTTCGTCCCACTTCGGATGATCCAGCCGTCGATATCCCCAAGCTCCTCCTTCCACCCATTCGGCGCCGCCGAATCGGGAAACCGAACCTCTATGCCCGCATCACGGAGCATCCCGGGGCAAACCTCATCGATCGGATCGGTTACCAATACGCACTGCATAACTACTGTAAAATATGAGATTATCGATTCGCGCGAGTCACAGCAGGAGGGTATCGATCCACTCCCACGTCTCGTCCATACCCTGCTTCTTCAGCGCCGATGTGGCCACAATGGGAATCTCAAGGCCCTGTGACCCGAGCTTCTCACTGACACGACGACGGCTTGCCGCCCGCTCTTTCTGATTGAGCTTGTCGATCTTCGTCAAGAGCACCAGATACGAACGATCATATTCACGAACGATCGAAGCCACTTCCATATCGGCATCTGTCGGCTCGTGGCGACTGTCGATCAAATGAACCACCAGCCGAAGAGCGGCTCGCTCCCGAACGTACCCCCGTATCAACCGGCCCCAGGTTTCACGCTGCCGCTTCGAGACCTTCGCATATCCGAGCCCCGGAAGATCCACGAGGTAGAACAGATCGTTAATCCTATAAAAATTAACCGTTTGCGTTTTACCTGGAGTGCCACTCGTGTACGCCAACTTGCGTCGATTCACGAGCGCATTGATGAGCGAGCTTTTTCCAACGTTCGACCGTCCGACGATCGCTACTTCCGGCAGGTCGTCGTTCGGCATATCGACAAAACGGGTCGCAGAGGTAACGTATTCCGCCGAGACGACCCGATCGACTTTTCCCTTTGTCACATTAGTTGCTTGACGGCGGCTCCAATGTGGGCCGGATTCTCCACGATGGTTGCGCCTGCTTTCCTGAGCGCCGCGAATTTCTCTTCCGCCGTTCCTTTGCCACCTGCGATAATTGCTCCTGCGTGCCCCATACGTCGTCCGGGCGGCGCGGTGCGGCCCGCGATGAAGGCCACGACCGGTTTCGTCATGCGTTCCTCGATGTAGGCAGCCGCTTCTTCCTCGGCGGAGCCGCCGATCTCTCCGATCATGACGACGGCCTCGGTCTTCGGATCGGCCTCGAACAGTCTCAGAATGTCGATGAATCGACTTCCGACGATGGGGTCGCCGCCGATGCCGACGGCGGTACTTTGACCGAGACCCTGTCGGGTCAATTGATCGACCGCCTCGTAGGTCAGGGTGCCGGACCTCGACACAACACCGACCGGCCCCGCGCTAAATATCATTGCGGGCATGATTCCGACCTTGGCCTGCCCCGGTGTCAGAACGCCGGGGCAATTCGGCCCGATCAGATTAGCCTCCGCCTTCTTCACACTCTGATAGACGGGAATCATGTCCGAGACCGGGATGCCCTCGGTGATACAGACGATCACTTTGATCCCCGCACCGACCGATTCAAGAATCGCGTCGGCGGCAAATGCCGGCGGCACGAAGATCACCGAGGCGTTCGCTCCTTCGTGTTTCACCGCGTCGTCGACCGTATTGAAAACGGGACGATCGAGGTGGGTCTGCCCTCCTTTACCGGGGGTCACACCCCCGACGACATTCGTGCCGTACTCGAGCATTTGACCGGTGTGGAACGAGCCCTCGGACCCGGTAATGCCCTGAACGACGAGGCGTGTATTTGAATCGACAAGAATGCTCATTTGACGATAGGATTCCGATTTGCGACGAAGCGGTCAGTGGAGCCCGCGTATCGCTAAGAAAAGTAAAGCCTCGACGGCTGCCGCGCAGGCCTTCACGCCTAATTCGACCCGGCGACAATTTCTTCGACGGCGCGACCCGCACGGAATAGCGTCGCTTCGTCAAAAGCGCGCCCGAGGAATTGAGCCGCAACAGGAAGATTCGGAGTCTCAGGATGGTGGCCAATCGGAACGACGAGGCCCGGCAATCCCGCCAGATTCGCCGTAACTGTGTAAACGTCGCTCAGATACATTTCGAGCGGGTCGTCCATCTTTTCACCGATCTTGAAAGCAGGAGAGGGCGTGGCCGGGGTAAGAAGGACATCTACCGATTCGAAGGCTGCCCTGAAATCGTCGCTGATCAGACGCCGAACGCGCTGCGCCTTGGCGTAATACGCGTCGTAGTATCCGGAAGAAAGCACGTACGTTCCGAGCATGATGCGGCGCTTTACCTCATCTCCGAATCCCTCCGCCCGCGTCTGACTGTAGAGACGCTGAAGGAGCGAATCCTGCGTATCCAATTGCCGGCGGGCTCTGTCTGCCGCCTGCTCACTACCCTTCGCTTCGGCCTCTCTGACAACTCTCTCGAGATGAGCGGTCTCCTCAGCGAGTGCGTGTTCAACCTCCTTGACGTCGGCACGGTGGCCGTACCGAACACCGTCGTAACGCGCGAGATTACTCGACGCCTCAGCGGTGGCGAGGATGTAGTAGGTAGCGATCCCGTACGATGAGTGAGGAAGCGACACCTTGACGATCTCAGCACCACGACTCTTAAGTCGATCGACGAGTCCATCGATCATGGACCGAATACCCGTGTCGAGGCCTTCGGTAAAATACTCCTCGGGTAATCCAATTCTGAGCCCTTCGGCGCTATCTGAACCGTCGCCGAAGTCAGGAACCGGAACAGGAGCACTTGTCGAGTCACGCTCGTCATGTCCGGCCATCACCTGCAGGAGGGATGCACAGTCGTCGACCGTGCGTCCAAACGGGCCCATCGAGTCGAATGACGAGGCATAGGCTACGAGTCCGAAACGACTGACGCGACCGTACGTCGGTTTGAGTCCAACCACGCCGCAAAGCGCAGCCGGCTGGCGAATGGACCCGCCCGTGTCAGTGCCCAGGGTCGCATGGCACATGCCTGCGGCGACCGCAGCTGCCGAACCGCCCGACGAGCCGCCCGTCACGTAATCCAGGTTGGCTGGATTTCTCACGGGTCCGAAGTACGAATTCTCATTCGACGAACCCATAGCAAACTCGTCACAGTTCAGCTTGCCGACAATAATTGCTCCCGCACCAAGAAGACGTTCAACGGCGGTCGCATCATAAAGGGAGACAAACTTCTCGAGCATGTGCGACCCACAGGTCGTGGGCGCGCCGCGAACGCAAATGACGTCCTTGACGCCCAGCACGAGGCCGGTGAGCGGTCGATAGACACCGCGTTGCCGCTCGGCGTCGAGCTCGGCCGCTCGCTCCAGAGCGCCATCCCGGTCGATGTGCAAGAAGGCGTTCAGCTTCGCGTTCTTGTCATCGATCACCGATAAAAAGGAAGAGACCAGTTCGCTGCAACTGGTCTCATTTCTGGCCAGCGCCTCGCGTGCGCCGGCATACGAACCGTCAAGCATGAATCGTCAGTGCGATGCCCGGCAACGCCGACGTGAGTCGGGTGCCGGTAAATGGGCAGAGTTAGTCCTGCGGGCGGATTCTGGCTTCGTCCTTCTCCACGTCGCTGGAAGAAGATCGAGGGGCCGTACCGCTGACAGGCTTTCTCGGCGCGTCGATACGTCCGACCGAATCGACATCGCGGCTCGCCGAGTTAATCTCATCAGCAATGTCCCTCGTCGCGCTTTTGAATTCCCGAATTCCCTTTCCGAGCCCTCGGGCAATCTCGGGAATCCGTTTGGCACCAAAAAGGAGCAGCACCACGAGGAAGATGACCAAGAGCTCCCCCGAACCGATGCTACCGAACGCTAAAACTCCAAGACTGCTTGCCATGGATCTCTTCTCAGTTTTTCTAAATGTCCTTTGAACACGCCCGGCAAAGAAAGCGCGTGCTGAGCGCTGAAGTTACACCTAATTTAAATTGAACAGGAGCCGGACCCGAAAGATTCCGGCATCGTACCACACGATTCGAAACTGTATCCGTAAGTATTCGTGCCTGAAACGCAGCATTCGGTCTCCTACGAAACACTTCTCGCGTGGCCTAAAGCGGAGCTCCACTGCCATCTGGACGGATCCCTGCGGTTGGAGACGCTGATCGACCTCGCCGTCTCTCAAGGGAAATCTTCCCTGCTCCCTACAACAGACCGCGAAGCGCTCGAGGAGTTTCTTCGCGAGGTTGACGAATCAGAATCACTCGAAGCCTATCTCTCGTGGTTTTCATATACGATCGCGGTGCTGCAGACGCGGACGGCCCTCCGTCGCGCTGCGCTCGAACTGGCAATTGACGCCCATGATGAGAACGTCAGATACCTGGAAGTGCGCTACTCACCCGTCCTTCATACGACCGAAGGGCTGACCCTGGAGAATATCAACGATGCCGTCCTCGAAGGGCTGCGCGAAGCGGAAAGGTCCTGCGGCATCCGTACCGGACTGATTGTCTGCGGTCTCCGCGACCGGCTGGAGAGTGCTTCGCTCCGGCTGGCTGAGCTGGCTGTTGCTTACAAGATGAAGGGTGTCGTTGGATTCGATCTTGCCGGCGGCGAGGCGGGGAATCCACCGAAACATCATCTCGCCGCGTTCTACCACGCTCGAAACAATCTGCTGAATCTGACCGTCCACGCGGGCGAATCGTGGGGACCCGACTCTATCGAGCAGGCGCTCTTCCGATGCGGCGCGCACAGAATCGGACACGGCACATCACTATATCGTAGTCCGGAACTGCTCCGGTACTTCGTCGATCACCAGATTCCACTGGAGATCTGCCCAACGAGCAACGTTCAGACGCATGTAGTCCCAAGTCTCGAAGAACATCCGCTGACACGGTATGTCCGCGCGGGCGTACCGGTTACCGTCTCGACAGACAATCGTCTCTTCAGTCGAACTTCGGTAACGGAGGAACTGTTGCGGGTCCATCAGCACTGCGGGCTCACGGAGAGGGAGCTGAAGGGTGTCGTCCTGAACAGCTTCAGGCATGCATTTCTTCCTTTCGAGGAGCGTACGGCGCTCGTCAAGGAAGTCGAGTCACAGATCGACTGAGAGTTCCAGCGACGAGGCTTTCATAATGGAGTACACAGTCCGCCCCGCGAAGCGAATTATTGGCGCCATCCGTGCCCCGGCGGACAAATCCGTCGCGCATCGTGCGGCCATGTTCGCGTCCGTTGCAGAGGGCGTGTCGCGCATCCACGGCTACCCTAGAGGAGCCGATACGCTGTCTACTGTTCACTGCATGAGAGAACTCGGCGTCAATATCGAGTGGGAGGACGACACGCTCATTGTCGACGGCCGCGGCCTCAAAGGATTGCAGGCGCCGTCGGGGCCGCTCGACTGCGGCAACTCGGGAACGACCATGCGTCTGCTGTCGGGCCTGCTTGCCGGACAGGAATTCGATACGGAACTTACGGGAGACGAGAGCTTGCGGCTCCGTCCCATGGAGCGCATCGCCGAGCCGCTCAGGCGAATGGGCGCTGAAATCGATCTCGAGAACGGCAGGGCGCCGATCCGGATCAGAGGGGGAGCATCGCTGCAAGGAATCGAGTATGTGCTGCCGGTTTCGTCCGCCCAGGTGAAATCTGCGGTCCTTCTCGCCGGGCTGTACGCGAAGGGAGTCACAACTGTCATCGAGTCGACGCCCACGCGCGACCACACAGAAAGGATGCTCGGTCTGACATCGGAAAAATCAGCCGGCAGGACGCTGATTCGATCGGAGGCTTCGGTCCAACCGCCGGTGGTTGACATGGAGCTTCCGGGCGACATTTCGTCAGCCGCCTTTTTCATGGTAGCGGGACTAATCGTCGAAAACAGTACGGTCTCCCTGACGGGCGTGGGCATCAATCCTTCGCGATCGGGCATCATCGATGTTCTCGAAAATGCGGGAGCCATATTCGAGGCGACGAACCACCGCATGGTGGGCCGGGAGCCAGTTTGCGACCTTGCCGTCTCTTCCGCCGGTCTGAGACCGATTCACGTCGCGCCCGAAATCGTTCCACGCTTGATCGATGAAATCCCGATTCTGGCCGTGGCTGCGACGCGGGCGGACGGGGTCAGCACGTTCACAGGCGTCGGAGAGCTCAGGGCAAAGGAGTCGGATCGGATCGCAGCCGTCTCCTCGAGTCTGACAGCCATGGGCGCCAACCTGAGCGTTTCGGAAACGGCCTTCGAAGTTGCCGGTCCGTCGAAACTTCATGGCGTCGTAATCGACAGCCGCGGAGACCATCGGATCGCCATGGCCATGGCCGTCGCCGGCCTGCTCGCCGGGGGTGAAACACGCATCCTGGGCGCCGACGCCGCCGGCGTATCCTATCCCGGATTCTGGTCGGATCTGGAGCGCCTCGCGCAGCGCTAGGCGCCTTCGCCCGGAATCCAGAGATGGAGGTCGAGTCGTACACATCCGTCCTCGTCGAACGCGACTCCTTCACTCTGAAGCCTCTCCTCCATTACGGTCGGCGTGGAAAAATGCATCTTCCCCGAAAGCGCTCCGAACCGGTTGACAACCCGATGAGCGGGCAAATTTGAACCGGCGGCGGCACTCAGCGCCCAGCCAACAGTACGCGCGGCACTCTTAACACCGATATGCTCGGCTATATGTCCGTACGTAGTCACCTTCCCGAACGGTATTTCCGCAACGACCTCCCAGACTTTCTCGAAGAAGTCGTTGCGGTCCTCTGAACGTTCGTTCACTGGTTACCGAGGATGAGCGGCAGCCCGTCAGCACCCGATCCGATAATCACGACCTTGGCATTGTTCGACTGGGCCAGTTCTTTCGTTACCTCGATGCCCTTGAACCGGAGAAACTGCGGCGAAAGACTTTGGGTAATGATGCGCTGGTACGCCGCCTCGCCGTCCGCCTCGATCTTCTTTCGCTCGGCTTCGAGACGCTCCTTCTGGATGGTGTACTGGTAGCGCTCCGCCTCCTGCTCTTCCTTCAATTTGCTCTCAATAGCCGTCTGGATCTCGGTGGGCAGCTCAACATGTCGTATCAGGACCGCGTCAATGATCACGTACTGCTCCTCCACATCGGTCTTGACACCCTGCTCGATCTCCGTCTGCAGCTCGGTTCGCTTGCTGGCATACAGCTCCTCCGGTGTGTAGCGACCGACCACCTCTCGGGCAACGCTTCGCAACTCCGGCTGCACGAGCTTGCGATAGAAATCGATTCCGTAGGTCGTGTGGAGCTGCGGCAGGGTCGAGGTGCGCGGCCGGTAACGAATGGAAATGTCCAGATTGATCGACAGACCGTTTGATGAGAGGGCGGTGATCGTCTCGAGCTGCTCCTGGATTTTCACGTCGTACGCGACGATTTCGGTCCACGGCGCATGAAGGTGAAAGCCTTCGCCATACGTGTTCTGGAGGTCCGTCCCGCTGAAGGAACTGAACTTGACGCCCTGTTCCCCGGCGTCGATCGTCGTCGTCATGCAGCCTGCACCCATCGCTATAACAACGATCCCAATCACCCCGAGGACACCGAGGCGAGAGATAAGACGGGCGACATTTGGATACGGATTGGCCATGATTTATTCGGTTGCGGTTTGTGGAAAGTTGGCGATTTTCGACCTTCTATTACAATGACACGGAGACCGCCAATCAGAGATGATGTATCTACCGGTGTGAGCCCGCAAGGTTCGACCCTGTGATAATCTGCCGTAACCTCCGGCCGTTCCCTTGACTGTTATATCGGACGCTTCCATATACGAGACTTTCGCCGCCTCGTTCGATCGAGAACGGCTGCGACGGAACGTCCGCCTTGCCCCCTTTACGACGTTCAAGATCGGAGGACCGGCCGACTGGTTTCTGGAGGCCCGGACGGCCGACGAGCTGGCCGCAGGCGTATCAGCGGCGCAAGAAATCGGCCTGCCATGGTTCGTTCTCGGTGTGGGCGCCAACATTCTTGTCGGCGACAAGGGGTTCAGGGGGCTCGTGATACGCAACCGGGCCGCCGAAATGCAGCTCCAGGCTGAGAACGGACGCATACTCGCAGAAAGCGGGGCGATCGTCTATCCGGATTTGATCGAGCTTGCCGTCAGCAATGGTCTGTCGGGACTGGAACACTATGTCGGTATCCCCTCGACAGTGGGCGGTGCGCTCTGGCAGAATCTTCACTTCCTCTCCCCTCCTCCGGAGCGGGCACGGACGATGTTCCTCGAGGAGGTTCTCCACGAAGCGGAACTGCTTACGGAAGATGGAGAGCGAAAAACTGTCGGCGTCGATTATTTTGCCTTCGGTTACGACTATTCGATCCTGCACGAACGATCCGACATCGTCCTGTCCGCCACTTTTCAGCTGACGCCCGCTGATCCGGAGTGGATGCGGTCTGTGATGGCGGCGAATCTCGCGTGGCGAAAGGAACGGCATCCGCCACTCGATACGGAACCGAGCGCAGGCTCTATATTCAAAAAAATAGAAGGGATAGGAGCGGGTCGCTTGATCGATGAAAGCGGACTGAAAGGCACGCGGATCGGAGGCGCCGAGATCACCCGGCGTCATGCCAACATTATGATCAACCGCGACCGGGCTACCGCCAGAGACGTCATCGACCTGATCGATCTCGTTCAACGCGTCGTCTTGGAGCGGACGGGACACACGCTCGAACCGGAAATTCTTTTCGTCGGAGAGTTCTGAGCCACACAGGAGAAATTGATGTCGGTGTATCAGCACAGCGCAATATGGACTGGTTGAAGGGCGCACTTGCCGTTTTGGAGAAGGATGTGCGGCTCGAGCTCCGTACGCGCTACGCGATCAACACGCTCCTGCTGTTCGTTCTTTCGGCGCTGCTGATTGTAGCATTCGCCGTAAGGAGTGAGCCGTTGACGCCGAGCCTGAGGTCGGTTCTCCTATGGATTGTGATTCTCTTCTCGGCGATCGCAGGACTTTCGCATGCGTTCGTCAGCGAGGAAGAGCGAGGAACTGTGCTTCTGCTGCAGCTCAACGCCCTTCCGTCGTCGGTCCTCACGGGGAAGCTTCTGTTCAATCTCATGCTGACCCTCGCCTTGAACACAGTCGCCGCGGTTGCCTTCTGGGTGGTGCTCGGATTTCAGGACGTGGCGGTTACGACGCTCGTCGTCGTACTGCTCTTCGGGGCGATCGGATTGTCGGGTGCGACGACCCTGCTGTCCGCAATCATTGCAAAAGCTGTGAACAGGGGACCTTTGTTTGCGGTCCTGTCGTTTCCGGTTCTCGTTCCGCTCCTGTTGTCGGTGATAACGGGCACGCGCATGGCGATCGAGGGGGCGAAATTGGACGCAGTCGCCAGTGAGGTGTTTACCCTGATAGGCTACGCCGGGGTTCTGATTACAGCCTCGACATTGCTATTTGACTATATATGGAAGGATTGAAAACGTCATGGGCAGACGAAAAGAGGTAGCAATCAAATCGGGCATCGTCCTCTGGATGACGGCGGTCATTCTTGCCGCGTTCGTGCTGGACATTCCACGCATCAACATCCTCGAGCACACAGCTCGCAACCTCTATTTTCACGTCCCGCTCTGGTTCGCGCTCATGGCGGCGTTTTTCGTTTCCGCCTGGCAGTCGGCGCGTTATCTCTCGACCGAGAATATCGATTACGACGTGCGTGCGTCGCAGGCGGCTATCGTTGGCATGGGATTCGGCGTTCTCGGCCTCATCACGGGCATGGTCTGGGCGCGGTTTACGTGGTACGTCGGAACGAACAAATGGTGGAACAATGACCCGAAGCAGGTGATGGCGGCCGTTCAGCTCATGATCTACGGCGCCTATTTCGTGTTACGGAGCAGTTTCGACAACGAGCGGAAGCGTGCTCGCGTCGCCGCGGTCTACAATCTCTTCGCCGCCACCACCGTGCCGTTTCTCCTGTACGTACTGCCCAGACAGTTTCAGAGCCTTCACCCAGGAGCTGACGGTAATCCGGCCTTTGACAAAATCACGGCCCCGGTCATGCGACTCGTATTCTATCCGGCCATCATCGGATTCATCGCCATATTCTGGTGGATTTATTCGCAACGAGTTCGCCTGACACTCATCGAACGAAAGCTCGATCATGAGTAATTTTTCCACCAGCGCTACAGGAAACGCAACCGAAGTCGTTCTGCATATACAGTCAGTTCAAGACTCGGCGCAGACGGCGGGAATTGAAACCACTTATGACTCGGTCTGGACCGCCCAGGTGCCGGTCGAGGATCCCAACGCCACTTGAGAGAGTAATGCTGGCAGAAGACAAACTATTCGTCGTACTCGCAGTCGTTCTCATTATCTGGTTCGGTATTGCTGCCATGCTATGGAGGACAGACCGTAAAATTCGAAACCTGGAACGTAGAGTGGCCGATAGCGGTTCATACGGACCCGAAGCTGACAAGGAAGGAGAATGACATGAATAAGAAGAAGACAATTATCGGCGTCATCATTATGGTTGCGTTCGGGTCCCTGCTCTCTAATGAACTTCGGGGACCAAGTGGGCGGCTATATGAACTTCGAGCAGGCATCCCAATCGGGCGCGCGCGCTCATGTGGTTGGCGAGTGGGTTCGTGACAATCATTTCGAGTACAACCCATCGAGCAACACTTTCTCCTTCCTGATGAAGGACGACCAGGGAAGCGTGCGCAAGGTGCTCTATAACAATCCAAAGCCGCCGAATTTCGAAGACGCCCAAAGCGTCGTCGTCGAGGGGTCAATGGAAGGCGAAGTCTTCCACGCCGAGCACATCCTCGTCAAGTGTCCTTCCAAGTACAACGACACGCGCAGCCTGGAAACCACCGGAGGGGCTACGTCCTGACGTTCGCACTTCAGAAGTACAGCAGGGAGGCGATCGTAAAGTAGACGAAGAGACCGAAGAGGTCGTTGCTCGTCGTGATGAAGGGTCCGGTAGCCATCGCCGGATCGATCCCAAATCGATTCAGAACCAGTGGAATCGTGGCACCGACGGTGCCTGCAACGATGATGACCGTCAGGAGGGCAAGGGAGACGGTCATCGCAAGTCGCATGATGTACTGTTCTCCCAACAGGCCCGCATAGGAAGCACCCACCACCAGTCCAGTGATGGCAACGGCGAGAACCAGTCCGTTGATGAGAGCGACCGCCAGCTCCTTCCCCAGCCTGCGCACGAGATCGGTTGCCCAGATGTCTCCGGAGGCAAGGCCCTGCACGGCGATCGCCGAGCTCTGAATCCCGGCATTCCCACCCATCGACATCACGATCGGAATGAACATGGCGAGGACGACCGCCTTTTCTATCTGACCCGTGAACGAATGAATGACGAGCGCCGAAAGAAATGCGCCGGCGAGTCCGACGAATAGCCAGATAAGGCGCCCGCGGCTCGTCTTGAAGATGGAGGAGGTCATCTCCTCATTGGAGAGTCCGCTCATGCGCTGGATGTCTTCCTCGGCCTCTTCGCGAATCACGTCGATGACGTCGTCAACCGTGATGCGTCCGACGAGCCGGTTATCTGCGTCGACCACCGGAATAGCGACGAGATCGTAGCGTTCGATCAGCCGCGCCACTTGCTCCTGGTCGACGTCCGGCGTGACGGAGATGATGCCGGAGTCAAGGACCGATGAAACGCGGACGTTCGCCCGCGAGAGAAGCAGGCGCATTAGCGGAACGATGCCCAGCAAGTGGCGCTCCGCATCGACCACATACACAGCAAAGATGGGTTCGACCTCCTCGGCATTTCTTCGTACCTCTTCCGTGGCCTCAGCGACGGTCATGCTCTCGAGGACGGCCACGAAGTCGGTGCCCATGATGCCGCCGGCCGTGTCCTCTTCGTACTCGAGCAGCCCCTGGACCTCCTCGGCGTCCTCCATACGCTGAAGCACGTCTTCAGCGATCTGCGCCGGGAGGTCGGCGAGAACGTCGGCTGCATCATCCGACCCCATCTCGTCGAGAACCTCCCCGATCCGGTGCGACGGCAGGATCTGCAGCAATCCCGATCGATACTCGTCGTCAAGTTCGGGTACGACTTCCCCTGCAATGTCTTTCGGAAGCCAGTCGAAAAGCGTCCTCGCCTCGTCGGTCGGAAGGTGATGCAGCATCGAGGCGATGTCGGCCGGATAGATGTCCATCAGGAGGTTGAGGACCATCCCGCGCTGCTTACTCTCTATAAGCGCGGTAATGTCAGCGACGAACTGATTGTCGACCTCGGAGGGGAGGACGGCTCGTTCCTTTCCTTCTGGGACGTCGGTCATCGGACTCGGATGCAGGATAAGACACAGAAAAGGCGGTGGAAGATACGCAACGTCTCGTTACCCCGAATCCGATGACAGGTCGGCAGCGAGGCGAAGAAATTCACTCGGTGTGAGTTCTTCGGCACGCTTCATGCCGACCCAATCCGGAAGACTTCGACCGGCCTCATCAACGAACGAAGAGAGGCTGTTGCGGAGCATCTTACGACGCTGATTGAATGCCGTCCGAACGAGCCTGCGGAGGAACTCAGACTGTGCGGCTGCTGTGGTTTCATTCTCAGGCGGCCACTCCAGTCGTACCGTCGAGCTCCAGACTTCGGGCTTCGGATAGAAGACGTTCGGCGAAAGATGAAATCGGATACTCGGGATCGTTATCAACTGCACGATCACGGAGAGAATGCCGTACTCCTTCGTGCGAGGCACCGCCACGAGGCGCTCGGCGACTTCCCTTTGCATGGTCAGAATAGCACGCGACACGCAGCCCGATTCGAGCAGGCCGAAGAGGATTTGACTCGTGATGTTATACGGCAAGTTGCCCACGACGACCACGGGACGCGGCGGGTCTCCTACGAGGCGCCTCCAATCGACCTTGAGCACATCCATCTCTCGGATGTCGAGATCGGGGTACTTCTCGGTGAGGAGTGCGACAGACCGCGGATCGACTTCGACGGCGATCATGTCGGGATATAGGTTGTGGAGATCGGTTGTCAACGCACCCCGGCCCGGCCCGATTTCGACCACCTGCGCGCCAACCGGCGCCTCGACCTCGGCAACGATCCGTCGCACGGTGTTGGGATCGACGAGGAAATGTTGTCCGAGTCGTTTACGGGGTCGAAAGGAGTCGCGTCGCTCGGTCATGTGATCCCGGCCGCCAGGCGGCTTATCTCAAGTTCTTGCGGCGGTTGCGGACATAATCCTCGAACAGGTACTCGCCGAGCCGGTTCAGGCTTGCATAGTAAGCGCGGCCCTGGTTCGCCGTCGTCAAATCACGAACAAATTGCTGGAGATAGGGATCGTGAGCAACCATGAAGGTCGTAATCGTGATGCCCTCCCGCCTGCAGACGACGGCTTCGTCCAGGACTTTGTTGATGATTCGGCGATCGAGGCCGAAAGGATTCTTGTAGAGTCGGCCGTCCGGTTCGAACTGGGCGCTCGGCTTGCCGTCGGTTATCATCACGATTTGTTTGTTCCGATGTCGGCGGCGGTGCAGAATAGTGCGGGCCCGCTGCAGTCCGTCTCTCGTGTTCGTGTGAAACGGTCCGACTTGGAGGTAGGGCAAATCACGGACCGTCACTTCCCAGGCGCGGTCTCCGAAAGCGACGATGTCGAGCGTGTCTCCAGGATAGCGCGTCATGATGAGCTCCGACAGGGCCATGGCCGTCATGCGGGCCGGCGTAATCCGATCTTCGCCGTAGAGCACCATCGAATGCGAGACGTCGATCATGAGCACTGTCGCCATTCCTGTCTGATGATCGGTTTCGTAGACTTCAAAGTCGTCTTCGGTGATGCGGAGGTCGTCGGCTCCACTTCGCCGGAAGGCATTCGACAGCGTTCCGGTCACGTCGAGCGCATGCACGTCGTCCCCGAACTGCCATGGCCGCGTCTCGGGCATCCGCTCGGATCCGGTTCCGGCATCGGGCACGGCGTGGGAGCCGGCATCGCCTTTTTCGATTTGCCGAAAAATCTCCTCCAGGGAGCGCCGTCTAAGGCCGCGCTCCAAGCTCGGCGTCGGACGCCACACCTGCTGCTCATCGGGCTTAATGTATCCGCGATTCTTGAGCTCCTCGATAAAATCCCCCATGCCCATGTCTTCATCGGTCACACCGTGTTGCCGATCCAGCTCCGTGAGCCATTCCAGTGCTTCTCGGACGTCACCTGCCGTTATCAGAAGCAGCTGCTGAAACAGGTTGAACAGATTCTCGAAAGTGGAGCGTGCGGCGCCGTGGCGGTCATCATCCCACGCGAGGTATCGAAAAGGTCGCATGTATCTACTTTTCCTGCCGTTCGGCCGTTACTTCGGGGTCGACGATGGGAACAGACGAACGATAGGGCGTCTTCAGGTAGCGCTTGGCTCGTCGCCGTGAATCCGACCAGTTTTTCATTGGAATCACCTGCTTGTAGCGCATGATCGCATAACGGCGAAAACCGAGCGCGTCGAACGCCATCCCCTGTCTCAGGAGCCCGAGCACGCGCCACGTGCTTTCTTCCCCGGTTGGTTCGGTCAGGTCGTTCAGTCGTTTCAGGTAGTCAAGGGCATCGCGATACGCTCCCCGAATCATTTCCGTACGCGCGATATAGTACAGAGCCTGCTCCGCGAGCGCGTCGGGGTAGTCAGCCTTATCGGCCTCCCAACGAGCCAGCTGCTCCTCGAAGATCGGCTTTGCCTCGTCCCAGCGACCGAACCTGGCATAGGCTTTTGCCTCGAGCGACCGGAAAACGACGTTGCGCGGATAACGGACCCGAAGCCACGTAATGTATTCCAGGCTGCGAAAGTAGTTCGGTTCGTAAACCGTATAGATCTGGAAGAGAAAGTAGGCCGCCTCGGCTCGAAGCAGGCGTCCGTCGTGAAATGTCCGCTCCAGTTCTTCGATCCCTCGTTTGCGATCCCCGTTCGGAAAGAACAGTTTTAGAGGAACCAGCCATTTTTGCTCGTCAGGAAGGGCGTCGGCGAAATAGTCGTATATCCCCCATCCAAAATAGAAGTCATCGCTCTCCGCATTGGTTTCAGCCAACCGCACGACCTGGCTGATAGCGCCGCGAGCATCGCGAATCGACCGCAACCAGTGCCTTCTGTTGGAATGCAGTCTTCCGCGAAAGCTCAATCCGAGTCCTTTGAAGAAGAGACCGTCGACGTTGTCCGGATCCTTTTCGAGAAGCACGTCGGCGCGGTCGATTACATCCTGCATCAGGCGATTGAATCGCTTGTCGTACCGGTCGTCGTTGAGGTCGACCATAATGCGCCACCACACGTTCAGGCCTTCGAAGAAGGGGCCGATCGGGTGACGGGGATGCTCTTTTGTGATGCCAGAGAAGACGACCGCGGCGCTGTCGAACTGGAGATTGTAAACCAGGTGCAGCCCCTCCTCCGCCTCGTTCATGACGAGCGAGTCGTTCAGAATCGAGTACGACTGCCCCTTCGCGGACCCGAGAACGAATCCGCAATGCAGCGCGACGAAGAATAGGACCCGGCAGCACCAGCGCATTACGATCAGTTTGCGGCTGTTCGTACCGAGGCCGGGCTTTGCCAGTTCCGACGGCTCTTAGCGCTCCGCTATTGGTACATACGACCTTACGGTCTCCCCGGTATAGACCTGGCGCGGACGGTGAATGCGACCGCCTGGATCCTCCTTCATCTCGAGCCACTGGGCAATCCAGCCCGGCAATCTCCCAAGCGAGAACATCACCGTAAACATGTTCGTCGGGATGCCCATCGCCCGATAGAGAATGCCGCTGTAGAAGTCCACGTTGGGGAAGAGTTTTCTTTCGATGAAATACTCATCCTCCAGTGCGGCGGCCTCCAAATGAACGGCGATATCGAGCAGCGGGTCGGCGACCCCGAGTTGAGCGAGAATGTCGTTCGAGGCCTGTTTGATAACCGTGGCACGCGGATCGAAATTCTTGTAAACGCGGTGGCCGAAGCCCATCAACTTGAACGGGTCGTCTTTGTCCTTGGCCTTATCGATGTATTTCGAGTAATTGGCGCCGTCGCTGCGGATCGTCTCGAGCATCTCGATGACTTCCTGATTGGCACGGCCGTGCAGCGGTCCCGACAGGGCGCTGATCCCGGCCGAGATCGAAGCGAACAGATCAGCGCCGCTGGAACCGACCATCCGGACGGTAGACGTGCTGCAGTTCTGCTCATGATCGGCATGGAGAATCAGGAGTTGATCCAGAGCGTGAGCGTGTGATGCCGGTACGACGTAGTCCTCAGATGGAACCGCGTACATCATATTGAGGAAATCGGCGCTGTAGGCCAACTCATTCCGCGGATAGATGAACGGCTGGCCGATCGACTTCTTGAACGAAAACGCAGCAATCGTTTTTAACTTCGCAAGAAGCCTGACGACGTTCAGTCGGAGGTCATCGGGGTTTCCATTCTCAGGGTAGTAGGCCGACAGCGATGCCACCATCGCCGAAAGCACACTCATCGGGTGCGCGCTAGGGGGGTATCCCTCGAAAAACTTCTTCATGTCCTCATGGAGCAGACTGTGATAAGTCAACTTCCTCGAGAACTCCTGGAACTCCGCCTCAGTCGGCAAGTCGCCGTGAATGAGCAGATAGCAAACTTCAGTGAACGACGAGTGCTGGGCAAGATCTTCGATCGGGTAACCCCGGTAACGCAGAATGCCCTGCTCGCCGTCGATGAACGTTATGGCGCTTGAGCACGAACCTGTATTGCCGTATCCGGGATCGTAGGTTATCGCGCCCGTGGATTTACGTAACGAGCGTACGTCGACCGCCACTTCGCCCTCACTACCGGTAATCACCGGCAACTCGGACTCGTTACCATCGAGTATCAGCTTAGCAGAAGACATCGGTAAAACAACATTTATGGTTAGACCATCATGTGGGACCCGGGATTTTGAAAAATACAATCCCGACGATGGTCTGCATGCGAATTTCTGCCGAGTTAATAGGCCTCGGCGAGAAGCACAGCGTTGAGGAAAAGGCGGTGAGTACCGAACCAGAATCCCCTGAATGTCGGCGAATCTTCCATCAGGACCACGCGGCCCTCGCCCGAAGTCACGCTTAGGATGGCTGCGGTGCCGCCAAAGGCCGACTTGCGGTCGCGCGGCACGTATCCACTGAGAAGCGGATCGTGGGTATAGACACCGACGGTCGTCCCGGGATCGACCAACGGCTTGAGGACGTCGCGGCTCGACTTGAACGACGCCACCCGCTGCGGCAAACCAAACGCGAGCGGGTGGGACGGATCGAGCTGGACGTCGAATATGGCGCCGGAGATCTCTGACGCCTGTTTGACGGCATCCTTTTCATCGAATCGAATCCAGCGCGATTCGGCCGGCTCGTCGAAAGTCTGAAATTCGACATTTGCCAGTCCCTGATCAGCTGCCCATTTCGCAGCGCGCTGGATTGCAAGCAGTCGCCCGCCTCGAGCCAACCAGGTTTTGAGCCGATCGACGAACTCGGGTCCGAGTCCGCTGTAATCGCCATCTACAAGAACGAGCGTCGTATAGCGGTCGAGGGAGACCTTGCTCTGTCGATCCATGTCGAGCAGCGTGAGCGGGATCCCCATGCGTTCGTTCAGCAGATGGCGGGCTTCCCCCAATCTGTAGGCAGAAACGCCCTGCCCGGCCAGCGCCGCCAGCAGCGGAAGGTGCAGCCTGACGGTGCTCGGCCCACCAAGAGCGGGTCCTTCCGCCGTCAAGCTCCGGCCAACGGAATGAATGACCACCTGGTCGTTGAGAACCGCATCCTTCACCAGGTCGTGCAGCGAATCGATGGAAATGCCACCGGCGTCGGTTCGATCATTGGCCGGGAGGATAATTGTGCCCCGCTCAAATCGAACGCGCCGACCTGCGATGTCGAGCTCAAACGGACTCAGCATGACGCGGGCCGGCACACCAGCCGCCAGCATCCGGTACAGTGCGCGCGGCGCGTAATAACGGTCCCACCCCATGACGTAGCCGTAATCGGACTTCCCACCGATCAGGTGCCCACCCGACGCCATGTCATCCGTGATCCTCTCACCGAGAAGCGGGGAGACATCATCGGTCACCGATCCATTGGCGACGCCAAACGCGAGGGGGAGAGTCCACGTCGACACATCATAGAAAACGGAATCCTGAAAGGAGTCGACACGCTCGAAAGCCGCCTTGATAAGGCGAAACTGTCGCTGCCCAGTCGGGACGACGTACGCGCTTCCAGGCACGAATTGCCGGCCGTCCGCGCTCGTCTTTCGAGCGAGCGCGTACACTTCTATCCGATGTCGTCGCAGGGTCCGAACCAATTCGTTGGAGCGCGTTCGATCCTCTTCCGAGCCAAAAATCCACGCGCGGACAGGCTGCGTTTTACTCGCTTCGATCGCGGTGCTGTAAAAGGCACGTTGGTTTGCCAGCAGTTCCTTGCGCATGCGGACCGCACCATCAAGCATGCCCAACGAAGCCGCCAAATGATTACGGATGCCGAAGCCGAAGGACAGCTCACCATCCGTCGTCGCGACTCTTAGACCGCGTGACGAACCCTGCTCAAAGAGAATCCCGACTGCCCCGTTCACATCGGGATAGGTAGATCCTTTCCCGTAATAGAAATCGTCGTACTGCTCCTTCGTAAAGTACAGGCTCCCGATCCTGTCGAGCGCCCGCGCGGTGTATCGCGACAGTTTTTCGGTCAGCGCCTGACTGGCCTTCGGCGTGTTTGGGTTGGATCGGTCGGGGATACCGGGCTGAAAGAAGAACGTCTCGTCGCGACCCATTTCGTGCCCGTCGAGAAGAACCTGCGGTCTCCAGCTGTGGAACAGCCTGAGTCGCCCCTGGCTTTCCGGGAGCTGCGCCGGCAGCCAGTCGCGATTCAGATCAAACCAATAGTGATTCGTACGACCGCCGGGCCAAGGCTCGTTGTGCTCGCGATCTTGAGGATCGGGATTCCCTACCGCGACTTCCGTTTTCGTTGACCCAGTCGACAAAACGATCGCGCCCGTCGGGATTGATACACGGATCGATGATCAAGACGGCGTGCTGGAGAATCGACTCAACCGGCTCTCCGTTCCCGGCCGCCAGATGATAGAGCACGAGCATCGCCGCTTCCGAACCTGACGCTTCATTGCCGTGCACCGTGTAATGAAACTGCGCGACGACGGGCATCGTCTCCAATTCAGCGTCGCTTACTTCCGAGGGTGTCTCCGAAAGGCGAACATTAGCCTCCTGGATCCGATCCAGCCTCGCCTGGTTGTCCGCGCTCGTCACGATCGCGGCAATCAGGGGTCGCCCTTCAAACGAACGCCCGTACTCGACCAGCCGGACACGGTCACTGGCTTCGGCAACGGCTTCGAAATATGCTACGAGCTCGTCGGGCCGGGTATGCCTCTCACCGATGCGATATCCCAGGACCGAGTCAGGTTTCGGTACCGCTCCATCGTAAGTGACTCCATCCACGCTGAAGGGCACCGACAGCGGGAGCTGCTGAGCCGCAAGCGATCCGACTGACCCCAAGATGGCTGTCAGAAGAAGCGTAAATCGGAGACGACGGACGGCGGGCATGACAATTTTCAAATATCAGCTGGCAGCTACCTGCTCGACGAGATAGTCCATACACTGCGGAATCAGGGACCGGCTCGATACGAAGCGTCCCTCGATGGCCACTTTGGGCACGCTCCTGATTCCTGCGCGACTGACCTGAGCATGATCACGGCTGACCCGGGAACGATACTTCCCTCGGATCAGATCTCGCTTGAACTGATCGCTGTCCATCCCGATCTCATCCGCAATGTCTGTCAATTCGCTAATCGACATCCCGCCGGGCTTCTGTCGCTCCATCTGCAGGTCTAGCATCTGCTGAAACTTGCCGGCATCGTTCGCCAGATAGAGGGCCTCGACCTGCGAATACGAGTAGGGCCAAAGCGGAAACGGCTTGAAATGGACGGACGCACGATCCCCCAATCGCTGCAATGATCTGCGGCATGACACTATTCAGCGCTTTGCAGTGCGGGCAATTCGGATCGAAAAATTCGACGACGCGGACGGGTGCATCGGGCTCCCCTACTGTGGGCGCACCTACAAGGAGCCCATCGAAATTCGAGAGGGTGGGCGTTGCGTCATCGAACCGGCACATGCTGGCCAACCCGGCCTCGAGCGCGGCACTATCCACCGGCGCTGTAGCCGCGGGCTCAGATAGATTCCCACTGTAATCCGCAGGGGGAGCCTCTGAAATCCCGGCTGTTGCGGTTTCGAGCGTTCCCAGGCGATTTACAAAGAAGACGTCGGCGACGACGAGCAGCGCCGCGACGAACACCATAAACAGGAACCAGCCGATCTCCCGAACGAGTCCGGCCAGATCAAACGTCGGCACGTGGGTGTTGGCACGGTAAATGATGAAGACCGCAAACAGGACCGCCGTTGTAAACGCCGTGGTCAGGCAGAGCTGGCAGAATTCGCCCAGAGCAAAAACCTGATACGAAAAGAGGAACAACGCGTAGCATATCCCGATAGCCGACGAGATGAATCCCGCCAACTTCAGCTTCTTCGCCCGCTCCTCTCGGGCCAGGATGGCCCCAAAACTGAGCGTCGCCATGGCTCCGAAAAAGAGAAACCCGTACACAATGTTTGATATGCCAAAGAGTTTTCCCGCGTCGCTCTGGACTACGGCCGCACACTCCGAGATGCCGGCTTCTTCCGGTTCCGAAAGCCCCAGACATCCGCGCGAGAACCCTCGCTCGGACTGAATCCAGAGGTGTATCGTTAGAAGCACACCAAAGAGCGCGATACCAAAAATCAACCGATTGAACAGACGCGCTCGTTCGGGCCCACCACGGGGAGGCCCTTTCTTTTTCTTATCCGATCCAGCCATTCGTTGTCTTCCGTTTATCCTCCAGCATGTCGAATATAGTCTTGACGGGATTCAAATTTTGATCCCGCTCTGAATCTCAGGTTTGGATTACCCCTGGTGAGAAAGAGGGCATTTCAGGATTATGGTCGGCCATTTCGATGCCGGTGGAGATCCACTCTCTCGTCGTCCTCGGATCGATGATCTCATCGACCCACAGTCTTGCCGCCCCATAGAGCGGATCGGCCTGGGCTTCGTACCGCGACTCGATCTCGTGCAGCATGGCATCCTTTTCGTCCTCCGTGAGCTTCTTGCCCGAGCGTTCGAGTTTCGCGAGTTGTATCTGCAGCAGCGTGCTGGCCGCCTGACTTCCGCCCATCACCGCAATTCGAGCGGACGGCCAGGCCCAAATGAGCCTTGGATCGTAGGCGCGACCACACATGGCGTAATTTCCAGCACCGTAGGAATTACCGACGATCACGGTGAACTTCGGGACGACCGAGTTCGCAACAGCGTTGACCATTTTGGCGCCGTCCTTGATGATGCCTCCCTGTTCGGCTCGCGTACCGACCATGAATCCGGAGACGTCTTGAAGGAAGACGAGGGGCACTTTCTTCTGGTTGCAGTTCATCACGAACCGGGCGGCCTTGTCTGCCGAGTCAGAGTAGATCACTCCCCCAACCTGCATTTCGCGGCGGGCTGTCTTAACGACGAGGCGCTGATTGGCCACAATGCCGACGCTCCATCCATCGATGCGGGCGTATCCGCAAAGCAGTGTTTTGCCGTACTCGGATTTGTACGCTGTCCAGGAACCAGCGTCGATGATTCCCTCGATCACGCCCATCATGTCGTACGGCTGGCTCCTGTCCTGGGGCACAACCTCGAGCAGCCGGTCGCCGTGCGTGGTCGGTGGGGACGGCTCGGTGCGGGAAAATCCCGCACTGTTTGGCCGGCCCAGATGCGAAACGAGTGATCGAATCGTCTCAAGGCATTCCCGGTCATCCTTCATCAGATAGTCGGTGACCCCACTGATGGAAGAATGCGTCGTCGCCCCGCCGAGCGTTTCGTTGTCTGTCGATTCGCCGATTGCCGCCTTGACGAGAAACGGTCCCGCAAGAAAAACGGAACCGGTACCATCTACGATCAGGGCCTCGTCGCTCATGATAGGCAGGTATGCTCCCCCGGCTACGCAGCTTCCCATAATCGCTGCGATTTGGGGTATTCCCTTGGCCGACAGCACGGCGTTGTTCCGGAAAATTCGGCCAAAGTGTTCTTTGTCGGGGAAGATCTCGTCCTGCATCGGGAGAAAAACCCCGGCGGAATCCACCAGATAGATGATCGGGAGATGGTTCTCCAGCGCAATCTCCTGAGCGCGGAGATTCTTTTTCGCTGTGATGGGAAACCACGCGCCGGCTTTTACGGTGGCATCGTTGGCGACGATCAGGCAGAGACGTTCGGAGATGCGGCCGAGCCCCATAACGGTGCCTGCGGCAGGGCAGCCTCCTTCGTCGGCGTACATTTCGTGGCCGGCGAACGTGCCTAATTCGAGAAAGGATTTCGAGTCGTCGAGAAGGGCGGCGATTCGCTCACGCGCTGTGAGCTTTCCGCGAGCATGCTCGCGCTCGATACGCTTGTCCCCGCCCCCCTTTGAAATCTCGGAGCGCAGGGCTTCAAGTCGCTTCAGACTGCTGGGTGGAACGGCCGGAACTCCTGACTCGATCACACCGACCCCTGTTCGTCGACTTGTCATGTACCGACGTTAGATAGTTCAGAGGTCCGCACCCGACCCATTGAAGGCCGTGCTGCCGGCTCGACCTGGAGAACGTCTCAGACGATCGTGCTGATCTTCTGGATGATCTGCTGGACGTCCTCGCCTGTCTTTTCATGGATCAGGCTGACCATTTCACGCAGATCACCGCGGGCTTTCTTCATCTCCTTCTCGTCGAACTCGCCCCAAATGTTCTGAATCTGCGTCTTGATCCGCGACCAGCTTTCCTCCATTCGCTCCGTTGCCATAAAATCCCCCTGGGAAATCTCTCAACCCTAGCAGAAGGGTTTCCGTAACTTAGTGTGATGAGGTTAATAATACGGCTCCTGTGCAGCCTCGGTTCCGTGAACTCTACACGTACCATCTAATGGCATGAAGAACGATCGTTTCGTAATGATCCTCCTCAGTATTCTGGTGGTCATCGCCATTGGCGGCGTACTTCTGGCGCTGCGTGCCGTTCTGCTGCCTTTCATTGGAGCCGTATTGCTGTCGTACCTCTTCAAGCCGATCATCTCCTGGTCGAACAAACGTGGCATTCCAACTTTCGTGTCGCTGATCGGCGTTTTGGTGATCGTTCTCGTGGTCGTCGTAGGGTTCGGATTCACACTGTATGGAACGACTGCGGCTTTTATCGACGCCCTTCCGCGCTACGAAGCGAGGATCGAGTCGATCACCGATGAAATGCTGACATACGCCGAGCATCTTGGCGCTCAGTGGAACATCGACATCAGCGAGTTCGCGTCGCAGTCACCATTGAACGTACGCACGTTCGTGCAGGCGACCCAGTCTGCCTTCTCGTCTTTCCTCCTCGTGTTCAGTAATAGTCTTATCGTCCTGCTCTTCCTGATGTTCATCCTGGCGGGAACGGGCACGCTGGCTCCCAAGATCGCCACGGCGTTTTCATCCGAGCGCGCCGAAACGCTTTATCACATTGCGAGGAATATCGACGCCCAGATCAAGCAATATTTGCTCGCAAAATCGCTCATAAGTCTGATTACGGGCGCCATTGCTACCGTGATCCTTCTTGCCCTAGGTGTGGACTTCCCGTTTCTATGGGGCTTCCTGACCTTTCTGCTAAATTTCATCCCCAATTTCGGCTCGATCATCTCCACCATCTTCCCGGTCACGATATCTCTCCTTCAGTTCGACACCCTGTGGGTGCCATTTCTCGTGCTGGCCCTGCTCATCTCGACGCAATCCGTCATGGGCAACGTCTTCGAGCCAAGAATCATGGCATCAAGTCTGAATCTGAGCCCGCTCGTCGTGCTTTTCTCACTCATCTTCTGGGCCTGGCTGTGGGGAATCTGGGGCATGGTGCTGGCTGTACCGATCACCTCCTCGCTGAAGATCATTTGCGAGAACATCGCGCCGCTTCACCCGCTCGCCGTCCTGATGGGCGGCGCCATAGAGGCAAGTTCTGAGTCCGGAATCCCGAGCCCGGAGTCGTCTTAGGTCCGTGGTCCGTGGTCCGACCTAGTGTCCGGTATGTCCGAATCCACCTTCGCCCCGTTCGCTTGACGACAGCTCATCCGTCTCAAACCAGCGGACCGTTGCATGGCGCGCGACAATCATCTGGGCAATTCGATCGCCGCGTCGAATCTCGAACGGAGTCGTGCCGTGATTGACGAGGATCACCTTCACCTCGCCCCGGTAATCGGCATCGATTGTTCCGGGGCTGTTGAGGACGGTGACGCCGTGCTTCACGGCCAGCCCGCTGCGAGGCCGAACCTGCGCCTCGAATCCGGGTGGGAGCCCGATCTTGAGTCCGGTCGGAATGAGCCTGCGCTCACCCACGGCCAGCGTGATCGACTCGTTCGGGGCGATTGCCGCCCGCAGGTCCATCCCCGCACTCAGTGCGGTAGCGTATTCGGGGAGATCGAGGTCTTCGGCGTGGGGAAGCCGGTTGACCTCGATTTGAACTGCGTCGTGAACGGATTGACGATCGGTCATGGATTCGGATCTGAGGAAATGATTTTGTCAGCGAGGGCATAGGGTCGCGGCATGGCCGCATCGATATCATCCAGGGCTTCCTCGAGAACGCGCACGCGTTGTGGAGTCCAGAAGCTGCGCAGCCATCGTCGCGTAACGAGCGTCTCGATTCGACGTCTGAGACGATCGCGGCGCGCCCGGGTCCACAGTCCGGTCTCGTCGAGGGCACGGCGGTGCGCGTGCAATCGAGCAATCAGATCGTCGACGTCGCCCGGCCCGGTCGCGATGGTTGAAACGATCGCCGTTTCCCACCCATCCTGGCGACGCAAACGCATCGCAATCGAGGATCGGAGCGCCGTCACCAAGGCATCGGCGTTCGCCCGATCGGCCTTGTTCACGCAGAGGACGTCACCCACTTCGAGAAGCCCCGCCTTCATCGCCTGGATCTCGTCTCCGCTCTCTGGAACGAGAACGACGACGACGGTATCGACCACCCGGGAAATGTCGATTTCCGACTGCCCGACACCGACGGATTCGACGATTACGACGTCGAATCCAGCCGCGTCCAGAACGTCCACCGAGGCTTCAGTCTGCTCGCTGAGTCCCCCTTGAGCGCCGCGTGTCGCCAGACTTCGCGCAAAGAAGCGGTCTTCCGCGTCATCCTGTCCGAGCCGCACGCGATCACCAAGCAGCGCACCGCCGGAAAACGGACTCGACGGATCAACACCGAGATAGGCGACCTTCTTGCCGTCCGCCAGCAAGACGCGGATGATGCGCGCGGCGAGTGTAGACTTCCCTGCGCCGGGCGGCCCTGTCAGTCCGATGCGCCACGCCGTGCCAACCGACGGGTAGACGGCATCGAGAATGCGCTCATACCCTTCTCCCTGGTTTTCAACCTGGGTCAGGACGCGAGCCAGCGTGCGGTCGTCACCCTGTCGCAACGACTCAGCGAGCTGCTCTGGATTGTCGATTTGAGCGTGACGTCTTGCCATCGTTCGGAAACTACTCCAACAACGAGTCAGTTGTGGAATTCGTCAAGAATCAGACGAGTGACCGCACCACGCGCTGCCTTCCTTTAGGAAACAGGAACTTATATTGGGTTTTCTTCAGGCGGGCTGCGGCGCATAGGGTTGCAGCCCGTTTTAATGATAGGAACGTTTGAAATGTCGAAGTCCACGGGACATCCATATAGAACACACCATTGCGGCGAACTGCGGCGAGAGGACGTCGGACGCGAAGTCGTACTCAAGGGCTGGGTAGACACGCGACGCGACCTCGGTGGGGTGATTTTCATCGATCTCAGGGATCGCTTTGGTCTCACGCAGGTGGTGTTCTCTCCGCAGGACAACGCCGCCGCGCATAAGAATGCCGAGGTCCTGCGCAGTGAATACGTCGTGTCGGTTCGCGGAAAAGTCCAAGCGCGTTCCGACGACACGATAAACACGCGCCTGCCCACGGGTGAGGTCGAGGTGCGCGTCACCGATCTCGAGCTTCTGAACGCATCGGAGCCGATGCCTTTCACGGTCTCGTCGCACGAAGAAAAGCAGGGCAACGTCTCCGAAGACCTCCGCCTCAAATACCGTTATCTCGACCTGCGCACGCCGCGACTTCAGCGACGTATCGTGCTGCGACATCAGCTTTATCAGGTCGTCCGAAGGTATTTCTCCGACCATCTTTTCGTTGAGGTCGAAACCCCGGTGCTCATGAAGAGCACGCCGGAAGGTGCGAGAGACTATCTCGTCCCGAGCCGCATTCATGCCGGGAGGTTTTATGCGCTGCCGCAGTCGCCTCAGACCTACAAGCAGATTTTGATGATTGCGGGCCTCGACCGCTACTTCCAGATCGTCAAGTGCTTTCGAGACGAAGACCTCCGTGCGGATCGCCAACCTGAATTCACCCAGGTCGACGTCGAGATATCGTTCGCCACCGAAGAGCTCGTACGCGAGTTGATCGAAGGTCTCATGCAGGAGATCTGGCGAGAGATTCGCGGCATGGAGGTCTCGCTTCCATTCCCCCGGCTTACTTATCGGGAAGCCATGACGCGGTACGGATCCGACAAGCCCGATACGCGCTTCGAGATGGAGATCCACGACTTGAGCGAAGAACTCAAAGGATCTCCGTTCCGGGTTTTCGAACAGATCCTTCAGGAGGGAGGGGCCGTGGTCGGCATCCGCGTGCCCGGTGAGGGAAGTCGTGGACGCGGCGCCATGGACCGCCTCGACAAAGACATCGTGCGCCGCCGTATCGGAGCCGGCGGACTGATCTATTTCAAGATTGGGGAGGACGGGAGCGTCCAGGCCTCGGTCAAGGAAGACGCACTTCCCAAGGAATTTCTCAATCGCGCGATTGCCGCCATTGACGGGCAGCCGGGTGATCTGATCCTGGTGCTTGCCGGGTCGGATCCAAAGGTCTACGAGCAGATGGGAGCCCTCAGACTTCACATGGCTCAGGAACTGGGGCTGCTCAAGAATTCAGATGCGTTCAGTTTCCTGTGGGTTACTGATTTCCCACTGTTGGAATGGAGTGCGTCGGAATCGCGCTGGTCGGCCGTGCACCACCCATTCACATCTCCCTCGGTCGAAGACTTCGGCCTGCTGGATTCCGATCCGGGTAAGGTCAGAGCCCGCGCCTACGACCTCGTGCTGAACGGCAATGAAATCGGTGGCGGGTCAATCCGTATTCACAACAGGGCGGTGCAGTCACGGATGTTCGAGCTGCTCAACATCAGCGCCGAGGAAGCGCAGCGCCGGTTCGGATTTCTGCTCGACGCGTTCCGATTCGGCGCGCCACCGCACGGCGGCATCGCGCTGGGTCTCGATCGCATTACGATGGCCCTCTCGGACACGGAAAACATCCGAGACGTTATTGCCTTCCCAAAGACGCAAAGCGCCCAGGAACCTATGGTTCAATCTCCGGACTTTGTCGATGACGAGCAGCTCGAGGAGCTGCATATTCGTATCGTCGAGCCCGAGCCAAGAAAATAGGAAGTCCCTCTAGCGGTGGACGTCCTTGTCCACCGAGCGCAATTTGTCTTTGTAACGGATTACTTGCCGCCTCAACTGCGAGATGCAGCGATTTATTGCCTCCTCGTGCGTGGTCGCGCTGTCTTTCGCCGTCAGTATGTCACGGTAGACACCGAGCGAAATCTCGACCGATTTCTGCGTGGATTCGGGTTGCTCTACGTCGAGCACGACGCGCGCGTCAGTAATACCGTCATAGTATCGCGAGAGCTTTGCGATTCCTTTTGAGGCATGTTCTTTAAGTGCCGGAACGGAGTCAAAGTGTCGAAACGTGATCTCAGTTCGCATGCAAACCTCCAAGTAGCTTGGTTGTGATCACGACGTTGTCTTTTGGTTACTATGGAATTCCTGAAAGAGTTTCAAGGCCTCCCGAACGATGACCCTCAGGTTGTCTCAAATTCCCGCAGGTACGTGTCTTCGAGGCGACGCATCTCCCGCTGCCCGTTCTCCGTTTCGTCGAGGTAGCCAAGGAGGTGGAGTAGACCGTGGATCGCATAACGGCGCACTTCGTCGGTATAGTGCACCCCAAACTCAGGAGCTCTTTCGGCGGCGGTATCGAGATCGATATAGATTTCGCCGTCGACGGGTCCATGGCCGGGATTCGCCCGCAAATCGAATGCGATTACGTCGGTGGTGTAAGATCGACCCAGGTGGCGCCGGTTCAATCCTTCGACGGTCTGGTGGTCTGCAAAGACAACGCTGAGCGCCCCGATCGACGAATGCTCGCGCCGGGCTACGAGATCGAGAAGCGTGCGAATGGGCTCAAACGCGACACGACGAGTCGGGTGTGACACGGCCAGCTCGATCGGATCGGGCATGAGCATACGATCGATCGTTTTGGACCCGTGGCGGCTCAGTTGAAGTCGTTGAAAAGCGTCTCAGTCATCGATAGCGCGACGCTGCTCATCATTACTTCGGGCGGGAGTTGGGTGAAGTCGGCCGACAGGAGACGGTCGTCAACACTGGCATACAGCGAACAGCCTGCCTCTCGTTCGACCACGAGCCCGTTTGTGGACCCGCGCTGGCGGGCGAAGAAGATCACCTCCCCGAGCTCCTCACTGGCAATGAATCCCGTGCATCCGTGAAGCTGCAGAAACGAGTTCGCGGCATATGCGGATATCAGTGTCGTCGGGGCGTCGGCAATATCTTCTGGAAGAACGACGTCGACATTGATCTCCAGGACGAGCTTGCGTCCGCTTGCCTGATCCGTCAAACGATAGCGAATGACGTTGCCATCACGCTCCGTTTTGACCCCGAGAACCGCCGAGATCCGATCAAAATCCTTGTCCGAAAACGCGAATGACATGTAAGACCGGTATTTGTGTTGGGGCTAGACGAAAATAGGTTGCCATCGGGGCAGGCGCAATAAACGTTACTCCGTGTCGCTGAGCGTGTCCGCTCCCGAGTCGGTCGCGGGCTTGCGAACCATGCTTCCATATCGCTGACGCAATTCCTCTTCCGTCTGGGCAACGGATGAATCCCCGGCGATCTCCGCGATCTTCTTCGTGAAGTCTGCCGCTTGGGCAAAATCACCGTTGCGGAAATAGGCCACCTGGACCATTTGAATGAACTGCTGGAGCTGGCGAAGGTCGCGTTCAGACGTAGCGGAAGCCAACCTGTCGAGGACAAGAGGTTGTGCCGTCTCGAGCGTCTTGGTGACCCATTCGTTGGCGCCCAGCGTCTCGAATGCGTTTGCCAGGCTTATCGTGGAATAGACGTCGCCCGGAATCGTCGAGAACGGCACTTTCTCCATGAGCGTCTCCAGCATGTCGAGCGCCTTCTTCCGTGCCCCGGCCGCCGCCATCTCTTCGGCGTGGTGCGCGAACGTGAGCCGATAGTTGTCGATCATGCGGCGGATGTTCTCGTCAAAGTGGACACCAGGATCGTTCAGCCCGGTAAATCGAAATTCCTTGAATCGCTCGTACACCAGATCCGGAACCACGCGACCCTGATAACCCTCATCCTGAGGGATAGGCACCACACGGTACGCGAGACCCTCAGCCTGGAAATAGTGCTGGAGGTCGAGCTGGCCGTCCCTACTGGTCGTATTGGCGAAGTAAATGGGACGCTCCCAGTCACGCTTCGCATTCTCGATGATGATGTCGAGCGCCGCCTGGTCGGCCACGTAGAGCATGTTGAATTTGTCGGAGTACGGACGACCCTCGAAACGCCAGACCATGGGACTCACGGCGAGCGCAGAGTCATCTGGCGTAACGGCCGGATTCTTCTGCTTCATCACGGCCTGAAGCCTGACGGGCAGGCGGATTTCCTGGGCATGCCAGGGCACAACCGTGAGTTTCTCAATACCGGCATCGTCGTAAGACATGGCGACCGGCGCCGACTGACGAGACCACTCATCGCGCAGCTGCCGGATATACCACTTCGTGTTCAATAGCGACAGGCAAACCACTCGCACGTCACGGCGAACGCCCTCGACTTCCTGCATATACCACAGGGGAAATGTATCGTTGTCCCCGTTGGTGAAGACGATCGCGTTGGGCTCAAGGCTCATGAGCAAATTGTACGCATAGTCAGTCGCTACGTACCTGCCCGACCGGTCGTGATCATCATAATTCTGGTAGGCCACCCAAAACGGGATGAACAAGAGGGCGAGCAGAGCCGCCGCTGTGCCGGCAGTCTGGAGCTTTCGAGCACGTTGAAATATGCTCTTGAAGCCGTCTGCCGCCAACTCGATTACACCCGTCGCACCGACTCCAATCCATAAACTGAAGGCAAAGAAACTCCCCACGTAGGAGTAGTCCCTCTCACGTGGCTGCATAGGTGTCTGATTGAGGTATACAATGACCCCCACCCCGGTGAGAAGGAACAGGATGCCCACCGCCATCGCCCGTCGCCAGTCTCTCTTGAAATGGTACATCATCCCGAATAATCCGAGCAACAGCGGCAGCGCGAAGTAAACGTTGTGGGACGCTCGTTCGCTGGGGGATGACGCGACGACCGCATCCGTCCGAGATGTGAAGCCGGAGGTCCAATTTGCATCCTGTGCGTCACTCTCCTTGCCGACGAAATTCCACATGAAGTAGCGGACATACATGTGGTCGAGCTGGTAGTCGACGAAGAACGACAATTCGTTCGGGTAGCGCGCATAGAAGTTCTGGTGTGCCGGCATGGGCGAGTACATGCGGTCCAAAATGGGCGCGGTGCCATACTGCTCGCGTTTCAAATACGAGACGATAGAGTCGAGGGCTTCCGGGTCGTTTTCGTCGATCGGCGGATCGGCGGCACTGCGAATGAAAATGATGCCGTACGTAGAGTAGCCGATCAGGATGACGGCAAAACTGATTGCCGCCAGGTTCGCCAGGGGCATCTTGTTCTTCTGCGTGTAGTAGATCAGAACCGTAATCAGCAGGACGATCCCAACCACGGCCACGGTAATAGAGCCAAGGGTGTCTGCCAGTTCAGGCAGCCACAAAATGACACCCGGATAGATGGCGAAGAAGCACAGTGAGGCAATGACGCCCGTGAGAACCAGGCCTTTGAAGCGTTGACCCGACGACCATTGCGGCCGATCGAACATGTCGAAAAAGACAATCAGCGCTACGAAGAAGATGGAGAGCACGTTCAGGAGGTGGATGCCAATCGCCAGCCCGAACAGGTAGGCGATGATAACCAGGTATCGGCTGGTCACGGGGCCGAATCCGAACCGCCCCTGAATTGATCCGGCCGCACGTTCATGACGGATGTGGACACTCCACTTCATGATCAGCCAGATGACGATGGCCGTAAAGAACATGGACAGCGCGTACACCTCCGCCTCGACGGCATTAAACCAGAAAGAATCGGTCGCAGCAAAGGTGAGGGCGCCGATCGCGCTGCCGCCGTAAACCCCGATCTCGTCCCTGCGTGACCACGTCGAACTGTCGCCCCTCCACTCTTCGACCAGGTGCACGATGATCAGGTAGGTCATGAGTACCGTCACGGCGCTCGCGAGGACCGACAACAGGTTGATCGACAACGCGACGAATGCTGTCGGAACAAACATGGAGACAATCCGCCCGAGCAGCATAAAGAACGGCGCGCCGGGCGGATGCGAGACCTCCAGACGATTCGAGATGGCGATGAATTCGCCGCAATCCCAGAAAGATGCCGTCGGCGCAACCGTACTCCCGTAAAGCACGAGGGCATACAGGAAGACCAGACCGGCCGTCAGTCTATTGAGGAGTTTTTGATTGTTCATTCGGTCTCAGGGGATGCGCTCAACGGACGAATTCTCGATGTACTCGGTGATCTCTGGTCAGGACTCGCCTCAACGATGAATCCCCCGTCCGGGTTTCTTATCGGCATGATTTGATTTGGGTGGGATGCACGAGGTCACGCTCCCGAAATGACAATAACGAATTCACCTCGGATGCTCGGCTGGGCCTCAAAATGAGAGAGCACGTCTTCGCATCGACCTCGAACCGTCTCCTCAAACTTCTTCGTCAGTTCTCGCGAAACCGAGATCTGACGATCAGGACCGACGTGCTTGGAAAGGTCAGAGAGCGTCCGGAGCAGCCGATGAGGAGACTCATAGAGCATCCAGGTGCGCTCCTCCTCCGCGAGCGACGCCAATCTGCTCGTTCGACCTTTCTTCGGAGGCAGAAATCCTTCGAAGGCAAAGCGATGATTCGGCAGGCCGCTCAAGATCAAGGCCGGAACGAGGGCCGTTGCGCCTGGAAGGACCTCAAAAGGCACATCCGCTTCGAGCGCGGCTCTGATGAGCAGAAACCCGGGGTCCGAGATCCCGGGTGTGCCCGCATCGGTAATGAGTGCGACCCGTTCTCCCGCATTGACTCGATCGATGAGCACACCGGCTTTCCGGCGTGCATTGTGCTCGTGGTAGCTCGTCGTGGGGGTGCCAATCTCGTACCGTGTGAGCAACGTGCGCGACGTCCGGGTGTCTTCACAGGCGATCAAATCGACCTCCTTCAGCACCCGGATCGCCCGCAGCGTGATGTCTTCGAGGTTGCCGATCGGGGTCGGAACCAGGTAGAGTCGCGTCAAATCCATTTCCATCGCCGATTACGAAGATCCATGCTCACAACAGCGACGAGAACGACCGCGACCGTCCCTACGAGAATATTCGCAGCCCACATGCCCACCCACGGCTCCAGAAATCCCCGGTCGGCCAATTTCTCCCCCTGGACCAGTGATATCCAGTAGATCATGAAAATCCCAATAGAGAGTGCTGAAACGACGCCAAGTCCCCCGCGCCGTACCCGGAGGCCCAGCGGAATGCCGATCAGCGTGAATACCAGGCATGCGACGGCGATCGAAAACTTCTTGTGGATTTCGACGCGAAATCGATTTGCCCGGCGCAGCGTGTAGCGGCGCGCCGAGGCGAGGTCCTGCACGCGGTTTCTGTGAGCCCGAAGTACGGACACAGCAGACTCAACGACTTGGAGTTCGGGCTCGTGCTTGCCCGATTTCGAAACCGAAGTGTCCCGATCGGTCTGCGTCGCGAACGGGGCATCGTCGAGTTGCATCAATTCGGTTTCCAACTCGGACGTCTGGCGCCTGGCCGCCGCATCGAGCGAATCGACAATGACGCGCATGACGCTCGTCTTGGTCGTGCGGTCGGAGCGTGATGTAGACGTCAGATCGCTGCGGCCGAAAACCGAATCGGAAAGATCGAGAGGTACGCGATATCGCTTGAAGGACATGCGCTCATAGCGCTCCTCCGAACCTGGAACCAGACGATGCATCTCGCCATCCTCGAGCACGAGGTCAACCTCGAGTCCGCGGTTCTTGGCTTCGATATGACCTCGGGCCGCCGCCAGTGTGATCTGACCCGCCTTTTCGTCCGTATAATCGAAGACCGTGATGCCGGCCAGTCTGTTGCTCTCGTGATCGATTGACGCCACACGGATGCTGTAACCGTCGACGCCGTCATAAAAGACTCCAGGCTCGAGCGCGAAGCCGGGCTTGGCCTGACGGATGTCGTACCAGAGGGCCTTGGCGCGGTAGTTGGACTCAGGGAGCAACTCGTTGTTGAAATACATCATGCCCGCAACCAGGAGCAGCGAAACGGCCCATACCGGCCACGCCACCTGGACCAGCGAGATGCCACTGCTCTTGATGACCCGATAGTAGCCCGACTCCGAAATGCGACCGAAAACGGCCAGCGTTGCGACAAGCACGGCCATCGGTACGGCCAGGACAACCATGTAGGAGAGGTTGTAAGCGATAATCTCCGCGATCACGACGCCCGACAATCCCTTACCGACAAGATCTCTCAAGTGCCGCATCAAGAACTGCATCAACAGGAGAAACATGAGACTGCCGAACGCGGCCAGAAAGGGTCCTGGAAGCATGCGGAGGATCATGCGGTGCAGCTGCTTCAAAACTCGACCGTTTGGATAAAGATGCGATTGGCCTGAACGTCACAAAAACACGGCGAACTTCTCCTGACCCAACTCGTTCGCTTTGTTTGAGAAACGCATTCCGGGTAATTTACAAGGTTTTGCGGGAAGCTCCGCATCGCACCCCTGAGAAGGAAATGGCCGTCACGCATCCGAATCAAATCGTTACCGGTCTGGGCCTGCTCGATGACGAGCTGGACCGGCCGAAGTACGTCGCGCCTGTCGAGGCGTCGGACGCTCCGCGCGTCTATTTGGAAACGTACGGTTGTCAAATGAACGTTTCGGATTCGGAAATCGTTGCCTCCATTCTCACGGAACAGGGGTACGGATTGACACAGAACCCCGGAGAGGCCGACGTGGTTCTGCTGAACACCTGCGCCATCCGGGAGAATGCCGAACAGAAGGTGCGTCGCAGGCTCGACTTCTTCCGTTCCAGGAAGAGGAAGTCTGGCGAGACGATGACCATCGGCGTGCTGGGCTGTATGGCAGAGCGACTACGTCATCGCCTCCTCGAGGAAGAGCAGCTGGTCGATCTCGTCGTCGGTCCGGATGCATACCGCGACTTGCCCCGACTTCTCGATCACGCCCAGGATTTCGGCCAGGCACGCGTGAACGTCCAGCTCTCGCGCGAAGAAACGTATGCCGACATCGCGCCGGTTCGCTACGACACGAACGGCGTCTCAGCGTTCGTATCAATTATGCGCGGATGCGACAACATGTGCTCGTTCTGCGTCGTGCCGTTCACGAGAGGACGCGAGCGAAGTCGCCCGGCCGACTCCATTCTCTCGGAAGTCAGCCGGCTCGTCGATCAGGGTTTCAAGGAGGTCACCGTGCTCGGCCAGAACGTGAACTCCTATCTGGACGGCAACAACGGAACTTCCGTCGATTTTGCAGAGCTTCTCTATCGCATCAGCATGGTCTCGGCCGATCTGCGAATCCGCTACTCGACGAGCCACCCAAAGGATTGTTCAGAAACGCTCCTGCATATTCATAGAGAACGCGATAATGTATGTAATTTCATACACTTACCGGTTCAGCACGGAAATTCAGACGTACTGTCGCGCATGCGTCGTACGTACACGCGGGAAGAGTATCTGGCACTCATCGAACGGGCACGTTCGATCGTTCCCGGGATTGCGCTATCTACGGACATCATAGCCGGATTTTGCGGCGAGACCGAGATGGAGCACGAGGATACGCTCTCCCTGATGCGGGAAGTGCGCTACGACCATGCATTCACGTTCGCGTATTCGGAGCGGCCTGACACATACGCCGCCCGAAAGCTCGTGGACGACGTTCCGGAGGAGGCAAAGAAGCGTCGCCTCTCAGAGATCATAGCGCTGCAGCAGGAGATATCGCTGGAGCGCAACCGGTCGGAAATCGGCACGGTTCAGCGCGTGCTTGTGGAAGGTCCAAGCAAGCGAAGTGCGGCACAACTCGCGGGCCGCACGGATGGAAACAAGATGGTGGTTTTCGACGCCGGTCGGGCCGCCAAGGGGCAGTATGTCGACGTGCTGATTTCTGACTGCACCTCGGCAACCCTCATCGGATCGATGACGGGTGAGACTCATCCGGGGCTGTCGCAAACCGTGGAGTAGGAATGGACAGGGAAGCGATTCAGGAGCGATTCGGGATCATCGGCCCTTCCGATGCTATCCGGCATATCATCGACCGCGTCCGCCTCGTATCGGGGACGGACATCACCGTTCTTCTTAGCGGCGAAAGCGGAGTGGGCAAGGAACTCTTTGCCAATGCGATTCACTCTCTGAGCCCGCGCAGCCGCGATCCACTCGTCGTCGTGAACTGCGGAGCCATCCCGGAAGGACTTCTCGAGTCGGAGCTCTTCGGCGCTGAAAAGGGCGCCTATACCGGTTCCATCGAGCGCCGCACGGGCTATTTCGAGCAGGCCGACAAGGGGACGATATTTCTTGACGAGATCGGCGAAATGCCGCTAGCCGCGCAAGTTCGCCTGCTCAGAGTCCTCGAAACCGGCGAATTCAGCCGGGTCGGGGCAAGCACGACGAAGCGTGTCGACGTCCGTATCATGGCAGCCACGAACAAGAATCTGGCGCGCGAGGTGCATTCGGGGCGGTTCCGGGAAGATCTTTACTACAGGCTCAGCACGGTCCTGATCGATATTCCGCCCCTTCGTGATCGGTCTGAGGACATCCTTCCGATATTTGAAAATGTTATCGAGCAGTTTGCCCGCAAATATGACGCGCCGTTCAAGCGCCTCGAACCGGAGGCAAAGGAATTGCTCACCAAGTATCGCTGGCCTGGAAACGTCAGGGAATTACGCAATGTCGCCGAACAGGTCGTCGTGCTGACGAGGGGGTCGACGATTTCATCTTCGCAACTGAGGCCGTTCTTGCGCGGAGTAACGGCCGGCAGTTCGACAGGACTCATTCTCGCCACAGAGGCCGGGCGCGACGATGAGCGCGAGGTACGTGAACGGGAGTTGATTTATCGACTGCTGCTCGAACTCCGTGTCGAGATTACCGACCTGAAGGAGATGATCAAGTCCGGCGTGGCGCACAAGGCGCCGGCGCCCGAAAGAAGTGAACGTCCGGTCGTCCCTACCCCCGATCCCGATCGCGCTCTTCCGCCCCATCGAGGGGACCTCCAGGATCTCGAGGAAAGCATGGACTTGATCGAAGAGGCGCTGTATGAGATCCAAACGGACGATACGGGCGCATACAACGGGCGATCGTCGGAACGGGAACTGCCTACGATGGAGGAGGCCGAGAAAGCGCTAATTACGGAGGCACTCCGACGCTTCGAGGGCAACAGGCGGCAAACAGCCAAGGTCCTTGGCATCAGCGAGCGGACACTTTACCGCAAACTAAAGAGCCTTGATATCGACATCTAGGGTGATCGCAGGCGTCTCGCGGATTGCGGCATCACTGCTGCTTGCCGTCCTGCCGGCCGTCGGGGGATGCGGGTACTACAGTTTTACCGGAGCGGCGCTGCCCCAGCACGTCAATACGATTGCGATCCCTGCGTTTGAGGATCAGGCCAGAAGCAGTCTGCCGAACCTGGCGGAATGAACTCACCGAGCTGCTGATCGATCGCTTCGTCAGTCAAACACGCTTGAGTCTCGTGAGCGACGAGTCAGGAGCCGACACGGTCCTTTCGGGCGCCATCGACCGCTACAGCAACCGGCCGGCATCCGTAGGCGGCGAGGAGCGCGCGACGTTGAACAGGGTAGACATCACTGTAACGGTACAGTTCGCGGATCGTCTCAAGGGACAGGATCTGATTCCGCGACGTTCGTTTTCGGCGTTCGGGCAGTATGACCCGGTGGCCGACGGCCTTGAGGGCGAGTCTGACAGCGGCCTCGGATGCGCTGACCCAGATCGCGGACGACATTTTCAACGCGGGCACATCCAACTGGTAGCCTCGATCAACCGGCGATCGCATGATCCAAGTGATCTACGCCATTGGAATCGCCGTACTATTCGTGTACGGCCTGAATCAATTGTGGCTGGCGTGGACCTTTGCCCGATTCAGCCGGAAACGTGAACGCCGTCACGCGCGTCCGAGGAACTTTGGGAGTCGCTGCCGGCGATTACAGTGCAGCTTCCCATCTACAATGAACGCTATGTCGTAGAGCGCCTGATCAACGCCTGCGCACGTCTCTCATATCCACTCGACCGACTGCAGATACAGGTGCTCGACGATTCGAGTGACGACTCGACCGGGTTGATCAGCGAGCGGGTCCAGTACTGGCGCGGTCGCGGCCTGAACATGCATCATATCCGCAGGGATTCCAGGGAAGGCTTCAAAGCCGGGGCGCTCGCGCACGGGCTCGAGACGGCGACCGGGGATTTGATCGCTGTTTTCGATGCCGACTTCGTACCTCCGTCTGATTTCCTGCGGCGGCTCCTCCCCCACTTCCAGCGATCGGACGTCGGCATGGTCCAGGCTCGTTGGGCATACCTGAACGAGCAGGCATCCTTTCTCACGCGCTTTCAGGCTTTCAGTCTCGACGCGCACTTCGTTGTCGAGCAGTTCGCGCGCAATCAACTCCACTGTTTCATGAACTTCAACGGCACGGCAGGCATCTGGCGCCGTGCATGCATCGAGGAGGCCGGTGGCTGGGCAGGTGATACGTTGACCGAGGACCTCGATTTGAGCTATCGGGCGCAGTTGGCGGGCTGGTCGTTCGTCTACGACGGCGCAGTCTCCGCCCCATCGGAGCTTCCGGTAGACGTGAACGCGATCCGCTCACAACAATTCCGCTGGGCGAAGGGCTCCATGCAGACGGCGCGTAAACTGCTCTGGCAGCTTGCCCATTCGAGAACCGACCTGCGCGTGCGCTGGGAAGGCTTCTTTCATCTTACGGGACACATCGTTTTCCCCACCGTGCTTCTCGTGGCGCTCCTGCATGCGCCGCTGGTGTTCATGAAGGCCGTCACCGGGATGCCCGGCGATCTCTATTTCCTTGTCATGTCGATCGGGCTGGTGGCGCTCGCCGCCGTCTTGATCACTCAGGTGTTCGCGCAAAAACACCTGCACGACGACTGGTGGAAGCGACTCGGCTTCGTGCCGGTCTTCCTCGCCGGCTCGCTTGGACTCGCCCTGAACAACACGCTCGCTGTCGCCGGCGCACTAACAGGACGATCCACGCCGTTCATCCGCACGCCGAAGAGCAGCGCATCGACCGCCGACGCCGACGACCATTGGTGGAAGAGCCGATACGCCGACGTGAAAGTGCCCACAGTTGCCTGGTTCGAGCTTGGGCTGGCAGCCTACGCGGTTGCCGGCCTGATCGTGATCATGTCGCAGGGAGAATGGATCGGTGTACCGTTTCAGGCGCTGTTTGCAGCAGGATTCGCCCTGATATCGCTTTCGAACCTGTCGCAGCTCCGAACAGCCAGGGCGCGGTTGAAAAGATTCATCGCCCGAGACGAATAGATTCGTCCTTGTATCGAATCGAGCGTCCGGCTACCTTCATCGTTCCAGTGAACGTCTCTGCCAAAACGCATGGAACATCCCGATCCCGCTTTCCCTTCAGTTGATCGATCAGCACTCGAGGCTCGCATCGCCGAGGCTCCACAGTTGGTCGTGGAGTACGTTCGGCTGGCTCGCCTTCTGGAGGATGCCGGCGATCGCGAAGCGGCAGCTTCCGCCCTCCAGACGGCACAGTTCTTTCTTCCGAACGGACCTACGATTCAGGAGGGCCTCCGTCGACTTTCGTCCTGGCTCGATACGACTCGAACTCCGATCTCGGTGCCGACGGCAGCGCCTCCATCGAAGCCGGATGTCGAGACGACTGAAGAACCGGATGAAGCAGGGAAACCAGAAGCCAAGCTTGAGGACAATCTCGATCAACTGATTGAAGGACTTGGTAAGGCTCGACTGGGTCAGCCTCAGGGTGGCGAAGCCCCCCCCGAAAACGACTGGTCAGACGACGACGGACTCGTGACAACTGAAACCCTTGCGCAGATTTTCATATCTCAGAATCAGTTCGCGGAGGCTTTGAGCGTGTATGAGCGCCTTTTGCTAAAGGAATCGGATCCTGGGCGAATGGCGCTTCTTGCAGAAAAGGCTGCCGAGCTTCGCGAGAAACTTCGAGAATCGAACTGACCAACCGGATTCGCCTCCATGTCCCGACTCCATGCCCTGCTGACGCAGCGTGCCCGCAAGGTCGCCGGAATCATGTCGGGTACATCAATCGACGGCGTTGATGTAGTTGTCGCGCGTCTTGAAGGGTCAGGGCCCGGACTGGCAATCGAGGTCCTTGGACACACCCACGTCGACTATCCGCCCGATTTCAGAAAGATCGTTCTGGCGCATGCGCTCGATCAGGGCGCGACGGTGAAATCCATCTCGCAGCTCAACGTTGCGCTTTCGCACGTATACCGTGACGCCGTCTTACAGGCTCTTCGTCAAACATCTCTCGACGTCTCGGAATTGGATCTGGTGGGATGCCATGGGCAGACCGTCCAGCACGTTCCGGATCCGGAGGATATCGGCGGGATTCGCGTGTCGTCCACGCTTCAGCTCGGAGACCCCACGGTACTCGCGAATCTGCTTGGGATCCCGGTTGTTGGTAATTTTCGCCTGCCTGACATGGCCCTCGGAGGCCAGGGCGCTCCGCTGGTCCCATATTTCGACTATGTGGCTTTTTCCGATCCGTCGACCAATCGCGTCCTTCTCAATCTGGGTGGAATCGCGAACGTCACCTTTCTGCGGGCCGGCGGGGGAGCCGAAGACGTGCTGGCGTTCGATACAGGACCGGCAAACATGCTCATCGACTTCCTTTGTGAGAGACTGTTCGGCGTGGCCATGGATCGCGACGGGCTGATCGCGGCGGGGACGAAACCTGACACAACCCTCATGGCGGATGTCCTGGAACACGAATATTTCCAGAGGGATCCGCCCAAGACGACCGGCCGCGAATTGTTCAACGATGCATTCGCCGACGACATCTGCCGCCGATTCGAGGCCTCACACGGCCCAGAGGATCATTGGTCGAAGGAAGTCCGACGGACCGTCATAGCGTCCGTAACGTGGCTTACCGCGCGATCCGTCGCGCAAGCCATCGATCGCTGGAGTCCTATGGACCCCGACCTCGTGATTGCTGCAGGTGGGGGTACACAGAATCCGACCCTCATGGGCATGCTCCGGTCGGAGCTCGGATCCGTTCCGGTCCAGCCCATCGAAGAGTTCGGCATTCGCAGTGACGCGAAGGAGGCGTTGTGCTTCGCCCTCCTGGCGCACGAATTCATGAACGAGATACCTACCGGCATGCCGTCGGTGACTGGAGCGCGCGCGCGTGCCGTCCAGGGCTGCCTGTGCATCCCGAGCATCTCGGCAGAGAACTAGACAGATGACCTTAGAACCGGACGGCCCTGCCTTCACGCCGATCGCCACGCTCGGGGAATTCAGACTAATTGACCGCATTCGCCGTCGCATTGGTCCGCCCCGGTCGTCAGGCACTCTTCTTGGCATCGGCGACGACGCGGCCGTTGTCTCCGTGCCGGATGGAGCTCGTCTGGTCATCACAACCGATCTGCTGATCGAGCACGTACACTTCGATCGCACGTACACACCTATGCGCCATCTCGGGTACAAGGCGATGACGTCGAACATCAGCGACGTGGCAGCCATGTGCGCCCGCCCGAACGCCGCCACGGTCTCCCTTGGCATACCGAATTCTGTCTCGGTCGAGATGATCGATGCGCTGTACCAGGGGATAGCGGAGGCTGCCGAGCGATACGGAGTCGACGTGGTCGGAGGAGATATTTCCGGATCACACAAGCTCGTCGTTTCGGTGACCCTCCTGGGCCATGCAAACCCCGATGAACTCGCCTATCGCAGCGGCGCTTCCCCAACAGATCTTCTTTGCGTCAGCGGGTCGCTCGGCGGATCGTATGCGGGCCTGCGCATCCTGCAGCAGAACAAAGAGCGACTTCTCTCTGTCGGAGCCGCCTACGAACCCGATCTCGCCGACCACGCTTTTGTGATCCAGCGCCACTTGCGCCCGGAAGCGAGAACGGATTTGGTCGAGACGCTCCTGTCCGAAGAAATTCGCCCGACAGCCATGATCGATGTATCGGACGGCCTGGCCTCCGAGGTTCGGCATCTGTGCACAGAGAGTGGCTGCAGCGCCCGCATCATGGCAAAAGATCTGCCGATCGACAGTCGAACCGCCGCAGCCGCCGCGTATCTGGATGAGAATCCTCTCGACTATGCGCTGTACGGTGGAGAGGAATACGAGCTCCTCTTTACAATGACTGCCGACAGCGTCGCCGAGTTACGATCCGCCGGCGCGGATTTTTCGGTAATCGGGACGTGCATGGCGGGCGATGACGATCCCGTGATCGAAATGACGGACGGCTCAACGACGCCACTGATCGCCGAGGGGTTCCGGCACTTCTAGGGCCTGCTAACAGACCACGGCAACCGCCACCGTGCACGTCACAGGCCGAACCGAATTGCAAATGCCACGGACCGGAGCTGCCGGGCCGTCAGGCGATCGACGCCTGAACCAATAGTCCGTTCTTCCTCGTAGCGGGCTAGTGTTCCTTTGATCCAGCACGTGAGATTCGGAGATATGCGTGCAGCCACCAGAACGTACGCTCGTTCGCCGGAGTCGGATAGAAGGGGCACAGCAAAGTAGCCGGGCAGGTCGGGCTCGTACAAATAGATTCCCGAATTCCCCGAGTCGGATTTGAAGAAGACCACACCGGATGTCACTGTGAATCGGCGACTTGCCAGCCAGACGAGACGTTGACCGATTCCCTCCCCGGTTTCGACCTCGGAATCGCGGAGATGAACAAATACCACGTCGAAGCTTGGACGCACCCTGCGATTCCCCTCGGCCTCGAGCCGAATTCGCAGCCGGTGGCGGTGCTCGAACGGTGCGGCTGGAAGAACTCCCGAAACCAACTCTCGATTAGCCACTTTCTCGTCGAGGCGAAGAACGAATCGGACGGAACCGAAACGTCCATCGTACTGCAATCCGGAGGACACGAACGTCGACGGCCGATACGAATCGAACTGAAGCCAAGGCTTGCGATACAGATCATGAAAAAGGCGTACGTGGTGCTCCGCCCAACGCCCCTCCACTCCGATCATCCAGCCACGCTCATTGCGGCTGGTCGACCCGGATGCGCCTGGCGCAGCCCCGTAGATCCCGTTAAAACGCGGCGGATAGTCTCGCCATGCAAAGTCAATCCACACTCCGGGCGCTGCTTTCGAACGCGCGATCACGATTCCGGCCGGCGTACCATCCTCGTCGATCGCGACCTCACCTGCAAGTTTCAGACGAGCACCCGGCGAAGCGTGCATCTCGATGGATGCCGCCCGCCAACTTCGACCAACAAACTCGTAGGCCTGGTAGGGACGCGCACTCCGAGCGATTGGATGATCGAGAGACCCTGACGCGAACGAGAAGCCGATGCCGGCCGACTTCGAGTCCAGCAGAATAGAACCACCTACCAAACCACCTCTAAGTCTGTCGTCGCGTGCTATCTCGCTGTCGTTTCTGTGCAGACCTGTTGTGGGTCTGCTGCTGACTTCATCCGACTCATCGACGATCGCGTCTTGCGTCATCGCTGCGGCGAACATGACAAGGCGGAGTGGGCCCTTTACAGTCAAATCGAGTCCGGCGCCCTTGAAGACCGTCGCCTCATATGAGCTGCCGCTCGCGCGAACCGAGGCCCCGGGCCGCATGAACGAGCCGGGATTCAGACCGAGGCGAGCGAGCCGCTGACCGCCCCAGACGTTAAGTCCCATGCCCAGTCTAGGCCGCAGGGCGCCGCCGACAAGCGAATTGATGGGTCCGATCTTCGAGAGCGTAATCGACGCCGTGACGAAATCGAGCGCTTCGGCCGCGGACCCGATCCCCTCCCCTGCATCGTGATCAACGACTGCCACGATCTGGAGATGTGGACCGAGGCGCCATCGCAGTCTGGATCGGAAGGCGACGGGGGGACCGTGAAAGGCCGTCGAATCCGACGCCTTGTAACCTGCCTTTCGCTCCAGATTGTATCGCGTCGAGGTCGTCCACGTCAGATGGCGGGGTCCGTTGGGGGGAGTGATTGAGTCGACGTCCTCCTCGCCGGCGGCAACCTCCAGATCGATTGCGGAGGTATCGACGCGAGATCCTTCCGTCGTGTCGATCTGTTGTGCATTCACGACGGAAATGCAGCCGAGGGTCAGGATCGTCGCCATGAGGCGCCTCATTCGAGTGACACCGTGACGCACAGGCTCGATCCGAGTATGCGGTGCACACTCACGCCCGCATCAATCGAGGCGGTACGCATCGTCAGCCCCAACCCGAAAGTGATTCGATCGGGATTGGTGCCCGTCCCCAGGCGGAGGCTTACGTCGTCGATCAGAGATATCTCGGCACCGATGCGAAGATCCGCGTCGGAGGAAACCTCCCGTGCGATGGCCGCCAACAGACGAAGGTTCGGCGAGGCGCGTGCCTCGAATCCAAACGAGAGTTCTTGCGAAAGCAGACGATTCCGGAATCCTGTGGGCGCGCCGATGTATCGCCACGCCCCCCCTGCACGGATTGCTTCCGTTACGTCCGCCTGCCAGCCCGCAGAAACTCCGACCGCAGCACGGCTACCATATCCGCCGACGGCTACGCGCCGATAAGTCGTTCGAATGCCCAGCCTGACATCCTGCATGATTCGCCTTGAAAGAACCAGGCCGGCGGTAAGCCGCCGGTAAATCTGGAACCCGAACGACTGGAGAGTTGCCCCCGTCAGGGTTTCGCCGAACGGGTAGACCACGACGGCGGACTCGTGTCGCAACTCGCTCAAGCCGTGGGCCTGTCCGAAAGAGAATGAGGCCGCAAGCGAGTGAATCTCCACGGCGGAGGCTGGATTGACGGGCTCGAATGGAAAACGTGACGCGACGACAACCGCATTTGCCAGTGCCAGACCGCGCGCTCCCATATCGAGCGATTGGGCCGCAAGTGGGCAGCTTGCAGCGACCGTGAAACTGAAGCCGATAAGTCTGGTAATAAGCGCCATGAGCGTGACGTCGAATCCCATGGAGGGATCGACACGAACCCCACTCTATAGACACTTGGAAAGGTCGTTTCATAACCTGACGCGGTTTCTCGTACTGGGAATCATCGTGCTCGGTGCCGCTTTGCCCCTGAGGGCACAGGAACTGCTGTGCAATGTCCGCCTCGACGCCAGCGCGATCGGCCAGTCTGATCAGGTTCAGTACGTAGAGGAACTGAAGCCGAAGATCCAGGAGTACCTGAATCTGCGCGCCTGGACGAATGATCGATTCCGGCGGGAGGAACGCATTCAGTGCCAGTTTGAAATCACCATTCTGGGTGCATCCACAGAAGGTGTTAATTCGTTTCGCGCCCAGTTGAGCATCGGCGTACTGCGGCCGATTTACGGTACGCTGCAGACGACGGTGACCACGCAAATCGCAGACGGGAACTGGGTTTTTGGATATGAGCCGAATCAGAGCCTGATCCATGATCTCGATCGCTACGATCCACTGACGTCGGTGCTGGATTTCTATGCCTTCGTGCTAATAGGCTACGACTACGATTCGTTCGCCCCGCTGGCTGGTACGCCTTACTTCGAGAAGGCGCGAAAGATTGTCAACCTGGCGCCCACAGGTGGGGGCGGGTGGGCCGTTGGTGGCGAACATACCCGCGGCTCTCTTATCCAGCAGCTGCTGGACCCACGCCTTGAGCGAGTTCGGCTTGCTTCCTTCGACTACCATTTCGGCTGCCTCGACCACTTCGTCACAGATCCGCAGGCAGCGCGTGATGCAGGACTCAAAGCGCTCCAATCGCTTCAAGAGGTGCTCAATGAAGTATCCAACCAGTACATTGTCGACCTCTTTTTGGCCACGAAAAACCAGGAGCTTGTTGGTGTTTTCGACGACTCGATCCAAAGTTCGGATGCTTACGGCATCCTTCTTCGCATCGACCCATCGCGGTCGAGCATATACGACCGTCTGGTGCAATAGAGTCCGTCCGGTCATCTCCCCTCTTCGACAAAGACTTTTCCTGCTCGGGCTCATCCCGATTCTGCTCACGCTGCTCGTAAGCGGCGCCACGAGGGCGCAGTCAAAGGTGAAGCGGACTCATCTCGTCGCGCTTGGGAATTTGTCGAACAACGAGGTCGCAAAGGGCCTGCTGCAATACGACGACTATGGGCGGATGGTCGTTTCGAACGTTCGCGGGAAGCTTCTCGTGCTGGCCACCGATGCTGAGCTGAGCCTGATGAATGAGCGCGGATGGCAGCCTGAGGTTCTAATGACAGATACTTCTGAGCTGCAGCTTTTCAAGCGAGGGATTTATGGGCCGACCCTCGAATTGCCTCCGATCTACCACACGTACGAGGAAATCCGGTCGATCGCTGACTCGCTGGCAAAGGCCCATCCGAAATTGGTGAAACGATTTACGATCGGAAGGACGACACAGGAGAATCGCGAGATTTTTGCCGTCAAGATCTCCAACGACGTCGACGCAGCGGCTGCCAAGCCCGTGATCATGTTCGACGGATGTCATCACGCGGATGAGATCATGGGTGCAGAAATTGTGACGGCGATCATGAAAATGCTGGTCGAAGGATATGGGAAGGATCCTCAGATTACGGCCTGGGTTGATGCCTACGAGATCTATCTCGTGCCGGTGGTGAGCGTGGACGGCTATCACGTCGTGACGCACAACATCGACCCACGGTGGCGGAAGAACACGCGGGACACCAATGGGAACGGCGTCCTGTACGACTACCCGGAAGGCGTCGACGTCAACCGGAACTACGATTTTAACTGGGCGCGGGGCGGAACCAGCGACTCCACGAGCGTTCGCTATCGCGGCGCATATCCGTTCTCTGAAGCCGAGAATCGCGCCATGCGATCTCTTGTGAGCCGGATTCGCCCGACGCTATCCATTTCTTATCACAGCCAGGGCGAGGTCGTCTACTATCCATGGGTCTGGGGAGAGCGGCATGCGCCCGACGACAAACTCCTGACGGAAATCGCTCGGGGACTGGCCGGAAGCATCAGAAACGATGGAAGACGACACAACCTACGTGGCCGAATACGGCGCCGGTATGGTCGGGCAGAGCTACCCCTGGCTCTACGGCCGCTACGGCGACTTCGATTTCATCGTCGAAACGGGAAAAGGGACCCACATCTTCCCTCCTGAGGACGTTCCTGGGATTGTCGAGAACAACCTGAACGGCGCGCGCTATTTGATGAGCCGTGGGGAAGGTCCGGGTTTCTGCGTCAAGGTCACCGACGCCGCTACCGGCAAGCCGCTGTCGGCCGAGGTGTGGCTCCCGGCCATCGAGACGGAGGACGTCGACCGGCGCCGCACGCGCGCCGAAACCGGTGGATATTGGCGATTATTGCATCCCGGCAAATACCCGGTGCACATTACCGCTGACGGATACCAAAGGGTCATCATCGACGTGGAAGTACCTGTCACCGGATGGAACTGTCTTGACGTGCGTCTCAAACGCAGCACAGGCGACCACTGAAAGCAAATTCTCTCTTAACTCAAAGAACCTGATACCGATGCCAAGATTGATAGAGGCCCCGACCGTCATCCCCGCGGCCGGCAGTAAGCCGAAGCGGATCGAGGAATACGTCGGGCGTGTGAACACCGGCCACGAATCGGCCAGCGTCGCGCGCATGCAGTCGCCTTCGGGCTGGGTCGAGCCCGGTCAACGGCCGGAGTTCGAGGAAATCACGGTCGTGCTCAAAGGCATGGTGCGGGTCGAGTTCGAGGGCGGATCGATGGACGTGCATGCAGGACAGGCCGTCGTCACCGAACCGGGTGAATGGATCCGCTACTCCAGTCCGGGGCCCGACGGCGCCGAATATGTGGCGATCTGTCTGCCGGCGTTTTCACCGGGGACGGTGAATCGAGACGAGGCTTAGGTGATCGATGATCGATGATCAGACGAATCGGATCGAACGTCGGAACCCCGAACATCGAACGTCGAACCCCGAACCTGCTGGTGCGAAAGGGGGGACTCGAACCCCCACGGGTGTTATCCCACTAGGTCCTAAGCCTAGCGCGTCTGCCAATTCCGCCACTTTCGCAGATGATCCATCAAACGCTTAATATAGGATCAGTTCCGGGGTCACCAGCAGGCACTGTGAAGCCGGTGCATGCTTGTTAGAATAGAAATCTAAATTCTCGACCTGATTCGGTCGGACATATCACTATGAAGCTTAAGACCTCCCTGCCGTTCATCTTCTTGGTCATCCTGGTCGCGTCGGGATGTGCGACCACGGGCGTTCAGCCCCGATCCAGTGTTGACACGGTTTTTGTCGCCGTCGGCTCGCCCGAAAATGCGGAAGTTGGCAGCACAGAGGCCGGCCGTTTTGACACGGGTAAGATGTGGACCTTCGACAATCCGCCGGCTTCCTATTTCCATGATGAGTATGGATTTACACCCGACCACGCGTGGTTTACAAAGGCCCGTACCGGCGCCCTCCGTCTCTCAAATTGCTCGGCGTCTTTCGTATCGCCGAACGGATTGGTGCTGACGAACCATCACTGCGCCCGGGTGGCGGTCACGCGGGTGACCCGCCGCAACGAGGACCTCGCCACGAACGGATTCTACGCCAGTTCGCTGGAGGATGAGCGGCGCGTACGCGATTTCTACGCTGACCAGCTCGTCTCCATCACGGACGTGACCGACCAGATCGTGACAGCCGGCAGCGCGGGAACGACCGAGCAGGAGCGCGAAAGCCTCCGGCAGGCGGCCATCCAGGAAGTACAGAAGCAACTTCTCGAATCGGCGGGCGGTGAGAATTCAGATCACTATGTCCAGATCATTTCGTTTTACAGCGGAAGTTTGTACTCCGCGTATACGTTCAAGCGGTACAATGACGTCAGGCTCGTCCAGGTACCCGAGATGGCCCTTGGATACTTCGGTGGAGATGCCGACAACTTCACGTACCCTCGCTACAGCCTGGACATGTCGTTCTTCCGCGTCTACGACGGCGGCAGACCCCTTCATACCCCGACCTACTTCAAATTCAGCGAAGAAGGGTCATCGGAAGGCGACCCTGTGTTCGTCGTCGGAAACCCGGGAACGACCCATCGTCTCCAGACCGTCTCCGAACTGATGTACCGCCGCGACCATGGCGAGCCCATTCAACTCCGCCTCTTTGAAGGACGAGCGAAAGTGATGGAAGAATTCAAGGTGGAAGAGCCGAGGGAAGCGCAGGCGATCGATCTTCAGAACACGATATTCAGCTTCGAAAACACGATCAAGGCGCGGCGTGGAATCCTGAAGGGCCTCCGGGATCCCGTTCTCATGGCGCGAAAGGCTGACGCCGAGGCAAAGTTCCGCGCTGCAATCGCATCGAACGACTCGCTAAAGGCCCGCTACGGAGGTCTTTTCGACGAAATGGCGAGTCTCCAAGCTGAACAGGCCGCCTTCGCCAACCAGTACGGCGCGTACATTCTCAACCCCTCGTCGACGGTCTACGGTGGAATCACGAAGCGTGCTACCATCAGCTACTTCTACGCCAGGGCGATTGCCGCCGGCGCGGACCCCGAGCAGATGGCCCAGGCCAAACAGCAAATCATCGACATTACGCCGTACCCGGTCGGACTCGAGAAGAAGATCCTCACCCAGCGCCTGGATGATCTCGTCTTCTATCTCGGCGCCAATCATGCCGACGTTGTTCGAATCCTGAAAGGACGATCGACCGCGCAGGCTGCCTCCGAAATTGTCGATGGCACTACGCTGCTCAAGTCGGACGGCCTCTCGGAGGCGATCGACAACTTCGCTACTTCCGGCGATCCAGCCTATGACCTCGGTGCTGTGATCGGCGATGGCCAGATTTCACTGCAGGAGCGACTCGTTCGAATCGGCGGCCGTTCGGCAGCAGATTTCGAAACTGCTCGCCAAGGCTCGCTTCGACGTCTATGGCGAGACGTTCCCGCCCGACGCGACGTTCTCGCTTCGAATCGCGGACGGCGTCGTGAAAGGCTATCCCTACAACGGAACGATGGCGCCACCTTATACGACCCTTTATGGGCTGTATGACCGATACTATTCACATGAAGGCGCCAAAGACTGGTCGCTCCCGACGCGATGGGTCAATCACCCGGCCGATCTCGACCTTTCGACGCCGTTCACGTTCGTATCGACATGTGACATCATCGGCGGCAACTCCGGGTCTCCCGTACTGAATACCAAACTCGAAGTCGTAGGCCTCGCCTTCGATGGTAACATCGAGAGCTTGCCCGGTGAGTTCATCTACACCGATGAGACCGCGCGTACCGTCTCCCTTGACTCGAGGGTCATGCTCGAATCCCTCGACAAGATTTACGATGCGGACCGAATCGTGCTCGAACTGCTCCGAGGCGACCTGGTGGGCACAGAGCGCGAAGCAGATACGATCCTCGAAGGGACACAGGAGGTCAGAACGACCGTTCGAGGCAGAAGGCGGTTCTAACGTCCATCATGCATTTCGGACGAGTGCCTTCACGACGGCACGTTTGACGTCAGTAAGTTCGTCGACGTCCCGAAAGTGGTGTGCTGCGAGACCGTACACTGCCAGAGGTACGGGATTTAGCGTGTGCGTCTTGACCGACATGTCTTCGATGTTGCCGTGGTCGCTTGTCACGACGAGGGTCTGATTCGGCATTGCGGAATCGAGAATGCCCTCGATCATCCCGTTCAACTTTTCGAGGGCCTCTTCCGCCCTACCGAAATCGCGTGAATGACCTGCCTTATCCGTTGCAAAATATTCGAATACTGTCAACGGAGCCTCTGTTGACAGGCGGGTAAGGCGAACGCCCGCTTCCTCCGGTGTGATAATCTCGTGACTCGACTCCGGCTCGGGCCAACTCCTCCCGGTAATGTCGGCCGAGATGGCCCTGCCTTCCTGCAGATCTATTCCGGTGCGCAACGGGATGCCGGCCGTAGTACAGCAGAGGGTCGTTACCGTCCATCGCTTCGTGCGCTCGATGTATCGAAAGAAACGGTCGGGATAGGCGTTTGCAAAGAGTCCCGGCCCTCCTGTCGCCGCTTCGGCCGCCTTGAAGAGATTCTGTTCGCGGATGACAGGGCGAGACGTCGAGTGCGGGAAGGGTCCATAGTGTCTTCCGGCAAGCTTGGCGCAATTGACACCGGTAAACAGGGTTGCCTGGCCGGTTCCGCTCTGCGGCAAACCATCGACACCGAGCGTGGCGTCGATCCGGCGATAAACGAGATCGTCGCGCGACGCCTCAGGCGCATCTGCCGTCAACGGCATGCCGCCGACAAGCCTCTCTATCGCGGAATACCCCCCGCGAGCTAGTGGATTGACGGCCGGCTCGGCAGGTCCCACCCCCAGCCCGTCTACAAACAACAGGATGATGCGAACCGGCTGCTCTCTCACTCGGGTACGTGCTTCATTGCCGCCAGAACCCAGTCCATGTCCAGTTCGTCGCGGATGACATGCACGCGATCGGGCAGCGATTCCTTTGTCAGCGCAAAGACGGGTTTCCCGCTGTCCAGGCTCCACTCGAGTGCATCCCAACCGAAGCCTCCCTCTCTCGGTTCGATGAAGACGGCGGCTTTCGAGAGTGCGGCCTGCACGAGCATGCGCTCCCTGACGTCATGATCGAATGGTCCGTGCTGCATGAGGAACGAACTCACAAGGAGACCGCCGGCTTTCACTGCGGCACTCACGGCCGGACGGAGCGAGGGGGCGACCTTCGCCAGGCCGCATCCGGCCACGAGGAGCGGCAAGCCATCCTTCGAAAGGAGAATCTTGGTGATCACGTTGTCCAGTCCGTCGGAGGCCGAGCACGATACGATCATTCCCTCACCGGCGAGACGTCGAGCAAGTGTCTGTGCAGCTTCGAAGGGCTCCGGTTCGACCGGCGCCGAACCGAGGATGGCGACGGACGACTCACCGAGCAGCTTCAGGTTGCCATACGCAAAAAGTGCGTTCGGACGATGGGCGTTCGGAAGGTCGTCCACCCCCGCCGGCCATATTTCGTCACCGGACGTGATCACGGTCACCTGGCGGCGCGCCAGTTCCTCAATCGTCTTTTCTGCATCGGCCAACGCCTCCGTGACGAGTTCTTCGTTCAGCAGCCGGTCGGCAAGTTTCGCGGCCTGCGGCACACGATGCAGACGATTCAGGATCTGCTCGCGAGGAAATCGCCGAACCTCCGCCAGCGTACCGAACTGCTCGAGGATCTTTCGCGTCGTCACGCGCCCCACCCCTTCCATATTCTCAAGAGCGAGAATCTGGGCGACGCGAGACTCGATGGCAGCAGGTTTGTCAGTCATGGACAAGTTTCCAGCGTTGTCAGCCAATAAACGGGTCTGCCAAACCAACTTCCACAGTAGCGCCTGTCTCTGTCGACCGGGTTTCCGCCACCAATTCGATGCGAATAGCAGGCCGATCATTTTCGCAAAACTGCGTCACGGCCTATACTCACGCTCGTTCCGGGTCTTGTGAATGGACAGCATCACGTGAAATCGCCTCAAAACAGAGAAGAGCTTCTGCGCATCGCCGAAAAGGCCGGCACGCCGACGTACGTCTACGACGCCGAAACCATCAGGACGCGACTGCGGGGAATTCCGACAGGCCCTCAATGGATTTCCGTCGCGTCTGCTCTATGCAGTGAAGGCGAATGCCAATCCGTCGCTCCTTCAGGTAATACTCGAGCGAGGTCGACGGACTCGAGGTTGTCTCGGCGGGCGAAGTTGAGCTGGCCCGAAGGATGGGCGTCACCCCCGATCGCATCCTCTATTCTCCGAACAACATCGACGACGACGAGATGGCCTTCGTGGCCGTTCGTGACGTCCTTTTCAATATCGGTGAGATGAGCCGGCTGGAACGTTTCGGAGAGCGATATCCGGGAGCGGAGGTAAGCGTCCGCCTGAACCTCTGGGTCGGAGCGGGCCACCATCGTCACGTCGTAACCGGCGGCGAAGATTCCAAATTTGGCATAGGGGGAGATCAACTGACGACTGTTTTGGAAACGGCGAAGCGGCATAGTCTGCGGATTGTCGGCATCCATCAGCACATCGGCAGCGGATTCGAAAGTGCGACGCAGTATCTGGAAGCGATCGATCTGCTCCTCGACGCAGCCCTGGCTTTCCCCGACCTGCGTTTTGTCAACGTCGGCGGCGGCGTCGGCATACCATACCGGGAGAGCGACCGGCCATTCGAACTCTCTACGGTTTCGGCGGGACTCGCATCGCGTTGGGAGTCGTACCAGCGGAAGAGCGGTAGATCGCTGACATGCTGGTTCGAACCCGGTCGATACCTCGTTGCTGAATCCGGTGTACTGCTTGTCCAGGCGACGGCTGTCAAGACTCTCGGCAAGAAGACGTACGTTGGGACGGACTCGGGCTTTAACCACCTGCTGCGGCCGATCCTCTACGGCGCCTACCACGAAGTTTTCAACCTGTCGAATCCAGACGGTGAGTTGGTCACGTACGAAATAGCGGGAAACATCTGCGAGTCCGGTGATCTTTTCGCCTCAAACCGGCCCGTTCAGAGAATTCGCGAAGGTGACATCCTCGCCATTATGGATACCGGTGCCTACGGGATGACGATGGCCTCGCACTACAACATGCGCGCGCTGCCTGCCGAAGTGCTGATCGACCGCGACGAAACCACACTCGTTCGTCACCGGGAATCGTACGCCGAACTGGTGGATCGACATCTCAGAGAGACCCGCCCGCACAAGCTCTGATCGGAGGCGCCATGACAGTCAAATCATTTACCGTCAATCCTTTTCAGGAGAACACCTACATCTGCCATGACGGTCAGGATGCCGTCATCATCGATCCCGGCTTTTCCAACGCATTCGAACGTCAGGATGCAGTTAAATATTTGAATGATAATAGCTTAACTGTAAAGGAACTCCTGCTGACGCACGCGCACATCGACCACATCATCGACTGCGCGTACTGGGCGGACTCGACGGGGCTGGCCTTCGCGATGCATGCGGAGGACGCGCCGCTGCTGGCCGCCTCTGAGCAGCAAGCCGCCATGTTCGGCGTCCGCATGGCAACGCCGCCGGAACCCGGACGCCTCCTCGAGGAAGGAGACCTGATTTCGATCGGAAACTCCTCGTGGGAAATACGACACACGCCCGGACACTCTCCAGGTTCTATCAGCTTTGTGGATCACGAGAACGGGTTCGTTGTGGCCGGCGATGTATTGTTTGCAGGCTCGATCGGCCGAACCGATCTTTGGAAAGGATCGATGTCGACGCTGCTTCATTCGATCCGGACAAAGCTGCTTACGCTGCCCGACGAAACGATCGTCTATTCGGGACATGGGCCCTCGACCACGATCGGACGTGAACGGGACAGCAATCCGTTCCTTCGTGAATTCTGACTCGTGAGGTCACTATGGCGACGCTGATTCTCAATCCTACGACAAAGGACAAGGAGTCCATTCAGATATCAGGCAAGGGCACCGTGACGCTGGAGGGAAAGGGAGGAAAGGTGACTGCCCAGATTCTTAGGGACCATCAGAAGCTCGATTTGAAACTTGACGGGCTTCAGACCATCCGCTTCTCGAATAAGACGAAGCTGAAACTGGCCGCCGGCATGGATTTCGACGCGCTCAGGAAGAAGCTCCTCGTCTCGAGCAGCGTACAAATCAACCTGCCCTCGGGGAGCAGCTTTTCCGTAACGCAGAAGGGAAAGGAAGTGGGGTTTGCGCTGAAGATTAAGCTTTGAATAACGGCAAACACCGAACACCGAACAGCAAATACCAAACGCCAAACACCGAACACCGAACGGCAAACACCGAACAGCGAACACCGAACACCGAACGTGGGTTCTTCAGCCGGCCGTAAACGACCGGCCTTTGGCACTTCACTTGATCCACTCAACCAGGTTCGCCCACACCAGTCCCAGCCTCTCGCGGAAAAAGATCCTCGCGTGTTCGAGGTTGATGGAACTCGGGAAGTACGCGCCTGGATGTAGTGTAGTTGGGTGCTTCACCAGTCGATTGGTCGGCGCCGGGATGGGTTCAAGCTTACGCTCTCTGAAGAGACGCATCGCACGGGGCATATGATAGGCCGACGTCACCAGGGCGAACGTTTCGCCCTTCGTCATGGACGCCATGGCCTGTGCCTGATCGTCCGTATCCAGGGATCGTTCCTCCAGCACAATTCGAGTCGAATCGAATCCCAGCATCCGCGCCGAAGCCGCCATCATGGATGCCTCCGACACAGAGCCGAATGCAGATCCGCCCGAAACGATCAGACGCGCCTCAGGGTATTCGCGCGCAATGCGGATTCCCTCGGTCAGTCGAACGAGTGTCGCCTCCGAAAGACGCTGAATAGGTTCGAGGCTCGGATCGTCGCTGGCTCCCCCTCCCAGCACGACCACGGCCTGGATCCGGGTTCCGTCACCGGGATGATTGGGGAAGGTCTGATACTGGCCCTCCAGACGTCCCAGCAGATAAGTGGGGAGCGGGCGGGTCGACAACAGAACCAACAGGATGAAGCCGAAAGTAAGCCACATGCGCCCCTTCGGTGCGACCTGCCGATGGTTACGCCATAGCCGAAAAAGGCCGATCGCAAGGATAATCAGGACGAGCGGCATCGGGAAGAGAAACGGGGCGACGATCTTCTTGATCAAAAACATCTGAGTGCTTTGTGCTTGGTGCGGCGTGCCGGGTGCTTGGTCCACACCCAACGACAATCGCTGATTGCTGATCGCTAAGTGTAATACAACCTGGCGTCTCGGACATGCCACACGTTCTTCACACGTGTTCAACGTGACGCCGATTCGAAACGGACGGACCTCGGACCCCTCGTCGCTCGGCACACATCACGACGACGATTGTGCAGCGTCTCGCTGGCTCGGGGCAGGCTCTCGGACATCGGACTATCTAAGAAGCAGCACAGACTTCGCAACCGACCGGCCCCCGGCTTCAATCCGGAAGAAGTAGATGCCGCTCGGAAGATCCGCCGCATTCCAGTCGACGCGGTGCGGTCCGGCCGGGAGCGTCCCGTTTACCAGCGTCGCCCTCTCCGTGCCGTCGGCGCCGTACACGCGAAGCAAAACCGGGGTTGATTGCTCGAGATCGAAGCGTATCGTGGTCGACGGGTTGAATGGATTGGGATAGGCGTCATGCAGAGTGAACAGGGACGGAAGCTCCTGCGTCTCGTTTGCCACATTGGAACCCATCTCGGTTTGGATGTTCGGCCCAAATTCGGAAGTAGACATTACTTGATTGCATGACAGGCAGGGACTTGTCGGAAGCGTCTCCGTCGCCGTAAGAACCATGTCGTCTGACTCCTCGTCCCCGAGCTCATAGGTAAATTCGAATCGCTCGGCTGTCAGTTCCTCAGTCGCAACGGTCACGCCGTTGACAATCGGTCCATAGGTGCCGACGCTGTCATCCAGATCGACCCCCGGAACTCCTTCCGTCAAAGCGATGATGAATCGTCTTCCCTCACCGAAACCGGATGGATCGGGCGCCGCCTCATACAGCTCGATAAGCCCGCCGGCGTCCGCGAAGCCCTTGAGTCGAAGGACCCGATCGGTCACCACGGCCTCCGTGATGACAGGGTATGGAACGAGGAGGTTGGCTCCGGCCGTGCCCGAAGTCGGACTGTTGAGCGTCACGCCGTCGAACCCATCGCCCGACCCACTCGCGTTCAGATCAATGCCGAGCCCCTCATTGTCGAAAATCTCATTCTCCATGAACCGGTTGTGAGCGGTCATTCCGTCGCCATCCTCGGTGACCTGGATACCCACTCCGTTCTCCGTGATGACGTTGTGGGCGACCAGCGAGAAGGAAGCGCCGGCGCGAATCCCGATTCCCCCGCTGAGATTCCCGGAGGTTGTATTGTTCAGGATTCGGTAGTTGCCGGTCCCCGGCGTCTGCTGACTCCCCGCCTCGATGCCGTTTCCCGATCGTGGATTCGGGATGCCGCTGGCATTCGAGTTGCCCCAACTCAAGTTACCTTCGATTACGGCGCCGACTCCGTTGACGTCGATGCCGTCATGGTTGTCCGTCGCGTGACCGTTGAGAAACACCTCGCTGGCACGGACTTCGATGTACGACGGCCCCAGCATACTGACGATCCCGACCTCGCCGTTCAATCCTACATAGCTGGAATCCACGGTCAATTCCGAAACGTCCGCCACGGACGTTGCTGCTTCCAGCACGATCCCGTGACCGGAGTTCGAGAACTCACCGGGCCCCGACCCGTCGGGCATGGGACCCACCAGGACTCCGTGAATCCTCCGATTCGAGCCCGCCTGTCCGATCATTGCGTCGCCCTTTGCGACGATCCCGTTGCGACCTCCATAAATCGAAAGGCCCTCGATTTCGATATCTGACGCGGCTCCGGATATCGACAAGCCGTCAAATCCGGAAGCGTTGATGGCAATCTCCGGCAGCTCGTACATCGGAAGCGGCAGCTCGGCAACGCCGACCGTGCCGCCCGTGCCGACGACGCCCGGATTCGTATCACCCTGGTTCACCGTCTGCGAAGAGCCAAGAATCCGCGTCCCACCATCGGTAATGTCAGGCAAGGGACTGGCCAGCGTGATGGTCCACCAGAGTCCGTTGTAGCCGGCATCAGTATTTGGGATCGAGAACATGATGTCATCGGCGCCGAGCGTTGCGTTGGCATCGACGATGGCTTGCCTCAATGAGCCAGCGCCTGCGTCGGCCGTGTTCGTTACCAGAATCTGTTGTTGAGCAAAAAGAGTGGTCGTAATCCCGAGACACAACGCCAGTACGCTGTGCATGTAGACAGAAGCGACGGAAGAACGATTTGGATGTAAGGATGCTTTCCATGCTAGGCTGGGGCCTGGAGCCCGTTTTCAGTGGACAACGATCGCTCTTAAAATAGTGTTCTTAAAGGAGCGAGCACAGGGGAAGATGAAGTCCCCTAAAGTGGCGAACCGTTAGGGTTCGTCGTATCATCGAGGCCAATTTGCGGCTGATACCGACGGCACCAGTGATGTCCCGCTACCATACCACCCTGCTGCTATTCTTCTGCCTCGTTTGCACGGGTACGACGGTGGGACAATCGGATTTCAGGATCGCTCCCTACGTGCAGAACCCTGATTTCACGAGCATGTCCGTAATCTGGTTCAGCAATTCGAGCACGCCGGGAATCGTGACCGTTTCGGATCAGTCCGGGGTGGTTGCTGCCGTTTCATCTGAGCCCGTCCAGGCTGCGGCCCTCGCCTACCCTATATGGGAGGTCAACACCCATCTGAACGAATTCCCGGGGGGAGTCGCCCCGGAACCGCCCTATAGACACCGCGTGCGTCTCGAAAACCTTCAGTGGGATACTGACTACAGCTACACCGTATCGCAAGGCGGCTCTCAATTCGAATCTACGTTTCACACTCCTCCGGGCATCCTTCGTTCGATTAGGTTCGCGGTTTACGGTGACTCGGAGACGGAGCCGGAATCCGACGGCGCGAAGGTCGAGTGGACGGATCCGACCGGAGAATCGCCGGACCGGCGCTATCTCATCGACCAGACGCTCGGATACAGCAACAATCTGGAGATTCTCAGAGAACGTGACCTCGATTTCGTCGCGATTGCCGGAGATCTCGTACAATCAGGAGACGAGCAGCGGGACTGGGATCGTTTCTGGAGGCACCTTACGAGCCTGTCGACCGACTCGAGTCTGGCGGGTCGCGTGCCGGTTTACGCCGTGCCGGGGAACCATGAGTACTACGCCACGCCCTACGCGGGACAGGGCGAGTTGCCGAGGGAATACCGCCAGCCCTACTCCGAAGACGCCATGGCGCGATACCGGACGTATTTCGAGGCGCCAACCAACGGAACGGATGACGACCGGGAAGGACGATACTACCGATTCGACTACGGACCGGTCACAATCATTGCCATCGACGTCTGCAACAACGGACAGAATGGGTCATCGCAGGATACGAACCTGCAGCTGCTGGGAGAGGATGACCCGGGGGGTGGCCCGGCACCCTCGTTTTCTCCGGGCACCCCTCAGTACGAATGGCTTGAAGACCAGTTGGCTGATGCTCAGCAAGTCAGTCCCTTCACTTTCGTGCTGATGCACTATGCCGCCTATTCGGTGGGACCGCACGGATGGCCTGCGGGAAACGGGGACGAGGAGAACAATCTGTCGGGCGTCCCGGTTCGGGAATTGACGCCGCTCTTCCTTGAATACGGAGTCGACGCCGTATTTGCGGGACACGACGAAATATGGGAACGATCAGTAGTGGCGGGTACCGAGGTGCCGCCTGGCGGCGGTGAACGTCCCCACGAGATTCAGTTCTACGACGTCGGTACGGGCGGCGACGGACTTCGGGGGTCAGAACCCGGCCTCGAGAATCCGTACCAGCAGTTCCTGGCCGATTCGGATGCGCCGGAAGTTTGGAATGGGCCGCAGTTGATCGAGGGCGGAAAGCACTACGGACATCTCGAAGTTTCAGTCGAGCGAACCGGAGAGCATGCCTGGGAGGCTACGCTGACCCCCGTCTATGCTTTCCCGCTCTTCGATGAGACGGGCACGCAGTATCAGGGCTACGAGCGGCGGGTCTACGATGACGTCGTAACGATCACGTCGGATGATAGTCCGAGCATTCTCGCTGCAGAAGGCGTGCTCCCAAATCGTCTCTCCCCTGAAGTTTCGGCAGCCTATCCGAATCCGACTTCAGGCAGAACGTCCATTCGACTCACACTGCCGGCGCCGTCTGACGTTGCAATAACGGCTTACGATGTTTTGGGGCGTTCGGTGCGGGATGTCGGGATAGAGCGACTGCCTGCAGGAACACGCATCGTGGAATGGGACGGCACCACCGACAAGGGAGATCGCGCGCCTCCGGGACTGTACGTCATTCGTGTCGTGACGACAAGTGCTGTCTTTAGCCGGACGGTGGTGGTCCGTTAGGTCCGGGGTTCCGGGCATGCCCCGAACGAAACGAGGCTCCCCCAGGTTACAGGTACACACTCAAGCCGAGCGACCGCTAACGCTTCGCATACAACCCGTCGAATGCGTCACTCCAAGTCTTGCCACCGTCACTGGAGACTTGCCAGTACTGTCGAACTGTGCCGTCGGGATTGTCGAACCATGTGATCCGGTTCATGACCGTCTCGCCTTTCTGGTTGGTAGTCTCTCCCTCGAGCTTCATTTTCCCGTCGGCATAGTGGCCTTTGGTGTAGATCGTCGTCCCGTTTCGCCAGACCCAGAACTGCTCCCACTGGTCGGTCTTCGGATTGTAGAAATTGAGGCTCGATCCGGCCGAGCCGCCCGCGCCCGTCCAGTTCTCCTGAATGACGCAACCGTCCAGAATCGGCTTGACCAGATTGTGTCCGGCGAGCTTGCCCCCGGCTGTCACTTCCCAGTCCCCGATCCAGAAATCGAACTGATGTGACTTTTCACTGCTGGAGCAGCCCGGTGTCTGTGCGGCCGAGAGAAGGGGCGTGGCAAAAACGAGCAGGCCCGCGGCCAGGTGAAATATCGATGTGCGAATCATGTTCAACGGGTCGTTTGATTGTGGGGATGTCGATCGACGGATCGTCGATCGGATGGTACAACGGATACTCCCCAAAATAATCTAGTGGTGCAAGGCAATTGCGAAGGGACGGCAGAGCCTCTTGGCAGCAATCGACGCTCTCGAATGCGGGACTCCGCGTTGCGGCCGGTACTTACATCACGCCACAACCGTTCTGCGCAAGAAGCACTGACGACACCGGCTCAAGGAGTATAGCGAGCGGCTTCAATTATGGACCAGAGATGGACGAGCCACCCCAGGAGGATCAGCCACAGCAGGCCGGCCAGCACGAAGTGAATCAGCGCCTTAAACGGCCGGCCCTGAACCAACTGGCCAAGTCCCGGGATGAAAAACGAGCATACGGCAGCAATCACGTTGCCTGCCGATCCCTGTCCTGTCATAACGGAAATCGTTCGTTTCGAATGATCTTTTTCGTCTACGAAGGGCGCGGCAATATGTGACAGTGGGGCGCACCTTTAGGTGCGAGGCACTTGCCTGGTGGCTGTCACACCTCCTCGTAGGCGGATCATGCAGGCAAATGCGACCAATGAGTCATGTGCAATAACGGCATTCAAACGTGTAGCCCCTCCCACAGACCGTACAGGTAGGTCGCTCCGAGAGCTCGATCGTACAGCCCGTAACCCGGCTGCCCGGTCTCGCCCCAGATCATGCGTCCGTGATCCGGCCGCATCGGCCCGGTGAAACCGAGGTCGCGGTAAGCCGCCATGACCTGGCGCATGTCAACGTTCCCGAGGACCGACGGATGCGCCACCTCGTAGAACGAGCGCCTTCCGGTGTGCTTGACGTTGCGGCAATGCGCAAAATGGATGCGGGAGCCGAATTCCCGGATCATCGCCGGAAGGTCGTTGTCGGGATTTGCACCGAGACTACCCGTACAGAAAGTCAATCCGTTGGCGGGAACGTCAACGATCGAAAGGATGCGGGCCAATGACGCCCGATCAGTCACGATGCGGGGCAACCCGAATACCGTCCAAGGGGGGTCGTCCGGATGAATCGCCATCACGACGCCGGCCTCGGCCGCGGCGGGAACTACGCGCTCCAGGAAATACTCGAGATGGTCCCAAAGCATTGACTCGTCGACTGTCGAATACGCATCCAACAGCCTCGCGAGCTCCGATGACGAGACCGTTCGTCCCCATCCCGGGAGACCCTCCGTACCTTTCGACAAATCGAATGCCTGCAGGGCGGCGTCCTCGTAGCTCAGCGAATTGGATCCGTCGGGAGCCGGACGAGCCAGATCTGTTCGCATCCAGTCGAAAACCGGCATGAAGTTGTAGCAGACGACGGGAATCCCCGCCGCACCGATATTGGTCAGGCTTTCGCAGTATTGATCGATGAGCCGGTCACGCGACGGCCGCCCGAGCTTGATGTCCTCGTGTACATTCAGACTCTCCACGACACTCCAGACAAGCCCGGCGCTCTCGATTTCATCGACACTCCGCCGGATCCTCTCGAGCGTCCACACTTCGCCAACCGGGATGTCGTAACAGGCGGTTACAATGCCCGTAACCATGGGAATCTGCCGGATATGTGCCAGCTGTATTGGATCGGAGGCGCCGTACCAGCGAAGTGAGAGGAGCATCACGTAAGGAATTAAGAATTAAGAATTAAGGATTAAGAATTAGAATTAAGAATTAGAATTCGGAGACGGATATGCGGTCTTTGACCAACGATACGGGATTTGAATTTACGGATGCGAGGGCGGTTCTTTCGGCCGCACGTCGCATCTTAGCATTGTCGCTCGGACTCATTCTTGGTTCGTGCGCAACGGAGACGCCGGATAGCTCTGGTACGTCGGTCGGGTCTCCTGAGATTCTTGCCCCGGGCGTGATTTCAACGGAGGCGCCGGAATTCGCGGCGTCGTTTGCTCCGGATGGCAAAACGGTTTACTTCAACCGTGCTACACCCGATCGATTGAGTCTCGCAATTATGCGGTCGTATCAGATCGGTGGCGAATGGCAGGAACCGGATACGGCCTCCTTCTCCGGAACGTGGCTCGATGTCGATCCTTTCGTAGCGCCCGACGGCACCAGACTCTATTTCAGCTCTACACGCCCGACAGATCCAGAGGACAGCGTCATGAACTTCAACACGTGGGTCGTTCTCCTTTCGGAGGGCCGTGAGGGTGACCCGGCCCTGCTCCCGGCGCCTGTGAACTCCGATTCTGCGGACGTGTTCGTATCCGCCACGTCCGCGGGTGCCCTGTATTTCAGTTCGGGACGGGATGGCGTTATGCGGACCTACCGTGCTTCGACTGCCGGTACGGATGCCGAAATAACGATCGTCCCCATCGACATGAACGTTGCTTCCGGTATCGGCAATCCAGCCGTCTCTCAGGATGAGAATCACCTCGTCTTCGTGACACGCGCCGACAGTGGATTTGGCGGAGCGGACATCTTCATCAGCTCGCACACCGCCGATGGATGGTCGCGCGGACGTATCCTCCCCGCGCCGATTAATTCAGCTTTCACCGATTTTGCACCGTCGTGGTCACCCGACGGACGTTACCTGTACTTCACTTCGGAACGACCCGGGCTCTCGGGCCCGGTCGATGCCAACACCAGGCCGCCGGGAGACATTTATCGGGTACCGGTCGAGATGGTTGTTGGGGACTAGCTGTCTAGTACTCCTGCACGCTCGGATCGATCTCGCGCGCCCAAGCAAGGATGCCGCCGGCCAGATTATAGGCGCGGCGATAGCCCGCATCATGCAGGATCTCGACGGCTGTCGCCGAACGAACCCCGGATCGACAGTGGACAATGATCTCGTCGTCCTTTCCAGCCTTCAGTTCTGCGAGACGGTTGGCCAGTTCATCATGTGGGATGAGCTGATCGGCGTGCAGCGTTGCGATGTCGGCCTCGAACGGTTTCCGAACGTCGAGGACGAACGGCGCCCGGCCGCTGTCGCGACGGGCCTTCAGATCCCAAACCGAAACCTCCGGCACGCCTTCATCGGCGGATACGTGCTCCGGTTGGCCGGGGATGCCGCAGAACTGCTCGTAGTCGATCAATTCGGTGACTGTGGGGTGTTCGCCGCAAACGGGGCAGTCTGGATTCTTGCGAACCTTGAGCGTACGGAACGACATTTCAAGCGCATCGAACAGCAGCAGCCGGCCCACGAGCGGCTCACCAATCCCCAAGAGCAGCTTGATAACCTCGGTGGCCTGAATCGTGCCCATCAATCCGGGAAGGACCCCAAGCACGCCTCCTTCGGCACATGACGGAACGAGACCCGGAGGCGGCGGCTCCGGATATAGGCAACGGTAGCACGGACCATCTTCCGTCCCAAATACCGACGCCTGGCCCTCAAACTGGTAGATCGAAGCGTAGGCATTGGGCGTACCCGTCAGCACGCACGCGTCGTTGACCAGGTATCGCGTAGGGAAGTTGTCGGTCCCGTCGGCAACCACGTCGTAATCGCGGAAGAGCTCGAGCGCATTTTCACTGGATAAACGCAGCTCGTGGAGATCGAGTTGAACATTCGGATTGATGTCCATCAGTCGATCACGCGCGGATTCCAGTTTCGGTCTCCCGACGTCGCTGGTACCGTGCAAGACCTGCCGCTGCAGATTCGTTTCGTCGACGTAGTCGAAATCAACAATCCCGATGCGTCCCACGCCGGCCGCCGTCAGATAGAGCGCCATAGGTGACCCCAATCCTCCTGCGCCAATGAGCAGGGCGGATGAGGCTTTCAACTTCTTCTGTCCCTCAAGGCCGACTTCCGGCAGCGTCAGATGACGCTGGTATCGGAGCAATTCCTCGCGGGTGAGATCCACTTCTCTTGACAATGTGGTGGTTTCCATATACGGTCGGTTAAGATAGCGGTTCGCAAACGTTCCTTGCCATGATCACCCACCCGCCACGGCCGGAATGATAGCCAACTGATCTCCTTCCTTGAGTACGGTATCGTACCCGTCGAGATATCGAACGTCCTCGTCGTTCACGTAAATGTTGACGAACGACCGAAGGGACCCTTCCGCATCGAAGAGATGCGACTCGAGCGAGCGGTACTTGCTCGTGAGGTCCCTTATCGCGCTCAGAACGGTGCCTCCGGCGACCGACACCTCCGCACTGTTGTCGGTGAACTTCCTCAGCACGGTGGGAATGCGTACGGAAACTCGGGCTTCTGTTTCTACTGCCTGCGTCATGTTATCTATTGTTTTAAGTCACACAATTTCAATTACTTCCTCAGTGAAGGCAGAACGATCGTCTGCCAGCGTCCAAGCGGTCAGGTCGCCAGGTTCACCGTCGTTAACCGACGTAATCACGTAGACGAACTCGGGAAACGTTGCCTCCGCGAGATCCGTCGCGGAAGGCCGCGCAGGATGGTCGGGATGCGAGTGATAGAATCCGACGATGTCGAGTCCACGCCGCTGTGCCTCGCGGTCGGCTATCAGATAGTCTCCCGGCGCGATGGTATATCGGCGTTCGCGATTTTCGGAACGGACGTTCTCCGCCGCCTCCGCGGCAACGATTACTTTTCGGCCTCCGGCATGTAAATGTCCCAGCAGGAATCCACAGCACTCCTCGGGATAACGTGTGCGTCCGTGACTCCGCACGGCCTCCAGCACATCCTTCTCAGCTTGAACGCTCATCTTGGTCATTCGAAATATCGGGTGCCCGAGTCGCAGAGGATGGTCACGACCACGCCTCGATCAATTTCTCTCGCCACCTTGAGGGCGGCGGCAACATTCGCTCCCGAGGATATCCCAACAAACAATCCTTCTTCGCGCGCGAGACGTCGTGTCATTTCCTCAGACTCTTCGGTGCTGACCTCGACGAATCGATCGACGAGGGTTGGATCGAAAATGCCTGGGACGTCCGCTGTCGCAATGTGCTTCAACCCTTCGATGGCGTGAAGCGCGGAATCGGGCTGGACCGCCAGCGTTTGGACGCCTGGGTTGTTCGCTTTCAACCGCCTGGATACACCCGTGAACGTACCCGTCGTCCCGAGCGCTGACACAAAATGCGTGACGCGGCCGCCCGTCTGGTCGAGGATCTCCGCCCCGGTCGTCCGGAAATGGGCCCGCCAGTTCGCATCGTTGTTGTACTGATCGGGATAGAAGTACCGATCGGGTTCGTCGGCGACCATCTCCGTAACCAGCTTACGGGAGCCGTCCGTCCCTTCCATGGGATCGGTCAGGATCACTTCGGCGCCGTAGGCATCGAGCAATCGCTTTCTCGGTTCCGACGCATTTGCGGGCATGGCGAGTTTCACGCGGATCCCCAGCGGCCCGCACAGCATGGCGTACGCGATGCCGGTATTGCCGCTGGTCGCATCGATCAGCGTCTTGGACTTGTCGAGAAGTCCCTGCTGGAGGGCGGATTCGATCATGGCCCACGCGGCACGGTCCTTGACCGATCCGCCCGGGTTCAAGAATTCCCCTTTCGCATACACGGTGACCGAGCCCGACAAGCCTTCTACGACTCTGGAAAGACGCAGCAGGGGCGTATTTCCTATCGTCCGGGCGATTTCGGGCATCACGTTCGTGCGTCGTTCGCGTCCGCTCCTCGCGCGCTGCTCGTGTTGTATGGCTGCTCCTATGCTTGTCATTTCTTTACGTTCTATAAACGAAAAAACCCCTCACCGTATTTCGGGGAGGGGCATCGTTTTTTTTAAGTGCTTCGCGTCGTTATCGACTCAGTCTCATTCGACGCAGATCCACACGACTCCCCTCGCCTGCCTGACAACAGCAGGCGGGACAACAGCAACAGGTCATCGTATGATTGTGGTAGTACACTTTCTTTCAATCGTGATTGATAGTTGCTAAATGCTAAATCGAGTCCGGTGTTCCCTTGAATGGCCGATTACATTTCTTCGCACTGTCAAAAGAGTAGAGGATTGTGCGCAAAACGTTACACGAATGATGTCGTCGGGATCTGCCCACTTTGCGTTTTGCATTCTGCATTTTGAATTACTCCGCACCCCCGCACCCCGCACCTACAACGTGAACGTATAGGTATACTTCACGAGCACCGTCCTCTCGTTCGTGATCGGCAGGCGCAGGTCGTCTCCTGGAATAGCGCGGTCGGTGTTGAGGCCTTCGTTGTAGACGATCCAGAGGTCGTTGCCTTCGCGGAAATTGTAACGGAAACGGACGTTCGCCGAAAAGAGGTCGGCCGCGCTGCTGAATTGGACAAACGCATTCATCGACAGCTTCGTGTTCATAGCCGTCTGTAAGCGAAGACGAGCTATGTGCGCATTGAAATTCTGATCGCGCTCGGGGAATCGGACAGCGGTGAGGAAATACATCACCTCGACTCCAAGGTATCGAGACTGCCGAACGATGGTATGGACGCCGACCTCGTACTTCGCCCCGTCGTAGAACGATCCGGCCTCGAGGGCCGGGACAAACTGGAGCGTGCGTCCGGATGGTGTGTTGTACGAGAGTGAGAAGTCGTAGAACGTGTAGTGCCCGACCGGGACGTAATCACTGTCCGTAAAGAAGAGTGACTGCGGAAGATCCTCGTAGAGGAGATCCGCGGTCGCATAGAGAAAGTGTCCGTTCTTCCACCATAGGCCTGTTTGGTATCCTGCTTCAAACGACTCGACGGTCTGATCGCTGTTTCGGACCGCTATTTCGTATTGGAGGTGGACCGGCATGACGCGGAAGAATGGTGAGCCCTGTCCGGGATACCTGTTGAGGTGCAGCAGGCCCGATCCACCGAAATAGTCTTGTCGGCTTACGAAACCGAGTGCGGGCATGTAATCTTTGCCCGACCAGACGAAGTCCTGGAAGTAGGTCCATCCTCGACCGCGACGACGCTGCCAGAGTAGATACAGCTGGCCGGCATCGACAAAGTTGAAGTCCTTCGCATCGAGAGTGGTTCGGTCGAATGTCTGTGACCACTTGGCGGTCAGATACTCGTGGCCGAACATATTTAACACCGCGTCCAGTCCGTAGGCCACGTTGTATGATCCATCGTCTCCGATGCGGCTCGTAAGCATCCCGCCCGCTGTGGAGACAGAGTTGAGAACCTGTCGTCGAAGGCGAACGACGCCGAAATTCTCGGATGGGAGGTCGAGGGCGCTTCGCCGGACCGTCTGCATATTGATCGCTCCAACATCCCACTTTCCGAGTCGCCCAATGAGCCGCACACCTCCGACGATCGGCACAACGGCGCCTCTGTATAGTCCGATTTGTCGGCTGTGGAAGAGGCGGTCCGATCCGGTCGTCGTGAAAGCAAAGATCCCTGAGCGCTCCTGGAAGAACTGGCGCTTCTCTGGAAAGAAGAGCGAGAATCGCGTCAGATTGATCTGCTGATCGTCCGCTTCGACCTGCGCGAAGTCCGTGTTGATCGTGCCATCGAAGGTCAGGTTGCTCGTCACGTTGTACTTCACGTCGAGGCCGACGTCCCGCTTGACCTGGTCGTCGAGGCGGTAAGATGTGCCCTCTTCGTTGATCATCGGTTTCTGCCCGAGTCCTGCGATGCCGTACGACGTTACATAAATCGGATTGCGACTGTTGATGCCCTGAAGGACGATGTCCTGTGTAAGGGATGGACGATCGACGCTGTACTCGGACGGGATAGCAGGGTACGTGTGCTCCTCATGCTTCCGGGCGATGAAGCGGGAGACCGTGATGCCCATGACGACGCGTCCGCCATTCGTCTGAAACCCGAGGCTTGAGAACGGGATGCGCATCTCCATGAACCATCCTTCCTCATTCTGGAATGCAGCGACGTCCCAGTACGTATTCCAGCTGTCGTTGGCGGCGCTGTAGCCGTCGTTGCTAATGGATCGGTCGCCGCGGACGCCCGCGGGATTAGTCCAGAAGACACGCGCGTTCTCGTTGTCTGAACGGGTAGAGGAGTAGGGTGAAGAGATCGCTATCGCTGTCCTGGTCGCGATAGAGGGAATTGGCCCGGATGCCGCTCGGGTCGGAATCGTAGAAGCGGCCCGCCACGTACAGGTAGGCATCATCGTAAGTCACCCGGATGTCGGTCCGCTCGGTAAGCGCGCCGCCATAAGTTGGACTGTACATGGTGACTGGAAACGGGCGCACGGCGCCCCACGCGGGTTCGTCAGACCGTCCGTCAAGCGTGATCTTCCCCGACGTGCGCTGAAGCTGCACGAGAGCGTTCTTATCCGGCTTGGCATATGCCGCACTCACAGTCGCCGCTGCAAACACGACGACAGCCAACCATTCGTAGATAGCTGTTCGCACCTTGTGACCCCGTCTTCCTGGTTCGGAACGAGTCAAAGTTCTGATGATGGACCTGGGTCGCCAAGGCGGTTGGGGCGGACTGCGGAAGGGAGGGGCGGATTACCGATTTGCGGCGTCGCGGAGGGTCGGAGCGAAGGTGCGAGAAGCGTCGATCAGCCTGCGGAGTGCTTCTTGTCGGTATCGCTCGCGGCCGCCGGCCACCAGCGAACGCGGGCCTCCGATGCAGCGCCGAGTGGCTCGATCCTGCGGATGTTCTCGAGGCTGCCGGCCAAGGCCGCTGCGAGGTCGTAGTCGCGCTGCAGGTTAAGCCAGTATTGCGGGGTGGTCCCGAACAGCCGAGCCAGCCGTAGCGCGGTGTCGACCGTTACGCCCCGTTTCCCATTGACGAGCTCGTTGATACGGGGGAACGACACGCCGATGCGTTTCGCAAGCTCGACCTGCGTGAGGTCGCGAGGCACGAGAAACTCGTCCCTGAGGATCCGCCCAGGATGCACTGGATGAGACATTCGATGAATCGTACTCTATATGATATATAATATATAACGATATACGTTATAATTCACATACATCGACTCCTGAGCATCGAAACTGCGAGGAGGATGAGGGTCTTTCGACTGTTACACCTACCAGAGAGGTGCGTCGCACCTTTAAGTGAGTCGCACTCCGATCAGGCACACGCCCCCATTTGAGTGTCGCGGGTGGCTTTGCGGAGACAGTTTGGGGTCAGGCTGCGACGCTACCCGAGCAGCTCCGCGAAAAAGGCGAACGTGTCTTCGACGTGGGTTTCCCAATATGCCCAATCGTGTGAGCCCGGAAATTCGAGGTACCGATGCGGAATCTTCGCGGCGTCCAGCCCTTGATGAAGTCTGCGATTGTGGACGACAAGTGGATCGTCGACCCCACAGTCAAAGCGAAAAGGCGGCAACTGCCTCCGATTGGCCTCGATGACAGTGAGTAGATCGTGCTCGTTTGGCGCGAGAGACGTTTCGGTGACCGGCTCCTCGACGAATTCGACGAAATGCTCGATGCTGGTAACTGCCGAATGGATGCTGATGCCCCGGAATCGCGACCCGTACTTGGCTCCGAGACGGGCGGCCCCGAAACCTCCCATCGACAGGCCGCCAATGAGCTTTGGCGAATTTGTACTGGCTGACGGAACGACCTCGCGGACCAGTTGCGGAACATCATCGACGATCCACGTTTCTGCGTCGAAATCCCGATGCGGCAAATAAGCCGTGCCATCGCCGCGGAGCCCGTCCGACGGCATGGCGATCACCAGTGGCGGGAGAGTTCCCTCCTCGATCATCCGCAGGGCAGTACGATGCACCCCTCCCTTCCGAGTCCAGTTCCAATCGCTGCCGTACACGCCGTGCAGGAGGATGACGATTGGAACATCACGGATTCCCTCAACCTGCGGCGGAACGAAGAGCGTAACGTCCCCGCGGCCCTTTAGCGCCTCCGACTTGACGGTGACCTGACGAAGGTGATCGGACTCCCATTTGGAGTCGGAGGTAACGAGGATTCGGAAGGCGGATGGTTCGTTGTCCACCTCATTCCTCTCCACTGGATTCCTGCCCGCGCGGGAATGACAGGACGAATCTGAACCGGCAGTCGCCTTCGTGCCAGTACGGGAAATTCGTATTCCAGACGTTATTCCAAAGATTAAAGTGGACTCCGCCGTCCATCTTCGGTTGGCGCTGGTTGTAATCCAGAAGCGACCTCTGTCCGGGTGCCACGAGTGGCGCGTCGAGCGGGGTGATGCTGAAATGCTCCGCGCCGGACTCGTATCGCACTTCCTGCACGGCGTGCAGCTTGCGGTTTCCGTAGGGAACGACCTCGTGCGGTGAGATCCACTGGTCCAGCTTCTTGAGATGCCACGATCCGGCATCCGCGTTGACAGGTCGAAAAGTGAGCCAGCACGCCCCCGGCAGCCGATTCGCCGCCTTTCTAAACCACTGGAACGCAACTTGTATGGCACCTTCATCGGAAGGGATAATCACTTCTGTCTGAAGCAGCTCCGGCGACCCAAATCTGGAAACCGCCTCGTCGGGCATGGTCGCCTCCACGCTGACGTGCAAGCCGTCCAGTTCTTCGTGATAGCGAATGTCTCTGAGTGCCGGCGTCCATTCCCAATGTTCGATGAGCCGCTCCGCATCCATGCCGTACTTCGTCATCACGAACGGCGCCCAGGCGCATTGTGCCGGCTGCGGATTGTACTGCTTCATGAACCGATCGAAATCGGCCCGCGAAAAGTTCTCGAACAGAAAAAGTCCAAGCGGATGGTCGGCATCAGCCCAGACCCGATGCGACGATCGATCTGCCAGATAGTTGATCGCACCGGTCCTCTCGTCGAATCCCATGTCGTAGTGACTCCCGCCGAGGATGACTCCCGGCCGGAGCTTCTGCCCGCTTCTTTTGATCCGGCTCGCCTCGGTCAGCGCCAATTCGACCTTCGCCTCTTTCGCTATGCCGGATTTCCCCAAGGCCCCTACTGCGTCCCGAATGTAGTCGAGTTGCTCGTCCCACGACGCCTCGATCCGCTTCCCGCGGGACGATCGTCTGAGCGATTCAAAGGCCTTGCCCTCGTAACTGCTTGTGTCTTCCAGGTCGTCGACCATAATGCCCCACGTGTGCTCCGGGACGCACATTAATTCCCGGCTGAAGCGGGCGTGGGCCGGATCGGACTGATCGTTAAACCGCCCCTCCACCATCCAACGTCTTCGAAGCCGTGCGAGCGCCAGATACCGCTGCACGCGCTCGGGGTGCGATCCGATTCCGTAAATCCACGTATCACCAAGCTCTCCCTCGACGACGGGGAGATGCTCCCGGTAAGCCCAAAGCTTTCGCGCGTACGTGTCCATTCTCGACGCCTGAACTCTCGCGTTCGGAAATTTCCGGCGGCGGGATGCCAATGCCGCACGTACCGCGTCGGCGCTCTGGGGCGGATGATTGTCCCGGCCGTGCTCAAACGAGATGGCTGCATCCATCCCCTCCACGACCGACGTGTAGCCGTAGTCGTGATGATACACGACGACAATTTCGGATCCATCGGTGTGCCGCCAGCGAAAGGTCTCCGGGACCTTCGGCGCGCGTGACGCCTGGTTGCGGCCGATGTGCAGAAACCGGATGCCGGCCTCGGCGAGCAGCGGCACGATTCCTCGCGTGTGACCCGGGACGTCCGTCATTTTCGCCGCAATCGTCTTCTTGCCGAACCGTTCATCCAGTTGTCTCGACAGGCTCAGTCCATATCGATACAGCGACGCCTCGCACAACTCGGAGTGAAACGTGAACGGGATGCCGTGCCAGACCAAATCTCCCTCGGCGATCGCCTCTTCCGCATCCCTGAGGGCCTGCCCCTTCGCATGCTCGAGATACTCGTAGAGAATCCACGAGCCGGTCGTCCAAACAAACCGATCGGAGCCGTCGCCCTCCCGAAGCTCCCGCGCGATCCGGATAGCCTGAGGGAAGAACTCATCGAAAAATCTGTCACGGACCTTTCCTGCGAAATCAGTGAATCCAAGATCGAGATGCGTCTTGAAGATGACATGGACGTGTTGGACGGTTGAGGGGTCGACGCGAATCATCGTTCTAATTCGTTAGGCAGTCAATTGGTGTTTGATGTTCGGTGTTCGGTGTTCGGTTTGTTCGGTGTTTGACGTTCCAGACGGGATCCCTCGTTGCTCACGCTCCTCGGAATGGCTGAAAAATCACCGGGCATGCCCAGTCGAAGTCAATAAACTCGGTCAACCCTGCTCGTCGGTCTCCTACCGGCCGGCTGTTTTCACTCCGCGCATGGATGGCAAGACTGCGTCGCGGAGTGGTCTCGAAATTCGGTCCGCTGGCATGGAGCGTCTCGCAATGATGGATGCTGAAACCTCCCGCCGGCAGGATGGCGGACTTCTCCTCCCATTCGCGACCGTCAGGCGGCTGCATCGACTTTGCCTGCGTGTCGAGATCCTCATGGAAGAAATCGCTCCCCGGCTGGAGACCCCACTTGTGTGATCCCGGAACGAAGCGCATGGGACCCGACTCGGGTCCGACCTCACTCAACGCCACCCATATCGTAAACAGGTCGCTGTCGGAGGTCCACGCGTCCCAATACGTACGATCCTGATGCCACCCGACAACGGGTTTAACCGAGGAGCTAATCATAGGTTTATAAAGGAGTTGTACCCACCAAACCTGAATCATCTTTGCGCCGGTTATTTCCGCCGCGAGCCGGCCGATCGATGGATGACTTACGAGCTCATAGATCGCATGATTGGCGAACTGGGGGTTCTCAATTTTGCAGAGTCGATTCGGGTCGTCGCCGGGATTCCAGGGCGATTCGCAGGGCGCTCTACCCGTGTCGTAGCGACCCTCGCGGATTTCATCCATGCCCGCGGCGGCGCGTCGCACAAGATCGGCTGGAACGGCCGGCTCATCGTGGATGAAGAAGCCGTTCTCCAGATACGCCGATTGCCTCTCGGTTGCCGTCAACGTCTCAGTCATGGTTTCCCCGGAAAGAAGTGCTGCAATGCATCGATAATGTGCCGCCGCCAGTTGCCCCAGTTGTGGCCCTCCGGATACTCGCGATAGACGAAGTCATATCCCTTGGACTCCAGTACATCGCGGAATCTGCCGATTGCCTTCCGTGAAATTGATCTCGTAATGCGGAAACCAGTCCTTCCCGACGGCATGCTCGAAAGTCCCAACGTCGACGAAGAGACGGATCGGCTTCTTCTCTGCCGCGGCATAACTCTTGATCATTGTATCCCGGTTCAGCGAGACGTACCCCGATTGTCCGTAGCCAATCCCGAACACGTCGGGTCGCTCGAACGGAATGTAGACCGACACGAGCCCTGCGAACGAATCGCCAGCCACCATTCGTTGCGACGGGTCTTTCCTGACACGGTAGAGGGACTCGACGTACGGAACGAGCTCGTCGGCCATCCATTGCGGGTAGTCCGGATTGAGACCATACTCCGTTGCCCTGTTCGGCTCGCCCTGGCCGTGGCGGTTCGGAGGCGAAATGAATACGGCCACGACCGGAGCGATCAGATCTCGCTCGATCAGCCAGTCGATGACCGACGGGGTATGGGCAAACTCGATGTAGTCGCGACCGTCCTGGATGTACACTGTCGGATAGTCTTCGTTGGTCGCAGCATACCCCGGGGGTATATAGACGTGGATTTCCTTTTCGTAACCCATGATCCCGGCGGGAAGGACGTGCCGAGTGACCCGATCGTATCCGCCCAACCTGCCGTCACGCACTTCGATTAGCGCCGGGTGATACACATAGTCCGGCATCGCGATTTCAGAGAGGTAGCCGAATCCACTGCCGACCTTGTTGGGATTCAACTGATCGGCCACCGGAAAATCATCGTCGATGAGCAGTGAGTATTCGAACAGCGCATCAGACGGCCCATGTCCCTCACCGGCGAAGAGATCGGTGCCCGCAATCCGCTCCAGGGGAATCTCCTCGGCCCAATGGGTCATGTCACCCGATACGCGAACGCGCTCGCCGGGTCCTCGGTAGAGGAAAACCATGGTAGTGTCATTCGGAAGGAGCGGGGTGCCCTCATCCGCGATGTCGTTCCAGAATGCTTCGAGCATCTCCGCCCGTTTTGCTGAATCCGTTTCGGATCGAAGGGCCTCCAGTTTTTCGAGTTGGGTCATTGGCTGTGCTGCGCACACGTTAATCGACAGTAGTACCGCCGCGGCAAATCCCGGGCAGCAGATGATAGAATTTGAGCTGAGAAATCGCGATGTCAGTTTCATCGTATCGAAGATCGGGCCACCCGGTCGGATGATTCTGATGGGAGAATGAATTCTGACGATCGGGTGGAGGGGCGACAGTCCAGTCCGCGCTTCGCGAGGCCCCCAGGGGAGACCGCGACATCCTCCTCATCCCAGATTTCGATCGGACTTTTGAGAAGCCTCACCGTCTTCGCGCATTGCAGCTTCCCCTCAGGCCCTAGGGGAGACCGGCGACATCCGCCGCACCCCACTCGCATCCACCACATAATCCTCGCCCCGAAACCGCACGTTCTCCAACCGAGCCTCGGGATCGACCACACCCAACTGGGGCCTTGCAACCAGGCGGCCGTTCTCGACGGATACACCGAAGAATCCCTCGATTACGGCGCTCACCCAGCTCCCGCTCGATGAGCTGTGCCAGTCGTTGATATAGGGGTCTTCAGGCGGGGCCTTCGCCGCACCTCCTGAAACGGACGGTACGACCCCGTCAGCAAAATGGGCCTGGCCGAAGGGCCCCTGATTTGCACTCCGCGCCAGTCCTTGCACCCAATCGTGCGGCCAAATCAGCGTGGCCGGTTCGACAAAGTCCCTTCAGGATTTCCGGGGGCCACGCAGGATAAGCGCCCGTCCACTGATGATCGGGTCGCACACTAAAGAGCACGTCATCATCTGCCGCGGAAAGCGCGCGCATCCACGTTTCGGTCATAAGCTCCTTCTCGAAGAAGGTGACCATTTCTTCGATTTGTTGGGATGGGAGGTCACCGGCGATCGTATTGAGCACCGTGAGGAGATCCATCGCATGCCGGACGTCAACCGTCGAACCATTCGGGCGGCGCGCCATCCAGAATCCCTTACCGGAAACATACATCGTCCGCAGTGCCTCCAACAGACCGTGCGCCCTCGACTGATATTCCCGCGCTTCGCTCGATCGGCCGCAAATGGACAGAAGCTCCGCGGCCGCTCGCATCGCGTAGACGTTCGCCGCATTGAGGCTGACGACCTCATGGACGTATGAACCCACGCACTCGAGCAGGTTGAACTCGTCCCCATAACCCGCGAGTCCGCTCGGCTGTCTCAGCTCTTCCCAGTAAGCGGCGTGCTGCGCGACGTGATCGATCACCTTCCGACCCGCAACGTTCGTCGTGAGCCAACCCGTATCGCCGCTCCAGACGACGTATCGATGCGCCATGCTGACCATCGCGTAGTCGTTGATGGCATACCAGGGTCCAATCCCCTCACCTGTCAGGTACACCGTCCCGAAATGGCGATGGACATCCATTTCGAACCACCGCTCCAGCAATTTCCGCATGACGCCCGGATCCAACAGAACGTGTGCGGGAGCGCTCAGAAAGTAGTCCCAGATGCAGGTGAGCGTCTGCCAATATCGGGGCATGAGCGTATCGTACGTGCGACCCATCACCGAAAACGGCGAGTCTCGTTTGAAGTATGCGAGACCGAGCGCGCCCATCCAGTAGATCTTCCGCATCGCTTCATTCGTCGTGACGAGCGCCGGCAGGTTGCCTCCGTAGCGATCGTTGCCGGGCGTGAAGATGGCCTCGAGTTCGCGGTTCCAGTCGTTTCCGCAATGGCTGAACTCGTCGTCAGTCGCGTTGGCAACCCGAAACGCCGTAGCGCGAACCTCCGATACCGATTCCCCGAGCGCCTGCACGAAGACGCCGCGCCACGTCGCTCCGGCCGTCAGGTGAATCCGATAGCGAAGTCCGTGCGTGGTCGTCGCATCGGGCGCCGGGGAACCGAGCGTTACGGCAAACGCCCGGCCGTCACGGGCCTCGGCAATGATCTCGCCGTTCGTGACCTCGACGCGGTGATTCGTCTCGGTCGGAGGCAGCCAGTTCGTCCAGTCCGTCGTATGCGTCACGCGGTGCTGGAGCATGACGCCGATCTCCGATTCGCAGTCAGAACCCTCATTCTTCAATTCGACAATGACGGCTACCGCCATGACGCCAACAGGAAGAAAGGTCCGCGTTACAATCGAGAGTCCGCGCCAGCGGCACCGTCGTTCGACGTGATCGGGATACCAGGTGATGGTCACCGGCACGCCCAGCGACTGGAACAGTCGTCCATCCAGAATGAAGGCCATGGACGAATGATCTCCGGTCGCGAAGGGAGGAAAATTCAGATTGCGTACAGCGGTAACATCCGCTTCAACCTGTACGCAGCCGAGAAAATTGGTCAGACCTGGAGGATTGAATCGATCACCGAAGCGATGCGTCAGCGGGTCGCTCCGCAGATCGTCCGTCGTTGGGTGCATGCCGTCCATCACTCGAGAACCGCTCCGCCGGCAAACGCTCCACCGAGTTCTTCGTCGATCCTCAGGAGCCGATTGTACTTCGACAGGCGTGATGAACGCGTGAGGGACCCTATCTTGATTTGCCCGCCGCCAAGGCCGACCGCGAGATCGGCAAGGACGTCGTCTTCCGTCTCTCCTGACCTTGCGGATATCACCGTTCGGAGTCCCGCCGCCTGAGCGATGTGAACCGCTTCGACCGTCTCCGTCAACGTACCGATCTGGTTGTTTTTGACGAGAACGGCATTCGCTGCGCCCAGGTCAATTCCCTTGCGGATCCTCTTGGGGTTGGTGGTGAACAAGTCGTCACCCAGCACCTGGACTCGATGCCCCAAACGACGATTCAGCAGCTGCCAGCCATCCCAATCATCCTCTGAAAGCCCATCTTCAATAGAAATAATAGGATACGATGACGTCCACCGTTCGAGTCGTTCTATCATCTGATGGGAGGACAGACGTGAGCCGTCGGCTTGGAGATGGTAGCTATTCGACGCGGCATCGAAGAAATGAGTCGAGGCCACATCGACGGCGATCGCCATGTCCGTGCCCGGTTTGAGTCCGATCTTCTCGATGGCCCGGCAAAGAATGTCGAGGGCCTGCTCATTGTTTTCGAGGGCCGGACCCAGCCCACCTTCGTCGGCTATGAGCGAGGCCTCGAACCCGGCCGCATCCAGCAATTGCCGCGTCGCCTGCCATACGTCCGCGACCTGCTCCAGCGCCTCGGGATAAGTGGCTGCTCCGATCGGGACGACGAGGTAATCCTGGACGTCGAGCTTTCTGCCGGCGTGCAATCCGCCGCTGATCACATTCACCATGGGCAGCGGGATGACGAGACGACGCTCGTCGGTCGCATAGGTATCGGCCAGATATCGGTAGAACGGTTTCCTCGACAGCGTTGCTGCGGCTCGCGCCGATGCAAAGGAGATCCCGAGGATGGCGTTCGCGCCGAGACGTTGTTTCCCGGAGGAACCATCCAGGGCGATCATGACGCGATCGAGCGCCTCCTGGTCCGTTGGATCCAGGCCAATCACCGCGTCGGCGAGCTCGCCGTTTACGTTGGCGACGGCCTTGCGTACGCCCCGTCCACCATACCGCGAAGGATCGCCGTCTCGCAGTTCGTGAGCTTCCCACTTACCGGTGGAGGCGCCTGACGGGACAATCATGCGCCCCGTTTGGCCGCCCTCGAGCGCCACCTCCACTTCGACCGTCGGGAAACCCCTCGAGTCGAGCACTTCTCGTCCATGAACGGAGGCAATCAGACTCATAGCAACTCGTCGACACCGAGCGCCGCGTTGACAAATGTCATCACCGGGACGTCCTCTGCAAAGCAGATCCAGGACTGAGCGACGGAGCGAATCCTGGCGCGCAACATGTCGTCGGTCACGTAGTCGACGGTCGATTTGCCGTCAAGACGCGCCAGGAGCAAGAGGCCCAGGTGTGGCAGAAGCGGGTCCGTTTCGAGGCCGTAGGACTCCAGGAATTGGTTGATGAGATCGGCCGATTCCGGTTCCCGATGCAGGGCCCATCCCTTGAGCATCAGGTGTCCGACGCAGTAGGCGAGATCGAAAACAGGATTGCCCCAGTGAGCAACTTCGAAATCAAGAAGTATCAAATCTCCGTCGTCCGCTATCAGGATGTTCTTCGGAGAATAGTCGCCGTGAGTCAGACACGTCCGATGGTTGACAAGCTGATCGACGAGGCGCTGGATTTCCGGCGTGAGGCCGGGATACTGCTCCATAAGGTATCGGTGGAATGGATCGATGCGCAGCTCGTCGAAGAATGTAATGTCGTCGAATCGGGGTCTGACCTCCTCGGCGCGCGCCGCACTTTCCTGGTGGATCGTCTTCAGCATATCGCCGGCGATGCCAGCGGTCTGCGGATCGAAGTGACCTCCCATCAGCAGCCCTTTCCATGAGCCGACCGTCCCGGAGCGCTCGTCATCGAGACGACATGATTCGTCGGATCGTGCTCGACGACCTCCGGCACCTGACCGTCGGGCAGAATCTCGGCGAGAAACCGCATGCAGGCAACCTCGCGCTCGAGGCGGCCGAGGCCGGACCTCCAATCGACCGCCGTAGCCAACTTCTCAAGAGGCTGCTTGAGTACGAAGAGGGACTCTACAGCATCGATGCGCCAGACGTGATTCGAAACGCCGCCAGGGAGCAGTGATACGCTGATCGGCGTCGAATCAGAAATCCACCCGGATGCGAGGAGGAAATCTCTGACTTTATCGGGTTCGTCGAGAAGGAGCATGGAGGATTCAAGAATTCAGAATGGAAAATGGAGAATGGAGGATGGAGATGACTTCGAGGACCTTGGAGGATCGCCAAAGATTCTCCCGAACATCCGGGAGCGCCGGGCAGACCCTGCGCGGCAATATGACAACAGATAACAACCGATTCAAGTTCCAGACCCAAACCGAGTGGCCTGTGTTACATGTACGCGTCCCTGGCAGTGACACGTTCCGTAATTCGGCGTTGGGATCGAAGGATTCCCGAACTGCGGCTTGGCTTGAATTCCTTCGCCCGGTGAGAGTCGAAGACCAAATATCCCTTCCTGAATGGCGGTAATCCAGCTTCCAGTCGAAGAAACGTGCCAGTCGGTGATGTACGGAAATTCTGGAGGTGCCTTTCTGGCGCCTCCATCTTCCGTTTCGACAACCGTCTCGGCGAACTGAGCCTGCCCGAACGGACCCTGATTGGCGCTGCGAGCCAGTCCTTTGAGCCAGCGGAATGCGAGGTCGGCTTCTCCTATTCGATACAGGCCTCGGACCGTCTCCGGCGGCCATGCCGGGTAGGCGCCGGTCCACTGGTGATCGGGACGCACGTCGAACAGCACGTTCTCATCCTTCGGCGAGAGCGCGTACATCCACGTCTCGGACATCAGTTCGTCTTTGAAATAAGCCACCATTTCGGCCTTGTGCCTCGGTGAAATCTCGTCCGGGATGGTGTTGAGCACCGTCAGGAGGTCATAGCAGTGCCTGACCTCCACTTTGCTTCCATCGGGATACCGCGCGCACCAGAATCCCTTGCCCTCGACGTAGAGATCGCGCAATGCCACGAGCAGCGCGTCAGCCTCGGACTTCAAAGCCGGCGCTTCACCGGCGCGTCCGGCCAGAGCAAGCAGATCGGCGGCGACCCGCATGTTGTGGACGTTCGCTGCGTTCAGGCTCGCGACCTCATGGACATACGTCGAAACGCACTCGAGGAGGTTGTTGATGCCTCCATAATCGGCGAGTCCGTTGGGCGTTCGGAATTCCTTCCATTTCGAGGCATAACGGGAAACGAACTCGGCGACGGTGGTCCCCGCGCCCTTTACATCCTTCCGGAGCCAGTCCCGGTCGCCGGTCCATCGGACATACTCATTCATCATGCTCACCATGGCGAAGTCATTGACCGAGTACCAGTTTCCAGCCGGACCGCCTGACAGATACTCGGTACCGAAATGCTCGTAGATGTCGGTGTGCATCCAGTGCTCGAGGTACTTCTTCATCACGTCCGGATCGAGCTGAGCATGGACACCGGAACTGAGAAAATAGTCCCACAAGAACGTCACGGTCTGCCAGTACTTCGGCATGAGCGTGTCGTAGGTGCGTCCCATGACCGAGTGCGGCGAGTCGCGCTTGAAGTAGGCCACGCCGCATGCGCCCATCCAGTAGAGCTTCCGGATGTCCTCGTCGCTCGTCTCAATCTCAGGGAGGTGGCCCGAGTAGCGATCGTTGTTGGGCGTGAAGAGCGCCTTGAGCTCGGCGTTCCAATCCGCCGTGGCTCGCTCGATTTCTCCTTTCGGATTGGAGGCCAGCTCGTCGTAAAGCGCGAGAGCCTGACCCGGCACATAAAGGTTATAGGTCGCATGAGCGACCGGAGCAACTGCGTCGCTGCCCAGTCGTAAGCGACCAAGACAAACAGTCTGTACTGACGAGGAGGTATCCAAGTTCATTCATCGGGACATTGGCACTTCATGGCGCAGCGGTCTCTCCCTTCGTGCCAGGAGGCCGCGAGAACCAACCTGACGCTCTCGTGGCCACGCTGCTCCGGCAGAATTGCGAACACTGGCCCTTACAGGGCTATGGGGGCATCTGAATGCCCTGGGTTCTCCCTACAAGTCCCTCGGCATCTGGACTGCAACATCTTCCCAAACGAAATCCCACATTGGTTGCCAACACCTGAAAACTGTCAGGAGGGCATGGCACTTCCAGAACATAGCAAACCCACTCGTCCCACAGTGGGCGCAACCTTATCTCAATCCTGGAGGAGGATCACAATGGAAAGCAACAGAATTATCGCGAGAGTTGCCCTCACGGTTACAGTATTCCTAGTCGTATCAACTCTCACCGCACGGGCTCAAATAAGCCACGGGGGAACCCCTTACACGTGGGTCAACAAAGTCACTGGTAACGTGGACCAACAGGTGATGGCGCCGGTCTCGAATCTGGCGGAGCTTGCGAATGACAGTGTCGAGGTGCAACAGAAGGCGGCTGCCGGACATCCGTATGTTCCGCGGTTCGGGAAGGCATTGAGCGTGGATCTCGGGTTGAACAACAGTGGTACATGGACCGAACTCCCGAACGGAGATCGTCTGTGGAGGCTTAGGATCAAGTCTCCAGGAGCCATCAGTATCAATCTGATCTTCGATCACTTCTTCATGCCTGATGGATCGACTCTATTCATTTATGATCAACGACACCATCATGTCATAGGCGCATTTAATTCGGAAAACAATAAGTCGTACGGTCGTTTCTCGACGATGCCAATACCAGGTGGTGATATCACCCTTGAATACTACGAACCAGCTTCGGCCAGTGGCCTTGGTTCTTTACATCTGGCCAGGGTTATACACGCCTATAGGAATGTACCCGGAATAGGTTCGAACGAACTGGGCAAGACCTTCGGCTTTGGCGACTCAGATGGCGATTGCGAAGTTGACATCACCTGTCCATCGGGCTCGTCCTGGCAAACCGAGGGACATGCAGTGGCAATGATACTCCTATCAGGGGGCACCCGGTGGTGCTCTGGAACGCTTATGAACAATGCCAGTCAGGACTGGACACCATACTTCCTTACGGCGTTTCATTGTGGGGATACTAATGAAGACGCGGATATGTCATCTACTGAAAAGGATGCTGCCGAAGACTGGCTGTTCATGTTTGACTACCAGAGTCCATACTGTTCAGGGACCGATGGAGACACCTATAAGACTGTGTCCGGTTCGACATACAGGGCAGGGTACTATTATACTGATTTCATGCTGGTGGAAATGAGCTCGCTACCGCCCGAGTGGTATCATCCCCAATATGCAGGATGGTCGAAAAGCAGTTCGGCGGCAACCTCTGTGGCGGGAATTCATCACCCAAGGGGAGACGTGAAGAAGATCAGCCTGGACAACTCAAGTGTTACGCTTGACTCGTGGCCGGGCAATAATTATGATCACGGTACAGACAACCATTGGCGTGTCAACGACTGGGACACCGGTGCCACGGAGGGCGGATCATCCGGATCACCTCTCTTTGACCAAAATAAGCGTGTTGTCGGTCAACTTACTGGGGGAAGGAGGTTTTTCGTGTGCGATAGCCCCCGACAGGCGTGGTACGGTGTTTTTCACAAATCATGGGAACCGAACGCCAATTATGACAAACAGCTTAGGCACTGGCTGGATCCGAGCAATTCTCATTCTACGCTGAATACAATACAAGGCTTTCCAGAACCCCCTAGTAACCTCGTCATCAATAATCCAAATGAGGACTGGGAGTTTCTCGAACTCTCGTGGACAGCAAGTTCGACATCTGGTGCGACCTACAAGATCGAACGGTGTCAGACAACGAGCCAGTATGGAGCTTGCTATCCGTATTTTTCACAGATAGGTACTTCCTCGACGACTACATACACTGACACAGATGTGATGATCGAGGTACCACCGCCGCAAGGAGAACCGTACCAACGTTATAGGGTCCGGTCTGTCAAGAGTGGCATCAACTCGCTCACCTACTCAAACGAAGCTCAGATAATTGCAACGAGCTTGTATAAGCGCGCTGGCAAACCAACCGCCTACGAGCTGTCCGCCAATTACCCGAACCCGTTCAATCCAACGACAGAGATTTCGTTCTCACTCCCCGAAGACGCACTTGTTGTGATCAGACTGATGGATGTAACCGGACGGGAAGTATCCCGCGTGGTCGACGCGGCATTCCATGCTGGCAGACACACCGTAACTTTCGATGCTTCGGGACTACCGAGCGGAGTGTATCTTTACCGCATGGAGGCGGGATCGTTCACCGAAACGCGGCGCATGATACTCATGAAATAGTCGAGCATTGAGGTAGCCACGCCGGCAAGTTCCGGTGTGGCTCCATACACCGACGCACGTTGCTCTGTAAAAGCAGAGGAGGAATGAACCGTGAACGCAATCAAGTTAGCAATCCTGGTTTTGTCTGCCGTCACGATAGCATCATCTGGATGCGACTCCACAACGCAAGAGAGATATAGCGATGTCTCGATTGTGACGGACAAAGACGAGTATATCGCTTCGTCAGATGAAGTCATGGAATTCACGATCAAGAATATGGGGAGCAGAGATATCTTCCTAGAGTGTGGAGGATATGTCGGGTTGGAGGAATGGCGCGGAGGGCAACTTGAGCGATCCTGGAGGCTGCTTGGCAAGCAATGTCTAAGGGTTGACACACTGGCGCCTGGCAGTAAGAAGAAGATGTCGTGGAGGCTCACTGACAGCTATTTCGCAAGCGGACCTGTTCCGGATTTCACAACCGGGTCAAACTATAGGTTCAGGGTCCTTATTTACGAGGATAATGAGGTCGAGACCTTGATTGACGACGAGAGCCAACGATCGAACGAGTTTAAGATATTGTCACAGGCCTCGTTGAAGAGAGAGTAGTAAATTGACTTTTTTCTCCGGCCCAAGGGGTTGGCTGAAGAGAGGCCGTAACTCGGACATCGGTACTTGTCGGCCCCCGATTTTCAATCAGGGAGGGCAGACATGACCGGTAACCGTTTCAATGGTTTACTCTCTCTGGTGCGATCGGCCTTGCACGGTTGAAACCGCGCTCGGAGGTGTTCTTAGCGCCGCAAACCCCACGCTGAAGACCACCCCCAGCTTTCGTTCCACTGACGCTCCACTTCAGCCGCCCCCTCGCGGAGGGGGACGAGGGTGACCTCCTTCCACCCGGAGATTTGTTCCTGGAGTCGCGACCCACCCCACGTTCGCCTCGTGCCAGACGGGTCCGCGAAAATCAACGTCCCCATGTTTGGTGTTTGACATTTGCTGTTTGATGTTGTGCCTCACTCGTCCTCGACGACTCCCCGTGCCGACGCGACGTACCGCCGACCTTGACAGAAGACATTCCTCAACTCCGCCTCCGCATCGAACGCCCCGAACTGCGGCCGCGCCGTAATCCCCGATTCCGGAGATACCCGCAACCCGAAAATCCCTTCCTGGATCGCCGTCACCCAGCTTCCGGATGACGACACGTGCCAGTCCGTGATGTACGGAAACTCCGGCGGGGCCTTTCTCGCACCACCGTCTTCGGTCTCGATGACCGTTTCCGCGAATTGCGCCTGCCCGAACGGACCCTGGTTGGCGCTTTTTGCCAGTCCCTTCAGCCAGCGGAAGGCGAGGTCGGATTCGCCGATCCGGTAGAGGCCGCGGACCGTCTCCGGCGGCCATGCCGGGTAGGCGCCTGTCCACTGATGATCCGGGCGTACGTCGAAGAGCACGTTCTCATCCTTCGGCGAGAGGGCGTACATCCACGTCTCGGACATCAGTTCGTCTTTGAAATAGGCCACCATCTCGGCCTTGTGCCTGGGTAAAATCTCGTCCGGGATGGTGTTGAGCACGGTCAGAAGGTCATAGCAGTGCCTGACCTCCACTTTGCTTCCATCCGGATACCGCGCGCACCAGAATCCTTTGCCCTCGACGTACAGATCGCGCAACGCGACGAGGAGCGCATCGGCCTCGGCCTTCAGAGCGGGCGCTTCACCGGCGCGTCCGGCCAGAGCAAGCAGATCGGCGGCCACCCGCATGTTGTGGACGTTCGCTGCGTTCAGGCTTGCGACCTCGTGGACATAGGTCGAAACGCACTCGAGGAGGTTGTTGATGCCTCCATAATCAGCGAGACCATTGGGCGTTCGGAATTCCTTCCATTTCGAGGCATAACGGGAAACGAACTCGGCGACGGTAGTCCCCGCGCCCTTCACATCCTTCCGGAGCCAGTCCCGGTCGCCGGTCCATCGGACATACTCATTCACCATGCTCACCATGGCGAAGTCGTTGACTGAATACCAGTTTCCGGCCGAACCGCCCGAGAGGTACTCGGTGCCGAAGTGCTCGTAGATGTCGGTGTGCATCCAGTGCTCGAGATACTTCTTCATGACGACCGGATCGAGCTGCGCGTGCACGCCGGAGCTGAGGAAATAGTCCCACAGGAACGTCACGGTCTGCCAGTACTTCGGCATGAGCGTGTCGTAGGTGCGACCCATGACCGAGTGCGGCGAGTCGCGTTTGAAGTAGGCCACGCCGCACGCGCCCATCCAGTAGAGCTTCCGGATGTCGGCATCGTTTGTCTCGATCTCAGGGAGGTGGCCCGAGTAGCGATCGTTGTTCGGCGTGAAGAGGGCCTTCAAATCGGCGTTCCAGTCGGCCGTCGATTTCGTCTGTCGGATCGGAGGCAAGCTCGTTGAATAGCACGATCGACTCGCTCGGCACATCAACGCTATAGTTCGCATGAGCGACCCGCGCAATTGCGTCGCCCCCAGTCGTGGGCGACAAAGACAAACGGTCTGTACTGACGTGGAAGCATCCAAGATCATCTACGAGGATAGTAACACTTCATGCCGCGGCGGTGCTCTCCCTTCATGCCAGGAACGAGAAACAACCTGACGCGCTCGTGGCTATGGGGGCATCTGAATGCCCTGGATTTTTCCTACAAATCCCTCGGCATCTGGACTACAACATCTTCCCAGACGGAATTCCAAATTGATTGCCAACACCTGAAAACTGTCAAGAGGGCGTGGCACTTTCAGACCATAGCGAACCCGCTCGTCCCACGGTGGGCGCAAGTCTAAATCCTATTGGAGGACCGAAATGATACTCACCGGAAGTGCCGTGAGAGGTTCCTGTGTGGCTGCGTTATTTGTAGTAGCCTCAGCTTTCACTGTACAGGCCCAAATTAGCCACGGGGGAACACCTACACGTGGCGCAACAAAGTCACTGGTAACGTGGACCAACAGGTGATGGCGCCGGTCTCGAATCTGGCGGAGCTTGCCAATGACAGTGTCGAGGTGCAACAGAAGGCGAATGCCGGACATCCGTATGTTCCGCGGTTCGGGAAGGCACTGGGCGTGGATCTCGGGTTGAACAACAGTGGTACATGGACCGAACTCCCGAACGGAGATCGTCTGTGGAGGCTTAGGATCAAGTCTCCAGGAGCCATCAGTATCAATCTGATCTTCGACCATTTCTTCATGCCTGAAGGATCGACTCTATTCATTTATGATCAACGACACGATCATGTCATAGGCGCATTTACATCGGAAAACAACAAGTCGTACGGTCGTTTCTCAACGATGCCAATATCAGGTAGTGATATCACCCTTGAATACTACGAACCAGCTTCGGCCAGTGGCCTCGGTTCTGTACATTTGGCCAGGGTTATACACGCCTATAGGGATGTACCCGGAATAGGTTCGAACGAACTGGGCAAGACCTTCGGCTTTGGGGACTCAAATGGAGACTGCGAGGTTGACATCACGTGCCCAGCGGGCTCGTCTTGGCAGACCGAGGGACATGCGGTTGCGATGATTGTCACATCAGGAGGCACCCGGTGGTGCTCTGGAACGCTTATGAACAATGCCAGTCAGGACTGGACACCATACTTTCTTACGGCGTTTCATTGTGGGGATATTAATGGAAATGCGGATCTGTCATCTACTGAAAAGGATGCTGTCGAAGACTGGCTGTTCATGTTTGACTACCAGAGTCCATACTGTTCAGGTACCGATGGAGACACCTATAAGACTGTGTCCGGTTCGACGTTCAGGGCAGGGTACTATTATACTGACTTCCTCCTGGTGGAAATGAGCTCGCTACCACCCGAGTGGTATCATCCCCAATATGCAGGATGGTCGAAAAGCAGTTCGGCGGCAACGTCTGTGGCGGGAATTCATCACCCAGAGGGAGACGTGAAGAAGATCAGCCTGGACAACTCAAGTGTTACGCTTTCGAGCTGGCCGGGCGGTGATTATGATCATGGTATAAACAACCATTGGCATGTCTACGGCTGGGACACTGGTACCATGGAGCCCGGATCATCTGGATCACCTCTCTTTGACCAAAACAAGCGCGTTGTCGGTCAGCTTACTGGGGGACCCTGGCCGTACGTGTGCAACACCCCCCGAGAGGCGTGGTACGGTGTTTTTCACAAATCATGGGAACCGAACGCCAATCATGACAAACAGCTTAAGCACTGGCTGGATCCGAGCAATTCTCATACCACACTGAATACAATACAAGGCTATCCAGAACCCCCTAGTAACCTCTTCATCAGTAATCCAAATGAGGACTGGGAGTTTCTCGAACTCTCATGGACAGCGAGTTCGACATCTGGTGCGACCTACAAGATCGAACGGTGTCGGACAACAAGCCAGTATGGAGCATGCTATCCGTATTTTGCACAGATAGGTACTTCCTCGACGACTACATACACTGACACAGATGTGATGATCGAGGTACCTCCGCCGCAAGGAGAACCGTACCAACGTTACAGGGTCCGGTCTGTCAGGAGTGGCATCAACTCGCTCACCTACTCGAACGAAGCTCAGATAATTGCCACAAGCTTATATAAGCGTGCTGGCAAACCAACCGCCTACGAGCTGTCCGCCAATTACCCGAACCCATTCAATCCAACGACAAAGATTTCGTTCTCACTCCCCGAGGACGTACTCGTTGTGATCAGAATGATTGATGTAACGGGTCGCGAAGTATCCCGCGTGGTCGACGCGGCATTCCATGCTGGCAGACACACCGTGGCTTTCGATGCTTCGGGACTACCAAGCGGAGTGTATTTTTACCGCATGGAGGCGGGATCCTTCACCGAAACGCGGCGCATGATAGTGACGAAATAGTTTAGCCTCCAATGGGCCACCCCGGCCGTTGTGGCCGCGGTGGCCCACTATGTGTCGAGGCAGGATGGTTTTGTGAAAACACAGGAGGATTGAACCATGAACACAATCAAGTTAGCAGTCCTGGTTTTGTCTCCTGTCTTGATAGCATCATCTGCATGCGACTCAACGACGGAAGAGAAATATAGCGATGTCTCGATTGTGACGGACAAAGACGAGTATATCGCTTCGCCGGATGAAATCATGGAAGTAACGATCAAGAATATGGGGAGCAGAGAGGTCTTTCTACTATGTGGAGGATTTATCGGGTTGGAGGAATGGCGTGCAGGGCGACTTGAGCACTCCTGGAATGTACTTGGTATGTACTGTCTACGTGTTGACACAATTGCGCCCGGTGGTGAGAAGAAGATGTCTTGGAGGTTTACTAACGACTACTTCGAGGGCGGACCTGTTCCGGACTTCACGACTGAGGCAGACTATCGGTTCAGGGCTCTTATCTACGAGGACAATGAGGTCAAGAACTTGATTGACGACGAAGCTCAACGCTCGAACGAGTTTGAGATATTGTCACAGGCCTCGTTGAAGAGAGAGTAGTGAATTGACTTTTCTCTCCGGCGCCAAGGGGTTGGCTGAAGAGAGGCCGTAACTCGGGCATCGGTACCGACCGGCCCCCGATTTCAATCGGAGGTTTCACGAGGGCAGACATGACCGGTAACCGTTTCAACAGTTTACTTCTCCTGTTGTTAGCTGGATCGCCGGGCTGCCTTCCCGGCAGCCCGCCGGGCGTAGCCCGAGTGGAGCGAGGGCGAAGACTGGTAGCCTGAACCCGACGACGGGAGAAAGCAAAGACGGGAAGCACGGGGTGACCTCCCTCTATCCGGAGATTTTTCCTTCCAGTCGTGAGGAGCCCGACTTCACGGGGTCTGACCGCCGGGAAACCTGGCATATTGGACTACTTCGCCTTTGGTAGAATCAAAGCGTATTGAACTCTTCGAGGTAACCCGAACGGCGAGACTGGCGTCGAAGTGTGTTGCAACCCACCGGAAGTACTGACGATCCTCTATGAGCGAATCTCCGACTATGACCCATTTGACGTATTCATCCTCTGCGGGTGGCTCTTCGAAGACGTACTGCCACTCGTTGCCGACCGAAATCGGAAAGTATCTGTAGGCCGGAACCGAATCGGGTATAGCTTGGGCAAGGACTGGTCCGCTAAGACTTCCAAGGACCAGAACGACCAGCATGGACGCTCTCATAAAAGGTCGCGGAGATTCAAGAGAGCCCAGTCGCGCTACCACGAAAGCCTGCAAGAATTCACGACTCAATGTTCTGTTCAATGTCCAACCTGCGCGGCGCCAGGGTTTGCTGTTAGAAGTTTGCTGTTTGCTGTTAAACCTCACTCGTTGGCGACCAGCCCTTCTTTCGTCACCACATACCTCCTCCCCTGACACGTCACATTCCTCAACTCCGCCTCCCCATCAAACACCCCGAACTGCGGCTCGGCCGTGATTCCCGATTCCGGCGAGACGCGCAATCCGAAAATCCCTTCCTGGATCGCCGTGACCCAGCTTCCGGATGACGAGACGTGCCAATCCGTGATGTACGGAAACTCCGGCGGGGCCTTCCTCGCGCCGCCGTCCTCCGTCTCGATGACAGTCTCGGCAAACTGCGCCTGCCCGAACGGACCCTGATTCGCGCTCTTGGCCAATCCCTTCAGCCAACGGAACGCGAGGTCCACCTCACCGATGCGGTAGAGTCCGCGGATCGTCTCCGGAGGCCACGCCGGGTAGGCGCCTGTCCACTGGTGATCCGGGCGCACGTCGAACAGCACGTTCTCATCCTTCGGCGAGAGGGCGTACATCCACGTCTCGGACATCAGTTCGTCTTTGAAATAGGCCACCATCTCGGCCTTGTGCCTGGGTGAAATCTCGTCCGGGATGGTGTTGAGCACGGTCAGAAGGTCATAGCAGTGCCTGACCTCCACTTTGCTTCCATCCGGATACCGCGCGCACCAGAATCCTTTGCCCTCGACGTAGAGATCGCGCAAGGCGACGAGGAGCGCATCGGCCTCGGCCTTCAGAGCGGGCGCTTCGCCGGCGCGTCCGGCCAGAGCAAGCAGATTGGCTGCAACCCGCATGTTGTGAACGTTCGCTGCGTTCAGGCTCGCGACCTCATGGACATACGTCGAGACACACTCGAGGAGGTTGTTAATGCCTCCATAATCAGCGAGACCATTTGGCGTTCTGAATTCCTTCCATTTCGACGCATATCGCGAAACGAACTCAGCAACGGTGGTCCCCGCGCCCTTAACATCCTTCCGGAGCCAGTCCCGGTCGCCGGTCCATCGGACATACTCATTCACCATACTCACCATGGCGAAGTCGTTGACCGAGTACCAGTTTCCAGCCGGACCGCCCGACAGATACTCGGTGCCGAAATGCTCATAGATGTCGGTGTGCATCCAGTGCTCGAGGTACTTCTTCATCACGTCCGGATCGAGCTGAGCATGGACACCGGAACTGAGAAAATAGTCCCACAAGAACGTCACGGTCTGCCAGTACTTCGGCATGAGCGTGTCGTAGGTGCGACCCATGACCGAGTGCGGCGAGTCGCGCTTGAAATAGGCCACACCGAGCGCACCCATCCAGTAGAGCTTGCGAATCTCGGCGTCGGTGGTTTCGATCTCGGGGAGGTGGCCCGAATAGCGATCGTTATTGGGAGTAAAGATGGCCTTGAGCTCGGCGTTCCAGTCGGCCGTGGCACGCGCAATCTCCCCTTTCGGATCGGACACGAGCTTGTCGAACAACGCAAGTGCTTCTTTTGCCGTCTCTCCAATGGAATTGACGTACGCAAACTCCGCGGATTCTCCCGACGCCAGCGTCACCGAGTGGCGAAGGACGCCGGCACGAACATGATCGGCCTTCGGCGCCATGCCTTGAACCGACACGGCCTCGGTGTGCCGGGATGAGTAAACGGTACATCCTCGCGAGGCATCGACCTCGATCACGTTATCGTTCTCGGACGGCGGAAGCCAGTGCCAGCCTTTTGTGGCCTTGTTGACGTGTCCCCGGAGGTTGAATCCAAAACTGATATCTCTGGTCTCGCCGCTTCGGTTCTCGAATCGGAGGCCGACGACAGCAGCCATCTGCCCGACGGCGAGGACGGTAGTCGACTCGATGTGGACGTCCTGCCAATCGGCCATCCGCACGATCTTGTCGGGATACCAGTAGGTCGTAACCGGCAGTCCCAGCGACTGAAAGTGCACCCCGTCGAGCACGAATCCCGCCGTCAGCACGTTCGACGTCGAATACGGAGGGAAGCTGAGGCTCCGTATGCCGGTAACGTCGATCTCGGACTGGACGCAGCCTATAAAATTGCTGAGGCCTGGCGGGTTGAAGCAGTCGCCGAATCGGTGAGACATGGGTGAGGAGCGGAGGTCTTCGGTGGTTGGGGTCATTAAAGCGTTCGTTGTTCGAGGTTCGGAGTTCGGAGTTCGATGATAAAGACGGCTGTCTGATTGCTGGTTGCTAATTGCTGATTGCTAATTCCTAGCACTCCGGGTGTCGCCAGGCCCCCTGCGTCTTGGCGTCTTGGCGCGAGACCAAATTCCAGGCAGCTTACAGGCATCCGTAAAGATCAAAAGATCTCTCGGTAAATGCAGGCGGTTGAATCGGATTTCTCGTGGAAGTGCGGCCGTGGCGAGCAATGACCGAAGAATACGCGTGTCGAGTAAGAGGAAAGCGGTTTCCTGAACCAACCACCGGTCGGTCCGTCGTGACAGTAACAGCCGGAACACAATTTGACAGCCATAATATAAAATGCATGTCATAATGAATTCTGACAGTGATGAGTTCTATAATTGCAAAGATCGGACGTCGTGGACAACTCGTCCTGCCTCGTGAGATCCGGCGACGCCTAAACGTCGAGGAGGGCCAGCACGTGGCCTTCGTCATACAGGGGGGGCACATAACGCTTTGCCCACTCAATCGGACACTCTTCGATCTTCGCGGGAGTGTCAAGGTCGAAGGTCCGCAGGATTTCGAGGCGATTCGCGAATCGGTGCTTGCTGACATCGCTTCCAGAAACATAGAACCTGGGGAAGACGGTGACGCTTGAGTTCGCCGACACAAATCTGTTTCTCCGGTATCTGACGAATGACATTCCGGACAAGGCCGACGCTGTTGAGAAACTCTTGGGTCTCGCAAGCCGCGAGGAGATCCTTCTCGTTACGACGCCACTGGTTGTCGCAGAGATCGTGTGGACGCTTGAGCGCTTCTATGGATGGAGCAAGTCCATGATCAAGGCGTCAGTCCTCACAATTCTTGGAACACCCGGCATCGAAGTGGAAGACCGTGACACGGTTCTTCAGGCGGTCGTCTGGTATGAGGAGAAGAACGTCGACTACATCGATGCCTACCACGCCGCATGGCTGCAGGGCGCGGGGATTGAACGGGTGCACACGTTCGACAAGCGGCATTTCGAGCGGTTCGGGCACCTCGACGTGAGCGTTCCTGGCTAACCAACGTCTTTTGTTCGGGCAACTGATCTGTTGGCGCCGCGGGCAGGCCGACGCTCCGCTCTGGCCTGCCCCTACGGAATGCCGCTACTGCACGGGCTTCCCAGGATTGGTCGCCTCATGTCGCGGTACGTCCAAGTATTGTACCTGTCATTGAAGTGGCGTGCACTTGAGCTGTTTGGCATAGCTGAGGCTGAGGTGTGGCCGTTTGTGATTGTAAATGTAGATGGCTGAGGCAAGTGCCGGCTTTGCTTGGCGAGCTGAACGGAACGTAGCGTGCATCATGAACTCATGTTTGAGAATGCCTTTCACCGATCTTCCAGGGCGTCTCAGAACATTGATGCTGCTCGTCATGACGATGCGCATGCAGCTGCCTCAAGCTGGGACATGTAGGCGAGCGGCTCGATTGACAGCTAGATCAGTGTGATTGGCGCCTTCACGGGCATCGCCGATCGCAGAGCATGCGCAAGGCCCGCAGTGCGCCTCGGCTCCAGACTCGTGCTTAGGTCGTAACCGAGGATTTTGCGGCTAAAGGCGTCGGTGACCAGTGCGGCGTAAGCGAATCCATCGTCGGTCTAGATGTAGGTGATGTCACTGACCAGAACCTGAGCAGCACCCGTCAACGCAGCCTCTAGGTACAGGTTGGGGTAGTGTATCAACCCGGCTGTCGTCGTGATGACAAAACGTGCTTTGCGTTTTATCAGCAGTCTGTGACGCCGTAACAAGCCAAAGAACGCATCGCGCCCGATGTGACGATTGGCACTCGTCTCTCGAAAGAGCTTGCGTCCGCTCATAAAGGGTTGTTCGCGGCGTAACTCCTTGACCTCGCGAGCAGACGAGCTTCAGTGCGGCCTTCAACGTGAGCCCCCACCTCGTGGAGAAGCTCTGGCGGCAATGCCCTGCAGAGGCCCGCTCTCAAAACGCTCACTTTGATCCCCACTGTTTTAGCTAGTTCAAGCGTCTTCGTAACGAAAAGGTGGCGGCGTTTTTTTTTGAGCGAACCTCCTCTTCGTACACCTCGATCTCTGACTCAAGTGCAAACGTGCGAAGACGCTCATCGGCTAGCGCACGCTCAAGTTGAGGTTGCGTCGCTGAAGCTCTTTGATAGGTCGGTCTCAGTCTTCATCGTCACGCGGATCACGTTGGGGATAAGGTGAGTCTTGCCACGACGACGTAACCAATTGTCGATCGTGCCACGATTCGAAATGTCGTACACCCGACGAGCTTCGGCAACTGTTAACTCACTCTCTTCGATCTGCGAAACTACCTTGAGTTTGAAAGACTAGCTGTAGCGAATCATTTAATATTGTAGATTAATATTAGATTGAGTCAGCCGAATCCGGACAAGATGACGGGTCGGACCTCGGACCTCGGACCTCGGACTACAGTAGTGTTACTTCGATCAGATGCGGGAAATACTCCTCGAACTCGATGTAGGTGATGTAGATCACGCGCCCGTCGTTGTCGGATATCTCCGGATGTTCTTTCCCGGCATAGACGAGCCGCGGATATGGTGGCGGATTCTCGGGCGGAGGCACAGTCCATAGCGTGACGTCATCCGACCACGGTCCCCAGGGCGTCGGCGAAGTGCGGCCGACGATATCTCCGCTCAATCCCAGTGAATGCACAGCGAGATAGGCGCCGAGGTACGGATTGTACGAAACGGACATCTCGTTGGGCATGTTCTCGAAAATCGGCGCGGCATCGTAGACGTCCTTCGACCACCCTTCGCCGGGACCTTTGAAGTACTCGAAACACGACAAATTCTCGATGTCCTCGCGTCCGACGCGCGCCAAATAGGCACGGTGCATGTGGTCGGAACCCTGGAGGCTCCCGTACAGATATAGGAACTCCTCGCCCGGCTCATTCAGCACCGCCGCCGCGAATTGCGGTTGGTCGGACGGCCACAGGAGTGAGTCTCCGTTGTGTTTGATGCGGGTGAATTTCCAATCCTCGCGGGATCCGACAGCGATCCCGGTACCGACTACTTCAAAGCCGACTGGGAATGGGTCGCCGCCCTTGTCGTGCATGAGAACTTTCATCCAGAAGAGGTAGAGCTTGTCGTCAAGGAGGCATCCGTTCATGCACCAGATGCGGTCCTTGTCGCGATCCTCGGTTGGCAGGGCGGGTACGAGTTGCTTGAGACCGCCGTCCTCATTGAGGATATAGGAGTAGTCGGTAAAACCGCGGCGGCCGGTCCGGTTGCGGAGGATCAGTCCAGTATTGGTGATCATGTCCTCAAAGGGACCCTTTCCGGCCATGTCCGTGCCGCCCACGGGCTCGCCGAATATGTACCAGAGGCTCTCCGGCGGACGCTCCCCGATCAGTGTGTCGCCGAAGTACCAGAGCGCCTCACCGTTCCCGAGCGGGATGGAATAGGCGCCGTCTTGCCCGACCATCCGGTGCGGGTTGTCGACGAATTGGGGACCGAGGTCGCGGGCGGATATTACGTTGAGGCGCTTCATGTAGGTGGGTTCAGCATCAAATATCAAACTTCAAACAGCAAATATGCGTATCGGCGTTTCGGTAAGGCTTCGCCTGAGCGGAGCTTCGTGAAACCGTTGAAACGGATCCCGAGGCATCTGCCGACAGCCCTCTTACAGGCGATCGAGGCGTTTCGAAAACCTGTGAGGCAAAGAACGCGAAGGGCGCGGAGAAGGGGTGGTGAATTTATTGCGTTGAAAGTCCGAGGTCATCAAAGTTCCGTGGGGCACGTCAGAGCCGACAAACGAATTCTCCACAACGGAGACAAAGGCGCTCCGCGACCAGCAACGTGCCAATCCGTGGAGCCAGGAGGCGATTCCGTGTCCCGAACGGCGTTAGCCCGCAAGCTCCGCGAAACCGTTGAAACGGTTTCCGAATTATGAGGTCGCGCCCTGTCCCCGCGATGAATCGCGGGGCTAAGAAAAGCCGGCTTCGCCGGCGATCTTCCTGGCCGGAAGCGTCCAAGAATGATCCGTCCGTTCCGCGCGGCCACGCCTCGATTCCTCGACCTCGCTCGGGACAGGCACCGCGAAGCTCCTCGTAGCCCCGGGTTTCAACCCGGGGTTGGCGATGGCCACACGACTCGGAAACCGTTTCAACGGTTTCGCGAAGCTTCTCTTGGCGTCTTGACCCGATTCATTCTCGTTCCGAGAAGTCGAGCACGACCGCCCGTATCTCGCCCGGCGCCAACTCAAGGGTGGAGCCGGCTGATCGGGCAGACCCCCACTGAGGCAGGCCGCCGCTCGGGCAGGCCGCCGCTTCGCTCTGGCCTGCCCCTACGGAACGGTCGGCTGCTTGCGCCCCGCCTCGGGCAGGCCGTTGGCCTGCCCCTACATCTTGTATCTCAAATTGGAAGGAATCCGATCCAACCACGGCGACCGCCGAATCTGCCTGACTCGTATTCATCAGCCGCATCTCCACTGCCTCACCGCATCGGCGCATCGAAAGCAGCACAACGTTTGTTCCATCGACCGTCAGGTATGACTTTTCGGGCTGCGCCGATCGCAGCCACGTGTAGCGTCCCGCCACCGGCACGGTACGCTCCCAACCGAAATGGGCCGCAGCGTTGGCGTCGAAGCCTCCCTTTCGTCCTCGAACGGCATAACGGAAGGTCAGCGCGCCCTTCTTCTCCTCCCAGCGGTTCCAGTTCTCGGGGAAGTTGTTCGATCAGGTTCGCGTAGATCACCGGCTTGCCGTGCTGATCGTTCCGAACGCGCACGACCCGGCCGTCCAGGCTGATCCAGTCGATCGAGGTCTTTCCGTCCGTCAGTGAAACCCCGCGTCGCACGGCATAGGCATCGTGGTCAATCCCTGGGAATCGGTCGCGACTCGGATCCAGAAAACCGCCCGCGGCATCGATCTCGACCTGCGCGTCGGACATGTCGAATCCGAACGCAAGGGAGTAATCCTGCACGATGTTTGTTTCGGGCAGCGCTTCGAGATCCATCTCCTGGCTCACGTCGACGTAGTCGAGACCGGTCCAGAGACTCACGTCGGTGGTTCCGTAGAGGCCGTCGTTCCGCTTCTCACGAAGGATGAGCCGGGCGGGACGTTCGTCGACCACCTCAACGGTCGGCGGTTTCGACGATACCGGGTCGAAGTGCATCGAGAACAGGGAATCCGACCAGACAGGGGCCGCGAAGAGATCTTCGGAGAGAACTTTACCGGTCTCCTTCATCACGACCCGACGGATCCCTGATGCGCAGTCCGCTTCGATCCGATAGTACGCATTCTCGATCGAGCACCCAGTCAATCATCGAGATCCGTGTTCGGCATGCCGCGGGTCGGTTGGCCGCGGAACAGGTCGAATCTTCTTGTAGCCCAGCGCCGGAACGTCGGGCACGATGACCCGCAAGCGTATAGCCCGAGAAAAGGCCGGCAGTTCCTCTCCCGATTCCATATCGACGCCTTGTAGCCGTGGCTGTTCTCGCGGGTGAACTCGAATTCGAGCGCCGCGTCACGGCTCCAGTTGAGCGGATTGAACAGGAAAAGGCCCTCTCCTTCGAAACTCTCCTCCGGAAGCGACAAGCTTGTAGAGCGCGCGTTCCTGGACTTCCACGGTCTCGAGTCGCGCGTCCTCGACGTACTGCTCCCGGTAGTCCTGCGAGAGGACGTTGTCGCGCGGCGAAGAGTAACCGTATTCCAAGCCCGAGCCGTGGCCGTCGAAATAGAGCATGTTGTCGTACGCACGGTCAACCACTTCCGTCATCGGCTCCTGCTTCGGATCGACCATCCACGCGATGGTTGCCGCTTTTTCGGCGGACGGCAGATTGTACTGCGACCATCGCTGGCGAACCATCCGGCCGGCTTCTCCCTGATAGAGGACGTCCCAGCTCGAGGTCCAGTCTCCAAAGAGCGTTGGAACATCCGCTCCGTACTTCGCATCGAATTTCCGGCCGAACCGCTCGATGTTGCTGATAACGAACTTGGGCCAGAGATACTTGGAATCCCATAGGAGTGCATTCGGCGCGGCGTTCAGAGGTATCGGACCGTTATCTCCGAACGTATGGATCGCGAGGACCAAATCGTACGGATATCCCTGGGCTTCCAATCGATGCAGGCGTTCCCAGAGCTTGTTCTCCGTCGCAGCGAGGCCCTTCTCGAGTCCGAGCATCTGCGCCTCGTTGTAGGCTTCGTTCCGGTAGGTCAGGATGCGCCCGCCGCCGGGTCCTTCCCACATGAATGCCTTCGGCAGCGACTGCTGCAGCGTGTATCCGCCGTAGACCTCGTTGATGCCGGTCGCAAGGAAATGCACGCCCTCCGATTCGAGCGCCTGCGGAAGCAGCCACGACAGACCGGGCGTGTCGTTATAAACCGCGGCAGTGGTACTGATGCCGTACTTCTGCCGATACCGGTTCATCGGATCGAAGCCGCGGTAGAACTCGTCGTTGCCGACCCATCCGGTGAAGGGATTCGTGTAAATCGGCGACACAGCGATCCGACCGGATTTGATGAGCTCAATGAGCTTTTGAAACTGGGCCGCCGGTCTGCCGGCTTCGTATTGCTTGAGCTGCCAGACAGTTTCGATCGTCCATTGGAAAGTGGAGTCGGCTTCGCACCTTGCGATCACGTCGTCGAGCGTGCGGAGGTGGCGCTCCTTGACGACGGGCTGGATGTTCGTGTAGCCGATGTCCGTATGCGCCATCATGGCGAGATGGATCTCGTAGTGCGGCTGCGGCAGCAGCCAGACACCGGAAACCTGAGCTGATCCGCCGACGGTGAGTCCGACCCGGGCAAACGTGCTGTCGGACACGGCCGGAAGCCAAATCGGATGGCGGGTCTTGCCGAAACGGATCCCGTGGAGTTGCCGTTCCTCCGTCGCATCGCCGACGCTGATCGTCACGTCGCCATCCCGGACCTCGGGATCGGGCGAGTCGACTACCAGGTCGAAACGCTGGAGGACCGAATCGGGCGTGCCGGCGAAATAAAAGGTCGACCGGACGGACAACTCGAGGCCGGTCTTCGCGGAGGGTACCGCCACAGTGACACCCGACAAATCCTCACCGTCGATCGGCGTCAATCGGGCGTAGAATCCCCATTGCCACTTCAGGCTACCAAAGAAATCGGGCGCTTCGTTAGCGTGCGTCTGGGTGACCTTCATCAGGAGCGCGTTGCGGCCTTCGTGGAGCATGACGCGCATGGAGTCAGAGTCGGCGACCGCGTTGCGGCTTGCCGTGCTGTGAAAGACCGTCTCGCCATTGAGCACGACTTTGAGCCCACTGTTCGAGCCGGTCCGGAGCACGACCGACATCGGTCTTGGGACATCGAGGAAGGTGAAGGCGTAGGCCGCGCGGGCTTTCCAGATTTGCTCCGGTCCGTTGGAAGGCAGGTTCCAGGAGACTGCGTCCATCAGATCGAGATAGCCCGAGTTGGAAACCGAGGCAGCATCCCAAGTTGCATAGCCTCGCTTGAGAATGGATGACTCCGCCTGTCGCCCTCCTTCGGACGTATCGTCGCCTCGCCTATCGCATCGAAATCACGCGGCTCACCGAATCCGACGGTGCCCAAATCGAAGGGTCCGGCAACGATCCATGCGGGGATGGTGCCGTCGTCATCCAGCGGGAAGCTCGTGACGTCCTGGGCGGAGGCAATCCCTCGCGGGGCTACGATCGCCGCCAGGGAGGCGATTAATATGTAGGCCTTGCGGCTCATCGTGTCTTATTGGTGTTCGTCAAAACTGCAGAGACGGAAACGCGGCAACTCGCTCATTCCAACGCGACCTCCCGCGGCTTCCTCCCGAACAAGTTCGGGATCCAGCCTGCCCCCTCGGGGAGGGGGACCGTGTCACTGAGCGAGGCGCAACGGGCAGGCCGCCGCTCCGCTCTGGCCTGCCCCCACGGAATGTCATAACGTTTGCCATTCTCCATCCTCCATTCTCCATCCTCCATTCTCCATCCTCCATCCTCCATCCTCCATCCTCCATTCTCCATCCTCCATCCTCCATTCTCCATCCTCCATTCTCCTTACCCCTTCAGCCCACTCATCGTGAACCCTTGAATGAAATACCGCTGGAAGAAGAAGAAGATCGCCACCATCGGGATCATCATCAGGATCGACGCGGCCATTAGGATCCCCCACTCGGTCGAGTGCTGGCCGACGAAGAGGGCCAGCCCCAGCGCGAGCGTGTTCTTGGACTGCTCGGACAAGTAAATCAACGGACCGAGGAAGTCGTTCCACGAGAACATGAACGTGAGAATGGCCACCGTGATCAAGGCCGGCTTCGCGAGTGGCATCGCTATCGTCCGGTAGATCCGGAACTCGGAGCATCCGTCGATCCGCGCGGCATCGAAAAGCTCCTTCGGGATGCCGAGAAAGAATTGCCTGAGGAGGAAGATGTTGAAGGCGCCCCCTCCAAGCCAGGCAGGAACGATCAGCGGCTTGTAGGTATTCAGCCAGTGCAGCTCCTTGAAGATCACGAATAGCGGGATCATGATGACATGAAGCGGAAGCATCATCGTGGCAATCACGAAAAGGAACAGCTTGTCGCGCCCAGGCCACCGGAGACAGGCGAACGCGTAGGCAACGAGCGAGCTGCTCAGCACCGTTCCGATGATCGTGAGCACGGTGATGAACGTGGTGTTCCGCAGATAGGCGAGGAACGGCATGCGTTCGAAGACTTCCGCATAGTTGTCCCAACGAAAGACTTCGGGGATGAAACGCGGCGGGATCGCGAAGATCTCCTCGTCACCCTTGAGCGATGCGGAGAGCATCCACACGAACGGCAAGAGCAGACCTGCCGCAATGGCGATCAGGAGCGCGTATGCGAGTACGCGTTTGATTCGCCTCCGGGTGATGTTGGATCCAGCTTCCATCGCCTATCCCTCCCCCGTGTAATGCACCCACCGCTTGCCCAACCGGAACTGGAAGATGGTGATGACAAGCGTGATGACGAGAAGTATCCACGCCATGGCTGACGCATAGCCCATCTCGTAGTCGTCGAACGCCTTGAAGTACAGGTACAGGTTGTAGAAGAGTGTTGAGTTCAGCGGACCTCCTTTCGTCATCACGTAGGCCTCGGTAAAGACCTGCAATGAAAAGATGACCTCGAGAACCGTCCACAGGAAGATGACCGGCGAGAGCATCGGCAGCGTGACGTGCTTGAATCGCGCCCAAGCGCCGCCGCCGTCGATGTCGACCGCCTCGTAGAGCTGCTCGGGAATTCCCTGCAGCGCGGCAAGAAAGACGATCATCCGCGCGCCGCCGATGGACCAGAGTCCCATCAGGGCGAGTCCGGGCTTGGACCAGTCCGTGCTCTGAAGCCACAACGGACCTGGAACCCCGAACCACCCGAGCGCCGTGTTGACAAGACCGAACTGCGGATTGAACATCCACAGCCAGATCACCGAGAGCACGACCCCGGTGATGATCGACGGCAGGAAGAAAACCGTCCGGAAGATCTTGATGCCCTTCAACGCCTGATTCGCCAGCACAGCAAGCAGGAGCGATCCGCCTATGGCGAGCGGAATGCGAAGCGCCGTGTAAACCAAGGTATTCCAGATAGATAACCCGAAGTACGGATCATCGAAAAGTAGTGTCGTATAGTTCTCCAATCCGATAAACTCCGGCACCCTGAGTACGTCGTAGCGGGAAAGACTGTAGTAGACCGACATCCCGATCGGGTACAGCCCGAATACGAGAAAGCCCACGAGCCATGGAGAGAGGAAGGCGTACCCCATGGCCGCTTCGCGGAATCGATTGGATCGGGCGACAGGCACGGGTTACTCCGAGGTAAAGTCCATGTGTGCCCTTACGTACTCGTCGTACTCGCTCGACCGATCGAGTGACTCCTGGACCTGCGTTTCAGCTTGGGCAAAGGCTGCTTCAGGGGCTTCTTGTCCGTATACGCTCCGCTCCAGCGCGCCATAGAACTCGCGCCAGAAAACGCCATGCGCGAGGGGGACAACCGTGGGCGAATGGGCGAATTCCATCTGATGGACGAACACCTCCATTTCGGGAGAGACAAGAAACGAAGAGTCTGTAGCCGCGAGACGGTTGGCTGGAAAAAGATCGTCGTCACGCGCTGCAAGTTCTTCGAGCTGGATGTCGGCCCGCGTCGCGAAACGCATGAAGTCCCATGCGGCGTGCGGGTGCGCGGCTCCCCGCGGGATGCCCAGCCACCAGCTTCCCGCCATCGAGGCGGTAGGATATCCGCTGAACGACGGCGTCGCGACAACACCGTAATCCAGATCGGGACGATACCGCCGGATCAGATCCAGAAAGCTCATATCGAGAACCATCATGGCGATCTTGCCGGTTAGAAATCCCTGCTGCTCGCCGGTACCTAAGCCTCCAATGAATGCCTGGACGGTCCCGAAATCGTAATCCTTGTAGTAGTCCTTTGTCCACTGAACAGCGCGAAGGACCTCCGGAGAATCCATGTCCACGGTCTTCCCGTCGTCCGATAGGAACTTGGCGCCGAGCTCCCAGGCCTGCAGCGCGGCAATCGACAGATTGCCCAACACGCCCGTGTGCGCGCCGCTGAACGGCGGCAGGAATCCTGCGACGAGCATCCGCCCCTGATCGTCGTACCGGGTGATCGCCTTGGAGTACTCACGGACCTCGTTCCAAGTCTGTGGAGGGCGGTCGGGATTCAACCCTGCCTCGGCCAGCAGCTTCTTGTTGTAAAAGAAGGCGTACGAGGCTGTGTTGGCAGGAAGCGCAAAGGTTCGTCCCGACCATCTCACTTCATCAACCAGGGCCGGAAAGAAGACGCTCATGTCGAACCCGGTGTCCTGGATCAGATCGTCGATCGGCCGGAGCGCCATGCGGGAGGCCCATCGGACGACCGGCACGAACTGGCTGACTACGTCCGGTGGATCTCCGGACAGCACCGCCGTCAGGATCTTCTTCTCATGCTCCTGCCAGGGAATCGGCGTCGCATGCACGACAATGCTGTCTTGCGACTCGTTGAATCGCTTCACCGTGTACGGGATCTGATCTTCGGCGGCAACGATGTACCAGTATCGGATGTGGGTCTTCCCGTCTTTCGGCCATTCATGCTTGTTGGGATCCCAGAAGATGGCCGCGAGCACGACGGCGAAGAACAGAATGAACCCCGCAGTACGCAAAGCAGATTTGAGGCCTTCTCCCATCACCGAGCCTTCACAACGGTTGTACTCACACGCGAGCTCGACCCACTGGAATCTTTCGTTTCCAGGCTGACGATATAGACGCCGGCAGCGACTTCGACATTGCCTGCGTCGCGGCCGTTCCACCTCGATTCGTGACGACCAGGCGCAACCCGACTGTCAACTACCGTTGAAACGACGCGACCCAAAACGTCATGGACGACCAGTCGGACCGCGGACGGAGAAGGTACACTGTAGCTGAAATTGATGCCCTCGACGAACGGATTCGGGTAGGGTCGATCGAGCAAGGGCTCAAGCGTTTCGGGATGATCTTCATCAACTGCATTCGGAAAGTAGACGCCGAGAAGCAGCGTTTTGACCTCGTACGGTCCGAATGAGACCCGGACGGATTTACCTCGCTTGGTGAGGACGACGATCCTTTCAAGTAGATCTGCCTCATACACGTACGGATCGATTCCGGAAATTTCGAGATCTACGTCGACCGGCTCGGGAGATGGATTGTAAAACCGTGCGATCAGGCCGTCTCCGGCGTTCCATCGCTTGAGCGTCGAAAGCTGCAGCGTCGCGCCGCGGACGTCGACGAAGGAATACTCGTTCGAGTCGAGCGTACCCGTCTGGTTTCGAGGCAGCAACCGTGCGTGCAGCGGCACGCTGAAATTGTAACCCGAACGGGTTGCCAGAGCGGGATCGGAGGGGCCTGCATGCGACGTTACCGAAAAGCCCGCGCTGAGGGGTCCCGTTCCCGCGCGATAAGAGCCCTCACTGTCCCACGAAGTCAGGAATCGAACCGTGCCGTTGAAGGATCCGCTGGAGTAGGCCTCCAATCCTGGACCGGAACTCGAAAGAACGGCTGTTCCCATCTCATCCGACACGGTCGTCCATCGCTGGCTTTCGTAGTGCTTTATCCGGAATCCCGAGAGCTCGTCTTCGAAGAGGCGCACGCTCCCGAACGGGATCTCGTAGCGGAGAGATGCCGTCGGCGCATCGAAGTCGAAGAAGAAATCGACAGTCTCGGATCCCACCGGCGGGTTCTTATCGTAGGTATTGAAGAAGTCGATGCGTTTCAATCCGGCCGGCAGCACGACCTCGGTCCGGTAAGAGCTGCTTCCCGGCGCCTCGCCTTCAAGTAAGATCCTCTGGAGCACTTCACCACTATCGCTCGACGCAACGGCGAGCATCGGCGCGCCGCTTCCGGAGTACCGATACTCGTTGAATCGTCCCCCGCCGACCATCCATTCTCTCCCGAGTTCCTTATCGAGCACACTCAGTGCACCGCCTGTCTCTCCAATTTCGACGCGGTAGTCGTCGTTCTCGAGGACACTGCCGGTGAGAGGCGTCGGTCCGGTGATGGGTCCGGAGTTCTCGGCAATGCGGAACGTCTTATACCCGAGCGAGGGGACCGAGTCGGCACGAAAGGCAACCTCTCCGGTCGAGAGGCGCTGGTGCGGAATGACCGCTCCCGAACCGTTGTCGACGATCTCGAAGGCGCGAACGTCCGCAAGCAGCGGGTCGTCAGCGGGAATCGTGACGACGCCCGACCTGGTCCAGGGCAGGACATTGAAGACGGCGATCTCCAGCGCTCCGGCCGTCGTAATCTGGGCGGCCCAACTTTGGATCCCGGCGTCGAAGACCTCTTCCGCCGTGGAAAGGGCGTTCGTAACCCACCCCATCTTCAGCTCCCAGAACTCCTCGTTCGGCGCGGGGTCGGTCGTCTTGTACCCCATGTTGTGATCTTCGTAGAGGAGATTGTCGTTGTAGGCCCTCGCGAGGGCTTCGTCCGGGTAGTTGTATGAGGCATCGACGACACTCGCGATCGATGCGGCAGTCTCCGCTGCAGGCAGGAGGGCTTGCGCCTTCCTCGAAAGCAAGTGGCCCTTCGTCGCCGACGACGCGAACCAGAGACTCCACCAGTTGGGGGCGTCGCCCGCAATTACCGGGATCGAGTCACGCGCGCCCGACTCAAATTCAGCGTGATAGAAGAAATCACTGAACGTTGCGACCCGCATCGTACTGCCGGAGTGGTTGTCGTTCCACGCCTGCACATTATTGACGATGTTGGGATTCGGCGGACCGTTGTCGCCGGTCGAAGCGTTGATCAGCACGAAGTCGTACGGATACCCGTCATTGGCGAGACTATTGAGCAGGTTGGTGATCCTGTTCTCCATGTTGGTATAGCCGCCGTACACGCCCCATACGAATGCCCCTTCGAGGTATGCCCAATTAGGATCCATGGACCGCCAGACCAGGGTGCGATGGCCGCTCTGTCCTTCCCAGAAAAAGAGATTCGGCAGGTCCGTCGTCGTGTAGAAATCCGACAGGCCCGAGTTCATTGCAAGCGACAGGTAGGGCACTTCTGCCTTGTTAAGCAGCTGCGCCAGCGACCACGTAAATCCCGGCGTGTCGTTGATAACGGCAGGGCCGGTCACCACATTGTATTTCCTCGCGATGTCATTGGCGAAGTAGAGCGAGCGAACCAGCTCCTCGGGGCCGCAAAGATCGGTCTGGACGCTGAGATAGAACGCACCGATGTCGATGTAGCCCTGGCGCACGAGATCCATCAGATGATCGATCTGCTCGGGCGATCTCGTCTTTAGATAGTTTTCCAGTGGCCAGGCTTCCTCGGTCGACCACCGGAACCTTGAATTTTCAGGATTCGACTTGTATCGCTCTACATAGGAGACGACGCTGTCGAGATAGGTGGACTGCTGCTGCACGACGGTCTCCACCGAAGCGGTGAATCCGACGTCCTGATGAGAGAAGGGTACGACGAAGATCTTCCAGTCGCGGTCGAACTGCGCCTGAGCGGGTGGGACGAGGGTTAGCAAGAGTCCCACCCACGAGATATATGCCCAGATTCTTCGAGTCACTACCGCGCGAGCCCCACCGTGAATCGGTGCATCCCTCCGAAGACGTTGCCGAAATCGGCATACGCGTAATCGGCGGCGAGCCTGAATCCCGCCAGGGCAGGATGGATTCCGGCTCCGATCGAAAACTCCCCTTCGTCGACGTTCGCCCGGTACCCGCCGCGCACGGCAAGGATATCGACCAGGACGGCTTCCAGGCCGAAATTGACCCACTCATTGTTGTCGGTCGGGTGGACGAGCTCGACCGCCGACGTCACCGTCAACGAGCGGCTTTGTACCAGCTCGTCGGCCGCGCTGATGCGGAAGAGCAGCGGCATCCTGAAGTCGTCGCGAAGACCTTGGACGTTGGGTCCAAAGTGCTGGAGCGTGAAGGCGAGGCGCAGATTTCGGAAACCTGTATAGTACAAGGTGCCCACGTCGAACAGCACGTTTCCGTAGTGGTCCTGGTCCAGGTCCTCGTACAGGTATTTCGCCTGAAATCCGATCGTCAGCTTGTCCGTAAAACGCTTGGCCGCCGCCAAACCGACCACAAAATCACCCGCGTCTACCATGCGCCCCGTGCCGTCGGGTTCGGTAACCGTCGTTTCCTCGAACGATTGGATGCCGAAGTGGAGCAGGCTCACGCCGAACGTATACGAGCCGAGATGCGAGAGCGCGGCGACGGCATCAAGTGAGCTATTGGCCAACCACTGATTGTGCGTGAAGGCGACTTGCGGACCCTCGGCGATCGGAAGTGCACCCACGTTCCAGAATAGCGCATTCGCATCGTTGGTGATCGCGCCGGCAGCCTCACCCAAGGCCACTTCCCGTGCCCCGACGCCGATCTTCAGGGATTGGAAGCCCGCGGATCCGGCTTTCGTGAAGTCGAAGCCGTAGTCGATCTGACCCCGGGCCGGCGTGGCCAGTCCGACGACGATGACCGACGAGAGCGCTATGTATGCGAGACGTTTCATTTTATGATCAGAAGCGTGCCTTCCGCCGTGCCTACGTTGGATTCGACCGTCCAGAAATAGATGCCGGGCGCGACACGCTGGCGCGAGTCGGTGACCTGACCCCAGATCTCCTGACCCGATTCCGTGCTTTCGTGCTCGAGCACTTTGAACAGTTCGCCGCTGGCGGTGTAGATGCGAATGGTCGCCTTTTCGGGGAGATTGGTCCAAACGATCGTCGCCTCTTCGCCCTGCGTCGGGAAGCCCGAAACGAGCCGGAACGGGTTGGGGAATACCTTGACATCTAACGTGTTTTCAGCCGGGAGGCTCGACACGCGCAACGCTTCTGTATTTCTGTTGGTCAATCCGCTCACCTGCCCTTCATCGTCGACAGAAACCACCGCATAAAAATAGCCCGAGCCCAGACTGACAGTCTGGTCGATGAAGCGCCAGCGGCCCTCGCTGAAGAATCGCCGCTCGTCAATCGAGTTGCCTGGACGGATGCGCTGGATCTGCGTGTAAGGACCCACGAACGATCGATCGCTTCGAAGAACCCGATACTCGGCAACCGTAGTCGATCCGCTGACTGGGTCCACCCATGTCTGATCGAGCGGAGGCCAGGTAAGCGAGACCGAGCGAGTGCTTGGAAGAGGCAGCACCTCGATATCCGGAGACGGGGGCGGCACACCGGCCGGTTTTAGTCCATTTGCGAACAGGGCCTGGGCGCGATCGACCGTGTGCCGCAACGAATCGAGCCCTACGGTCAATTTTCCCTGCACGTCCAATCCTTTCACGGCCTCAGAGAGTGGCAGTCCGTTTACCGCTTCGACCAGCGTAATGGCAATCGTCGCGCCCGCCGCCACATCGTAGGGTCCGCACGAGAGCAGCATGAAGGGCGTGATTCTGTCGTCGGGACCGACTTGCAGCGACTGATCTTCTCCGGTCAGCAACGCATAAAGTGCATCGGCGTTGGTCGAGGCAAGCGAAAGCTTGTTCTCGTTGTTGAGCAACTGTGCGGCGAGGACATTCGCAGGCTGTGATCCGCCGTCCGAACCCGCCGGTGCGTCGAGTATCGCTACGCCGGCATAGCCGGTCGTCCGCATTTCGCCCGCTGCCGCCCAGTAGTTCCCGACATCGGTAGGCAGGTCGAAGTTGGGCGTGTCGTCGTAGGCGTACATCATCTTCCGCACGGCGTCGAATCCGGTGCGCTCGTCGGCGCGATTCAGGTCGTCTCCCCAACCGTTGTGGACATTGATGTCCTGGTAACTGGGTCGCAGGAGGTACGGGAAGCCAAAATAGGTATCCGCCAGCGCGGCGCCCGTGCCGTTCGTGAACGTGTACTCGATCACGATGAAGTCAGCGAGCGACGGGAAACTCCAGGCGTGGCTTCTCCGCACGACGGCAATGCCTTGCGACGTCGTAAAACGGGAGGTGATTACCTGTTCTGCGCGCGTCGGATCGAAATCTTCCGATTCCACATAGTTGTCCTCCCGAACGAGCGGGTCGTACGTCCCATGATCACGAAAGCTGAAGGGACCGTTCTCGACAAAAAGGAGACTGCCGTCGCCACGTTTGCCGGCAATCCACGTACCTGCCGCCACGTTGTAGGATCGCTGCTCCTCCTTGCTCGTCAGTTCATCCGGTCCACCGGGCCAGTCCATCGTGGGATAGTACTCGAAGATGTTCGTCGGACTGGGAGCACCGATCGTTCCATCATCCTTCATCGTCTCCCAAAGCTCTCCCCGATCATGTATCTCGAACTCGGCCGCCCGCAACTGCGCGCGCGCCGTACTCCACCCAAGGGCGGTGGCGGCAAGGCATATGAGGAGTCGTGTTTTCAAAGGATCTCGGTTCAGAGTCACCTGAGGTTGAAGCGCGCGCCGATGTGGACCTGCCGTTTCGGGAAATAGGTCTGCCAGCCGATGTCGTATCCATCGGCGTCGACTCTCGAAATCGTGCCGTTTTCCACGTAATTCTTGACCGCATTCGCATCGAACAGCACATCACCGAATGAGCGCAAATTCTTCGTGTTGAGTAGGTTCGTCACGTTCACATAGACCGAGAGGTTCTCCAAGCCACCGATCGGGATCGGCTTTTCGAGTCGAAGATCAACGGTTTTGATCGCGGGCAGGCGATGATTGTCCCTGACGTCGGGAGGATCTTGAGCGACCAACATAAGTAAAGGCCCGGCCGCTTACGTACGTGATGAGAAAGCTTGCGCTCCCACCCGACAGAATCTGCGACAGGCCCCGTTGATGGTTCCTCTCTGGATATTTGAAATACACGTTCGTGCGCATCACGTGCGGCCGGCTGAACGTCGTCTCGCCCGGAAGGCGGAGGGAGACATCGGTGTCGTACGTGAAGCTCGGGTTGCCGTTCTCGTCATAGGTGATGGTCCCGGGCGTTGCGCGGCCCTGGCTGACGCGCGAGAAACTGTAGTTCGCGTTGATGCTCACCCACGAGCTGAAAAGCGTTCGAAGCGTCACCTCGAAGCCGCGTGCGTCGCCGTAGTCGCCCGAGAAGTGCGAAACGAAGAACACGTTCGGCGTGACGCCGCCCCGGAAAGGATCCCACATCTGGACTCGGCGGTCGAAGATGCCCTGCCGCGGGAAGGTCTGATCGAAAACATCCTTGTAAAAACCGGTGACGTCGAGGACGGCGATGTCACCAAAATTATGTACGATCCCTACCTCAAACGAGACCGTCTTCTCCGGCGGCAGGTCACCGATCGTCTCCGTCACGACTCGCTCGGGATCGCCGTCCAGCGATGCGATGTGTTTGGGCTCGCGTCCCTCGGCAGCCGCCTTCGCATCCTCCGCCATTTCTGCCTTCACGATGTATTCCGGCCGGAAATAGTTGAACTCGAACATCCGGTCTAGCGCCGGCATCTGGTAGAAGTGGCCGTAGTTGAAATGGAGCACCGTCTGACTGGACACGGGGAACGAAACGCCGAGCCTCGGACTCACCCGATGGAAGGTTTTCGCAGGCGCCCGCGGTTTATCGAGGACGTTCTGAAATGAATACTTCACGTGGCCGTTCGCATCGACCTGATCGCGGTCGGGATCGAGCGACTGGTCGTATAGTGGATCGACGGAGAGATTGAACAAGTCACGGGTGGTGAACCAGTCGACGTTCGGATTGAACATGTAGTATCGCACGCCGAAGTTCAGGATCATGCTGGCAAACTCCATCTTGTCCTGCGCGTAAGCGGCGAACTCGATTGGATGGTAGGTCTCCCCCAGCCCGCGATTGAGCCAGTACCGGGAGTCCATCGTAAAGGACGGATAACGATAGGAACCGTCGTCCTTCCAGGTATTTCTTCTCAGCTCAAATCCACCCTTGAGCAAGTTGTTGAGATTGGCCTGCCAGTTTGCGCTGCCTTCAAACGAAATGTCGCCAACGCTCTGATGCTGATCGAGGAAGAAGGTATAGGCATCGAAAGGCTCGTCGGGGTATCCGTTGTACCGCTGAAAACCAAACAGGGTCGGATTGATACTCGTCCCGAATCGGATGTAGTCATTCGGATACTCTCTCATGTCGAGATTGAAGCGACTCAGGCGTAGATCATAGAAGAATGCTGGGGAAAGGGTGTGCGTCCAGGCCGCCGAGAACAGCGTCGTCTCATCGTCGAGAAGAGATCCCCACCCCCGGTAGTATTTGACCTGGTTCGTGAAGTCCCCGTTCTCCTGCAGCGTTGAGTGAAGGGTCTTGCTGTAGAGCCCATTAAGCCGCAGTTTCATCTCCGGCCTCGGCCGGATGACGATGTTTCCCATCACGTCGCCGAGTCGCCGGCTGTTTCGCGGTCTCGGATACACGTACGCCTCCTGCTTGAACTGTGATGCCACGAAGAACGTCGCGCCCGTATTCCCGGTGCCGTATAAGGGTCCGCCAAGACTCCCGTACAATTGCTCGTCGGCCACGTCGCGGTAGTCGTAGATCTGACTGCTCCGCTCGGGGGTCCACCACGCGGGATCCAGTGTGCCGTCCGGAAGCGTGTGATCGATGAATTCCTTTTCGGTGCTTCTGTCGTAGAGATAGTTGCCGAAGTGTCGCTGGCCGGGAAATCCATAGAGGGCTTCGAACGAGGCCGAGTAATCGCGGCCGCCTTCCTTGGTGACGACGTTCACAATGCCTGACTGGGCGCCACCGTACTCCGCATCGAAACCGCCGGTCAGAACCTGAATCTCCTGGACCGCGTGCATATTGATGTTCGTGAACGACCCGCCTTGGTCGGCTCGTCCTTCGAGCAGTGCCGCGGCGCGTGCTCCATCGATGAACCAAAGCACCTCGTTCTGTTCGCCGCCGCGAACGGCATAGCGCGTTTCGCCGCGTCCCGATCCACCGAGTCCCCCGATGATCGGCTCGGGATCGAAGAGGATACCCTGCTGCACCATGAGGGCCTCGCGTGCACTGGTCACAGGGAGCTCGTTCAATTGGCGGATATCGAGGTAAACGACGCTCGCCGTTTCGTCAGGCTGGATGACGGGTCGCTCGGCCGTCACGACAATCTCCTCATCCATCTGCAGTGTGGCCGGCTGGAGAGCAACGTCGATGCGGGTGGTCAGCCCACTCTGTACGCGGACGTCTTCCACAAACGTGGTAGAATATCCGAGCATGGTAACGCGGAGCCGGTGCGTTCCGGGCGGGACCTGGATAATGAAATACTCCCCATTGACGTCTGCGGCTGCTCCCAAAGGTGTCCCGACGACCAGTACGTTGGCGCCCGGCAGCGACTCGCCGGTTTCCGCATCGGTGATCGTACCGACGATCTTACCGACGGCCGCAGGGGTCGACGCCCCGGCATCCGGCGTGGCCGGGAGCACAAGCAAAGCCAGGATCGGGAGGAGCGATCGAAGATGCAGTGGCTTACGCATTCCCGTTGTTCTTTCCGTTGAGCGCCCTGTCGATCGAGGCGGAATCCTGTTTCATGAGCACGCGGCGAACCCCATTCAGATGCGCCCGCATCCGACGCACGGCCAAAGAAGCATTGCGTGCTTTCAATGCATTGAGTATACCAACGTGTTCATGATAATCTCGAACACGCGATCCGTGAATCCCTAAAATAGCATACTGTTCGGCTCGAAATAGGCCCGAGAGCACCTCCAGCACCTGATGGGCGACCCCGTTGCCTGAGGCCAGCGCAATCTGGCCATGAAAAGCCATATTGATTCGACTCAGTTCTTTGTCGTTGTGCTCGTCGATCAAGGCCGCAGCCTTATCGAGTTGCCGCTCCATCTCGGCGATATCGACCTCCGTGACGCGTTCGGCCGCCAGTCCTGTTGTGTACACTTCGAGAACCAACCGCGTCTCGATGAGGTCGAGCATGGCCCTGCGCGAAGGGACCTTCTCTGCGACCGGGTTCGACAGAAAGAGCGCATCGTGACCTTCCGCGACGTACACCCCCGAACCGTGACGAATCTCGACGATACCCACTGCCTGGAGCCGGCGAAGAGCCTCCCGAAGCGTCGGGGCACCGACCTCGAACCGTCGCGCCATATCCTGGATCGTCGGCAGCCGATATCCCGGTTCAAATCCCTCGCGGTCGATCATTTGCTTGACCGCACGAGCAAGGCTGTCGGACAGGCTTTCCTTTCGAACTGCGTCAATCACAGGCATGCGTGAGGGGATTGCAAATTGACAAAGTGATCTTATGACTTTATCTTCGCGCGGCCAAAATAGTCATCGTCTTTGATGCTGTCAAGAAGGGTGCAAACTCCTTACCTTTCGATCATGTCTTTAAGTTCAAAAATCGCCCTTGTGACCGGAGCAGGCTCCGGAATCGGCGCCGCGATTGCGGAGCGCTTCGCCCAGTCCGGCGCATATGTATATGTTGTTGATATTAATGAGGATAATGGAAAGTCAATCGTAGGTGCGATCACGAGCGCCGGTCATCGCGCATCGTTTCTCCGCCTCGATGTATCGGACCCGAAGGCTTGCGAGGCGTTGGCCTCGCATGTGCTCGATGAATCAGGGCGGCTCGACGTGCTCGTCAATAATGCGGGTATTGGGCATGTGGGAACGATACTGCAGACGACCGCCGACGATTTGGACCGCTTGTACGCGGTGAATGTGCGGGGTGTGTTCAACCTCAGCCGAGCTTTCATCGGATCGATGATCGAACGGGGAGCGGGCTCTATTATCAATATGGCCTCCATCGGGGGTATCGTCGGCATCACAGATCGGGCGGCCTACACGACGACCAAGTTCGCCGTAGTCGGTCTGACCAAAGCAATGGCGTTGGATCACGCTAAATCCGGCGTTCGAATCAACTGCATTTGCCCCGCTCGCGTCGAGACACCTTTCGTCAAGGCGCGGATCGCGGAGTATCCCGATCCGGAGCAGGCGTATCGCGACATGTCGATGTCGCAACCTGTCGGACGCATGGCGACGCCGGAAGAGATCGCCGCGGCGGCCCTCTACTTCGCGCAAGACGAATCGGCCTTCGTAACGGGATCGGCGTTCATCATCGATGGCGCCTTCAGTGCCGGGAAATAGACAATAAAAATGAAACTATATCGATTCATCGACAAGGCGGGCACGGTCCGCTATGGAGCAGGGAAAGACGACGGGCTCCTTCACATCGTCGAAGGAGACCTTTTCGGAGAGATGACGGTCACGGAGGAACGGGCAGACGTCGACCGATTCCTCGCACCGCTCACCCCGACGTGCATCATGGGGATCGGACTCAACTACGGTCATCACGCGGAAGAATCGGGAATGCAGATTCCCACCTGGCCCGTCCTCTTCTATAAAGGACCCAACACATTGCAGCATCCTCGCGGCCCCATTGTCCTTCCGCGGCATCTTCGCAGCGACGAGGTCGATTACGAGTGTGAACTGGCCGTCGTGATTGGTCGCGCGTGCAAGAACGTATCGCGTGAAGAAGCGCTCGACTACGTCCTGGGATACACCTGTGCGAACGACGTGAGCGCCCGAGACTGGCAGATCGCGCGTGGAGGCGGACAATGGTGCCGCGGCAAGTCCTTCGACACGTTTTCGCCGTTGGGGCCGTGCCTGGTGACGACAGACGACATCCCGGATCCAAACAAGCTCGGGATCCGCACCCTCCTGAACGGTGAACCCGTGCAGGATTGGAATACGAATGACATGATCTTCGACGTCCCGGAGATCATCTCCTTTCTGAGCGGCAGCTCAACCCTTCTTCCAGGGAGCGTCATCTTGACCGGCACGCCGCACGGTGTGGGCATGGCGGCCAAGCCGCCTCGCTGGCTGCGGGAGGGTGACGAGGTGACGATAGAGATCGAGGGGATCGGGGCGTTGATAAATCCTGTTGTCGCTGAATAACCTGGGAATTCAAAATTCAGAACATGTCCCGAGCGAAGTCGAGGGATTCAAAACGCAAAATGAGCCGGACCCAGAAGTCCGTCATCCCGGCGAAGGCGGGGATCCATTATCCCACGGTTTCTTGGATTCCCGCCTCCGCGGGAATGACGGGAGGGCGCAACTCGGACCTCGGACTTTCGGACTTCGGACCTCGGACCTCGGACCCTTAGAAAAATGAGCGTCACTTTTGACTACAGCGGAAAAGTCGCCGTCGTAACCGGCGGCGCGAAAGGGATCGGCGGATCGACGTCGACGCGTTTCCTGGAATCGGGTGCTAACGTCGCCATCCTCGATACAGACGAGGAAGCCGGAACGGAACGAGCAAGCGCCTTCGCCGATCGCGCGCTTTTCATTCGTTGCGACGTATCCAAGTCCAGTGAGGTCGCAATGGCATTCGACCGCATCATCGACAGGTTCGGCGGGGTCGACTATCTCGTAAACAACGCAGGCATCCAGCGGTACAGTACCGTGACGGAGACCTCGGATGAGGAGTGGGACCTCGTAATGAACGTCAACCTCAAGAGCGCCTTCCTCTGCGCTCGCGCTGCGATCCCCTCCATGCTCGAGCGCGGCGCCGGCGTCGTTGTGAACGTATCAAGCGTTCAGGCCATGCATTCCCAAAACAAAGTGGCGCCATACACGACGAGCAAAACGGCCATGCTCGGATTGACACGCAGCATTGCGGTCGACTACGCTCCATCGGTGCGCTGCGTAGCGGTTTGTCCGGGCACGGTCGACACACCGATGATGGCCTGGGCCGCACAACAGTCACCGGATCCGGCGGCGGTCTATCGCGAGGTCAATGAGATGCATCTTTCAAACCGAATCGCGTCACCCGACGAAGTCGCCGCCCTCATTCTCTTCCTTTGCAGCGATGAGGCGGGCTTCATGACAGGGCAGCCATATCGGATAGACGGCGGCCTCGGGATCGTCCTGGCCGGGAGCAAGCAAGAATGAAAATCACCGATATCAAGGCCACTACGGTTACGGTTCCGCTGGAGGCGCCGCTCCGGCACTCAGCCGGCGCACACTGGGGTCGCTTCGTCCGAACCATCGTCGAGGTCGAAACCGACGAGGGGATCACAGGATTCGGCGAGATGGGCGGTGGAGGCGAGTCGGCAGAAGCTGCAATCCGCGGACTGAAGCAATACCTCGTCGGTCACGATCCGATGCAGCTCGAGCAACTCTACTGGAAGATTTGCAATCCCACGGCGTCGCTCTACAACAATCGGTCACAGATGCACGCAGCCATCGAGTTCGCCTGCATCGACATTGTCGGCAAGAAGCTCGGCATCCGCGCCTGCGACTTGCTGGGCGGCGCGTTGCGGGAGGAGATCCCCTTCGCGTCATATCTCTTCTTCCGATACCGTGATGAAAAGACCGGGCTCGGGGGCGAAGACAATGCCGACCGTATGATTGCCCACGTGCGGGACCTCGTCGATAAATACGGTTTCAGAACTCACAAGCTCAAAGGGGGTGTGTTCGCCCCCGATCATGAGGTCGAGGTCTTTCGAGCGGTCGCGGAGAGCTTTCCAAAAGATCGCGTTCGCCTCGATCCGAATGCCGTTTGGACGGTGGAAGAGGCGATCCGCGTCGGACATGCCATCGAGGATCTTCGCAACGACTACTTCGAGGATCCGTGCTGGGGGCTGGAGGGGATGCGCCGAGTTCGCGAAATGGTCAGAATCCCGACCGCGACGAACACGGTGGTGGTAAACTTCGAGCAGCTCGCTGCTTGCATCCGCACGAACGCCGTCGACGTCATCCTGCTCGACACGACTTTCTGGGGTGGACTCCGTCAGGCCTGGAAGGCCGGCACGGTCTGCAACACATTCCAGCGCGGCACAGCCGTTCACAGCTCCGGGGAGCTGGGGATCCAACTCGCAACGATGCTACACCTGGGCGCCGTGCTTCCCAACATCCATTTCGCGGCCGACGCGCACTACCATCACCTGCTGGACGACATCATCGTGGGTGGAAAGATGAAATACGTGAACGGAGCGATCTCCGTGCCCAAAGGTCCCGGCCTGGGAATCGAAATCGACCGTGACCGGCTCGCGAAGTACGCAGAACTTTATCGCGAACTCGGCGGATATCCGTACGACAGGGATCCACATCGACCCGGCTGGTTCTCCATCTGGCCCGAGAGTCGGTGGGCAGTGCCGGGACGCGATAAATCCTGAACGAGAAACGATAGACGCCCAAAACGCCAACAGACACCTTTAAGTGTGACGGTTTTGGAGGGAGTGCGTCGCACCCTGTCGCGACACGAACCTGCAAAGACATCAAACACTCGATGCTATGACCTCTGAAAACACCATCTGGTCGATCGATCAAGCATCCGTTTTCGCCGAAGGCCTCGATCACCCCGAGTGCGTCGCCGCGCACCCCGACGGCTCGATCTGGGCCGGCGGAGAAGCGGGTCAAATTTACCGCGTCGCGCCCGACGGCAGCGAAGTGCGCGAGGTGGCGTCTACGGGAGGCTTCATTCTTGGAATTGCATTCAGTCCCGACCTTTCGTGGCTGCTCGTCTGTGACGTGGGCCAACAGTGCCTGTGGCGCCTGGATCTCGCGACGGAGGAACTTTCGATGTTCTCGAAAGGCGCCCGCGGCCACCGGTTCACAAATCCCAACTACGCCAGTTTTGCGGCGGATGGAACGCTCTACGTCTCCGACAGCGGCAATTTCAGGCAGATCAACGGACTGATAACCCGGTACGACGCCGATCACAGCGGAAATGGCGAAATCTGGTGCGAGGGCCCCTTCAACTTCGCAAACGGTCTTTGCCTATCGCTCGAGGAGGATGCCCTCTACGTCGTCTGCAGCTTCATGCCCGGAGTCGAGCGGATTGCCATCAACGACGACGGTTCTGCGGGCACGCGCGAGGTGTTTGTAACCCTGCCGCGCACGGTGCCCGACGGCGTGGCCCTCGACGCCGACGGCAACCTCTACGTATCATGTTATTCGCCGAATCAGATCTATCGCGTGGCCCCGGACGGTTCGAAGGAACTGCTGCTCGACGACTGGGACATGCACACGTTGTCCAATCCGACAAACATTGCCTTCGGCGGTCCCAACCTCGACATCCTGTACACCGCCAATCTGGGCCGGTGGCACGTAACGTCCATTGAGACAGACGTCAAGGGCGCTCCCTTGCCGTGTTTCCGGTAGCGGATGGATACTATGGAAACCAGGCACATCGCGGGACAGCCATCATGGCATATCGTTTCCGACCGAGTGGATGCGTGGCTGACGGAGGTCGGTGGTCACTTGGGACCGATATCCTTCCATCTCGATGGCCGATCCATTTCGCCCTACAATCTTGCGCCTTGGGCCGAGGAGCCGTTCGATCCGGAGCTTCCCCCGATCCTTCGTGTTCTTCGAGGTGATTTCTTCTGCATGCCTTTCGGCGGGAACGACGTTCCGTTCGGCAGCGAGCGACATCCGGTTCATGGAGAAACGGCCAACCGAACGTGGACGCTCGAATCAATCTCCGAAAACGAAGAAGGCGCCGCGCTGCACGCTTCCATGGTTACCGGCATCCGACCGGGTCGTGTAGACAAGCACATACAGCTCCGGCGCGGAGAATCGGTGATTTATCAACGCCACGTCGTGAGCGGGATGGAGGGGCCGATGTCTTTCGGACACCACGCGATGCTCAGATTTCCCGACCGGGACGGCAGTGGACTCCTGTCGACGAGTCCCTTCGTGATCGGGCGGACGGCGCCGCTTCCCGTCGAATTGCCCCAAAACCAGGGCTACTCGATGCTGAAACCGGGAGTAACCTTTGAAACGCTCGAGTCGATAGAAACAATTACCGGCGGCACCGCCGACCTGAGCCGCTACCCTGCCCGCAAGGGATTCGAGGACCTCGTCATGCTCGTGAGCGACCCGGCTCTCGAACTGGCGTGGACGGCTGTCTCCTTCCCCAGCGAGGGCTTCGTCTGGTTCGCACTGAAGAATCCCCGCGTTCTGCGCCAGACAGTGTTCTGGATGTCAAACATGGGGCGCTACTACCCGCCGTGGAACGGGCGCCATCTGGGCGTCATGGGCCTCGAAGAGGTGACCTCCTATTTTCATTACGGACTCGCCGAGTCGGCTTCGGAAAACCCGATTTCGAGCGCCGGATATCCCACGTGTGCGAACCTTAAGGCGGAGCGAAGTGTTTGATACTCGATATATAATGGGGATCGCCACGATCGGATCCGGATTTGGCCGTGTGGCAGATATCCGGAAAACCGCGGGAAACGGCGTTCAGATTCTTGGGGAAGGCGGCGACAGCGTCGCGGTGACAGTCGATACCGACTTTCTCGAGGTCGCGCCCCCTAGAGATACCTGACGGAGTCGGCCCGCTCAGGAGAGCTTTCGTCTGAGACGATGCAGCGTTTGGATCGAATTGCAGTTGCGAAGTATCTTTCAACCGCTGATTCAATCGAGCACGTCGTCGTTCCTTAGGGCCGCCACAAACAGCATATTTACACACTAACATTTGGCTTCGTAAATCCGCATGCCTCTTAAGATTCTGGGTATAGACTCGAAGGATATCCACTGGGTGCCTTTTACGTTCATCGTGGGCTACCATATCGCGCTGCTGATTGCGTTGCCGCTCTACCTCGTCGCGGCTTCGCCGTCGGCCGGGTTGATTTGGGGTTGCGCGGGCCTATGGGTGCTTAATTTGTTGAGTATCACGGCGGGTTATCACCGGCTGTACGCGCATTCCACCTACCAGACGAATCCCGCTTTTGAGCTCTTTTTTCTCTTCTGGGGAACCGTCGCGGGACAGGGCAGCGCCTTGAAATGGGCCCACGACCACCGCATCCATCACCGTCACGTCGATACCGAGCTCGATCCGTACGGCACGCCTAAAGGTTTCTGGCAGTCGCATTGTCTCTGGATGTTCGAGACACAGGCCGAGTGGCAGCCGCGCATCGTCAAGGACCTGACCGCGAACCCTTTCGTGGCGTTTCAGGATAAATACTACGGCTGGCTCTTTGCCGGATCGCAGATCCTGGTTGTCGTTGTCGGCGGATTGCTGACAGGAGACTTTATCGGGGCTTTTGTATTCCTTTTTCTCGTCCGGTTGTTCTTGGTGCACCATTGCACGTGGTTCATCAACTCGCTGGCGCACATCTGGGGCTCCAAGCCGTACTCAACGGAACACTCGGCCGTCAACAACTTCATCCTGTCCCTGCTTACGTTTGGCGAAGGATACCACAACTATCATCACACCTTTGCAGGTGACTATCGAAACGGTGTTCGCTGGTATCAGTTCGATCCCCCGAAGTGGATGATCTGGACGATGAGCAAAGTGGGCTGGGCTCACGGTGTGCGACGCGTCAATAGTCTGACCGTCAAGCGCCGGCTCCTCCTCGCGGACAGAAAGCTGATGCTCGAACACCTGGAGCAGATAATGCACGACGAGAGGGACAAGCTCCAGGAGCGCATCGACAACGTTTTTGAGTCTATAGCGGAAAGCATTTCCGGACTGAAGACGGCTACTGATCACTACCACAAGCTGAAGGGTCAGACCGGCGAGGAAGTCGAGGCCATTAAGGAAAAGATTCGAAGCTACCGGAAGTCACTCTCAGAGGACATGCAGGCATGGAGGGAACTGCTCAATCACGTCCTCGAGTTGCCGCCTGCCATGGCGTAGGCGAGCCTCAGGGGCCGTGAGGCACTCCGGGAGCGGGAGTTCGAACACACGAAAAGTTTGTCGAGAGGCAGTTCGATGTCAGGTTCGTCTCATCTCGGTGATCGTCCCATCCTGCTCTGGGGCATGGCACTGGGGATGCTCGGGATTGCCTTTGCCATCTCGTTGGCGGGCCTGGACGCCGATGATGAGTTCGGCGAAGCGTTCTTTCGTCTTCCGTTTGTCGCCGGTCTGCTTCTCGCAACGTTCGTCATGGGGTTCGTCCGCCCCGAAATGCGAAAGACGTGGACGATCGGAATGGGTGGCGCTCCGTCGCTCGTCCTTTTCGCTCTGGCGCAGGTCCGCATCCTCTTCACCCCAACACACAACGCCGGGAGTCTCTGGTTCCATATCGTCGCACTGGCTCTCATCGCGGGTCTCATCCTCGCTTTTTCAGGCAGCTCGCTGGGCGCTCGTGCAGCACTTCGGCTAAGCCGATACTAGTCTTCTAGTCTTCTAGTCTTCTAGTCTTCTAGTCTATCTAGTCTGACACTACAGACCGCCAGACTCTTGGACTTGCAGACTTTCCTCAACAAAGCCCCATGCCCCGCGCACTGTTAACGTTCTTCACCGTTCTCATTGGATTTGGCGCGATCCAGGCGCAGCCTGTCAGCCATCGTGGCCTGCCATTCATAACGAACTACACTCCTCGGGATTACGGTGCCGACGCCCAGAATTGGGGTGTGGTTCAGGACGACCGTGGCGTGATGTACTTCGGCAATACTTCGGGAGTCCTCGAGTTTGACGGCGTGGCGTGGCGAGTCATAACTGTCCCCGGCAACGGCGGTGCGCGCTGGCTGACAAAGGACCGAAAGGGGACGATCTACGTATCGGCCTTTGGTGAATTCGGATATCTGCAGGCCGATCAGACCGGCAACCTCCGCTACGCTTCCCTTCTCGCGAATGTCCCTGACTCTCTCCGGAATTTCACCGACGTGTTTCAGATCGCCATTACGTCGAAGTACATCTACTTCCGGACCGACCGTTACCTGTTTCGGTGGGACGGTACTACCATGGCGCCCTTTGTAGCGCCGGAAGGCTTCCACGTGGGCGCCGTGGTCGACGACACCTATTACGTGCGCCAATGGGGAGTGGGCCTCATGCGCATGGAGGATGACGGCCCGCATCTCGTCTCCGACGGAGCCCGGTTCGCGCAGGAGCGGATCTATTCGATCCTCCCGTACGACGACAAGAGATTGCTCATCGGCACCCGAAACGCAGGCTTCTTCCTCTACGACGGCGTCTCATTCACGCCGTTTCCGACAGAAGCCGACACGTATTTCGAAAGCTTCGGACTCTACCTCCCCGGAGCGGTCCTGAACGACGGCAGCTTCGTGTTTGGAACATCCGGCGGCGGCGCCGTCCGCCTCGATCACGGAGGTCGCCTAGTCCATCTGTTCAACAAGGAGTCAGGGTTGCAGGACGCAGCCGTCTGGTTCACCTACGTTGATCGATCCGGCGATTTGTGGCTCGCCCTCGACAAAGGGATTGCGCGCATCGAGACGGGCTCGCCGTACACATTCTTCGGCGAAGACGCCGGGATTGGCAGCGCGATCCTCTCGATCAACTCCGTGGGAAATACGATTTACACCGGAACATCAAGCCATTTGCTGCGACTGCGTCCCGATGCCGGTTCGTTCGAAATTGTGCCCGGCAGCAATGACCAGGTGCAGGATCTTAGAGAGTACCACGGAGAAATGCTGGTTGGGACGGGAAGGGACGGACTCTTTAAGGTCGGGAAGGACCGTCTCATCCTTGTTGCGGGCGGCGACCAGTCCTCAGGTTTCGGCGCCAGCACGATTTCGCCTTCGAAATACAATGAAAACCTTCTCTTCATCGGCGCCCGAACAGCCGTTGTCGCACTACTGCGCGAACCATCGGGTCATTACCGCGAATTGGGACGCGCTGAAGTGCCGGATGGTAGCGATGCGGTAGAATTCACCAAGGGCGACCTTTGGGTCGGGTCCTTTCCGAACGTCTACCGCATCACGGTTCCGTTTGAGGATGACCTCCCGGTAATGGATGAGCCTTCGGTAAAGACCTACGGTCAGGAAGACGGCCTGCCGAAAGAAGGTGGTTATGTTTTCGACATTCAGGGCCATCTGCTCGCTGTCTCCAATGGAAGGATTTATCGATTCGACGAATCGTCCGATTCGTTTCTTCCTGACACTGTTTACTGGTCCCAGGAATCGGCCAATGGGGGCCTGAAAGAGGATCGATTCGGAAGGGTCTGGTCTGTCTTCGGCGACAACATCGCGGTGGGTACGCCGCAGCCGGGCGGCGGCCTGAAGTGGGTAACCGACCGTTTTCGTCGCTTGTCTGATTCGCAGCCGGGGGCCGTTCACGTCGACGAGACGGGGATCGTGTGGGTTGCGACACTCGACGGATTGGTCCGATACGATCCCGAGTTCAAGAGTTCCGCCGTTCCGGCTTACACGGCACTCGTCCGGCAGGTGACCGTACGCGACGATTCTGTGATTTACGCCGGAGGCGACAACGAATTGCCTGCGCCGATTCTTGCAGCGGGAGACAACACGATCCGCTTCGCTGTCGCCGCCCCCACCTACACATCGGCATCGAGCAACCGATACAGGACCTGGCTTGAGGGGTTCGACGATCGGTGGTCCGGCTGGAGCACCGAGACAAACCGTACCTACACGAACCTTTCGCCGGGCGAGTACCGATTCCACGTCAAAGCGGTAAATGTCTCAGGGATCGAGAGTGACGAAGGCATCTACGAATTCACCATCCTCCCTCCCTGGTACCGAACCTGGTGGGCGTACGGTCTCTACGTAATCGCCCTGGGGGCGAGCGTCGTTTCGATGGATCGCATGCAGCGAAGACGCCTCGTAAGGAAAGAGCGGGAAGAAGCCCGACTGCGGGAGGCGCACCTTCAGGCGGAAGCAGCGGCCGCCGAGGCGAAGGCATTGCAGGCGGAATCGGACCGGCAGAAGAACGTCGAGCTGCTCAGCGAGATCGGCCAGTCGATCACTGCCACGCTGTCTGTTGAGGCCATCATCGACACCGTTTACGAAAGCGTCAATGCGCTTATGGACGCCGCCGTTTTCGGCATCGGCTTGTACAATCTGGCCACGAATGCCATCGATTTTCCCGCGACGCGCGAAAAGGGTGAGCGGCTGGCCCCTTATTCGCATTCGCTCGACGACGGCCATCGCCTGGCTTCCTGGTGCTTCAAGCATCAGAAGGAGATCCTCATCTCCGACTACGCCTCCGAATACAAAGAATACCTTTCGGAGCATGCCCCTGCAGTCGAAGGAGACGATGCCTCCTCTATCCTCTACCTGCCCCTTGAGCACAATGAGAAGCGCATAGGCGTCATCACGGCGCAGAGTTTTGAGAAGAACGCCTACTCCGATTATCATCTCAACATCCTGCAAAACCTCGCGACGTACACCGCCATCGCACTCGACAACGCCGAAGCGTACAGCCGGCTGAATGAAACCGTTGAAACGCTGAATTCGACGCTGTCTGACCTCAAAAAGACGCAGGATCAGCTGGTAACGCAGGAAAAGATGGCCTCGCTCGGACAGTTGACGGCCGGCATCGCCCACGAGATCAAGAATCCGCTCAACTTCGTCAACAACTTCGCGGAGCTGAATACGGAGTTGGCCAAGGAGCTAATGGAAATGGTCAAGGAACGATCCGACGCCATTCCGACGGACCTGGCCGAGGAGATCCTGTCTCTCATGAACGGCCTGAAACTCAACGCTTCGCAGATCCACAAGCACGGAATGCGCGCGGACTCGATCGTCAAGAGCATGATGCAACACGCGAGCGAGGGGGCGACCGAGCGCTATCCGATCGACGTGAACGCCTTCGTAGAGGAATATATCGGACTCGCCTATCACGGAATGAAGGCGAAGACTCCCGAACTCGAGGTGGCGCTGGTCCGCGACTTCGACGAAGCGGCCGGCAACGTCGTCATGACGCCGCAGGAGATGGGCCGTGTGCTCGTCAACCTGACGAACAACGCGCTCTATGCCGCTCACCATCATGTGAAGACGGCCGGTCCCGACTACACACCTACTGTGACCGTTCGTACGAAACGAGAGGGATCGCAGATGAAGATCAGTGTCATCGATAATGGCCCGGGTATCCCCGAAGGCGTCAAAGACAAGATCTTCCAGCCGCTCTTCACCACGAAGCCCGCTGGCAGCGGAACAGGCTTGGGTCTCTCGCTGAGCTTCGAGATCGTGACGCACGGCCACAACGGGAAACTGGACGTGACCACTGAGGAGGGCAAGGGGGCGACGTTTACGGTGACGCTGCCAGCTTAGTCTGCTCGTCTACTCGTCGGCTCGTCTACTCGTCTGCTCGTCTTCTAGTCTTCGTACCGAAGGGGCTCCTCATTTCCGATTTTCCGTCGAGCCGAGCGGCGGAGATAGCCCTGTAGCTGCTCACGGTCAGGATTGTATCTTTGCACAATGTCTGAAGGTCGTTGAACTCGGTTGGGGCAAGATAGCCGATGTCCAGTCCCGCATACAGCATCGAGCGATACTTCGGTAGCCGAGGCCATCGAAAGGTTGAGAAACTGCGCGAACTCCTTGTCGGAATGTCTCCCGAAGCCTTCCGCTATGTTTGACATTGCACTCATCGCAGCCCGTTGAATCTGGCCGCAGTACCCGAAATCCTTTTTGACTTTTGGATTCCTTGTATGCTCGTAGACGTCTGCGACAAGCCGCCTTGCCCGTTTCCAGGCCTCAATCTCTTCGAATGTTCGAATCGTAGCCATTCGTGCTCGGATAAGAACCTATAGACAGTTGAGACTCTAGAACGTAACCCCTCCCGACTAGCAGACTAGCAGACTAGACGAGACCAGACGACTCGTAGACTCGCAGACTTGTAGACTGTCGTGCCGTAACTTCCGTTCTCTCCTCCACGCAACGAGCCTCCGTCACATGCCCAGGTGCTTCCTGATCGCCGTATTCTTTCTCGGCTCCGTTTCGACGCTGCCGGCGCAGACGCCGACGCCCAACGGCGAGCTGGGGCTCCCTTTCATCACGACGTACTCCCAACGCGACTACGGCGCCGCGCCCGATAACTGGGCGGTCATCCAGGACCAGCGGGGCATCGTCTATTTCGGCAATCAGTGGGGCGTGCTCGAGTTCGACGGTGTGAGCTGGCGATTCATCCCAACCAAGGACTATACCTACGTCCGCTCGTTCGCCCTTGACGACGACGGACGAGTTTATGTCGGGATGTCCGGAGACATCGGCTATCTCGCCCCGGACTCCCTCGGGCGAACCCAGATCGTTTCCCTGCTCGAAGACGTTCCTGATGATTTCAGGACATTCGAGGACGTATGGGACACCTTCGTAATGGGCAGACGACGTCTACTTCTCCACAGCGCAGGGTCTCATACGATGGCGCAACGGCGACGTAAAGGTCTGGAAGGGCAACCACCATGTCTCAAGTGTCGTGAACGGCGTCCTTTACGTCCGGGAATTCGGGGTCGGACTGCTCAGGCTGGAAGGAGACGAACTGAAACTGGTCCCGGGAGGCGAGCGATTCGCCGACGAACGGATCTATGCGTACGTCCCCTACGACGATCACACCATGCTGATCGGCACCCGCACGCAGGGCTTTTTCCTCTTCGACGGCAAGAATTTCACACCGTTCAAGACGGAAGCAGACGCCTACCTGGCCGCGAATCAGATCTATCTGCCCGGGGCCGTGCTGCGTGACGGGACATTCTTGTTTGGCACGATATCAGGTGGTCTGGTCCAGATCGATCATGAGGGTCATCTGATTCGCATTCTCAATACGGATTCGGGACTTCCCGACAACACCGTCGCCTACATCCACGAAGATCACGACGGTGGGGTGTGGCTGGCCCTCGGCAACGGGGTCGCGTACGTCGACTTCGGATCGCCGTTCACCGTCTTCGATCGCAGAAATGGTATCTCCGGAACGCCATTGGCGCTGGAGCGCTACCACGGACGCCTCTACGCCGGCGGCCTGTCGGGACTAAGCGTACTCAATCCAGAATCGGGCAGGCTGGAGCAGGTCGGAGATGATCCGTTGCCAAGTCTGTTCTTGCTGCGGATGGGCGACGTCCTTGTGAATGCCGCCATGACGTCGGGGATCTCCGAGATTCGTGAGGGTCAGAACCGGATCATCCGGCCGGCGGACGACAATCTGAGCGTCGGCGACGCGCTCGCTCGATCGCGGCGCGACTCTTCCATCGTACTCCTCTCCCTCCGGGGCGGATTCGGTGCGATGAAGCATATGCCAAATGGTCAATGGTTGGATTTTGGTCGCATCGACCTCCAAGGCCAGGGATGGGCCCTCGAGCAACAACGGGATGGCACGATCTGGATCGGAATGGGAACGAGCGGCGCGTATCGACTCGAGATTCCCCTCGTCGACGGCCTGCTTCGACTTCAGGAAGCCCAGACCGAGTACTACGGGCCCGAGAAGGGCCTCCCTGGGCATGGGACCCATATCCACCGTTTGGGTGAGCAAATACTCGCGTCGACGCCAAAAGGGCTATTCAAGTACGACCACGAAATGGACCTCTTCGTGCCCGATCACTCGATACCTGCCAAGAGGTTTAGTCCGGCCGAGGAGACACATTTCATCGCGGAAGACAGCTCTAACGGTACCGCTTGGGCCGAATTCGGTTACGAGCCGTTCCGCGGTGTGCGGCAGCAGGACGGCACCTATGACTGGAAACCGTTTCTGACGAATGAGTTGGGTAGTGGGACCGTCGGCTACATCCTGCCGGAAGGAGACGTCGTGTGGTTTGCGACCCTCGATGGCATCGTACGCTACGATGCAAAGCGCGGGAACCACGAAACCGCTGTTGCGGCTCCGATCATCCGCTCCGTTGCACTCCGAAATGACTCGCTGCTTTACGGCGGTCGGACCGACGGCGGTACGTCGCAGGAAGCGGTTCTCGAGCCGGACGAAACCAGCATTCAGATCGGCTACGCGTCAACGTCGTACGATAGTCAGCTCACCTATGCAAGTTTCCTCGAGGGTCTTGAGTCGGCTTGGGGCGAGTGGGGATCCGCGACGAGGAAGTCATTCACGAATCTCGCACCCGGCGCCTATCGCTTCCACGTTAGAGCCAGAAACCTCAGCGGAACGACGAGCGACGAGACAATCTATAGCTTCTCCATAAGGCCGCACTGGTACGTCACCTGGTGGGCCTATCTGACGTATGTGCTGATCGGGCTGGGGCTCGTGGGCGGGTTCGTTCGAATCCGCACCGGTCAATTGAAAGCCCGCCAGCGTGAACTCGAGCAGACCGTGGAGGAAAGGACGGCCGAGATCCAGCAGCGTGTCGAAGAACTCGCGGTGATCAACGGGGTCCAGCAGGGTCTCGTGGCGGAAATGGACATGAAAGGTATCTATGAACTCGTCGGAGATCGCATCAGGGACCTCTTTGACTCCCAAGTCGTGGTGATTCGAACGTATGATCACGAAGAGAACCTTGAGATCTTCGAATATGTGATCGAAAAAGGCGAGCGTCTGGATAAGGAGGTCGCGCAGCGAGAGATGGATGGGTGGGCTCGTCACATTGCATCTTTGAAAGAACCGCTTGTCGTGAGTGAACGGTTTGCCGAGCTTGTCAACCAGCATGCGACCGCCGGTCCATTCGCCGGGGAAGCTCCCAAGTCGGCTGTTTATGTCCCGCTTCTCGTGGGCGATCAGGTAAAAGGAAACATCAGTCTCCAGAATGTCGATCGAGAACACGCCTTCAGCGACTCTGATGTCCGACTCCTCACGACGCTCTCAAGCAGTATGAGCGTTGCCCTCGAGAACGCACGCCTTTTTGACCAGACGACCAGGCTGTTGACGCATGCCGATCAGCAGGCGACTGAGCTTGCGACGGTGAATCGAATCAGCCAGGCACTCGTTTCTCAACTTGAGTTTGATGCGCTTGTTCAGTTGGTCGGGGAACAGATCCAGCAAACGTTTCAAGCTGACATGGCCTACGTCGCATTTCTCGACAGGGAGGACGGATATGATCAATTTCCCATTACGGGTACGGTGACGACTATCCCCCGATCGAATTCGGGGCAGGATTCACGTCCCAAATTATCCGTGAGGGAGAGCCACTGCTGGTCAACGAAGACGTCAGCGGACGATTTGAAGAACTGGGCCTGAAGGAAATCGGCAAGCGCTCCGCATCGTATCTGGGCATCCCAATCTCCGTCGGAGATGAGGTCGTCGGCGTGGTCAGCGTCCAAAGCACCAAGGAGACGGGGCGTTTCGACGACGACGATTTGCACCTGCTCTCGACCATTGCGGCGAATGTCGGTATCGCGCTGCAGAACGCTCAATCGTATCGACAATTGAACGAGACATTGGAGAATCTGAAATCCACCCAGGAGCAGCTTGTCACGCAGGAGAAGATGGCCTCACTCGGCCAATTGACGGCGGGCATTGCGCACGAGATCAAGAATCCCCTCAACTTCGTCAACAACTTTGCCGAATTGAACGCCGAGCTTGCCCAGGAGGCTGGCGAAATGTTCGATCGCCACAGGAGTCAGATCCCGGACGAACTCGCCTCCGAGCTGATTCCCATGCTGACTGGGATCAGCGTGAACGCCCAGCAGATCCACAAACACGGCAAGCGCGCCGACGCCATCGTCAAGAACATGATGGAACATGCGACCGGAACGTCGAGCGAACGCTATCGCGTGGATGTGAACCCGCTCATCGATGAGTACGTCGCACTGGCGTTCCACGGGATGAAGGCGCAGGTACCCGATCTCGAGGCTACCGTCAAGAAGGATTTCGACACGTCGGTCGGCATTGCCCACCTGGCGCCGCAGGAGATCGGACGTGTGATGCTCAATCTCCTGAACAACGCGCTGTACGCGGTACACGAAAAGGCGCAACAGACGAACGGAGAGTACCGGCCCACGGTAACCGTCCGCACGCGCAAGCTGGCCGATGCGGTCGAGATTCGCGTTGCCGACAACGGAAAAGGTATTCCGGCTAACATCCGGGATCGTATTTTCGAGCCGCTCTTTACAACAAAACCGACTGGAAGCGGCACCGGCCTCGGCCTCTCGCTCAGCTTCGACATCGTGACGCAGGGCCATGGCGGCTCGCTCCGGGTCGAAAGCGAAGAGGGGCAAGGCGCGGAGTTTGTCGTCACGATTCCATTGAGATGATCCGTCGACACCTTTCAATGATCATCAGTCCGTATCCACCTAAAGACATTTATGCGTAAAGCGCTCCTCGCAGCATTTGTAACGCTGTACGTCGTCAGTGCATTTGGCCAGACGGAAAAGGGCCTGCCGTTCATCACCAACTACGGTCCGAAGGATTACGGTGGTGACGGGCAGAACTGGGCCGTGACGCAAGACCATCGCGGCGTCATGTACTTCGGAAACGGGAACGGCGTCTACGAATACGACGGCATCTCGTGGCGAAACATCCCTTTGTCCAATTCGGCTACCGTCCGTTCGCTTGGCGTCGCAGCTGACGGAACTGTCTACGTAGGCGGAGTACGCGATCTCGGATATCTAACCGCCGATGACCACGGCAGAACCAAATTCGTTTCGATTCTGCCTGACATTCCCGGAAGACGAGCGTGATTTCAGCGACGTCTGGCACACGTTCCCGAAAGACGACGGGGTGTACTTCTTCACGGACGACCGGATGATCGTTTGGAATCAAGGCGCAGTCAAAATCACAAAGGCGAAAACGAACCTTCATGTCGCTTTCGATCTCGGAGACGCGATCTACCTTCGAGAGTGGGAAAGAGGGCTCGAGCGTCTCGAAGGCGATCAGTTTGTTCTTGTTCCCGGAGGCGAGCAATTCGCCGATGAACGCGTGTATAACATGCTCCCGTTCGGCGACGGGAGAATCTTGGTAACCACCCGAACCAAGGGGCAATTGGTATACGACGGAAAGAGCTTCAAACCCTGGAAGTCAGACGTTGATGCGTATCTGAAAGAGAATCTCGTGTATCTCGGCGGATCGGTGCTGCCGGACGGGGATTTCGCCCTGCCAACCATTGCCGGAGGACTGGTTATCCTCGGCCACGACGGTCGCAATTCTGAAATCATCGACCGGAGCAAGGGCATTCTCGACAACAGCGTGTTGTTCACGCACGTCGACATGAGCGGCGACCTCTGGCTCGGCCTCAACGCCGGCCTGGCCCGCATCGAGATCAGCTCGCCGTTCACCGTCTTCGACGATCGCAGCGGCATTACATCGACCATCGGACAGATTGCGCGCTATGAAGGAGACCTCTATGCTGCCTCCCAGGTCGGCGTCTACAAGTATGATCCGAGACAACGTTACTGGACGACCGTGCCCGGACTGCTGAACCAGACATTCAGCCTCGGCATATTCAAAGACAGGCTGCTTGTGGCCGCCGGGAACGACGGCGTGTTTCAGCTCTCGAACGGGCGAATGGTCCTGGTCAAAGGCACGATCGACAATACGTATGCGGCTGGGTCGATTGAACCTTCTCGATTCGACTCCAATCGTGTCTACATCGGCCTCCTCGACGGTCTCAGTGCACTGCGACTAGACCAGCGTGGAGCCTGGGTAGACGAGGGTACGGTTCCCGGACTGGATAACATTGCATTTGGCATACTGGAGACCTCCCCGACCACCTTCTGGGCCGGCAGCTTCGTCGGTGGATTGGCTCGCGTAACACTACCCGACGACGGGTTGCCTCGACCACTTGATCGGGCCACATTTGTACGGTTCGGCGCGGACAAGGGCATAAGCGATAGAGGCGCGTCTGTCTTCCAGATCGGGGGAACGATTTACGCCGCTTCTCGAAACGGGTATGCCCGGCTGACTGATGCGGGTACCTTTGTGCCCGATTCGACATTCTCGTCCATAAGTTGGGTTAGCAACGGGCTCGTCGAGCATGACGACAAAGGCCGCGCGTGGATGACTTTCGGACGCGAGGTAGCCCTTGTTACACCCCAAGCCGACGGTTCGTTCGATATTGAAACCGAGCCGTTCCGAAGGCTCATCGACGATCAGTCAAGCGTTGCAGCGATCGATGGGGACGTCATCTGGTTTTCCAGTCTCGACGGGATCGTACGCTACGACGAATCGATGGATTCGAAGCTGGCTGCACCCCAAGAGACCCTCATTCGCGAAGTGACGGTCGGCCGGGACTCTCTCATCTACGGTGGCCTTGGGCCGTCCCAGGCGAGCAACCCTTTGACTTTCGACCACAACTCGGTGCGCTTCGAGTTTGCGAATCTATCATACCAGGAAGCGTCTCAAAACAGGTATCAGACATTTCTCGAGGGTTTCGATTCCGAGTGGTCCGACTGGTCTAATGAGACCAAGCAATCTTTCACCAACCTGCCACCCGGCCGCTACACCTTCCGAGTGCGAGCGCGCGACGTCTCGGGTAGAGTGGGCAAAGAGGCAACGTTTGATTTCGAGGTCCTCCCCCCCTGGTATCGAACAATATGGGCGTACGGATTCTATCTCCTTGCCCTTGCAGGTTTTGGTATTGGATTTGACCGTCTCATGCGTTTTCGCGTCGTCAAAAAAGAGCGCGAGCGATCCGAATTGCTGGAAGCCCAGTTGCGGGCCCAGACGGCGGAGGCGCAGGCTCAGACCGTCGAAGCCGAGGCCAAGGCTCTCCAGGTCGAGAACGAGCGCCAAAAGAACATTGAACTCCTGAGCGAGATGGGTCGCGACATTACGGCGACGCTGTCGATCGCCGGCATTATCGATACCGTCTACGAGAATGTTAACGACCTGATGGATGCCGCCGTGTTTACGATCGGCATCTATAACAAGGAACACAATCAGCTCGATTTTCCGGCAACGCGGGAAAAGGGGGAATCGCTCGCCGCGTATTCGATTGACTTGGACGACGAGAATCGGCTGGCGGTCAACTGCTTCAACAATCGCCGCGAGGTCGTCATCAACGACTGGTCCGTCGAATACGTCGAATACGTGAAAGAGCGAACAGCGCCGGTCGCGGGCGAAGATCCGTCCTCGATCCTCTATCTCCCACTCGTATCGAAGGACAGAACCATCGGCGTCATCTCCGCGCAAAGCTTCGAAAAGCAGGCTTACACGGAGTACCACCTCAATATCCTCCGAAACCTCGCCACCTACGCGGCCATCGCCCTCGACAATGCGGATGCGTACGACCGGCTCAACGCAACGGTCGAGCAACTAAACAGCACACTTCGCGACCTGAAAACAACGCAGGAACAGCTCGTCACGCAGGAGAAGATGGCCTCTCTCGGCCAGTTGACAGCCGGCATCGCCCACGAGATCAAGAATCCGCTCAACTTCGTGAACAACTTCGCGGAGCTGAACGCGGAACTCGCCCGCGACTTGACGGAAGAACTTTCACTCAATCGCGACAAGCGGATAGACGACGTCTTCGAAGAACTCAGCGACATGTTGTCGAGCCTGAAGATCAACGCGCAGCAAATCTCGAAACACGGCAGACGGGCAGACTCGATTGTCAAGAACATGATGCAGCACGCCAGCGGCGGAACGACGGAACGCTATCGTGTCGAGGTAAATGCGTTCGTCGATGAATATGTCGGTCTGGCATATCATGGGATGCGGGCGCAGATCCCGGATCTTAAGGTAAATATTATCAAGGCTTATGACGACAACGCCGGAAACGCGGAGATGGCTCCCCAGGAGCTCGGCAGAGTCATGCTCAATCTTGTCAATAACGCACTCTATGCCGTCAACGAACGGGCGAAGTCAAACGAAAGTGGTTATGAGCCTACGGTAACCGTTACCACGAGCAGATCGTCCGACGGGCTCAAGATCTCTGTCGCCGACAACGGAACTGGGATTCCGGAGCAGATCCGAGAGAAGATCTTCGAACCACTCTTTACGACGAAACCGACGGGAAGCGGGACAGGACTTGGACTCTCACTGGCATTCGACATCGTTTCCCATGGCCACGGAGGGAAACTGTCTGTCGAGAGCACGGAGGGAAAGGGGGCGACGTTTATAGTCAATATTCCGGGGTAGGGCCCGGGGTACGGAGTCCGACGTCCGACCCAAAATCGGGTCCCGTAATTCTTCCGACGCACCAGAGCAGTGCATCGGGCCGCTCGACGACGTCCTAATCGTGCCAGGCGATCCTGAACAATTTGCCCCAAGAGACCCTTTCCCCTTCCCTACCTTCCGAGTCTCAAACAACCCGGTTCAAATGATTCATCGCTTTCCCCTCTTTGCCACATGCGCCGTTCTGGTCGCAACAGCTACATCCTGCAACCGTTCAGCGCCGGCCGGCACATCCGAAACGGAATTCCTGCAAATGCCGGATAGCGCCCCACCGCAGGCACCCGCGCTCCTCGCGCCGGGATTCATTTCGACGGCGAACGGCGAACGCGACGCAGCCTTCCTCCCTGACCTCGCCGCGTTCTACTACACGCTCTGGACAGGCCGCTTCGGGGTCATTCTCGAGGTGACACGATCAGACGAAGGGTGGTCATCTCCGGCCGTAGCGCCCTTTTCGGGCAAGTATAGCGATCTCGAGCCCTTTGTGACCCCGACGGCGCGCGCCTGTTCTTTGCCTCGAATCGTCCAGTCGCGATGGATAGTGAACCCAAAGACTACGACATCTGGTATGTCGATCGTCTGGACGGTGCGTGGTCAGATCCCGTGCACATCGGCTCAAACGTTAACACGCCCGCAAACGAATTCTACCCAAGCCTCGACGCCCAGGGCGTTCTCTATTTCACCGCGGCGTACGAGAATTCCGTCGGTGGCGAAGATATTTGGCGGAGCCAGCCCACCGACAACGGCTTCGGCCCGCGTGAGAACGCCGGGACCGGCGTCAATACCGGACACGACGAGTTCAACGCGCTCATCGCTCCGGATGGATCTTTTCTCGCCTTCTCGAGCTTCGGTCGTGACGACGGTCTGGGAGGCGGCGACCTTTACGTAAGCTTTCGAAACGACCAGGGACAATTCGCTCAGGCAGTGCACGTCGGCGCCCCGATCAACTCCGAGTCGCTCGACTTCTCCCCCGCGCTGTCGCCGGATGGACAGACGTTCCTTTTCTCGAGTCGCCGGTCCAGTATCCCAAGCGTCGCACCCGTTCCCAGGACCTATGAAGAACTGAGCAACGCTCTCGGATCACCTGGCAACGGAGATCTCGACATCTACCTCGTCGACGCGTCCTTTCTGGATTCACTCAACACGGTGAAGTGATTATCGTTGATACGTTTCGTATTATTGATCACCAAGTCGATAAGCGGTTATTAGTACGTTTCGTATTAACATGAGCCTTAAAGTGCTGATAATAAGTGATTTGGGATATGCTCTTCTCGGTCTTTTGCGTTCACAACCTGGAAGTGGCTACGAGATTCGGAGCGTTTTCACCTCCGCACTGCTGCGCCGATTCAGTTCGAGTCCGGGGAGCATCTATCCTGCCCTTAAGCGACTTCAGCAGCAAGGGCTGATCACGCACAAAGGATCACCGCGAAGGGGAAAGTTCGAAATCACGCGCGCGGGACGTGCCGCGCTGGTTGCCTGGTTGTCGGTTCCTGTCGTTCCGGAAGACGCCGAAGTCAGAGTCGACATCCTGATGTTGAAATTCGCCTTCACGGAGGGATTGCTGGATCTGTCCGAACGCCTCCGGTTTCTCACATCGTTTGAGCAAGCGGTTAATAGTCACTTGGAAACCCTGATTTCTATCCGCAGGTCCTCGGCCGGGCAAATGCCGCTACATGGGAGGTTGTCGCTTGATCATCAGGTCGCCGTCGCTGAAGCAAACCGATCCTGGATTGCTCATGCCAAGGCCGAACTGGCACGGCCCTAGAGAAGGCCGGTCAGAGTCCGAGTGAAATGGCGCCGGTCTCGAGGTCAATCAAGCGTCGTTTTCTCCACAGTCCTCCACCGTATCCCGTCAAGCTTCCATCCTTTCCGATCACCCGGTGACAGGGTATCAGAATGGCGATGCGATTATCGCCGTTCGCACGCGCCACCGCCCTGACGGCCGACGATCGTCCGATACGTCGGGCGAGTGCCTCGTAGCTCGTGGTACTCCCGTAGGGGATCTTTCTCAGTTCTCTCCAGACCGATTCTTGAAACGGCGTTCCAGGCGCATCGATCTCGACAGAGAACGTTGTGCGGCGACCGGCGAAATATTCTTCCAACTCCAGACGAAGCTGATGACACGTCTGCGTTTCACCGGGGACGAACAGGCAATCGAGGCGCTTTTGGAGGCGCCGTATCTGAGCCGGCAGCATCCTCCGGTCTACGAATTCCAGCAGGCAGACCGCATCGCCACTCGTGCCGGCAATCATGGGTCCCAGCACGGTCGGTATCCTCGTGATGGTGACGACTCTCGTCGAGGCGGCAGTACGGGGAGTCATGCCGGTTGCCTGCCTTAGCGCCTCGTTGAATCCGCTCAGGGACTCGAAACCGGCGTCATAGGCCGCGCCCGCCGTGACGTCTCCGTCCTTTATCTGTCCAATCGCCTCTCCAAGTCGCCTCGTTCGACTGTACGCGTGAAAGGTCATCCCCAACTCTCTTTTGAACCAGCGGCGAACACGCTCAGGCGTAAGTCCGAGCGCCCGGAGATCGGCGTCCCGCCAGCGTCTCAGCGGATCGCCGTCGATTTCATGCAGAAGCTGTGTGATCCATTCGGGGTGACTACCAGGCTTCAGAAGAGGTTGGCACCGTTTACAGGGTCGAAATCCAGAAAGCAGCGCCTCCCTCGCCTCGGCGAAGAACTCCACGTTCTCGGGTTTCGGCTTTCGTGCCTTACAGCTCGGCCTGCAGAAGATGCCGGTCGTCTTGACGGCAGTAAAGAATATCCCGTCGTAGGTAGAATCGCTCGCGAGAAATGCCGTCACCATTTCCCGACGGTCCGGTAGTCCGTGATTGTTCATGACTGCAATGTCGGACTCAGGGCGCCTCCTGTCATCCGAAATATGGACGGGGAATTTGGTTGGTGCGTTGGTGCTTGGTGCGTGGTACTTGGTACTTGGTGCTTGGTACTTGGTGCTTGGTGCGTGGCGTGGATCATGTTGCACGAGCGATTGTTTCAGCTGGGAGTTGATCGAGTCCCGAGTCGGAAACGCACCACTCGTCCGAATTGACGACACTATGAACCCAATACAGGGCCTACACCATATCACGGCCGTCGCGAGCGATCCGCAGGTCAACGTCGATTTCTATGAGCGCGTGCTGGGCCAGCGGCTCGTGAAAACGACGGTCAATTTCGACGATCCGAGCACCTACCATCTTTACTACGGCGACGAGATCGGAACGCCCGGAACCGTGCTCACGTTTTTCCCGTGGCTTCATATGGGTCAAGGGAAACGTGGGGTGGGTGAAGCGGTCGCGGTCGGCTACCGAGTACCGTTGAATACGCTGGGCTTCTGGGCCGAGCGGCTTGCGCGACTCGGCGTCGAAATCGGGTCCGTTGAAGAGCGCTTCGGCGAGCAGGTGCTGGCACTGGAGGATCCGGACGGCATGAAGCTGGAGCTCGTAGCGACGGCCCATACGGCGGGTACGCGCTACTGGAACGACAGTCCGGTCGCCGAGGCCTACGCGCTGCATGGCTTCCACGGAGTGACGCTGTGCCTCAACGCCGCCGCGCAGACCGTATCTCTCCTGACTGAGCAGCTGGGTTACACTCTGGCCGCTGAAGGCGACAATCGACGCCGATTTCGGGCCGCCTCCGACACTGCCGCGTTTGTCGATCTGATCGAGGAACCCGAAGGCAATCGCGGCCATTTCGGTGCGGGCTCCATCCATCACATCGCGTTCCGAACAGTCGACGACGACGAACAGCTCGAATATCAGGGCGCTCTGCGTTCAGCCGGACAGGAAGTCACCGCCGTGCGCGATCGTCAGTACTTCCACTCCATCTACTTCCGAGAGCCCGGCGGCGTGCTGTTCGAAATTGCGACGAATGCCCCTGGTTTCACTCTGGACGAGGATGTCGGTGAGCTCGGCACCGCTTTGAAACTGCCGCCATGGTATGAGGCGCGCAGGGCACAGATCGAGAAGCGTCTTCCGCCGATAGTTCGCCCCCGTGATCCGTCCTCATCGGACCCGTGACAATGGCGCCGTTGTCGAATCCGCACCAAGGTCAGAAACTGTATCAGGCCGGTTCGCCCCTCGAATCCGCACGAGTAGCCGTCGTCCTCGCTCATGGGCGCGGGGCCACGGCATCGAGCATCCTGGAGCTGCGCTCGGCGATGGACTTTGAGGGCGTGGCGTACCTGGCGCCCCAGGCATCCGGCAACACCTGGTATCCGTACAGCTTCCTGGCGCCGCTCGAACGCAATGAATCCGGGGCTGTCCTCAGGACTTCGCGCATTGGCCGATGCCGTGACGACCGCCGAAGAGGCAGGCGTTAAGGCCGAACGTATCGTCATCGGAGGCTTCTCACAAGGCGCCTGCCTGGCCGCCGAATTCGTGGCACGAAATGCCCGGAGGTACGGAGGACTGCTCGTCTTCAGCGGAGGCCTAATCGGCCCGTTGGGAATGGAGCGTTCTTATCCTGGCTCACTGGACGGAACGCCCGTCTTTATCGGGTGCAGCGATCGTGATCCCCACATTCCACTCGAACGCGTCAACGAAAGTGCCGACGTCCTTGGCTCGTTGGGAGGCGCGGTAAGGTTGGAAATCTATCCCAACATGGGCCATACGATCGTCAAAGACGAGATAGATCACGCCGGCGGCATCATTGCGGCGATCCTGGCAAGCGAGTAGCTCACTATGCTTCCTGCCCACTGGCCGGATCCGGCGGTCGCATCATAAAATAGCTCGATTCACCACCGCCCCCGGCACAGGGTCCTTCGTACGACCCGTTCGGCTGGAGCCCCAGACCACACTTGAGAACGTTTTCGCCCTCCAGATCGTCATAGACAAAGTGCAGGCTATCCGCCGTTAGTTGAATGTCGCGCGCTATGCGAGACTCCTCTCCTTCCCTACCGACAAGAATCGTCAGGCCCTCCGGGGCGTATTGCACCCGCAGGTAGATCTCGCTTCGCTGATCCGGATGGCCCAGTGGAACGACATTGCCGACCCAGCGGCCCTGGGTCAACTCCGGCGGCGGTGGGGGCTCACACGCCGAAACAGCCGCACCTATCACCCCCATTACGGCAATGGCAGCAAGCAATCGCATACAAATGTCGGTTTTGGTCTGCGAAACCTACCTGTTATTCCACCGGACCGCAAGTGCAGTTAGAGAGCTGTCGAGGAATAACACAGGCAGATAAGGACGCCTTTGTTAATTTTCCGCTCAACACCAGACAGATTGGATTACGCTCCGTGTCGATTCGCATCGTTAAACATGAGTCTGTCGAAGGCTTTCTGAGCCGTGCTCACCCATGGCTCCTCGAGCTCGAGGCTGAGAACAACTTGATCCTCGGGATAGCGGGAGATCTGGCCCGATCGGGAAAGAACGATCCCGCCACATTGCTCGTCACAATCGAATTCGACGGATACGTTGTCGGTTGCGCCTTCCGCACGCCCCCGTACAAACTCGGACTAACACGCATGCCCCTGAAGGGCGTCCCACCCCTCGTGGACGTCGTTACCGAAGCATACGACGGGCTGCCGGGCGTTCTCGGACCCCGAGAAGAGGCGCGCTATTTCTCCCGGATCTGGTGTGGACCCAGAGCGCTGAGCTTTCGTCCCGCCATGGATCAGCGGATCTACAAGCTCGATCAACTTACAGAACCGGACCCCTGGCCGGACGGCATCATGCGTCCGGCACTCGAAGTTGACAAGCCGCTCATTCTCGACTGGCTCCGTCGCTTTTTCGAGGAGACGCACATGCCGGTCAGCAATGCCCAGGACGTAACCGATCGCCTGGTTCCAGAGGGCTCGATGTTTCTGTGGGACGTGGGCGGAACCGCCGTCTCCATGGCCGGCGTGACGGGGCGGACGCCAAACGGCGTGCGCATCGGATTCGTCTACACGCCGGTCGAGGAGCGACAGAAGGGCTACGGCACGGCAATCACCGCCGCCCTTACCAAAAGCGTGCTCGACCAGGGCAAGAAGTTCTGCTTTCTGTTCACCGACGCTTCCAATCCCACCTCCAACAGCATCTATAGAGCCCTGGGGTATCATCCGGTCGCCGACGTGGTGGACTATCAGTTCTTTTAAGGTCCGGGGTCCGGGGTCCGGGGTCCGAGAGCCTACCCCGAGCGAGCGAGACGCTGCACAATCGTCGTCGTGATGTGTGCCGAGCGACGAGGGGTCCAAAGTCCGAAAGTACTGGGTCCAAAGCCGACGTCTATTCCGCGCACGAACTGTCATTCCCGCATTAGGCCTGCCCGGCTTAGCTGGAGGTGAGATCAGTCACTTACTAATTACTAATTATTAATTACTAATTCTTAATTCTTAATTCTTAATTCTTAATTACTTAGCAGCTCCAACTCCACCATCGAGATAAGAATCATTCCTCATTTTGAATTCTGCATTCTGAAGTCCGAATTCCCGTTACCTTGGGTCAAGACCACCAAGGAAGACTAAGAAGCCCCCTATGACCGATCCCTTCGTCAGAGCCTGTGTTGACAACGACAAGGAGTTGCGTTCGCGCGTCAAGCATCTCGGGCGGTTGCTCGGGGACGTGCTGAAGAGCCAGTCGCGAAAGGAGACGTTCCGGATCGTAGAGCGCCTCCGAAAGGGTTTCATACGGTTTCGCGGCAAGCGGGACGAGCAGCTTCTCGGGCAACTGCAAAAGCGAATCGCCTCGTCCAGTCCCGAAGTGCTTCGGCCGGTGATCCGCGCGTTCAGCTACTATTTCCAGCTCGTCAACATAGCGGAAGAGAGCTTCCAGCACCGTCAGCGCCGCCGATTGGCTGCTGAGAGCGGCGCGCTGTGGCGAGGCTCGTTCGACGCCTGCCTGACGGATCTACGGGAATCCGGAGTCACGCCGGACGAGCTGCAGACGCTGCTCAACCATCTCCTTTATCTGCCGGTATTCACGGCACATCCGACCGAGTCGAAGCGTCGCACGATCATGCTCCAGCTGAGGCGCATCTTCCAGGCTGAGGAGCAGTTCAATTCGACGGAGCCCACGTTCGACCCACGGTCACGATCGCGGAACGACCTCCTGACGCGGATCCAAACGCTCTGGAAGACTGACGAGGTACGCCCGGCGCGCCCGGAGGTCCGAAATGAGGTCAAGACAGGCCTCCACTACTTCAACGAAGCCATCTTCGAAGCGGTGCCGAGGCTTTACGACCGGCTCGAGGGCGCGATTGACAGGACGTTTGGAGATCATCCGGATTTTACGTCCATCGATGTACCCGACATTCTGCGCTTTGGGTCATGGATTGGCGGCGACCGCGACGGCAATCCGTACGTGACGGCGGATGTAACCCGAGACGCGCTCCTGCTCAATCAGCTTACGATTTTGCGTGCGCTCCGCGATCGCGTCAATGCGCTGACCTACATCCTGACGCAGTCCGTCAATTTCTGCAAACCGACTGCCGCCTTCGACAGAAGCCTCGAGCGGGACAAGGAGCAATTTCCGGTCGAATCGGCCGACAGCACAAACAAGTTTCCATACGAGCCGTACCGTCGGAAGCTCTACATCATGCAACTGCGGCTCGACCGCAACCTCTCGCGGGTACAGGGACTTCTCGACGGCGTGAGCCCACGTGTTCTGCCGGACCTCGGATACCGGGGCGAAGCCGAGTTCATCGCCGACATTGGTCTTGTTCGCGAGTCATTGGCCAGTCACGGCGACATGGCTGCCGGAAATGCGGAGCTCCTGGATCTTTACCGGATGGCCCGAACGTTTGGTTTCTACCTGGTCCATCTCGATTTGCGCCAGGAGTCGGGCGTCCACAGAGACACGATCGCAGACATCCTCACGGTTACGGGTATCTCCGATGACTACGGCGCCCTCGGCGAAGACGAAAAGACGGCCGTCTTGACCGATCTGCTTTCGATGAAGACGCCGATCCGCGTCGATCGTCGAGCGCTGGGGCCGATGAGCCGCGAAGTGTTGGCCGTCTTCGATCTGATTGCCGAAATGCGGGAGGAAATCAGTCCCCACGCATTCGGACATTACGTCATCTCCATGACGCACGGGGCTTCAGACGTCCTGGCCGTCGCATTTCTGTCAAGCCTGTCGGGCCTGACCGGTCGGAACGGCGACGAGTGGAGCAGCCGCCTCGGCATCACACCGCTATTCGAAACGATCGACGACCTCGAGCGCCTCGAACCGGTAATGACCACACTGCTCGACAACCCCTGCTACCGGTCGATACTCGCCTCGCTCGGCAACAAACAGGAGATCATGCTCGGTTATTCCGATTCGGCGAAGGATGGAGGGATCCTCGCCTCAGTATGGAATCTGTACCGAGCCCAAGTGAAGATCATAGAGATGGGGCGCAACCGCGGCGTTCGCGTTCGGATCTTCCACGGACGCGGAGGAACGATCGGGCGCGGAGGCGGCCCGACCCACGAGTCGATTCTGTCGCAACCGATCGGGACCGTGCTCGGTCAGATCAAGTTCACAGAGCAAGGAGAAGTACTGAACTACAAGTACAACAACCCCGAGACCGCCGCCTACGAACTGACGATGGGGCTTACGGGCCTCTTGAAAGCAAGCATAGGGGTACTACGGGATCCCGAACCTGACGATCCGCTGTTCTTGTCCGCCATGGCGGACCTCGCAACCCTCGGCGAAGGTCATTTTCGCCGGCTTACGGAGGAGACCTCCGGCTTCATGGATTACTTCTACGAAGCGACGCCGGTCAACGAAATCGCAAAGCTCAACATCGGCTCTCGGCCGTCCCACCGGGACAAAAGCGACCGTTCAAAATCGTCCATCCGGGCAATTGCCTGGGTCTTCGGCTGGGCGCAGGCGCGGCAGACCATTCCGGCCTGGTTCGGGATCGGCACGGCGCTCGCTGAGTGGCGCGGAAGCGATCAGGAGAGACTCGAAGCACTACGGCGCATGTATCGTGACTGGCCGTTCTTCCACGGCCTGCTAAGCAACACGCAGATGTCCCTGTTCAAGTCGGACATGGGAATTGCCGCCGAGTATGCCCAACTGGTCGGCGACCCGGTCGCTGCGCAGCAGATCTTCGGAATGATCCGAAGCGAGTACGAACGGACGCGGGACGAAATCATTGCCGTGGCTGAAATCCAGGAACTGCTCGATGAAAATCCGATTCTGAAGAACTCACTCAGCCGGCGTGAGCCATACCTCCATCCCCTCAATTACATACAGCTCGAAGCGATCAGACGATACCGCGATCCGAATGCTTCAGATGCCGAACGGGACGCAAACCTCGATGCGCTACTCCGGACGATCAACGCGATTGCGGCCGGGATGAGAAACACTGGGTAACACCAAATACCAAATTTCAAATACCAAACTTCGAAATACCAAACTTGAAATACCAAACTGCAGTGGACGACTGATTCGATAGTCACGTCTTGCCTTTGTTGAAGAGCAAAGGCCGGCTGCCCAGGTTCGGTGTTTGAAGTTCGAAGTTCGGTGTTCAGTGTTCGGTGTTTGGTGTTCGGTGTTCGGTGTTTGAAATTTGGTGTTAGGCCAGCCCCCCGATCCTTTATCCTGAGGCGTTTAGGATAGCAGATCGGCGGGCTGGCTCTGTGCGGTCAGTGATTCACTGGGTGGTGTGCTTCACTGCGCTTCATCTATCGGCTCAACCGTGGGGTGGGACGTATCGGACATGGCATCGAGATTTCCCTTTTCGTTACGATGCGCAGCGTCACTTCCCGCCGCCGCGGTACTCTGATATTCGCTTTCTGCTTCGGTCAGGTGCACAGAGAGCGTGGTGAGGGTCGTCGTTACCGCGCCCCTCCGGTCCCGGTTTTGGTCGGGCACCGTATTCTCCAGATCGATCAGGCGCTGAGAGGCCTGTTCACGAAGGCGATCAAGCTCGGTGAGCGTCGAATCGAATTTCGCATCCAAGTCGGCCCTCTCGACCTTTGACCTGAGCTGGTACAATCGCTTGTCCAGCTCACCGAGACGCATCTCAGCCGCCTGCTTGAACTCCGTCGGGTCCTCGAACATCTCGAGGCGAGTGCGTTCGACAGTCCTCGTCAGATCGGCCAGACGATCACGTAGTACGAGCTTCTTCTCGTCGTATTGCGCGTCCTTAGCATCTACCAGGCTATCGGCGTCTTCACTGAGTTCGTCGTATTCATTCCGAAGCTCGGTTACGGTATGGTCTACGGTCGTATCCGTCGCAGTCGCCGCCTCCTCTAGCTCCGTCAAACTCCTGTTGGCCTCATCGAGGCCGTGTTCCACGTACGAGGCAAACAGCTTTTGCGCTTCAGGCGCCACGTCTTCCCGCTTGTAGCGTTCGGTTGAATTCGGAGAGCACGCTCCCGCCACCAATGACAGGACCAGCACTCCATGGCATATCCATCTAAACATGGGATCCTCTATGGTTTATTTCGATCAATTATCCATTTCGCTCATATCGCCGAATCCCGATCTAAGGAAAACTGCGCATGTATTTGATTCACGATCCGATCGTGAACAGGAGTCCGCCCATCAGGGAATATCCCGGTCCGCCGTCACCGTTTCGGTTCATGAACGCCAGGTGGTCTCCTATCGTGATCCGGGCCTGTGCAAAGGGACGGATGGCGCCCAAACCGAACGTCGCACCGCCGATGACATTGGCGCCTACGTCAGTTTCGCTGGACTTATCAACAAGTAGACTGCCGATCAGGCCCGTGTTTGGATCGAACGTCACACGTGTGACTGCCAGGCCGGCACCCACGTACGGCACGAAATTGACGTTGTTGTGGCTTATCGGGTAAAGGACGTTCGCGTCGAATTGCATGACACTGGTGTTGTCGACGCCATTCAGATAGTAGTCGACACCCGGGTTCAGCACGATCGGCAGCTCTTGCAATCCGAGACGTGCCTCGCCGCCAAGCATGAACGCCCCCTCTTCGGCTCCATTGTCGGAAAAGGCGTCAAGATTGTATCCGGCGCGCGCTCCCAAGCTGATCTGGCCGTCAGCGGGCATCGCCCGGACAAGTCCAATCGCCAGGAGTAGACACAGGATTCGAATATTTGCTAAGTATTTCATCATTAAGATTGTCGGTCGATTCAAGGTTGCGCGACCGGCATCGTGCGTTTGGAAGGGAAGCGACGTCGCACCTCAGAACAGTGGGCGACCTTTTCATTCACAATTTCACGATGCCGACATCGGCGCGTCTCGGTACGCGGCAACCGGCGTTCGGGCCGCGTGAAGCGGACCACCGAAGCGAAACAGTGGAAATCGTAGGTGGCCCGTTTTCTTCTTCGTCTTCCTACTCACGTTCATATCCTTCTCGGCGATCATTTCCGGTGGTGGGTTGACCGGCGATCGAGCCGCTGTTGAAAGGAACGCTTTCTGAGGTGGAGGAAATCGAGGATAGGCTTATGCTTTCCTGATATTCCTCTGATATGTAACCATAAACTTCATCGTACGGGCCCCGCGCCGGACGACCCAATCTTGACGAGCGACTCCGTCTTGAAACCTGAAGGAGCGGTCACCCTGACGAAGTAAGTCCCGGAGGCCAATACCGAAAGGTCCAAGGTCTCCTCATGCCGGCCCGGAGTCTGGTCCGTTCGATCGATCCGCTTGACCTGCCGCCCCAACGAGTCGAAAAATTGGATTGTCACGGGACCGGGCTCGGCGATTGCATATGCAATGGCCACGGTATCCCGAAACGGGTTCGGATATGTCGAAACGGACAATCTGTAGGAAGCGGGCGTCGTCAGCGGCTCCGTTGATACGGTGATCAGATCTGGCTCCGCGGGCTCCAGCCTCTTGTTCGTATAGAGGTGAAACTCGCCCGCATTAAGTGACAACATTGTGTCCGTGTTGGTCACGGTCAAACTGTCGCCAGAGAAATAGTCATACCAGACTCCCGTCGAAACGAAAGGTGGGGACCCTTGGGACGCAGTCACCGCGAAGTTGCCGATGATGGCGACATCCATCGATGGGTGCGACAGGGAGACCGTTTTGACGAGGTTGTTTACCGACATCGAGACGACCGTTTCTTCACTGCGGAAGACCTCATATTCGCGCCGCAGCTTGAGAAGCGAAGCCCAGGTCTTGTAGAGTTTCACGCGAAGGGGGTCACTCAGATATTCCCAGTGGATCGGTTTTGCGCCCGTCCTGGTCGGCGTCCCCGCCGGGCATTCCCCGTAGTCGTTCGCCGAATTGCTCGGGCGAAGGCATTCTCTGCCGTCCACGCCGTGCCCATACCCGAGTTCGCCGAACTGCCAAATCATCCTTGGCCCGGGAATGGTCAGGAAGAACGCCCCGGCCATCTTCATTCGGTCCAATGCGACGGGGAGCTGCTGGACGCTGTAACCGCCTTCCGGAGTATCACAGATTGCGGCGCCGAGCGGGGCAGCTTCGCAGGCCCCGTACCGAAGATTCTTGAACATCGTCCACTGCTCGTCATGACTCTCCATGTACGTGACAAGATTGGGCGTCGTCCAGCCTCTCCCGCCAGGGCCGTAGTAGGTTCCCGACAGGTTAGAGCCATCTTTGTAACCCATGGTCGCCTGGCTGTATGGACCGTTCATCTTGTTCCAAATCATCATTCCGGGAAAACCTCTGTCGATGCCGTAGTTCGCGAGTGCACGTTCTTCACGGTCGACAGCAAAATGCTCGAGAATGATGTACGCGGTTGAGTCGACATCCCAGATACGGTCTGCCATGCGGCTTAGGATGTTGATCCTGCTCAAGTCAAAATTACCCCAGGCCGCCACATCATTTCCCGTATTCGTCTGCGTGAATCCCTTGGACAAATCGAACCGGAATCCGTCGACGTTGAATTCCTGAAGCCAGTACGCGTTCGCTCGATCCAGCCAGTATTTCGTGGCATGGCTCTCGTGATTCACGTCGTTGAACACGTTGTATGGATGGCGGGCGACCCGGTTGAGCCAGGGATTATCCGATGACGGAAGTGCCCCGGGCGTGCCAATTGGGCTGTCGCTGTACATCCTGGAAAACGGCGCCTCGTAGGCCTGGTGATTGTATACGACATCCAGAATGACGGCGATTCCCCTTGCGTGGCATGCGTCGACGAATCGCTTCAGGTCGTCGGCGGGACCATAGTACTTGTCGGAGGCTAACGAAAAATTGGGCTCATAGCCCCAGTTGAGGTTTCCATTGAACTCCGAAATCGGCATCAGTTCGATGGCATTGATTCCGAGGTTTTGCAGGTAGTCGAGCGTATCGATCAGGGTCGCGTAGTCGTGCTTCGCGACGAAATCTCTCACGAGCAATTCGTAGATGACGAGGTCCTTCTGCTCAGGACGAACGTACCCCGTTGTCTGCCACTCGTATGGCTCCGCGCCTGTTTGAAATAAGGAAACGTCCTCCGACGTCTTTCCGGTGGGGTATTCCTTGAGGTTCGGATACGTGTCACCAATGCCGGAGTCGTTTTTCGGGTCCAGTATTTTCGCCGAGTACGGATCTCCGACGCGCAGCTGTCCATCGATCAGATACTGAAAGGCATACTCGTCGCCTGCCTGAAGACCATCGATGCGAAGCCAGAAATACACGCTGTCGGCATTGAGTGAATCGCGCTTCATCAGAAAGGCCTCAGACGGCGTCCAGTCGTTGAAATCACCGATCACATAAATGAACCGCTTCCCCGGAGCGAACAGAGACAGCGTGACGGTTGTCACATCACCAGGATCGTAGTTGATGCCGTCCTCGATGTCCGGCGGTCGCGGGCTGTCCTCCACGTCCACGGGCATCGAACCGATATGTCCGGTAGCGGTGCGCCCTTCCGAATCGACGGCGGTAAGCGCGAACAGGGGCTCCTTGGCGACGGGCTGGGGAAGTTCATACCTGAATATGCCGTTCGACGCATCGTAGAACGGCATCCCATCCAGACTGTCGCCGTTTACGCTGAACGTTATCGCAGTGACGTCAGCCGAGCCGAAGATGCCGGCCGATACCTCAATCGCTTTGTCTGATCCGTCGTTTTTCCAGTCCATTTCGAACAAGAAAAGCGACTTCACGCGCAGTACCGAGTTGTTGTTATTTCCGGAATTCGTTTCCGGATTCGCCGGATCCGACAGCCAGACGCCGGATGATCCTGACGCGTTCAAGTGTTTGTGGAACTTGTACTCCATAACGTGGCCCGCCTGGAGCGAGATATGATACAGGTACATGCCCAGGCTGTCGTCGTACGACATGACGGTCGGCGCGGACGGGCTGACGCTCCAGCTCACAACGTCATTCGGCGCGAGAATTCGAACGAACGAATCTTCGGATTGCGGAACATACTTGAGCGTGACCGGGACGGTCTGGGCCAGGAGCGGGGCGGCCGCCAGCGTCATCAGCACGACGATGAGTGCCATTGGCCTCCGTCGCGCTCTCGTCGGCACGGTTCGCGACAATCCGCACACTTCAGTGTAAACCATGTTAAATGGAACGGGGGTGGCAGCCGCTCGGCCCCACCCCCGTCCAGCTGGATTCAGCAACGTGCTACTTGACAAGCAGCATCTTCTTGGATATCACGCGGTCGGCGGTCTGTAACTGATAAATGTACACGCCACTCGCGAGGTTGTTGGCATCGAACGTCACTCGATAGGCTGACGGCAGCTGATCATCATCAACCAGCGTCTGGATCAACCGACCCGTCAGGTCGAAGACTCTGAGGAGTACATGCTGTGGATCACTGATGCTGTACTCAAATGTCGTACTCGGATTGAACGGGTTCGGATAGTTGTTACTGAGCATGACCTTCTCCGGAATCTCACCGGCGACCGGGTCAACAGCCAGGTTTTCCGGCTCATCGCCGCCACGGCGAACTACTGCCGCCGAATACTCGCCATCCGAGTAGCTGACCTGGATGTACGGATCAAAAAGGGCATCCTGGTACCCACCGCTCGTGGTCTCCATCGCGCCGAAGATCAGATCGATCGTCGCTTCGCCGAACGTCTTGCCGGCCTGCCCGTCGTCGGGAAGGGTCAGCTGGTGGTTCGCCCCAAACAGACTCTCGTTGTCGTAGCCGTCGAGCCCGAACTTGAGCGGACCTTTCCGGGCATCCCCTGCCATGTACGATACGACGATCGTGAAGATCGAGTCACCCGCGACCGCGTCACCGTTCGTCCCATCGTCGTAAAGCTTCTGCGTCTCCGTTGAGCCAAGTAAATCCGGGCCCCAACTGTCCCAGCCGTGACTCGGACCGAGAAGACCGTTCGCGTAGACACCCGACCACGTCGCCACCGTTTCGTTGGTCTGGACGTCCGACGGCACGAAGCCGCTATCTGCCAGGAAGTAGTAGGCCGGACGCGCATCGACTTGGAACGTAATCGTCATGTCGGATGCGAAGTAGTCCTCGATCCTGTTGTTGTTATACGTCGGGACCATCTCCTGAACGACGTCGAGATACCCGTTGTTGTCCGCGTCGGGCTCGTTACCGGTGATGATGAGCTGGCGGTTGTCCACGCTCTCATATCCGTTGGGCGCGTCTCCTCCGGTTGTCCCCGTCACGTACTTGTAGTACAACGTATCGGGCTCCATGACATTGACGCTGTCAACTAGAAACAGCTTGGTATACTTGCTGGGCGTAACGAAGTCGGGAAGCAACGTGTCGGCCGTGGTGTCCCAACCGTTCATCGATCCAGAAACCGTAACGAGTTGCGTCTCCGGATCGAAATTGCCTGTAGCAATCTCGACGCTCATGTCGACGGCAAACTCGATCTCGGCCTTCGCTACGTCGCTCTCACTGGGATCGTTGGTGCCCCCAGAACGAACGACGGAAGCATTCCCACCCCGATTGACTTTGATATACTCATCAAACAGAGCATCCTGGTACCCACCGCTCGTCGTCTCCATTGCGCCGAAGATCAGATCGATCGTCGCTTCGCCGAACGTCTTGCCGGCCTGCCCGTCGTCGGGAAGGGTCAGCTGGTGGTTCGCCCCAAACAGACTCTCGTTGTCGTAGCCGTCGAGCCCGAACTTGAGCGGACCTTTCCGGGCATCCCCTGCCATGTACGACACGACGATCGTGAAGATCGAGTCACCCGCGACCGCGTCACCGTTCGTCCCATCGTCGTAAAGCTTCTGCGTCTCCGTTGAGCCAAGCAAATCCGGGCCCCAACTGTCCCAGCCGTGACTCGGACCGAGAAGACCGTTCGCGTAGACACCCGACCACGTCGACACCGTTTCGTTGGTCTGGACGTCCGACGGTACGAAGCCGCTATCTGCCAGGAAATAGTAGGCTGGACGCGCATCGACCTGGAACGTAATCGTCATGTCGGATGCGAAGTAGTCCTCGATCCTGTTGTTGTTAAACGTCGGGACCATCGTCTGAACTACGTCGAGATAACCGTTGTTGTCCGCGTCGGGCTCGTTACCGGTGATGATGAGCGGGCGGTTGTCCACGCTCTCATATCCGTTGGGCGCGTCTCCTCCGGTTGTCCCCGTCACGTACTTGTAGTACAACGTATCGGGCTCCATGACATTGACGCTGTCAATTAGAAACAGCTTGGTATACCTGGAGGGCGTAACGAAGTCAGGAAGCAGCGTGTCGGCCGTGGTGTCCCAACCGTTCATCGATCCAGAAACCGTAACGAGTTGCGTCTCCGGATCGAAATTGCCTGTAGCAATCTCTACGGTCATGTCGACGGCAAACTCGATCTCTACCTTCACGACTTGTGCGGCCACGACAGAGTAGGTGGCGAGCATCATCGCCACGCCAAATAGAACTCGTCTCAAATTATTCATGGGTGTGAATGGTTGGTATCAACGTGAATTCCGTGATCGGCTCAATCTTCTGCGTCTAAGAACTTAAGAGAAAATGCTACGGCAGAAATAACGAGGAGAAGAAGCAATTGTGAGAGCTCTTCGAGAAAGCCGTTTCACATTGGTTTAATGTCGTAACTCAACATGTTATTGCAAAGTGAAAACCCCGGATTGCAGCTTTGAAATCGGTTTCAGAACGCAAAATTTGCCTAACTCTCATTAAACTGACGCCAAATCTAGAACGCGACACCGAATGTGAACATCTGTGGGGCGTCGAGCCGTCCCGCTTGATACTGCTGATAAACGTAGTCGAAGTTGACCACAGGCCCGGTCGCGCTGAGTTCATAGCGCAACCCCGCGCCCAGCGTCCATCCTCCATCATCAGTGACCTGCGCAAACGCCTGCCGAAATCCGCCTCGGAGAAATATCAGATCCTGGAATGCATATTCGAGTCCGACGTTGGCGCTCTCGGCGTTATCGTTCGGATGCAGCGCATCGACGTTGGTCGTGACACGATGGTGGGAATTCTGAACGACGTCGGCGGCCAGGCCGATCCTGAATGCCAGGGGAATTGCCCACGGATCAACCTCCAGATTGGCGGGCAGGCGCGGGTTATTCCCCTCGTTGTTGGGATCGATGTCGATAGCCTGCCGTAGATCCTTGCCGGCCATTGTCATGTCGGTTCCGAAATTCGTCATGGACGCGCCGATCCGAAGATTCTTGAAATCCGTTCGGTAGAACACACCGAGATCGACGGCCAATCCGTTTGCGGACTCATTCCAGATCTTCTGGCGAATGACCTTGAAGGTTCCACCGAAAGAAAAACGATCGGTCAGGGCTTTCGCGTAGGATAGTCCAACAGCGATATCCAGCGGCTTAAAGAGCTCGCCCGTTCCGTCGGGGCTGGCTATGGTTGTGACTTCCATTTCCCCATAATTCAGCGCACTGATGCTCACACCCACGTGGCCCATTTGGCCCATGGTGAGTACAAACGCAGCCTGCTGGACGTTCGAGTCGACGAACCACGATGCATACGAGAACTCGACTCCCGAGTGGTCCATCTGCGTAATCCCGGCCGGATTCCAGTACAATGCGCTCGGACCCTGCGCATTCGCGACGTACGCTCCGCCCATGGCGCCGGCCCTCGCCCCCATTCCAATGCCGAGGAATGGAGCCGCCGTGGTTCCAACCTTCTCCTGAGCAAGCAAGGGACGACTAAAGGTCGCCAATGCCAGTCCTACCAGGAGAACCGACAGAATGCGTCGGGCGCGGATTTCTGTGCGAGATGTCGACATAGGCCCGTTACTTGATTATCGCCAACTTTCCCGTGGTCTCCCCTATTCCGGGCGCCTCGACGTGATAGAAATAGACGCCGAACGCAATATCGAGCTGCTCGCGCGATTTCAAATCCCAGGAGACGGTACCATCGGAGATGTCACTTTCATGAGCCAGCTCGCGAACCAGCTCTCCCCGTGCGTTATAGATCCGGATGCGAGCGCGCGCCGGTAAGTGAATGAAATCGACACGGCGCTCACCACGACCGCTCGTGATCGTCGGGGGGAGACGACCTTCCCATCCGGCGGCGGCCAGATACGGATTCGGAACGACGCGAATTCGGTCGAGCTGCTCTTTCGCAGTGGCCCCGTCTGTCGCCGAGGCACGCGTCGAAAACGTGTAGCGATCCTTGTTCGAGAACGGTTTGTAGGTGGTCAACTGAAAAACATCTCCGTTGACGGGAAATGCACCGTCGCTGTTCAGGATTCGAATCGCCCAGGTCGGCTTTAACGCAGTTCCGCCGAGCGTCTCATAAATGAAGATGAACTCATTGCCGTCGAGCTTGCCGTTGGCAATCGCGGGATCGGGCTCGTAGAAGACGAAGTCGGCTGGCCGATTCTCAGTCACATTCGTAACACTGAAATAGCAATCCGTTGCGACAGCCTGTGGACCCCGACTCCCGAGACTGAAACCGCCCATAGACGTCGCCTGTACGGCATCGGAAAACGTGATCCGGTAATCGAACGGTGACAGCGAACCGGTGTATCGCCACTGCGTGACGTTGGTGACGCCTGCGAACAGCGTCACTTTCCCGGCCGGATTGGTCCAATTCGTCTCGTCCTGGTTCAGTCTGATGCCGTCCTCGCGCAACACCAGGCGCATGCCGTCGAAGATGAAGGATTCGGGTGTGTCGACCTGACCGTCGTTAATAATCGGCTGTCCATCTGCCGTCACGCTGAAGGTGTTCGCCTTCAGAGGGGACCCTTCGAACTGCACTTCGTATTGGACGTCGTCGTCGAGCATCCTCGCATCGAGCGTCTCAACGAACACGTCGCCGGTCGCCGGTCCCGCGGTATGCACTGGCTCCTCGGTCACCCCGCCTTCCTCAAAACCCAGCGTAGCGGCATTGGGCGTCACCCGAACCACGTTCTTGTCGGTCTTGATCGATCCGTCCTCAGCAATGGTCACAGGGAAGTTGTTCTCCGCTGGATAGAATTCGGTGCTTCCACGATCGTAGGCAGTCAGCGCGTAGTAGTATTCGCGCCCGTTGTCCACCTGATCATCGACCCAAGCATATCGGAGACCTGAATCGTTTCCCAGATTGAAGGGCACGCCGCCGACGCGCTGGTAGAGGTCGCTGTTGCCTACCCAGACACCTTCGAGCCCGTCATCGAGATCGAATTGAGCAATCGGGGCGAGCAGCCTAGGATTCCCGGCAGCGTCGGTGATATCCAGGGGGTCCCTGAAGAACGGGTCCGTGCTCCTGTAGATCTTGTAGCCTTGGAAGTCCTTTCCGAGAATCGGGTCGATAGAATCCTCGGCAATGGAGTTCCAGAAAAGCGTCACCTTCTTGTCGCCCGGAACTGCTGAAAGGGTCGGCTTGTCGGGTGGTTTGGCGAACTGGTAGTTCCGATTGTAAATCTCCTGAATGGTGACCACGTTGTTCGTGATGTTTGCCAACTGAGTAGCGAACGTCTCGCCACCACCGAAGACGAGCGCCATCGAGAAGCGAAGGGTTTCGCCGGGAGCCAGCCGGAAGTATCCCGAACCGAACAGGAAGTCACCGTCGACGCCGCCGCCCGCTTGCTGCGTTTCGAGCTCGGCATTCGTCGTAAAGAAACCCGGCGTCATGCGATCCCACATCAGGTCGTCACGGTTCATCACGAGCGCACCCGGCGGCGTGAAGTAGTAGAAGCTCGCCAGACCGACCTGGTCGGTCTCATCGACGTCCAGCGCATCGAAGTTCGGCTCGCCCGGGGTCGGCTGACCGTCCCCTTCTCCGATGTCACCTGTGCCCGTACTCCCGTCGGCCCCGACGTCGTCCGTCAGGATATTCCAGTCGTTGTCGTTGTCGATCCCGTCGTTCCCCGCCTCATCGATCATGGGGTTGGCAAGTCCGAACCGGATCGAGTCGGCCAGCGTCGCTTGGCGCCCGCGTACGGCGGTCGCAAACGAGACATAGTCCTTGAATCTCAGTGACGGCAGCGTAACGATTTCGCCCTGGAAGTTTTGTTTCCGCCGGGTAAAATGGAGGGCGATATCCTCGTCGATCAGCCCGTCGAGGTCGTCGTCGATCAGGTTCTTCTCCGTTACCGTGATCGCCTCCAGTTGTCCCTGGATAGTGATTTGCTTCTCCTGAAGCGTAGCACCGGGGGTCACATGAAACGTCCGGCCCTGCGACTGGACCGTCATCGGTCCATCGCCGAGGTAAACGATCGTTCGTTCGAACGTCTCGGGGTCGGTCAGGATGAGCGGGTCACCGACGGCGAGTGTTCGCGGCTGAAAGTCCGATTGGATAAAAACGTTGTCGACGCCCTCGAGACCCGGCGTGACGAACGGGCGCCCATCGATGTCGAGTCCCGCCTCCTGACTGGGATCGCCGTCACCGTCATTGTCGATTCCGTCGAGAGCGTTGCCCGGGCTTTCCATAAAGGCGTATCCGGCAATGCCGACCGGCTGCCCTCTGTTGCCTGAGTTGTCGAAGTCGTATGAGTAGACGATTCGATTTGCCTGATCGAAAAACGCCATGTCGTCCTGTGAGTCACCATCGCCTCCGGCAAGCGTACCGACGACAAGCCCGACCGCAACCCGAGGATAGGTCGTTGTGCTCGTGTTCGTGACTTCGTACACCCAGAACATGGCGTCTTGAGCCAGGAACTGGCTCCACTGGAGTCCACGTGTCTTGATCGCGATCCCCTGTCCGTGTCTCGTCTCGTCGGTTGAGTCCGGGAGGAACCCGTACGCATGGAACAAACGATCATCCTGCTGATCGTCCGTCCAGAAATACGTCTCGAAGTCGGCGTTAATGATGCCGCGCCCGAAAAAGCCGTTCCATTGCGGGTTGCCTCTGGCGTCGAGCCAATCGGGATGATCGGGCCACTTCTCGGGCCACGTGGCCGGGTCCGTAGAAATGGCCGGCTGATTGTTCGACCCGTCCTCTCTAGCAAAGCCGGGAAGCGCCTCGAAACCGAAAAACTTGTCAAAGCCCGGGAGCGGCGCCGTGGTGCCCGCCCTCGGACCGCGAACAGTAACGACCCGATGGACCAACGTATCCGGCTTCGAATCGCCATCCTGGTCAATGGGCACTTCGAACGCCACGACGGGAAGCACGTCACCGATGTAGAAGTTTTCGGAACCGGCAGGCCATTCGCCGCGGACTTCACCGGTGCCGCCAAGTAGTCCCGTATTGAAGAACGTGATACGGATGCGGTTGCCGGCGGTGACGGACTTCTTTTCGTTCGTTCTGTTGCCGCGATAATGCGGATCAAGCAAGAAGTCTGGCAGTGACGATCTATCCTGAGCGAACGAAGACTGCTGAACGGCCAGGGTGCACAGCGTCAGCACCATCAACCGTGTGAGCCTCGAAGCCGTAAGCCTTAGTAGACGGAAGGTTGTCATTGAGTCGGAAATTCGGCGGCCCTGGATTGTTCTCGTTGCCATGAACTCAAATACTAGAACCTGTAGGAGAGTCCCAGCACGACTCGCCGGGGCTCATTGTAAAAGTCCGGACGCGTATACCAGCTGTTGAGATATCCGATGTCACCACGAAATGTGTTCGCATCGACATTGCGCTGGAGTGAATACGTCGCCCGACCGGTATCCGTGAAGATGCCGACCTCATTCTTGCTGTCGAAGAGGTTGTCAACCTTGGCAAAGACCTGAACGGTCGTTGCCCCCAGTGGGATGTCCTTGTACACATTGACATCGAACTGAACCCGACTCGGCTTGTACTCGCTGTTGAGGGGGATCTTCGTCGGGAGAATGGTGCCCGTCTGCAGCGTCGTCTGGGTCGGCGTGTACGGAGTGCCGGAGCCGTACGTCCCTACCAGGCCGAACCCCCAATTCGAGGTTGACCGATACGAAAGGCTCACATTCGCGGTATGACGCTGATCCCAATTCGTCGGGACGAGTTGCGTCTCCAATGTCTGTTTCGCGGAGGCTGCCTTGTAGACCTGATCGGGGTCTGACGCGTTCGCCTTCGCGACCTGGAAGGTGTAATCGGCGTTCATAAAGAACCGCGAGCCAATCCGCTGGTCGATGCGAAGAACGACTCCTCGTACGAGTCCGAAATCGGAATTCACCAGCACCGCATACCGGGCCGATGTTCCTTCCACCGCTATGGGGGCTGCGGCCGTTCCGGTCAGGTTGCGGATGTCCCGAAAATAGGTGGTCAACTCGACGGCGGTAGAGGACGAAAGCTCCTGCTTCAGGCCAATCTCTCCGTTGATGGTTTTTTCCGGGTTGAGGTTGGCGTTCCCGATGAGCCCGATGATGCCCGAGCCGCCCTCGTTGAGTTGGAAGAAGGGGTTCTGATACAGCAGCTCGAAATTCGGCACCTGAAAGAACCAACCGTAAGAGAAGTGGATGACGCCGCCTGCCGAGATCGGGAATGCAATACCCAGTCTTGGACTGATCTGGGACTTAGCATCGGCAGCCTTGAAACCGGTTCCAGGAGGAAGCTGACTACGAAGCTCTATGAAAACAATGTTCGGATCGGTCGGATTCTCGAAAACCCTACCCTTCGAGTCAAAGTAGTCGAACCGAAGGCCTCCGTTAATGATCAAACTGCCGACCTCGATCTTGTCCTGGACGTACGTGGAGAATTCAACGGGTTCGTAGTCGTAAATCCCCTGGTCGTACAGGAAAGGCTCGATGTTAAACTGGTCGAGCACGACAACGATTTGATCGCGGTATTTCAGTTTGTGACGCCGGTACTCAACGCCCACCTTGACAAGATTGTATGCGTCCAGCTGAGTCGTAAAGTCGAGCTTACCGAGCCACGTGTCGGTTTCGCGCCGGAAACGCTTATTGTCGGTACCGCCGATCGCAAAATTCGACGTGGTAAGCTGGTCGCGGAAGTCGATAAACTGCACGTCGCGGTATTCCGGACTCAGCGGGTCGTCGAAGAGGACGCTCTTGAACTTGCTGTTCGTATTTGTGATGGCCACCTCGTAGAACGCCCTGTCGGAGAGCGTGTGCGTCAATTTGAGATAGGCCGTGCGACCGTCCTTTCGGGTATGACGCTGGGCATCGGGGAGAAAGCGGAACCTGTGCCTGTCCTCACCCGTCGCCCCTTCCTTGCCGTCCTCTTGCGAAAAAATGGCGTTCCCTGCGATACGAATCGAATTGCTCAACTTGTAGGTGAGCTTGGCCTGGCCGCTGATTCGTTTGAACGGGTCGAGGGAGACGAATGATGAATCTCCTGACCCGGCCGGATTCACCAACTCCAGACGTCCGGCCTCTCCAAAAGCGACGTCGTCGAACAGGAATGCACGCCGCCCAAACGTCCAACCGTCGTTGTGGAAATAGCGTCCACTCGTAAAGAAGAATAACTTGTTCTTGATGATGGGGCCTGACAGATCACCTTCGAGGTTTCTGACCGCCGACGGCTTTATGTTGTCAATATGATCGAAGACTTTGTCATGGGAGCTGGCGTAATCCCCGACAAATCCCTTCAAGTCCCCGTGCAAGCGGTTCGCGCCATCCCTGGTCACGACATTCACAATCCCCGAAAGTGCCTGCCCGTACTCGGCGTTGAAAGCCCCCGTAACGACTTGCACTTCCTGGACGGTATTGTTCTCGACGGTCGTCCCGAGACTTCCATCATAGACGTCGGTCACTGGGACGCCGTCTACCCAATAGCCGACCTCCCCGATGCGTCCGCCTCGAAAGTGGCCGTCTACGACGCCCGCCTGCAACTCAATAACGTCGTTAAAATTCTCGACAGGAATTGCTCGGATGCGGTCGCCGTTGACCACGGCGGTTGTCGCCGTCAAGTCCTTTTGAACGAGCACCTGCTCGGCAGTAACCACGACAACCTCGCCCTGAATGAACTCTTCGCCCAACTGAAAGTCTTCCGTCGTAGTCAGATCGATGGACACGCGTACGCCAGGCTTACTGACAGTCTGATAACCGAGATAGGAGGCTATGAGGGTGTACGTTCCGGGTCGAACCCCGATCACCACGTAATTACCGTCTACGTCCGTCGAGGTACCCTGCGTCGTCCCTTCGAAGTAGACGTTGACTCCGACGAGTGCTTCGCCGGTTCTGGCATCGGTGACTCTGCCTTTCACCTTACCGTGCTGAGCCCAAAGCATCGAAAATGAACCTGACAGTCCGATGATCAGGAGTGCAATTGCAAACGAGATGGAAGGACGAAATGAAGTCGACTTCATATCCTTAATATTGCGAGCAATCAGGTCCCAGGGAGACCAGACGACACCTCGGTAAGGACTGGGCGATAGTGATTCGGGTGTCATCCGCCGTCTTGTCGAGCGTCGGAAATATACGATCTATCCGAAACCACGAAAGTGGAAGGGGTGTTATTTGGCCCCAGTTCGCAAAAAATCATTGAAAAAACAAGGACAAAACACCGACGACGTGTGGAAACGGCGAGTCTTCATGATCATCGCCGCTTCCATCCCTGTCGTCGCCTTTGCCCTCGTGGAGGGAGGATTGCGGCTCGCCGGCTATGGATCGGACGCCCCGCTTTTCGTGCCGATCGAAGGACTTGACGGATACCTGCGATCGAACGACAGCGTCGCCGTGAGGTATTTCGTTTCTGAAGCGACGCTGCCCACGATCCCACTCGAGATCTTTCGCACTGAAAAGACGGACAGTACGATCCGCATCGTCGTCCAGGGAGGCTCCTCGGCGGCCGGCTTCCCATATTACTTCGGCACTAGTCTCGCCGATGAACTCGAACCTGTTATGGCCGACCTGCTTCCTGGAAAGGATGTCCAGGTTATCGGCACGGCGATGGCGGCCGTGAACACGTTTACGCTTCTGGACCTGTCGGACGACATTCTGGCTCTTCGGCCTGACCTGATCCTCATCTACGCGGGACATAATGAATACTACGGAGCGTTGGGTGTGGGCTCCTCGCAGTCGTTCGGCCGATCGGCCCGACTGAAACGGTGGTACCTCCGGCTCAGACGACTTCGAACTGTTCAGGCCCTTAGAAACGGCATTGCCGGGCTTCTCTCGAAGACCTCGGGCCATGAGCGCGGTCGCCCACCCGGCGTGACGCTCATGGAGAGGATGGTGGGTGAGCAATCTATTCCATATGGGTCCGAGGCATACGAAGACGGAGTGGGACAATTCCGTTCGAATCTTCGGGCGCTGCTCGCTAAATACGCAGATCGGGGCATCCCCGTAGTCATCGGAACGCTTGCCAGCAACGTGCGCGACCAGGCGCCCTTTGTCGACGGCGCCGAGCCAGGGCACGATACGAAGCGCCTTGACGAGGCCGTAGCCGAAGCCGAATCGGCCGCGGCGCGCGGCGACACGGCGTCGGCCGTCGAAAAGCTGTCAGAGGTTGTGTCGAGGGATTCCATCTACGCGTCAGCGCGGTACGCTCTGGGCCGGCTGCTCCTGCACGGGGGACAGGCCGAGCGTGGTCGCGAACTGCTGTATGGGGCGAAAGACCGTGATGAGTTGCGATTCAGGGCCGTCGAAGAGATGAATCGAATCATCGAGCAGTCTGTCGACAACGAGCATGTGTTTCTTGCAGACGTGCAGAGAGTCATGGCAGAGGCCACCGCAAACGGCTTACCGGACTCAACCGTGATGACGGAGCACCTTCACCCCAACGTCCGCGGTTACCGGCTCCTGACCCAGGCTTTCGTTCAGGCGATCACGCGAGCGGGACTGTTCGGGCTTTCCCCGGCGACAGAGATCCACTACCGAAACGTGACGAGGCTGGATTCTCTTGTCGGAGCGCTCCGCCTCGTCAGGCTCAAGGGCAGCTGGCCGTTCAAACCGCCCGGCTCGCGCACAACGGAGCTCACGGAGACGCAGACCGGCTCGGTCGAGGAAAAACTGGCGCTCGATGTGCTGAACGAAAAGAAAGACCGGACGGAGGCGCTGGCGGAACTCGGAAAATACTATCTCTCCGAGCATCGATTCACTGACGCCCGCGATGCTTCCCTTGCCATAGCCGAGCGCTTTCCGTTCATGGGAAGGCCGCTTGTCGATGCTGGGGATGCCGCCCTGTCAATGGGCAGGCCGAAGGACGCCCTCAAATACTATCGCAAGAGTCTCGAAAGGGAGGAATCGGGAGCAGCACATCGAATGATTGGCGCTATAGTCCTGCAGCAGGGTAAACACGAGGAGGCAATCCACCAGCTAAGACGCTCCCTGGAACTGGAGCCGGGAAATCCACAGTCATTATACAATCTTGCTGGAGCTCTCGCGTTGTCGGGCCGCCTGGAGGAAGCGCGCGCGGTTTGCGACACCCTGCTCGCCAAATATCCCGGCCACGAGCAGGGCCGGAAACTACTGGAGAGTTTGAGAAGATGATGCTCCCTATCCCTTCACTGATCCCAGCGTCAAACCCGAAATCAGGTAGCGACTGAGCATCAGAAAGAGCGCGACGACAGGAATGGAGACGAGGAGTGACCCGGCGGCATACATCCCCCACTCTGTGCTGAGTTTGCTCTGAAACATCTTTAGCCCGAGCGGAAGCGTAAACATCTGCGTATCCTGCAGCACCACGTTGGCCACGACGTATTCGTTCCAGGCCGTCATGAACGAAAACAGCGCCGTAATCACCAAGGCCGGCGCGGCGAGCGGGAAGATCACTTTGTAGAACGTTTGCCAAGGCCCGCACCCATCGATCCGCGCCGCTTCCTCGAGCGCATTGGGAATCGTGTCGTAGTAACCCTTCATCTGCCAGATCGTGAACGGAAGGGCGGTCGCTGAATAAATGACGATGATCCCGATGTACGAGTTGATGAGATGGAGTCGAATGAGAACCATGTACAATGGAAGCAGCAGCATGGTAGCGGGAAACATCTGTGTGACCAGCAGTCCACTCAGCATCGAACCTTTGCCTTTGAACCGGAATCTCGAAAGTGCATAGCCTGTCGTCGACGCCAGCGCCACCCCGGTGACCGTTACCACAAGCGCTACGATCGTAGAATTGAGCAGCCACCGGAGAAAGGGCGTCTTCGTGAGCAGCTCCGAATAGTTTGACAGCGTGGCATCATCAGGAATGATATCGAGAGACGTAGAGAGCAAACGATCGCCTGGTCGCAGAGAGATTGTGACAATTCGCAGGACCGGATAGATCGCCACTGCGACGGCGACCGCCAGCACGAAGTACGTTGCGAGGGTCGACGTCAGCCGCTTCGGATCGATCTTGCTATGTCTCTTCTTGACTCCGCTCATGACAATCTTCTCAGCTAGTAGAGAGACTCGGTCGCTCGGGTTCGATTCAAGAACACCTGGGTGAAAGCGAACAGAATGCCAAAAATCACCATGGACAGCGCAGCGGCCCATCCAAAGCGGTACATGTTGAACGCGGCCTTGTAGACGTACGAGACGAGAATGTGCGTCTGATCAGCCGGTTCACCTGCGTTCGACACCAGCCAGACGATATTGACATTGTTGAACGTCCAGACAATCCCGAGCGTGATGGCGGGCACCATGACCGGCTTAAGCAAGGGCGCCGTGATACCCCAGAACTTCCTCCACTCGGAAGCACCGTCGACTTCCGCCGCCTCATACAACTCGCCCGGTATGGACTGAAGCCCTCCAAGGGCGACAACCATCATGAAGGGGAAGCCCAGCCAGACGTTTGTCAGAATCACAGCCACGAAGGCTTCAAATGGTGAGCTGAGCCACTCGATCCCCGGCAGCCCGAGATACTTCGAGATCAGCAAATTGATCGCGCCATACTCATAATTGAACATGCCGCGCCACGTCAATGCCGTGATGTACTGGGGAATGGCCCACGGTAGTATCAGCAGCACTCGCCAGACCGGTTTTCCGACGACGAATCGTTGATTGAGCATCACCGCTAGAAACACCCCGATGCCGACGTGAAAAACGACGTTTACCACGGTCCAAACGATCGTCTTGATCAGTATGCGCCAAAAAAGCGGCTCTTGGAAGACGGCCACATACTGCTGAAATCCGATAATCCGCCAATCTCTGAGGTGATAGATGTTGGCGTTCGAAAGGGACAGTACCACATTGTAGAAGAACGGATAGGCAACTACCGCCAAGACAATGACTGTTGCCGGACCGATCAGAAATGACAGGAACCAGCGCGACGAGCTATTGCCACCGGATCCGGTCATGTAGCACTTCCGCCCACCGAAATTGCAATTGTACCCAAGGAGCTCATGCCTACAGAAATGTGTCTTTGATCAACTTCTCGGCCTGTTCCTGCATCATCCGTGCTCCTTCCTCCGCTGTCACGGCGCCGTTCATTACGAGTTGATAGGGCCCGCGAGCGCCATCCCAAATTTGCCGGAGCGCCGGATCCAACGGCATTGGACGTCCTAAGGCGATTTGCCTCATCGATTCCTCAATCAACGGATTCGAAAAGATGGTCGAGTCGGCGAGCGCCTTTCGATTTACCGGAGTCGTCGCAAGGCGCTTTGCCATCGCGATCTGGACCTCGGGCCCCGTAAGATAGAGCATGACTTTCCTTACAGCGGCATACTTCTCAGGCGGGACGTTGACGTTCACCGAGTATCCCTTAGCCGAGACCATGGGTCGACACCATTCACCTGTTTCCGAGATTTTTGGGATGGGGGACAAACCAATGTCTATCCCCGCATCTATGTAACCTCCCCAGGCCCACGGGCCGTTGATGATCATGGCGGCACGACCGTCCTTGAAGAGTCCTTCGGCGATGTCATAGTCGGACTCTCGAGGAATCACTTTGTATTTGTCCCTCAAATCAAGAATGAACTGAATGGCCTTGACTGTCGCTTCTGTGTTCAGAGTCGGCCTGCCATCTTCATCCATAACCCAGCCGCCGAAGCCTGTCAAGAACGGGATAAAGAAGAAGGGCTCCTGGTATCCCCAGGTCAGTGCATACCGGTCGGGTCTGCCGTCACCGTCGGTATCCACGGTCAAGTCCTTCGCCATCTTCAGAAAGTCATCGAACGTTTCCGGCGGTTCAGGAACCAGTGCCCGATTGTAGACAAGGGTCAAATGATTTCCGATCTGGTCCGCGAGCATCCATGTCGAATCCTTCCAGGTGACGAGCCCATCCTCGGTATATTCGTCGAACACGTCGGGCGAAAAGACACGCTCAAGCGGCACGATAGTGTTCGTCTGCACAAACAGACCGACGTTGTCCGCGGGACCATAGATGATCTCGGGCCCTTGCCCCCCTACAGCGGCCGTCACGAAGAAATTCCGCATTTCCTCGTTCGACTTGAAGAGCGTCTCAATAAATATCTCGGATTGCTCGGCGTTGAACCGATCGACAAATTCATCGAGGATCATGCGTTCAGGGGTGGCTTTCGGGTGCCAGATACGCACGACGATCCTGCCGTCGCTTCGCCCGGACGAACATCCTCCAAGAAACCCGAGCAAAAACAGCACCAGCGCAACGAGGCAAATCTCAAGCCTGAGCCGAATCATCGGGCCTCCTGAGGGTGAAAACGTACCGCCTGCCCGCCACCCGGCGCCATTCGAACCGTCAGCACGCTGTCGCGCGTCACGGTAGTGTGCTCGATTCTGGTGTCTGTCTGGTTTGTCCGGTAATCGGCATCCGGCCCATCCGCATAGATTTCCGCCACGTATTGTCGCCCGTTGTCGAGGAAAGTGAGCGGAATCTCGAGCGTCCTGGCCTGCTCGTCGGTCACGGCGCCTAGATACCAGTCGTCGCTGTGACGATCCCTGCGTGCGATCGCGACATAGTCTCCAATCTTCGCCGCCGGCACGACGGTGTCTTCCCAATCGGTGGGAACGTCCTGGATAAACTTGAAGGCGGGATTCCCCTCGTAATTTTCTGGCAGGTCGGCCACCATCTGGAGAGGACTGTAGATCACCACGTAGAAGGCGAGCTGACGGGCGATGGTGGACGGCACGACATTGTCGGGTCTGGTCTCGAAATCGTGATCGAAGATTCCGGGCGTCATGTCGAACGGCCCGGCCAGCACCCTGGTAAAGGGCAATATGGTGGCATGCTCGGGGGGATTCCCACCATTGGCGCCCCATGCGTTGTACTCCATCCCACGTGCGCCCTCACGCGTCATCATGTTCGGCCAGGTTCGGCGGATGCCGGTGTCCTTGATAGGCTCATGGACGTCCAGCATGATGTGCTTGCTCGCCGCGAGCTCAACGACGCGCCGGTAGTGGCGCACCATGAACTGACCATGGTGCGGCTCGCCGCCGTCCACTCGATCGCCGACGTAGCCGGTCTTGACGACGTTGATGCCGAGGCGCTCATCCAAATCGAACGCGTCTTCCATCTGGCGCTCATAGTTGAGGACGCCGGCACTGGTTTCATGGTGACCGATGAGTCGGACGCCCTTTGACCGGGCATACGCGGTCACTTCCTCGATGTCGAAGTCGGGATACGGCTGCGTAAAGCTGAAAACGTTGCCGTTGTTGAACCAGTCGCCGTCCCATCCGACGTTCCACCCTTCGACGAGCACACCGAGAAACCCATTCTTGGCCGCGAAATCCAAATACCTCTTGGCGCGTTCTGTTGTGGCGCCGTGATTCGGCCCCGATTCCCAGGTGTACAGGTTGATATGCATTCCCCACCAGATCCCGGCGTACTTCCCGGGCGTAATCCACGACGTGTCTTCGATGCGATTCGGGTCGTTCAGGTTGAGGATCAGGTACGACGTAATCAAGTCTCCCGGGCTCCTTGCGATCTGAATCGTTCGCCATGGGGAAACATGGGGCGCGGTGACCTTCGCGCGCGTCCCGTCGGCCCAGGGTATCAAATTCGCCTTCAGGACGTTGCCACCGACGTTTTCCAGGGTCATACTCGGAAAATCGGTGAGGTTGGCTTCATGGAGACTCAGAAATAGGCCGTCGGCCGTCGACATGGTGAGTGGCGTGTGTACAGTATCCAACTCACTGACGGGCGACTCGGTGTAGAGATATTCGTAGCGATTGCTTCTATACGCTGGAATCCACCACGCCGTATGGTCACCCGCGAGCGCGAACTCGGTGCGCTCGTCCGCGATGTCGAAGGCGTGCATCGACGGCTGATCCGGGAATTCGTATCGGAACCCTACGCCATCATCGAATACCTTGAACAGGACGACGAGCTCGCGCCCGGACGAGGCACTCTCCTTGAGACGGACTCGCAGCTTGTTGTGGTGATCTCGAATGAAGTGTCTCTCACCCCAAACCTGTTCCCACGTCGTGTCGGCGGACCCCATTTCGGCACTGCTGATCGCAAACGACTCTCCAAAATCGGGAGCCCCCTTCACAGCAAAACCGAGCCTCGATGGCAATACTACCGGGCGACCGAACGCATCCACGGAGTAGAGAGGTGTCCCGCCGCTCACCCATGCTCGTACGACGACGTTACCGGAAGGTGAGTTAACGATCAGCGTGTCTGGCGGCGTTGCGATCGACACGATGCTCAGCATCAGGAATGCCATCACAGCCATTTGGGCTCTTCGTCTGGATGAATGGGTCGGACAGGAGGATCCGCCTGCGGTCGTTTACAGACCACGCGCTGGAAGTCTGTACCGTGCAGACGACAGAATGTACGATTCTGCACGTCTCTATGTAAGTCCGCCCGCATAGGGCCGTCGGGGTAGACACTGTCGGCCCTCAAGCGTTGCCACAGGGCTCGAAACAGCGGACTTGCCCGATGAATAGCACAAGGGCGGGGATCGTTTGAATCCCCGCCCTCGAAAAGACCATGGCCGATTGTAAGCCGCCTAGATCGCCGGGTCGGCCGGCGTATTCGGGTTATTCTCCCGCTCCGTCTGGGGATAGGGATAGAAGTTCCGGTTCCGCTCGAACGAGTCGTAGTTAGGGGGGCTCGCCTGAATGGGCCGATTGAATCGCCGGCTGTCCTCGAGCGAAAGGCCTGTCAAGAACAGTTCAATCCGTCGGTTCAGGTATATAGCGTTCAATATGGCGTCCTGTGTGTCGGGGCCGTCATAGGCGCCAAGACCTGCATTCACGCCCCAAGGATCGTCGGTTTTCTGCAGCACGACATTCAGTGAGGCAACGGCGCCCCCGAGGTTACCCGACCGTGCCGCCGCTTCCGCCTTGATCAGGTACATCTCACCGGGGAGATAGACCGGAATGGACTTCGAGTCACCGTCATAGAAACCGAGCATGACCCCAACGGGGAGCCGCGAGGTTTCCCCAAGGTCGTCGCTCGGCCCGAGGTAGAACGCTTTGCGGCCGTCCGAATCGGACACGACATACTCGGTTGAATCAATCCCGAAATTGTCCACCGGCTTGTACGTCGCCGGCTCTTGCGTTGTCTCTACATACATCGGGTTTACGTTCCCACCGGTCGGCTCGTACCTCCATTCGGAAATCGTCGAGGCACCCGAAATGGCGGCGTCGGCCGCAGCGCTGGCTGCCGAACTATTGCCCAGGAAGCCGTTGTATCGCGCCAGATAGGCGTTCAGGACCGCAGCCAAGTCGAAGTTCGAGGACCCAAGCACAGCCGTCTGGAACGCGGCCGGTACGCCGGCACCGCCCAGGGCACTGAGTCCGGCCTCGAGGTGTTGGATAGCCAACTCCAGGGCTGTCGCTCTAGGAACGAATTCGCCCTCGCCGTTCGGGCTCACATCCATCGGGAACGACTCGAAGAACATGTAGAGGTTACCCAGCGTGATCGCTTTGAACAGATGACCAAACGCCAGGAAAGCGTTCCGCGTTGGCGCATTTCCAATCACGTTGGGGGAGTGATCAATGATGGCCTCAGCCATCCCCATTACGCGATAGCTGCTCGCCCAGATGGCGGTCGTGATCCCATTTTCGGCAGTCAGATTGGACCCACCCGCTTCGAGATCCAGCGGATTCGTGTAGCCCAGGACCACCCCAAACTCCCGGGTGCTGCAACCGGAAGCCCGGATGAAGACGTCCAGTGAGTTGACTTCATATTCGCGTTTCATGCCGATCGCCAGCGCCTGAAGGCCGTCAACCGTGTTGACCACCTGGTCTTCACTCGCTGCGTTCGGGTTTTCAAAGGTGTCGCAGGACGTTCCGAACATTGAGATCGAGAGCCCGAATGCGACTGCTAAGATGGTTTTGCGTCTCATAATTATCAGGCCTTCAGATTAAAAGTCGATAGTAAAACCGGCGATGACCGTTCGCGGAATAGGCACCGCGCCAAAGTCAAAGCCGGAGACTCCCGTGTCACGCCCCGAAATAGACGTTTCCGGATCATATCCGCGGTAGTCGTCGATCGATACGAGGTTGCGTCCCGAAAGCCGGATTTCGACGGACCGTACCCATTTGGTCGAAGGTCGAATCGTGTACGATACCATGATCTCGCGGAGCTTGACGAACGAACCGTCTTCGACGTACTCCTCGTCGATGAGGCCGCTGCCGGCGGCGTTCGCCCAACCTTTGACCCGATCGCACATCTTTCCATTGGGGCCGCATTCAACTTGCGGCGGATTGTCGAGTAACTCGAGGCCGTAGTCGTAGCCGCCCCGGTAGTTGTGCCGATCGAAATTCCGCCTGTCCCAGTTGTAAACGTCGAATCCCTGGACGGCATCCCACTGCATACGGAATCCCCACTTGTGGTAGTTGAAGTCCGTAATGAATGAGCCGATCCAGTTGGGATCCGCACTGCCCAGGATAACCGACATGGGAGATCCGGTCGGCTGGCCATCGGCGTCACGCATCGCACCGGGAACAACTCCTGCGCACTGCGCGCCCGACATGGTCCCTTCGAGGACGCAGGCGTCGTAGACGGCCTGGCTGCCACGCTCGGGTTGCGGGAGGCCACCCGGGGTCAGGAGGAGTGACCCGTCCTCACTGCGCGCGTACGGCGTCTCGTAGAACACACCCAGCGGTTGTCCCTCAATCGCCCATTGTCTCGAGAAGTTGCCGTTTGCGATCGGGAACTTCGGGCCGGCGATGTGGACGACCTCGTTGCTATTCGTACTGAACGTTCCGGTCACACTGAGCCTCACATCACGCTTCTGAAGAATCGTTCCGCGAACGAGGATCTCAAGGCCCTTGTTGGTCAGCTCACCCACGTTTTCAATTCGGCTATTGGCGCTCGTAGACGGCGCCAACACGCGCTGGAGCAGCAGATCCTCGACTTTCTGATGATAGTACGTGACTTCAAACGCGAGCTTGTTCTTCAGCAAAGCGAAATCCGTTCCGAGTTCCAGCTCGGTCTGCGTCTCCGGCTTGATGTTCTCGTCTCCGAGCTGCGTCGAGGGTACGAGTCCAGTCTGACCGAGGAAGGGCAGCGGATTGTAGTTCGTGAACCGCTCGAACGGCCCGATGCCCGTCAGGTTACCAGACTGGCCCCAGGATGCCCGAAGCTTCATCGACGGGATCAAGCTGCCGAGATTCTCCTTCCAGAAGCTCTCCTCAGACAACACCCACGATCCGCTGACTTTCGGATAGAACTGGGAGTTCTCGTTGGCCCCGAAGACGGACGATCCGTCAATCCTTCCCGATCCGGTCAAGAAAATCTTGTTCTGGTATCCAAACGTCTCCTGCAAATAACCGCCCCGCACACTCCGCTCCGAGATGAGGTCGGAGCTGGCCGTAATGGTACCGCCGTCGATGGTCTCGACGATCGGTCCCAGGTTCGACGCTTCGTTGATGATCTGCTCGTACTTCTCGTACTGATACGTGAACCCGGCGCCGGTCGTCGACACGAGGCTCGGCGTCAGGTTTCGGTTGTACTGCGCATTGACGTCGGCGTTTAACATCTTGTTGGTCAAATCGCCGCGGCGAGTGTATCCGTCCGGATCCGCGACCGTTCCCACGGGCTTAAAGCCCCGGGCGATCTGTGTGTACTCATCATAGCCGAGAATGGCATCCACCGAGAAGCCCGCCCACGGGGTCAGTCCGAGATCCAGATTCGTCGTGGATCGGTTGACTTCCTGAGTGTACTTGTAGATATCAACCACTTCATAGGGGTTGCCAAAGGCCGTGATACCGACGGCGGGATAATTGCCGAGCTCATCCGGCGTCGCGTCAGCCGTGTGCGGGAGAAATTGCAACGCCGAAATCGATCCGTCGAAGAAGCCGGGCCCCCCTGTCGGAATGTCATTGCTGAAACTCCGCGCGAAGCTCGTCCCCACCTTGACCACCGCCCAATCGTTCAACACCTGATTCAGGTTGGCACGGACCGTCGACCGATTGAAATCGGCATTTCGCACGATCCCCTGGTTGTAATAATTCGACGCGGACATGAAGTAATTGGTGGAACCGGTGCCCCCCGAAATCGAGAGGTAATCTTCGTTTCCAACCCCGGTATGGAAGATGTAGTCCTGGTAGTCGTAGCGATTGACGGCCACCTTTTCGAGGTTCGAATTGTCGGACGGGGTGACCCAGTCGTAAGGCGCGTTGTTGACCTTGACCGTCTTTCTGACATCATTCACGACCATGTTTGACGTGAACGTTACCTTTGGCGCCCCTGTCTGACCTCGCTTGGTGAAGATCTGAACGACACCGTTGCTGGCGCGCGAACCATAGATCGCCGCAGCGGCGGCTCCCTTGATAATTTCGATGTGATCTATGTCGCGCGGGTTCAGGTCGACGAGACGGTTCTGAACGCCCCCGCTACCGACCGTCACAAGTTCGTTGGAGCCGTTGTCAACGATGACACCGTCGACAATGTAGAGCGGTTCAGAGCCGGAGTTGATCGTGCTGATGCCACGCAAAGTGACCGAAATCGCACCGGCCGGAGAGCCGGAAGTCTGTTTCACGAGCGCGCCGGTAATCTTACCTGACATCGCCTGGGTGATATCGATTGCGTCCGCATCGCGGATCGCCCCGGCATTAACCGTCGAGATCGCGTTGCCCAATTGCCGTTTCTCGGTGCTCCCCGACGTACCCGTAACGACGACCTCCTCGAAGCCAAGCAGGTCCTCCTCCAGCTCGACGTCGTACGTGCCGGACTTGGAAACCGTGACATCTTTACTGGTATAGCCGATCGAGGTGAATACGAGCGTGAACTGCGACTGGTCGGTCTCGACGTGGAGGATGTACTCACCGTCTACCGTCGTTGCGGTACCCTGGGTCGTCCCGGCCACCCGAACGTTTACAAGCGGCAACGGATTGCCGCCTCGGTCCGTCACGGTTCCGTCAACCTCGAACGCATTCTGTGCAAGGACCGGGGTCCACGACAGTAGGAAGAAACAAGCAAACGAAACCCTTGTTGGTCCGTGGAGAAGACGCGCCAACGCGCGCAGTGTGGATAAAGCCATGGCACAAACGTGTTTTGATGTGCTCTTGCAAGTCCTGAAACAAGAAACGAAGGCTGAAGTGATGCCGACCCTGGTCCAGGTCCTCTGTGGTGAACAGCCGGATGCAATCTACTTTTGGCGGAGGATTACTACAAGGGATAGATAATTGTATTGGTGCTAGGTGCTGGGTGCTCGGTTCTGGGTGCGGAGCCTGCCCGAACGAGTGAGTCGGAGGTTCCAAAACCATGCCTCAACGTGATCGATCTCGGAGAGGTACTCGGCGCTCGGTGCTCAGCTCGCATCGAGGCTGCAATCAGCATTGGGGGGTGCCGGGTTTCACGCGTTTTGAGTGCGTTGGACACACCTCAAGGTCAGTCGACCGGCAGACTGGCAGACTGGCCGACCGGCAGACCGGCGCCCTCCACCGCGGCTACTAATTGCTGATTGCTGAAGAATTGCGATGAAGACCCGAAACGCAGCTTGCATATGCACGTAATTCGGCGTTCCTTTTAGCATCAAACATACTCATGGGCGCGCCGTGAACGGGCGATCCGACCCCGATGTCGGTCCTGACGTTCGGAAGTGCAAGCAACCTGGAATCGCCCGTCACAACGAGTCCCACAACGTGACGGAGGTCATCCATGAGCAGATTGTTTCGAATACTCAACCTGAGTACGACGGCCATTGTTGTGCTCGTTCTTTCCGGGGTGCTACAGTCTGCCGGCGCCCAGAATCTTGGCAAGCGCAGCGGTTACGGTACCAGCGGATACGTCTGCCCTTAAGGCGAAGCTCGAGCTGCGAAGCGCGATGCGACTCTCGAAGACGTCGTTGATTGTGCCGGACTCTTTGGCCAACACGGGGTTCGAGGACGATACGCTCCTGCTCGACCCGTGGGCGGTGATCGATTCCGGTAGCGGCTCGTGGTTCGTCCAGATGGACACGCTCTCGCCGGTAAATGGCAACCTGGTGCCCGAGCCGACTGAGGGGGAGCAGGCAGCCATGACGGATCAGGGCGATCCGGGAACTCACATCCTCTTCCAGGATGTGGCGCTTCTCAGTCCCCCTGCTACGATCGGATTGAAGTACGACATGTACGTCCATAGTCATGCCGACTGGGTCGTCCCGTCAACCGGAACACTGAGCGCAAACGATACCGTGAACCAGCACGTAAGGGTCGACATCATGGACCCAAATGCGGAGGTGGACGACGTCGGTGCCGGTGTGTGGATGAACCTCTACCGTCCGGTGCCGATGGTCGATACAACCGAATCAGGTTACACGGAAATGTCGGCCGACCTGAGCGCATTTGCCGGACAGACGGTGCGGCTTCGGTTTGCGGAAGTCGACAACCAGGACGTTCTGAATTTCGGTGTCGATAACGTTCGATTGATGCAGACGCCGATCCTTCCCGCGACGCCGACGCTGCTGACTCCGCTGAACGGGGCGACCGACATTCCGCTCGAAGGCGTGGAATTGAGGTGGTCGGCAGTGACGTATGCGAACAGGTACAATGTCCAGGTAGCCACCGATCCGGAGTTCAGCTCCATTATCTGGTCGACGAACGTCGGGGCACACCAAGTGGATTTCGTGCCTCCGGATCCTGGTGTAACCTACTACTGGCGTGCCCAGTCGGAGGGCGTGCACGGCAAGTCGAAGTTCAGCGCACCGTTCCATTTCACGACGGTGATGCCGATCCCGAACACGCCGACGCTGCTGACGCCGCTGAATGGCGCGACGGATGTCCCGAATACTGTAGAACTGCGGTGGACAGCAGAAGAGTGGGCCTTGCGTTACAACGTGCAGGTTGCAACGGATGCCGCCTTTACGGCACTCGTCATGTCGACCAACGTACCGGCTGATCAGGTCAGCTTCGTCGCGCCCGCACCGGGCGTGACCTACTACTGGCGGGCGCAGTCGGTCGGGCAGTTCGGTAATTCCACGTTCTCTGCGCCGTTCCACTTTACGACCGTGAACCCACGGCCTGATGTCGTGACCTTGGTCGCCCCGGCATTCGGGTCGATGGATCTCGAAAGCCCGGTTACGCTGGAATGGAACGCTGCGGCAAACGCCGACGAGTATCTTGTCCAAGTGTCTCAGGATTCGATGTTCGCCGATACGCTCTCGTCGCTCACGACGTCGAATCTGACGATGGATTTCGTTCCTCCGTTCGCCGGCGCGACGTACTACTGGCGGGTGAATGGCATGGGCCCAGGGGGATCGAGCCCAGGATTTTCGGACGTCTGGAAGTTCAGCGTAGCCGCCGAGGGATCGCTCGTGCCGATGGCGCTCTATCCTGAAGATGGCGCGACCGGTGTCCCGGTCGAAGTTTCTCTGAAATGGGAAGCACCGACCACCGCTCCCGGCAATGACGAGGCTGTATCGAAGACGTTGGAGATTGCCTTCTATCACGTTCAGGTGGCGACGGACGAATCCTTTGAGGATATGGTCGTCGACCAGGACAGCGTGATGGCGGACAGCCTCCACGTGACCGGTCTGATGCACGAGACCGAATACTACTGGCGTGTCGCCGGCGTCGACGCTCAGGGGAACTTCACGTTCAACGAGCCGAGCAGCTTCACGACAGTCATTGCGGCGCCTGCAGCGGTCACGCTCACTCGCTCCTGCGAACGGTGCGACAGAGGTATCCGGTGCTCCGGAGTTCTCGTGGCAGGCCATCGCAGGAGCTACAGCGTATCAGCTGCAGGTTTCGAAGGAGAATGGCGTTCGCCAGTCCCGTCATCGACGAGGATGCGCTAACAGGCTACCACCTTCAAGTCAACAACGGCGCTGGACTACAACACAGGCTACTTCTGGCGGGTCCGTGCGATGAACGAAGGCGGATGGGGAGAATGGTCAGAAGTGCACAGCTTTATGACGCGCGACTGGAACGGCCATCGAAGACGACGTGATTCCGGCATCATACGCGCTGCATGACAACTATCCGAACCCGTTCAATCCAAGTCGACGACTATCGCGTCGACCTTCCGGAGGCGGCACCGTCAAGCTGACCGTCTACGACGTGGAGGGCCACGAAGTAATGGTCGTCGCTTCGGGTCCAGCGGCTGCCGGCCGTCACAGCTATACGGTCGACGGCTCGAAGCTTTCGAGCGGCATGTATCTGTATCGGATTGAGTCAGCCAAATTCAAGAAGACGAAGACAGATGGTGCTTCTGAAGTAGTCCGAAGTCCGGGGTCCGGAGTCCGGAGTCATCTTGACGACGGCCCGACAGGCACCGAAGAGTGTGCCGCCAACTACGGACCTAATGGACGACGCGGTAGTGGTCGAGAGGCCAACCAGGGGACGGCTCGTCGAAAGGCGGGCCGTCCCTTTAGTCATTAGACACTAGTCATTGGTCACTGGTTGGTCGTCAGTCATTAGTCATTGGTCATTGGTCATTGGTCACTAGTCATTGGTCACTAGTCATTGGTCATAGGGGGGCGCGAGCCCTGAAAGCGGTGGCGCCTCCGTCGGGCAATGAGCCTTGATCAAGACGACGCCGGTCTCCGACGCAGCGCGCGCGGTGGGCTTCCGGGACATACGCCATTTCTCGAAACTGTTCCGACTGACGTTTGGGGTCCTGCCGGCCAAGTACCGCGACCAACCGCGGCGCGCCGGTTACCAGCCAGGATCGTCGGTTGGCCGATTCTTCCCACCTGAATGACCGGTTTTTCGCACCTAAATCGAGGTAACTAAGAGCAGCCCGTGGGGCACGCACCACCTCGTTCTAGCGAATGCGTAGATGATCTGGGGAGCTCCGCGCAGCAGAGCGCCGCGAACCAGGCGCATCCGAAACCTTCCATCTCTCAACAGATGTATCTCATCATGTATCAGAAAACAGTCTCTCCCAATCCACTTGACTTTCTTCACAACCTACACGTGTTCCTGCGCGTCCGACAACCTCTCCGCATGATGTTCGTTGTCGCAGTAGCGACGGTTGCCATGCTGGTATCTGGTTGCGACAGTAGCGTCGCGCCGAGCGAGACACTGGAGGCGACCGGTAAGATCGAGACACTGGAGGCGACCGGTAAGATGGGGTCGGTGCCTGGCCCTCCCCAGCTGCTGGTAACGGGGCTGGAGGGCGCCTCCGGCAGCGCGATCGGCCCCGACGGTGCCCTGTTTGTCACCGAGGGTGCAGTAGGCAGGATCTCGCGCGTTGATCCAAAGACCGGCGACGTGACTACATTCGCCAGCGGGCTGCCGCCCTCGATCGTCGGGATCGGCGGTGTCATCGATGTCGCCTTTCTCGACGAAACAGCGTACGCGCTCGTTACGCTCGTAGGTCCTCAGTTTGGCAGCGAGCGACATCGTCGGCATCTATCGGATAGACGGACCCGACAGCCATACCGTCGTCGCCGACATTGGCGCGTTCTCCCTCGCCAATCCGCCGACCACCCCGTTCTTCGTTGACATGGGTGTGCAGTACTCGATTCAGACGTATCGCGGCGGTTTCCTGGTCACGGATGGGCATCACAACCGCGTGCTGCACGTCACACTCGACGGGGAGATCACCGAGTTCAAAACGTTCGATAATATTGTTCCGACAGGGCTCGCTCGTCTCTGGTAACACCGTATACATGGCCGAAGCGGGGCCTGTACCTCACCTCCCAGAGGACGGCATGGTGGTGTCGTTCGGTCAGAAGTCGGCGACGGTCACCAAAGTCGCTTCCGGTGCGCGGTTGCTTGTCGATGTTGAGTTCGGCCGCGGCCGGACCCTCTTCGCTCTTTCGCAGGGTGTCTGGGACGGCGTGGCGCCGGGTTCGCCGGCGGAGCCAAATACCGGCTCACTCGTAAGGGTAGGGGCAGACGGTACGCTCAGCGCGATCACCACCGAACTGGATCGACCCACCTCACTCGAGTTCATCGGGAACACGGCCTACATCGTTACGCTCGGCGGTGAAGTCTGGACCATCGACAACGTCGCTGCTCCGCCGTTCGGCGCCTTCCACTGAGTTGTTCCGAACAGCACATGGCGTCCTCCGCTCGGGCGTGGACGCACCTTCGACAGGCGGTCTGCCAAGTGGCGGGCCGCCTATGTCGGCAATTAGACTTCAGGGCATCCCGTGGGCTCGCTTGATCTTCGACTCCGTGGCATCGGTTTTCTCACTGCTATGCCATGGCGGCGCCACGTCACCACCTCTCTTGCGCTGATCAGCCTGCTGTTTGCCGTTCACTTGACGCGGGCCCAGACGGTCCGATTCGAGCACATCATCCTCCATCGGTGCGCTTACACTCATCGCCACACCTCCGGAGCACCAAAGAGCTCGTCGTACTCCGACAGTACTGGACGCGGTGTCTGGAGCCCTTAAACCTGGTAGCTCAACGGGGTCGGGACACGCAGGCTCTTGACAACGCAGGGCACCCTCGGACCTCGGACTTAGGACTTCGGACCTCATTAAAAGTCAATTAGGGTCGTTACAGGGCTCGCTGAAATATGCTAATATCGCGCCGTTTACTCACGGACGTTCTGTGCAACGGAAGATCCGAACTTCATCGCTCGGACGAAAGACGCCTAACGAAAGGAACGCGCCCAACATGAATCTCCCGCCACGGGTGGTCCCACAAGAATGTGACGGAGAGTTTCCATGAGCTTGAATCGAATCGACCAAAGCAGGTCTCTGCTTGGTCTTGACAATAGCTTTAGGTTTACCTATAGTATCAGCTACGACGATCGGTCGCGAATTCAAACGAGTCTGCGGCCATTTTCACAGCCCCGCTTCCCCCGACCTATTACTCTCCGGCGAACGGAGCCACAGGTGTTGTCATCGCCCGTGTTGAGTTGAAGTTCAACAACGCTGTCCGGCGCGCTGCGCTACAACGTTCAGGTGGCAACGGACGCCGGTTTCACCCACGTCGTATATCACTTGAACGTGCCTCACACCCCGGTCGAGCTTTACCGCACCGACTGCGGGCGCCACCTATTATTGGCGCGTACAGACCGGTGGGATCCGACCGAGACCGGGACAATTCGGCGCTGCGTGGAAGTTCACCGACTGCATTCCCCGGTGCTGGCCGCGCCGACGCTGTTGACGCCGCTTAAACAGCGCCTACGGCGTCCCGCTAAGTCCGTGACTGTTGCGGTTCACGACTTGTAACAGGGTGCAACCCGCTATAACGTCGAGGTATGCGACCGATCGAAGGCGTTCATCGACTATGGTGTTCAAGACAAACGTACGCGCACAGCCGCGGTAGACGTTCACGGCTGACGAACGCCGGCTTGTTACTACTGGCGTGTTCAGGCGGTGGGAGCTTCATTCATCGTCTAAATACAGCGCAATATGGAGTTTACTCGAATGCGGAGCAGAGATCTTCCTTCGTTGAGCGCACCTGTGCTGCTGACGCCGCTTGAATGGATCAGATGAATCAGCCGGTCTCGGTTGAACTGCGCTGCGCAGCGAGATCGAAGGAGCCGTTCGCGGTACAACATTCAGGTGGCTTCCGATTATGCGTTCCGCAACATCCTGTGGAAGTAACCAACGTGCCGCGCTGCCAGGCCAGGTTCAACGGCAAGGCCGGCACGCACTACTACTGGAGAGCGCAGTCGGAGAGCATGACGGAATCCTCGCTCTTCTCGGCTGCCATTCGGGTTTACGATGATCTCGACGTCGAAGCCTCGAGCTTGAGCTGCGCGTGAGCTCGTTCGATGCCGCAGAGACGATTCCGACATCGTACACGCTGCATGAAAACTACCCGAACCCGTTCAATCCGAGCACGACTATCATGGTCGACGTCCCGGAAGCGACGCACATCAAACTGGCGGTCTATGATCTGCTCGGACAGGAGGTCATTCAAATCGCTGCAGGCGATGTCGAAGCGGGCACCCACAGCTACACGATCGACGCCTCCGGCCTCTCGAGTGGTCTGTACCTGTACCGGATCGAGTCGGCAGCCTTCACGCAGACAAGGCGAATGATGCTTCTGAAATAGTCCGAGGTCCGGGGTCCGGGGTCCGGAGTCCATCTTGAATGACGGGTCGACGGGCGACCGAAGGGCGTGCCGCTGATCCTTCGGACCTCAGGATGACCGGGTCGTAATCGAAAAGGCCACAAGGGACGGCTCGTCGAAAGGCGGGCCGTCCCTATTTAGTCATTGGACACTGGTCATTGGTTCACTGGTGAGTCGTGTCATTAGTCGATTTCCAGCTGGAAGAGCGGCAACCTTCGTCATGATTCGACTGGACTCATGACGACATCTGGGATCGGACATCGGACCTCAAATACGTGAAGTCTGCTCGAAGATTGCATTATCTGCCGCGTGGACATATTGATATTCGCTATTTGCATCGTTAAGGTATTGTTACCCACCAGTTACTCATGGGCGCTCTTGACTCGATCGCGTCGAGCTCATCGTCCAAAGCCGAAGGGCGAGTAACTAACGACAAGTTCGGCGCGAATCTTCCGTCCGGGGCGTCCCATCAAAATGACGGAGGATTACCGTGAGACAGTTTATACGAACGGCCCAAGTCACCTTGAGCCTGGCATTCGCATTCATTTTCCTCATACCCCAACTGTCCCTCGCAGGGACTGCTGCAACGAACAACCCGGCTCCGCGGACGGCCGCATCCATGGCGTTTCTGGATCCACCCGCTACACCGACATTGTTGACCCCGTTGAATGGGGCACATGAGGTTCCGGCGACGGTTCCGCTCAGATGGACCCAGGTTGACGGCGCGAGCCGATACAACGTACAGGTAGCAACCGATCACGCGTTCAGCTCGATCATTTGGTCCATGAACGTACCGAGGAGTCCTGTTTCGTTTACGGCGCCTGATCCGAACGGTACTTATTACTGGCGCGTGCAATCGACCGGGCCGGGCGGTATGTCGAAGTATTCCGCACCGTTCAGTTTCTCGAACGCAGCTGCGGACGAATGCACGCTCGCTTCACCTACGCTCCTGACTCCACTCAACGGCGCCCACGACGTCTCGAGTTCTGTCGCCTTGAGATGGTCGCCGGTAGATGGTGCAGACCGTTATAACGTCGAGGTGGCAACCGACCAGCACATGAACAATATCGTGTTCGCGACCAACGTGCCAACGAGTCCGGTAACGTTCAACGTTCCGGACGGAGCGACGACCTTCTACTGGCATGTACAGTCGGCCAATTCCGACGAAATGTGCGCGTACAGCCCGGTTTGGTGGTTCACCACTGGAGCCGAGGCTGATCGTGGAATCGTAGCACCTGTACTACTCACACCACTGAACGGTGCTTCCGGCGTTGCAAGTCCGGTACCGCTGCGGTTTGCGCTGGTCGATGGCGCGACGCGCTATAACGTCCAAGTTGCAACAGACTATGCGTTCAGTTCGATCATCTGGTCGACGAACGTGCCCAGGTCGCCAGTTGGCTTCACCGCACCCACTCCGGGTACGACGTACTACTGGCGTGCGCAGGCGGTGAATATGGATGAAATGTCGAGATACAGCAAGCCGTTCAGCTTTACGAGCGCCGGGTCAGCTGAAGCGGCGCGCGCAACGGATGAAGCCGCTGTCGGCAACGACGTTGCGACCTCGATCGCCCTGCACAACAACTATCCAAACCCGTTTAATCCAAGCACAACGATATCGTTCGATGTTCCGCAAGAGACAAACATCAAGCTTGCGGTTTACGATCTGCTTGGCAACAAGGTCATGGATGTTGCATCCGGCACCGTGGAAGCAGGTACGCACAGCTACACGATCGACGCATCGGAGCTCCCCAGCGGAATGTATCTGTATAGGATCGAAGCTCCGGGCTTCGTGCAGACGAAGCGGATGACGCTTCTTAAGTAGGTCCAACGTCCGGGGTCCGGGGTCCGAAGTCCGTCTTGAATGACGGGACGACAGGCGACAGAGGGAATGCCGCCGATCCTTCGGACCTCAGGCCGACCGGCACTTGGCCAAAAGCCGAACAAGGGACGGCTCGTCGAAAGGCGGGCCGTCCCCATTTAGTCATTGGACACTGGACATTGGTCACTAGTGAGGTGTGGCAATCTACGCTGGATCCCTCTATCATGCTTCGGGACTCATGCACTGGGAGACCTCGGACATCGGACCCTACTAGTCATTGGACACTGGTCACTGGTCACTAGTGCGGTGTGGCGATCTACGCTGGATCCCCTCTATCATGCTTCGGGACTCACGCACTGGGAGACCTCGGACATCGGACCCTACTAGTCATTGGACACTGGTCACTGGGTGTCATTAGTCATTAGCGGTTATGTGCACAATGAAAGTGACCGGTCTTGTGCGCAAATGTGACGCCATAACCCTTGCCCGACCGTTATTAATCCCAGGCATGAATGCCCGGACTTAGTATGGCGCCCCGTAAACGGGGCTTCGCCGCGGGCCCGCCGGAGAAGGCCGGTTTACCGGCCGCTGCTCCAAGGCCGGTCGTCTACGGCCGGCTGAGGAAATAACCAGATGGTCTATTTTCTGAGTTACGTGACTTGGCCCATGCCCATGAGTTCGAGCGGTCACTTTCATTGTGCAGACAGCTATTGGGCATTGGGTACTAGTCGTTAGTCACTCTACGGCTGAGGCACAGGGAGCGGAAGTGCCTTTGGCAAACGCCCAGACTGCCTCAAGACGGACATCGGACATCGGACCTCGGACATCGGACCCTGCTTGTCACCAGACGTTCGACCTTGCCCTTGGAGGTTCCGCGGGCGATCTTTTCCATGACATGTGGAACCGTTATCTCATCGCGTTGGTGATCGTGGCCGTTGTAGGGGTCGCCATCATTTATTTGCTCGCCGGTCGCGAACCGATCGTGGTCGATGACGCCGCACTCTTGAGTGGAAGTCAAAAGGCCTTCCTCACTGAATATCACAGTTATCTCCAAAAGGATCACGGCATCGACTACAGAGTGGTCACTACGACGAGCAGCGATCCGATCCTGGAACATGCGGTGGACCTCTACGACGAACTCAAAGTCGGCTCGAAGAGCGCCTGGGGTCGCGGCCTTCTTCTGGTGATCAATCCGAAACAGGACATGGTACGTCTCGAGGTCGGATATACCCTGGAGGCTACGTACCCCGATGCCTTCGTGGGCTACATTGAACGAGATCAGATGGTGCCGTTCTTCGCGGACGGCCGTGTCGCGGACGGCATCCTGGCGACAACTGAATTGATCGTCAACCGCGCGCAACGGGCCGACAGCGTCGGTGCAGATGAGACCTGGATGATGGGCTCGGGCGGCGGCGGCGCCGAGATGGAGGCCCGACTCGGGCGAGACGAGGCTTCGCCTCTCGATACAACCGCTGAGCGGGCGGTTTCGCCGGCCGCATCGCCCAATGAAGCCCTTGCCGCCTATTTGAGCGCCATGGGCTCCCGCAACACAAATCCGCATCTTACCATCTACTCTCCCGCCACGCAGGCCATGATGAAAGACCGAACCGTTTCGCCGGCGCAAATGGACAATGTGGTTCGAACCGCCCGCGAGTGCACCTCCGACACACTGCGCTACGACGCTTCATCGACGCTGGCGGTCATTCGCTATCCGCCGGCCCAGCGCAAATGCTCTCCCTGGTTCTTCGTCAAGGTGGATGGCCACTGGACCCTTGACCTGGCCTCCATGAGCCGGGCCATCCGGTTCGGGCGAACGAACGCGTGGCATCGATCGGAGAAGGGATTTGGACACTACGCGTTCGCGTTTGACGACTGGACGTTCGACGAGAACGGGTTTCCCTTCTAGATCCGGCAGGTCATGTCAAAGTGTCGTCGCCTCGCGACCACACACTATGACAGGTTCTGCGTCATCCCAATGACTAGTGTCTGATGACTGACGTCCGTGACCCTCTTCTCAGAATTTCGTGGTATTGTCTGACTGCAAGCCAGTCAACCATCGATGGGAAGCAAGACCATGAAATATTTGTCACGTTTGTCCATTCCGGCGTCATCACTTTGGCTAGAGTGTATCTGCTCGCTGGGTTGTTGCCGGTCACGAGCGCCTTCGGGCAGAACGGGCATGTGTACTGGACGGAGTCGCAGGGTGGAAAGATTACCCGGGCCGAACTCGACGGGTCGAATGCCCTCGATATTGTTAAGGCTACGTTTGTGCTTGCCCAAGGCATGGCCATCGACGCGGAGGCGGGCAAAGTGTACTGGACCGACAACGGTACCCAGAAGGTTCAACGCGCAAACCTGGACGGAACGGACATCGAAGACCTGTTCGTGGGAGAACACGCGCAGCTGGGCATGGCGATCGATCTAATCCATGGGCATATGTACTGGGAAAACGGCGCGGAGATTTGGAGGGCCAATCTCGACGGAACCGACGCCGATTCCGTCCTTGCTCTCGAAGGTCCGTTCTATTCCGGAATCTTCGATATTGCACTGGACGTCGACGGCGAGAAAATGTACTGGGCGGTTGGAAAGAAGGTCCAGCGTTCCAACCTGGATGGGACCGGTGTTGAAGACGTCATCGTTTCAGACGGAACATCTATTCCACGGCATGTTGCCCTCGATGTCGCCGCGGGTAAGCTCTACTGGACTAATAACCAGTCGCAAATCAAACGCGCCAATCTCGATGGATCAGACCCTGAAGACTTCTTCTCTGACTCGTACGGCAAGAACGGTCTCGGCGTGGATCCACGGGCGGGTAAACTCTACTGGACCAGCACCGATTCTAAGATCAGGCGCTCGAATCTGGATGGAACCGACGTCGAGGAGGTTGGAACGACAACCCGTTACCCGTTCGCGTTTACGCTTGATCCACTGAACAATCGAATGTACTGGACGACCTCACGTGCCATTCAGCGCGCACATCTTGACGGCTCTGACGTCCAAGATCTGATCACCACTCCTGTTGCTGAGCCACAGCAGCTTTCTGTTGACAAGGTGAACGGCAAGTTGTACTGGATCGATGGTTACGGCCGCATGATCCAGCGAGCCAACCTCGACGGTACTGACATCGAGGATGTCATCGTCTTGCCATCAAATCCCAGATCCATGACGATAGATGATGGGAAGATCTACTGGGTGTACGGAAGCCACATGTACCGAGCCAATCTCGACGGCACCGAAACAGAGGACCTCGTTTCCGGCCTGGGGTTCGTTACTGGCCTGGTGCTCGATCTGCGGAACGCAAAGCTGTACTGGATCATCAGCGGCAAAATTCAGCGCGCCAACCTCGACGGCACTGTGGTCGAGGATGTGTTGACGGATTTGTCAGGTCCGAGTGGCCTGGCGATTGACCTGGAGAACGACCTCATCTACTGGGGTAGGACTGGAGGTATCCAGCGCGCCGGCCTAAATGGAGGCGCTGTCGAAGACGTTGTCGGCGACCTGAGTCTTCCCTATGCGCTTGCAGTAGATACAGATGGAGGCAAGTTGTATTGGACAGATATTAATAGAAACAAGGTTCAGCGTGCCAATCTTGACGGATCAGAGATCGAAGATCTCGCGACGGAGTTGCAGAGTCCGTGGGGGATCGCCCTCGATCAGGCAATGAGTACGGCGGTGCAGGATGATATTTCGATCCCCCAGGAGGTTACTCTCGAGCCAAACTATCCCAATCCTTTCAATCCTGCGACGACTTTAGCGTACGATCTGCCCGACGCAGCGAACGTCAAGCTCGTCGTCCTCGATGCGCTGGGCCGGGTCGTCGAGTCATTAGTCAATGGTCATCAGTCATTGGGCCAACACGCGGTTCGGTGGGACGCAACAGGAGTACCGAGTGGCGTCTATTTCTACCGGCTGGAGGCAGACGGCTTCGTCAAGACGCGGTCGATGCTATTGGTGGAATGAGGTCCGTCGTCCTGGTCCGGGGTGCGGGGTCGTCGGAAGGCCGGGCGTTGATCGATGATCGATGGTCGGTGATCGGCGCCCGGTGACCAGTGTCCGGTGACTACTGCTACCTCACCACCGTCATAGATCTCGTATACACCCCTCGGTCCGTTTTGAGGCGGAGCCAGTAATTGCCCGGCGCAACGAGCATGCCGGCGTCGTCAGTTCCGTCCCAATACGTCGATTGCGCGCCTGCCGAATGGAGGCCGTCGACGAGCCGCCGGACTGTTTGCCCCAGCGCATTCGAGATGGTTAGCTCGACGTCACCGGGCGTTTCCAACTCGTACAGAACCGAGACGGGCCCGCGTGACGGATTCGGGTATCGCTCAAGGAGCATGCTGGACTCCGGGAGTTCGGAACCTTCGACTGCAGTTGGAAAGAGCACATCACCCGTCAACGCATCTACTATAAACTGTTGCGAGACGAAAGTCGTGTTGTCGTTGTACGAAACAACCCAGGCCGGCTGCGGATCTACGACCGACCCGGACTTACCGGCTTCCCAACTTTGGATCGTCTTGCCATGCTGTCCTTTCGAGACCGGAACCTGAACATTGTACAGGCCCGCCTGGATGAACACGTCCATGTTTTGCATCCGAAACTCGGAGCCTCCGGCGCCTTCGGCCGCTTCGAGGGCCACCGAAGAATCGACCCAGCCGTCGGGGAGGTTGATCGCTGGGTCCAGGTCCCCCCCTTCACCACCGAGAGACACATTGTCGAGCAACACGACGTAGCCGAAATTAAGGGCAACCCCGAGGGTATCCTCGGAAGCGGCGGAGTAGAATATGTACAGCCACGTGCCGGCCTGTCCGTCCGGAGTCAACTCGCCGCCCTGAATTCCCGACAGTGCAGCATCCGCATGAACCGACCGGGCCAATGCAACAACGTCGTCATAGGTCGCACGGGCGGTGGCACTGGCGGAGTGAATTTCCACGTCGACGCCGGTGACCTCCTGGCCACCCGAAATCGTGATTTCATCGGGTACGAGATCACCGTTGGCGTCGTAGAATCCAATCCCTTCCCCCGCCACGCCCGCGTTCGGCTCGCCGTTATGGTCGACGTCTCTGAACGCGGTGGGCAGAAAGGTACCATCGGGTGCGTAGTCAATCTGGTAAGAACCGTCTTCGCCGGTTACGACCGCCGCTCCCGTAAATTGCGGTCCGTCGTCACCTTCCTGGTCGTCGGCGGTGAGGAAGTCGGGTGGGAAGAGCGCAACAACAGCGTTCTGCGGCGTCGATTCGGGAAAGGACACCTTGCCCGAAACAGAACCCGTCGGCAGCGTACCGGTGGAGAACGTCCACGCATACGGTCGATCCAGCTGGTCGCCGGACTCCGCTTTTGCGCCGAGAAGAACGACCGTGTACTGCGTGTCGTCGTTCAAGAGAACATTGACCGTCAACTGGGTGCGGGAGCCGTTCAAAGAGTAACCCAGAGGCTGTCCGGTCGCGGGAGATATCTGGGCTCCAATGAAGAAGCCCTCTTCTCCTCCGAACAAAGCCGTAGTATCGATGGCTTGCGAGAAGTTGAGGACAAGCGGCTGGCTCGTGGCGACGTTTTCGCTTCCGTTGGCAGGTAACATGGATTCGAGCGTGAGCTGCGCACTTGCCGACGAGACGAAAACAACGGGAAAGAGGATCGCGAGCACGATGGCGGCGACCCTTGCCCTGAGGTATTGCGGGGAATACATGGTGGTGCAGGTTCGGGGGAACGTGGGCTCAAGAATATAATGATTTCAACCACGTTGGCAGCCCAAAATGTCGCCGTTGACCACGACACGCGGATAATGTCGGTTTATCGATCAGCAATATGACTAATATGATTGATATAAAAATATCGTATAAATCACATTTTACGTGTTTCTGAGCGATAGTGTCGGAGCTTATCGAGCTTGGGGCCTCCGGCGCCGGCATGGGACTGCCGCATGGATCCGTGGGAGTGCCTAAGTGCCAGATTCCGGATTCGCGGATTCGGTGCTGTTTGCAACGAGGAGCCCGGCAGCTGTTGCGGCACACGCAATCTCCAAGCTCTTCAATCCGTCGGCCAGCGTCACCCGTATCGGTTCGGATCGGGCCCCGTCGCCTCGTAGGAAATCGCTCATCAGTTTGCGAAGCGCATCCAGATAGGCTTCCTCTTTCGTCCCTGGAGTCTCGAATGACGCTTCGACCATTCGGCGCACCTGACCCTGGCCCTCCCCGTTCGCCAGGGGGACAGTTCGACTTCCCTGCAGCGGACGGTCTCTTTCGATCGATAAACCGGGAAGCTGCTCAAGGGTGTTCTCGTTGTCCTGACCCAGCAATGCGATGACTCTCCCCTTCATTGGTATCCAGCCTTCCACATCGATCTGGGCGCCGTCGAACACGAATCGGAGAGAAGTCCGCTCGAACGGTTCGAGCCTGTTGAACGCGTGGTATTGCGCGGCGACGAGTCCGTCTTCATAACGTGCTTCGAGCGACATCCGATCGACGCGTCCGTCAGACGCGACGCCACGATCTCCCGTCCACGCGAGCTACCGGTGAGGAGGTGCATCCGTTCACGACGTCGATGAAATGGACGGCATGTTCGATGAGAATCCCGCCCGAAATGTCAGGGTTCCAGAACCAGTGATCGGCGGTCAGGGATTCATCCTGTGCGTAGTTCTCGACTACGACGCGCTGCAGCGCGCCAAACGTCTTCTCTCGGCACCAGCCGTGCACGCACTCGATAATCGGATTATAGCGAAGCATGAAATCCACCGTCGCGGTCGCCGACGAGTCCCTATCGGCGGTGAGCACCTGTTGCGCGTCCGCGACTGAAACGGCGATCGGCTTCTCTACGAGAACGTGCACACCGCGCCTGAGGGCTTCTGCGGCAATCTCCGGATGGGTGGCGGGCGGGGTCACGACCGACACAACGTCGACCTCGCCGGAGTCGAGCAGGCGCCGCCAATCGGCGAACTGGGCGATTCCTTCCTGGCGAGCGTCCGGGTTCACGTCCGCGATGGCTGTTAGCCTTACGCCCTCAACACCCGACCAGGCTTTTGCCAGGAATCGCCCGAATCCGCCGAAACCAATGATGCCGATGCGATGGGTCACGTCACGCATGAATTTTCATTTTTTGGTCGGAATCGACCGACGGACATGCCTGACGGCACCTGCATGGGTCTACCGTTCGACCGACGGACATGCCTGGCGGCACACGGACATGCCTGGCGGCATGTCCCTACGTCGGCATGCCGGACAACGCCGACGGCATCGGACCGGACATCGACTGGCGGCACACCGAACACCAAACACCAAACATCGAACACCGAACGTCGAACACCGAACGTCGAACACCGAACCATTCTGTCGAATCGATTCGATACAATATCGAAATTGCTGGCTTTCCGATCTCATTTAGTTAGTCATGTGTTGACATGTCGAAAGCGCTTTCGTAGGTTATCGAAGCGTTTCGATAATTTTCGCTCTTCTTCCTTCGCGCTTTGAAACGATCGACAATCAAGGACGTCGCCGCAGAAGCTGGCGTCGCCATATCAACGGTTTCTCTTGCAATGAGCGGCAAGGGATATGTTCGTGACGAAACGAAGAGACGGATCAAGCAGGCGGCCGAGCGTCTGCATTATGCCCCCGCAAGGGCCGCCCAGCGATTGGCCTCGACCCACACGGGTAACGTCGGCTTCGTGCTACGCGAGGATCACTTCACTCGGAGCGAGCCATTCTACACCCGGGTCTTTCTAGGCACTGAATTTGAAGCGGATCAACATGGGCATTACGTCTTGCTCACGACCGTTCCCAGTCCGTTTGCCCCGGACAGACATCTCCCTCGTTTTCTTCGCGAACGAAACGTGGACGGCCTGATGATTGCCGGAAAGGTGGATGACGACTTCCTGGCAACATTGGAAGAGTTGTCTCTACCCGTTGTGTTGATCGATTTCGAACACGACGACATCCCATCGGTTTTGATTGACAATCAGGGTGGTGCGGCGGCAGCCGTAGAGCACCTCTTGAGCAGGTCGCACCGTCGGATCGCTTTTCTCGGCGCCGACATGACACATCCAAGTATTCACGGCCGGCTGGACGGATACCGGCTTGCCATGGCCGCGGCCGACCTGCCGGCTGATGACCGGTTCGTCGTAACGTCGACGAATGGCGAGCCTAATGCTGAAACAGGCCGGATCCTTGCGGGCCGCCTGTTCGCTATGGATCCCATGCCGTCGGCCGTCTTCTGTGCAAACGACGAACTGGCATTGACAGTCATTCGATACGCTGCCGAAAAGGGGATTCGTATTCCGGAGGACCTGGCGGTCGTCGGATTTGACGACGTGGAGAGCGCGAAACTCGTATCGCCCGCGCTCACCACCGTGAGGGTATTCAAGGAGCAGTTGGGTGAATTGGCGGCCCGGTACCTGGCCGAACTGATTTCGAGCAGACCGGAGAGCCGCAATCGGTACGAGCGAAGCAGTCACACGATCCGAGTTCCAACAGAGCTCGTGATCCGAAATTCAACTTAGAGATCAGGCACACGATGCTTGACTGGGAGAAGTCTACAAACAGTGTATAGTAAACAGCGGTCAACCGCTGAATATTCAATCAAGAAACGGCCTCAATTCATGATGGCCCGTGCAAGCAGACCTATAAAGGAGGTCGTCATGCGAAATGTATTACATAAACTCTGGTATCTCGGCATTATGGCGTTTGTCGCCGTCGTGGCTATGGCGCCTCCGGCGCTCGCGCAATACGACGCAAGCGCTCTGACCGCCGACAACCCAATGAACCTGTTGTCCAACGGGGGCTTCGAGGTCATGAAGCCGGCGTACTGGGATGCCGATGGTGACGGCGCCAGTTGGACGGACGCCATGTCGCGTACGCCCGAATGGAGCCTGGAGCTTTCGGGAGCAGGAGAAGCGTCGTGGACGATGGGAGAAGCGGTACGCAACTGGACACCGGCCTTCCCGGCTGACGGCGAGAAGAACCCTGAGATCGAAATCGGCGGGTGGGTCTACACCGACGGTGTGAACACCTCCCCCGGCGCCGATGATGAAAAATTCCAGCTCGTCTTCGAGTTCTTCGAGGATGCCACCCAGACGACGAACGTGTTGGGTGAGCCGATCGTGCTGGATCTTCCGCAGGATGCGGCATCGAGCGATGGCTGGGTTGAGGTCTCGAACGAAGCACTCGGCGCGATCACATTTCCCGGACCGCAGGCCGCGAAGAGCGCGCGCGTGACCTTCCGCAAAGGAGCGAATGCCACAGGTACGGCATATCTCGACGACCTGTATATCCGGACGGCCGAGGGATCCGACGGATGGTCGGGTGACTTCTTCAATGCGAACATGGACGCGGGAGACAACAACTACTACTGGTGGAACAACTTCTCCGGCGGCGTGGCCGACTGGCCTGACACGCAGGATCACATTAATACGGTGAGCAACGGCGACGCGTACGAAGGTGATTACAGCTTGCGGCTCGAAGCCAACACCGACAACCAGAACGAAACCGTCGGCATCCTTGAGCGCGTACCCGTCGACGGCCCGATCGTTGTCAGTTTTCGCGTGAAGTACGAGGGTAATGCCGAACCGGATTCCATTGGAGTCGGGCAGAATAACCTGGGCATTACAGTACTTTGGTACAGCAACATGGAGTCAGGTGCGGCCGGCTACAATCAGATTGGCGAGGTCAACGTGACGTTGAACAATACGGTGAACGATGACCCCGTCAACGAACAGGTTGTCCCCAAACTGGGACCTTCCGAGGACGGGTGGACGCAGTATGCCTTCGTTCTATACCCCTTGGATGGGACCGTCGGGACCGAAATCCGACCCAGATACTGGAACGGGTTTACCGGAGTCTCCTACTGGGATGACTTCTTCGTAGCGCCTCTGTCGGAAATAACATCCAGTCTTGCCGATGAGAATGAATTATCCAACGGCGGCTTCGAGGTCATGAAGCCGGCGTACTGGGAAGCTACCGGAAGCGGTGCGATGTGGTCAGACGCAATGTCACGAACCCCCGAGCGCAGCTTGGAGCTCACTGGCGGAGGTGGACTGACGGGCACTGGTGAGGCGTCGTGGACGATGGGAGAAGCGGTACGCAACTGGACACCGGCCTTCCCGGCTGACGGCGAGAAGAACCCTGAGATCGAAATCGGCGGGTGGGTCTACACCGACGGTGTGAACACCTCCCCCGGCGCCGATGATGAAAAATTCCAGCTCGTCTTCGAGTTCTTCGAGGATGCCACCCAGACGACGAACGTGTTGGGTGAGCCGATCGTGCTGGATCTTCCACAGGATGCGGCATCGAGCGATGGCTGGGTTGAGGTCTCGAACGAAGCACTCGGCGCGATCACATTTCCAGGACCGCAGGCCGCGAAGAGCGCCCGCGTGACGTTCCGCAAAGGCGCGAATGCCACTGGTACAGCGTACCTCGACGACCTGTATATCCGCACCGCCGAGGGATCCGACGGGTGGTCGGGTGACTTCTTCAATGCGAACATGGACGCGGGAGACAACAACTACTACTGGTGGAACAACTTCTCCGGCGGCGTGGCCGACTGGCCTGACACGCAGGATCACATTAATACGGTGAGCAGCGGCGACGCGTACGAAGGTGATTACAGCTTGCGGCTCGAAGCCAACACCGACAACCAGAACGAAACCGTCGGCATCCTTGAGCGCGTACCCGCCATGTCGGGCGTTCCGCTGCTCGTCAGCTACTTCCTCAAGCACGAAGGGAATGCCATGGAAGACTCCATTGGCGTCGGACAGAACAACTTGGGAATGGTGTTCCTGTCGTACAGCAGCATGGAGTCAGGTGCGGCCGGCTACAATCAGATTGGCGAGGTCAACGTGACGTTGAACAGCACGGTGAACGATGACCCCGTTAACGAACAGTTTGTCCCTAAACTGGGTACCTCCGCGGCGGGGAAATCAGCCGGAGCCGACTGGACGCAGTACGGATTCGTCTACTATCCGCTTGATGGAGCCGCCGGAATCGAGGTTCGTCCCAGGTACCACCAGGCGTTCAGCGGGGTCAGCTATTGGGATAATATTTCTGTAATTCCGCTGGGTGGACTCCACGTGAACACGGCCGTCGAGGATGACCCCGTGGACGGTTCACTTCCGGAGACCTTCCGTCTCAATCAAAACTATCCAAACCCGTTCAACCCGGCGACCACGATCTCCTTCGACCTTAAGCAGTCGCAGATCGTCTCGCTCGGCGTGTACAACGTGCTCGGACAGAAAGTGGCGAGCCTCCTCGACCGTCAGTTGATGACGGCCGGTACCCAGGCAGTAGAGTTCAATGCAGCCAGCTTGCCGAGCGGTCTGTACCTCTACGTGCTGGAGGTGAACGACCAAGCCGTCTCCAAGAAGATGGTATTGCTGAAGTAGCCTGATCATCATGGGGCGAGGTCGCTTCAGCCGTCTCGGCTGGGGCGACCTTCCTCCGTGGTGGCATACCAAACTGAAGGATTCGGTTGTGAGGTTTTTCGTCCGTTCTCTGGCCGGTCTGGTCGCGTGCATGGCCCTGGGCGCCGGCATTGCGTCAGGTCAAACGGGCAAGATTGCCGGTCGCGTCATTGAAGAGGCAACCGGAGATCCCCTCCCCGGCGTAAACGTGATAATCCCGGGCACGCTGCAAGGCAGTACGACCGACGTCGACGGCTACTATTTCATCCTCAACGTAAAACCGGGTACGTATCCGGTCCGCGCTTCTTTCATCGGCTATTCGGCCGTGACGATCGACGGCGTTAGAGTGATGATCGACAAGACGGCGACGGCGGATTTCCGTTTGAGTGAGGAAACAGTCGAAGGGCAGGAGGTTGTCGTCGTCGCCCAGCGGCCGTTTGGTAGAAAAGGACCGAACTTCCACCGCGACATCCGTGTCTGCCGAGCGCTTGCAGGCTCTTCCAGTCCTCACGTTCAACGACGTGATCAATCTGCAGGCCGGCGTTGTGGAAGGACACTTCCGAGGCGGCCGAACGGGCGAAGTCTCGTATCTGGTCGACGGCGTCCCCATCAACGACGTCTATGATCAGACCTACTCCTACCAGGTGGAAAACAACGCGATACAGGAGATACAGGTCATTACGGGCACGTTCAATGCGGAATACGGGCAGGCCCAGTCCGGGATCGTGAACATCGTCACGAAGGATGGGGGCCGACTCGTATCGCGGCACGTTCAGTGCGTACGGCGGCGACTACGCCAGCACAAATACCGATCTTTTCACGCAGATCGACGATGTATCGCCGAAAGGGACTTATGAGCTCCAGGGATCAGTGGGAGGTCCGGTACTAAACGATCGTCTGACGTTCTTCGCCTCCGGCAGATACTGGCACGACGACGGCTATTTGTACGGCCGGCGCGTCGTCAAGCCGGTTACGGCCGGACCCGGCGAGGGCCAGGTGGTGACGGTCGATGGCAGGCAGGTGTTCGTCCCGGCATTGGGAGACAGCTCGTACGCCTCGATGAACTGGAGAGATCAGTGGACAGGGAGCCTCAAGTTTTCCGCGCGACCACACGCCGGCACGCGCCTGACGGTGTCGTTCCTGACTCAGGAGGACAAAGGGCAGGACTACGACCACTACTTCCGTTACAACCCAGACGGCATTCCGACGACGTACGGTACTTCCCGATCGATCACAACGACGTTGAGCCACTTCCTCAGTGGACGCAGTTTCGTCGAGATCAAGGGGGCGTACTTCACCAATGAGGTCGACACGCATCTGTACGAAGATCCGCTCGACCCGCGCTGGCCGGCAGACGATGCCATTCGAACACTCGGTGGAAACTTCGCGTTCGTCCGCGGCGGTGCGCGCATGGAGCACTTCGCGCGAACGACCAAGACTCGCGTTGTGAGCATGAACTTCACGAGCCAGGTCACGCGACAGCATCAGATCAAGACAGGCTTTGAACTCAAAGGTCACAGCCTGGACGTCGACCAGTTCGACGTCCTAAATAACTCCTCGACGAATTTCCAGCCCGCCATCCCCGAGGCGGGAACACCCGCCCACGTACGGGTCTCGGCGGATCCGATCGAACTGGGCGCCTTCGCGCAGGCCAAGATGGAGTTCGACTTCATGATCATGAACCTCGGCGTTCGGCTCGACTACTTCGACGCGAAGGGAGACGTACTCCAGGACTTCGGTCGACCGCAGACGTCCGAACGCGTGCCTTCCAGCGCGAAATGGCAGCTCTCTCCGCGCTTCGGCCTCGCCTACCCGCTGTCGGAGCAGGGCGTCGTCCACATCTCGTACGGGCATTTCTTCCAGATGCCTCCGTTCGAGTATCTCTACACCAACTCGGATTACATTTACGACCCTGAAGAGGGCGTGGGCCGGGCGTTCGGCTTCGCCGATCTTGAACCGCAGGAAACCGTCGCTTACGAAATCGGACTGCAGCAGGCTTTCACCGAGACGTTTGGCGCCGACTTCACGGCCTACTTCAAAGACATTCGAAATCTTCTCGGAACGCGTCTTGAGGTCATTGAGCCGGGCTTCAACGAGCCGTTCCCACTCGAGAAGTACGGCCGATACGTGAATCGTGATTATGGGCAGGTTCGAGGATTCACGGTCTCGTTCGAGAAACGAATGTCCCAAGGGTTTGCTCTCGACATAGATTACACCTTCCAGATCGCCGAAGGGAATGCCAGCGATCCTCGATCGGTGTTGCTTGACGAAGAACAAGGGATCGAATCGGAAAAGCAGCTCGTCCCGCTCGATTGGGATCGTCGTCATCAACTGATTACGAGCTTCACGGTCGGAGAGCCCGGCAACTGGCTGGCCACAATAAACGGACGGCTCGGCTCAGGCCTGCCCTACACGCCCTCCCTGGCAGACGAACGGATCGGACTGGAGAATTCCGCCAGAAGAAAGGGAGACGTATCCTTCGATTTGTTCGCAACGAAGGAAGTCAAACTGGGAGGCCTGCCGATTTCGGTCTTTACGCGCGTCTTCAACCTCCTCGATACGCGGAATGAGATCGACATCTACTCCGATACCGGACGCGCCTTCCCGAATCTGAGATTTCAGCCCGGCGAACCGCAGGGATTGAACACCAAAGACGAATACCTGAGAAGGCCCGATTTCTACTCGGCGCCTCGACAGGTCACAATCGGCCTTTCGCTTACGATATAAGTTCGATGAGGAGCATCCTTCTGTCATTCTTACTTGCGCTTGCAACGACCGGGATCGCCGCTGCCCAGCGGATCCCGGATCCGAAGCAGGGCAACCCACGCCTCACGCAGTGGGGCGTGCTGGACGGCAACCGGGTCAGGACGCTCTTCGCCAACCACGGAGAAATCGCCCGGTGGCCCGATCAACCGTCCGGCGAATGGCCGAAAGGAAGTGGACACTCCTACGTCGACGGCGTTGCGTTCATCGTTTCCGTTAAGACGAAAGACGGCCTTGGAAACACAATAAAGCCACAAGCTACTAATTATAGAGAGTTTATAGATCGCGATCCGACGACCTCCGAGGTATGGGGCTGGGCGCCTGTGCCCGGATATTCCAATCCCCGCCAGGAGTCACCGGCACGCAGTGACGATCCGAGTACCTGGCCGAGCGAATGGCCGGATCGACCCATCGACTGGGCGGGCCAGTGGAACGGCTTCTTCGGCCGGGGCGTGGAGAACGCGGACGTCGAAACCTACTTCGTGTTCGACGACAGCCCCGACAGGGAGTGGACCGGCCCGAACCACAAGTTCTTTCCCTGCGCAGGAGATACGTCGCGGGGCGGGATTGGGATCGAAGTCGCCGCGCGCGGCTTTCAATGGAGCCACCCGCTCGCACAGGATGTGATCTTCTGGCTTTACGAAATCACGAACGAATGCGACGTCGACTACGACAACGTCTTCTTCTCGCAGTACATCGACTGGGGCGTCGGCGGAACCGACGACTCGGGTGACGACGAAGGCGCGTACAACACGAAGCTCGACCTCGCATTCGCCTGGGACTTCGACGGTGACGGGACGCCTGCCCGCTGGAGCCCGGTCGGGACGGCCGGATATGCCTTCCTCGAATCGCCCGGCAATTCAACGGATGGTGTAGACAACGACCAGGACGGCATAACCGATGAACGCCGCGACAGCGGGCCCGGACAGCTCATCGAGGGGAAGGATGCTATCCTTGCCTACGCACAGGCCAACTACAACCTGGACGACTTCAACACCTTCTTCCTCGGAATCGAACAGCGACCGGCGTATCTCGCCGGACGATGGTGGACCGGCGACGAGGAAATGGACTGGGTGGGATACTCGGACGTGAACGGAAACGGCGTCTGGGACGTTGACGAGCCAGCTCAATGACGATGTGGGGGAAGACGGCCTCTCCCCGACTTCTCCCAATTATCCTGGTCGGGACGTCGGCGAGGGCGACGGTCAGCCGACGTCGGGTGAGCCCAATTTCGACAAACTCGACAAAGACGAGTCCGATCAAATCGGCCTGACCGGGTTTGCTGTCTTCAATGTCCACGATTACGAATTGCTCGACGACGCCCAGAACTATGACATCTTCTCGCGGGCGCTTCCGCCCTTCGAGGACATCTTGCTGGAAGGCGGCCGCAACCTGGGCATGTTCTTTTCGTCGGGGCCGTTTCCGTTGAAGGCGGGGCAGACCGAACGTTTCTCGATGGCTCTTTTGTTTGCCAACAAGGACTTCACGGATCCGACCAACATCGCCAACTCGGCGCTGGCTCGAAAGAAGGAGACGGTACAGCAGATCTACAACGCGGACTATCGTTTCGCCCGGCCTCCGAACAAGCCCACGCTGACGGTCATCCCCGGCGACAACCAGGTGACCCTCACCTGGGACGACGTCGCAGAAAGATCGTTCGACCCCTTCCTCAGAGAGTTCGATTTCGAAGGGTACATGATCTTCCGATCGACCGAGCCGAATTTCGAGGAAAACCTCAGCATTACAGACGCTTTCGGAAATCTGATCTTCCAGAAGCCCATTGCACAGTATGACCTGGTAAACGGACTCCGCGGCCCGCATCCGGTAGGCGTAAACGGGGTCCAATTCAATCTCGGAACCGACAGTGGGCTGAAACACACGTTCATCGACCGCGACGTCCGGAACGGACAGACCTACTACTATGCCGTCGTGGCCTATGACCGCGGCTTGGTCGCGCGCAACGCAGACAGTACCGTTGTGACTACGCCAGACGGCATGGTCCGCGGGCTGGCCCCGAGTCTCACGACGGCGATTATCAAGAATGATGTGGCGGGCAATGTCGTGGCCGACATCAACACGGGCTTTGCCGTTCCGAGGGCGCCGGCCGCCGGGTATGTCGGTCCCCAACTCGAGAACATGGTACAGTCGGTGCGCGGAACGGGAAACGTGGACGTAGAGATCGTCGCGCCGGGACTCGTGACCCAGTCGGCCGACTACGAGCTGGATTTTGAGAATCCCTCGCTCTGGCAGAACGAGGGAGACGTCACCTACGCACTGGTGAACAAGACCACCGGAACGACGGTCGACTCGGGTCCGATCACAAACGGAAACGCGGAGATCGCTCCGTTCGAGGGCTTTGTGGTGAATATCGAGTCCGCAACATCCGTGACCGTATCCGATGCCACTACGCGACTAACGGATGACGCCACCACGTTTCGAGCGGTCGTCAAACCTGCCTCCAAGATTCCTCTCGTGCAGTCACGATTCGTTGCGATTCCGGATGACTTCGTGCTGCATTTCACCGACACGATCTCAGACACGTCTCTGGTTCTTGGATTCGGCATGCGAGCCATCCCGACACCGTTTTATATAGAGAATGCGGCGGGTGTACGCCAGCCGTTTATCGTGACGGAGGACGATGCGGACCTCCGCAACGGCCAGTACGACCACGGGGAGATGATCATCCTCGTCGCGGGTATCGAACCCGGTCTGCCCCCGGTACGGGACGCAGGCGCCTGGCGGGCGTCATGGGCGATCCAGCTCGTGCCGCCTGATCCTGTGCTCGAACCGGATTTACCTTTGATTCCGCCCGTGCCTGGATCCCGGCTCGAATTCGAAACGACCAAACCCTTTCAGACGGGCGATCGCGTCACATTCACGACGCATCCGCCGTTCCTCGATGAGGCACAGGAAGCCAAGGACCTGGAGAATATCTTCGTCGTTCCCAATCCGTACGTAGCTACCAGCGAGTTCGAGCCGCCCAACACCTACAGAGCCGGTCGCGGGGAGCGCCGCATCTATTTCATGCATCTGCCGCGCCAGTGCACGATCCGGATCTACACGATTTCGGGTCAGCTCGTCCAGACGCTGCAACACGAGTCGAGCATCGACGACGGACAATTGTCGTGGGATCTCGTGCAGCGCGACGGCATGACGATCTCATACGGGATCTATCTGTACCACGTCGACGCGCCGGGCGTGGGTGAATTTGTGGGACGATTCGGGGTGATTAAATGAGACGGTGGACTGAACATATCGCCCTCAGTTACAAATCCGACGTCACGGCGCTGGCCCCGTTGTGCCCTCCTGGAGCCGCAATAACCGCCCTGGGCCTGACCCCGATGGGCCCCGACGGAGCCGGGACAACCACCCCGGGCTTCAGCCTGGGGGGGCAGGTTGCGAATTCTAGTACCTCCGTCTTGGGGCTGCAGCCTCAAATATCTTTTGCGGCGCCGTTACCCCGTGATGAGGACCACCCCCGGCTGCGCACTCCTTCGTCGCGCTTAGACCGCCCCCTCCAGAGGGGGACAGCGGGGTACCAAACGGATGGCCGCCCTGCCCTTCGCGGGGATCGAGAGCTATCAAATCGGCCTACCTCTCGGCCGCGGACACCCGCCTGTTTCAAACGGATGACCGCCTTGGCTCATTGATCCTGCTTCTGGCGACCTTGTTCTCCACCGTCGCCTCCGCCCAGGGCGTCTCAAAAGTCGGCACGACTTCGGCCGATTTCCTACAGATTGACGTCGGACCCCGGGCCGTTGCCATGGGCGGCGCCTTTGTGGCTGCGGCGAACGATGCGTCATCGCTCTATTGGAATCCGGCCGGCCTCGCCAACATGAAGGACAGTGAGCTCATCGCAGCGCACTCGGAGTGGCTCGGCGATCTCAACTTCGACTATCTCGGTGTCGCACTGAACATGGGCGTCGCCGGCGTCGCGGGCGTTTCTGTGACCATGCTGTCCATGCCCGACATGCTTGTGCGTACTGTCGATCGACAGGAGGGCACCGGGGAGACCTACGACGCGGCCGATATGGCACTCGGATTGTCTTACGGGAAAGCGGTGACCGATCGTTTCTCGATAGGCTTGACCGCGAAATACATCCGACAGCGAATCTGGCACTCCGCTGCAACGGGGATGGCGCTGGACATCGGGACTCAGTTTCGAACCGAATTCGCGGGTGGCCTGGTTATCGGAGCGACGATTTCCAACTTCGGCACCGACATGAAGCTCAATGGTCGAGATCTGCGTACGTTCGTCGATCCGGATCCGAGCCAGCTCGGCAACAACAACCGTATTCCCGTCAATTACGAACTCGACACACACAAACTGCCGCTCAATTTCCAGTTCGGCGTTAGCACAAACCCGATCAATTCGCGAATGCACCGGGTCACGCTGAATGCCGACGCGATCCACCCCAATTCGAACAATGAAAGCCTGAATCTGGGCGCAGAGTACTGCTTCCAGGAACGAATTTTCTTTAGAGGGGGGTATCGGGGCCTCTTTCTGGATGGAACCGAGGGGGGCATTTCCGGAGGATTGGCTGTACACCAGGCACTCTTCGAGGGCGGCCTTGCCAAACTAGACTACGCGTTCCGCAGCGGAGGACGTCTCGGAGACGTCCACGTGGTCGGGTTTGGCCTTACGTTCTAAACCGTGGCAAACTGGACCCTCATTCTGCTCCTGGTGGCGTTCACCGGTTGCGCACGATCCGAACGCCGGGAGAGCACGGGGACGAGCAATGAGGTCGAACTGACCTACTGGTCCTCGCAGAATCCGAGTGAGAGGAAGTTGGCCCAGGTCCTGGTCGAGGAGTGGAACGCCGAGCATCCGCACATCCAGGTGCGTATGCAGCCACTGCCGGCGGGTCGATCGAGCGAGGAAGTTCTTCTGGCCGCCATCGCTGCCGGAACGACGCCGGACATCTGTTCGAACGTCTGGCCAGGCATCGTCGAGGATCTCGTCCGCGCCAATGCGGTCGTGCCGCTCGACCGATTCGCCGACTTCGACTCGCTTGCCGCCGCACGGTATCCGGAAGGGACCTTGAAGCGCTTCGAGGCGATCGACGGCGTCAGCTATCAGATTCCGTGGAAGACCAATCCGATCATGATGCTCTATAACCGCAAGCTCTTCCGGGAAGCGGGCATCGACCACACCTCCAAAAACCTACAGCGAGTACCTGGCGGCCGCCGAGCGCATCAGCAAGGACCTGAACGGCGACGGTCAGTTCGACCGATGGATAGGCTATCGCGACATCCGACCCGTCTGGCACGAACGACGCTTCGATTATTTTGCCTTCTACGTGGGCGCCTCCGGCGGCAGGACCTTCTTCGACAACGGCGAGCTTGCTGTCGACACGGTGGCCTCCGACAAGGTATTCCACTTCTTCAGAGACCTTTACAAAGGAGGCTACTTTCCTCTGACGACCTTCCAGGGGAGTCCCGTCTTGAGCGGAAAGATCGCGACCGAGTTTACGGGTCCGTGGCAATTGCGCTGGCTCAAGGACAATGCTCCGCCGGATTTCGAATATGGATTTGCGCCGCTGCCGCATCCCGACGACGTGCCCGAAAACCTCTTCACCTTCGGGGATTTCAAGAGCATCACGATTTTCAGCACGACGGAGCACCCGAACGAATCCTGGGCGTTTGCGAAATACCTCGTCAGCCGAGAGGCCGATTTACGGCTACTCGAAATTGGAGGTCAGATTCCGGTCCGCAAGGCGCTACTGACCGACTCGCTCTTTGCTGATTTCTTTGAGCGAGAGCCGGGAATGAAGCCGTTTGCGCTGGCCGCACCCTACAGCCGGGGCGTCGACAGCATCTCTTCGCTTCAGGAACTGCTCGATGCCGTGGCACAGCAGTTCGAGGCGGGGTCCGTCTACGGGATCTATCCCTCAGAGGAAGCCACCCGGAAGATGATCGCCCGCATGAAGCTGATCAGGGAGTGGGAGTCATGAATCTCGCCCTGACAAACCCATTTCGACGCAAACATTCCAAGTCGCGCACCGGCATCCTGTTCGCGGCACCCTACCTGGTCCACCTCCTCCTCTTCTTCGGCTATCCGTTCATCTTCGCGTTCGTACTCATCTTCCATCGCTGGGACATCGTGACCGACATGGAGTTTGCCGGTCTGAAGAACGTAGTAAGGCTGCTGGGCGACGACGTCTTCTTTCAGGCACTTTTCAACACGGGTTTCTTCCTCACCATCCACATCCCGCTTCAAATCGCCGCCGCCCTGTTTTTCGCGTCGCTGCTCAATACAAAGCTCAAAGGGCGCGGACTCTTCCGAACCATATACTTCCTCCCCGTCGTGGTATCGGGCGTCGTCGTCACGATCCTCTTCCAACAGCTTTTCGCCTTCGACACGGGCTTTGTCAACGCCGTGCTTTCTTCGCTCGGCGGAAAGCGGGTTCCCTGGCTGGTCTCGCCGCAGTGGGCGATGCCGTCCATTGCGCTGATGGCCACGTGGAAGAACGTCGGACTCTACGTCATCCTCTTCCTGGCCGGATTGCAGGACATCCCTGAATCACTGTACGAAGTGGCTCAAATTGACGGCGCCAATGCCTGGCAGCAGTGGCGGAACATCACGTTGCCCATGCTCAATCCGATGATGGTGACGGTCGTCGTGCTTTCGACCATCGGGGGATTCTCCCTGTTCATCGAGCCGTACGTGCTCACGGGCGGCGGACCGTTGAACTCCACGATTTCCGGGCTCCTCTACATCTACAATCAGGCCTTCTATTTCAACCACATGGGCTACGCCGCCACGCTGGGGATATTCTTCGCGATCGTGATCATGGTCGTCGTGCTCCTGCAGCGAAAGTTCGTCGAGACGGAGGCGTACGAATAGCATGTCTAGAAATCGGATGTCCCTTCCCCGCCTGCTCGCATACCTCGCCCTCGTGCTCGGCGCCGTGGTCTTCGCCTATCCGTTTATCTGGATGGCCCTCGCCACGCTGAAGCCTGAGGTCGAGCTCAGCAATTTGAATGTCTTTCCGAGGCAGTGGTCCCTCGAAAGCTACGCTGTCGTCTTTCGGAATATCCCCATCGAACGTGCGTTCCTGAACAGCGCCGTCCTTGCCCTCTTCGTCACGACCTCGGCGCTCGTCTTCGGATCGATGGCCAGCTACTCGCTCTCCAAGCTGAAATGGAAGGGGCGAGACGCAGTCTTCACGCTGATACTGTTCACGATGATGGTCCCGTTCCTCGTGCTCTTGATCCCCCTGTACACGCTGGTCGTCCGTTTCGGCTGGACCGACTCACTGGCCGGACTGGCCATCCCGTTCATGATGAACGCGACGGTCGTGCTCATCCTTCGCCAGAGCTTCCTCAGCATACCCCAGGATCTTCTCGACGCGGCAAGAATCGACGGTTCGGGGGAGCTGAGAATCCTGTTCACGATCGTTTGGCCGCTCTCCGTTCCGGCCCTCGTCACGGCGGGAATCATCGTGTTTCTCGGAAACTGGAACGAGGTGCTCTGGCCGCTCATGGTGGTACGAGAGGAGCACTGGATGACCATGCCGCAAATGGTGACCCTGTTTTCCGTCGGCGGAGGAGCCGAGGGCAAGCTGGGGCCGCGACTCGCTGCCGCCCTGCTGCTGGCGCTGCCGGTGATCGTCGCCTACATGCTCTTCCAGAAACGGTTTATATCGAGCCTCGCATCAACGGGATTGAAGGGATGAAGATGGCAGATGGAAGATGGAAGATGGAAGACTTGTCCCGAGCGAGCGAGCAGACATCGCTGATATGCTCTCCCTGTGGATCGAGCGACGAGGGATGGCAGATGGCGAGGTAGCCACCCGGGCTTTAGCCCGGCGAGGCAGGCAGCGAATCCGAGGGAGTTCCTCGTGGGGCTGAAGACCAAGAAATATGTTTGGCCGCCGATGGGAGCCGTCTCGGGAGCCCGTGAAGGAAACAGTGAGACGCAAACAACTTACGGTCCCCCCTGAGGGGGCAGGCTGGATCCCGAACACAGTTCGGAGGAAGCCGGGGGGTGGATCCGCTGCAAAATCTCACGACTATCCGACATCCACCCCTCCCCGCTCCGCGGGCTCCCCAAGGGAACCGGACACGTCTACTATTCCCTCCGAGCCGGGCTTCAGCCCAGCGAGGCGGGCGGCCCCACAGAGTCTGGCCCAACATCCGCACTTCGCACGGCCGTAAACAGCCGTGCTACAAGGAGATCCCGCCCTGCTGCCGCAGGGCTGCGTGGTAGCGCGATTCTCAAGCCCGCCCTCCTTATTCGTCCACATCTGAGCCCGCTTCAGCGGGCGTGTCACTGCTCTAGCACGGGGATTTATTCCCGTGCGGGCTGATCGAGGCGCTGTCTCGCCGACGAAGTCCGCCGCAAAACGGGTATTTCGGACTTTTGGGACAGCCCCTGGCTGCCCAATTCGACGCAGAATGCTGCTCACGCTTGCAGTGGTCTCCCTACTCCTGACCTCCTGCAATAACGGATATAAATCGCCGTCGTTGCCCCAAGCGCTGATCACACTCCCCAACTTCGCACACCTGGATCACCTGGGCGAAACCGTCCAATCCGATGAGCCGGTGCGCATCATCCACATCTACGCCGATGCTCCCGATTACGACTGGGTCGGAGACGACGACGAGGGCATCGCATGCGTCGACGACGCGGCGCGCGCAGCCGTTGTGTACCTGCGGGACACCCAGCTGAACGGGAATCCGGAACACCGGGAGACGGCCGAAGCCCTGCTGCGGTTTATCCTCGGCATGCAGGCGGAATCGGGCCTGTTCTATAATTTCGTGCTGGACGACCATCTGACCATCAACCGTACCCATCGCACGAGCCGCGCCGACTCCCTTGACTGGTGGACCGCCCGCGCCGTCTGGGCGCTCGGAGTCGGAGCCCGTGTCCTGAAGACGTCCGATCCGTCAGCTCAGCGAAGCCGCCCGCTCGGCCATCGAGCAAACCTATCCCCATTTGGAGGAACGGCTGGCTAATTACGGCAAGACCCGTCAACGCAACGGTCGTGAATGTACCGACCTGGCTCGTCCACGAAACGGCCGCCGATGCGACCAGTGAACTCCTTCTCGGACTCCATGCCCTCAACCAGGCGTATCCGGATTCCGCTCTGTCCGACATGATCGAAAAGTTCGCGGACGGCATCGCCCGGATGCAGTGGGGCAGCATGACACACTTCCCCTGGTCGGCCCACGCGTCGTGGATCGACGACTGGCACGGCTGGGGCAATTCGCAAACGCAGGCCCTGTCCGAACTTGGCAAGCTCGAAACAGCTGTCGCCGAAGCAGAGCAATTCTATCCCCGCCTGCTCATCGAGGGGTGGATGCACTCCTTCAATCTGGACGACTCGACGAGCGTCAGGAACTACGAACAGATCGCTTACGCCGTAAGGTGCGTGGCCGTCGGCCTCGTTCGCCTTTACGAAGCGACCGGGGACGAGCGATATGCCGTGATGGCGGGACTCGCAGCCAGTTGGTTCTCGGGCAACAACGTGGCGGAATTCGCCATGTACGACCCGATGACCGGCCGTGGCTATGACGGCATCGACAGTGCTTCCCATGTCAACCTTAATGCCGGCGCCGAATCGACGATCGAGGCCCTCTACACCATGGTAGAGATCGATCATATTCCAAAAGCAAGGCTCTGGGCAAATGCCGTAGGAGCGCCGCCTGAGTCTATCGAATACGACGGAAAGAATTACCGCTACCGCGTTTTTACGACGCATTCTGGCCAATCAGAAAAGACGATGGCATTGGTCATGAACCTGGCGGACGAGAAGCTCGAGTTGCTTTTCGGTCACGAACTGGAAGTATTTTTGACTGGGCGAGACTGAAATGGATCTTTTTCAGAGGCATGACGAACCGGTATTGTGGCCACGAGACGACGTTGCATGGGCATCAGGGGCGGTATTTAATCCCGGCGCCTGGTACGAGGACGAAGTCGTCCACATGGCCTTCCGCGCCGTACCGAACGGCTACAACACCATCATGGTCGTCGAAGAAGGAGACGAGCAGCCGCGGCGAGGTTTCGTCGACTACATCTCGAGCATCGGATATGCGAGCAGTCGCGACGGAGTCCATTTCGACTGGAAACCGCGTCCACTGATCGGCCCCGATTCACCCGCCGACATATACGGTGCAGAGGATCCGCGGATCTCCAAAATCGGAGACGTCTTCCTCATCACGTACACCGCCCTGAGCCAACCGGCATTCGGCGGCGACCGCGACGGAGTGCGCATCGGGCTGGCCAGTACCAAGGACTTCGAAACGGTGACACGTCACGGGGTGATCGGACCCGACAGGAGAGATAAAGACGCGGTCATATTTCCGTCTAAATTCGACGGCCGTATCGCGATGCTCCACCGAATCTTTCCCGATATCCAGGTAGCCTGGTTTGCAGGCATCGACGAGCTGTGTCATCCCCCGAACGACTTCTGGCCGAAATACATCGAGCGCCTCGCCGATGCCATCGTGATGAGTCCCGAACAGGACTGGGAGGAAAAGAAGATCGGGATGGGTCCGACGCCGATCGAGACGCCCGAGGGATGGCTGCTGATCTACCACGGGGTTGATCGCGAACACGTCTATCGTGTGGGCCTGGCGCTGCTCGACCTCGAGGATCCCACACGAATCATTGCGCGAACGAAGTCCCCAGTGTTTGAACCCGAAACCGACTACGAACTCATCGGCGACGTCAATAACGTCGTCTTTCCTGAGGGCGCGGTCGTGATCGACGACGTGCTGCACATGTACTACGGGGCGGCAGACAGAGTGATCGGCCTCGCAAAGGCGAATATGTCGGATGTACTCGCAGAAGTACTGGGGAAACGATGAGTCTACGGTCCATAACCGACGGTCCGGCTGTCAAGGTCGAGCGTCTCAACGATGGAAACCCCGTTCTCGAGGCGATGCCCGAGAATGATTGGGAAAGCCGGGTCGTTCTCAACCCTGCAGCAGTACTCCTACCTGCCGACCCAAGGTTGGACGGTCTCATGGACGCCTGGTCACTCGACGGCGACCAGAAGCAGATACTGGACTGGGCCGACGGGGCCTGTGTCATGATATATCGTGCTCAAGGCCCGATTCCCGAAGACTCAGACGTCGCCCCATCGAGTCTGGGATTGGCCGTTCTCACGCCCGATCTGGAACTGGTGAAGAGGTGGCCGACCCCGATCGTGTCCCCGGATGAGAACTTTCACAACCTCGGCGTCGAGGATCCGCGCATCACGTGGGCCGACGGGGCCTGGCACATGTACTACGCAGGTTATTCGGGTGATCCTCGCGCCGGAGTACCGAATCGGCGCATCCAGATCTGCCATGCAGAGACTGCCGATTTTATCAACTGGTCGCTCAGCGGTCCGATCACAGGACGGCTGAACAGCGTTCCCAACAAGAACGCGGCTCTCCTTCCCTCTCCCGTGCGGGACCGGTGGATCCTGCTCCATCGGCCCATGGAAGGCCCGGATGCAATGGCCATTCATCTGGCCGCGAGTGAGTCACCGGCCGGCCCGTGGGAACCGGCGGGCGTTCTATTCAAATCGTACGTATATCAGGAGTTCGAGCGTTCATGGGTCGGAGCCGGCGGACCACCGATCCATCTGGATGGGAATCGTTTCCTCATGATTTACCATCAGGGACATTTCGATAAGAATGGCCGGCGCGAATACGATCTGGCCGCCGCGCTGCTGGATCTCGATGAGGACGATCCCGTTATGAGCCGAATCGAGCCCTTGATGCGGCCGACCGGCGATCTTGAGCGGTCGGGTGATCCCGAAGTAGGCGTCGACAACGTGCTTTTCACGTGCGCCAACTACGTATTCGGAGATGACCTGATCATTCCCTACGCCGGCGCCGACAGCCGGATCTTCGGTGCGTCGGTCCCTGTCGACGATCTACTTTCGGAACTCGATCGTCACGCGGGCTGACCCGCTGCCAAGTGACGTACGAACTGTAGTCCGCTGGATACCGTCCCCGAGATCACTGCTCGACTTGTCTCGAATGACAACGCCGGCCCCCGACGCTTTGACACGCCGGATTTGGGTGGGACTGATGACCTGAACGGTCGCCGTACCGTCCGAAGCTCCACGCAGATCGATATCGAGTCTCCGCCGCTTGGCATCGTAGGAGACGCCTTCGACGATGGCGTCCACTCGCTCGAGATAGGGCATATCCGGCCGTCCCCGAACCAGGTTGATGTCGGATGCTGGTCCCACGATCACGGCCGAGTACTGACGTTCGCCATCCGCCGATATTTCCTTGAAATACGGCCCGCTTCCGCTCCATTGTACGTGAGCCGAACGTCCCGCAACCGTTACGTCGTACGACGCATCCTCGAATCCGTGCGGAAGGTTCGCGTCGAAACGGATGTTCCATTCGTTCTCCCTCACGCCGCCAAGCTTGTAGAGAACCGACAAATACCATCCCCCCGCCCAGAGAAACGTGGTTTTGTCGAGTTCGCCGTACGCCGGCGAGTCCTTGTCGGTGCGGCGGTACTCGTACAATGCCGGCTGTCCACCCGGACTGTTCGCAATCCCATCCAGCGTATAGAACTTGCGGATGGCGGCAAGCGCACTGTCGGGTTCGTTGGATGCGAGGAGCGCCATGGCATACCAGGCATTGCCATGAGGCCACACGCCTCCGTTGATGTAACGACCGGGGAGTCCGGCCTCCAGCCCGATGAATCGGTAGCGCTCGATCAGTTCGTTGAAATCAGTCGGGACGACGGTCCGCAAACCGATTTCCGGATCCAAGAGCTTCGTTCGGGCCGTTTCCAACATGACCTGTTTTTTCTCGTCATCGATTTGATCGAACACGGCCGCGAGCAGCGAGCCCATGTACAGGTGGTGATCGACCTCGCCGTTGTCGAGCTCGCTCAGCAGGAAGCCGGCCTTGTCGTCCCATAGCCGCGTCACCATATTCTCCTGCAGCTGGTCTGCAAGCGCCATGTACTCAGACAGGCGTGGCTCCTGCCTGTGGAGAACGGCCGTCAGGAAGCCGAACGTGCGGATCGCGCGAATGGTCAAGATGGTCAGGTAGGCCTTGGGTCCGTACACGTCGCCGATGTCCCACCAGTCCGGCTCCGAACCCTGCATGATCCCGTCCTTGTAGTTCTCGAGCATCAACTCGAGGCTCTTGGAGACCATTGGGTAGAGGCGGGCGACGAGCGCCGTATCGGCACTGTGCCGGAGGTAGGACCCCGTCAGCAGGATGAACCACAGGTGGTTCCAGTTGTCGCTTCCGGCCATCTCGCTGACGTACTTCCCGTCCCGCCAGTAGCGGGCGTGGGTGAGCACGTGGTCGCCTGTGTCGAAATGAAGGATATAGCGCAGATCATCCCGGACGGTCTTGGGATCAAACTGAACCACGCCCCGATCGGTCAGCAGCAGGTCGTGCGTGAAGAAGAAGTTGTATTGGGCGGGGCACGGCATCGGCACGATATGCCCTTCGAGCGGGTGCCGGTTGGCCTGCTGGATGGCCTTCGACCAGCGAGCCGTTTCGACCAACGCGGAGTCATCGACAGAGAACGTCGAGGCGTCGACGAAGTCGGCCACGCGCTGTTCGAACGCGTTGACATCGTCGCGCCAGCTGCGTGCGAGCGCGCTGGACGATATCTGTAACTTGCTGTCTCCGACTCGAGCCGATGATCTGGATGACCTGGAGTGTATCTCCCGGATCCAATTGTTTCGAATACACAAACTCGGCAGACGGATCCTTGACCAGCCCCGCCATGTCCCCGGTCGCTTCCGGCATCACTCCGAAGTTTGCGACGAACACCGTCGCGGAATCGGTGTCCGCCGCATCGAAATCCGCCCGGTAGGCTGAACCATCGTCTGAATAGCGCACGCTTGCGGAGTCGCGCCACGTGTAAGCATGTGACGTCCGCAGCGTCGTTTCGAGACCGGTCGACAACATCACGTCGAGCGGATGATCGGAAACGTTGGTCACATCGACTTGGAGGATCATCACGGGAAGCGTCTCACCGAAGCGGTAGCTGACCTTCACCTCGTGCGTGGGAGCCACTCCGGTATATTCTACATTCGCCGGCGTCCATTCGTACGGGAGCGAGGCCCGACTCAGGTCTTCATGTCTTCCGTCGACGGTCAGGTAGAGATACAACGGCATGGACTGATCGCGCTCCCAGTAGTCGGTGCTGAGATCGATGCTGTTGGCAACAGGATAGTAGAAGCTGATCCGGGACGGCGCCGGACGGCTGTGGTGGAACTCGAGACCGACGAAAGGTCCGCCCACCTGGAGCTGGCCCTGGAGGCCGTCGTAGGTCTTCGTGAGATCCGCGAGCGGCGAGGAAGGATTTTGGGCGTGGACGGCGTCGACGGTACAGGACAGAACAGACAGCAGACAGCAGACAGCAGACAGTAGGAATCGAGAGCAGACATCAGACGTCAGAGGGCAGATGTTGAGTTGGGAGGGATGACTGTGAACGGAGGCACTCCGTTGAAGTTGAAGGGGGTTGGTTCCGGTGGGAATTTACGTCGGAGAGAGTCAGGATCGGCGTATTCATTTTGCGGGGTATCTTGCAGTCGGACAAGTCAGTCGCCCGGACGTCGACAGGGATGCATCCCGCAGCGGGCATCTTCGATCGCCGGCCAACAGGTGGAAACCCTCCCGGTCGTCGCTATCGATCTAAGATGAGGGTGACGGGCGTCGTGACCTGACGATTTCCGTCGAAGACCCGCAGCAGATAGAGGCCTGATCCGATTGCGGAACGCGGGAGCTCCAAGCGCACGGCACCACTGACATCCATCCACTCGGACTGGCTCATCACGGACCGCCCGCCGACGTCGAAGAGTTCGACGTGTTTCCAGCCGGGAGCCGGCCAATGATATTCGAGGACGAGGCGACCGGCGGCGGGATTGGGAAACACGCTTAGCGAACCGGCCGTCTCCGGCAAAGCGGGCTCGCGGCGCGTGACGGTGCTTGGCTGGTACCTGGCAACGTAGACATCCTCTGGATCCTCCGGACCTTGAGCCCATCCGACGATCACATAATTCCCATCGCTATCGAGCTGAATCGCCTCGCCTGCACTGTTCGGCACGTCCGAAACGACTTCCCACAGGATCTCGCCGCCGGCATTCGCTTTAACAAGATAGAGGCGCTCGTTGGAACCCCCGGCTGCCGTCTCGCCCGCAAGAACGTATCCACCGTCACCGTCAATCGTCACGGCGCTGCCCTCGTCCCGACCTGGTCCGCCGGCATACAATTCCCAGAGCAGCTCGCCCGTCTCGGAAATCTTGGCCGCGTAGAGATCACCGCCGCCCGCCTGGGTGTGTCCGACGCCGGTCACGACATAGTTTCCTTCCGGATCCTCGACGATGTCGTCAAGATGCTCGATGTACCCGCCGCCAAAGGTGAGGGACCACTCGCGTGCTCCCTGGTCGTCGACCTTGAGAAGATGTCCACTCCGGTCTCCAAGCGGCGTCGACTCAAATCCTGCGAGAACGAGTCCTCCGTTGATAGGCGCGACTGCCAGTGTGCCGATCCAGAAGGCCAGCTCATCCTCGTATGTCGCGCTGCGCACGCTGTCGCCGGCTGCCGATAGATACAGGAGCCCCGGAATGGATGTCGGAGGAGATCCTGCAGCGGCGCCGCTGTTCGTTCCGAAAACGATCTCCCCCGAGGAAGGGAGGACGATCCCGGGCGTGAGGTAGTAGACGCCGGGAATGGACTTGATCCATAGCAGTGCACCGGCCGAGTCGATCCTTGCAATCTGTCCCTCCTCTTCGCCCGAGACGATGTAACCAAAGAGCAGGTAGTCGCCATCACCTACGGGGACGATGTCGTGGGCGCTCGATTTGGGATCTCCGACGTAGCTTCGTCCAAGCTCTTCTCCCGCTCGATCCAGTTCGAGAAGCAGGATCCGGGACTCCATCGTGCCCCAATCTGTGGCACTGGCAACGACAAGAAGGCTTCCGTCTTCTCTCATTACGAAGTCCCGTCCGAAATCCGACTGATCCGAGTACTAGGCCTGCCACTCGAGCGTGGGGGGATCCTGCGCCGGGAGCGCGGCCGCAAATGCGAGCACGACCGTCCAGATCGTGACCAGCATCCATATTGAAGATCGGAGTTTCATATTTCGACTGCTGACCATCGCCGAATTTCACCAGCGCACCAACCGAACCCTCGTCGTCGCCGTGAGCGAAACGTGACTCGGAACATCAACGTCGACTTCTTTCGCGAAATAGAAAAATGTATAGCGCGGCTCGACGGCAAACGTGATCAGGTCGCTTCCAAAGGGTTTGAGTGCCAGACCGAAGCCGAGATCCGTCTTCGGTCCGATGTCGTCCTGTCGCCTTACGTCGCGCACTCTCAGCCAGCCACCGCCGACCACAAGGTAGGGCTGGACCCACCAACCCACGTGACCGAGTGCTGACTGCACGCTGAACGTATAGCCGGAAAGCTCGCTCGGTTCGGGCAAACATGGACCGAATCCCGAGTCGCACCAACGCCAGTCCTCCCGAACGTGCGAGTACTCGTACTCGGCTCCGAAACGAAACCGTTCGCCGAACGGCGACACCTGGATTCCGACCCGGCCCACATATCCAAAATCCTTCGGCGTCTGGTATCCATGCGGGGAGTATTCATTGGTGTAGGAGATCGCCCCGAACGAAGTCGTGAGAAACGCGGCGCGCGCGTGCTGCGCCGAGGTGCGGTTTGGAACAGAGGCAAGAGCCAGGACGGCTGCGATGCAGACAGATGCTCTCATTGTTCAGGACGATAGTGGCCCTGGGTTATATACGATACTGGTCGTTCGGATCCAGGATACCCGCAGTAGAGACACCAATTTGCCTCTCATAGACTATAGACTAAGGTGAGCGGGGGACGGATGGTGACGCTAGTCTTCTAGTCTTCTAGTCTTCTAGTCTTCTAGTCTTCTAGTCTTCTAGTCTTCTAGTCTTCTAGTCTTCTAGTCTTCTAGTCTTCTAGTCTTCTAGTCTTCTAGTCTTCTAGTCTTCTAGTCTTCTGGTCTTCTGGTCTTCTGGTCTTCTGGTCGGCGACTGTTCAGGGCCGTAAGCGAAAGCAAGAGGAATCTGATTACTTATCACTCATGTATGTCGATGCTGTGAGTTATAAATCATTCTTTATCAATCATAGCATCTATATTTTTGATCAATAACATCGTACCTTCCCCTGCATGGACTGGAATTGGCAGAAGCTGAGCTGGCCATCGTTTCGGTACGATCCCGAGCGATTGGCTGCGTTTGAATCTCGTTTCCTTGAAGGAAGAGGCCGTTTTGTTGGCGCCGTTCAGCATTTGGATCCGAGTGAGCGCACGCAGCTGACCGTTGAGTTGCTCACCACGGAAGCAGTCGAAACATCCAAGATCGCGGGCGAGACACTCGCACCCGAAAGTGTGCGGTCGTCGATTCGGCGCAGTTTCGGACTCACGGCGGATGGCAGTTCGGATCCGGCCGAATCTGGAATAGCCGAGATGATGGTTGACCTCTATGGAAGCGCGCATGCTCCCCTGACTGAAGAGGCACTCTTCTCGTGGAGCGGAATGATCCACAAAGGAGCCGACGAGCTTCACGAAGGCGCCGGATATCGATCATCATCGGAGGCTGTACAAATCGTCTCGGGTCCCGCCAGGAACCGAAGGATCGACTTCGAGGCGCCCCCCGCTGCGGACGTCCCGGGCGAGATGGATGAATTCATTCGCTGGTTCAATCGAACCGCGGAGGATGGTCCGGATCACCTTCCACTTCTGACCCGCGCCGGGATCGCCCATCTGTATTTCGAATGCATCCAACCGTTTGAGAATGGAAATGGGCGAATCGGACGAGCGATCGCGGAGAAGGCGTTGACCCAGGGGGCCGGCGATCGCGTGATGGTGGGTCTGTCCGGCGCCATGCTTCGAAAGAAGAACGAGTATTATCGCCTGCTCGCCGCATCCAATCGCCGTCTCGAAATCACCGACTGGCTCGTCTGGTTCGCCGAAATCGCGCTCGAGGCACAGGCCTCGACGATGGACGGGATATCCTTCGCGATCGAAAAGAAGCATCTGCTCGATCGGCTTCGAGACAGGATGAACGAGCGCCAGGAGAAGGCGTTGTTGGCAATGCTCGACGAGGGTCCCGAGGGTTTCCCGGACGGCCTGAGTGCGGGCGACTACTTGCGTATCACAGGGACGTCACCGGCGACGGCCACGCGGGATCTTGTGGATCTCGTCGAGAAGGGTGCGTTGCGGAAGGAGGGGGACCGGAAGTGGGCGCGGTATCACCTCGTCCGGGGTCGGGCGTCCGGCGTCCGGGGTCCAAAGCCAGATGTGGCGTAGTCGATCCCGACTGTGTTGGTAGAGGCGGAGGCGGGTCCGACGTCCGGCGTCCGGCGTTCGAAGCCAGATGCGGCGTAGTCGATCCCGGCTGTGTTGGTAGAGGCGGAGACGGGTCGGGCGTCCGGCGTCCGGCGTTCGAAGCCAGATGTGGCGTTGTTTGGCTTCTGTTCGGACTGATCAGCGTTGCGGTCGCCTCCGGCAAGGGGCGCAGAGGTTGCGGATGGTCCATCATCGGCGTCTTGTCGGGCCTCCAACCAGAACGTCATTGCGATCGCTTGACAATCCCCCGCCCTTTTCCGTTCCTTTCGTACGCTGGTGTGTTGCCGTTCCGTTTGGACGAGGAACGTATCCGGGACCACCACGGTCGGTAAAGGCCGGCCTTCCGGGGTCAGCCGGCACAAGGGTCGCGGAGAAGCGATATGCTCGGATCTCCGCGGCCTTTTCTTTGTTGGGGCTTCCCAAACCGACCGTAAGACAAACCCTGATAGGTGTCGTGGCGATTGCCTGCTACAAACTGTGGCGCCAATTCTCGATCATAGCACCATAGTCGGGATTCTCCTTTTTCTTCCTAACACACTGGCCCATGGATTCGACCGGCCAACATATCGCCCTCCGGGGATACCAAATACCGAAATTCAAATACCGAATTTGCGTGGATGCTAACTATCTTGCCCGGAATGGTCCCTAAGCGATACATGGTTCTCAGCTGCGCCGTGCTTGCACGCGAATGCTACAAGTGCGCGGCTGAATCACGCGATCCACTCGGTCCTGCTTGCTAGCCGGTGCTCGCCTCGGAATCCTAGTAGTCGGCAAGCACGAATTTCACGTCCCTACCCCGAACCTCCCAGATTGCCCAAGCTGGACCGTCCCAACCCTGCTCTTCTCCAATCACGTACAGACCACCCTGATGGTCCAGCAATATGTATGGGTCCGGTATAGTGAACTCCTTCGGCTGGGCGATATTCACTGCCGAGGCGAGCCATGATCGATCTGGGGCATATAGCCCCCACGTCACGACTGATGCCAAGATGTCGTCGCTCACCCAGATACTGTTGTCGCCAAACTCAAGCCGAACAGTACCTATCGTCGCGCTCAGATTATCTGAGGAGAACTTGCCCTCCTCTATCGAATCAAGTGCCTTCTTCCAAACCTCATCGGGATAGTAGTATTCGCCCATCCTATATGTCTCCCGTGGCCTTCCGATGTAGGTCGTCAAGACCTTCGAGAGTATTCGGCCCTGCATGGTCTTCTGCAAGGTATCCGGCACGTCAGCGAAGAAGGAGTGATTCGATGGCTTGCTAAATGCAATGCCGAAACTCGTCGAATCTGAGGCACGGTATACGGAACCACTCCACCATGGATCGTCGTCATCCGAGAACCGGAAGGCGTCGCCACTCGTCGAAAACGTTGTGTATCCGTCACGACTGATGAGGTACCATACTCGAATGGTATCCGCGATGGACGTGCGGACCCAAGATCCTCTCCGATGCTCACCGCTGTCGTAGATCGGCTGGAAAGTCGAATCGACAAAAACAGCCAGCGGGTGGAGGAGGCCGCGGTGGCTTAATGTGGCCACCACGAGTGGTTGCGCCTGCGTTGTCGGCGGCAGGATCAAGCATCCTACCGACAGCACTCCGATCAGGTTCTTCAGTCGATTCAAGCAACCTCAACAAGTTACGAGCTTGGAGATGTGTTCCCATCAATCTATGGAGTCGTCGGTATAGTTACGAAGGTATGATGGCAACATGTTCGTGCTGGATACCAAATACCGAAATTCAAATACCGAAATTGGGTGGGTGCTAGCTATCTTGCCCGGAATGGTCCCTAAGCGATACATGGTTCTCAGCTGCGCCGTGCTTGCACGCGAATGCTACAAGTGTGCGGCTGAATCACGCAATCTCATCGAGGTGACCATCGTCGAGCAGGGTCTGCACGATCTGGGCGAAAAGAAGATGTCGTCTTCGCTGCAGGTCGCAATCGACGGTATAGAGGTCGAGAAGTACGACGCGATACTCTTAGCCTACGGACTCTGCAACTATGGCACCCGAAACCTGCGATCGAGCATCCCGATCGTGCTGCCGCGTGCACACGACTGCATCACCCTGTTGCTGGGCTCGAAAGAACGTTACCTGGAGTATTTCAAAGCGAATCCCGGGACCTACTTTAGATCGGTGGGGTGGACGGAACGTGCCGATTCGAGTCTCACCAATCCCGGCAGCACCACACGTGAGATGGGGATCTCAACGTACGAGGAGTACGTCGAGAAGTATGGAGAGGAGAACGCGGAGTATTTGATGGAGGTGCTGAACGACCACCTGCGCAACTACTCTGGTCTTGCGTACATCGATACCGGCATCCCGAATACCGACGATCAGGAACAAGCTTCCAGAGATTGGGCCAACGAGCAGGGATGGACCTATACGCGCCTGGAAGGCAGCACGAGGTTGATAGCCGGATTGATGCATGGCGATTGGGATGATGCGGAATACCTGGTCATCCAGCCAGGTCAGACCATCGACGCGAGCCTCGACGAGGGTATTGTCAAGGCGAGAGGTTGAGGGGGGCTGCGGAGAATCGATCAGCACGCTCTCCGCGACAACAATCGGAGTCCGGCATGGTGTCACTTTCAAATCAGAAGCAGCTTGTGGGTCTTGTGGCATGGCTCCTTTGCAGCTTCGTCGCTGCGGGCATTGGCGGTGCTGCATCTATCCAGGCTGGTCCGTTCTATGCCCAGCTCGTACGTCCTGAGTGGGCGCCCCCATCCTCCGTCTTTGGGCCAGTCTGGACAGTGCTGTATGCCCTGATGGGTATCGCTGCCTGGCTGGTCTGGCGTGTTGCCGGCTTCCGCGCGGCCAAGACTGCGCTCACCCTGTTTCTTGCGCAGCTAGCGCTGAATGCGCTATGGAGCTGGTTATTCTTCGCCTGGCATCGTGGTGCTTTGGCCTTCGCTGACATCCTATTGCTGTGGGCGCTTATCGTCGCAACCCTGATCGCCTTCTGGAGAATCCGGCCGTTGGCAGGCGCCATGCTCGTTCCGTACCTTGTGTGGGTCAGCTTCGCCTCTGCACTTAACTACTCTGTGTGGCAACTCAATTCACAGATCTTGGGCTAAGACAGTTGTTGCCTGACAACAGCATGCCGCGGCAGATAGAGGATAGCGACCATGAAAGACATTAAACGCATCGCGAAGTGGGCGACCGCTGTGCTGATCATCGCTCTCGTTGCGATTCAGCTTGTGCCGGTGGATCGAACGAACCCACCGGTTGAAACCGAGGTGCCCGCCACCGCAGAAGTGCGTTCCGTCCTGCGGCGAGCGTGTTACGACTGTCACTCCAACGAGACCGTCTGGCCCTGGTACAGTCGCGTCGCTCCGGCGTCATGGCTGGTCGCGAGCGATGTGCATGAGGGTCGCGAGGAACTGAACTTCTCGACCTGGAATCGATACACCGCGAAGCAGCAGGCGAAGAAGATGAAGGAAAGCTGGGACGAGGTGGCGGAGGGCGAGATGCCGCCATGGATTTATCTGCCTCTTCATCCGAATGCGCGACTTTCTGCGGATGATCGGGCGGCTCTGCGGGCGTGGTCACAATCCGTGGGCAGCCGGGACCCGAACGACCGGTGAGCGAAAACGATGAACGGTTGTCGCTGCAGCAGGTGCTGAATCTCAGGGTATCCAAATGATGCCCGCTGCATCTCTCCTATGTTCAGAGATGGGGCCGATCTGCGGGATAGCCTTCACACCCTGCCCTCGTATCTAGCAGTTGGTGGTGCCCAAGAAGGTGTCGGCTATTCGCCTCGCTCGCGCGCCCTCCGACTCCGCCACCTGCGCTACGCTCCGGTTAGCTACGTCGGACAGGGTCCGGATTCTCACCTGCGCCTATAAAACGCAGTAGCGGTCCCGCTCCCAGTGACTAGTGGCTAGTGGCTAATGACCAATGACTCGGCGGCTGGTCTCCGCGGCCTGTTCCCGTTCGCCCGAACGTGCCTCAGAACTCCATCGAGACCGAGAACCTGACGCTCCTCCCAGGCGCCGCAACGTCATAGATGCTGTACCGGCTCAGATGGTCGAGGTACCGGGCATTGAACAGGTTGTCGACCGCAAGAAGCGGATGGAGCACGATCGTACCGAGATCATACCGGGCGGAGGCAGACATGTCGAAGGCCTGGTGACCGTCGGTCGGAAGCTCGTTCACATCGACCCGGTTCTGGGCAGCCACGAGCGTCGTCCCGAAATCGATCCGCGCGTCCGTTAGTCCCCCCGCGAGCGCCGCCCTCGTGAGACCGACCTCGAATCGGATCCGATCGGCGGGCATGAGTGGAAGATTCGTATCCGTATCCGTATTCCGCCCGCGCGTCAGATCCCCGGACGCCCCCAGGTGCAGCCAGTCCAACGGATGCGGGTGCACGTCGAGCTTGAACTCGCCGCCCGAGATCGTTGCCTGCGCCTGCGAGTACTGGTACACCTCGAATCCGGTCTCGGCATCGGTCACTCCGGTACGCCGGATAAAGATGTAGTCGTCGATCCCGTTGCGGAAGAGCGACACTTCGAGGTAATGGTGCGGCGACATCCACCGGACCGTCGCATCGAGGCTCAGGCTCTTCTCAGCAACGAGGTTCGGATCCCCTTTCTCGAACCGTATCGTTCCCTCGTGCACTCCGTTTCCGAAAAGCTCGATCAGGACGGGTCCCCTCCAGGCCCGTCCGGCATTCAGGCCGACTGAAAGTCCGTCCCCAGGATGCCAGGCGAGGCCGAGCGCGCCTGACAACTCGTCGTAGCCTCGCGACGTGCTCGGATTGCCAAGCTCCTCGTCGGCCTCCGCCGAGAGATCCCGGTGATCGTACCGGACGCCGCCGCTGAGCGTCGTCGTCGCGAGCATCAGGTCCTCGGTCACGTACGCCGCGCCATTCCACGTCGTACCGGTCGGGATGAGGTGCTCCTCACCGAGGGTCTTGTTCTGTTGGGCCGAGCCGCTGAGCCCCACCGTTCCGACCATCCGGCCGATAGGCGCGTGATGGAAGCGTACGTCGGAATTCACCGTCGTCAACCGCCAGTGCGACCCGGGGATCGACGCACTCTCTTCGAACTCCCGCCGCCGATTGCGCTGCCACGCGGACGTCCATTCGATGTGACTGCGTCCGACCTGCTGCTTCACGTGGAGGCCGACCTTGTCGTGCTGGACGCGCTGGAAGGGCAGATTGATGTCGTACCGGCTGTCTGAGACGGGCTCGGCGTCCGATCCTGCGTTCGGCTCGAAGAGACCGAGTTTCAGCGACGTCCGGTTGTAGGACACGAGGTAGTGGCCTTCGCGATACGACCTCCCGCCGCGGACCGCCACGTCGTATTCGTCGAATCCCGAGTTCGGCACGACCCCGTCCGGGGTCGAGAAGCTGCCCGCCCGCTTGTACGTGGCGAGTCCCTCGTACACGTAGCCGTTGGAGGCGCCTCCGACGCGGGCGCTGCCGGCGCCGAGCCGGTTGGAGCCGATGCCCTGGAGCAGCACGCTGCCGCTCACGGGCTCCGTCAGCTCGAAGAGATCGTCGCTGAGGGCGTGGACGACGCCGCCCAGGGCGTCCGAGCCGTAGAGCAGGCTGGCTGGACCTTTCACGATCTCGATACGATCGATCCCGTACGAGTCGAGCTCGGGCCCGTGCTCGTCGCCCCATTGCTGTCCTTCCTGCCGGATGCCGTCCTGCACGACGACCACCCGCTGGGAGGTCAGTCCCCGGATCATCGGCTTGGCGATGCCCGAACCCGTCCTGAGCAGGCGGACGCCTTCCGTATTCGCCAGGGCGTCGAAGGCGGCGGCCCCCCGGTCGCGTTCAATGTGCGCCTTATCGACGACGACGGTCGGTTGCGGCGTCGAGAGGATGTCCGACGCCTCCGCTTTGGCGGTCACCGTGACGGGTGCGTACTCGATGGCCGAAGGCGACAGTGCGACGTCGACGGTCTGGTCGGCGTCCGCAATCTGTACGTCCTGGATCGCTGTCTGGTAGCCGAGGTAGCGGAATGAAATACGGTAGTCTCCGGAGCGTCCGACCTCGAGGTCGTAATGGCCTCCATCGTCGGACACGGTGCCTATCTCCAGGCCGTTGACGACGATGTTAACGCCGATGAGGGGTTCTCCGGTTTTCTTGTCGACCACGCTGCCGGTGATCGATTGCGCGTTTGCGCTAAACGCAGCCGCGACCGTCAGGGTCGCAGCCACGACTGCAATGCGTGTCATGACTTTTCCGATTGGATGTCGACCACCCCGCACGGGCGGGTTGATCGAATTGTTGCTTGAGTGGATAGATGTGCTGCCGTTTCAGATCGGTTGTGATCCGGAACGGAGATCAAGCAACGGGCGGGCCTCGGATTTCATGGGTCCATTCACGATCGCCGCGACCCTTGGTGCGACGGTCGGGGGCAAACACGACGGGCTTCGTCCTCGACTGTACCGACTCATCGGACGAAACGTAGGCAAAGTTTCCCGCCGCCCGGACGACGCATACGATGTGGTCGAGCTTGGCCGTCCGTTTCGCATCCATCGCGTGACCCTGGTCGTGCACGTGTCCGGCGTGGATCGCGACGTTTTCCTTCCACTCCTGGGCGTGGAAAAACTCGTGGCAGACCGGTGCGACGACGAGCCCCCATAGCAGGACGAGGGCCAACAAGACGCGACTGTGCAGGTCGGAGTGGCGCATGGATCGTGGCGGATACGGCAGTTGTCAACCGGACGGGGGCGGATCAGTTCCGGGAGGGGTCAATCAGTCTTCTAGTCTTCTGGTCTTCGAGTCTTCTAGTCTGTCAGCTCGGATTGTCGGTACCACGGCGACCTGACTCTTCGTCGGGTCCGGCGTACCCATTTCCCTGATGGCGGCCCGTCTCGTCGGGCAGCATCCAGCCTCCGGCGGCCATAATCCAGAACGCAAACTCCGCCTCGGAGAAACCCAGAAGTCCGGCACGTCGCCCGCAGAAGACCTGCCGCGGGGGAAAGCAAGAGAGCCCACACAACGATACCCTTTCGCCGCGTGGAATAAGGCCATTTGTGGTGCCGATGGAACCAACCGGCCCCGGCGAGCAGCCATACCGCAAGGGAGAGTGGCACAATGACCCCGGCGAAATCCCAACCACAACAACACCTACGACGACGGTTGCGCCGTGGCGATGAGGGCGGCGATGATGAGGCATTTCTGGGTGTGGTTCATTGGTGGCGTTGGAAATGCCTTTTGCAGGCCGCACAGCAACAATGTTCAAGGATACGACGGATGAGCGTGGGCAAAA
>CAVYJC010000003.1:0-508503 GCA_963768715.1 uncultured Bacteroidota bacterium
ATTCAACCGGCGAACATATTGCCGATGAAATGTGGCGTGAGCTGCGGGATGACGTCGTGCGTAAGTGGGAACGCTTGATGGACGTCACACCCGAAGTCACGGACTCGAGCGTGAAGCTGCACAGCTTCTATGGCTCGCTCAACGTGAGATTCGATCCGGATTCGGGAAGCGTGCACGTGGCCCTGAGGCCTTGCTGTGATCGGGAAGATTGTCCGACGCCGGTGATGAAGAGAGACATCGTCTACGAGACGGTAGTCAAATCTGGCGACCCGAGAGGCTGGCGGCGGGCCCGTTACGAACACCGTCAAGAGCGAATGGCGCACCTCATCATCTATCACCTTCTCAAGCATCGGGATCCGGCATAGCTCTTCGGCTCCGAATTTGCGTGGGTGCTAGCTATCTTGCCCGGAATGGTCCCAAAGCGATACATGGTTCTCAGCTGCGCCGTGCTTGCACGCGAGTGCTACAAGTGTGCGGCTGAATCACGCAACCTCATCGAGGTGACCATCGTTGAGCAGGGTCTGCACGATCTCGGCGAAAAGAAGATGTCGTCTTCCCTGCAGGTAGCGATCGACGGCATAGAGGCCGAGAAATACGATGCGATACTCCTGGCCTACGGACTCTGCAACTATGGCACCCGGAACCTGCGATCGAGCATCCCGATCGTGCTGCCGCGTGCACACGACTGCATCACCCTGTTGCTGGGCTCGAAAGAACGTTACCTGGAGTACTTCAAAGCGAATCCCGGGACCTACTTCAGATCGGTGGGGTGGACAGAACGTGCCGATTCGAGTCTCACCAATCCCGGCAGCACCACACGTGAGATGGGGATCTCAACGTACGAGGAGTACGTCGAGAAGTATGGAGAGGAGAACGCGCAGTATTTGATGGAGGTGCTAAACGACCACCTGCGTAACTACTCTAGTCTTGCCTATATCGATACCGGCATCCCGAATACCGACGATCAGGAACAAGCTTCCAGAGATTGGGCCAACGAGCAGGGATGGACCTATACGCGCCTGGAAGGCAGCACGAGGCTGATAGCCGGGTTGATGCATGGTGATTGGGACGACGCAGATTACCTGGTCATCCAGCCGGGTCAGACCATCGACGCGAGCCTCGACGAGGGTATCGTCAGGGCGCGAGGTTGAGGGGGCTCCCCTCCCTCGCGCTGCGACGGACGGGGCGCGGATCGTTGGGGGTCTTCGCTATCGCGTCGCTCCCCTCACCCGCCGGCTGGTCTCCGCGCCCTCTTCCTGTTCGCCCGACCGTGTCTCAGAACTCCATCGAGACCGAGAACCTGACGCTCCTCCCCGGCGCCGCAACGTCGTAGATGCGGTATCGACTCAGATGGTCGAGGTACCGGGCATCGAACACATTATCGACTGCAAGAAGCGGATGGAGCACGATCGTCCCGAGGTCATACCGGGCGGAGGCGGACATGTCGAAGGCCTGATGCCCCTCCGTCGGAAGCTCGTTCGCGTCGACCCGGTTCTGGGCGGCCACCAAGGTCGTCCCGAAGTCGATCCGCGCGTCCGTCAGTCCCCCCGCGAGCGCCGCCCTCGTGAGACCGACCTCGAAGCGGACCCGATCGGCCGGCATGAACGGAAGATTCGTATCCGTTTCGTTGTTGCGACCGCGCGTCAGATCCCCGGACGCCCCCAGGTGCAGCCAGTCCAATGGATGCGGGTGCACGTCCAGCCTGAACTCGCCGCCCGAGATCGTAGCCTGCGCCTGCGAGTACTGGTACACCTCGAATCCGGTCTCGGGGTCGGTCAATCCGGTGCGGCGGATAAAGATGTAGTCGTCGATCCCGTTGCGGAAGAGCGACACTTCGAGATAATGGTGCTGCGACATCCACCGGACCGTCGCGTCGAGGCTCAGGCTCTTCTCCGCGACGAGGTTCGGATCCCCTTTCTCGAACCGAATGGTGCCCTCGTGCACCCCGTTTCCGAAAAGCTCGATCAGGACGGGTCCCCTCCAGGCTCGTCCGGCGTTCAGGCCTACTGAGAGTCCGTCCCCCGGGTGCCAGGCGAGGCCGAGCGCGCCAGACAATTCGTCATAGCCTCGCGACGTGCTCGGATTGCCGAGCTCCTCGTCGGCCTCCGCCGAGAGATCGCGGTGGTCGTACCGGATGCCGCCGCTGAGCGTCGTCGTGGCGAGCATCAGGTCCTCGGTCACATAGGCCGCGCCGTTCCACGTCGTACCGGTCGGGATGAGGTGCTCCTCACCGAGCGTCTTGTTCTGCTGGACGGAGCCGCTGAGCCCCACCGTTCCGACCATCCGGCCGATGGGCGCATGATGGAAACGAAGGTCGGAATTCACCGTCGTCAACCGCCAGTGCGACCCGGGGATCGACGCACTCTCTTCGAACTCCCGCCGCCGATTGCGCTGCCACGCGGACGTCCATTCGATGTGACTGCGTCCGACCTGCTGCTTCACGTGCAGGCCGACCTTGTCGTGCTGAACGCGCTGGAAAGGCAGATTGATGTCGTACCGGCTGTTTGAAACGGGTTCGGCGTCCGATCCTGCGTTCGGCTCGAAGAGACCGAGTTTCAGCGACGTCCGATTGTAGGACACGAGGTAGTGGCCTTCGCGATACGACCTCCCGCCGCGGACCGCCACGTCGTATTCGTCGAATCCCGAGTTCGGCACGACCCCGTCGGGGGTCGAGAAGCTGCCGGCGCGCTTGTACGTGGCGAGTCCCTCGTACACGTAGCCGTTGGAGGCGCCTCCGACCCGGGCGCTGCCGGCGCCGAGCCGGTTGGAGCCGATGCCCTGGAACAACACGCTACCGCTCACCGGCTCCGTCAGCTCGAAGAGATCGTCGCTGAGGGCGTGGACCACGCCGCCCAGGGCGTCGGAGCCGTAGAGCAGGCTTGCGGGACCCTTCACGATCTCGATCCGGTCGATCCCGTACGCATCGAGCTCGGGTCCGTGCTCGTCGCCCCATTGCTGTCCCTCCTGCCGGATGCCGTCCTGCACGACGACGACGCGTTGCGACGTTAGCCCGCGGATCATCGGCTTGGCGATGCCCGCGCCCGTCCGGAGCAGGCGTACGCCTTCCGTGTTCGCCAGCGCGTCGAAGGCGGCGGCGCCCCGGTCGCGTTCAATGTGCGCCTTGTCGACGACGACGGTCGGCTGCGGTGTCGAGAGGATGTCGGACGCCTCCGCCTTGGCCGTCACCGTAATGGGTGCGTACTCGATGGCCGAAGGCGACAGAGCGACGTCGACCGTTTGGTCGCCGTCCGCAATCTGTACGTCCTGAATCGCTGTCTGGTAACCGAGATAGCGGAATGAAATACGGTAGTCTCCGGAGCGTCCGACCTCGAGGGCGTAATGGCCTCCGTCGTCGGTCACGGTGCCTATTTCCAGGCCGTTGACGACGATGTTCACGCCGATGAGGGGTTCTCCGGTTTTCTTGTCGACCACGCTGCCGGTGATCGATTGCGCGTTTGCGCCAAACGCAGCCGCGACCGTCAGGGTCGCAGCCACGACTGCAATGCGTGTCATGACTTTTCCGATTGAATGTCGACCACCCCGCACGGGCGGGTTGATCGAATTGTTGCTTGAGTGGATAGATGTGCTGCCGTTTCAGATCGGTTGTGATCCGGAACGGAGATCAAGCAACGGGCGGGCCTCGGATTTCATGGGTCCATTCACGATCGCCACGACCCTTGGTGCGACGGTCGGGCGCAAACACGACGGGCTTCGTCCTCGACTGTACCGACTCCTCGACCGGAACGATGGCAAGGTTTCCCGCCGCCCGGACGACGCATACGATGTGGTCGAGCTTGGCCGTCCGTTTCGCATCCACCGCGTGACCGTGGTCGTGCACGTGTCCGGCGTGGATTGCGACGTTTTCCTTCCACTCCCGGGCGTGGTAGAACTCGTGGCAGACCGGCGCGACGACGAGCCCCCATAGCAGGACGAGGGCCAGCAGAGACGCGGCTGTGCAGGTCGGAGTGGCGCATGGAACGTGGCGGATACGGCAGTTGTCAACCGGACGGGGGTGGATCAGTTCCGGGGCGAGTCGTTCGGGTCTGCGAGTCGGCGAGGCTGTCAACTCGGATTGTCGGTACCACGGCGACCTGACTCTTCGTCGGATCCGGCATCGTCATTTGACTCTCCGCGGTCTCCTTGTTTATCTATTGGGGCTCCCCGCAACGCTGGTAAGGCGCGCCCCGCCAAACATTTTCTCGGCTGCCTGCTGGAGCCGGTGAGGCAGATTTCCGATCTTTGGCCCGTAGTCGGGGTTCTCCATTCTACTCCGCCCGGTCACCAGCCAATGGACAAGTCTGGCCGACATATCGTTGACGAAATGTGGCGCGAGTTGCGCGACGGGGTTGTACAGGAATGGGAACGCTTGATGGACGTCAAACCGGACGTCACGAAGTGGCACGTGAGACTGCACAGCCTCTACGGCTCGTTGGAGGTGCGATTTGATCCACAGAGGAGAAACGTCCAGCTGGCCGTTAGGCCTTGCTGCAAGCGTGAAGATTGCCCGACACCGGTCTCGGAGAGAGACCTCGTCTACAAGCCGGTAGTCACATCAGGCGGTCGGCGCGCCTGGCGGCGAGCCAGCTACGAGCATCCTGAGAAGCGCATGGCGCATCTGATCATCTATCACCTCCTCAAATATCGAGAGCCGGTATAGCGACACTCGCCGCATGGTCCCCGGCTGCTTGGTGGCGTCGCGGATTGTTCCACCCGTCTGCCAATGACTAATGACTCCGCGGCTTCGCCGTCATCGCGCGCCATTGTGTGACAAACAATCAGTCAAGACATCCCGGAACACAGACATTGAACTCATCTGACCACGACGAACTTGCGGCTGGATGACTGGCGGTCCGAGTCGACTCGGAGTAGGTAAACACCCTCGGCGAGAGACCCAATGGGTACACGTAGGGTACTACTCCCCCGTTGGACATAGGTCTTTTGTTCTGCATGCACCTTCCTGCCCAAAACATCAAAGACTGTCAAGACGACTCTTTGTGGATTGAGTAACTCAGTGGGCAGATTGAGCACAGTGGAGGCAGGGTTAGGATATGGTAGTCCAATATCGAAGTCATCCGGCAACTCCAACCTGTCTCCAACTGCATGCACGTTCGCGGCGAGATATGCAGAGCGTAGGGCGCTGGCATTAGTCCGCAAGTCGTTCAGACCTTCCCCCGCCGCAAGTCCAAAGCTTACGGAATAGGATGAGTCGGGCTCCAAGGTAAAAGGTTGGGAGGTCATAAGGAGAATCCAACGTCCCGGCTGCGCCGCACTAATCAGCGTAGTGTCAATTCCAAGTGTCATGATTTCGAAGCGGTCTCGGTCTTGTTTCTCACTGGTTCTGAAGAAGCAATTAGGCCGAGAAACATTCGGGGCCGGACAGCTCCCCACATCTTCCACTGCAGTTGCGGTGTGCGGGCCTAGGACGGGCAGAGCGTCAAGGGGATCAGGTAGATAGAGTACGCCGAGGTGCGTGCTGTCTCTGTCGGTGGCATACAACATATCCAGAGAACGCTCCCAATGGGGCTGATCATCAGTCGCATCACCGCCGATGCCGACGCTTACGTAAAGGGCGAGATAGAGGCTGTCGAGTCTCGCTGCAGAAATGTTCCTGACGTCATTGCGCAAGACGACACCATTGCCGGCCTCGCCGCTACGCCAACCAAAAGTCGACTGTGTTATCTCGACGCCAAAGGGCCACGGCGAGTTGGCATCGCTGAATCTCGCCGAAAATGCCTGACCGGGATCCCAGTTGATCTCTCTTGGAAACGATCCTGGAATTGCTGACCAGTCGACGTATGCCTGGTTGAACGGTTCGTAGTGTACGACTCGAGATTTATCGGGGTCATCGACAACTGTCACAGAGCCATCATCATTATACATCCTACGCGCACCCCGCTGACCCAACCATAGACCGGCATTTCCAATGTTATCCGGCGAATCCTCGTCCGGCCATTGCCCTGCGCCCATTGGCTTGAAACGGGTCCCGAGATACCCCTCTCCAAAAATTCCGACCTTGTTGAGGGCAAGTTTGAAGCTGCCCACATTGTGATATCTCACAATTTCGAGAGGGGTGGAGGGACTAAGGCCAACGAGACTATCGTCGTCGACGGCCAGCGCGAAATAGCTCTTGTCTTGACCGAATCCGAAAGGCCCCAATGTCCCCCCATAGGTTCGATCAGCAGTCCCATCGTCATTGCTTTGACCGTCATCACGCAATGTTGCTATCGTTGAATCACCGCCTGTCAGTACAACCAATTCAGCGAACCGGATTTCCCCCTCGTCAGACACCAAATATGCTACAGGCTCCGTCTCATCCGGCCCCAGCCATGTCCTAAACGGACGATCAGGACTAAGGGCCTTGAACAGGGACGGCGGCAAAATACTGTCCACACTGCGACCCAATTCGCCGTACCAGATCTGGCCAGAACTCCAATAGTCACCGGTATCTATCGTACCCAGTCCAAGCTCAGCCCCTGTTCCGCGCTGTGATGTAAAGAACACCAGCGGCCGGTTATTCACAAAGGCCAAGTCCGCATGAAGATCGTTCCCATCGAACTCCGTAAACCGGCTCATGGGTTTCCACTCGTCCGAACCTTCGACGTTGTTCGTGAAGCCAATGTCGAATCCTTCAATTATGGCGCCACCTGGCGTCTTGTTCGCTATCGTGGCAACGATCCAAGACCCACCGTTTGGATCCATCCGAAGCTTGAAGGCAAGCAACTCGTACATGTCATCGGGAGCGATCTGCATTACCATTGGGTCGCTCCAGCTTCGACCACCATCTTCGGATATCGAAAAGAAAAGCCCTTCTCTCCGTTCTGAGCAATTGTCGATCTGACCGCTGAAGATGATTCTTAATTCACCCGAACTGGTCTCCACCAAGGACCGGGGCTTTAACGGGAAGCATCCATCTGCGACAGTTAGCGGGAAAAGGGTCTCCGGATCCGACCAGTCTAGACCGTTCTCGCTCCTCCATACGAGAAGTTGACAGTCTCCACTAAACGCCCAGCATGTGGTGGCCCCATTGTTCCAAGCCAGTCTCCAAATCTCGCCTTCGAAGGGGCCGTAGAAACTCAGGTGTATTGCCGGTATCGGAACTATTTCGGCCTTCCATGAAGCTCCGCCATCGTCTGAGTAGGCTACCACGTGCGGGGTAAACTCGAACGGTCGATCGTCATACACCAGGACGCGCCCCGTTGGAAGAGCGATTAGTGTTGGATAGTGGAGCCTGGATATGGTGTCCGCATTCCTTGGTATTTCGACCGCCTCCGTCCAACTCATGCCTCCGTCGCCGGAAGCCATGAAATAGAATGCGGCAGAGTCCCCCCATGTCCTGAATGCAAGACCGAGTCTGCCGTCGGCCAGAACAGCGACGCTTGGATTACTGAAACCGTCCGGATCGCTGAATGGCACCCTCTTAATCGTGTCGAAAGGTGAATCCTGATGCGCAGACGGCTGCGAAACCACGGGACGTATTCCTACTGCCGTCAATACTGTGAATAGTAGGGCTCGACCCATTGTTGTCGGCAGGTCCACTTGTGCCGCAAATGGCACGTGGATCTGAGTGAGGCTAGACCATCGCATGGCTCAAAGATACTGAGTTTGGTCCTAGGCTGGTAGAGGCGTGGGCACGGCACGTGAGGTCAGGACCGCATGTCCATTGTAAGTTCAAGCCCCGTAGGCCACTGTAGTTCAACTCCTGCCATGTCTCCTCCAGATTCATCTTCAATCACATGATCTGTCGCTCAAACGTGCAGGGACGTTACATTGTGCAGTTCCGAACCGTTAGCCCCGATCCGAACTTCGGCATTCACGTCAGGGTACAGCAGTAGCTCTTTGCCGTAGCAATTCTGCTCAAAGACGAGCCTCACCGTCAGGTAGATCGGGATCTTCACAATGGCGTCCAGAATGCGTGCAAGTGCCTTCATGACCCGCACGAGTAAGATCAACAGGATGCACACCAGATGGGACCCAGACTGATGGCGGGGGCCTTTCGAAGAGGGGCTGTTATCTTGCTTTGCTCCACATAGTACCTGCCCTCATTATCCCCCCGGTGACGTGCCAACACTTCCGTCTAGAGAAGAGATCATGCGAGCCACACTTGACGTGACCAATGAACTCATCAAAGCATTTCAGGCTAACCCGTATCGATATCTATTTGAGTCCGATCTTCAAGCCGACCTGCTGATAAGATTACGTAGCAGAATTGCCGGAGAACTCCATGTCCCGCGAACTGAAGGTGACGATCCCTATCGACTCGGCTTGATCTACTCGGAGTACAACGGGAAGATTGACATCGCCTGCCTTGATCCGATGGCGCTCCCTGACGGATTGGTTAAACAACACAAAGGCTTCGACACCTACATCTACAGCCTTCCCGTTCTGATCGGCATAGAACTGAAGTACAGAAAGATGGGTGACAACCTTGGATTCGAAGCTTGTCGCAGGGATCGCCGGAAACTCAGGAAGCTACGGGACGATGGACGGGTTGTGCACTCGCTGGTACTCGGCTTCGTGCAAGGTGTGAATGATCCCGATGATTTCTTGCGTGGCGTTCAAGAGTCGTTGCGGGAAAACGTTGAGGACGTGACTGACTTGTCACCGGTCTATGTCATCAGTCCAAACGAAATTGTTGCGATTCACCTAAGCGATAACTGATTGCCGGGAGTCACATTGGGATACTTAGGAGACCCGCCACCGCCTGTTTGGAAGATGCATTTCCATGAACGTGCATAGAGATTTACGACTGACGCGGGGGACCGCAAGCCCACCCGTCTTCCCCAATGACTAATGACTAATGGCCAATGACTCCGCGGCTTCGCCACGGTCACCGGAGCGTTAGGCAACAATCGGAGTCCGGCATGGTGTCACTTTCAAATCAGAAGCAGCTTGTGGGTCTTGTGGCATGGCTCCTTTGCAGCTTCGTCGCAGCAGGCATTGGCGGTGCTGCATCTATCCAGGCTGGTCCGTTCTATGCCCAGCTCGTACGTCCTGAGTGGGCGCCCCCAGCCTCCGTCTTTGGGCCAGTCTGGACCGTGCTGTATGCCCTGATGGGTATCGCTGCCTGGCTGGTCTGGCGTGTTGCCGGCTTCCGCGCGGCCAAGACTGCGCTCACCCTGTTTCTTGCGCAGCTGGCGCTGAATGCGCTATGGAGCTGGTTGTTCTTCGCCTGGCATCGTGGTGCTTTGGCCTTCGTTGACATCCTATTGCTGTGGGCGCTTATCGTCGCAACCCTGATCGCCTTCTGGAGGATCCGGCCATTGGCAGGCGCCATGCTCGTTCCGTACCTTGCGTGGGTCAGCTTTGCCTCTGCACTTAATTACTCTGTGTGGCAACTCAATTCACAGATCTTGGGCTGAGACAGTTGTTGCCTGACAACAGCATGGCGCGGCAGATAGAGGATGGCGAACATGAAAGACATTAAACGCATCGCGAAGTGGGCGACCGCTGTGCTGATCATCGCTCTCGTTGCGATTCAGCTTGTGCCGGTGGATCGAACGAACCCACCGGTTGAAACCGAGGTGCCCGCCACTGCAGAAGTGCGTTCCGTCCTGCGGCGAGCGTGTTACGACTGTCACTCCAACGAGACCGTCTGGCCCTGGTACAGTCGCGTCGCTCCGGTGTCATGGCTGGTCGCGAGCGATGTGCATGAGGGTCGCGAGGAACTGAACTTCTCGACCTGGAATCGATACACCGCGAAGCAGCAGGCGAAGAAGATGAAGGAAAGCTGGGACGAGGTGGCGGAGGGCGAGATGCCGCCATGGATTTATCTGCCTGCTCATCCGAATGCGCGACTTTCTGCGGATGATCGGGCGGCTCTGCGGACGTGGTCACAATCCGTGGGCAGCCGGGACCCGAACGACCGGTGAGCGAACACGATGAACGGTTGTTGCTGCAGCAGGTGCTGAATCTCAGGGTATCCAAATGATGCCCGCTGCATCTCTCCTACGTTCAGAGATGGGACGATCTGCGGAATAGCCTTCATACCCTGCCCTCATATCCAGCAGATGGTGGTACCCAAAAAGGTGTCAGCTATTCGCCTCGCTCGCGCGCCAGGAAGGATTCGAACCCTCGACCCTCAGATCCGAAGTCTGATGCTCTATCCAGCTGAGCTACTGGCGCAAATTAGTCATTAGTCAATAGACACTAGTCATTAGGTCTACTCACCGGGTTGCGAATGTACCCACTAGCGTACTTCCGAAAGGCAAAATTCAAAACATGTCCCGAGCGGAGTCGAGGGATGCAAAACGCAAATTTGATCCCCGCCGAAGGGAACGTCAAACCTACGACTCGCGCCCCCGATTCGAAAGTAGTCAGAAGTCAACCGGACCAACCAATGGCCTCGAGGACGGGCTCGGGTCAGACATCTCAGATCCGAAGGCCTGCCCCGGCGAAGCCCGACGCAGGAGGGCGAAGACGGGTCTGATGCTCTATCCAGCTGAGCTACTGGCGCAGGTTGGTCATTGGACACTGGACATTAGTCATTGGGTCCGCTGACGGGGTCGAATGTACCCCAAAGGATAAATCGGTTCAAATGTCCATAACCGATCTGAAAGAACTTTGTGGCTTTGTGAGAGATCAAGCTGCGTTTGGGCCGCTCCTGGCTGCGCAACTTCGGCGAACCGTCACTTCAGGTGTCACCGGCCACCTGCCAACGACTAATGTCTGGTGTCAAATGATTAATCGGAGCACGATGCGACTTTGGTGGTCTAATCCATCTCTACAAGTGACTAATGACTGATGACCAATGACTAGTCCCCGCCGCCCGAAGCACGTACCCTTTCGAATCATGACGTCAGCCGCGTTTGCGGTCTTCGCATGCATCGTTTGCATCCCCGCGGTGGCTCAGAGTGAGCTCGAAATGGACCGCAGCTCGCTGCGAGATTTGCCGCCACTCTACGTGTCGGTCTACGTTGAAGGCAACGGAGGATTGACGGAATTGCCGGGGCTCGACGTATCCTCGCTCAGCCAGTCCGTTGATTCGACACTTGCCGCAAACAACATCCGCATCAATCATTCAGAGCCGGGCCGCGTGCTCGATCGCGAGCCGTATCTGTCCGTGCACATCAACGCGCTGCAGATGGAGAACGGGCTGGTCCCGTTTGCGATCGAAATCGAAATCATCCAAAGTGTGGTCGTAGCGAACCTTCCGGACGAGCTGATCCATGCCGCAACCTGGGACAGCGGGATCGTCGGACTCGTGTCGCAGGACAAGCTCGGCACGATACGATGGGCGATGGTCGGGCTGGTCAAGGAGTTTACGGAGGACTATTGGGCGGTCAATCCGATGTGAAACTCGAGTCTACAAGTCGGCAAGTCTACAAGTCTACAAGTCGGCATCACTCGCCCGCTCGAAGTTCTGTCGCCAACCACCTGCCAATGACTAGTGTCTAGTGGCTAATGACTAAGTCCGCCGACCACTCGCCAATGACTAATGTCTAGTGTCCAATGACTAAATAAAAGCACCCTACACAATAATTTCACACCGGGGAGAGTTGATACAAGTAACGCCCAGCCATTCAACCAACCCTCCAGCGCCATGAAACTCTTCGTAATCGGACTACACCTCGTGGCGGCGTCCTTCGTGGCACTCCTGCCAATCAGCAACCACATTGACGTCCCGACAGGTAAGCTCGCGGGCCTCGTCACCGACACTACCGACGCGCCGCTTGCGGGCGCCACCATTGTCATCCGAGGCACGCGGCTCGGGACGGCCACGAACAGCAACGGCGAATACTTCATCGAGAAGGTTCCGGCCGGCACGTACTCGATCGCCGCATCGCTCGCCGGGATGAAAACAGTCGTCGTTGACAGCGTCGAGATCACGGCAGGCTATACGCGCACCCTGAACTTTCGATTGCCGCAGGAGATCACGTCAAGTAGCGAAGTGGTCACTGAGGACGAACGCCCATTGATGCAGAAGGACGCGATAGGTGTCCCGAGAGTAAGGGGCGGGCGGGACAATGAGGTCGGCTTCGATATGGATATTTCGGGCGCCGTCCTGCCGCAACACAATCGCGAGTACTTCAACACCGAAGACTACGGCCTGATCAAGGAGAACGAGTTCCGACGGGCCATGGAAGAACCCCTTTCGACCTTCTCGATCGACGTCGACGGCGCCTCCTACACGAACATCCGACGGTTCCTGGGCCGAGAAGGCGTTCTTCCGCCGGTCGATGCCGTGCGCATAGAGGAGATGATCAATTACTTCGTGTACGACTATCCGAAACCCGAAGGAAACGACCCGTTCTCGATCGTCACGGAGGTCGGTACGGCGCCGTGGAACAAGGACCACCGGCTCGTCCACATCGGCCTCCAGGGGAAACCGATACCCTCCGACGATCGACCGGTCAACAATCTCGTTTTCCTTCTCGACGTCTCGGGTTCGATGAGAGATCCCTACAAGCTGCCCCTCCTGAAGCAAGCTTTCCGGCTACTGGTGGATGAGCTGGGCGAGAGCGATCGGGTCGCCATTACTGTGTATGCCGGCGCCGCGGGTCTGGTCCTTCCATCGACGCCCGGAACGCAGAAGGATGTCATCCTCGACGCGATTACCAGACTCGAAGCGGGCGGAACTACCGCCGGCGCAGCAGGCATCCGCCTCGCCTATCAGGTCGCCCAGCAAAACTTCGTCAAGGGCGGAAACAACCGCGTCATCCTGGCAACCGACGGCGACTTCAACGTCGGCGTCTCGAGTGACGCCGAGCTCATAAGACTCATCGAAGAGAAGCGCGAGAGCGGCGTCTTTCTGACCGTCCTCGGATTCGGAACGGGCAACATCAAGGACAATAAGATGGAGCAGATTGCCAACCACGGAAACGGCAACTACTACTACATCGACAGCCAGGCGGAAGCCCGTAAGGTGCTCGTGAGCGAACTGGGATCGACCCTTTTCGCCATCGCAAAGGACGTCAAGATCCAGGTAGAGTTCAATCCGCTGTACGTGCAATCGTACCGCTTGATCGGATACGAGAACCGGCTGCTTGCCAACGAAGACTTCAACGATGACAAGAAAGACGCGGGCGAGCTGGGAGCCGGACATACGGTGACCGCACTCTACGAAATCGTCCCGGCAGACGGAGACGTTGAAACCGAAGCGCAGAGTCGCGGAGAGCTGAAATACAGTAGCGAGAGGCTCACGACGGAGGCACTTACTTCCGGTGATCTCATGTCCGTCAGCCTCCGATACAAGCGTCCGGACGAAGACACGAGCCATTTGATCGAACGGACGGTGCGCGTCGACGCGCCGGAGTCCAAATCCGAAGCGTTCCTGTTTGCATCGGCAGTCGCCGAGTTTGGGATGATCCTCCGGGACTCGAAGCACAAAGGTGCATCCTCGATCAACGATGTGCTCGCTCTCGCGAACCGGGCTTCGACGTTCGATCCGGGATCGTATCGAGCCTCGTTCATCCAGCTCGTCAATCAATACGAGAACGTCGTCAACGGTCGAGATACGACACTACTCATGGACGATTAGTAGGGATGACGCCGGGTGGCGGGTACCTTATTTTGTCGTCCATTCGCTCAATCGGGGCAACCTCCCGAACTCCGGGCGTCTTCCATTTTGCGATTTGAATTTCCATGAGAGTATTCGTGACCGGCGCAACGGGCACACTCGGACGTCCCGTCGTCAAACTGCTCGTAGCTGAAGGGCACGCCGTCGTCGGCCTTGCAAGGTCACATGAGAACGAGTTGGTCCTCCGGAATCTCGGGGCCACACCGGCTCGGGCCGATTTGTTCGATCGCGCGTCCATGGCGTCGGCGATTCAAGGATGCGATGCCGTGCTGCATCTGGCCACGAAGATCCCGCCCGCAGAAGGAGTCAATGAAGAAGGCGGCGTGGGCGGACAACGACCGGATCCGCACGGAGGGAACGCAGACGCTCGTCAGCGCGGCCCTGAAGATGGATGTCCGCACAATCGTCTATCCAAGCATCTGCTTCCTCTATGCAGACAACGGCGATCGATGGATCGATGAGAAGACTCCGATTCATGCTCCGCCCCTCCTCTACTCCGCCGCGCTCGCCGAATCCGAGATCGAACGTTTCACGAACGAAGGCGGCCGCGGCATCGTGCTGCGGATGGGATCGTTCAGCGGTCCCGACGCTCCCAGCTCGCAGGAAGCCCTCGACATGGCGACGGAAGGGCATGGCCCCGTTCATCGGACCCGCCGACGCTTACTACTCGCTGATCGACGTGCAGCGACGCGGCCAATCGGCCGTCATCGCAGCACTGGATAAAGCGCCGGCCGGCATCTACAACGTGGTCGAGGATGATCCGAAAACTCGAGGTGAGCTCCTGGCGGACATAGCACGTCAGGTCGGACGAAAGCATCTCCTGAAATCGCCACTCTGGATCGTCCGCCTCATGGCGAGTCGAAGCGCCCTCGCCCTCGCCCGCAGCCAGAGGGTGTCGAACCGGCTGTTCCGAGAAACCACAGGTTGGGAGCCAAGGGCACTTGAAACACAATCTGCACTTGGCAAACAGACTGGATTCCCGCCTTCGCGGGAATGACGGCTGGGGCAACGCGTACGGGCGAATGATTGTTCGGCCCTGCCGGCTCCACGCACCACGCACCCCGCACGCCGCACCACGCACCGGAACCACGCACCGCGAACCACGCACCGTCAAGGCACCCTCGATGCAGCGCCTGCCGTGGTGTTGGCGATCCAGGCCGTGAAATCCAGAGCCGTGACGTAGCCGTCCAGGTTAAAGTCCGTGCGGCGGTACCCCGTCTGGCCGGCCGTAGTTGAGGCGATCCACGCCGTGAAATCCAGTGCGGTAACCTGGCCGTCGCCATTCGCATCGCCGCCGAACATCCCGTAGCCTCCTCCTGTGAGGGGCTGCATCGGAGCGCCACCTAATGTGTAGGCCTGCCCGGAAGCCGTTGTGAAATCCCAGGATCCGCTCCCCGTTGAGAAATCGACGGCCGACGAACTCATGACAGCGAGATGATTTCGATGCCTGACGACGAGGTAGTAGCTCCCTGACAGCCCGGATGGAAGGTAGAGGCTCGTTTCCCCGGGAGACACCATCGAACCGTCCGCAAGCAGTATGGCCGCCATCGTATCGACGGCGGTTGCGGCACCTGTTCCGGTACGAAACTCCACGAGTACCCAGTCGACGTAGCTTGCATCCCAGGAACTGACGGATTCGGTCCCGTGGTACTCGTTGTCGGTGCCGATGAATTCAGCCCCTCCGTACGGCTGCGTAAGCGGTGCCGCGGTCTTGAAAGTCGCCCCGGTCGACCATCGAACCGGACCCTGCGTATGGACCCGCCAGGAAGACCTTTATGTCCGCCGTGGGTACCGGGCTGGCAACCATGACGGTGTCGCGCTGCATTGCGACGGGAGGCGACTTTCCGTGCTCGGACCACAGACTGTAAATCTCGTCCCCCAGGGTGTTCGTAGTGTTCTCATCCCGCAGGAATTCGACGAATTCCTTACTCGTCGTCTGATAGAAGAGCGTCGCCCGGACCTCCCGCGCGCTTGCTGGGATCGGGTATTCGGTTTCGTCCCAGTACTGGCCGTCGGCATACGCGTATCCAACCGGAGGAGATTGGATCGCCTCGAATCCTGCATTCGTGAAGCCCCGTGGGGGAATCCGGTTGTCGAAATAGATCGTGTCGTTCAGCACGAAGTGAAACGAGGGTCCGGACGTCAATCCCAGCGCGGAAGCGAGTCCCGGTGAGATGCCCGGATGAATCTCATAGACCTTGAGATAGGGATCCGCCTGGAGCGTGGCGTCGGAAGCTTCGTACTCGCCCGACTCGAAGACGTCGTGGCCTTCGCCGTCCAACGCCTCGATCTGGAGCCAAATGCGACGTCCCTCTGGATATCCGGACGGCAGCTTGTGCCCGGTTTCATTCGTAACCCGAACGGTCGCCTTGAATGAATCGGCGTCCGCGACCACGTCGAGATCCATGGTGGCCGCGAGCTCCAACATGCGCTGGGCTCGGACGATGCCGGCGTTGAGGGCGTCCACGTCGGGCTCACCCGGATACACTTCATTGATGAGGAGGGGAACGAACGTGTTTCCGCCGGTCATGTCGTGGAGCGGCATGTCGGTGCGCACCGGTGCGTTGTTCTTGTTGCATGCTTTGCCGGTGACATCGCGCATGTGACAGTCCTGGCAGGTCGCAACGTAATCTTTATTCCCGCCGAACTGGGGCGCGTAGATGCCGGTCGGCGAATTGTAGGCGCTCGCCGTCCATTCAGAGTAGGTACGCTCGATTGGAAAGAGCGAGGTCGGATTGAAGTCGGGCGCGGGCGTGCCGAACTCGTTGGCGGCATACTGTCCGTTGCCGACAGCGCTGAAGACGGGATTGCTCACGTCGTGGCACGTCCCACAGAGTGCGGCCTCTTTATGGAACGGCGAATAGATGGACTGGTGTGGGGAGGCCGCGTCGGAAAGCGGGCCGCGTTTGTCCGTATTATCGTCGACCACAAACATGCCGTGCGCAGAGACCGGTGGAATGGCGTCGATGGTCGCCAGGTAGTCTTGATCCAGTGAGTATGTATCGGAGGTGTATAGCGCGTCGCCCGGGAAGGGATTGACACCGAGCGGTGTCGGCTTGACCAGTCGGTGGCAAAAGTCACACATCACACTCTCGCGGTCCTCCGCGGTGAGCGCGGAGGCATCCGTCGGCGAGGACCTTCCCTCCAGCCAGCCTTTCGGCGAGTGGCACCGGATGCAGAGATCTCCGCTTTCGGGAGCATCCTGATTGGCGATCGCCATGGTCGCAAAAAAGAGCGGATCACGGGCGGCCTGGGCCATCATGCTGCCCCTCCAGTTGAAGACGGGCTCGACGGCCTCGTTGTAGCCGGCGTGGCAATTATCGCAGAAGGCGGGCGTCTCTATCGTTCCCGCATCCCCCGGCTGCGAGCCGGGCATCGTGAAGTCGTCGATCGTGGTCGGCGCTGATGTGATCTGAGGGAGCCAGAGTGAGAACCCCACTGTGGCGATGAGTAGAGATATGAAAGCGCCAATGCGCATATGCCTCACCGTTCCGTTCTCATAGACGGGCAGAAGCACTTGACAGCGCTACGGGGTTGGCGCTATGCAGAGTGTGGGGGAAAGGCCTTACTTGGTACTTAGTACTTAGTACTTGGTACGTGGCGACTTGGCGGGGCAGTGGTAGCCCGCGCCACTCGCCATGCGGGTTGATACTTGGAACCTGGAGCGTCGAACCCCGAACGTCGAACCCCGAACGGGCCAAGTGCAGCGAGGACGATGTGGAACATCGCAGTCACGCATCGGTATTCGCTGTACGAAACAAAACAGAAGATTATCGACTGATCACCACAAGTTTGACCACAATCTTCGGGGCATGGTGACCTCGGCGAAGCGCGCCGAATCCTGACAGGGTCGGGAGAAGGCGGGTGAAGCCGGGAAATTCCAGACCGGCGGTATTCCTGACCTGATCAGGTGAGCCCGCGAGCCGAGCGAGAAATTCGTGACGCAGATCCGGTGAAAACCCGGAGCCGACGGTACAGTCCGGATGGGAGAAGATTGAGAACATCGCCTGGTATTCCCAGACGATCCATTCTCGTTTTCCTTAAGCCCCTGTAACTATTCGTTATAGGGGTTTTTGGTTTTCGGGTCCCGGACATGTCCAGTCGGGGTACCGCTCTCTCATCGTCCCCCCAGAGCGGTATGAGTACACCCGAATCACACGAATCCTACATGCGCCGCGCCATTGAACTGGCGAGGCGGGGACTTGGGAACGACGCAGCCGAATCCCATGGTCGGCGCTGTCATCGTGCGCGACGGCCAAGTCGTCGGTGAAGGATATCACGCCCGTGCGGGGGGGCCCCACGCCGAGGTGGTTGCACTTCGGCAAGCCGGGGAAGCAGCTCGCGGTGCAACGATGTTCGTGACCCTCGAGCCGTGCAACCATCACGGACGCACACCGCCCTGTACAGAGGCTATCCTTCAAGCCGGCATCGAACGCGTCTATTTCGCGAGTCGCGACACCAATCCAACGTAGAAGGAGGCGGGAGCCGGTTCCTCCGAGACCAGGGGGTGGATTGCATCGAAGACACCCTCGCGGAGGAGGCGAATTATCTAAATCGTGGCTTCCTGCACTGGACGCGCACGGGCCGCCCGTGGGTGATCGCGAAGTTCGCAGCCAGTCTGGATGGAAGAATCGCCACGCGGACCGGGGAAAGCCAGTGGATCACGGGACCTGAGGCACGACAGCGCGGCCATGAGCTTCGCCGGGAAGTCGACGCGATCCTTGTTGGGTCGGGGACGGTTATTGCCGATGATCCGCTCCTAACCGTTCGAGGTTCGGGGTTCGACGTTCGAAGTTCGATCCCGGAAGTGCCGACTGTTCGAATTGTGGTCGACGGAAGGGGTAAGTCGCCGGTTGAATCCAAGGTTTTCGCGTCGGCCGAGCGAGTGTCCACGCTGGTAGCCACGACCGAAGCCTCTCCACAGTCGTGGCGAGATGCCTTGCGCGATCGGGGCGTCGAGGTCGTTCTGCTGTCACAGGATCAGGGTGGCTGGATCGATCTCGGTGCGCTGCTCGAGGAGTTGGGACGCCGAGAGATCCGAAGCGTGCTGGTTGAGGGTGGACCGACGATCCACGGCTCGTTCTTCGACGCGCGACTGGTGAACGAGGTCTGGGCTTTCCTGGCCCCGATCGTCATCGGAGGGACGCGACGCACCGGGCGCAGTTGCCGGAACGCGGCATCGCCGCATTCAAGGATGCCTTGCGGCTCGATTCCGTGCATGATGGAACCATGGGGGAGCAGATGTGCTCGTTAGAGGACTGGTCCTGGATCCCCGCCGTGCGCGGGGATGACGCCATCTGGAAAGACACACCCGCCCAGACTACCACTACCCTAATTATTAATCATTAATCATTAATTATTAATTGTTTACAGGTATCGTCGAAGAAATAGGAACAGTCACCGCCGTGGCCCCCGGCCCGAAAGGCCACGAGCTGACGATTCAGGCCGAAACGGTGCTGGACGGCACGCGACTCGGTGACAGCATTGCCGTGAATGGCACGTGTCTGACCGTCACGGAACTCGACGGCTCAGCATTCAGAGTGGGCTGCGCCCCCGAGACACTCCATCGGACGAACCTCGGCTCGCTCGTTTCTGGCGATCACGTCAACCTCGAACGATCATTGACGCCGACGACGCGAATGGGCGGGCATTTCGTCCAGGGCCACATCGACGGCACGGGAACGATCCTGGAAACGCGGCCGGATGAAGAGTCGCTCTGGCTGACGATCGGTTTCGATCCCGAGCAGATGCGATACGTCGTTCCAAAGGGCTTCATCGCCGTCGACGGCATCAGCCTCACGGTGGTCGAAGCGCTGGAGGATCGATTCACCATCATGCTCGTGGCCTACACACAGGAGCACGTGACGCTGGCCGCGAAAGGTCCCGGTGACCAGGTAAACATCGAGGTCGACATCCTCGGCAAATATGTAGAACGAATATTGCGCACCGATCAAACCTCCTTTGAAAACCGAACGTAGGGACACGCCACCGGCGTGTCCGTCAACCGGACGCCCTGCCATGCAAACCGACACACACCCATTCGACAACGTAATCGCCGCCCTCGACGCCCTCCGATCAGGGAAACCCATCGTGGTCGTCGACGACGAGCATCGCGAGAATGAGGGCGACCTCGTTGTCGCCGCCGAGTACGCGACGCCGGACGTCATCAACCTCATGGCGCGTGAAGCGCGTGGACTGGTCTGCATCGCCATGACCGGACGCGACTTGGACCGGCTGGAGCTTCCCATGATGGTATCCACCAGTGAGAACGGGTCGCGATTTGGGAGTCCGTTTACAGTTTCCGTGGATGCCGGGACGGGTGTCACGACAGGGATTTCGGCGCATGATCGTTCGCGAACCATTCAGGTATTGATCGATCCGACGGCGACGAAGGACGACCTCAATAGTCCTGGACACATCTTCCCGCTACGCGCGCATGAGGCGGGCGTTCTGGCCCGCCGCGGGCATACGGAAGCCGGAGTCGATCTCGCCAAGTTGGCCGGATGCTACCCTGCGGCGGTCATTTGCGAGATCATGGCCGACGACGGCGCCATGGCGCGACGACCGGAGCTGACCGCATTTGCGGAGCGCCACGACCTCGTCGCCGTGTCCATCGAGGCGCTCGCCAAATACCGCCTCGAATCCATGGAAGATTCCGCCGTGACAGCCCTCGACTCCGCTCACCTGCCGACGCGATTCGGTGAATTCGAAGTCACGGCCTATCGGGATCGAAACGGGCTCGAGCACCTCTTCCTGCGGCTCGAAGGCGCCAACGGGCATCCTCCGCTCGTCCGAATTCATTCCGAATGCCTTACCGGGGACGTCCTTGGATCACTCCGCTGTGACTGCGGTGATCAGTTGCAATGGGCCCTGGGTCAGATCGCGGCGGCGGGCAACGGGGCGCTGATCTACCTCCGTCAGGAAGGGCGCGGCATCGGGTTGGCAAACAAGATCCGAGCCTACGCGCTGCAAGACAAGGGACTCGATACGGTCGAGGCAAATACCTGTCTAGGATTTTCACCGGACTTGAGGGACTACGGCATGGCAGCTGCCATGCTCAAGGACCAGGGGATCGACGCGGTGCGCCTCCTGACCAACAATCCTAGAAAGCTGTCGGATTTGATTGCGAACGGCATCGACGTGGTCGAGCGCCTTCCGATCGTGGCGGGAGAACGACCCGAAAACGAGCGGTATCTGAGGACGAAGGCCGAGAAGCTCGAACACATTCTAAATGCAAAATGAAAAGTTCAAAACGCAAAATGAATTGCTAATTGATGATTGCTGATTGCTAATTCCCGGCAACAAACGTCAAGACTGTCATCCGCACCTGGAACCCCTCTGAACTCGATTGGTCAATTCTACATACACTGGGCGTCGTGCCTCACCCGTTCGGGGCAGGCCTGGAACCTGGAACTTGGAACCTGGAACGATTAACGTGAAAGGCATCTCATCAAAAACACAGGACGGCTCCGGACTCAAAGTCGCCGTCATCGTAGCTCGCTGGAACGAATTCATTTGCTCCAAGCTGGAATCCGGCGCCGTGGAGGCGCTCGAGGCGTCGGGGGTCCTCGCATCGGACATCGAAGTCTTCAAGGTCCCGGGCGCCTTCGAGCTGCCGCTCGGCGCCCGCGCCGCGGCCGATACCGGACGTTTCGACGCGATCGTCTGTCTGGGCGTCGTCATCCGGGGCGAGACGCCACATTTCGATTTCATCGCGGGAGAAGCCGCCCGCGGAATCATGACCGTCGGACTGACATCCGGCATCCCGGTCACTTTCGGAGTGATCACGGCGGATAACGAGGATCAGGCTCGTGACCGTGCCGGCGGCGCCAAAGGAAACAAGGGAACCGAAGCCGCAGAGGCTGCGATCGAGATGGCGCTGCTGCGCCGAAAGATGGGGTCGTCGACAACGGAAGGAGTGGGGTTTCGGTTGGAGGGTCCGGGGTCCTGAGCCCGGAGGCGTAGGGCCACGCCAACGGCGTGGCCGACCGGTGTCGTCGGTGTCGTCGGCGTGTAGGCGACATGCCAACGGCATGTCCGACCGGTGTGGTCGGTGTCGTCGGCGTGTAGGGACATGCCAACGGCATGTCCGCCTGGTGTGGTCGGTGTCGTCGGCGTTGTAGGCACATGCCAACGGCATGTCCGACCGGTGTGGTCGGTGTTGTCGGCGTGTAGGCGACATGCCAACGGCATGTCCGCCTGGTGTCTCGGTGTAGTCGGTGTTGTAGGCACATGCCAACGGCATGTCCGCCTGGTGTGTTGGTGTTGTCGGTGTTGTAGGCACATGCCAACGGCATGTCCGACCTGGTGTCTGGTGTAATCGGTGTTGTAGGGACATGCCAACGGCATGTCCGACCAGGCCCAAACGGACATGCCTGGCGGCATGTCCCTACGTTTCCGGACCCTTCAGAAACCTCGCATTCACCGCCACGATCACCGTACTCAGCGACATCAGCGCGGCGCCGGCCGCCGGATTCAACACGATCCCGATCGGGTACAGGACGCCGGCCGCGAGGGGGATTGCCAGGATGTTGTATCCCGCTGCCCACCACAGATTCTGTTTCATTTTGCGGTACGTGGCCCGGGAGAGTTCGATGATGGAGATCACGTCGAGCGGATTCGAACGGACCAGCACGATGTCCGCCGTTTCAACAGCCACGTCCGTGCCCGCTCCGATCGCGATACCGACGTCTGCGCGCGCGAGCGCCGGTGCATCGTTCACACCGTCACCGGTCATCGCTACGATGAGTCCCCGCTTCTGTACCTCTTCGACCTTGTCCGCTTTTTGACCGGGGAGGACCTCCGCGATCACCTCGTCGATTCCCACCTCAGCGGCGACGGCTTCCGCCACCTTGCGGTTGTCTCCAGTGAGCATCATCGTCACAATGCCCATCTTCTTCAGCCGTGCAACAGCCTCTTTCGATTCGGAACGAACCTGGTCTCCAAGTGCGATCGCACCGCGTACCTTCCCATCGACGACTACGAAAACGACAGTTTTACCCTCCGCGGCAAGCTCCTCCGCTCTTCCGTCCGGCAAGTCAAGTCCCTGTTCTTTGATATAACCCGGACTCGCCACGACGACGTGATGATCATCAACGCTTGCTTCAGCTCCCTTTCCCGGGATCGAATTGAAATCAGATGCCGTCTTTGGATTCTCGACCTCCCTCACGATACCCTGAGCAATCGGATGTTCGCTGAACGACTCGACAGCGGCCGCCAGGGCGACCAACTGGGTCTCATCCATTCCCTCACCGAAAACGACGACGTCCGTTACGCCGAACCGACCCTCGGTAATCGTTCCCGTCTTGTCGAAAATGATGGCCGTCAGATTGCGGGCGGCTTCAAATGCCCGGCGATCGCGAATCAGAAGGCCCTTGCCGGCGGCTAGCGACGTCGAGACCGCTACGACCAGGGGAACGGCCAATCCTAGCGCGTGCGGACACGTGATGACCATCACCGTCACGGTGCGCTCGAGGGCGAAGACAAACTCGACGTCCGTAAACAGCAGCCATCCGAGCATCGTGGCCGCCCCACTGCCCAGCGCGACAAACGTGAGCCATTTAGCCGCGCGGTTGGCCAGATCTTGTGCGCGACTCTTCGACGACTGCGCCTGGCGGACCAATTCGACGACCTGAGAAAGGAAGCTCTCCTCGCCCATGCGTTCGACAGATACCGTGATCGACCCTTCGCCGTTGATCGAACCGCCGATGACCTCATCCTCTTTCTTCTTGGAAACCGGCATCGACTCGCCTGTCAGCATCGACTCGTTGACGGACGTGGAACCGTCCACGACCGTACCGTCAGCCGGAATCTTCTCACCGGGTTTGATGACGACGTGGTCGCCGGTGGACAGTTCGCTGAGCGGTACGTCGACGACGCTGCCGTCTTCGGTCACCTTGTGCGCCTCCGACGGCATGAGTCGCGCCAGCTCTTCGAGGGCCCTGGAGGCTCCCATGACGGACCTCATCTCGATCCAGTGCCCGACCAGCATGACATCGATCAGCGTGGCCAGCTCCCAGAAGAAGATCTTTCCCGGCACGCCGAAAACGACGGCACTGCTGTAACCGTAGGCAATGGTGATCGCGATGGCGATCAGGGTCATCATACCCGGTTCGCGGGCTTTGAGCTCGCTGTACAGACCGGATAGGAACGGCTTGCCACCGTAGAAGAAGACGACGGATGAGAGTGCGAACAGCACCCACAGGTCTCCCGTAAAACGCAGAGAGCCGGTCAGCCCGAGCCACTCCTGAAGCATGGGCGACAGTGCCAGAATCGGGATCGTCAGTGCAATCGATACCCAGAATCGCTTCCTGAAATCAGCCACCATGTGGGCGTGATGGCCTTCGTGACCGCCATGCCGCCATGACCACCATGGCCGTCATGACCTCGTGGCCGCCTCCATGGCCCTCATGTTGACCCCCGTGGTCCTCGTGGTCGCCGTGGTCTCGTGGTCGCCGTGGTCCTCGTGGCCATCACCATGATCGTCGTGATCGTGATGGCTATGGTCTTCATGTTCGTTCATCTTACAAGAACGGTATCGTTGGTTGGGCAATCTGCGCGGGCGAATGATTATTCGTCCCTACGCTTCGCGTTCCCTCGTCATGATTCGCCGTAACAGGTTCCGCGTTCATCATTCACCGTTCATCATTCACCGTTCATCATTGCGCCGGATCGCCGGTCTGCGCCTGGAGGCCACCGACCGACCCCATAGGGAATTGTCAATCAGACGATCACGGACGAGAGGTTCTCCTGGCAGGCCGTTGGCCCGCATGGATGCAGCCGAAACGACGGGCGGGCAGGCCGTTGGCCTGCCCCTACGTTCCTGGATTCCCGCCTTCGCGGGAATGACGGACATCGGACTCCGGACGTCGGACATCGGACGTGACGTTACCGCGACGCATACACCGTGTATTTCCCATCCTTCGTGAACGCCAGCACATCGTAATGCTGCGGGTTGTGCCCCTCCATGCCAGGTGATCCCACGACCATCCCGGGTACGGAAAGCCCGGCGATGTCCGCCGGATGGTCTTTCAAAAGGCGCTTGACGAGATCGGCCGGTACATGTCCCTCAATCAGGTAGTCTCCAACGACTCCGACATGGCACGACCGCATGTTGTCGGGCACGCCCAGACGGTCCTTGACCCCATCGGGGTTGCCCGTGTCTACCGTCTTCACCTCGAAGCCGTTTTTCTCCATGTGTTCGACCCATTTGCCGCAACACCCGCACGAGGGGTTCTTGTAGACGGTCATGGAGGGCAGCTTGTCCGTTTCCGAGGCGTGCTGCCCGAACGCCGGCATCGAGAAACAGAAAAGCGACGCCAAAACCAGAGAAGGCACCGTCTTCCAGATCCTCTTCCAGTGAAAGTTTGTCATTCGAGTCATTGGTATTGGATTATATGTTATTGTATTACAATTAATTACGATTCGGAACTTGAGTTTGCCTTTCTTACCTCCCGACCCTTCCACAGGAAGTAGATCGTCGGCAATACGAGCAGACTGAGCACCGTGGTGGAAACCATGCCGCCTACCATGGGAGCGGCGATCCGCTTCATGACCTCGGAGCCGGTGCCGGTCCCCCACATAATGGGGAGGAGGCCGACGATGATCGCCGTCACCGTCATGAAGATCGGCCGGATACGCTGGGCCGCACCGTCGTACACCGCTTGCCGCAGATCGGTTGCATCGCGCATCTCACCGGCCGCACGCCTCGCCTCATAAGCCTGATCCAAGTAGGTCAACATGATCACGCCGATCTCGGCTGACACGCCGGCGAGCGCAATGAATCCGACCCCAACGGCGACGCTCAGCTCATAGTTGAGCAGGTAGAGCAGCCAAATCCCGCCTACGAGAGAAAACGGCAGCGAGAGCATGACGATGAAGCTCTCCTGCACGTTGCCGAAGTTCAGGTAGAGCAGCATGAAGATGATCAGCAACGTGATGGGAACGACCACCTGAAGTCGCTTCTGCGCCCGCTGCATGTATTCGTACTGCCCGCTCCAGACGAGGCTGTATCCTTCCGGTAGATGGATCTGCGCCTCGACGACCTTCTTCGCTGCCTTAATGTAGGTACCGACATCGATGTCACGGATGTCGACATAGATCCACGAAGTCTTCCGCGCGTTCTCGCTCTTGACCACCGGGGGACCCTTGACGATCTCAAAATCCGCCACGTAACTCAGCGGAATTTGGGCGCCGGACGGCGTTGGAATGAGGACGCGCTTCAGGGCGTCGGGACTGTCGCGGAATTCACGACTGTATCGCACGTTCACGGGATACCGCTCGAGTCCTTCGACCGTCTGGGTAACGTTCATGCCGCCGATGGCGGACATGATGATGTCCTGGACATCCCCGACGGTGAGCCCGTAGCGGGCTGCTTCGACACGCTTGATCCGGGAGTCGAGAAAGTTGCCCCCGACGCTCTTGTCGGAATACGCGCTCTGGGTTCCCTTTACTGAGCGAATGACAGCGGCGACCTGCCCGCCGAGATCGGAGAGCACCTGCAGATCCGGCCCCATCAGTTTGATACCGACCGGCGTCTTTATCCCCGTCGATAACATGTCGATGCGTGTCTTGATCGGCATGGTCCAGGCATTCGTCAGCCCGGGATACTGTATGGCGTCATCCATCTCTCGCACGAGCGACTCCATGGTTACGCCCGGTCTCCACTCGTCTTGCGGCTTGAGCGTGATGGTCGTTTCCAGCATCGACAGCGGCGCCGGATCCGTCGCCGTTTCGGCCCGTCCGACCTTGCCGAATACGTGTTCGACCTCGGGAAAGGAAGCGATGATCTTGTCCGTCTGCTGGACGATCTCTCGCGCTTTCGCAATGCTCACCCCGGGATCCGTGGTGGGCATATAGAGCAGATCTCCTTCATTGAGGGGCGGCATGAACTCCGAGCCGAGGCGACTCAGCGGCCAGAAGGTCGCCACAAGCACGAAGGCGGCAATGAGAAGCGTCGCGACCCGAAATCGAAGCACCATTCGGATGAACGGCCTGTAGGCGCGGATCAGGAGCCGGTTCACAGGATTCTTGGCCTCCGGTGTGATTTTGCCCCGAATGAGGTACCCCATCAAGACCGGAACGACTGTGATGGCCAGGAGCGCCGAAGCGGCCATGGCATACGTCTTCGTGAACGCCAACGGCTTGAACAGCCGGCCCTCCTGCGCCTGCAGGGTGAAGACCGGAAGGAACGAAAGCGTGATGATCAGAAGCGAGTAGAACAGCGCCGGCCCTACTTCCTTTGACGCATCGATGATAATCTGCCAGTGATCCTTCTTGCCACGGTCGCGCTCGAGGTGTTTATGCGCATTCTCGATCATGACGATCGCGGCGTCGACCATGGCTCCGATGGCGATGGCGATCCCGCTCAGCGACATGATGTTCGCGTTCAATCCCTGGATACTCATCACGAGGAAGGAGATGAGGATCCCCATTGGCAGCGTGAAGATGGCCACGAAAGCGCTCCGAAAATGGAGCAGGAAGAGCAGCGTGACGAAAGCCACGATAATGCTTTCTTCCAGCAACTTATGACCGAGATTATCGATTGCCCTTCGTATCAGTCCCGAACGGTCGTAGGCCGTCTTGATCGTTACCCCCTCGGGCAGCCCGGTGCGCAATTCAGCCAGCTTGGCCTTCACGGCATCGATGGTCTTCAGCGCATTGGCGCCGTACCGCATCACCACGATGCCGCCGACGGTCTCTCCTTCCCCGTTCCAGTCGACGAGTCCGCGCCGCAACTCGGGGCCGACGTGAACGTGCGCGACGTTCTTTATCAGCACCGGCGTACCGTGCGCATCGACACCAACCGCGACGTTTTCGACGTCGCTCGTGGAGCGGATGTAACCGAGCCCGCGCACCATGAACTCGGTCTCGCCCATCTCGATGAGCTTCCCGCCGACGTCATTGTTGCTACGCTTCAGCGCCGTTCTGACGGTGGAGAGCGCGATGTTGTAAGCCAACAGCTTGTTGGGATCCACCTCCACCTGGTACTGCTTCACGAAGCCCCCGATGCTCGCGACCTCGGAAACCCCGGGGACGCTCATGAGCTCGTATCGGAGGTACCAGTCCTGTATTGAGCGGAGTTGCTGCAGGTCATATTTATCACCTCCGTCGAGCGTGTACTCGTAAACCCATCCGACCCCGGTGGCATCGGGACCCAGCGTTGGCGTCACGCCCTGCGGCAATCGACTCGCGACGTAGTTCAGGTACTCCAGGACGCGCGTGCGCGCCCAGTACATGTCGGTCCCGTCCTCGAAAATGATGTAGACGAACGACAGGCCAAAAAAGGAATACCCACGAACCACTTTCGAGTACGGTACGGAGAGCATCGCCGTAGTGAGCGGGTACGTGACCTGATCCTCGACTACCTGCGGCGCCTGCCCGGGATATTCAGTCAGGATAATCACCTGTACGTCACTGAGATCCGGAATGGCATCCACCGGCGTATTGAGGAGCGCATAGCCTCCCCAAAGTGCCACGATCACGGTGCAGACGAGCACCATGAACCGGTTCCTGACTGAGGCCTCAATTATTTTTTCAAGCATTGGATTCCTCGCATTCAGGGCATTGGCATGTTGGCGTGCTGACCGGTCGAATCCATCCGGGCGGCATCTTTCGTCATGCCGTTCATTCCCGTCGACTCTTCCATCCCGGCTTTCACTCCGGCTGAATCCGGCGCCTCGCGATCGGGGTCGGCCTCGCCGTCCGAGCGATCGTGGAGCATCTTTTGGATGGCTTCCTGCAGGCGGCTCTCACTGTCGAGCATGAACTGGGCCGATATGACGACGCGGTCGGATTCGAGGAGGCCGGAAAGGACGCGCACGTACCGGTTTCCGGGCCCTCCCTCTTCTCCGATCACCACCGAACGCGGCTCGAACGTGCCGGACCCACGATCCACAAATACGATCGACCTGGCGCCCGAGCGCAGCACTGCTTCCGAGGGTATGAGGAGGGCGTTAGGTATGACGCTGCTCTCCAAATCGACATTGACGTACATACCCGGCTTGAAGTCCATCTTCTTGTTCTGGAAGACAAGCCGAACGTGCACGTCGCGCGCTTTGTCACGGAGGTAGGGATAGATGTAGGAAACCGTCCCCTTATAGGACTTGCCGGGCAGATACGAAAGCTCCATCACGGCAGACTGCCCGACCTTGACCCATGGGACTTCGTAGTCATACAGGCTGGCGTGTACCCAGACCGTAGAGAGATCGGCCACTTCGAAAAGATTCATCCCGGCCTTAACGAACTCCCCTTCGACCACCTGTTTCGTCACGACGACGCCCGTCGCGGGCGAATTGAGCACAAGGGTCCGTTTGACCTCGCCCGTCTCCTCCAAACGCCGGATTTCGGGATCGGGCACGTTCCAGTAGGCGAGACGCTTTCTGGCTGACTCGACCAGCGACTGCGCATCCTTCACCTCCGACTCGACGCCGCTCGCTTCGGCCTTCCGGTAATTCTTGATCGCCAACAGGTATTCCTCCTGCGTGCTCACGAGCTCGGGTGAATAGATTTCTATGAGCGGGGCGCCTTTCTTCACTTCGGCGCCCTGGAACTCAGCGTAAAGCTTTTCAATCCACCCCGAGATTCGCGAATTGACCTCGTAGAGGGTCTCCTCGTCATACTCGACTTTCCCGACTGTGCGGATGGTCCGGCTGAAATCGGAGCGTACAACCTGCGTCGTCCGGACGCCCATGTTCTGTACCGTGGCAGGGTCGATTCTTACGAGACCGCCAGACTTAGCGCCCGCCTCGTCCTCGTAGACCGGGACGAGATCCATCCCCATGGCCGATTTTCCGGGCTTGTCATAGATCTCCGACGGATTCATCGGTGCTTGCCAGTAGAGGATCTTGCGTTCCTGCTTATCCGGCTTTGCCTCTTCGTCCGTATATACCGGCACGAGATCCATCCCCATGCGCGACTTTCCGGGCTTATCGTAAATCTCGGTGGGATCCATTGGAGCGCGCCAATAGGCGATCTCGCGTCCCGACGTATCGGCCGTTCCCGCCGCCTGATTCATCCCGTCGGCATGCTCGGTCTTCCGTCCCAGGTAGTAGGAGATCCCCGCTGTGGCGAGCAGCACGATGATGATCGTGATCGATTTGAGTATTCTGTTCATTGTCGCAATGGTTAGAGCTTTCGCCACAACGTTAGTCCGTTATTTCGGAGAGCGAGCCGATGCCTATCGTCCTTTCGAGCTCCGAAACGGCAACCAGGTAGCGTTCGGTCGAATCCTCGAGCGACGTTCTGAGCGTGAAGAGCATTCGTTCGGCGTCGAGCAGATCGAGAAAGCCCATGCGGCCCGTTGCGTACTCATTCGAAGTTGCATCGAGTGTCGACTGGGCTTTGGGAATGAGGATTGTCTCGAACAGACGAACCTGGGCGGCTTCCTGGTCGATGCGTGACACGAGTTCGGTAATCCGAGTCCGGAGATCGGCTTCGATCGCTTGCCTGTCCCAGTCCAGCTGCCGACGCTTGACCCGCGCCGACTCGATTCCGGCCCGCTTACTCTTGCGGTAGAGAGGTACTCGAACCGAGGCGGCCACGGCGAGGGCATTCTTTCCGTCCGCTGAAGCGGGAATCGACTCGTTGCCGATGCCGAAATACGTGATACTCAGCCCGAAATCGGGAAGGAGTTGTTTTCCGGCCAGCTGAATCCGGTAGTCTGCCGCGCGACTCGATGCATCGATTGCGCCGACGACGGGACGCCGGTCGAGCGCAGTCGCAACGAGCGAATCGATCGGGCGTTTCGGCGCCTCGGGAAGCGCCATCTCGAGAATGGGCTCGATCCGAGCGACCTGATCGCGATCCTGGAGTCTTGCCAGCACCGTTTCGGCGGTGCGGCGCTGATCCTCCAGGCCAATCAGACGACTCGACAGCATACTCCGTTCGAGCTGCGCCTTCAGGATCGCCTGCTGCGGACCCTCACCGACCTCGTAGCGCGTAGAGGCCACCTCCTCGAACCCGCTCAGCTGGTCCTGAAATTCTCGAATCAGGGCCTGCTGCCGCGCGACGCGGTAGAGTTTGTAGTACGCACGTTTGGCCTCGAAGAGGAGACGATCCTCCATTTCGGCTGTACGGAAGCGTGACGCCTCCGCGTCGACCTCGGACGCGCGACGCTGCAAACTCAGCTTTCCGGGAAACGGAAACTGCTGCTCCGCCCGAAACTGCCATTGCTGCGATCCGCGCGCGGTATAGACCGGCTCGGGGAAATAGGTGACCATTACGCTCGGATCGGGCAAGGCCACCTGCCTGCTCCGCTCGAGATCTGCCACGGCGTCGAGCTGAGACGCCTTCAGATCTGGATTGTCCATCCGGACCGAGCCGAGGATTGACTCAAGAGTTACGGCGCCGCTCGTGTCCCGCTCACTGGGGATCTGACCATTGCCGGCTGCTGGTACACTCGCCACGACGACACAAGCGAGTGCCGCAATGCGGGAGGGTCCGTTCGTTAGAAACCACATGTGTATTCCCAATCTTTCTGATCATGCTCTTCACGCTGGATTTGGGAAGTCGGAGGGATAGTCCGATCGACCTCTGTGCGGAGAGGGTGATCTCAGATCAGGAACGTGGAATTGAGGACGTGCAAATTGACCGGACCGTAGTCTGCCGCAACCGGCGGGCCGGTGTTGGCGATGGGGCCCTTTTCAAAAACGGATGTGCCGGGCGGCAGTGCCAACTCCGTCGTATGGGCATTCACATCCTGCTGCAGCACGACGCGCGGCGACTGGTCCCGATCGACGCAGCATGGCTTGACGCCGGTCTGGGCCTGGCTGCGATGGGTAGCAGGCATTCCCGGGCAACAGGCCGGCGAACCGGCTTCGTCGCTTGGCGCGACATTGCCCCCTTTCGTCATCGCGCCGTGACAGTCCATCATCATGGGAGCCGGACGATCGGCAAAGAGGCAATGGAGATGCTCTACCGGCACGAATTGAACGACGAAGAGCACGGAAAGCAAGACGGGGAAATTCACTACGCTCGACAGGATCGGGCGAAGCGACCACGTCTTTCGATCCTCGCGATTGTGGTGATAAGCTCGCGTCATTCTGTGACCATCGGGATTGAGCGGCATATTACACGCTCCTGTCCCCTATAGTTTCGGGCAAAGCTCGGCTGAGTTTGTACGGTGATGCCCCACAAGAACGTCCGAGGGTGTAGTCCGCCCAATCATGACCGTCGGGTTCGTCCGCGGCGGCCAGATTGGTCTCGTGGCGTTAGTCTAAGTCCTTCTCAAGCATAGCCCACAGTTCGGGCTGGAGGCGTTCCCGCGAAAGGGCTCCAGGCATATATCGCTCAATTTCGCCTCGTCGGTTTATCAAGTAGGTCGTAGGATAGCCGGTAATGTCTTTGTAGAGGGGCTCGACGGTGCCGTCGTCGACGGCGATTGGGTACTCTACGCCAAACTCCTCGACGAAGGACTGTACCGGTGTTGCCGATTCATCAACAGATACACCGACGAACTGAACTCCCTGTCCTTCAAATTCCTTTTGCAGCTGGACAAAGGCAGGTGTCTCCGCGCGGCACGGAGGGCACCAGGTCGCCCAGAAGTTGAGCACCACGATCTTGCCGCGTAGATCGGCCAACTGCAGGGTGTCACCCTCGATTGTAGCCAGCGAAAAGTCGGGAGCCGGGGCGTTCCCTCCATCCTGCCATATCCCGACCTCGGAATCGGTGGTGTCACTGGGCGTCAAGGGCGTTTCGGCCATCACGATGTAGCCCAGAACGAAGCCACATAACGTGATGAATCCCCAAAAGATCTTTATCGCCATGACCCTTCGAATTTAGAGGCTGTCCGCACGCGACGCGCGGTCGGAATGCCCTACCTGAACTTCATCTTCGCAGAACCTTGACCCCGAGGTCGCGGATCTGCACCACGCCGGTGCCGTGGAAATACAACCCAACGGGCCCCGGTTGGGGCGGCTCGCTATGCCCGTGCACGCGCAATTCGTCACCGGCATAACCTCGGGTGTGCCGGCCGTCACTCACGACAACCAGGCTTATCCATCCCGTCTCATGGAAGTCATCCGTATCGAACACCGACTCCTGGCCCTTCGACATCCTCCCCGCCTTGATGGTCCCCCCCTCGACAGCAAGGAAGTCAAAGTCTTGCTCTCCGCGAACGTGATGAACCAATTCGGCGGTACCATCGAAATCATCCAGATTGAGCGAGGTCGTTGCTTGGAGGCTCGCCAGATCGCCTCCTATTACGAACAGAACGGGGTCGCCTGTGAGCCGAATCGACAGACTGGATCCGTCGGTCGTCGCATCCAGTGCGTCCAGGCTCCCTTGCAGAAATCTCGCCTGTTTCGTCAGGACGTCGACGACATCCTCTTTGACGGACCAGAACCAGGATCCATCGTCAGCGGCTGTAAAACTCTGCTCGGCCTTCCCGTTCGCCCCGATGGTCCGATCGAACGAGAGGTCGTCTGCGTGATCCGCATCGTGATCGTGGTCATCATCGTCGTGGTCTTCAGCACCCTCATGATCATGATCCTCCTCATATCCCTCGTGCTCCAGTCCGCTGACCGCCTGTACGCCGATACCATGTTCGAAAACCATCTCGGCTCCATGCTCGCCGGTTTCAACGACAAGGAGGAGACCGGCGGCGCCGATGACAAATGCCAGGGTTCTTGCCCACATGTGCATGCCTCGGAAACGCAACATGACAAGCCGGACCACACCATACACGCCGTAGAACCATACGGTCCGGAGGGCCCAGTCCGCGTGGTCAGTCAACAGGGTTTGGACATCGACAGGTATCGTAAGATGATCGGCCGCGACATCACCGGTCAGGTACGTAGCGATTGCGGCAACAGCCCCCAATACATACACGGAGACGGCCGTGACGCGAAGGCTCCATCGATCCTTCGCTAACAGGGCGATCAGATCGAAAAGGGCGGCGCTGAAGAGCAGTGCGATGGGGAAATGGACGAACAATGGATGGATGTTCGGCGCCCATTCTGGTAGTGGAATCATTTAGGCAGCAGGTTTGCGGAAGGTCAGCTGCTATGTCGTCTCCGCCCTCCGTCGTTCTTGATCGTTTGGAGATTATTGGGACTGACGCCCTGTCTACGTAAATGCAAACAACGATGACTACGGCGCCGATGATCCACAACCCTCCGTGCACGCCCCTCTTCGTGTCGCCTCCTCGCATCGTTCGGTACGCATGCCGAACGCTCTACCATTGCCACCAAGTCTCGCTGTGCAACCGGGCACGGGAGTCGGAGACGCCGAACCCCGGACCCTCACGCAACATCATAGTGTTCGACGCACGGCTCCAGCTCGAGCAGGTAGGCAACGTCTTCGGGGTAGTAGCGCGCCTTCTCGGGCTCGTTTCCGGCGAAGGCCTTGATTGCATCCATCGAATCCCACAGTGAAACAAACAGGAAGTGGGTCTTGTCTGCGTCTCTCCGGTGCATTACGTAGACGCCCTGGTTTCCCTTCGTGCCGCGACAATCTGTGACGCCGGTCCGGTTCAGGTAGTCCAGGTACTCATCTTCTTTTTCGGCCGGTACAACACCGTGCCACGTTCGTGCGATCATTGTCAGATCCGGTTTATCAGGGGTTCCCCTCCCACCCGAGCGAATCCAGCCGTTTATGGCGCTACGCGCTCCGGGGAGGTTGATTAATGCCACACCGGCCAGGATGGTGGCTGTGGCGACAAGGGTTCCAACCGAAAGGGGCTCGCCCGCCATCCCCCATCCCAGGAAGACGGCGACGACGGGATTCACATATCCGTGCGTTCCAACCTTGGCAGGCGTGCTCTCCCTCATCAGCCAGACATACGCCGAGAAGGCCACCAGCGTGCCCATTACGATGAGGTAGCCGAGGGAGGCGAGGGACGTGATCGTCACCGATGCAACGTCCAGGTCAGACCACTCACCGGCCACCGTTCCGAGCGTTAGCATCATGGCGCCGCCCAGCATCATCTGCAGCGACAGGGTCATCGTGAGCGACGTCTTCATCTCGAGGCGCCGCGCGATCATCGATCCCGATGCCCAACCGAGCGTGCTCAACGTCAGGAGGACGGCGCAGAGGTAAATCATCGTGCGTGCCTCAGCCGACGGCGCGAGGTCACCTCCCTGCACCGAGAGCGCGACCACGCCGGTAAACCCGAGCACCAGGCCGATGATCGTGGAGGAAGGCAGCGGTTTTCGTCCGGACAACCACCAGTCGAGCAGAACAAGCCAGAGCGGACCTGTTGCGACCAGTACGGCCGCAAGGCCAGATGGCACAAACTGCTCCGCCCAGATCACCGTGCCGTTCCCGATGACTACCATCAGAAAGCCGATGAATGCGGCGGATTTTACGTCATTCAAGGCGGGTCGAGGCTTCCCCCGCAGGCGACTCCACAGGTGGAGCACGCCCCCGGCGATGGCGAAGCGAATACCTCCCATGAGAATGGGTGGAATCGTCTCGATGGCGAAACGAATCGCCAGAAACGTGGAGCCCCAGATCAGGTAGATAGCCGCAAAAGCCAGAAAAAACCTGGTCCGATACGCCCCCATGTGCCGCATGACTTGCGCCGCCGTCATCAGTCTACTGAGCGCTCCGCGTCGAGTGGAAGGTTGGATGTCTCTTTGACCGTCTCGAGCACGATCGTCGTGCGCGTGGACGTAATGGTCGAAATCTTGCCGATCTTCGTTTTGATCAACTGCGACAAAGCTTCAGTATCGGCTACACGAACCTTGGCCAGGTAGCAGTCTTCTCCCGCAATGTGGTGCACTTCGAGGACCTCCGGGATCTTCGCCAGAGCTTTCGCCGAAGCCACGACACCGGCACGCTCGTCCGTGCGCACGAACATGAATGCCAGCAGGCGGAGATCCGGCCTGTTTCGCGTTCACCCGCGCCGTGTATCCTTCAAGGAGCCCCCGCTCCTCCATCTTTCGAATGCGCTCGAGAACGCCCGACGGCACCATCCCCACCTGCCGTGATATCTCGGCGTTCGAAATTCGCGCATTCTCCTGAAGAAGCGTGAGTATTTGGCGATCCATTTCGTCCATTATTCTCTAATGTGTCTCTTATTACGAATATTCATCACAGATGTTACGAACATTGCGGTGTTAATTCAATACCGTGTCTTGGGACCAAAGATCGAATGAGAAGAGTGAGTGGCCGCGGCGTCGTTCCCTCGTATCCGACGCGAAAGGAGGAAGTGCTCGACTGGAACAGCAGCCCCGACTAGAAGACTAGAAGACCCGACTTCGCTGGACAGCTTCGTCCGACAAGCTAGAAGACTAGCAGACTAGCAGACTAGCAGACCAGCAGACTATCCCTACTGCTGCTGGTAGCCCAGGGACTGTTGCGTATTAGGACTCAATATCCAGTTGACCTTTGTTCGCACGACCGATCCGACGAAACCCAGGCCTCCATGCACGTTTGAAAAGGTGCCGGGCTTTATCAGGAGTTCACGATCCCACACCCCGCCGGGTGGATTGAATTCGGCGCTCGGGGTGGCCAGTCGGACCTCCAGTCGATATAGAAGGCAGCAGAGCGGGGTGCCTGCCGGCAAGCCGATGGACCGCAATCGGGTTATCAGCGTGTCCTGATCCTCCCAGAGGTGGAGGTCGAGCCGCCAGCCGTCTCCGTAAAGTTTTCCTCGATCGTCTCCCTCGTACGGAAGGCGGAACACAAACCTTCCCCAAAGCGGAGGAGGGTAGATCAAAGTCCCACAGCTGTAGGGAGCTCATGTCATAGAGGACGTCGGCGCTGATCACCTGATCGACACCCGGCCAGAAGAGCGGCGCGAAATCGGCAGTCTCATTGAGTGCGCCGTAGACGGAGTCGGGATCAGCCGGCTGTTCCGGCACTACGGTCTCGGCCCAGGTCAGGCTTCCATCCGACCGCTCCACTTCAATCCTGTATTTGTGACCCGGTGCAGCTCGAAAACGGGACCAGAACACGTGCCCGTAAGACGAGTCCGGAAAATGCACGACCGAATCTTGCCAGACCAGCGAAGTCCCTGCGTCGAGATCGGTCGATCGCAGGACGGCATCGATCTCCTCTGTGTATAGCCGATCGACGACCGGCCTGAACGGAACGACTCTGACGAACTGCGTATCGGCGTCCGTGTCGAGATAGCCGAGGAGCGTGTAGTGGAGACCCGATTCGGTAAATGGTTCGAAGTTGGAATCGCATCCTGCCACAATCGAAAGTGCGCCCAGAAATACGACACGTGGGAGCCACATGAATGCGGAACAGAAGCAATGGCAGGGGGTACTTGACGTCGGTGGCATCATAGTCGATAGCTCAGACGCAATTGGAAGAGACGGCAGCTCCCGTTAAGACGATTTGAGATTGATCGACGAGGGGCACATTCTTCCTGATGAAGATTCCCGTATCGATGGTTCGACCGTTCTCAACGGTGGAAGACCCCGTCACGGTCCACCCCACGCTGCCCTCGAATACGCTCAGGGAGAAGTCGATATCGAGCCTGCACGTGGTCAGATTCTTGATGAGCACGCGCACGCCGTCAGTATCGGACGACGGCGCCTCGCAATCCCCCGTTTCGTAGGTCGTAACAGTCTGTTCCACAAAGAACTGAGCTGCTTGCAAGACGCCGTTACCCGCGAGGTAGGCCGAATTGGAATAATTGTTCACAGCCAGCGCCTCGCAGGTTCGGGTACTGTCAGATGCATCGCACCCGGACAGGACCAACACGAAGGCGACGATGATCGAGGTCGGTGGGAGACAGAACGGCTCGCATGCAGAAGTACATTGCTATTTCGTTTCGATCTTGATTCCCAGTATCGCCATGCGGGACATCTGGTTAACCCGCTGCAGGGTCCATACGTCGTAATAGAACAGGTTTTCTCGATTGTACGCGTTGATCGCACCGCCCTGGACAGTCAGGCGAGCATGAGGGACAATCGAAGGTGCGTTTGACGGAGACGTCAAGACGATGATAACCGGGAAGACGTCCCTGATACGGACGTTCGAACAAGACTCGATAGTCCCCCGGATCCTTCGTGACGTCCACCAGGGTCTCGAACAGAATCCAGTCATCAAATCCGATCGGGCGCGTGAAAGGAATGCCTGAACCGTATTCCCACCTTACGTCGGCCTTTGCGAAGCCGAGATCGATGCTTACGAGCAGGTTCAGTTGGTGACGTCGATCATGGGGTGGGGAGTAAGATTCCTCCGACGTGCCGTACCAAATGCCGAACGAACCCTGTCGGGCCGTATAGACGATTTTCTGGAAACCGTACCCCAGGAAGGCGTAGATCGGTCCCTCATCCACGGACATGCGCACGTCGATGCCTTCAACTTCTCCGTCAGCCGGAATGATTGTCGTAGTGAATTTCGGAGAGGCGCTCCAGGCAGGCACGGCGAGATTCGTCATCGTCTTATAGTAGGCTTCTATCCCGAGATCAAAGCGCTGGGACGGTTGATATCTCCATCCGGCCAGGGTGTGCATTGAAGACGGGATCTGCTGCCCCGGCAGGGTAAAAGTCCACGCGGTGAAAACATCACCCGCATCGCGATCATCCTGAAGCCCGACCAAGTTCTGGTGATACAGACCCCAGGCGCCGCTGATCTCATGGTGGGATCCGGGCCCAAAAGGACGCCAGACGGCCCGGAGCCGCGGCTCGAGTCTGACGGCGCCCATGCCGCCGATGAACGCCTGTAGATGGAGTCCGGGGTTGACGTGCAGCGAATTACTGATCGGCCAGTCTGCATCGACGTACGGTCCGAAATCGGCCCTGTTGTCGTCCGCGACGTCGAGATCCTGAAATGTCCCGTTCAGGTCATACTTGACGCGCGCCAAGTCCATCGTCGCCCCCCATTCTACTTTTGCGGGCCCATAGAGCTTCGCGATACGGGTGCTGCTTTGAATCGTCCACAGCCTGGAATTTCGGTCCGGGTTTCCAATCGGCCCCGTCCAGTTCCGTAACAGCGAAATGGACCCGTTCAGTTCTGCATCGAGGACGTTCCCCTTAGGAAGTGCGAAGTAGGAAAAACCGTAGACAAGGTTCGACCAGCCCACTTCCGCCTCCGGCAGATCCGTTGCCAGGCTCGCTGTGTTGACTGCGAAATTGTCGGAACGAACGGTCTGCGTCTCGTCGATTCGACCGCGATCATGTGTTCGCAGCATCGTGGCGGAGAGTTGCGAGCCATCGTCGAGATCTGTGTGAACCTTGACGAACTGATCGCCGAAGCGGAAAGGCTCAGCTCCACTCCAAAAACCGGGCGTTAGGCGTTCTGCGAGGGATTCACGCACGGAAACGATCATCGAGGTCTTCCCCTTCGACAAAGGGCCTTCAACATGGAGCGACGTGAGGAACGGCGCAACGGAGACAGAGCCTCCAAAGTCGTACTTGTTGCCGTTCCGTGTCGTGACGTCGATCACCGACGAAAGCCTGCCGCCGTAGCGCGCACCAAATCCTCCTGCGTAGAAGTCGGTCTGACGAACTATCTCCGAGGGAAAAGAAGAAAAGAAGCCGATGATGTGAAAGGGCTGGTAGATGGGCATCCCGTCGATCAGCGTCAGGTTTTGCGAGGGGGTCCCGCCGCGAACGAAAAGCTGACCGCCACGATCGCCGCTCGTGAATATGCCCGGAAGGATCTGCAGATACCCCATCAGGTCCCCGGAAATGTCCGGAACAGGAACCATCTCGATTTGAACCGGACGGATGGTCTGGAGTCCCGCCGTAACCGACGCGGTACGTGGCGCCTCCGACTCGACGACGATTTCCTCGCCCTGTATCTGCGTAGGAACGAGCGAGAAATCTCGTGTCTCCAGGACGTCGCCCGCTAGTTCGATCGGGTAAGTTTGGGTCTCGTAGCCCACGAACGAAGCAGCAAGCGTGTAGGACCCGGGGCGGATCTGAGCGATGAAGTAGTGGCCGTTCTCATCGGTCGTCGAACCCTTGACCACGCCGTCAGGGTTTCTGAGGACAACGTTAACGGCCGGAAGCGGCTCGCCGTTGCTTGCGTCTCTTACTGACCCACGCAAAGCCGCTCGCTGCCCAAGTACCGCGTTCGGGCTCACGATCGGAAGCAGGCATGCCAGGCAGGCTGCCAGGAACAGATACCGATGACCCGGCAGCCTTGGGTTCCGCAACGTACAGAAACTGCGCGCTCCTGCGAGCCTGGAGACAAGCATCCGAAGCCTCACCCGTTAGAATGGCCCGAGTTGCGGAATGCGGCCGTGTCGAAGCATCGACGATACCTGGCAAAAGCGGAGCGGGTCACCCAGACTCCGACACTACGTATCAGATTTGACGCAATGGTAGGTCAGTAATCGGTCGGTGTCAACAGGTACGCGTCTCCTGCGCCCATATCTGTCAGTCTGCAGCTCGAAACCGAATCGCCTGACCTCCTCCCCGAGCGAGGCGCAAGAAAAGCGTCGAGCCCGAAGTGACATCGATCGACCGAATCTGGACGTCGGTCTGGTTCGTTTCGAAATCAGCAGCGGGGCCGTCGGCGTATATCTCGGCGACGTACTTCCTGCCGCGTTCCAAGAACGTGAGCGGCACCTCCAATGTGCGGGCCTCCTCGTCGGTTACTGCGCCAAGATACCAGTCATCGCTGTGTCGGTCTTTGCGGGCGATCACAGCGTAGTCACCGATCACGCCGGCAGGCACGACCGTATCCTCCCAATCGGTTGGAACATCCCTGATGAATTGAAACGCGGGCTGTCCCTCGTAGTTTTCGGGCAGGTCGGCGGCCATCTGGAGGGGACTGTAAAGCACGACATAGTAGGCCAACTGTTTGGCGATCGTCGTCTGGACGAGGTTGTTTGGGCGCGTTTCCCTGAAGTCGTGATCAAAGATGCCGGGAGTGAAGTCAAACGGGCCTGCGAGCATGCGGGTGAACGGGAGGATTGTATCGTGCTCAGGCGGGTTCCCGTTGTTCGCTGCCCAGGCATTGTACTCCTGTCCGCGAGCGCCTTCCCGCGTCATCATGTTGGGCCACGTGCGCCTGATGCCGGTGTCTTTGATCGGCTCGTGAACGTCGAGCATAATGCCCGTCTCCGCGGCCAACTCGACGATACTGCGATAGTGTCGGACCATGAACTGACCATGGTGCCACTCGCCGCCGTCGATACGCTTCCCGGCATACCCCGTTTTTACGATGCTTATACCGTGCTGTTTGTCGAAAGCGAAGGCGTCCTCCACCTGGCTTTCATAATTCGCGATCGCGCCACTTGTTTCGTCATGTCCGATGAGGCTCACGCCCTTTTCGGCGGCATACTTCGTGACCGCATCGACGTCGAAATCGGGAGTCGCTTCCGTGAACCTGAACGCGTTGCCGTTCGAGAAAGAATCACTGTCCCAACCTACGTTCCAGCCTTCTACCAGAACCCCCAGGAAGCCGTTCTCGGCCGCGAAGTCGATATATCGTTTGGCCCTTTCCGTGGTGGCGCCGTGGTTGGGACCCGATCTGAAGGTGTACTTCTTGATATGCATCCCCCACCAGATTCCGACATATTTCCCAGGAGTAATCCACGACGTGTCTTCGATCTGGTTGGGCTCGTTGAGGTTCAGAATGAGGTAGGACGTGGCAAGTCCGCCGGGAGTTTGCGCGATCTGGATCGTCCGCCAGGGGGACACATACGGCGCAAACGCCTTGACGCGCACGCCGTCGGCCCACGGCACGAGGTCGGCCTTGAGAACGTGGTTTCCGACATTGGCCAGCGTCATGCTGGCGAAGTCCGTCAGATTGGCTTCATGGATGCTCACGTACAAATCGTCATCGGCCTGCATCGTGAGCGGCGTCACCACTTTGTCCATCTGGCTCATCGGAGATTCCGTGTAGAGGTACTCATACCAATGGTCCCCGTTGGCCGGAATCCACCATGCCGTAAAGTCGCCCGACAGGGCGAACTCCGTGGCCTCGTCCATGATTTCGAAGTAGTGGAGGTGCTCCTGATCCGGGAATTCGTACCGAAACCCTACGCCGTCGTCGAACACTCTGAACACGATGTCGAGCCTGCGCTTCGGAGCACGGGTCTCCTCGAGATGGAGTCGGAGCTCATTGTGATGGTCTCGAATGAATCGCTTCTCACCCCAGACCTGCTCCCAGGTCTCGTCGAACGAGCTCGAATCTTGTCCGGCGACACGGAAGGCTCCGCCGAGCTTCGGCGCCTCACGCAGCGTGAATCCCATACGCGACGGGAGGATCACCGGACGCCCGTAGGCGGTGACCTCGTAATAGGGCACTCCGCCTCGGACCCAGGTGTGGAGTGCAACGTCGTGCGAAGGCGAAAAAGCCCGAAGCGTATCGCCCTGCGGCACCGAACTCCCGATCAGGCTGAGAAGCAACAAGGCAAGCATTCCAGATACTGGGACAAATGACGATCAATTGCGGTTTGGCAAACCTAATGCATGACGAACGCCTTGCGCAGGTCAAGTTTTCCATCGTTGGGATGTCATTTCTAAATATTCCATGTCGGTAGCCGGATTGAACGTGGATTCTATCTCTTAAGGAACCTCCCCCAGCTTCCGCGCCGCTTCAGCCTGCCCCCTCAAGAGGGGGACCGTGCCACGGCGTGGGCGCCTCGCTTCTCGGGGCAAGGCCGTTCGACCCTTGACGTTTGACGTTCGACCCTCGACGTTTGACGTTCGACCCTCGACGTTTGACGTTCGACCCTCGACGTTTGACGTTCGACCCTCGACGTTTGACGTTCGACCCTCGACGTTCGACGTTCGACCCTCGACGTTCGACGTTCGATGTATTTTCCGGCGTGCGTTTCGTGTTTTTTTCTTTTTAAATATTTTGGAACGATTACATTTTGGAAGAGTTGAGGGGCAACCTCAAAAAAGCTGGAGACACTATACGATTTTGCTACGGTCCACCTTGAAGCAGTGACAGCGCCAGAAGCCGTCCGTGCCAATCGTAGGCCGGAGCCATTCGTCCAGACCAACCTTCCAACATGAATACACTCGCGGGGTGATTCGACGTGTCGAACCGGCCCGCATGTGCCAGCCTGTGAGACGTTTTCCGGCGCTGTCTACAAAGCAGCAACATTGTTTCAATCGGTTAACACCATGGACAACTTAATCAGCACCGCATCCACCCTCTTGACCGGAGAACCGGTCCTGTTTGCCACACTCGAATATCCAGTCGGATGGCGTAACCAACCCGCCAACGTTCTTCGGATGTCAGATGAAGACGAAGACGATGAGTGGACCGCTGAGGACGACGATCTCGATGACGACCTCGAAGAGGATGACGAAGAGTGGAGCGACGAAGACGATGATCTCGATGACGACGCCGACGTCGACGACGATGACGACTTCGACGACGACTTCGACGACGACGAAGAAGAGGATTGGATCGACGATGACGACGACGCCGACGACTACGAGTACGAATATCGCGGTGATCCGAGCTGGAATAGTGGTGACGAATTCGATGACGACGAATACAGCCTCCTCGGCGCCCGGTTCTCCTCACAGCTCGACAACCCCTCGTCGAGGCCGCGCCGATTTCGCGACAGGGACGGCGCGCCGAAAGGTGACAAGAAGCCCAAGAAGAGTCACCGCCCTCGGGTTGCCAGCCAGCAGCGAGGCGAGATCGAGAACGACGACGACTGATCGCTCGCGTCCGACTCCCCAACTGATTCGATGAATTCCTCGATATCCGATTTCGCGAGGAGGCATTTTCGGCATTTCAATGCCGCCTCTCTTGTAGATGCCGCAGACGCCTACATTCGCCACATCGATTCAGGCGGAAAGATGCTGGTCACGCTCGCGGGGGCAATGAGCACCGCCGAGCTGGGCATTTCGTTGGCGGAGATGATCCGGCGCGGCCAGATTCAGGGGATCTGTTGCACCGGAGCCAACCTCGAGGAAGATCTCTTCAATCTTGTCGCCCACGACCACTACGTACGCATTCCGCACTACCGGGACCTCACGCCCGAAGACGAACAGGCGCTGCTCGAAAGGCATCTCAACAGGGTGACGGATACGTGTATCCCGGAGGAAGAGGCCATTCGTCGCCTCGAGGTCGCCGTACTGGAGGCGTGGACCCAGGCCGACCGCGACGGCAAACGATTCTTCCCGCACGAGTTCCTCTATCAGGTGATTCGCAGCCACACGCTGGATTCATCCTTCCAGATCGAGCCCGAAAACAGCTGGCTCGTGGCGGCCGCCGAGAGAAATCTCCCGATCTTCGTTCCGGGGTGGGAAGATTCGACGCTTGGAAATATCTACGCCTCGCATTGTATTTCCGGGGACATCGCCAATGTCGGGACGGTCCGCACCGGTATCGAGTACATGATGATTCTCGCCGACTGGTACGTTCGCGAATCGGTAGATTCTTCCATCGGCTTTTTCCAGATCGGTGGGGGCATTGCGGGCGACTTCCCGATCTGCGTCGTTCCAATGCTCGAACAGGATCTGCAGACACCCGACGTGAAGCGGTGGGGGTACTTCTGTCAGATCAGTGATTCGACCACGAGCTACGGCTCCTACTCGGGCGCCGTTCCGAATGAAAAGATCACCTGGGGGAAGCTGTCGGTCAATACGCCAAAGTTTGTGATCGAATCCGACGCCACCATCGTCGCACCCCTTATCTTTGCCATGGTTCTGGAGTCCGATACCCACTCGGCCGCCCGATCGGACCTGGCGGTCGATGCGACTCGGCTCTCCTGATCAGTTGAGAGCCAACTAAATCGTAGGGACGAGCCACGTTGACAGCCGCGCGGAAGGAAGGCGAAAGCCCGGTCAAAACACAACGTCCAACCTGGACACCGCAACAGTCGCACGAACTGTATCATTTCGATTCGTGGTCCGACGGCTATTTCTTCGTCAACGAGGAGGGACGCGTCGCCGTCAGACCGTCGCGCGAGTCCAATTCCTCGATCGACGTCGCGACAATCGTCGACGACATACGCTCGATGGACGTTCGCCTGCCGGTAGTCATCCGGTTCCAGGATGTTCTCCGTTCGAGAGTTATCCAGTTGAACGAGGCGTTCAACGCCGCGATCGAGGAGTTTTCATACGCGAATCGTTATGCCGGCGTCTATCCGATCAAGGTCAATCAACTGCATGAGGTCGTGGAAGAAGTCCTCGAGGCGGGCGCTCCATATGGAATGGGGCTCGAATGTGGCTCGAAGGCCGAGTTGGTCGCCACGCTCCCCCACCTCAAATCGGATGACACCCTGCTCATCTGCAACGGCTACAAGGATTCGGAGATGCTGGAGCTCATCTTGATGGGCCAGCAGCTCGGCAAGAAGGTCATCCCGGTCATCGAGAAATATGACGAGTTCGAACGATTCATCCGCCTGGCAGACGAGATGCGCTTTGAGCCTCAGTTCGGCGTTCGGGTCAAGCTCTCGACCGGCGGGGTAGGTCGCTGGGCAACATCCAGTGGAGACGCGTCCAAGTTCGGTCTTTCGCTTGCCGAGCTCCTCAAGATCGCCGAGCGGGTACGAGATCTCGACAGCGGTCTCGTTCTGCTCCATTTTCATCTTGGAAGCCAGGTGTCCGACATCCAGCAGCTGAAACTCGCCGTGAAGGAAATCACGCAGGTTTACGCACAGCTGCACAAACGGGGGACAAAGATTGGTTTTCTCGACGTGGGAGGTGGATTGGGCGTCAACTATGAATCCGGATACGCCAGTCAGGAAGACGGCATAAACTACTCGTTGAACGAGTATGCCAATTCCGTGATTTACGCGATAAAGGAGGTGTGCGATGCAGAGGGAGTGCCGGTGCCGGTCGTCATCTCCGAAAGCGGGCGCGCCGTCACCGCCCACCACTCTCTTCTGGTCGTCGAAGCCCTCGCCGCCTACCGTCGTGAGCAGATCGATGGGGGATTCGTTCCCGGTGAGAACGAACATCCCCTCGTCCATGACCTTTTCGACGCGCTGCAGCGCGCCAGAGCGGTCTCCAACGGGGAAGTTCGCATTCCAACGCTGCTCGAGGCCTACCATGACGCCGTCGAAAAGCGAATCCAGGCGCACGCTCTTTTTGGTCTGGGGTACCTCCCTATCGAGCAGAAGGCCATCGCCGAGAGCCTGTTCTGGACAGTCTGCAGCCACATCTTTTCGAGCACCCGCGCGATGGATCCCGATCTCGTACCGGTTGAGTTGAGCCAGCTCGACGAGCTTCTGATCGACCAGTATCTGTGTGATTTTTCTGTTTTCCAGTCGATGCTCGATCACTGGGCGATCGGCCAGCGGTTCCCCATTGCGCCTCTCAGGCGGCTCGACGAAGAGCCGACACGACGCGCCGTGCTCGTCGACCTGACGTGTGACTCAGACGGCAAGGTGGCCGGCTACATTGGTCCCGAAGAGAAAGGATATCTGGAAGTGCACGCCTTGCGGCCTGACGAACCGTACCACTTCTGCTTCTTCATGATGGGCGCGTATCAGGACATCATGGGCGACATGCACAATCTCTTCGGACGGTCGACAGAAGTACACGTCTATGCCGACGATAACGAATCGGAGGGTTACTACATCGAAAAGATCATTCCGGGCGCCAGCGTCCAGGAAATGCTCGCGCTGGTTCAGTACTTCCCCAACGACCTGCAGCGACGCATGCAGAAGATCATCCGAACGAAAGTGAGCGCAGGCCTGATCCGACCCAAGACCGGGGTGGAAATGCTCGATCGATACGAGCGGGCGTTCGCTCAGTTCACCTATCTCAAACCATCCCAGATGTGAGTGACGACGGTAACAGATTCATGCGGATCGGGCTCGTTCAGATGGAGTGCGCTCGCGACACGGCGACCAACATGGAGCGTGCTCTGGAGGGAATCCATCAGGCGGCAGACGAACATGCCTCCGTGGTCTGCCTTCCCGAGCTGTTCCGCTCGCGCTACTTCTGCCAGGTGGAATCGTACGACCATTTTGATCTGGCCGAACCGATACCGGGTCCGACCACTACGTTGCTCGAGTCGGTTGCCCGGGAGCGGGATGTCGTTATCATTGCATCGCTCTTCGAGGAACGCGCGCGCGGGCTCTACCACAACACGGCGGCCGTAATCGATCGGGGGAAAGGATACGTCGGCAAGTACCGCAAAATGCATATCCCGGACGATCCCCGTTACTATGAGAAGTTCTACTTCACACCCGGCGATCTCGGTTTCAAGTCTTTCGGCACGTCGAGCGGCAATCTCGGCATCCTTATTTGCTGGGATCAATGGTACCCTGAGGCGGCGCGACTCACCGCTCTCCAAGGGGCCGATGTGCTATTCTATCCAACGGCGATAGGCTGGCATCCTGAGGAAAAGGATGCGGTCGGCGAGCGCCAGCTCGAGGCCTGGCGCATCGTGCAGCGGGCGCACGCGGTCACGAACGGGTGCTTCGTCGTCGCGGTGAATCGAACCGGCTTCGAGCCTACGGATGGAGACTCTGACGGGTCGGCAGAAGGCATACAGTTCTGGGGACACAGTTTCGTCGCTGCTCCCGATGGCTCGATTGTCGGAGAGCTCGCGACCGAGCGTCCGGGCATCCTCGTCGTCGATCTCGATCTGGACGATATCCGAAAAGCAAGGACCGGCTGGCCGTTCCTCAGGGATCGCCGGATCGAGGCATACGACGGCTTGATGAAGCGATTCCTCGACGCCGAGTAGATGACGAGTGATCAATCAACGCCGCGGTTCAGGATGCCGGCCGAATGGGATCCCCATGAGAGCACCTGGCTTTCCTGGCCTCACAACCTCGACACCTGGCCGGAGCATCTCGAATCTGTGGAATCGACCATGGCCCAAGCGGTCAGGCTCCTGCTGGAGGGTGAACACGTCGACGTCAATGTGCTGGATTCGACGCACGCCGAACGGGTGCGCGAACTGATTGGCAGGGTGGATCACCTGCCTTATTCGGTTCGGTATCATCTCGTCCCGACAAATGACGCCTGGTGCCGGGACCATGGCGCCATCTTCGTGACCGATCACGGCAACGCGTCCACTCGGCTGGCAACCTTGTGGCGATACAACGCTTGGGGCCAGAAATATCCACCGTATGATCTTGACGCACGCGTGGCGGAGAGAATGGCCGACATGCTCGGTGTCCCCAGCGTGAAGGTCGACATGATCCTCGAAGGCGGATCGATAGAAGTCAATGGAGAGGGATGCCTGATGACGACTGCCTCGTGCCTGCTGAACGAGAACAGGAATCCCGGCGCAACCCGCCACGACATCGAGGCAGCGTTGCGCCGATATCTGGGGGCCGCTGAAATCATCTGGCTTGGCGGCGAACTCGCAGGCGACGACACTGACGGACACATCGACAACCTTGCGAGATTCGTGGATCGCCGCACGATCGTGATCGCTTCAGAGGATGACCCCGATGATGAAAACTATGCCGGTCTCTTCGAAAACGTAGATCGGCTCCGACGCCACCGCTTCACGGACGGCTCGCAGCCCAAAATCCTGAAGATGCCCATGCCTCAGCCGGTATTCTCTGGAGCCGATCGGCTCCCGGCATCCTACTGCAACTTCTACATCGGTAACCGGGTGGTGCTGCTCCCCACATACGGTTGTGCAGAAGACTACCAGGCGGCGGCCATACTCCAGGCTTGCTTCCCGGATCGTCGAGTCGAGGGTCTGGGTTGTCGCGACGTCGTACGCGGTCTCGGAGCATTCCACTGCCTCACGCAACAAGTCCCCCGGTTGTGATCAACTGCCGGCCTAGCACAACCGCCGTTGAAACCCCTGATAAGCTCTGAGGTAAGTACGGTTCGGAAGGAGCGCCGGCGCGGGTTGGTTCAGGAGGGATGGTTGCGGCGCCTTGCCATCGAACATCTGAACCAGATTGTATCTAAACCATGTCTCGAACCAGTTGCCTCCTCTCAGTGCTCTGTCTGAGCTCCGCTTTGCTTGCAGTACGGCCCCAGCTCGCTGCCGCCCAGAACCTCGACTATCTAAGCCTTACCGACACGACGCTCGCCGTCGTTCGGAACATGCCGGTGGACGACCTCAAAGCCGAGCTCGACGCCATATCAACCCTTCTGAGCGGCTACGAATGGAGCAAGCGGGATGCCGATCATGCCAAGAAGCTCATCCAGGCAGACATCGACGGCTTGAAGAAGGAGATCGATATTCTCAAAACGAAGATCGAACTCGCAAAGAAGGAAGACCGGATGAGCGACCGTGATTCACTCGAAGCCTATAAGAAGACCGTCGAGACGAAGAAGGAGTACTTCGAAAAGGCCGCTGATCTTCGCGAGCACGAGCGACGCCACGCCGAAGCGCTCGTGGCATGGACGAAGCGGGTGAGGACCTACTACGAAAAAGCCGTTCAACTGATGGACGAACGAGAGCGGGGTGGTCGCGAAGACGATCTTCTGACACTCGAACGGGAGCTGATTGGAGAACAGCAGGCGGCGGCCGACCGGCTTAAAGATGTGGCAAGCGAAATGGGGCGTGTCGCCGATCGTCGAGAGGACCTCTACAAGATGCGAAAAGAACTCCTCAAATCGGACAAGTAGGCACGCCGCCCATCCATCAAGAATGCCACCTCCTAAATCATTAATTACTAATTACTAATTACTAACTAATTACTAATTCTACAGGGGGACTTTGCAGGAGACTCCGGCGGTCGTATTTGCAATCCAGCGGGTGAAATCCAGCGCCGTCGTAAATCCGTCCATATTGAAGTCCGCAGCAAGGTAACCCGTTTCCCCTGCCGTCGTGGAGGCAATCCAGGCGCTGAAGTCCAGTGCCGTAACCTGTCGGTCTGCGTTGGCGTCGGATGAGAAGAGTCCATAGTTCCCGTCACCAAGCGCCTTCATCGGCGCACCAACCACGGAGTACGCCTGGGTTGAAGCCGTCGTAAAGTCCCAGCTGCCGGTACCGCCGGCGAAATCGATCGCGGACGCGCTCATCGCACAGATATGGTTCCGATGGCATACGACGAGGTAGTAGCTCAGACTGTCGAGGCCGACAAACGCGATACCTGAAGTTCCGTCGAGATCCGTCAGCGTCCCATCATCCTTCAGGAAAGCCACGCGTCGGGCCACCTCGGACGCCGCATCCGTAGCGGTACGCAGGCTGAGGGTCACCCAGTCGACGACACCGACGGGAATTGAGGCCACGGACGCGGATGCATCTACTTCCTGCAACGTACCGTTGAACGCGGCATCCCCGTATGGCTGGTTGAGCGGGATGTACCCACTCGACCGCAGTGCTTTGTTCATCGATCCGCTCGAATAAGGCCCTTCCAGGAAGACTTTTGCACCATCCAGGGTTATCACCGAACCCGTCACTTGAAAAGCGTTGGAAAACTCGCTCGTCTCATTCGACGGATTCGTTGCGGTTACGGTGACCCAGCTTCCTACCGGAAGATCGGCCGGATCGAAACCCAGACCCAGGCCGAGATCTCCATTCGAGTCGGTACTCGTCGTATGGGTCTTGAGCCAGACCGCTCCTTCACCGTTTCCAGAACCGTCAGCCGTCGCGCTGCGATAGTAATCAAACTGGAACTCCGTATTCGGTGTCGACTCGAAGTCGAATGCGACGGAAACGGTCGTTGGATTGAGCAGAAACGCATTCGATATGATCGGATAATTCTGGAGTCCGTTCGGGCCGGTATCCGTGTCTGGCGGCGTACCACTGTCGTTGGGGGTTACACCGTCACCACCGAGATCGATGCCGAGGCCGCCATTGTCGAAAATCTGGTTGTACCGCACGGTGACCGGACCGGTGTTGTCGACTCGAACGCCAGGCCCAGCGTTGAACGCGACAATGTTCGCGTCCGATACAGAACCACCGATTAGGACCGAGCCTGTAACGTCGGCCCGAATGCCGGGACCGGAATTGGGCAGCGAGCTCGCCCCCGAAGCATCCGTTCCGACATAGTTCGCCTTAACGGTTGCACTTGAGACCAAAGGTCCGACGTAAACCCCGATGGCCCCATTCCCGGAGATCAAATTGCCGGAGACAGGCGCGCGACCAACCTCGTGATTCATCCCGTTCAAGAGATAAACGCCATAGACTCCATTAGGGACGGCACTCGTCCCCAGACTGTCGGTCCCAATGTAGTTGCCCACAATGATCGAGGTGCCCGACGCGGTGATGCCGTCGTGCGAGTTTCCCGAGATCAGATTGGACCATCCACCAGAGGTCGGAATCGTCGCGGCAACGGACGTTTTTGCAGCGATCTCGCCCGGTGGGTCACCAGTCAATCCGGCCTCGAGCGGGATGAACTCTTCCCCGATCATGTTGCCGGAACCGCCATCTGAGATTCCGGTCTGGTTGGGAATGGCGACGGTACCAGTCAAATCGGTACCGACCAACGACCCCGCAATCACGTTGCCGTGCGCCTCGGCAGCCAGCGATATCCCATACAAGGTATTGCCGGATGCCAGGACGCGCATGCCCGCCGGACCTCCGATGCGGTTGCCGGCGCCGTAGACGCGAATGCCCGCATTGTTGGGAACCGGCGTCACGAGATCGGTCGCGACGCCGAAGACCGAGTTGGTCACGATTGCGCTGTCACCGAGAAGCCCGAGTCCATCAGCGTTCCCCGACGCAAAGATGCCCGTCACAGACATCTTGTCGCCGGTGACATACAGTCCGGTTGCCGCATTACCAAGGCCGATGAGACCCGTGACATCCAATCCGAAGAAGCTGCTGTCGACAGCGCCGCCGGGCGACGCAGCGACGACCCCTGAGAGGGTGTTGCCGGATGCGATGCTGTTCTTCATATGGAAACCGTTACCTCCCTGCTCGGCCAGGCCGCTCGATCCGTTAGGAGCGGCGGTTCGCGCAAAGTGATCGGTCCCAAGGTAGGAGCACTCAATCTTCAGGTTGTCCGCGCCGGAGGCGTAGATCCCGTTTCCCGGGGCATTCATTACTGCCAATCCCCTGATTTCGACATTGTTGGCGTCGATCTCGAGCGCGACGTCAGTGGCGCCCGGCAACAACGATCCGTCGATCGCCACCTTAATGATGCTCGTATCGCCCACCACCGGTTCGCCGCAAAGCGCATCGGGAAACGTGCCGACACCGGAACCGTCAAGCTGCGTTGTGGCATCGATCAGCACATTGTCCCGCGTCAAAGGTGGCAAGAGACCGGACCGTTGGTTGGCAGCGTCGGTATTGGGAAACACGGTCCACAAGTCTTTTATGCCGTCGTAGGCTACAGTCGTGCTGGCGCCACGCGTCGGTGAGATCATGTCGATCCGGATGACGATGGGGTCTGAGCCGGCCGTGGCATTCGCCTCCTCGATGGCCGCGCGCAGCGTGCATTCGAAGATAGTGCCAAGTGCCTGTGTAAAACCGTCGTAACACACCCCGTCACCGGGAGTAACATCGGGGTCGTCGAAATCCACATTGACGGTGAAGACCGTACTGACGCCGGACTTTGCCGCCCGGGCGGAGGCCGCACGAGTGGAGGCCGAAAGGTCGGTTCGCACGCGTCCGATTCGCGGGGCGGTGCCGATCCGCGCGAGTGCGGCGAGTCTGACGGCGGCCCGATGAGCGTCGAACGCAGCCTGCTGCTCCGGCGTCCGGATGAGATTCAGACGTTCGTCAAGCGCCGGACGCTGACCGTCGTCGTGGTTGGAATCGGTGGCCACGAATGCCGCCTGTCTCTTCACACGAAGGTCGGACTCGGTCTGCGCCCAGGCAGAACGAGACACAAATACTGCAAAAGTGGATGCAATCAGAGCGAGCCTCCATGCTCGCCTCATCGCACCGTTGGGGTGGGACATGGCTAGTGACCTCTTATCGGTTGGCGGTAGCCTCCATACTTCCAATCGAGAATATTAAATGAATGGCGGGGAGGGAAAAAAGCAACAGGCGGGCTCGCTACGCTCGCACTGTGCGGGGTGCGAGAGCCTGCCCGGCGTAGCCGCGAAGCGGCGTAGACGGGTGCGAGGTGCCAGGTGCCGGGTGCGTCCCTCCGTGGGGGCAGGCCACAGCGAGCAACACCCCGGGATCCTGAGGCAAATGCGACAACGAGCGGCGGCCTGCCCGAATGCGGAGTGGAAGGCGATCTTTGTCCACCCCTCGTCGCTCGTTCAGGCCTGCATCACAGAGGTCAGTTGCTCGCTTCTCGAACGGGCAGGCCGACGCCACGACAGTTTGTCCCAAACCAACCGAACGTGGTGGGCTTTGGCCTGCCCCTGCATCGTTGAAACCGCTCTACGCTCAAACCGCTCTACGCTTCTTCCGCTACCGGTCGATCGTCCAGTTGACGCCGATCGACGGCAGCAATTTGAACCAGTACTCGTTGCTTTCAGTCAGAGTCTGGACAAAAGTGCGAGGGTCGGTCCGCCGGTCGTACTCGATGTTTCTGACGTTCCCGTGGTTGTAGACGTTTATGATCGCCAGAAAGAGAGAGACGGGGCCTCGTGGAGTCTTGAAATGCCGGTTCACGCTGAAGTCGAGCCGGTGGTAGGGCGGATAGTGAGCACTGTTGAAATCGCCGTAAGAGGCGTAGTACTGCGTCGTCCCGTTCGGCCCCTCCGTCGTCATCAAGAGTAGGGGCGTGTAGGGCCAGCCTGACCTGTAGTGCCACGAAACGTTGAAGCGCCAGGCCCGATTGGGCCGGTAGTTTAGATCCAACGAAACGGTGTGGCGCTGATCGTTCTTGCCGTCGTACTCGCCGTTTCCTTCCGTGTATTCCACGCCGTCGAAAACGACGCTGCGAATGTCGTCTTTCACGAATGCAAACGCGTAGCTGGACCACCAGGTCCATTTCCCGCCCCGGTCATACTTGAAAAACGCCTCCACACCTTTGGCCACGGCCCCACGCAAATTGACCTTGAACCGATCGTCCTGCAGCTCGGGAAAGATCTCGAGCGTGTTGCTGAAATTGCGATAATCGGGTCGCAGACGCGACTCATCCTTGTAGTAGCCCTCAACCCGCAAATTGTATCCCTTTCGAAAGGTGTGCTCTACGCCGGCCACCCAGTGCTTCGCCAATTGAGCGGACTGGAACATCCGTTCTCCCTCGCCGACTCTGATTTCGTGGATGCCCTCACTCTGGTAAAAGTATCCCCAACCTCCACGAATGAAAGTATGCTTACCCACTGCGTAGGCAGCATTGAAACGCGGACTGAGCAGATCGTCGTCAGTAAATGAATTGTGGTCGTAGCGTAAGCCCGGTTCGACCGTCAGAGCTCCGGCAAGCTGGAAGCGCGTGGACAGGTACGCTCCGAGCGTTGTGCCTGACGGATCGAGTTCGACCATTGTGGTGTCAGTACGAAGTGTGGGCGGATCGACTGCGACATTCTTCAGCTTCGTGCTGAAATAATCGTACTCCGAGACATAGCTCTTGAAATCCGCCCCCCACTTCAGAAGCAACCTGTCCGTGACGTCGAGACTCCAATCCTGTTTGATGCCGACGACGTCGAATTGCTGTCGATCCGCTACCGTGAAATCGAGGGTCCGCCGATCTCCCGTGTAGGCGGTCCCGTTTCGGTCGTGGGTTACATTCGCGTAGGATCCGACAGTCTGCACGAAAAGCCTTTTCGACGGAACCGACCTTAGAGCAAGCCACACGTAGCCGTTCGCATAACTGGTCTGGTCTTCATCATCGTCGTCTTCGACGTAGTTGAGGCGATCGTGGGCGTAGAGTACGTCGACTGAGAGACGGTGTTTTGGATGCAACTGGTACTCCGCTTTGCCAAGAACGTCATAGTAGACCGGCCGCGGTGGATCTTCTTCCCCCATGAGGTCGAGGACCATATCCAGATACCCGCGGCGCGCCGAAAAGAGCCACCGCCCTTTGTCGCCGGCGAAGCCGCCCTGCGACATGATCCGGGCATTCATGAAACTCAGCCCGACGGACGTACGCATCCTGTCAGCATTCGGCCGCACTGACCGAATATTGAAGACTCCGCTCATGTGGTTTCCATATGCCACGGGGAAACCACCCGTCATCAAATCGATGCCCTCGACCGCGGCCACGTCGATGATGCTCAACGCGCCGCCCTCAATGTCTTTGAGATGGAAGGGATCGTACAATTCGAGTCCGTCGAAAAGGACGAGCACCTGGTCGTTCTCGCCTCCACGCACGGTAAACTTCGCGGAAAAGTCGCTTCCCGAAATGCCCGGCAGACTGGCTGTGGCGCGGTATATGTCCTCGCCGAACGGCACCGTCTCCAGGTCCTCCCGCGTCAGTGACTGACGCACGGTCGGGCCGCTTCCCATGATAGAGAACACACCGGGCGTAACGACCACCTCCTTGTACGAAAGGGGTTGAGGAGCGAGCTCGACGACGAGTCCCGGGTTTGGATTTTCGCTCGCAGGAATCTCGAGCGTCAGGACGGAATACCCGAGGTACGTGAATTGCAGGCTGTGGGGCCCGGCGGCGACATCGGTGATGGAGAACTCACCGTCCGGCCCGCTGGACGTCCCGCGATTCGTTCCGATCAGGGCAATATTGACGTATGGAAGCGGATCGCCGGTTTCCAGATCGACGACCCGGCCGACGATACGGCTCCCGCCAGTCCCCTTTCCGTTCGGCGACGCAGCGTCCTGAGCATCCACCAAACTCGGAAGCAGTACCAGGCATGCGATAAGCCGGGCGACCCCGATAAATGTTCTTTCCAAACTGGATCTCGATCACAGACTTGTGTGCTCAAAGTTCCAAGTTCGAGGCGGACGACGGACCGACGCAAGGCATTCCGGAATCCTCGGTTCTTCGTTCTTGGTTCTTGGTTCTTCGTCGGGGCCGCTGTGCGAGCCTTTCGAGGTTCGATGTTCGGGGTGCGAGGTGCGGCTCGCTCGTCCGGTACTTGGTGCTTGGTGCTTGGTACTTGGTACTTGGTACTTGGTCGCGCTCCCCACCGTTGGGCTCATGAATTAGCAATCAGCAATTATCAATTAGCAATTCCATTCCTCGTTCATCATCCATCATTCATCATTTCACTCCCTGGATTCCCGCCCCCAGCTTCCGCGAAACCGTTGAAACGGTTCCTGATCCATAGACCATCGCCCATCCCCGGGATGAATCCCGGGGCTACGAGTAGCCGCGGCTGCGCCGCGTCGTCGCGTGCAAAGCACGCTCCGTTTCGGGCTCGCTGCGCGAGCCGTTCCGCACTCCAGGTCCCGTGTTCCGCTTTCCGGTCCCGGGCTCCATGTTCGCAGTCGAGGCACAATTCGACGTCTCGGATAAGCAATTAGCAATTAGCAATTAGCAATTAGCAATTCCATTCCTCGTTCATCATCCACCATTCATCATTTCACTCCCTGGATTCCCGCCCCCAGCTGCCGCGAAACCGTTGAAACGGTTCCTGATCCATAGACCATCGCCCATCCCCGGGATGAATCGCGGGGCTACGAGTAGCCGCGGCTGCGCCGCGTCGTCGCGTGCAAAGCACGCTCAACTCGCGGTGGGTCATCATTTTGCGTTTTGACTTCTGAATTTTGAATTCTCTCTCATCGCTTCTTCGCGGCCATCCCAAACTTAATCACCCGCTCTCCCACGCCCGGCACATCAACATGCACCAGATACATCGCTGACGCAATGTGGCGACCGTCGCCGTTCGTCAAATCCCATTCGAGGCCGGTCGTCGCGGGCGTCTTCTCCAGTTGCGTGATCAGAGTACCCGCCAGGGTGTAGATCCGGATCGTGGCGACGTCGGGGAGGTTCGTGAAGCGGACCACGTCGCGCGTGGTCGTGATCTCGTAGTCGGAGGCGCCCTTGTAAGGATTCGGCACGATGCCGATCAGATCCAGTGCGGCTTGGGCGGTCGGAAGGTCGTTCGTCTTGGGCGCATAGCCTTCCGTATGGATGAAGAACTTGTCGCCGGGCAGGTTGGGTTTGGTCGTGAGGAAGCGGATCACGTTGCCGACGGGGATGAACTCAGGGCGGTAGTTCCGCGACGTCGGATCCATCGCCCAGATCAGTCGCTGGAGCGGACGGCCTCGACCGAAGTCGATAACCTCCGCGGCAGCATCGGTCGCGGGGTGCGTTGGGCACCCGTTGGGATCCCCTTCTACGAGCGGCTTCGCCGCCGCTTCCCAATCTGCGTACGTCGTCTTTGGGTAGTAGGCGTAGATCTGGTCAGTCATCTGCCATCCCAGTCCGAACGGGTCGTCCTCCTCGCCGAAGCCAAAGAGACACTCACCGCCGCCGTCCGAGAACAAAATGGGAATCATCTGGACGTCGTCCGATGGGTCGTTCACGCCGAAAGGTCCGGTCGGACCGATGTCCCAGACTTCAGCCGGCACCCAGATGATGTTGCCACTCGTGAAGTTGAAGTAACCGTACGATCCTTTCTCAGTCGCGCGAATCTCGTAGTCGTTCGGCGCAAAAGCGCCGATACTGGCTTCAGGACCTGCTCCTGAATGGTACATGATCCAGTCAGCGGCGCCGTTGTAGGATGCGTAGACCCAGTTGCCGCCGACTTCGGCACAGCCGAACGTCGAAACGGCGCCCGGGTCGCACGCATCCGGATGGATGCCGTCACCACCCTTCACCTGGATGAAAGCCCACGACTGGGTGCCGTCGATGTCGACCGGTCCGGGCGTCGGTTCGGAGAACGACAACGATAAACCATCGACCTGCACGACGCTTTCCGCCATTGGCAGGATGCGACTCAACTCCGCCTCGGCAGCCAAACCGTCGAAAACGAGTTCCCCGCTCGTTTCGTCCGTGACCGAGTACGCCACCGCCTGGAACTGATGTGCATCTGCCGGCTCGATTTGACTCGGCATCATGTCGACGCGGTAGGTGTGTCCGGTCACCGCAAGCGGATCGATGACTTCGGCTGTTAGCATGCCCCGTCCCAATCCTTCGTGCGTCACGCCACCGTTCTCCAGCGTTAGCACGGATCCCGTCAAGGTGTCGCTGACGAGCGTTCCGCCTCGGCGCGCGACGGGCCGCGAGGGCTCGACGGACACCCGCGCGACGGGGCTCTTCAAAACTTTCGGGCTTGATTCGGGACCGTACGCGTAGGCCTGGACCCCAAAATAATAGGTCGTATAGTTGGTCAGGTCACGCAGCGTCAAGCTGTGCTCGATACCCGAGTCGGTTCCGTCGGCCACCATCCCGATGATCTCCGTGCCGGTCTGATCGTCGATCGCCGTCGCGTCGAAGATGCGGCGGACGCCGTTGGCGCGGTCGAAGGTCGCGACGCGCTCTCCGACGGTGTCGACTGCGAAGCGAACCGGTACACCTCGTATCCTTCCAGCGTGTACGTCGTGTCTTCAGCCTGGCCGTGCACCAGGAATGGATCGCGGACGTCGTAGGCGTCGAGAAAGTTGTTCGAACCCGGATCGTTCTCCCATTTCAGAATCACGGTGCCGTCCAATGACGTCGCCGTGACTCTCGGCGGATCGGGCGGAGCGGGAGGCTGAAACCTGGCGTTGAAGGCATTCTGGACGTAGGCCGCGTCCTTTTTGAGGAGATGAACCGAATCCAGCCTGATCGCGGCCCTGGGAGAAGACGATGGCGTACGTGATCTGCTCCGTCTGACCCGGCACGAGCCTGAATGGACCTGTTGAACTCAAACCCCAACGATCGGACGGTGTGTTGCGGTATCCTGCATTATCGAAATTCTCTTCGCTCCAGAACTCCGGAGGGTCACCGGAAAACATGAAGTGCGTTCGCGTATCGGAGAAGCCGCGGCCGCTTCCGCCGTAGGTGATCGGCTCGTCATCAAGCCAGAAACCACGAAGATACCTGTAGGCATCTACGCCACCACGGTTCAGAGCGCCCTGAACCGTGGAATCATCGCTATAGTAGACGAAGTTTGTCATCCCGCGCCGCTCGCCCGGCTCGTCGATTTCGCCGTCGTGGTCATTGTCGATCCCATCCCGCGGGGCGATCGGACCCTGCACGTATTGGATGGCCACGGCCGGAGGCCGGTCGCCGTACCCGTCCGACCCTTCGTCGAAATCGTCTCCGTTGTAGACGAACGACAGCCCGAGCGTCGAGTCCGAACCGACGTAGTCGTCCGTTGCGTTTCCCAGATCGGGGTCCACACCAGGTGCCGAAGAAGATGCTCTCGATATCCGTCGGTCCTCTATTGGTCAACTCATACTGATAGAACGTCGTGTTCTGTAGTCGACGGGGATAGCTGAAGGCGTACGCCGTCACCCGCACGTCGATCTGCATGGGAGGCGCTTCGCTCCATTGATGCTCGTTCCCCATGTCGTTCATGATCCACCAGACGGTCTGATCGCCTTTGATCGCGGGCCGGTCGCCGCCGGCGAGATTATAATTGTCCGGATTTCCGTCGCCGTCGACGACAGGCGCGCCCAGGTCGAAAGGCCAGTCCCGCAAGTCGTCCGTCATTGTACCCGTCTGATCGTACGCTTCGACCTCCGAACGACGGACAGAGTACATCCTGTCGTACACGCTGCAGTCGAGCGGTGGATTGCCTTTTCGGTCTAGCGGTCCCGGCCAGAATTCCCAGGGACCATAATCGGAGCCTGCCATGTGCAGCTCGCCGTCGATCAAGCCTCCGATCCAGATTTGGTGGTTGTAGATGGCGTTCGCGGGCGTGGATTTGGGGACGTTATACATTGGGCCGGAGGCCTTCCAGAAGAGGCCGCCGTTGTTGTAGAGTCGCGCGCGGACGTTGTTGGCGTCGAGGATGGCGGAGGCGGTTGATGCATCGCAGTCGCCGACGGACTGTGATGCGCCTGGCGTTGCGACGGCGACTGTCATCGCGAGGCCGATCGTCGCTCTAGTCAGTTGGAGATGCAAACGCGGTTCCATCTCGCCGTCTCCGTTCTTAGTTCTTCGTTCTTGGTTCTTCGTCGGGGCCGCTGTGCGAGCCGTTCGAGGTTCGAGGTTCGGCGTGCGAGGTGCGGCTCGCTTCGCTCGCTCGTCCGGTACTTGGTGCTTGGTGCTTGGTACTTGGTACTTGGTACTTGGTCGCGCTCCCCACCGTTGGGCTCATGAATTAGCAATCAGCAATTATCAATTAGCAATTCCATTCCTCGTTCATCATCCATCATTCATCATTTCACTCCCTGGATTCCCGCCCCCAGCTTCCGCGAAACCGTTGAAACGGTTCCTGATCCATAGACCATCGCCCATCCCCGGGATGAATCCCGGGGCTACGGGTAGCCGCGGCTGCGCCGCGTCGTCGCGTGCAACGCACGCTCCGTTTCGGGCTCGCTGCGCGAGCCGTTCCGCACTCCAGGTCCCGTGTTCCGCTTTCCGGTCCCGGGCTCCATGTTCGCAGTCGAGGCACAATTCGACGTCTCGGATAAGCAATTAGCAATTATCAATTAGCAATTAGCAATTCCATTCCTCGTTCATCATCCACCATTCATCATTTCACTCCCTGGATTCCCGTCCCCAGCTTCCGCGAAACCGTTGAAACGGTTCCTGATCCATAGACCATCGCCCATCCCCGGGATGAATCCCGGGGCTACGAGTAGCCGCGGCTGCGCCGCGCCGTCGCGTGCAAAGCACGCTCAACTCGCGGTGGGTCATCATTTTGCGTTTTGAATTCTGAATTTTGAATTCTCTCTCATCGCTTCTTCGCGGCCATCCCAAATTTAATCACCCTCTCCCCGACCCCCGGGACCTCCACGTACACCAGATACATCGCTGACGCAATGTGGCGGCCGTCGCCGTTCGTCAGGTCCCATTCGAGGCCGCTCGTCGCGGGCGTCTTCTCCAGTTGCGTGATCAGGGTACCCGCCAGGGTGAAGATCCGGATCGTGGCGAAGTCGGGCAGGTTTGTGAAGCGGACCACGTCGCGGGTGGTCGTGATCTCGTAGTCGGAGGCGCCCTTGTAGGGATTCGGCACAATGCCGATCAAATCCAGCGCGGCTTTGGCCGTAGGGAGGTCGTGCGTCTTCGGTGCGTAAGCCTCGGTATGGATGAAGAACTTGTCACCGGGCAGGTTGGGCTTGGTCGTCAGGAAGCGGATCACGTTGCCGACGGGGATGAACTCGGGGCGGTAGTTGGGTGACGTTGGATCCATCATCCAGATCAAACGCTGGAGCGGCCGGCCTCGACCGAAGTCGATAACCTCCGCGGCAGCATCGGTCGCGGGGTGCGTTGGGCACCCGTTGGGATCCCCTTCTACGAGCGGCTTCGCCGCCGCTTCCCAATCTGCGTACGTCGTCTTTGGGTAGTAGGCGTAGATCTGGTCAGTCATCTGCCATCCCAGTCCGAACGGGTCGTCTCCTTCGCCGAAACCGAACAAGCATTCCCCACCGCCGTCCGAGAACAAAATGGGAATCATCTGGACGTCGTCCGATGGGTCGTTCACGCCGAAAGGTCCGGTCGGACCGATGTCCCAGACTTCAGCCGGCACCCAGATGGTGTTCCCACTAGAGAAGTTGAAGTACCCGTAGGATCCTGCTTCTCGTCGCACGAATCTCGAAGTCGTTCGGTGCATACGCACCGATACTGGCTTCAGGACCTGCTCCTGAATGGTACATGATCCAGTCAGCGGCGCCGTTGTAGGAACCGTAGACCCAGTTGCCGCCGACCTCGGCGCAGCCGAACGTCGAAACGGCGCCGGCCTCGCAGGCATCGCCGCTGATGCCGTCACCACCTTGCACCTGGACGAAGGCCCAGGCTTCTGTCGGCGGATCCGCATCAAGCGGACCCGGATCCGGCTCCGAGGGCGACAATGAGAGGCCGTCAAACTGCACCACGTTTTCCGTCATGGGAAGGACGTGATTCAGCTCGGCCTCCGCTACCAATCCGTCAAACTTGATTTCGCCGGTCTCCTCGTCGGTGACCGTGTATGCCACGGGCCGATACGGGCGAGACGGGACGGGTTCGAGTCCACTCGGCAGCATGTCCACGCGGTAAGTGTGGCCCGTAACCGCAAGCGGATCAACGATTTGGGTAGTGAGAGCACCTCCGCCCTTTCCCTGACGCGTCACGCCGCCATTTTGTTCGGTGAGCACTGTCCCTGTCAGGCTGTCGGCAACAAGCGTACCGCCTTGCCTCGAAATCGGACGAGACGGCTGAACGGAGACGCGAGCAATCGGGCTCTTCAGCACCTTCGGACTAGACTCGGGACCGTATGCGTAAGCCTGGACCCCAAAATAATAGGTCGTATAGTTGGTCAGGTCACGCAGCGTCAAGCTGTGCTCAATACCAGAGTCGGTGCCGTCGGCCACCATCCCCGTAATCTCCGTACCGGTCTGATCGTCGATCGCCCTTACATCAAAAATGCGCTGGACGCCGTTGACGCGGTCGAACGTGGTGATCCGTTCGCCGACGGTGTCGGCCTCGGAGAGGTATCGGTAGACGTTATAGCCTTCGAGCGAGTAGGTGCTGTCGATTGCCCGCCCTTTCAAAAGGAAGGGGTCCGTGACGTCGTAAGCGTCGAGGAAGTTGTTCGACCGGGGATCGTTCTCCCATTTCAGAATCACGGTGCCGTCCAATGACGTCGCCGTGACTCTTGGCGGATCGGGCGGAGTGGGAGGCAGAAATCCGGCGTTGAAGGCATTCTGGACATAGGCCGCGTCCTTCTTTAGGAGATGAACCGAGTCGAGACGGTCGCGACCCTGCGAAAAGACGATGGCATAGGTGATCTGCTCGGTCTGGCCGGGACCCAGTCTAAACGGACCCGTCGATCCTAAGCCGCGACGATCCGAAGGCGTGTTCCTATACATTCCGGATCCGTCCGGATCGTCCTCACTCCAGAACTCCGGCGGATCACCGGAAAACATGAAATGCGTCGGCGTCTCGGAGAAACCACGACCGCTTCCTCCATACGTCATCGGCCTGTCGTCAAGCCAGAGGCCCCGTAGATAACGGTATGCATCCTCCCCGTAGTACGGGTTGCCCTGGACTGTAGAATCACTCCAATACACGAGAAAGCGCGTCATTCCACGCCGCTCGCCAGGTTCGTCGATCTGCCCATCATGGTCGTTGTCGATCCCGTCCGGCGGCGCGATCGGACCCTGGACGTATTGTATTGCTACCGCCGGAGGTCTGTCGCCGTATCCATCCGAGCCGCCGTCGAACTGGTCGCCGTTGTAGACGAACAACAACCCGAGGGTCGAGTCGGAACCGACGTAGTCGTCACTCCCGTCGCCCAGATCCGGATCCCACCAGGTGCCGAAGAAGATATTCTCGATTTCATTCGGGCCGCGGTTCGTCACTTCGTACTGGTAGAACGTGGTATTCTGAAGTCGACGCGGGTAATTATAGGCGTACGCCGTCACCCGAACCTCGATCTGCATGGGAGGTGCGAGGCTCCACCCGTGCTCGTTCCCCATGTCGTTCATGATCCACCACACCGTCTGGTCACCTTTGATGGCAGGACGATCGCCGCCGGCGAGATTGTAGTTGTCCGGGTTACCGTCTCCGTCGACGACCGGAGCGCCCAGATCGTACGGCCAGTCCCGTAGATCGTCCGTCACCTCACCGTTTCGCTCGTACGTTTCAATGTCGGATCGCCGCACGGAATACATTCGGTCGTACGGGCTGCAGTCCCCAGGCGGATTCCCTTGTACATCGAGTGGACCGGGCCACAACTCCCACGGGCCGTAATCGGAGGCAACCATGTGCAGCTCGCCGTCGATCAAGCCGCCGATCCAAAGGCCGTGATTAAAGATGGCGTTGGCGGGCGTGGATTTGGGGACGTTGTATAGGGGACCGTCGTTGCCGTTCCAGAACAGGCCGCCGTTGTTGTAGAGGCGGGCGCGGACGTTGTTGGCATCGAGGATGACGGAGGCCTGGCCGGTTTTGCAGTCGCCGACGGACTGTGATGCGCCTGGCGTTGCGACGGCGACTGTCATCGCGAGGCCGATCGTCGCTCTAGTCAGTTGGAGATGCAAACGCGGTTTCATCTCGCCGTCTCCGTTCTTGGTTCTTCGTTCTTGGTTCTTCGTCGGGGCCGCTGTGCGAGCCTTTCGAGGTTCGATGTTCGGGGTGCGAGGTGCGGCTCGCTCGTCCGGTACTTGGTGCTTGGTGCTTGGTACTTGGTACTTGGTACTTGGTCGCGCTCCCCACCGTTGGGCTCATGAATTAGCAATCAGCAATTATCAATTAGCAATTCCATTTCGGGCTCGTGTCATCATTCATCACTTCAGTCATTTTGCTCCCGGTCCCGGCTCCAGGTTCGCAGTCGAGGCCAATTGACGTCCGGACAAGCAATTGCATCATCAATTACAGGCAATTCCATTCCTCGTTCATCATCCATCATTCATCATTTCACACCGTGGCTTCCCACTCGCACACGAATGGCGGTCGCCACGTCAGTACAGGCTCAATTGAATCCTCTTCTTCACCAATCCGAACTTGATCACCTTGCTGCCGACGCCCGGGACGTCGACGTGCACGAGGTACATTCCTGAGCCCATCGGCAGGCGGTTGTCGGTGAGGAGGTCCCAGTCGAGGGAGGTTTCGGGGCCGGACTTGATGAGCGTCCGCACCAGCGTACCCGCCAGGGTAAAGACGCGAATCGTCGCCTTCTCCGGCAGGTTGGTAAAGCGGGCGACGTCGGACAAGTTCGTCAACTCGTAGTCCGACGCCCCCTTGTACGGATTCGGGACGATCGCGATCTGCTCGAGCGCGTCCCGTGCGACCTCCGTAACATTCGTTTCCACGGCGTAGCCGGACGTGTTCACAGCGAACACATCGCCCGGCATATTCGGCTTGGTGGTAAAAAATCGGATGACGTTCCCGACCGGGATCATCGACTCGCGGTAGTTCGGAGACGCGGGATCCATCATGAACACGAGCCGCTGCAGCGGCCGCCCGCGGTCGAAGTCGATGAAATTGGAGGCGGGATCCGTGTCCGGCGAGGTCGGGCAGCCGTCCGGATTCCCATTGACGAGCAGACGTGCAATCGTGTCCCAGTCGGAATACAAATTCGCGACCGGATAGTAGGCGTAGATGCGGTCCGACACGGGCCAGCCGAGCCCGAAAGGATCTTCCGCGACTTCCCCGAAATTGAAGGCACACGTTCCGCCGCCGTCGGACAAGATCGCCGGGATGAGCTGCACGTCGTCCGACGGATCGTTCACGTTGAAAGGCGCGGTTACGCCGATGTCCCACACCTCGAACGGCACCCGGTGGATCTCGCCGTTCCCGTCGCTGAAGGGATGGTAACCGTAGGACCCTTTCTCCGTCACCCGGATCTCGAAATCGTGTGGGGCGAAGGCGCCGATACTTTCTTCCGGACCAGCGCCGCCCTGGTGATACATGATCCATTCGTGCGCGGCGTCGAATGAGCCGTATACCCAGTCGCCGCCGACTTCGGCACAGCCGAACGGGAGGGCTTCATTGTTGCAGAGAAAGTCATTGTCGGCCTTCACCTGAACGAACGCGGGCGAGCCTCCCTCGGCCACCGGCGCCTCAACACCTAACACGTCCGGCGGAGGATCCGTAATCGAGAACGACAGCCCGTCGACGGTCAGTACGTCCTCGGCCTGCGGCGCTGCATCGCCGAATGCAGAGACGGCCGTGGCTCCATCGAACGCCTTGCTGCCGTCCCCACGCAATACATCGTAGTTCGTGACGATCTGGTTTTGCGTGGGATCGGCTGAAACGTCCTCCTCATAGAACCGCACGCGGTACGTGTCACCCGTAAGCACGGATGGGTCAACAACGCTGGCAGTGACGCTCCCGGTACCTTTGCCTTCGTGCGTTACACGGCCGTTCTCCCTGGTGAACGTCGCGTCAAAGGCGCCGTCCGCGATCCGCGTTCCTCCGTTCCGGGCGTCGACGCGCGAGGGGCGAACCGTGATCCGCGAAACGGGTCCCCGCCAGACGAGCGGTGTAGAGTTTGGATTGTAAGCATAGGCTCGCACGCCGAAGTAATAGTCACGATAATTGTCCAGTCCTTCGATCCGCATCGAGTGCCGCACGCCGCTGTCCGTGCCGAAGGCCGTGATCTCTGAAATGGGGATGTTTAGCGTCGCGTCTGTGACGTCGACGACTTTCGTCACGCCGTTCGGGATGTCGTAGGTGCCAATGATCTTGCCAACTTGATCCGCCTCGGAGGCATACTGAATGACGTCATAGCCTTCGAAGGAATACGTCTTGTCGGCGACGTCGAAGTCGTCGAGAAAAGCATTGTGGGATTCGAACCGGTCCAGGTAGTTGTTCGAGCCGGGTCCGTTTCCCCAATTCAAGACGATTTGACCGTCGAAGGCAGTGGCGGACACGTCAGGAGGATCGGGAAACTCGAGAAAGTAGCAGTCGCAGTCTCCGAAGGCTTGAATAAGGGCGGCAGCGGACTTGAGCTTGCGGACCGAATCGAATCGATTGCGCCCCTGAGCCCACACAATCGCATAAATGATCTCCGTTGATTCATCTTGGTCGAGTGTAAACGGACCGGTCGCACCAAAATTGCGGCGATCTCCGGGTGGGTTCCTGGTTCCTTTGTTGTCGACGTTCTCTTCACTCCAGAACTCCGGGGGGTCCCCGGAGAACTGATACTGCGTCTCGATCGTGGAGAAGTTATGACCCTGACCGCCGAGCGTGAGGTGACGACCGTCTTTCCATATTCCTTGCATCGCAGCATAGGTCTCTGCTGCGCCGTACGGCTCGCTCCGGCCTTTCTGGGGGCCAATGAATGTCGTCATGCCGAGCCGCTCATCCTCCTCGTCTACCAGACCGTCCCTGTCGTTATCAGTCCCGTCGTTATCGGCGGCGGGTCCATGAATGACGGTGACTCCAATCGCGGGAGGGAAATTGCCGTAGCCGTCAATGCCGCCATCCCAGTCCGTGCCGTTCCAAGTATATCCGAGATCTCGGAGGGAATCGCTGCCGACATAGTCGTTGCTGGCCTCACCCAGATCCGCATCGGTCCAGATGCCGAACCAGGCATCCTCGATCTTCTCCCCACTTCGATTGACGAGCTTGTATCGGTAGTATGTGGTGTTGTTGTTTTCGTTGTTCGACTTGAAGGCGAAGGCGGTGACTTGGACCTCAATCCCAAGCGGTGGAGCGAGTGACCAGTAATGCACGTTTCCCTTGTCGTTCATGACCCACCAGACGGTCTGGTCGCCCAGAATTTCGGGACGATCGCCGCCGTACAGGTTATAGTTTGTCGTGTCACCGTCTCCGTCGATTACGGGCGCGTCCAGCTCATACGGCCAGTCCGCCAGATCGTCGGTTGTGGCGCCCGTCGCTTCGTAATCAAGGATGTCCTGCCGGCTCACCTTGTACATGCGGTCATATTGATGACAGTCCTCGGGCGGATTCCCGTCGCTCGTCGAGAGGCCCGGGCCAGAATTCCCACGGGCCGTAGTCGGATGCGGCCATACGCAACTCGCCGTTGACCATTCCTCCGATCCAGATTCCGTGAGCGAAGATGGCGTTGCTACTGGTCGATTTCGGGACGTTGTAGATGGGGCCGGCTCCCTTCCAGAATAGCCCGCCCGTGTTGTAGAGACGGGCGCGGACGTTGTTGGCGTCGAGATCCTTGTAGGCGACGCCCAGCTGGCAGTTGCCGGTTCCTTTGCTCAGGTAATCCGGTCCTTTTTCGGCGAGGATCTTGTCTCTGAGCGCGGCTCTGGCCGCCTGATCCACGTCAGACTTACCGATCGGTTGGGCCGACAACCCAGTTGCGATGGCAAGTACGAATGGCAGGAAGCGTAGAGCGCAGAGCAAATTGAGCGCAGAGCGCAGAACGAACAGCGCAGAACGGACAGCGCAAAGTGCACCGTTACCGAAACCCGAGTTCCTCAGTTGCCTGAACGAGGGCAGAACCGCTCTGATAGAGAGGATGTCCATCGCGCGACGATGGCTTCAGCGCGCCGACCGACAGGAAAGGCACATCAAAGTTGGTGTGCGCAATTCTGAATTCTTAATTCTGAATTCTGAATTCTTTGACCAGGCGCATATGCTGTATCTAAGTGTAATAAGCTGGTGAGCTTACGGGTCAATGAATCAGACACTTCCGCATGGATTCACCCGGCCTTGCCGGGATCTACGACGCGTCAGCGTCCGTCCGTCATCCGGACGATCCGAGCCCACATCATGAGTTCTCGGTGACCCCTTGGATAAGTCTAATCGCGCGTTCGTAATGATCCGAGAATTGCGCGGCGTGACGTCGGAAATGGCGGATGAATAGCGGTTTTGAGCCGGTGAATAGGAGGCTCGCTGTGCGAAGCGTTCGTGGCTCGGGGCTCGGGGTAGGGCCTCGCTACGCTCGGCAGGTGCGAGCTGCCGAGTGCCGGGTGCAGGGTGCCACCACGTCCGTCATCCCCGCGGAGGCGGGGATCCATGACGGCGCCGAGTTCGAGATTCCACGCGCCACGGTCCGGGCTCGTTGCAATCGCCGTTCCGGGTTCGACGCTCGCGGTCGGGACGCTCGCTCAACAATTCGGAGAAGGAATTAGCAATTAGCAATCATCAATTAGCAAACCGCTCATCGCTCAAACCGCTCCACGCTCTACGCTTCATGCTGCTTAGCGTATAGCGTCCAACGTTTTGCGCTTGGCGATCTACTCGCCCGGCGCCCGGTACTTCGTCATCTTCCGTGCTGCGGTGTCGATGTCTTCAGGTGCAAGCAGCACCGTCGTTTTGAGGTTAACCGCGCCCGACTGGTTGATCGCAAGAGTCACCGAGGCGGCAGTAATATCGTCAGGCAGATCTGCGACAGCGTAGACGTCGCTCTCTCCAAAAGCGTAGTAATACGACTCGAGCTCACCGCCGAGCTCGCGACACATATGGGCGATCAGGTTGCGACGGCCTGTTCCACCTTCAGAAACAAGGCCTTTCGTTCCTGCGGCCGTGTAGTTGGCCTGGAAGAGGTACTTGGGCATAACTAATTAAGAATTAAGAATTAAGAATTAAGAATTAAGAATTCGAAGACTGGTCGTTGAGACGGAATGTAAGTCAACTCACGTGACGTTGTTCGCAGGCATTCTCCCTCGGCGTGCCTGTACGGAATCATCAATCGTCAATCTGACTCATCGCTATTCCCAAGCCGCCGCAGCAACTCCCAAACGTCCCTTCCGCCCAGGGGAATGACTGCGACCACCAGCACGACGAACGCCCCGATGCCGAGGACGATGATTACGGTCCAGAAAACGATCCAGAAGTCCATTTAGTTGTCCGTGGTCCGAGAGCCCGCTCCGAGGCTTCCGTGGGTTCCGAGAGCCTGCCCCAAGCCTTCCGAGGGGTCCAAAATCGCCGCACTAACACCTGCGTCCCCCTTGTCAGGAAAGAGCAAAGAGAATATCACCATAAGGATCACGCACAGGAAGAAGTTGGTGAGCCCTAACACTCCGACGCTGAGCCATGGAAATACCTCCTGGATCGGCTCCAGAAACAGCCCGCTGATCGATAGCAGACCGCCGAGAAGGGCAGCCATCGCACCGGTCGAGGAGGCCCGTTTCCAGTAGACCCCGCCGACGATCGCCGAGGCGGCCCCCGTCACATAGATCGTTCCGGTGATAGCCATATAGGTCCAGACGCTTTCCGGGAGATCGTACCATAGCCCCCATACCAGCAGGAAAATCCCGATGAGCACGATGATAAGGCGCGTATTCAGAATCTCCTCGCGGTCGGACATCGGCCGGCCTTTCAACGGTGAAATGACGTCGCGGGAAATGACGGACGCCCAGCACAGAAAATAGGAGTCGTGCGTCGACATGAAAGCGGCCAGGAGTCCGGCCACGACGACGCCGACGAGTCCTGCCGGCAACAGTTTCCCGAGGAACAGGGGCATCGCCTGGGCGGGGTGTGCCGCTGTTCCTGTGACTCCGTCGGGGAAGAAATAGCCCGTCAATGCCGGATCGGACGAAAAATGGGCAAACGCCCCGATCGCGATCAGCGCCGGTATCGCCATCCGAACGAACATCCCCGGTGCGCCAAACATATAGGTCTTCCGTGCGGCACGAGGACTCTCCGCCGTGAGGGCCCTCGATACGGTCGTGCCCCACGTAAATCCAACAGCAATACCGGTGACGATCATCCAGAGAACAAACGCCCAGCCGTAGCTGTCGGGATGCACCGGATTGAACGCAGACACACCTTTCGAATCGACCATGGCACCAATCATGTCCGACCATCCCGAACCGTCGGCTGCAAGCGTCATGCCCAGAGCGGTCAGCAGGCCTATACTCAAAAGCACGAACTGCATATAGTCCGTGATAATTACGGCCACCATGCCGCCCATAACCGTATAGACCAGGACGAGCACGATCAAGCCCGACATCACGAGATTTACGACCGTTTCGGCGTGTGGGGTTGCGGCCAGACCGGTCGCGTAGGTCACGAACACCGCGCCCATCTTGGGAAACAGGCCCATGTTGAGGATGCCTGACAGGGCCATGATGATACCGGCGGTGACCCTGACGTTCTTTCCGAAACGCTTTTGGAAGAACTCGGGCAGGGTCAGGAGCTCCATTTCGCGGAGGCGATTGATGACGAGGCCCGACTGCCCGACATAGAACGTCGCTACCATCCCGATGAGCGGCATGATGAGAAACGAGAAACCACGCGTGAAGCCGTCCATCGCCGCATACATGAGCGTAACCAGCCCCAACTCGGTGCCCACGTAGGAGGCGGTGTTCAATGCCCAGCGCGACGCCCTCCCGCCGACCATGTAGTCGGTGACGTTGTGGATGTAGCGGTTGACGTGAACCCCAACGTAACCGATCCCCACGATGTAGATGCCGACGATGATCCAGTCCAGCATGCTGAACTGGGTGACAAGGCTCTGGGGATTGACGTCCATGGATGGTGGATCAGCCGTTTCTGAAGTCCGTCACAATGGCTGCAAGCGCATCGACGACCAGGTCGGTGATGTCGCGTCCCTTCTCGGCGCTCCCCGTGAGCGGATCGCCGAATGCGCCATTCGACGTCATCTCCTTCATGCGGCGGTAGACACCGGCCCCCGATCCGCGAATGAGATCGGCCTCCGCCCAGGTGAACGTCGTCAGATTTGCACGTGGCTGCGCAGCACTGACGTCGACGAGCCCCGGAGCAATCAGCATCATGAGAGACGTTTCGAACTCGCCGGCGTGGCCGATACCGCCCGGGCCCGACTCATTGAGCGACGTCAGATCTTCTGCCGCCACCTTCCACCAGGTCGCCATCATGACCTTCACCTCGGGATGGGCGTAGCCGACCGATTCGAGAACGACCTGCCCAACCCCCTGATTGCCTCCGTGGCTGTTCAGAAGGACGACCCGTGTAAATCTGTGTGCAATAACGGAATTCAAAACGTCGGTAGCTTGTCGGATGAACGTCTCGTGCCGGAGGCTCAACGAACCGGCGAAATCGAGGTGGTGATCCGAGCATCCGACAGACATCGAGGGAAGAACCAGAATACCCTCCGGCATCCGCTCGTTCAACTCACGACAAAAATGCTCGCCGATCAGTCGATCGGTAGCCAGCGGTAGGTGCGGACCGTGCTGCTCGGTCGCCGCCATCGGCAAGATGACGGGGATGCGACGGTCGAGACGATCGATTTGGGGCGAGGTCAGTTGGTCCCAATACATGGTTTCGGTTGGTTGTCAGTCGATGAAGGTAGGGCTAACATCAAACACCAAACATCAAACACCAAACATCAAACACCAAACATCAAACACCAAACACCAAACACCGAACAGCGAACACCGAACACCGAACACCGAACACCGAACATCAAACAGCATACAGCATACAGCATACAGCGAACACCGAACACCGAACACCGAACACCAAGTCGTGGAAAGGCAGCTTCCTGTTGAACCAGCAGCACTCAAGTTTGGTATTTGATGTTTGGTGTTTGAAGTTACTTCGCGGCCCACATCTCAATCTCCACCAACAGCCCCGGCAGTAGCTTCGTCCCAACCGCCGTCCGAACGGGACGCGGCTCGGGCATCATGCTGCGGTAAACCACATTGAATCGGTCCCAGATCGAAAGGTCGGTCAGGTAGACGTTCACTTTGAACACATTGTCGAAGGTGCATCCGGCCGTTGCCATTTGCTTCCGGCAATTCTCCAACGTGTAGCGGGTCTGCTCCTCAATCGTATCGCCGATTACGTTTCCGTCGGGATCGATGGCGGCCTGGCCGGCGATGACAAAGAGTTTACTGCGGAGTGATCTCCAATACCGGGGAGTACGGCCCTGCAGTGACGTGCTGGGCTGCGCCTGCAGGCACCACTTTCGCGGGTCGTGAAGAGTCGGGATTCGTGCTTTTGACCTCCCCCGGCTGCACCTGAGCACGCTCAGTTGCAGCCGCCCCCTCGGGGAGGGGGACAGTCGCAGGCATTGGATGAGGCAGGTACCCTGTGAATCCGGTGATCTTCCACTCCCCGCCGACCTTGCGGCAGTAGTACAACGTCTGCCAGTTGAGGACGACCGATCCGCCGTCCTTCTTCGCGACGCTGCCGTCGAACTTCTTGTGGATGAGGGCGACGTCGCCGGCAATTTCAATGTCGCGGAGCGTCGTAGCGCGAATCAGCGCCGGCTCAAGATCCTCTGCAAACTCGGTCTCGGCCGTCATCCGCGCCTGGCGCAGCCATTCGTCGCGGTATGCTTCGAGCGTGCTGTAGGTGAGACGCCATCCATCCGGATTAGAGAGGCCGCACCCATCGATCCCCATGAATCCGTCGGCGATGAAGTCCCCTTCAACCATACTCCAGTCCTGCCCGATGAATGCCTGGATGTCGCGCTCAACGAGCATCTCCCAGATCTGGCGGCGATCCGGATCGTTCGGAAAGGGATTCTGGTAGTGGCTCATGCTTTGAACACTTTCTTGTCGGTCTGGTAGTGTGAGATCGCGTCTTCGTCCGGCGTGACGCCGAGCCCGGGTCCTTCCGGCAAATGAGCAAACGGCGGCTCGATGCGGAGGGGCTCCTGCAGCAGGTCGTGCTCGCGGATCAAACGTCCGAACGAGTCGCCCGGCCAGATGCACGTCGGGGCCGCAGCGGATGAGTGGATGTATCGCGCCTCGAGAATTCCGAGATTGGCCTCCGATCCGTGCCAGCACGGGAGCCCCGCCGCGTCCGCGATCCCCGCAAGTTGCGCAAACCGCGCCGCACCACCGTTGAAGTTGAATCCGTCGACCGCGTCCATGCGGAGCGCTTTGATGGCATCCTCCACACGCTGTCCATGAAGGATGTAGGGGAGAGAGACGTGCAGCGCAATCGGTATCGGACCGTAATCTCTCAATCGCTTGTATTCGTGGAGCATCCAGCGCGGAAGCGGATCCTCGAGGCAGAGGACGTTCCCGATCTCCGCCAGTCCGTCGACGCGCTTGCGGGCTTCGCCTGGGTAGATCCAGCGCTCGTTCGGATCGAGGATGACCTCCATCTCCGGCGCCGCTTTCCGGATCTCGCTGCACCAGCCGACGACGTCGTCGTCGAGGTCGCATTTGAACTTGACGCAGTCGAATCCCATATCCGCAAATTGCGCGGCGAGGGGACCGATTTCGTCCAGGTTCCGGTGACTCGACCAAGCTCCGACGTGGACCTTGTCGCGGACGGGCCCGCCGACCAGATCGACGACCCGCAATACCGTGTGCCTTGGCGTAGGCGTCGTAAACCGCGCATTCGAATCCGTCGTATTCGCGGCTGTACGCGAAGGGCAGTTTCTGGAGCGAGAGCGAATCGATGGATTGCCCGAGCAGCAGCTCGGCCATTTCCTGAACGATCGCCCAGTTGTATCCCCGATACAGCTCGCCCCAGCCGACGACGCCATCATCGAGCTCCATCTTCAGGATGAGGATGGGGAGTTGATCAAACTGGATTGTCCATCCAGCCTTCGCTCCGACAGGAAGTTTGTGGAGCGGCTTGTCGATGCCCTTGCCCTGGATCATCCCCGGCTTGGCCGGCACGATGACCTCGAAGGCGGTGATTTGGCGGATCGTCATTCAGTCGTCTTGGATTACGTCGTTGCCGAAGATCATGCTCGTGGCGCCGGCGTCGACGTAGATCGTCTGGCCTGTGATACTGCGGCTGAGATCAGAGAGTAGGAACGCCGCCGCGTAACCGCAATCGACCGCGTCGATGAGGTCGGGCAGGGCCTGGCAGTTTCTGCGGTAGTTGTCGATCCATCCTTCGGCATCGTCCGCCCACTGGGCGATGATGTCCATCCCCTGTTCCGAATGGACGTACCCCGGGGCAACGGCGTTGACGCGGATGCGATGCTTGCCGAGATCCAGGGCCATCCCGCGCGTCAGTCCGGTCACCGCCGATTTGGCGCTCGAGTAAATCGCATATCCGGGATTGGTGGAGTAGGCGTGGACGGACGAAATGTTGACGATATGCCCGACCTCCTTGGCAGCGAGCAGCTGCTTGACGAAGGCTTTGGACACGAGCCAGAGTCCGCGCACGTCGATGCTGTAGAGCCGGTCGAAATCCTCTTCGGTGGCCTCGTGGGCTGGCTTGTTGAGTCCGACGCCGGCGTTGTTGACGAGTCCATGCACGATGCCGCACTGTCGCTCGAGTGTCGAGAACATGTGCTTGATGTCGGCGGGTTTGCTGACGTCGCCGGCGATGGCAATGGCGCCCGGGTATTTCCCCGCTGCGATGTCGGCCGAGTTGAAATCCAGCTCATTGACGATGAGCCGTCCGCCGGCTTCCGCGATTGCCTGGCAGACGCCGGCTCCGACGCCGTAGCCGCCGCCGCCGGTCACGAGGATGTTCTTGCCTTCGAGTGAAAGCATGCGTGGGAAGTTATCGTTCAGGTCATTCCCGCGCAGGCGGGAATCAAGCAATTCAAAGCTCAAAACGCAAAATGATGTCCACCTCCGTGGATCCTGGTCCTGGGGGGTATGTGCCGTTGGGGCCAAAGTGCGTCTGAGCCGGTTGGGGGCGGCAGGGGCCCCATTCCCGATGTCTCGTGTGCATCGGGGGTGCGACGCCGACGAGTGCCAGTGGTCTAACGGGAATCGCATGGGTTGAGGGGTCTGAACGCTATCACTTGAACAGTCGCTTCTTCGCGGACTGAGCGATCCTCTTGCCCATTCCAAGGAGGATGCGGCGAGGCTTTCCGTGGCCGGTCGTAAATTGTGTGTGAGCAAACTCCGCGAACGGCGTCGCAACCCCGAGCCTGGCGCCGAGCTCGCAAAGGACGGTCTGGTGATCAGAACCAATCGGGATTCCATTCGTCTCGAACTCACGAAAATGCCTCGACTCCGGACCGCCGGCTAGATCGGCGGCTGCAAACCCTGGAAACGGCTGCATCCTCCCGGCTTGCCGAATGAACCTGTCCATTTCCCGTTTGAATTCGTCGACCGGCATGAAGCTCTCAATGCTGAATACGGCGACGAACGCGCCTTGGTCGGACGGCCACCGCGACTCCGCCGGCTGCAGCTCCGATTGATAGATTCCCGCGAGGATCCCGCCCATTGCCTGGAGCACCGATCCCAGCGCAAGATCTTTGAAATAGACGAAGGGGTGTTGCTCAAAGAATCGCTCATCCCACGGCAGCCAGACTCCCTGATCCATCACGAGCGCGGGTTCACGATTTGCCGGAACCGCAATGCTGATCGGAGAGGACGGATGGGCCGCACGCACGCTCATGTTCCTGTCGAGCCCGATGCGACGCGAAGAGATCACCATGCCGATGCAGTCGCGTTCGACAGCCATCCGTGCATACGATCCTGCGGCTCCGACGTGATGATGGTTGCGGGTGGTCACGGCGGCAAGGCCGGTTCTTTTCGCCTCGTCAACGGCCCATTCCGTACCTCGCCGGCAGGCAAGATGGCCCAATCCGCCGTCGCCGTCCAGCACCCGGATGGAACCCGCCTCCCGGATGAATCGAATGTTGGGTCGGGGATTGATGCTTCCATCGAGCAGCTTGTCGATGTACGCGGGGGCCATCTGAGTCCCATGGCTGAAGATCCCCCGCATGTCGCTGTCGACCAGTATCGATCCCATGAGCGCCGCGTCTTCGGTCGGCATTCCCGCCTGTTCGAACAGGGCGCTAACGAAAGTGCACAGCGGCTCTGCCGGAACGCGTATCCCACTGTTCGGCGCTGTATTCGTCGCCATTCTCGATTGGTCCGTTCAGTCAGTGGCGATTATAGGTTGACCTGGATTTGACACCGATCCGGGAAGATCGTTCGGCCCGAGCGCGGATGTTCATTTGCTACGTGCCTGATTCGTGCTAGTGAGTCTCTGTGGATCGAAGATCAGACTGAGAGGCTGGCAATTCAAATCGAAAAGAGAATTGGCAGAAGAGTGACGAAAGAGAATCTGTGGCGTCAAAGTACGACGGACGTCGACATTCGAAACCAGCGCCGGTTTCGTCCCGAATAATGTAGCTTAGCCTCGTCTACCGATCAGACCTACGCGAAGTTGTCCCTGATCAGACTGATCCTGTTTCTCGCCGTCAGACTTCTTGTTCAGCCGGCTGCATTTGCGGCGTCCGATCAAGCCTAATCTTTTCGTTCCGGTGCATCGACGGGAGATTCACTGGAAGTCCAGCTCCTCTTCGACGGCAAGCCCCTCCTGTCAAAGAAATACGCGAAGTTCTCGTGTTTCGATTATGGCCACGACAAGTGGATCAACTGCCGGATCAGGCCCGGAGACGGCGTGCAGCGTTACGTCATGGCCCGACCGGGGCAAGGTCGTTACCGGATGCACATCGACATCGACGAGAACGAGGATAATCCCGACATGTATCCCGGTGATTTTTCTGTCGTTCACATGCTCGAAGTCGGACCCGGTTTTCAGGGCCCGCTACTCATCGACGTTCCGCAGCTAATTCATCTGACCTCGCCGGCGAATAACGGCCGTAGTATCGAAGGCGCGTTTGCAGCGTGTGATCGTGATCCAGACTACACGGTCCCTTTTCTGTCGCTCGAACGCACGGTCCCGGTAGCCTTCTCGTGGGACCCCGTCGCGGACGGCGCCGAGTACTCGATCACCGTCTTCAGGGCGCGCTGTGATCCGTACAGAAGGCTCGAGCCGCTAACCTCCAGCGTGGTGGAAACGACGGCGGTGAGTATCGGTCTTCCCCCCAATGAACCGGGTGAGCATTACCAGTTCGTGGTTGAGGCCACGAGAGCGGGTCGTCCCGTCGGGACTTTCTTCATTCACGACGCGGGTACTCACGGTTGGGATTACCGATTGCGCGTGGGGCTCGAGGAGCCTAATCCGCGCATCGCGGTAATCGCGTCGCTCGGGGCGATCTTCTTCTTCTTGCTGATCGCAATGGCCTACATGGTGCGAACGGGTAACAAGTCCATGGCCGTTTCGGGATTTGTGCTGGTGGTGGTATCCGGATGGCTCGGCTATCGGGCGTACGCTTCGTACCGCGACGACCACCGGCAGGCCCAGCAGCGACTTTTCGAATCCCGGGAGAAGGCGGCGGAGCTGCAGCGCAACCTGAACCAGCTTTTTGTCGAGGAGTGGACTGCGGCCGTTCCAAAGCCGGATTGGTGGGATGAAGTCACACCCCCCGACTACCCAATCGACAATGTGGGTGAGCTTCTTTCTGCCTGGCAATCGGATTTCGGGATGGGCGCGACCCGGGTTCTTCGCGAGCATGAGTTCTTCAAGGGCGCGTATTTGGCGGTCGTCGACCATCCGGAAGACCAGGAACTGACCTCCACGGCCATCGATCTGATGGCTTTCATAGGAAGGGATTATCCGCAGCGTCGCGAGATGCTGGAATTTGGCGTCAAGCATTTCTTTGATCTCAATCGGAGGACCGACAACTGCGCGGATTGCATGGTTGGTGATCGATCGAACTCATTGGTCGAGGCCTTGGGGGAAGAACAGGTTCGGGCCGGCGAGTACGACCGGGCCATCGAGCTCATTGAGCGATTCCGGACAGAGAGGCGGAACGAAGTCAGCGACTATGCCTGGGCCGAAACGGCTACCGTGGTGGGTGAGGCTTACTGGAAGTCCGGCCGTCAGGAGAAGGCGGTCGCCTCAATGGAACGGGAGGAGCCGGTCACGGGCGACCATCCTTACGTGGAGCGCTTCAGGGAGCAGTTGGAGAGGTATCGGGAAGAGCTGAAAATTGCTAATTGATGATTGCTAAATGCTAATTCCTCATCTTGCGGACAGGCGTTGTTCTATCATCTTAGTACAGCGGGTACGAAACTCTTTTCGGTCGGCAGCTTTCGGATCCGAATCATTTTGCGATTTGAATTCTGCATTTTGAATTCGATTCAGCATTTAGCATTTATCACTTATCATTTACTTCCTGCCCGGGTGGCGGAATTGGTAGACGCGCACGACTCAAAATCGTGTGGCCTTTGGCCGTGTGGGTTCGAGTCCCACCCTGGGTACGAAGAGAATTCAGAATTGAAAATTCAGAATTCAGAATTGGGCCAGCCTGCCTCTCGTAGCTGAGCACGAATCAAGCCATGACGCGAGGTTCATGCCTAACCCATGTGGATGGTATTTGCAGCACGCCCTTTCGTACAGTGAGATTCCCGAAGGCGTGCGAGTGTCTCGAGAAGGACAGGGAGGTGCTGTTCACCTTTTACGACTTTCCGGCGGCCCACTGGCAGCACCTCAGGACGACCAATCCGATCAAATCGACGTTCGCGACCGTGCGGCACCGAACACGCCAGACGAAGGGTTGCGGCTCACGCATGGCGACGCTGACGATGGTCTTTAAACTGGCGCGATCAGCCGAGAAGAAATGGCGCCGTCTCAACGGATATCAGTACGTCATGAAAGTGCTTGCAGGCATCCGCCTCGTCGACGGCACCGAAGAAAATGAAGAATCAATAGCAGCTGCACGACAAGCTTTGCACCAGGCCGTCTGGATCTACAACAATCTCAGACCGCACCTTGCACTCGACTACAAGAAACCAGCTCACGTACATGCCGCTTAAATAATTAGTCACCTGGAACCTGTCAACCTATTCAAGACTTGACCAAGGTCTAAGGTCGGTGGTCTAAAGATTGGCAAGCCCGAGGCGCGCCTGATTGGGTAGGGTCAAATAGAGGACTTATCGAACAAGCAACATCGTTCGTCGCGCCGTAAATGTCCCAGCCTGCAAGCTGTAGATGTATACGCCGCTTGCAAGCCTGTTGGCCGAGAACCTGACGCTGTGGTGACCGGCCGGCTGGGAGTCGTCCGCGAGCGTGGCGACGAGGCGTCCGAAGGTATCGTAGACGGTCAAGCGAATACGTACGGCCTCTGGCAGGGCGTAGGTAACGGTGGTAAGTCGGTCGAACGGATTCGGATAGTTCGAATAGAGACCAAAGGCGTCGGGAAGGACGTCGGTTTCGTTTGAGACTATCGACATGGTCCGGAACCGATACACTTCTGAAAAGGGCCCATGGCCTTGCAGGCTTGTCGCCCGAACTTTCCAAAAGTACTCGGTCTTCATGTCAAGAACGGAGACAATGAGCGTTTCTGTCTTTACTCCAATCGTATCGACCACGGGTGCAGTCGTACCGGGCGTCGTAACCTCGACGTCGTATGCGACGGCTCCAGACACAGCCTCCCACGACAGCGAAACAGGCAGGGCTACGCTTTCGGCCTCGTCCGCCGGGCTTATCAGGACCGGCGCCATCAGCGCGACCGGCGTTGCAGCGCGCAACGCTCTTGCTACAGTCCAGAATCCAGTTTCCAGACCGCCGGCGGCATCGCTCGACCCTCCGGTACTCAGGATGCCGACTGTCGGTTGGATCACAAATCCCTCACCTCCGACAGTCGCATGGCCGGCGCTGAGAAGGGCAGACCCTTGGCGGATCTGAGACTGCGCGACAGCGGCTTCGGGCACGGTCCAGATTGCCAGAATCAGCGCTACGGCGAACGTTCTAAACGGTCCCATCACTCTTACCTGCCTGTTATGGGCGATCGCCGCCAGGAATGTCGGCGCCGATCGAGCGCAACGCATCACGCAAAGCTGCAATTTCGTTCTGTTGAGTCAGCACGAGATCGTAGAGTCCCTGGATCGCGGCCAGCGCGACGCCGTCTGCGTCGACGGTCGTGATGTGACGATCATCCGTTCCCAAACCGAAGGCCTGGCGAAAATCTTGTGCCACCGGTCCCATGTGCCGAATTGTTGCATCTTCGCCCCGGTAGCGCCAGGAACTGATCGGGATGGCTGCAAGGCGCTCAAGAACGCTGCCTTTATCAACGGGCTCGAAGGCCGCCTTAAGATTCCGATCGCTGACAGACGACCAGGAGCCCGAATTTGGATCGAGTTTTGCGCCGATCGTCCCCTGAGAATTGGTAAAGAAGAACACGCCGCCCGCGGCTTTCGCGATGAACTGATTGTCGGCCGTAGAAGTGAGTGAGTCGCCTCTAACGGTCGAGCCGCCGAAAACGCGTGACCGGTCATTCCAGACAAACGATCCCTCGTGATTGGCGCGGGCATTGTAGCCCGATGCGAATGTGTATGGGGCTCTCGCAACGGAGAAACGGCCGCCAACAACCATTCCGAAATTTCCTATCGCCATGTTGTCGGTGCCGCCCACCACGGAGGATGTGAATCCCGTGGCGACGTTGCCGGATCCGCCACCGACGAAAGCGGCATGCCCTCCCGCTTGGTTGTTGGCTCCACCAGCTATCGTTGGGTAGTTACTGAAATCCTGCAGTCGATTTCCGTGGCCCCCACCAATCGTGCCCCAGTTCGAGAGTACTTCGTTGTCATCGCCACCTCCGATGACGCTGCCACCACTGTCTACGATTCGATTGTTGGCTCCGCCACCAATGACGCTGCCAAAATTGTCTACGATTCGATTGTTGGCTCCGCCACCAATGCTGGCTGATCGAGTCTCTATGTCTACACTATTCGAGGCGGCGCCTGCGACTACGTTCACGTCATCGTCCTCGGGCTCGCAGAGTGAGCTGCGGCATCCTTCGATGCGTAAGCCGCGTCGGTTGTTAACGCGGATCTCGACGGATGAAGTGTCCGTCGTTCCGATAAAGTCTGAGCCCGGAACCGTGCCGGCGTTGCCACCCAGGGCCCAACCGGCAGCGCCTGACACGACGAGCGCGTTGCCATCCCGAGCAATCGACACATTGTCACCTGCTATAATGGCGTCATCTCCGAGCCAACGTGCACGGTAGCTGTACGGAGTGGCAACCAGTGGGATACGGGGCTCCAGTTCGGTCGCGCCCGCGTCGCCCCTTGCTATGCTGAGCCAGGCAGGCGTCTCAAATCCTACGCCGCCCAGGCTTTCAAGGCGGCCGAGATAGACCGAGAAGACACCGTCTGCAACGCCGATGCCCGCCTGGGTTTCTACCCACAACTCTTGCCCGTTTTCAGCGGCGTCGTACAGTCGAAAGGTTAGCGTGATGTCGTCATCGTTCATCGGAGTGCCGTCATCCGCGGTGAGATAAGCCTGGAATGCGATGGAGTCCGGTACCTGAGCAAGAACACCTGATGTCGTGAGACCGAAGGCGATGATCATGCCGAGAAAAGCAATAGTTTGCCAGGGTAGAGGACAGCTCGAAATAGACTTTCGAGACGAGGGGGTGTGATGGGGGTCAGGAATCGAATGCATGCGACCGAGATTTCGGTTGGTGACGGGAAGCGTTCGAAACGTACAACACGGTGAGGGGCCGAAGCAACTCGGGTGCGACAGGCTTGCTTGTCAGGCGGCTAGACCGACCCGCGCATTATTGGCCCGGCAGGATGGTTGACTGCGGTTGCATGTGGGGCATGGAAACTGACACAGCCTAAGCTTCTTTTGCACAGCCTTTGTATCGTGAACAGCAAGGAAGTCCAAGCCGCCACGCAAGAAAGGGCGATCAAACTGCAGGAGGGTCGAAGGTGTACCGTTTACCGATCCGTCTGGCCTATTTCCTCGTTGCAGCCGCGGTAGTCGGCGGGTGCTCGAATCCGTCCGATTCCGATGAACCGGAGCCTGATCCGGCGCTCGGACCCAAACCGGTACTTCGCAACCTCGGTGTCAATTTTGACGTCGCGTTCACTGTCGAGGGCTTCGGAAAGACCCACTACAAATTCCTTGATTTTGGCTTCGAAGTGCGCGATTTCCAGGGTGAACTGAAGGCTTTGCCCCACTTCACCTATACGCTGGATCGCTCCATCGAAATCATATCGCCCATGAAGGGATACGTCCTTTCAATCGACCTGCAGGAACTCAGTGACGATTATTCGATTTGGCTGAAGCCGCACGGAGATCCAACGGTCTGGCTCGTGGAATTTGACCATGTGACGCAACTCAAAGTATCCAAGGGAGATGACGTCGAAGTCGGCGACATCCTGGGCTACCCGGGAGGTCGGGGCACCCTCGGCACCGTCGAGCTAATGGTCAACGGTCCGGATGCCCACGTTTGCCCGTTCGAGGTATTCTCCCCCGATGCAGCAACAGAGATGCAAGGCAAGCTGGCAGTATTCATGGCGGCGTGGGATGCGGCGAAATGGACGCTGCCGGAGAACAATATTTATCACCCGAATTTCCCCAATACCCAGTTCGTTCCCTACGCCGACATCGACATGGTCGTACCCGGCTGTCGCGTCTTGAAGATCCCTTATCCGGTCGAGTGAGTCGCTTGCCTGTCCCTCACAGATGCCGCCTTGCTCAATTCTCATGGTGGTCATTTGATTGTCGGGATCGACGAAACTTAGGCTACGCTCCCTCCGGAACGCACTTCTTACATAAAAGTAAGATATCTCGGACTTTGTAAGTCATTAAGCATAAGTGCAAGACGACCATGGCAACAGCAACCCTGAGCTCGAAGGGGCAACTCGTTATCCCGAAATCGGTCCGTGAATACATGCGACTGCAGGCCGGCGATCGAGTGGATTTTGTAGTTCAGGATGACGGAGAGGTTGTGGTCCGACCTGCCGCAGCCGACGTTCGCAACCTCAAGGGCATTCTAGTAAAACCGGGGCGGGAGCCCGTGCCCGTATCGGAGATGGAGGCGGCCATCAGGCGCCGGGCCTCCGGAGGCGCCTGATGAAAGGGCTTGATACGTGATGATCGGCCTGGATACAAACGTGATCGTCCGTTACCTGACACAGGACGACCCGGTTCAAGCCGCACGCGCAGCCCAAGCCATTGAAGACGCGGCGGATCGCGGCGATCGTCTAATCCTATCTGACGTCGTGCTGTGCGAACTGGTGTGGGTCCTGGAAAGCGCCTACGGCTATAATCGCAGTCAAGTCGGCGATGTGGTGGAGCGCATCCTCCAGACGGCTCAGTTTGAATTCGACCACAAAGATCAGCTTTGGCAGGCCTGGCAGGATTACCGTGGAGAAGGAGGCGATTTTGCGGATTACTTGATCGGTCGTCTCGGGCATGCGGCCGGCTGCGAAGTAACGCTGACGTTCGACGCGGCGTTGAAGGGCAGTCCGCTGTTCAGGGCGCTGTAGGGAGCGTGGATCTTCGTCGTTATGCGTGTTTGAGGTTACCAAATGGACTCCAAAAGAAAGGCTGAGCTCAGGCAGGCCTACAAAGAGGCCGTACCGCGAAGCGGCGTATTGAAGATACATTCCGCTGCCACCGGCCAGACCTGGATTGACACCGCCGCCAACGTCGACGCTATCAAGAACCGAATCTGGTTCACACTCCGGATGGGAAATCACCCCAATAAGAGCCTCCAGCAGGCGTGGAACGAGTCGGGACCGGACGCCATGCTGTACGAGGTGATCGAGGTCTTCAAAGAGGACGTGTCGGGATATGAACTCGAACGATTGATGAAAGAAAGGAAGCAGCATTGGATGGACGCACTACAAGCGAAATCACTGAATAAGTAAGTCCATTTGATCTGAGAGCATCTCAGATGAATACCGGTCTTCCCGCGCTGCGAGCATTCTGAATTCTGAATTGCTTCGGCACCACCACCTATTGGAGCGTGACGGCGTGCCGGGCATGGAGACCACGGACCTCGGACCTCGGACGACTTCAAGCCAACGGCACGATCCGTGACCGCCGCATCGCCTTGTCTCTCGTCAGCAGCGGCACGTTGTGGACGAGACTCGTCGCGGCGATCAGCTCGTCCGCCGGGTCTCCTTGAAAATCCAGTCTCGTCGATGCTGTTGCGACCTCCAGATCCAGCGGCCAAACATGGACACCGGAGAGGGCATCTTTGACTTCAGGACTGTCCAGATCCATCTCCAACCTTCCCAGTTGCACCAGCTTCGCGAGCTCCCAGAGAACAATCGAGGCTATCCCCCACTGGTTGCTCGTGAGCAGTTCTCGTTCTCGTGCCCTGAGATTGCCTGTCAAAGCATGGATCAGGATGTGTGTATCAAGATTCAGCATCGGCGTCCCACGTCAGGCCCGTCGACAGAACGTCCCCGGTGACTTTCACCTTCCCTTTGAGAGACCCAATCAAGTCCGCCGGCCGCTTCGGGATCGGAAGGACCCGAGCAACGGGCTTCCCGCGCTTCGTAACGACCAGACCGTCAGGATCCAGTTCGTCCAGCAACGCCAGACACTGCGCTTTGAATTTGGCTGCGCCGATCGTCTTCATTTTACTATGGTCATATAATGTAACCAGTCACTTTATATGACCAACCGATCTGGAACAGGAGAGTTCCGGACCCCGTAACGGGCGACGACGAAAATCATCCAGTCGGCTTAGGAACCGACCATATTTGGTACAGTTAGTAGTACTAATTACGGTATCATTAGACGTACTGCACTTATGAGTCGCGTTCCCGAAATCATCCCGATTTCCGAACTTCGCCAAGATGCCGCCGGCGTTATCAAGAGGCTGAAGTCATCCAGAAAGCCTGTCTTCATAACCCAGCGTGGGCGTGCATCTGCGGTTCTGGAAAGCACAGATGCCTATGAGCGCACTCAGCATGAACTCGAAATCCTGAAAATCCTCGCTCGCGGTGAGGCGGAAATCGAGGCGGGTGCCGGAAGCGACATGGAGGCCGTATTTGATAAGGCAGAGAAATTGCTTGCCTCCGACAAATGAGGGTCCGATTTACCCCGGCGGCGGAGGCTCATTTCTTTTCGGCGTTGGACTTCATTCGGAGAGATGATCCGTCCGCCGCGGTCCGATTCAGAGACAAGGCCCGGGAGTCCCTTGAAAGGCTGAAGGACTTTCCAGAGTCCGGTCGCAGAATTCCGGAATTCCCTGATCTCCCCCATCGGGAGATCATTGTGAAACCGTATCGCTTCTTTTACCGGATCAGGGAAGATGCAGTTTGGATCGTGGGTGTTTGGCATGATGCCCAACTGCCCGATCAACCCTCTGAGTGATCGCGACCACTATCTCTTTCTCGGGCGTGATCCTCGGCGGCCGAGTCAGCTCTGGCACCGTAGTGATTGCCGCCGATCAAGACACTGGATCTATGGCTGATCCAGTCCGTTCCAGAAATGTTGTGCTCGACGAGGACACGTAGTCAGGATCTCCATAGTGGCAACGAGACGAGAAATGCGGTTTCGTCTTTGGGTATGCATCCTACCTTTCTTGAATGCCGGGACGACCCTGGCTCAAAAGGTGACGTGGGTAAAAACCGGAGATACCGAACTCATCTTCAGCTCCGAAAACCGCGCACTCTTCGCGCATCCCAACGGCGATCTCTTGGTCGGAACGACCGACTGGCTGGGATGCGGCGATTATTGCTGGTCGGAGGGCAAGGTCTTCCGGTCTCTGGACGACGGGCAAACGTGGGAACAGACCTCCTACGATGGAGACGGCGTCACCTCGTTCGCGGCCTGGCCGAACGGAGACGTAGTACTGAGCTCGCTGGAACACCTGTACCGATCGAGCGACCGGGGAGAGACCTGGACAGAGACGTCGACTCCCGAATCCTGGTCATGGAATTACGCGCTGCACGTCACGGCAGACTCCGCGATGTACCTGGGGCTCGGCCCTGTTCCGGGGACGCTCGGAGGAGGCCTCATTCGCTCGGCTGACGGCGGACAGACTTGGGAAGAACAGATTGGCGGCCCGAGCCCTACGAATCCGTTTCTGCCGCCCCCTTTCTATGAGTTTCTCGAGCTGGGAGACGGCACTCTTCTCGCGGCAAGCGATCTGGGCGTCTTTCGTTTGGAGCCGGAGGGAGCATGGACGCATTCGGGTCCCGACAGCACCCGAATCGATAATCTCGCAGGCGTGCCAGAGGGCCTGGTCTACGCAAGCTCGCCCGACGCCATATATCGGTCGGATGACAGCGGAGCGACCTGGCAGGCTACGGAACTGCCATCGGCAGGCGTCTCCGATATTGCGGTCAACGACCGGGGAGACCTCTTCGCGAGTACAGGCACCGGTCTGTATGGCTCGAAAACGAACGGAGACGAATGGGAGCGACTGGGCGAAGCGATCGGACCTCTCGTTGCGACCTCCGACGATCACCTCGTTTCGGCGTCTAAGAGAGGAGGCGGACTCTACCGGACGTCGTCTCCCGTCCTACTCCCAAGTGAACGGGACGGCGAGATCGTCCCGAAGCGGGTGCAGCTCGATCAGAATTATCCGAACCCGTTCTCAGAAAGAACCACAATCGTCTTCACACTCGCGCAGCCCTCATCCGTCATGCTGGAGGTGTTCGATTTGACTGGAAGAAGAGTAGCGACGCTTGTCGACGCGGCGACGTCCACCGGACGGCACACGGTTAGATTTGACGCTGCAAATCTCGCCGCTGGTGCATACATCTATCGACTCAGTACAGGCGCAAACATCAAGACGGGACGGATGATGGCCCAGTAGTCATCCTGGCGAATCGAAATGGCCGTCCACAACCAAGCTATGCCGTGTCTGCTTCGGGCACTTTAGGGAAATCTCAACCGTCTCAACCACAGGCGTCGGCGCCTCCGACTCGAGCCTCGTCCATGTCGATCCAGCCCTCCGTGCCGTCATGCAGTCGAACGCGAACCCACCATCGCTGAATCGGCGGCACGCGCAACAAGCCGTCGATGTTCTTTGACCCGATACGCGAAGTATCCTCGGGCCAGAAGAAGAAATCGCCGTCCTCTACCACCTTCTCACCGGTCCACACACTATACATGCCTTCACCGCGGTAGTCGAGCAGCAGCAGTGTGTCACCACGTCGGTACCTTGGCGTATCCCCGTACCTGTCGAAGTCGTTGACCATGTCCACCTCCCCGAACCGCTCCATGAAGACATTCCCGGTTATTGATTCAAATGTCTCCGACGGCGCGATCGAAGCCACGATCCGTGTCGTGTCCCTTTCGTCCGCGTAAACACGGATGGCATTCCGAGCAGTCCAAGGCCCGTATTGACAGCACTCGAATGGGCAGACGTTTCGACGGTACCGAAGTGAATCGGGGGCGGCGGCACCGAACGACGTTTCGCTTTGCGCCAACGATGGTGCCCAGAAACTGAAAAGCATCCAGGGAAGGAGAAACACCCTCATCCCAAATATGCCGAGTCGCTGGTGTCCTGGGTTCAAAAGCATCCCGCTCAAACCGCTCATCGCTTCCCCAACCACTCATCCCACCTCACCTCCACCGCCTCTTGATTCTCCCGCCACCACTCGCTGTCGAGAAAGATCATCTTGCTCGCATGCTCGGCGGACGTGGGGAGATCCTGCAGCACCTCCACAGGCAGCAGATCCAGTGCCGCCTCGTTCGCCGGACCGTACGGAATGTGCTGCGGAAGCACCGCCTGCTGGGCCGCTTCGGATGCGAACGCTACGAACGACTGCGCGACGTCGGGGTGCTTGCTGTTGCTCGTGATCACCCACCAGTCGGCGTCTCTCAGGCCGTCGTTCCAGACCTCCAACACCGGTTTGCCCGCCTTACGACCGTTGAATATCCGACCGTTGAACGCGCTCACCATGACGACGTCGCCAGACGCCATCAGGTTGACCGGCGTCTCGGCATCCTCCCACCACATGATGTGGTCCTTGATCTTGTCGAGGCTTGCGAATGCCCGGTCCAGATCCAGGGGATAGAGATTGTCCGGATCGACCCCGTCCGCCAACAACGCGAACTCGAGCGTCGAGCGCGGCGTTTTTCGAAGCGACCTGCCGCCGGGAAACTTGTCCAGATCCCAGAAATCCTGCCAGCTGGCCGGAGCGGCAGCCGGATTTGGATAGAGGTTCGTGTTGTAGGCCATCACGTATGCCCAGAAGCAGACCGCGACGCCCTTGGCTTTGACGCCCTCAGGCGCCAACTCGTCCACCGGCAGGAGGCCCTGGTCGATATCCTCGAAAAGGTTCGCATCGGCGCCCCGGAGCATGACCGGGGTATCGACGTCGATGACGTCCCATTCGGGATCGTCACCTCCGAGGGCCGATTCGATTTCGGAGTAGACGCCCGTGTATGTCTTCTCCGTCAGCTTCACGTTGAATTGGTCCGCAAAGGGCTCGAAGAAAGCGGCCCGCTCTGCGTCCTGGAAGGACCCGCCGAAGGAAGCCACGACGAGCTCCTTCTGGGCCTCTTCCATCATTTCATCGTCACCGCAACCAGACACGGTGAGGAGAGAGAATGCGAAGACGAGTACGATCGCAGCTCCGGAAAGAGAGCCTCGGAAGTAGCGGCGGCGGATTTTGATTGCGTTCATTTTCGGTGGTGTGTTCGGCCGAAAAAACTCGAACCGATGGGGATTCTCCAGTATACTATCGGAAGTCAGCGTCGGCAAGCTGCGAGGCGTCGGCGAAGCGGAGGAGCACCTTCGTTCTTTGTCGGCTCTCGTCAGAGCGGGCGTATGCTCCGAAAGTGCGCGTGCGCAGATAGGAAACCGGATGCCAAATTGTCTCTTGAAAGTTGCTGCCATGGCTATTTCGACGCTGACACGATTTGCCGCCGCTTTGGCTTTGATCGTCCTGTTTGCGACGAGTGCGCGAGCGCAGCAGGATGGCGGTGTTTACGTCCGACTCCTCGACATTCGCGTCGAACCTGATGATGCGATGGAATGGGAAGCGGCTGTAGAAGCCATTGCCGGTGCGGCGCGAGAGTCCAGTGCGGAATTCTGCTGTGACTGGCTGCTCTACAGACAGGGGTCCTTTCGCTATCGTGTCGTCTTCTTCAGCGACGGTCTCGGTGATCTCGTAACACCGGAAGTTTTTGCCAATGCGATTGCCGGCACACCGGGCGAGGACTCATTTCGCAAGGCCGTGCAACAACTCCAGGCAACTCGGTATGAGGTTGTCGACGACGTGGTCCATCAGAAGATACAGGCGTGGAGCACTGTCGAAGAAATGAGCACAGCGACCCATCCCAAGGGACATCTCACGAAATACTGGGTGCGTCCCGGAGCAGAGAAGGCATTCGATGCGGCCATGCGGGATCAGACTGCTTTGCTCAAGGACGTGGCCTATCCGTACCCACTCGAGGGCTTTCAGTGGCGGGTTGGCTCGCCGGGTGTGAACTACGTCGTCATATTTCCAGATGCCTGGCCAGCTTTTCTGGGAGAGTATGCCGTTCGAGCCGTAATGCAGCGTCGGGGCCGAGAGGCGGATTACCAGGCTCTCCTGGACCGGATCGCGGCAACGGTTTACCGTATGGAGCAGCAGGACATCGATTTTGATGCCTCACTGAGTTACTGAATCGATGGATGCGGCCGATTGTGATCGCATAGAAAGGTTCCTGTAGGGAGTACAGGTAATGTCGCTACGCGCTGGGGGACTTGAAGACCCGCCGACTTGAAGACCCGAAAGGCTGACGCCGAGGAACGAGGGATGAGCGATCAGCGATTAGCGGTTATATGCACAATGAAAGTGACCGGTCTTGTGCGCAAATGTGACGCCATAACCCTTGCCCGACCGTAATTAATCCCAGACATGAATGCCCGGGCTTAGTATGGCGCCCCGTAAACGGGGCTTCGCCGCGGGCCCGCCGGAGAAGGCCGGTTTACCGGCCGCTACTCCAAGGCCGGTCGTTTACGGCCGGCAGAGGAAATAAGCAGATGGTCTATTTTCTGAGTTACGTGACTTGGCCCATGCCCATGAGTTCGAGTTGGTCACTTTCATTGTGCAGACAACCATTAGCGGTTAGCAATCATCCCCTCCACCTGCACCAGATTCAGCATCAAACACCTCGGCTGGTGGAAATTCCCCTTCCGGTACGGTGAGATGCCTTCCCGATCCACGCCTTTCCCGAAACGATCGACGGCCTGACGCCAGACGCCGTAATCCGTTCGCATCGTCCGCTGGACGTACGCCCACATTCGCTGGTACCAATCCAAAGCCCAGGAATCTCCCGTTTCGGCATACACCCGCAGCGTCCCGACCAGGACTTCCGCCTGTGCCCACATCGCCTTGATGCTGAATTCGGGACCGATCGCGTGGGTCTCACTCGCAAAGACGTGAAAGTCTGTGTCCCCAATCCCTCCGTAAACGTAATCCCAGGTCATCTCGATCAGGCGGCGTAGTCGTTCCCTGAACACGCTGGCCTGCGCCTCGTCTCCAAACCCTTGGGCGGCCGCCATGGACATCCACTGCGTTTCGATGCTGTGCCCGGGCACCATTTGATCTGAAAGCGTGGGAATCCGGGTATAATCGTGAAGCAGCGTCTCGTTGGAAATCCCGTATTCAGGATTCCAGAAGCGCTCCCCGATCAACTCCAGATGCTGCTTCGCCAGGGATTCGAGCTGCGGATCCGGGTCTATTTCCAGAAGCTGCGGCACGACCCAGACGAACATGAACGAGTGGCCCTGCGCACGGAGGCCGAGATCGCTCGTTTCGGGCACAGTTATTCCAGCATAGAAAGGATCCTCGTAACGCTCCATCGATTTGCGGATCGTCTTCCTCGCGAGTTCGAGGTCCTCATCGCTGCCCGTGGCTTTGGCGAACTGGATTAATCCGACCGCAGCGAAAAGCGCCCCGTAGATATTGCCGCTTCGCAGGTAATCGAGTCCCTCGGCCGGCTTCCCATAGCGATCGACCGTATCGATCCACGTGCCATCCCCGCGATGCATGTACTTGACCATGAAGTCGCGGGTCTTCTTCGCCATTTCCAGCCACTTCGGGTTCGGATCGATGTTGTTGTAGAGGAACGAATAGACCCAGATGCCGCGTCCCTGGTACCAGATGTCCTTGCGATCGTCCTGTACCGTTCCGTCATCATGCAGATAGCACATGAATCCGCCACGTTCCTCGTCGTAGCCGCCGTTCTCCCAGAACGGGAGGTACTCATCGAAGAGCTGCCTGCGATATTCGGCCGCGACGGCCTCGAGATCCAATCCGACCGGTCGAATGACTTCGCTCTCAGCGAGAGCGGATTCGTAAGGGCGAAAGATCTTTCGCCCCTGAGCAACGCCCCCGGCGCCCACCGCGCCGATCCCCACAGCCCCCAATCCACCGATAAGTCCCGTTCCTAAAAAGTGTCTGCGGTTCATGCTCGTGTTCGTTGTTCGTTGTTCGGCGTTCGCAGACGACTCTTCACCGACTGCAAGGCCACGGCGCAATCACGACAAAGATATGGCTCGTGATGACGGAGCGACAGGTTGGCTCGCGGCCGTATCTTTGCAAGTGTCCACTCTTATGCTGCGATCAGCCTCAAGTAGGAGACCATAGGTTTGACACCACAAACTGACCACGGCACCGCAGCCGGAAGGTCGAACCGCCAACGGGCGTTGCGTTTTGTCGTCCTGCTCGGCGTCGTGAGCCTCCTGGCGGACGTAACCTACGAGGGAGCCCGCAGCATCACCGGGCCGTTTCTGGGTCTGCTGGGCGCCTCCGCCACTGTGGTCGGCATCGTGGCCGGTGCAGGCGAGTTGGCCGGGTATGCGCTTCGTCTCTTGAGCGGCTTTCTCGCCGATCGAACGCGCCGGTACTGGATGTTCACCATCTTCGGCTATGCAGTCAACCTGCTCGCGGTGCCGGCGCTGGCGCTGGCGGGACACTGGCCCGCGGCAGCGGCGCTCATGATCGCAGAGCGGACGGGAAAGGCGATCCGAACACCCGCGCGAGATGCGATGCTGTCGCACGCCACGAGCGAGTTGGGTCACGGTTGGGGTTTCGGGCTGCATGAGGCGATGGATCAGATCGGCGCTGTGTTGGGGCCGCTCCTCGTAGCCGGCGTCATGTTCTTTCAACAAGATGCCTATCGGTCGGCTTTCGGCGTATTGCTCATCCCGGCTCTGTTGACCCTTGCCATCCTGTTCATCGCCAGACGGGAGTACCCGCAGCCCAGCGACCTCGAGTCGATCTCCACGCATTTGACCAGTGAAGGCCTCCCGGTGCAATTCTGGTGGTTTCTCGTAGGAGCGATGCTGCTGGCCGTTGGTTTTGCAGACTTCCCGCTCATTGCGTATCACCTGCGGAGGGCCGAAGTGACGGGTGAGTCGACGATCCCTCTGCTCTACGCCATGGCGATGGGCGTCGACGCTCTGGCCGCCCTTGCTTTCGGGCGTCTCTTTGACCGGTTGGGCCCCGTCGTTCTGGCCGGGGCGGCGCTCTCTGCGGCCCTGTTTTCGCCGTTTGTTTTCCTTGGAGGGTTCCGAATGGTCGTCGTCGGGATGCTGCTCTGGGGTGTTGGGATGGGGGCCCAGGAATCGGTACTGCGAGCGGCGCTGGCAGCGATGATCCCACCCGAACGCCGCGGTACCGCATACGGCCTCTTCAATGGGGGATTCGGCCTCTTCTGGTTTCTCGGCAGCGCAACCCTCGGCTTTCTCTACGACCGGGACGTTATGAGCGTCGTGATCGTCTCGGTGGCGGCCCAAGTGCTGGCCGCCGCCGTGCTGTTTTTGACGCTACGGGATAGCCGGGAGCGACGACAAAACGGCTGAAACCGTTCCTACCGCACGGTGGTTCGCGGGGCTGGCCGACATTCCTGTCAAGGTTGCGGCGAATCGGTGGAATCGTACGGCCGACGAAGGTTATGAAAGCGGGGGCTTATATGTCTATAGGCGTGACGGCGTTAGACAGACACTCGTCGATAAAGCCACCGACATGCTGGTAGCAGCTCGCGCAGAACATTACGGTCTGCAAATCGTGCACGCGGATTAGTACCTTCACCAGTTGACCCAGATCCTGTAGCCGCAAGAATCCCAGACTGATCCAGTTTTGCATCCGAGACTCTTCGATTTCCAGGTTAACGGATTCGCAGGCGTCGATTTCCAGCGCGACGACCTGGACGAAGCCGATATGAGCCGCGCCGTTGCCGCGCTGGAGCGACACCAAACCGCAGGCATCCTGTTCACGCTCATCACCGACAGGATCGACGACCTGTGCCGGAAATTCGAGCGCATCGAATCGATCCGCCGCCATGACGAGCGCGTTGCAGCCGTAGTGAAGGGATATCATTTGGAGGGTCCTTGGATTTCGTCCGAGACGGGCTACTACGGTGCACATCCCGTCGAAAAGGTTTGCCTCCCGTCGCTTGCCGACTATCATCGGTTGAGAGACGCCGCCGGCGGGCACCTCCGATTGATTACGCTCGCGCCGGAAGTCGATGGAACATTGCCCGTCATTGAGGAGGCGACGAACGACGGCATCCGAGTCAGTCTCGGGCACTCCAACGCTTCCGAACAGGCCATCGACGACGCCATACAGGCCGGAGCTAGCCTCGCGACGCACGTCGGAAACGCTGCGCCGCTGCAAATGCACCGTCATGACAATGTCATCCAGCGCCTGCTGTCACGCGACGAATTGATCGCCTGCCTGATTCCGGACGGATTGCATTTGCCTCCTTTCGTGCTCAAGAACTACTATCGTGCCAAACCGAAGGGTAAGGTGTTCTTCACGACGGACTGCATGGCCGCCGCGGGGGCAGGCCCCGGCCGCTACACCGTCGGACCTCACGTCGTGGACGTAGCGGATGACGGGATCGTCCACTTGCCGGGAGAGAAGCGGTTTGCCGGTTCCTCACTCACGATGGACCGGGCCGTCGAGAACATCGTAAACTGGCTCGATCTGGACCCGGAATCAGCGGTAAAGACGTGCTCGAGCCTCCCCGCGCAACATTTTGGAATCAACCTCTAAACAGCCCCGATGAATTCAGAAACTACATCACTTGCAATAACGGAATTCACAGTGGGCCAGCTTGCCGTGGCCGTGTATCCGGACCGGCAGCAGATGGGCAGTGCTGCAGCCGATTACGTAGCGGGGCATTTGCAATCCCTCCTCGAAAGCACAGAGGAGGTCCGCATCGTCGTCGGGAGCGCGCCGTCGCAGGACGAATTCTTCCTATCCCTCACATCACCCGTGAACCGTGATCGGGTCGACTGGAGCCGCGTGGTCGTCTTCCATATGGACGAATACGTCGGACTCGCAGCCGACCACCCCCAGAGCTTCCGGGCCTACCAGCAGAAACACTTCCTCTCGAAGGTCAAGGTGAAGGCCTTCCACGAAATTCGAGGCGAAGCCCCAGACATCGAAGCCGAATGCGTGAGGCTCTCGGCCTGCTCGCTGAGAAACCGATAGACCTCGTCTGCCTGGGGATCGGTGAGAATGGCCATCTGGCGTTCAATGACCCGCCCGCCCCTTTCGACGATTCCGAATGGGTGCGGATCATCCAGCTCGATCCGACTAGCCGGCAGCAACAGGTCAACGACGAATGCTTCCCATCCGTCGATAAGGTGCCCCTCCTTGCAATTACACTGACACTCAGAGTCTTCAAAGAGGCCCGGAAACTCAGCGGCGTCGTGCCGGGGCCGAGAAAAGCGGCTGCCGTCGCAGCGACGGTGGAGGGTCCAGTCTCGAAGGATTGTCCGGCCACCTTGATGCGCCGTCATCCGGATGCGAAGCTTTTTCTCGATTCTGATTCGGCGGCGTTAATCGGGAAGGGTTTGTAGTTCGTGGTTCGTGGTTCAATGTGCATCGTCGTTGCGCAATAATGGTTCGCCTTTGCCGGTCGTCGTTCGGCTTGGCCAGGCGTATCTTCCCTGCGTTTAGGGTGCGAGGACAAGTGGATTCAATTGTGTGAGTGGGCTTCAACTCCCTTGACTCTTCGGACCCCGGACCCCGCACTCCGGACCCCGCACTCCGGACTCCGGACTCCGGACTCCGGACAGTTTATTCTCCGACAACGGTAATGATGGATTTGGAATATGCCTGGCAGTGATGCGCGCCACGACGAAGCGGCCATCAGAGACTTCTTCAATCAGGTCAAGATCTACGACGTGCTCGTAGACAACGACTACATGGCCCATGCAGGGATACATCGCGCACTTCGCGAATACTTGTCGATCCGGAATCAACCGTTTTCGATAATAGATCTCGGTTGCGGGGATGCTTCACAGATAGCCACGACGCTCAAAGGATTGCCTGTTCGACAGTACGTCGGCATCGATCTTTCGCCGGTGGCTCTGCTCCAAGCCCGGGAAAATATGTCGCGGGGCGCCGTCAACGCTTCCTTAGTCGAAAGTGACCTCATCGCTTTCCTGGAGTCCGCAGAGACCGAGCCGGTCGACGTCATTGTCGCCGGATTCGCTGCGCACCACTTGAACCGGCCCGACAAACGACGTCTGCTTCAGCTCTGCTTGAGAAACCTGAACCAAGGGGGAGCCCTTTGTTACTACGACGTCTTCCGGCGTCAAGGAGAGACGAGAGAAGCGTACCTCGAGGCATATTTCTCAAATCTCGATCGCGCGTGGACGGCGCTGGCCGCGGAAGAACGCAATCAGGTGAGAAAGCACATCCTCGCCTCTGACCGCCCCGAAACATATTCAGCAATCGCCGCCCTGGCCTCAGAGGCAGGATTCACTGTGCCGGATGCGCCGCTCTTCGAGGACGATCTCGGATTTCATCGACTATATTGTTTTTCACTTTGAGCCCTGCGGCAGGCGGGTCGGCATCGTGTTGTTGCCAATGGCGAGGTTGAATGCCCGCCAAACTACCTGGTCCTGCAACGCCCAGACTGTTGAGAAACAACTATGACAAAAGCACTCTTGTATGCAATTGGGGCTGCGGGAGTCGCTTCGCTGCTGCTGACGTCCTGCAACGGCACGGCCGATTCCATCCCGGCGAGCGATCTCTCAAAGGTGTCATCGGATGCCTCCAACGGCCTGTGGTCAATCTATAACGAGTCGTTGAAGGGCGCCAAATACATCGACCTGACGCACACGCTGACGCCGGCCATCCCCGTTTGGAAAGGCTTCGCACCATCCACATTCGGGCCCGCCGTAAATCCGGAGAATGGGGAACCCTACCGGTATGACAAGGACGGCTTCGAGGCGACACGATACGAGCTTGGCACCGACCAGTTCGGCACCCAACTCGACCCGCCGGCCCACTGGGCGCCGGAATATCCGACTATCGATGAGTTGCCGGCTACATACGCCATTCGCCCACTGGTTGTCATATCGATCGCCGAGCAGGTCGCCGAGAGCCCCGGATATCACCTGCAGGTCTCCGACGTCGAACGCTGGGAAAGCAAGCACGGGAGGATTCCGGCCGGATCTGTGGTCATGGTACGCTCCGACTGGTCGAAGGAGTGGCCCGATCCCACCCTGTCGACTCGGACGGTCTTTCCCGGCGTGTCCCTCGCGGCGCTGAAGTTCCTGCACCTCCAGCGCCATATTCTCTTCCATGGCCACGAGCCGCTCGACACCGACACGACGGCAACGCTCGAGGGCGAATTTTGGCTCATGCACAACGGCTACACGCAGGCGGAAGGCGTGGCCAACCTGGATCAAGTGCCGGAGACCGGTTGTCTGGTCACAATCGGCTATCCCAAGTTCAAAGGCGGCTTGGGCGGGTATGCCCGCTACGTTGCCGTTTGTCCGGCGGACTGGCAGTATGGCGTATCCGTAGGTGAGGTACCCGAGGCGCCGTTGGCGAAGCAGGACAAGATTCTCCAGTGGGACACGGAGCGAGGCGTCCGCGTGCGCAAATAAAATGGTCTGGAAAACAAGACGATTTTGCACGAGCCGGCGGCGGCCATTCCTGTCAGCGCCGCGCACCGCAGATACGGATAACTCGAATGGATGACCGCGACCTCATCGGTTACGGCGGCCGCCCGCCCCATCCTCAATGGCCGGGTGAGGCAAGAATCGCGGTTCAGTTCGTGCTCAACATCGAGGAGGGCGCTGAGTCGTGCATCCTCAATGGCGACGCCGGGTCGGAGGCCTATCTGCATGAACTGCCGGGCCGCCCGCCCCGCACGGGAGAACGGGACTTGAGCGTCGAGGGCATGTACGAATATGGATCGCGCGTGGGCGTGTGGCGTATCCTGGATCTGTTCAGCGCCCGTGACCTCCCGCTGACTGCCTTTGCCGTCGGACTGGCGCTGGAACTCAACCCCGGGATCGGCCGGGCGCTCAGCGATGCCGGACACGAGGTCGCAGGACATGGCTACCGGTGGCTGGATTATCGCGACATCCCCGAGGATGAAGAGCGCCGCCACATCCGCGTTACCATCGAGACCATCGAGCGGATCTGCGGCAAGCGCCCCGTCGGTTGGTACACGGGACGAGTCAGTCGGAATACCCGCCGCCTGGTGCGCGAGGAGGGTGGATTCCTCTACAGCTCAGACGCTTACAATGATGATCTGCCCTATTGGCTCGCCGGCTCACCCGCACACCTGGTGATTCCGTACACGCTGGTAAACAACGACGCCCGCTACCTGCTGCCAAATGGTGTTTCTTCGGGAGAAGCGTTCTTCCGGCTGCTGAAGGATGCTTTCGATTTGTTGTGGGAGGAAGGTGCAGAGCATCCGAAGTTGATGAGCGTAGGGTTGCACGGCCGAATCAGCGGTCATCCGGCACGCGCGATGGCACTGGCACGATTCCTGGATTACGTACAAGATCACGAGGCGGTCTGGATCTGCCGGCGGGACGAGATCGCCAGGCACTGGATGGCCGAGCATCCGGCTTAGGGGCGGTCTGGAGGGGATCGAAGAATAAGATTGTCCAAACGAGTCTTTGGAGCCGACAAACTCATACTTTGTTCTCCCTTCTGGATCCGTTCACGGCCAGCGTCCGATTCAACTCGCTCGCCACAGACAAAGAAAAATAATGAGACTTGCAATCGCGGTTCTGACCATGCTCAGCCTGGTGTCGTGCTCAAACATGGATGATTCGAAGCCGAGCGCCGGGTCGGCCGGCAAGGATGTCCTCGGTCAGATGAACAGGGATTTCGCCGCCGCACTCAACGCCAAGGACGCCGCGCTGGCCGCGTCGTACTATGCGGAGGATGCCGTGCTCATCCCCCCTGGCGAACCACTCGTGCGAGGTCGCGCAGCGATCGAGGCTTACTGGAAGGTCGCGATCGACTCAGGCGGCGTTCGTGACGCTTCAGTGGAGACGATCGACGCGAAGAGCTCCGGCGATCAAGGCTATGAGATCGGAACCTACGTCCTGACGGCGAACGGCCCGGACGGAGAGGCCCTGCAGGATCACGGCCGCTATATCGAACTGCTCGAACGTGGCGAAGATGGCAGATGGTATTCGACAGCAGGCATCTGGAATTCCTCACCCGAGTAGCGCCCTGTCCGAGCACGTGCTCGACAACCCAACCGTATGGCAGAAGCAAACCCCAATTCCCGGCTCGAAGCATTCTCTGACGGCGTCTTCGCTATCGCGTTGACGCTGTTGATCATCGACATCAAAATCCCTTCCCCGGAAAGCATTCGCAGCACGTCCGAGTTGTGGCACGCCCTGCAGCATTTGGCTCCAGCCGTATTTGCCTTTCTTCTGAGCTTCGCCATTATCCTCATCACGTGGGTCAACCACCACGGGACGCTCAAACTGATGCGCAAATCATCCGCGGCGTTTATCTACGCCAATGGCTTCCTGCTGCTGACTGTTGTGTTTATCCCGTTCCCAACGGCTTTGCTGGGCGAGTTTATTTGGACAGATCACGCCGCCCCGGCCGTCGTTCTGTACGACAGCGTCCTGGCGGTTCAGGCAATCGGGTGGATTCTCCTGGTTGGCGCGGCGCTGAAGAACGAACTGACAGACGAGGAAGGATCGATCTCGACGCTGCGAGAATACAAGAGGAACGGGTATTTCGCATTCGCGCTTTACGCTCTGCTTGCAATCGCGGCCCTGTGGTTTCCCATCGCCGTCGCCGGCATTACTACCGTCTCTTGGATCTTCTGGCTAACCCTTGGAATTGTTTTGAAGCACGAATGACGACCGCTCGACTTTCGACCTTGGACTTTCGATCCTCGACCTCCAAATTGCGTCAAGCAAAGATTCCGGCTATCATTGCTGCACACGAATGAACAGAAGGGATGGCACGCTATCCATACACAATCGAAAATGGGCATGGTGAGAAGCTGACCTTCCTTGGAGTGACGGATGGACCCGATGGCGATCGAATCGAGGTAGAAGGAGTCGCCCAGCCGGGTGCCGGTCCACCCATGCACGTCCACTATCGCCAGGAAGAAGCCGGCCGAGTCATAGCCGGACTTCTCGGTTACCAGCTGCTTGGTAAGAGGAGCAATTCGCCGGTCCCGGCGAATTGGTAATATGGCCGGCCGGAACACCACACCGCTGGTGGAACGCCGGAACGTCCGATCTGCATTTCACAGGCTGGTGCTCCCCTCCCGGCAACGTCGAATTCTTCCTGACCAGTCTTTTTGCATCGACAAAGAAGAACGGCAAAGGACGTCCGCGCCTGTTCGACGCCGCATTTCTGATGACCCGATACCGAGCGGAGTATGCGATGCTGGAGGTGCCTCCTCTTGTCCGAAAAGTCGTCATGCCTTTGCTCTACGGAGTAGGGCGCCTACTGGGAATGTACCGGAAATACAGTGACGCACCTCCACCGCTTGTACCAACCGTAGTGGTTGACTTGATTGGCCCATGAAACATTCAACGGACGAGGTGCGACCATGAGTACTTCGGATTCAGTCGCAGCCGCTACACTTGCGACTGTAAAAGCTTTCAACGAAGCCTTCAACCGGCACGACGTCGATGCCATCATGGAGCTGATGACCGACGACTGTGTGTTCGATAGCACGCGACCGCCGCCCGACGGCGAGCAGATCGTCGGACAAGCAGCGGTTCGTCGGTTCTGGGAGCAGTTCTTCAGCCGATCGCCACAAGCACATTTCGAGACCGAGGAAGAATTCGCCACGGGTGACCGGTGTGTTGTCCGCTGGGTCTACAAGTGGGTAAGAAATGGCGAGAGAGGCCACATTCGCGGTGTAGATGTGTTTCGGGTGCGTGATCGAAAGGTTGCCGAGAAGCTGTCTTACGTAAAAGGCTGAGATGATCACTTCAAATACCAGACTTCAAATACCAAACTGGCGGCCCTCGCTACGCTTGGAAGATTGGGTACCCGGGATGAGCAGGGGACATTGCGTAAGCCACATCACAATTGGAGGGTTAGACCGAATAGCGGCGCCGGCCGCCGAATATTCGACACGCGGGAATCCGAAAGGAGTTTTAGATGGTCAACCCTGCCGGCCTCTAGATTTGGGGTCTCGAAATCGAACAAGACCAGGTGACCGTGTCCCCTCTACGATCCGAAGGAGGGCGCCCGTGAGCTTTACCGCGTAACGAAGCCGGGAGGCAGGATTGGCGTCGCCCATTCGACGGATCCTGAAAACCCGATCGTCAAGTGGCTCGCAGATCGAATCGAGAACCTGGCCTGGCGATTCCCTGGACTTTCGATGCGGTGCCGGCCGGTGGAAGTTCTTCCGACTTTGGAAGCAGCGGGCGGCAAGGTCCTGTTTCTTAGGCGCATTGGTGTTCCCTTGTGGCCGTTCTTGATCTTTGTCGTAGAGAAGCCGGCAATTTGAGATGCCGGATGCAAAGTGCGGTGCGGACCATGGACTACGGACTACCGGTTCCTCCGTCGCCGCCCGCATCCAAGGCACTGCTGGCCGCATTCGCCGAACGCGGGATTGCGTTCGTCCCGAACCACAGCGTGCGTGCACTCGACCCGGCGCGACGGGTACTCGTTCTCGACGACGAAAGCGAGATGCCCTGCGACCTATTCCTCGGCGTCCCAAAACACTGTGTCCCGGACGTGGTCGCCGAGAGCGGCATGACGGAGAATGGCTGGATTCCCGTCGACCCGAGGAACCTCAGGACGCGGTTCCCCGGGGTTTATGCGTTCGGTGACGTAGCAAACGTTGGTACGCCGAAGGCGGGCGTGTTCGCTGAAGGCGCCGCGCGCGTAGCCGCCGCATCGATCGTGGCGGATCTGCAGGGAGGCCCGCAACCGGCGGCCTATGGCGGGATGGGTTCCTGCTATGTCGAGTTCGGCGGAGGGCGCGTCGGGCGCGTCGACGTGGATTTCTTTTCGGGCCCTGCACCGACAGGAAGCTTCAACGAGCCATCAGTCACTCTTGGTGGTGAAAAGTTGCAATTTGGAACTGTTCGTCGCGCCCGCTGGTTTGGACTTTAGTAGTTCCTTGAGCCACCACTGAGACATGCAAAATGTCCCGTATACATCTGCCTTACTCATGTCGATGAGTTGCGGCCATGTCCAAAAAGAAGGAGGAATCATCTATGTCCGACCACACAGTCTTAGTCACAGGTGCCACAGGTAACACCGGCCCCGGTGTAGTCGCCGGACTGCTGGCGAAGGGTACGAGGGTTCGTGCCTTGGTGCGAAACCCGGAGAAAGCCAAAGAACTGAAGAGCCAGGGCGCCGAGCTTGCCGTCAGCGACCTCGACGACGTCAACACGCTGAGCAAAGACCTCTTCGAAGGCGTTTCGACGGTGTACTTCTGTACCTGGAACGGTCCCACCGCATTAGACCACTGGAAGAACTTCCGCTCTGCCCTTGAGGCAGCGGGTGCCTCTCCGCGGATCGTGCACCATTCCGGGTTCGGTGCGCCGCAAAGTCGGATCATCAAGCAGCTTGACGCCGCTGACGCCGACCTCAAAAGGTCGGGACTCACGTGGACGATCCTGAAGCCCACCTTCTTCATGCAAAACACGATGATGGCGGCGCAGTCGGTCAAGGAGCAGGGCGCGATCTACTTCGACTGGGGCGATGGGAAGGCGGGCATGATCGACGTCCGCGACATCATCGATTCGGCCATCGGCGCCATCACCGCGACTGACGGCCGCTTCGACGGCAAGACCTTCATCCTTACCGGGCCGGAATCCATCGACTTCGTGAAGGTGGCCGCCGGCATCGGCAAAGCGATTGGCAAAGAAGTCAACTACGTGCCCGTACCGCACGAAGCCGCGAAACAAGCAATGCTGGGCATGGGCCTGCCCGAATGGATTGTGGACGGATTCGTCGAGCTGGCTGAAGGCTTCAAGAACAATTTCGCGAACAGGACAACGGATGGCGTGGAGACACTCGCCGGTCACAAACCGCGCAGGTTCGACCAGTTCGCACAAGACTTCGCCGACGTGTGGCGCGCGTAGCACCTTTACGACCGCTAGAGCTCGCGTGGCTCTTCGGAGTGCCCACGGCTCTGAACGGAGTCGCGTGCCGGCTCGCGATTCCGGCCTTGGACGGCCGGGGCGCTCTGCCCATCGAGGTCGTCTACTTCCTCTGCGTCGGAGGGCTCGTACTGGCCCCCATGTTTTTTGGGGCCATCTATCTGACCGGACGTGAGCTCGCGTCATTCCGACCCGTCGACATTCTTGCCAGAATGCGCATCCGCCGAATCAGGGGCGCCGACTGGCTCTGGACGATCGCCACGTTCGTCATCTTATCGGCGGCCTCGTTCCTCATGGCCAAGATCCTGATGCCCCGAATCGGTCTCGATGCAACGCCGTTCTTCTTCCGGAACATGCCGTTGTCGCCGGAAAACAGATGGATTCTCTACGTGTGGCCGGCCTTCTTCTTCTTCAACATCTTCGGCGAAGAATTTCTCTGGAGGGGGTACATCCAACCAAGGCAGGAACTGCTCACGGGCCGATGGACCTGGCTGGTCCACGGCCTCCTTTGGGCGGTGTGGCACGTGCCGATGGGGTTCGATCTGATTGTTGCCGCCCTCCCAATCTTCTTCATCCTGCCTGCGGTGGTGCAACTTAGGGGCAACACGAGCATCGCAATCGTTGTGCACGCGGTTTTCGGAGCATTCGGCTTCCTGGCACTTGCCCTTGGCGCAGTACATTGAGAACGGCCGCGATGTATGCAAACACCGGGCTGTTCGAGTATGTGTCGACAGCGCCCGGTCCGTAACAACCACTAATTGCCGGTTCCTTTCGAGTCCAGAGATCTCGGACTTCGGAATTCGGACTCTTGACTGCCCGAGCGAAGCGAGGGCCTTTTCCTCAGTCCCGAAGCACCTCCACAATCCGGTACACCTCAACCCGAGGTTGGCCAACGGCCTGATAGGCGGCAGCAATCGTGGCTCGAAGCTCCGATTCCCGGTATGCGTCAAATGCCTCTCTGGAATCCCAGATATAGACGCCGCCTACTTCGTCCGTTGCCTCGTCGTGGATGTAGTATTTCTGTCGCAGTCCGTCAAGCGCTCGAAATTGGTTGATGCGGTCTTCGGCGATCTCCATCACCTCGTCAAAGGACAGGTGCGATTTGAAACGGACGAACACAGCTAGAGCAGACTCTTTCATCAAAACACTGTTTCAGGTGGTTAGAGTGACGGCGGATAAGTTATTCATCCGCGCAGGTCTCATTTTGCGTTTTGAATTCTGATATTTGAATTGTGTGGATTCCCGCCTTCGCGGGAATGACGCAAGGGCGGCATTCTCACAAGCTGCATCTCAAAAATCACATCCTTCGTCTCCTCCGGCGCTGCATGACCACGGGCCGACTGAACCTGCGCCATTCGTTCCGGATCGATCGTTTCCACCGATGCAACGGCGTACAGACGGCCGTCCGGACCCATCTCGAGGCTCTCGGCGAAAAACACGCGCCGGTCGTCGGGACCGATCAGCGTACCGTGATCCGCAAGCTTGTCTGCATCGATGTCGTACGTCAGCAGATGCACCGAAGTCGGGATGTCGCGCCGTCCATCAACGGTTTCGCCCGGACCATGAGCCAGATAGTAGATCGTATTGTCCGGACCGAGCATGAATCCGAGTTGGGTGCGATAGGGATTTCGCTGCCCGACCCCGGCGCCATCCGCACGAAGCGGACGCACCGATCGCAGCGTTCCCTCCGACGGCTTGAACTCGAAAAGCTGCGTGCTCCCTCCGTGCAGGCCCCAGAAGCTCTCGGAGTTCGGATTCCACAGGATCGTCCGCCAGTTGCGCCAGAAGTAATGAGGTTCAGGCGCAATCTCAAAGTCCGCCTCCTGGACCGGCGGGACGTTGTCCAGGCTGAGCCCCTCCAAATACTCCACCGGACGTTCTGCTGAAGCGTCGAAGTGCCAGATCCGACCGGTGTCTGTCGATCCGTACAGGTTTCCTGCGGGATCGATGGCAAGCGTGCGATTAATGAAGTTCCATCCCTCCCCGAATCTCCCCCACTCGCCACGATCCTGAACGGCGCCCCAGTTGTGGAGCAGGCCTTCGTCCAGATTGTAGCTGATCAGTAGTCCGGTCGGCCACGTCAGTCCGAAGAGTGTCCGGTTCGTTGTATCGACGGCCATCGTAATGATGCCCTCGTTCGGAAGGCCAAGATGCGAGAGGTCTTCGAACGCGCCGGTCTTCAGGTTGTACCGCATGAAATGGCCGCCCTCGTAGGGTTCGCGACCGTCCGCCGGCGACATTTCAGGCAGCGTGCCCACGTACTGCGAGGTGTGCGTCGCGAAGTAGAGATAGCCATCGTACTCGACGAGCGGCGTGTGGATCTTGCCGTGCGGAATCTGCCGGTTGACGTCCTCGCCGAGCGCTTGTGTGATATCTCCGACGAGTGCCATTGACTCATCGGCCGGATTGAACCGGTACAACCGCACGGACGAGTGCGGATGGTGCGAATTGACAGAGAAATAGATCATCCCGTCAGAGGCCGCCGTAATGCTGTGGTAGTTCGAGTCGCCTTCGAGGAAGCCGGGGTTGAAGAGGTCGACGCGGATGTGAGCGGCGCCGACATCCGATTGGGCGAACGCCGTTACTGAGGAAATGAGGCAGTAGGCGAGGGCAATGAAGGATGATCGAGAGGACGTGCAAGGCATAGTCTTGAGTGAGTGGTCAGCCGTCACAAAGGGCCCAGTCAATAAAGCAGTTCGCGTGAGGATAAGCAACGCTTCGTCCCCCTCCGAAGGGGGACGGTCGAGGTGCTTTATCCAGCCGCGACCCAATACACGAACCCCACAATCCCCGCCACGACCGCCCATCCTGCCAGAAATCCGACGATTAAGCGCCTGGATGGAAGGCTGATCTCGATTTCGGAATTGGGGAAAAGTGAGCGACTTGGAAGGGTCACGGCGCCTTCGGGAATCGTGCAAGGCTGGGGCAAATTGCCCTCCTCTGTCAGGACCGGCGTGCGGAGGAGCTTATAGTATCGTTCGATCTTCTCCGGATCGGTGCGCTTTGTGAAGAAGCTCGTCCCAATCCCGAGTATGAGTCCGACGATGAGATAGAACACCATCTGCCAGGGGAGAAAGACCTCCAGGGAGCCGCCGGCTCCGGTGACGATGCCGAGGCGCTGTACGAACGCGAAAGTGGCCAGCCACTCGACGAAGAATGCCTGCGTGCTGATCCACCAGGCAAACAAGGCGCCGAGAGCCGACGCCCACGCCGCTGCCGGCGTCGTTCGCCGCCAGAAGAGGCCGAGCCAGAAAGCGATCCCCATCATGGAGGCGATCTTCCAGAAGATCTCCAGTCCCTGAATCACTCCCTCGAGCCAGTAGGCGTATACCACGCCGAGTACTACGACGCCCACCGACACAATTCTGGCGATCTTCAGGTAGTGTGTGCTCGCCCGACCGGGTCGAACTTTCTTGTAAATATTCTCGGTAAAAAGCGCCGACCCCGCGATCATGAACGAGTCGCAGGAGCTCATTACGGATGCGAGGAGCGTGGCGATAAACAGGCCAAGCAGGCCGGGCAGCATCCTGGGCAGGAATTCGCCGGCGAGCATCCCGAAAAGATGATCGGGATTCAGTTCGCGTCCGGCGAAATACGCCACGCCTGCCAGTCCCGTCAGACTCCAGGCCACCGTGCAAATGCGTTTCGTAAAGCTCCCTACTACAAATCCGACTTGACCCTGCTTTTCAGTTTTCCCCGCGGCGCAGGGCGCCAGGTTGTGAGGCTGGGTGACGATGCCGATGAGTCCATTTACTGTAATCACCGCGATGTAAAACACGCCGATATCGCCTGGTGCTACGAGCGAGAACATCTCGGGGTTGTTGATCGTGGCGCGCATTCCGTCGATGCCGCCGACAGCATCGAGAACGAAAGGTAGAAGAAGGAATGAGAAGAGGATGGTGAGAATGCCCTGGACGAAGTCGGTCACGATGGCCGCCCCCAATCCTCCGGCGGTTCCATAACCGACAAACAGGATGGTCATGAATACGATGGCCACGTCTGCCGATACGGCTCCGTTGCTCGCGCCGGAGATCACGGCGCCCGATCCTTTGAGCATCAGGCCGATCGTCGAGACCATCATGCCGATGCTGACAACAGCATAAAGTGCGGCCACGCTAGTGTTGTAGCGGAGCTCGAAAATGTCCGCCACGGTCAGCGCGCGAAATCGACGCATCATCGGAGCGATCAACCAATAGAAAGGCGTCGCGAACAGGTACAGCCACTGGTACCAGATCCCCGATAACCCGTTCGTGTAGGTCTTGGATGCAACGCTCACGGCCTGATCCGAGTGCGTCGCCGTGCCGAACGAGTGCATGGTCATCATCCAGTAGCCGAATCGGCGCGGCATGATGAAGTCATCGACGCCCTTGACGCGCCGCATAACCCAGATGCCCAATGCCGTGACACCGACGAGGTAGATGGCGACAACGATCAGATCCGTAAGGCCGATTCCGAACAAGTCCTATGGATTTGGGGGACGGGAGACTGCACTAAACTGCGGCTCGGGCCGCGGGGGAAAGGATACGCAAATTTTCGGATCATCTCGGCCGGAGACATGAGCCGCAAAGAACGCAGACGACTCCCGGAACACATACTGGCAGAGGTCAAACTCCTCGGCCACTAGAAGGATGTCCCGTATCAGTCATTGATAAAGGTGTTCCTCGCAGACCGGCTCGAGAAGGAATTGGGCTGAACGAGTGCTGAGAACGGCGCCCCCGAAGGGGACCACGCAGGGGTGCGATCGGGAACGTTTTGGCCGTTCTTGCTTATAAATAACACCCATCGTGTGTTCAGTTCGAACAGTTCGCAGCCTCCCCCCTATAGAGGTCGACAGCCGCGTTAAGAACCGGCTCGGCCGGTCCGCTGAAATCAACCCCTCACGGTGTTGAAATAAATTGGAGTATATACAATGATTACCAATAGCAGATTCAAGCAGCCCGGACCCGTGCGTCGATTGGCTGCTCCTGGAGTAGTAACCCTTACGCTCTTCTTCCTGAGTGCCTGCGCATCTTCCGGCCCGTCGATCTCGACGGTCGATCAAAGTATGACGAGGGCGACGACCGCCGTGGCCCAAGCAGAAGAGGCTGGAGCTCGGGAGCTCGCCCCGCTAGCGTTTAGCGAGGCGCAGGACAAGGTACAAGATGCCAAGAAAGCGACGGCCGAGGGCGATCATCCGAAGGCACTACAGCTGGCTGAAGAGGCCGAAGTAGACGCCGAGTATGCAGAGGCAAAAGCTGTCACAGCGAAAGCCGAAAAGGCCGCTGCAGAAGTGCAGGAGAGTATCAAAACGCTCCGCGAAGAGATCGTCAAAAAGCAAGTTAATTGACTTATAGATATCCGAGAAATCCGATGAAGAAACCTATTTATATCCTGACACTCGGTGTCAGTTGCACAATACTGGCCGCTTGCGGTGGCCCGCCGGCAAACAATCCTTTGCTGAAAGAAGCCCAGCTCAATTATCAGACAGCCGCAAGTGACCCTGAAATTGTCGCCAATGCCCCGGTAGCCATGAAGACGGCCGGAGAGGCACTGGGTAAGAGCGAGACTATGTTCAACCAGGGCGCCGAGGAGAACGTAGTAACCCACTATGCCTATCTGGCGAATCAGCGCACAGAAATCGCGAAACAAAACGCGAGACAGCAGGCTGCCGAAAACACGATTGAACACGCAAAGACCGAACGCCAGGAAGTACTCTTGACCGCTCGGGAGCAGGATGCCAAGCTGTCACAGCGTCAAGCTGAAGAAGCGAAGCTGGGCATGGTCAAAGCCGAAATCTCCGCGGAACAGGCCAAGACGGAAGCAAGGGTGGCAGAAGCGGAAGCTGACAATGCGAAGCAGGGCATGGTCGAGGCCACAGTCTCTGCGGAACAGGCCAAGGCGGAAGCAGTGCACCAAACGCGTGAGGCCGAGATAGCCAAGGCGGAAGCAGTGCACCAAACGCGTGAGGCCGAGATGGCCAAGGCGGAAGCAGTGCACCAAACGCATGAGGCCGAGATGGCCAAGGCGGAAGCCCGAGACGCTCTCGCAAGCGCCCAGGCGCTAAGCGAGCGCGTTGCCGAGCTTGAGGCCCGCAAGACGAATCGAGGACTTGTCATTACGCTCAGCGACATCCTGTTCGATTCTGGAAAAGCGACCCTTAAGGTTGGGGCAGATCGCGCGTTGGTGGAGTTGACGTCCTTCCTGAATGAATACGAGGATCGAAACCTTCTGATTGAAGGATTCACAGACAACGTCGGGACGACGGAATACAACCAGGATCTCTCGGTGCGCCGCGCCAACGCGGTCAGGCGAGCTCTGGTTCTCAAGGGAGTCGCCGACACACGCATTAGGACCGATGGCTTGGGCGAGCGATATCCCGTTGCGACGAATGACACGGGAGCCGGTCGTCAGCAGAATCGTCGCGTGGAGATTGTTATCTCCGATGAAAGCGGCATGATACCGGGTCGGGATAACTGACACTGGCAGTGACGCAAGTATGGATCGGGGCGCCACGAGGGACTAGCCCCGGTCCAGCATGCGGCGTAGAACCGGTTCGTACGCATCCGCGTAGCGAAACATACCCAGATCGTTGGGATGCGAGCCGTCGGTTGCACCCTCACCGTCATGACCTAGCAGATCGTCGCCCTCGAGATAGTACAGTTGCTCGACACCGGCATCGATCAGCTCCTGATAGGCGCGCCTTAGCTCTGCACGCCTGTCTCGATGTTCAGACACCAGAGTCGGAAAGAACGGTGCGTTGGTGAATGTGCGGTCCTCGACCAGAAGAATCGGAGTGTCTGGACGGGCTGTCCGGAGCTGAGTGACAAGCGGCACTGCACGGTCGGCAACCATGGTGTCGCTCATGTTCGGCAGACAATCGATCGCAAAGACGCATGGGTTGAGTTCAGCGAGCAGCGCCCCGACTTCGGGGTCCATCCTTCCGACTCCCGAAAAGCCCAGGTTGATGATTGGACGATTGAGCCGCCGCCCAAGAATCGACGTAAATGCCATCCCCGGCCTGGACGCGCAGGCTCCCTGTGCGATCGACGTGCCATAGAACAGTATCGGCCGCTCATTTCGCGGACCGACCGGCTCGAACGCTGCGCCTGCGTCGACACCAATTTCCAGCGATTCGACGCCGTTGTACAGGGGCAGGTAGAGCGTGTATCGCCGCCGACCCGGTCGCAGCTTCTCGGCTACGACGACCTGCATGGTCTGATGGGTGGGCTGGACAACCGACACCCATCGTTCGATCCCCTCGGCATCCTCACCGTAGAGATCCAATCCGCTCACACCGGTGGCCGGCATGTGGGGCATTGCCAAGCCCGCTGACAGGAGCGAATAGCGCACCGAGATTGAGTCCGCGTCAGTGACAAACCGTGCACTCATGCCCGCAGAGTGCCGAGAGAGGTTCCAGACGTCTTCAGGAACGGTTGCTTGAGCCTTTTCCGGCAGTCGATCAAAGTCACGCAAGGTCTCTGTCCAGCCCTGGCCCTCGACTCCCCAGTCGCGCACGTCATACCATTTCATATCGCCATATGTGTTTAGTGCCACGTGAGGCATTGCCGCGAGAGCGCTTCCTGCCGCCGTCACTTTTACGAATTCCCTTCGGCTAATCGGTTTTGTTCTCATTGATGCCGGAAAGCGATTTTGTGGATTCCTAAGCAGCGTCGGATGGTTGGCAGCGGTAAGGTACTAGCGATCGACCTTTCTCGCTTGAAGCGGTGAGACGTCGGGATCACACCGGCAAGGTAGACGCCGACGACCATCACATCTATCGGGCCGATTTTCAAGACTTGGTCAACGTTGGGCCGAGCCCGGCATCGGCTTGCCTCGTTTGGGCAGCTAGGATACACCAATTACCTTAACTCAGCGACATGCCAAATAGCTGGATCAAAATGATGCTTAGATTATTGTATCAGAAACACTTAGGATCCTGGCGTTCATCGGACTGCTCCACCGGTATGAAGTGAAGTACATGATTGTCGGCGGTGAGGCGGTCATCTTCTACGGACATGTTAGGCTTACCGGCGAGGACCTGCGGTTTCTGGAGGGTTCGTCATACGCGGACGAACCGTGCGTCAGCGGTCGACCGTCGGTGAGTCGCACCGAAAGGATGTGTCAAATCCCGCTATCCGCACTGAACCCACCATCCACCGGGATGACTGTGCCCGTAACAAACGATGCAGCATCGCTGCACAGCCAGATCACGGGTCCGACCAGTTCGGACGCATCACCGAATCGGCCCGCTGGTGTTTTGGCAAGAATAGCCTTCGATCGAGCTGTGTAAGAGCCGTCGGGATTGAGTAACACGTCCCTGTTCTGCTTCGTGATGAAGAAGCCGGGAGCAATGGCGTTCACCCGGAGCCCGTCTCCATGGCGTCGGGCCAGATCGACGGCCATCCAGCGGGTAAAGTTGTCGATCGCCGCCTTCGCCGCGGCATACCCCATGGTTCCGCTGATGGCCTCGATCGCCGCCATCGACGAAATGTTCACGATGCTTCCCCTCCCCTGCTCCGCCATCGCTTCGCCGAAAATGAGCGCCGGATAGACCGTTCCGTGGAGGTTCAGCCTGACTACCTCGTCGAAGGCGTCGAACGGGAGATCGAAAACGGGCCGATTGTCGGTTCGTGCCCGGGCCACGTTTCCTCCTGCCGCATTAATCAGAATATCGACGTGACCCCAGTCATCGACTACGCTCCGGCAAGCGGCTCGCAGCTGATCTTCATCGGTCACATCAGCGATAAGAACGGATACCTTCGATCCGGCGGGAGCTCTGTTTCGCAGATCTGCCGCTCTTTCCTCAGCTGCACCCCGGTTTCGCCCGAGAAGAGCCACGTTCCCGCCCGCTCCGACTATGCCTTCGGCAATGGCAGCGCCAATGACTCCGTAGCCTCCAGTGACCACGGCAACCCGTCCTTTCAGATCGAATGGATCCCTTGACATCTCATGCTGGTTGGATGCGGCGCGTCCCCTGGACACTTGGAGCGACGCAGATCTTGGAAACACGCTAAGGTATTCACTAGACGCCCAACCTACCACCACATCAGACGTCCGGATTTATCCGGCTGCCTGCCTTCGTCTACCAATCGCCGGATACACAGCGATTAGCAATTAGCAATTCTTCGCTCTGAGCTTTCATCCTCAGGCTTGGGCTTGGCTCACCCCAGGGCAGCCCAACGCAGTCTGTGACCGAACCGAATTCAGGTACGCATACGCATCATAGTGAAGCGCGTCCTCCGGGAGCCAGTCCCAGAAGGGCCCCAGGTCGCGCTTGATCCATTCGACGTAAAAGCGCGGGGTTTCGGTCACCTTGCCTGCCCAGTAGCTGCGAATTTCCGGATGCTCGTCGAGGAGGCGGCGCAGTTGTGAATGGTATTTGATGCGTCCGAAGCCCTCCGACGAAACGGCACGGAGCACGTTGAGCCATTTCGGAATCGGCGCCTTGATGGCTTTGTACCGTCTGGCAATTGTGGGCCAGGAAAAAGAGAAGCGAGTCAGCCCGAGCAGGTTGTCGAAAAACTCTGGCCAATCGTAGTTCTTCGGCATCACGTTCATCACATGATTGTTGTTCATGAAATGAAAAGGAAACGGCAACACGCGCTTCTCTTGCTGATACTGGAGATTGAGTGGAGCAGCTTGCCCGAAAGACGTCAGAAGCGAATATGCAGGAAAAGCGCCGGGAGCAAGCTCGAGAAATCGTCGGGTTAGCTCGAAGGGCTCCGGGCCCTCGTCGACGTCCAGTCCGAACACGAAATTGGTCTGGACGTACGGGATGTATTGCTGAATCAGATTCACGTGGTCAGCTACCTGTTGGACCTTTTCGAGCCCCTTGCGCTTTCCGGCCTTTGACTTCCCACCGAGATCGAACCACGACTCGATCCCGGGAAGAAGGGCCTTGAATCCATTCTTCTTGAGGCGCTTCAGGTGCGGTTCAGACAATAGCGCCAGACTGCTCTCGGCAATGAAATCGACGCTGTCGGGTGGTACGGCCTCCTCAATAGCGTCGAGGGTTTCATCAAATCTGATCCCGAAATTGGGGTCGTGCCACCCCACGCGAGGGCGCTTATAGATGGTTCTCAGGAACCTCAGGTCCTCCTTAATGACATCCGTATCCAACAGGTTGTATGGCACGGTAGAGTCGATACAGAAGCTGCAACTATACGGACAACCGAGACTGCCGATCATCGGCACAATTTTGAGAAGGGGTGCCTTCGCGAGCGTCAACTCAATGTACTTCCAGCGTTCCCGGACTCCGGGCAGTTCGCTGGGCTGCTGACTCGCGGAGAGATAGCGACCTTCGGGACGATGCTGAGCGCAGTCGCTGAGCACATCTTGGATGATGGCCTTGGTCGTGAATCCCAGTACATAGTCAAAGTACTTGCACGCATCTTGGGGATAACAGCGCGCGTGCGGCCCTCCGAGCACGGTGACCCCACCCCTGTCTCGCAAGAGATAACTCAACGCATAAGAAATATATGCCGCTTGCGTAAAAGCACCGATGAACGCGACATCTACCTTGGCGGGCAACTCCCTGGCAAACTCTTTCTGCGGCTCACCCATGTAGGTTACATAGGTCACGTCGTGACCTTCTTGTTCACACCATGTCGCAACGACTTGAGGCATGATGCTCGCCAGATTCGCGTTCATCACTTTGGCCCACATCTTCCGGGTTGGCGCTTTCGCAACCATATCGACAACACAAACATTGAGCTTACGCATGCAGCTTCCTCGCGCGGTCTATGCCTTCAAACTTCGCCAGACATTCCGTTGATGCTACCAGAACCTTTCCGATAGTCTGTATCTGCGGGGCGGGCGGCCGGGGCTGTGAGTGGTTTCACGAAGCGAGGCTTATTGCGGTAGATGGGTCATCTATTGTACTGGACAGCCGCAAAATAATCAAAACAGGCCGGGGGACTCGGCACCCATTGTTCGCTCATCCGCCACAATACCATCACCTGACAAGCTTGCATTCCACTCCTTACGCGATGTCTTCTCCATTTCTAGTTCCTCATTACCAATTCTTAATCCCGAGGAATTGCCCCTTTTCCCTCCTATTTCCGATATTTGCCATCATATCGCAGGAGGCTGCGTCGGACCAATCAAATACCGGCGCCGTATCGATATCGAGTCTGGGGGCCAGACTCATCAAGGAGGAATCCCATGAAGTGTGAAGAGTGCGGCAGGCAAATGTTCAAGAACGAGACACAGTGTCCGTACTGCGGCTACGTTTACGGGCCCTCAAGAACCACTCAATTCTTGTTGACACTAGTGGGGGCCGCCTTGTTGTTTATCGGGTGGCTTATGTGGAAAGGATAAATCCGCAATTCAGACTTCAGAAGGAAGCACGTACACGTTCGTTCGGGACGAGCTTGGAACCTAGAAATCGTTCCGCAAGACCTCAAACTCGGGCAACGCACCCTTATCCAACACCTTCACAGCGATCTCGGAACCATTCTTATTGAGATGAATGGTCCAAGTCTGACCTTCCCGGCTGAAATCAATGATCGGATCCGGCTCTTCCGGTCGAAGCGGGACGCCCACCATGAGCTTGAACGCATGCATCCGGCGATCGCCATCCGTAACGTCGACATAGGTGAACGGATACTCCTTGTTCGCTGAATCGAACTCACCCGGACTGATCTGCTGATCTGAATCCCCGGCGACTGCCGCGTACAGACGTCCGTGCGGACGTTTGATGGTGAATGACCCATCCCCCACCGACAGCGTTGCCTGCCCGTCATTCTCGTTCTCCAGCTGCCATCGGGCGGATATCTGCGACGGGGTCGTCTCCTTCATCACTTTGTCTATCACGACGATGGCCGGCACATCCGGGAAGGAGATGATGGAACGGGTTACTGATTTGGTGTCCGGCGTGAGCAGCTTGTAAGCCTGTGTCGCATCACTCGCCCAAAAGTGATAGCCTCGGCGACTAAAGGCGCGAACAATCTTCGCGTGCGACTTCGACTCATTCGTGCCCTCCTCGCCATTGTGATACTGGCTTCCGACGCCGTCGATCGACACCGTATTGTGCCCGTGCGAGGTTCGCATGATCCACTCGGGATCGGAAGACCAGTACGCAAGATGGCGATGGTCCGCCAGAAGAATCTCGCCATAGGCCTTCAGCTGGATACTGTTTCTGTCGCCGTGCTCGTGATTCGACGGAGGGCCGCTGCGCATCCCCACGACGTAGTCATCCATTCCAAAGCCACTCCTCGAAATAATCCAGTCCATGTCGGTTTCCACGAAATGACTGTCCTGGTTCGGCTCCTCCGGTCGATTGGATGGATCGTAGTACACGAGAGAGAAAATGTCGTGATCGGCGTAATTGAGTCCGATGTACTGCGCCAATCCGTCTCGACCTTGCCGCGCCACCCAGAACGCCGTGGAAGACGACATGCTTGGTCCGCCGTCGCCGAACGTCAGGCTGCCATTGCCGAAGAGGTGCGACGGCATGTACATGACCAGAACGAACTGCATCATTCCGTCAAAATTGGCGGAATCAAAGAAATTGACGTCCATCTTGCGTCGCGCCGCTTCCATGGCGTAGACCTCGTACGTCATGGCGTAGTTCAAATACGATACGCCCTCCTCATAGCTGCCGTCGTCCTTGAACATGCCGCTGAACCGCTCAATGCTGTCCAGCACCATGTCCTTCCATTCGTCGACCCGATTGTCGCGCCCCTCGAGCGCAAGCAGACCGAGTGTCAATCCGCCGTTTATGATCGCCCGGAAGTTGTTGTGCCCCAGGATGTGCGGCCAGCGCGTCATATCGATGTGCTTCTTCTCCGGTACTGCGGTGTAGGGCGCGAACGCCCAACCTTTGACAGTTTCCGGATATCGCATCCCGTGGAGCGCGCGATAGAGGGGGACGCAACCCTTTTCCGCAATCGCCCCGCGAATCTCAGCTCGCTCCTGCTCGCTCAACAGGCCATAAAGCCAGTCATAGCCGAGCGCTGTCCATGCCGTAAGTCGGCCGTCTTGTAGAAATCCGAGTGGGAGGTTTCCATCCACGAAGTTGTTCCAGTGCTCCTGCCTCACCGTCTCCATCATGAGACGCTTTGCGTTCTCTCCGCGCTCGACATCGCCCGTAATCACGTAGAGAAAGGCCTCCCGATAGAAATTCCCATCTTCCGACGCGTCCATCTGAAGAAGCCCGTCCCAGTAATCCTTAAAGATTGGCGACCGGGCGTTGGCACGGATTCTGGCAATGTCGCTTTCCGAAAAGAGCAGCTCCAGGCCCAGATCGGGCGTCGCGGTCTCCAGTGCGGCTGCATCTGCTCCGGGCTGGGCGAGGGTCGTCGCAGTCGCCAGGAGTTGCAGCACGAGCACCAGGAGTAGCGTCGAGAGGATGGCAGGACGTCGTTTCATGCTAATCTGGGGTTATGGATTTCCAGCGTTGCAAACTACGTGCTCATGGACACACGCGCTCGCCCGAAAACCGTCGCAATTGCGCCGTCGGGCCCCTATCATCCCAAGGACCTCAAGATGCCGCATGAATCAGACATGGTCGAGCCTGTCACCGCCATTATTCTAGCCGCCGGCAAGTCGAGTCGTTTCCGCGAAGCCAACAAGATGCTCAGATCGCTGGACGGCAGGACCGTGATCGAAATGTCGGTGGATCGAGCAGCGGCTTCGCCGGTGGACGAAGTCATCGTGGTGACGGGTTTTCAGAATGAGCGAATCGAGCAAATTGTGGCCATCCCGGGTGTCCGGACGGTGTTCAATCCGGCATTCGAAAGGGGGATGGCATCTTCAATCATCTGCGGCGTAAAGGCGTCGCGCCCCGATCACCATGTCCTTATCTGGCTCGGCGACATGCCGCTCGTCACGCCGGATACGGCAGCCCGGATCATTGAAGAGGGAAACTCCGACAACATCGTCGTCCCGGTCTTCCAGAACCGGCGGGGACATCCGGTATTCTTCGGTCGAACTTTTCGAGCGGAGCTTCTCTCCGTTGACGAAGATCGCGGCGCTCGGTCCATATTATCCCGCTATCCAAATTCAGTCGTACAAGTGCCCGTGGAAGATCGTGGCGCGATACTCGACGTCGACACTGAAGACGACTTGCGCCTCGCCCGCAGCATTCTGCAGGTACGGAACTGACGGGCACCTCGCCCGCGCCCGGACAGACCGTATTCATGTAGTCAAGAAAGGCAACATGGTGCCCCCATAGCGTTTATCATTCAGCATGATCGCAGAGAATTCTTCATCCAGTATGATCCAGTCGGGCATACTGGTATCGATCGTGAACCACGAGAACACGAGCAATGCGTTGACGCTGGCACGCGGTTTTCGGGAGCGAGCAGAGACGCTGCTCATCGACAGTGGCTCAATATTGACTGACGGGGAGAAAGAACAGTTCGACGTCGTGCTGCCGAACGTCTATTACTCGGGCCTCTTCAATGAAACGAAGCGGGCGGTATCGGCTCGCCCAGATGTTGACCTCCTCCTCTTCATTTGCTCAGACGTGCTGATACAGGATCCTGCATTTGTCGTGGATCGAATGGAGCGCGTCTTTTCGGACCCCACTGTTGGCGGCTACACGCCTTCTAATACGGGCAGCGGCCATCCGTTCTGCCAAAAACAGGAGACATCCGGTCTGCGCGAGATACCATTCGTGGACGGTTTTATACTCGGCATACGACGATCGGTGCTTGACAGAATTCCATTCGTCGATCTTAATGCTAACCCACTCGGCTGGGGCATCGACGTTTACGCGGGATACGTTGCCGCTTCGATGCGCTTGCGCACGGTGGTCGACGATCTAGTGTCGGTACATCATCCACTTGGAAGCGGCTATGACCGACAGCAGGCATTTGGAGAGATGTTGCAATGGCTGGCTATCCACGGAGACGGCAGCCGCCGCTACTTTCGACTCTACCGCCGCCTCAGGCGTTTGTCGCGCTTCAGGCTGAGTCGCATGTCCGAGGGGAAGATTTCTCCGCTAGAGCTAGGGCTCTTTCGTTTGTTGGCTCGGTTGTGAGCCCGCTTGCCAGGCTCTCGGAGTGTCGATGGCGTCGCTAACGGCTCGGGCGCGAAGACACGAAGAGCTTGGTGATCCTCCGAAGCGTTTTGGCCAGGATCGAAACCGGCACTTCCCGGACGCGATTGAGACTCCAGACAAACGCGAGAAAGTGCGGCAGTTCGAGCATCCGACGCTGAATCCAAGCCGTCGCGTCATCCGCAGGAAGTGCAGCAAGTGCATCGGCAAATTTCCCATCACCAGGCTCGCGCGATTCTCTGTGAGATTGTGGTAGAGAAATCTGTCGAGCCGCGAGACCGCCATCTTGTCGAGCGTCTCCAACGTGTCTTGACGGATCGCTGCCGACCAGGTTGAGTGCAGGTAGCCGAGCGTGTGCCGAATCGGCAATTGCAGCCTGTGGGCCTTCGCTGTAGCGACCAAGCGCTGGAAATCGATTTCCGGTCCGGCTTTGGCTATGATGGTCATTGTATCTGCCACCCAGCGAAGCGGAGCGGAATTCCACCGGGCGCCGTGCACGCACGCGTGAAAGAGTTGATCTGTCGGTTTCAGCACCTTTGTTGTGACCCCGCCAAGGGTGCTGTCTTCAGCCGAGCTCCAGAACTCCGCGTCCGCATCAGGCTCGCTGAATTCCCATAGAAGACGCCAGTGGAGATCGAGCGCAAAGGCCTTTTCGTCGACAAAATGTGCAGCATGCATGTACCTGGTCGCTGTTGACGAAAGCGGCGAGCTCGTCTTAAAGCCATCCCCAAGCAGGATCTCCGTGGCTGCGGCAACGCACTCAGGCTTTACGAGTACATCGATATCGCCCATCGGCCGGACGCCGTGATCCTTGTAATAGACAAGTGTCATGGCGGCGCCCTTCAGCAGAATGGTCTCGATACCCGCGTCGCGAAATCGGGCAAGTATCCCGGCCATTCTTCTGAACGCCACTTGGTTGTTGTACCACGTGATCGTGTAGCGCTTCTTCAGATCCTCCATGAGGGGATCTGCAAGACCGTTTTCGAGGAGGTTCTTGTATAGCAGCGGAAGTAATCCGGCCGACGGCATCGCCACGCGATCGATGTCGACGCCCTGTTTCCACGTCTCCCAGGCTGACAACGCCGGCGCTCCGTCAAGGAGCGCTGCACGAAGGAGCAGTTCCTGAAACGGCGTGGGCAGAAGCCTCGCTCATCTCCGAGGTCTGCGTGCGTAACCCCGGGATCGTCCCTAACCATTCGAACCTCGAAACCCCATTCGGTGCACGATATACCTCAACGGGCGGTACAGATAGTGGAGCGGCACCGCCCAGCCATGGCGAATTCCTTCCGCCCAACACAAATACGCTGCCGTCGGAAACAGCATCCAACGGACGATGCCGGCACGCGTAGGCCAATCCTCTGCCGAACGAAGCATGTGCTTTAATCCGCCTCTTGGGCTTCTCCGCGCTGCGGAAAGCGCTACCTCCCGTCCGGTCATTGTTGTTTCGTTCGAGAACTCGTGCAACTGAGAGATGACGTCCTTCTGTATCGAGACGCCAAAATCGCGAGCCAGGCAATCGAACGTCAGGGAAAGCGGCAGCGCCATCTGATCGTTTGGCGCGAAGTTCAACAATGTCGGCCAATCGACGTCCTCGTGGCGGTCAACGAGGAACGAGGCGTCACACACCCAGCGCAGGGAGACGCGTATTCGACTCCAAGAGACGCCGACGCAAGTGTATAGAAGGTTATCCGCCGGTGAGAGAACAGGCAATTCAACCCCCGCGACTCGTGCCGTTCGACGGCGGTTCCATATTTCGTCCCCTGAAACGGCGAAGGGTAGATCAAAGAGCTGCCGGTTCAGTGTGATCATCAGTCCCGACCGGTGCCTGCAGTCGAGCCGGCGCCACGCCGAATCGATCGGCTTCGGGGGTGGGACGCAGCCGAGGGCGTGGAGCAAATCCAAGGCCGAATCGGCATCATCTGCCTCGATCAAAAGGTCGAATCCGTCGGTATGCCGCAACAAGGATGCTCGTAGACCGTGAAGGCCAGATCTGCACCTTTGATGACCATCAATGAGATACGGTGTCGATCGAACGCTGACAGCACATTCGCGCAGATCTGGCTGTATGATTTGGAACGTACCTCCTCGTCGAGGTATGCCGTCCTGAGTGAGGTCTGGAGCGTCTTTTCGATTTCGACTCTGTTCTCGGCCAACTTCGTGAACAGTAGAGGGAGCAGGCCTTTGATGCCCTCGTTCTCCTTCTTCAGGTATGCGATCGGATCACCGACCTTTTCGAGCCAGGCCTTCTAGGTATTTCTACCCTCATCTCCAGAAAGCAGGCATGCACGGAGCAAGGAGGTTCGTTCCTTCCCCGGCAGGGCGAGGGAGAGTGGCTTGCGTAGCTGAGAGAGCGGCGCATGCCATGAACCCGGAATTGTTCGCGATTGGGTGTTCACGGTAGGGTTACAGTGCGTTTCCTTAGACGAGCAGACCGTCGATGCACGCAGTCATCCTGTGACGTCGGCGCCTAGCTCGAGCGTGAAGGCCGGAACGTTTTCGACGAGGGCGGCAATTTTGTCGAGGTCCGACTGCCCGGCGCAGGGCCGCTTGATCACGGAGGTCGGCGCCAGCGCAAAGATCGCTTCGCTCCTGGATGCGGGAAGTGTCCGACAGACCGCGCCATCGACAAACCGGGGAAGAAGGAGAAACCGAATGGATGCAAAAAGCGCGAGGCGATCGGGATAGACCTCAGACAGCACAACCGGCAGTTTCTGTGAGGTTCCGGGTATCATATGCGACGCAATCTCCGGGAATTGGGAAGCATGGCTCCGATCGAGCCATATCGTATTGTAGAGACTATAGCCGACGAATTTACCGTCAGAAGTGCTCCGCAGCCCGACGTAATCGTCCCCGAGATAGTTGAAGCCTCTTTGGAGACAGGCCATAGCCGCCGTCGACTTGCCCGCCCCTTCTCTCCCGGCAAAGAGGACTCCCTGACTGCCCTTTTCGACGAGCGCGGCATGAATGACCTTGACCCCTCGGTCACAATGCCACAGAAGGAGCGGGAAGAGAAAGGGTTTAGCCAGTTCGTAGGGCGTGAGCTCACCGCTATCCCGGGAACAGGCCACAATCCGACTGACGACCGGTCGATCCATGCCAGGAGGCCTGGCCGTCGGCAGCCCACCCATTGGTCGTCAGCCGAGCCCATGATGAAGCCGAACTCGGAGTTGGTTCCGTCAGGTTCTGCCCATGGCTCGGGACACGGGCAGCCCGTTTCATGCTCATCCCACACGTCAATGGCAAGATCGAGGCGTGGCGTCGTTGCGTCCGCATCGAGGAGGTGCTGGAGGGGCGCGGCGATCCGCTCGGCGCATCCGACGCCGGCAATTCGAAGGACCGCGTGCTGCCCGGCAAGCGAGCCGGAGTACGTTCGGAGCGACTCGTCACATGCCACGATAGCCTTCTCAAACGCATCGCGCATTCGGATGAACGCTTCTTTCCCATTATGCTTGCTCTGCGTGTCCAAGGCGTCAGCTATCTCCAATCTCGTCCACTAACTCGCGCACGGCGATGGGGATACCATCCAGATCGCTCCCCGACATCAGATGAAAGCAGGGTACGCTCTCGACGAGTCGCGCGAGCTTTTCGAAACCTGACGGGCCCAGTTCCCTGTTGATTGCGAGGGTCGGAGGCGCCAGCGCCATCAGCGCCTTTGCCGGCGAGGCCGACCGAAACGTCGACTGGACGCTACGCCCCAACTCCGAAAGGACAACCGCGCGAATCGGCGTCGTACGTCCGATCCGTGACGGCAGGACGCTTGACAGGATGATCAGCGACTTATCGTCGACCGCATGGCGACTCTTTATGGCGTGCGGCGCAAGTTGGGGAAAGCGCTTCAGATGATCCTCTTCAAAATAGGTCGAATTGTAGATGCTGTGACCCCGGAAGGAACCGTCGGGCAGCGATTCGACACCGATCAAATCATCACTGAGGTAGGTGAAACCACCCAGCAGACAAGTAACGGCGGCGGTAGACTTCCCGACGCCGGCCGGACCCGCCAAGAGGATCCCTTTGTTTTCCATCGCGACAAGACCTGCGTGGACTACGGGAACGTCCTGGCCGTTGTGCCAAAGGACAATGGGCACGTGAAACGGCCGTCCAAGTTCGTAGAGCGAGAGCACGTCTGCGCCGCGGCAGCATCCGACCAGGTGACCGTTCGCGTGATCGAGACAAAGCGTCGTGTTCTGGTGTCGGTTGAAGCTGAACCGACCTGACTCGTTCACCGGAGTCGATGGCTTCGACCGGTCCACCTCAGACTGAAGCGTCCCGAGACCGACGCCGGTCACCTGCTCATCCCAGATCTCGACGGTCAGACGCGGATCCATCTCGCCGCAGGGTTCCTCGAACAGATGTTCGAACGGACGCAACGTGTGTGCCGCGAGGTCTCGTCCCACCAACCTGAGCACCACGCGCCGATTCGCCAAGCGGATGCAGGCAGTGGTCGCTTCCTTGGGATTGGCCTCTGCTCCTCGAGCAAAACCTTCCGACATCACGTCGAAGGCCGAAGCAGCCCGGTGACTGGCGGCGTCCGGATACATCAGGCCCGCACCTCCCCAATCAGTCTTCTGTAAATCCTGTCGTAGGCCTCGACGTGATTCGACCAGTTGAATGCTTGCATAGCGTGTCTGCGGGCTGCAGCTCCCATCGCGATCGCGCGATCGGGATTCGTGAGAAGACGCTCAACGGCCTTCACGAGTTCATCGGTCTCGTCAACAGGCACGAGGATGCCGGTCTCGTTGTTCTTAACGACTTCCGGCAGCCCGCCGACGTTGGTCGCTACGACCGGACGCTCCATGACCGCGGCCTCCAAAGCCACCAAGCCAAATCCTTCCCATCGTGACGGCACGAGCACGATCGAAGCCTTCTCGATCAGGGCCGCAACATCATCCGGGGCGACCCAGCCAACAAAATCGACACGATCAGACACTCCCAATCCTGCCGCCTGGTCTGCCAGAGCCTGCCGTTCCGGTCCATCCCCGGCAATTACGAGCCGGATCTCGGGAAACGCCGCACCAGCACGGCAAACGCCTCGACGGCCAGGTCAACGCCCTTTTCCCTCGAGAGCCGACCCAGGCAAAGCAGTCTGGGCTCGTCGAACCGAAGAGGAGCTGGAGAAAAATCCCCTGGCGTCCATGCGTTGTGAATGACCGAGGATCGAGAGGCAATGTGTGGGGCCAGACGAAGGGCCTCGTCCAACACGGCCGACGAGCAGCAGGTCACCCAATCGGCCGCCTGCAGCATCTTGATCAAAACGGAATGATCATCGCTCCCCTGATTGGGAGCGAGACCATGCAGCGTGAGCAGCGTCGGGGCCGAAAAGGCGTTCGCTGTGGTCAAATGGAAGAAAGTCGTGGCATCGGCAGCGTTCAGGTGGATCAGGTCCGGGGCAAAGGTACGCTTCAATTCACCGACCCGGCTTCGGACTTCCATCATCTCGTCGATTTTGCCTGAAGCGAGGATGTCTCGGAATGGAAAACGACGAACGGGAATCCCGTGAAATGTGTCGCGCACCGGCAACGTAGGCGCATACTGCCGCGTAACCACGCAGAATTCGTAGTCCGGCCCACGCAGAGCAACGAGCAGTTGCGCCGCAAATGACTGGACGCCGCCGATCTCAGGCCAGAATGCCGGTGACCAGAAGAGCACGCGCATCGCTATCCCATCCTCCGTCCTGGCACATTGTCGCTCCGTTTCCGCCAGTGTTTTTCCTCCCACAGGGAGAGGCTGAGCAGGATCCATAGCCCCATGTCGTGGCCGGTTTCGCCTGCCAGGTGGCGATCGAATAATGCCCGGACGCTGGGCTCGTGAATCGGCAGTCCAAGTATGTCCTTGCGGCCTAGAACGGATTCTTCGAAGAGCGATCGGAGCGGCCCGCGCAGCCAGTCTCCCATTGGTACAGTAAATCCTCGTTTCGTCGAGGTCTGGTGAGGGATGAGTCCAGCCAGTGCCCGCCTCAGGGGGAGTTTACCCCCTCTCCCATCGACATCCAGGCATGATTTCCAGTCGATCCGGGCCGCGACGTCAATCACCTCGCGGTCCAGGAGTGGAACCCGAACCTCCAGGGACTCATGCATGCTCGCGCGATCGACTTTCAAGAGCACCATCGTCAGGAAGCCGTTGAATTCATTCCAGCGCAGCCATCGGGCGGTCTGATCCGTTTCCCAGCCGTCGTAATCGAATAGCGGGAAATCGTTCGGCCAGTCAGAGATATCGGGAAAAATATTTCGCAGTCTCGCTTCCGAGAAGTGCGTGTGCTTCATTCGGTAGGCGGCGCCAAGGTTCGCGGGCCACGCGCCCGCGCCTACCTCGAAGAGCCTCCTCACGTTCCACCGATTATCCGTCGCCGACATGTCGTCGGTTGCCTGAAGAATCGACAGAAAGCGGCCGGCATATCCCCAAAACAATTCATCGCCGCCATCCCCGGAAAGGACAACTTTGACCCGTTGCCGGGCCAGCCGGGAAACGAGCAGCGTCGGAAACATCGAGTAGTCGGCGAATGGTTCGCCGCACGCGGCAACCACATCATCGATCACGTCGAGTGCTTTACCTGGAACCATCTGCTCGACCACGTGCTCGACCTCGATCTGCTGTGCGTAGAGTGCGGCATCCGCCGATTCGTCGAGAGAATCTCCGGCGGTGCCGATCGTGAAGGCGGGAATGGGGCCATCCTGGAGGGCTCGCGCCTTCGCGGTGACCAGCGGAGAGTCGATCCCGCCGGAAAGAAACGTACCCAACGGCACGTCGCTCACGAGCTGTCGCGCAACGGCGGCGCCAACAACCGCATCTACGGCTTCATTCGCCTCGTCTCCGAAAAGATCTGCCTCCCGGTTCACGTCGAAAGTGAAGAAACGCCCCCGCTGCAGCTCGCCTTCGACCGTGATCACGAGCCGGCAGCCGGGCTCCAACATTCGGGTCTTCTCCAGCAAAGCATATGGTGCGGGGATGTAGCCGAGGCGAAGGTACATCGCCAGTGCATCGGGCAACACAGAGAGCTTCCGGCCCCAAGGGTGGGCTAGAATCTGGTCGTACTGGGAGGCAAACACCAGCCCCTGGGAAGTGTGCATATAGTACAGCGGCTTGATGCCTGCATGATCACGAGCCAGGAGAAGACGCTTGTCCATCGTGTCGTAGAAAGCAAGCGCGAACATCCCGTTAAAGCGCTCAAGGGCCCCAGCGCCCCAGTGCGCCAGAGCCTGGAGAACGACTTCCGTGTCTCCGGAGGAGTGAAACCTTGCACCATCCCGCTCGAGATCTCGACGCAACTCGCGGAAATTGTAAACCTCTCCGTTGTAGACGATAGCGTAACGACCGTCCCGAGTCAGCATGGGTTGGTGGCCCGACGTAGAGAGATCCAGAATCGACAGACGACGAAATCCCAGCGTGCAAGACGATCCATCGTTCCAAATACCTGCGTCATCCGGGCCGCGACGGGTCATCATCCCAACGAGCTCTGCGAAAACCCCGTTCTCATGCGCGCCGGATGCTTTTCCACGAAAGGCTATCTCTCCTACGATGCCACACATGGGAGCTAACTTCTCATCCGGTCAGTTTGAGGTAACGCTTGACCGGCCGATGAGTCGCCTGTACAGCGCATCATAGGCATCGACGTATCTCTCGAAATCGAAGAGTTCCTGAACCCTTGCGCGGGCCGATTGGCCCATTCGGGCCGCCTCTTCGGGGTTTTCCAGCAAATGGAGTGCAGCCGTTGCCAGGGCGTCCGGATCGTTGGGCTTGACGAGCAATCCCGTATCCTGATGAAGGATGACCTCGGGCAGCCCGCCAACTTGTGTCGCTACAACAGGTCGAGCCATGAGTCCTGCCTCTTTCGCGACGTTGGGGAGCCCGTCATCTCGTGAAGGAATGAGTACCAGCGTAACCCTGTTGATGAGATCAGGAACCTCTTCCGGATCGACCCATCCGAGCAATTCGACGGCTGACTCGAGTCCCAGTCTGGCGATGTCTTGCTCAAGCGCGGCGCGCTCCGGCCCATCCCCGCCGAGAACCAGGCGGGCGTCGGGCATTCGACTGAGAATCGAGGCGAAGGCGGTCAATGCCAGATCGAAACCTTTCGATCTCACGAGCCGCCCCAGACAAAGTATTCGCGGCGGCCCGGCCGGTATCGGCGATATGTCAACGGAGGGCGGAGGCTTGCCCTTGTAGATACACGACGAGCGGGAAACCGTCTCTGGAATCCCCTGCCGGATTGTGCTTAGACTTGCCTCCGATACGCACGTCACCCAGTCGGCCGTCGCCAGGATGCGCCCCGCCAGCGAGTCGCTCCCTGTGCCCTCGGGGAGGAAGGCTGAATCCATGCTTACAAGCACCGGCGCCGGATGTGCATCGGTGGTCTGGGAATGGAAAAGGACGCTTGGCCCGAGGAAGTCGATGTGGACCAGGTCCGGGCTGAATTCCCGTTTCAGGGCGGCAATTCGTTTCTTCATCCCGAAGAGTTGCACGACGTCGCGGCTCTCGAGCGCCGTCCAAAGCGGCCATCGGCAAACCCGCATACCCTCAAATTCGTCCTCCTCCGGGAGATCCGCATTCTCCTTCAGGGTTACCACCGTAAACTCGTATCCGCGCGGCCGCAGTGCAGGCAGCAGTCGTTTCGACGTCAGGCCGACACCTCCGATGCAGGGCCAGAATCGATCCGACCAGAATAGAATGCGCTTCGTCATGCTTCTCTCCCACCACGCCAAGTGATGACGCGACTGCCACCGTTCGAATCAGCCCGGTGGCTATTCGACGGTACGCTCGTCAGGATCTCGTTTTCTGTCGATTCTCGCCTTGAGAATGTCGAGAATCGTGTCCCGGCTGTTCGACGCCAGGTGCCGGCTGCGATTTCCGTCGTGCAGACGGCGGTGGACGAGAACGTCGGGCAGAAGGGCGATGGCAATATTTTTCTCTCTGGCACGCATGAACCAGTCCAAGTCGTTTCCGTGCTGCAGCGTTTCATCGAACAGGCCGACGGTCCGAAAGACCTCCGCACGGGCCAGCATCGTCACACACAGATAGCCGGGCATTGCCTCTGCGATGCGATGGTTCTTGAAGCGCTCGGCTTCTTCCTTCATCTCAGGTACCCAAAAGTTCTGGATGTGGGTCACGCACGCATCGAGGGTGCCGTTAGCCTCGAACTGTTCGACCTGGCGCGTCAGTTTCTCCTTCTGCCAGAGGTCGTCTGCGGCGAGACATGCAACGAGATCGCCGGTGGCAATGCGGATGCCATGATTGATCGCTGCGGCCGGTCCGGCATTCGATTGCCGGACAGACCGAACCTGCCCGTCATATCCGGCGATGACATCGGCCGTACCATCCGTCGATCCGTCGTCCACTACGATAACCTCGATGGGCCTGTAGGTCTGACCCAGAATGCTGTCCAGAGCTTCGGCCAAATAGCGCTCGCCGTTGAAAACGGGTACGACGCAGCTTACGAGAGGCTTCTTCATCGTTCTTCCGACTATCAATCGCTATTACTGACCCTCGCCGGAAGGTGCGTCACCAGTCGCTCTCCACGGCGTGTTCTCGAGTCCCGGCTGTGGTGGATCGAGAGCCAGTAGATCGCCCATATCCCGGTAGATGTTGAGCACAGGCGGTGTGTAGGCGAGTCGCTCCACTCCATTGCCGTCCGGAGGCGCAAGACCCGTCATCTCCTCATCCGATGCCTCGATCAACTTCTCCTCGAGGAGTTGCGCAACAAGGTGGTTCACATCCGACTCAGCCTGCGAACGCGTGACGTCATAGCGAGCCATGATCGCTCCGAGAATCTCATCGAGACTGCGCACCTCTGCGATCAGGTTCCAAATCAACCCGGCGACACCGTCCATGCTGTAGTAAATGCCGTTCGACAGGTTGATCACGATAGCCTCACCTTCGATAACCTTAGAGACTACGTCGTCACGATTGGGACGAAGTCGCTTGCCGAGATCAGACATACGCAATTGATTGATGACGATGGAGAAGATAGTTCGATTTGCCGTTGGACGACCGGTCTAAGAGTAAGTATTCCCCGGGTTACTTGGAAATGGGGATTCAAAGATTCGTTCATACGAACCATCGACGAAGCGGCACCCGGCACGATACTCGTTTGGGACAACCACTATGGACATCATTTACGCCAAGGCATGGGCGTAGACGGCCCAGTACTCTTCGAGCGCCCCGATACGAAGTTACTCACGAGTTTCACCAAGGGCAGCTTCCAGCCGGGTAGTCGTTTCAACCCGGGTGTCGAGGCTGCTCTCCCCGTGGTCTGACGGGCGACGGTTAACCTATTTTCTGACCATGACTCCCGTGTAGCTGAGTCCGCTCACTTGAAGGCGGTATACGTAACGACCGCTGGATAGTCCTGAGCCGTCGACATCGAACTGGTTTCGACCAGCTCGCGCCGAGGCCTTTCTCGTGGTCGAGACGAGCCGTCCTTGCAGATCGAATACCTGAAGAATGACGGATCCACCAACATCCATTGTAAAGGGGATGGCCGTGTGCAAAGCGAACGGATTCGGAAAGTTCGTCTCCGCCTCGAAGCTGAAAGATTCGGGGACGACGTCGCTGGTAGACGTGACGGTCTCCTGCGGCCCAAAGATTAGAGAATTCGGATGGACCAGCCCTCCGTCCTCGCCAATGAACTTCCCGCCGCCCTGTCCGGTTAGGAGCGAATAGGTCTTGATCGTGTTCTCGCTCCAATCGGCAGCATATAACCGTCCGTCCGGGCCCTGGGTTATTCCCTCCGCGTTGACCAAGCCCTGAATGAACGTGCGCTTAAACGCTCCAGTTTCCCCGTCGAAGGCATTTACTCGTCCGCTCGACCAGTCGACAACCATGAGATCACCGTTGCGTGCCCAATAGATGTCAATGGGCGACTGCACGGGGTCCGATGGAGTGAAGTAGCCGATCCGGCTGCCGTCGGGCGCATACTTGATCACCCTCTTTTCGAAGTACGAGGCCAGATACATGTTGCCGTCTGCATCCCAATCTTGGTCGCTGGCTCCGAGGGGGTTGTCGGTGGTGAACTCATCGATGAATTCACCCGTTTCAGGATTGAACCTCACGACATTTCTCTTGCTCGAGCCTTGCCCCCACTGGCTCACGTACATAAGTCCGTCGGGTCCCCACGATATCTTCGTCGGACTGTCGAGCTCGTAGCCGGAAGTAAACGGCCCAAGAAATTCACCGGTGCCGCCGTCGAACTTCAAAATTTCGGGCGTGCCGAAACCTGAAACGTAGACAAATCCGTCGGGACCGTAGATCACCTCCTGCGTGTTCTCGAGTCCCCCGATTCCCGGTGGAGCCCAGTTCCGGATAAACTCACCTGTGTGAGCGTCATACATGCGGACGGAATTGGTTCCACTGCTGCTCACCAGCAGGAACGTCTCATTTTGGGCGTAGGCGCTGGCAGCCGCGAAAACGAGTCCGGCGCCAACAATGATGCGTGCGAAGTACATAGCTTACCTTCATTATGTCTGTGCAGCGGTGTAGTTGGCGGTGAGCTGCGAGATCTAAACAGACCTGGTGGATTGATCGCCCGAATGTTCGCCAATACCGGCGAGATTCGTTGGCTTCCTGTGCACGAACGGATCAATGCGGCGTGCGAATGGGAGTATTGGGCGTCTGAGGCGCAAGATCCTGGACCAGGTGCGGTTGCGCCCGGCACCGCAACGCGCCGCATACGCACAATACTAATTTCCCGCAGCGCTTAACGTCGACTTGATAAACTATCATGATGCCGTCGTCCGACGGCGCACATACACGCTGGAGGTTCAAATGGAACCAACCGAGTTTGCCCAAAACGGCATGTCAAAACACTTCGCGTTTCCACGACTCAATGAGCCCGCCCCATACTTCGAAGCAAAGACGACTCAGGGCATCCGAAAACTGACCGATTATCGTGGCCGCTGGCTGATCCTGTTCTCTCATCCCGCCGACTTCACGCCTGTCTGTACGACAGAGTTCATCGCCTTCGCGCGAAACTACAAGAACTTTCAAAAGATCAATACGGACCTGCTCGGACTATCGATTGACAGCACGTTCGCACATCTCGCCTGGATCCGTAACATCAAGGACAAATTCGATGTCGAGATTCCCTTTCCGATCATCGAAGATTTGACCATGAAAGTGGCGAGGTCCTACGGGATGATTCATCCCGGCGCGAGTGACACCTCGGCGGTGAGAGCCTTGTTCTTGATCGATCCCGACGGGATTCTCCGCGCGATGATCTACTACCCGCTGTCGAACGGACGATCAATTGTGGAGATTCTGAGGCTGGTCAAGGCGGTACAGACGACCGCCGAATTCAAGGTTGCGACGCCCGAAGGCTGGCAAGCCGGAGACAAGGTCATCGTCCCACCCCCACAAACCGCAGACGAAGCAAACGAGCGCATGGCCCATTCGAATGGCTATGAATGCGTTGACTGGTACTTCTGCAAGAGAGAGCTCTGATCGAAGACTAGGGGATCCGGCCGGTATCCGGGTCCCTTCGCCATTGGCCCGCCGTTACGAAAATAGTGCCCTCTCACAACGTCGGGCGGGGTGAGCTGCGAGCTCAAAGCCGTCCGCCACCGCCCAACGTTAGTCGTTCGGGAGTTCAGACCTTACCTTCAACTGAACAATGGTTCACACAGCCCTTCCTCGCACCACTCCTCGGAGAGCTCGATGGACGAATCTCAATCCCAACTTCAGGACCGCGTAGCGGCGCTCGAGAAGGCCGTCGCGGAGTTGCGCGCCCAATTGGACCCCCGACCGACGGCCGCAACACCAACAGATGCCGGTGGGGAAATCGAAAGAATCCGGTTGACAACGCCGCCCAAACGACGAAAGTCGGCGGGCCCGAAACGACGCAAACAGACACCGTCGATTTCGCTTCCGGATGATCCGGAAGTCCTTCTGAAGTGGGCAGGAATCGGCCTGGTCGTCCTCTCCATCGCCTTCCTTTTCAAATACGCCGTGGACGAAGATTGGCTCACGCCAACTATCCAAGTCGTTCTCGGTGGTGTACTCGGACTCATCCTTCTGGGCATCGGCGGCCTCGTCTACTCGAAACGTGCTCGCTTCGGCCAGGTGCTGCAGGGAGGAGGGATCGCGGCGTTCTACATCACGCTTTTCGCTGGTTTCCAGCTGCTCGACGTCCTGGACAACCGCACGTCGTTCGCCGGCATGGTGGTCGTGACACTCGCAGGATTCGCCTTGGGCCTGTACCAGAAGGACCCGCCACTCGTCGTTCTAGGACTTCTCGGCGGGCTGGCGACGCCTTTCCTTCTATACACCGGTCAGGGCGACGTTCCGGGTTTGATGTCCTACACCTGCTTGCTGCTCGCTGCCACGACCGTAATCTACCTGAGCTACGGATGGCGATCCGTGCTGTACGTCACGGTAGTCGGTGGATGGCTGGTCTTCGCAATTGCGCAGTCGCAGCTGCCCTGGGACGTATCACTGCAGACCGGAGATCGCCTGGCGATACAACTCGCGGTTGTATTCGGCGTGATAGCATTCTGGCTCGCGCCGGTCGTCCGCGAAGTGCTGCGGCTTCAAAAACCCGACGCGGTTTCGTCGCGGGACATGCAGTCGCAGGTCGCTACGTCCCTCGAGCGCGTCTTGCGGAACGTCGTCCACCAGCTCATTGTCGTAACGCCACTAGTCGCCATCGCACTTTCTGCGGAAATCTGGCGCCTGCCAAAGACACAGACCGGACTGATTTCCGCGGGAGCTACCGCGGTTTACGTCCTCGTGGCTCTGGCGCTGCGATCCGACGCCGTCAAGCGGGTGCGCTACTCACATGCCGTCATGAGCGGCCTGCTGGCAACGCTGACCGTCGTCCTGCTACTTGACGGCAACGGACTTCTCGTATGCCTGGCTGCCGAAGTGGCAGTCCTTCACATCCTCGCCAGCAAGCTCAACGACAAACTCTTGCGTTCGGGCGCACACGCCCTTTTCGTCATCGTTGCACTCTGGATGTGGATCCGACTGGCCGATCACACGGGGGTGACGCCGCCCATCGTCAATATCGACGCCCTGAGCGATCTAGTAGCGCTCGCGCTGGCCGTCGCAGCTGCACTTTCCGTGCGCGTGGACCAGCATCAGCGGGTCTACTTCGCGCTGACGTATGCCGGCGCGCTCGCGTGGCTCTACAGAGAACTTTCGACCTTCCCCAATGGACAGGCCTATGTATCCGCAGCCTGGGGACTCATCGGCGTCTCATTGCTCATATTCGGCCTGAGAAGACACAAGGAAATGATTCGCGGCGCGGGACTCGCGACACTGGTGCTGGTCGTCGGCAAACTCTTCGTAGTGGATCTCGCTCAGCTGGACTCGCTCTGGCGCGTGGCTGTATTTCTGGGAATCGGCGCCGGATTTCTTACCGTCGGCTACTTCCTGCCGCAACTTTGGAAGCCGCTGGTCGAACAGGAAGACGCGCCAACCGATTAGCGTTTGGCGTTCTCCGAGACCCGTCGCTCCACGACGGCCTTCATGCTTTCACGCATTCCTGCCGAAGTGGCCAGACGGATTGCGTCTGCGGGGTCAATCTCTTCGTGTTCGATCAGCCAGACGGCCCACAGGCCTGCCGCCCGGTTTCCGGATCCGCAGTGCAGAAGTGCCGGTCCATCTCGCTCGTCCATGAACTGTGCAAACGCCGCCACTTCATCGTCCGTGATCTCGTTTACTGGATTGCTCATTTCAATCCGGTGAAACGACATGCCGAGCGCCTCGACGCGACTCTCCTCATCCCAGTCGACCTCTCCCTCAGAACGAACCGAAACCACGTCGCGATATCCTTCACGGGCTAGATACTCCAACGCTTCTTCTGTCGGCTGCCCTCCGATCAATAGGTCACCTGTGAGCGCGGCATTTTGCATGCCGCTGACCTCTTGTGGCTTCGGCTCGAGAGCCGAGTGGGATGCCTGACAGGCACCGAGAAGCGTAAGGATGAAGAAGAGCGGGGCAAATCTCGTTCCGATAGTCATGATCCTGTTGTTCGCAGACGTAATTCGAGCGGTTGCGTAATGACGGACGTGTGCTTAGACGCTGCGACCCGAGATCCCGTTTCAGGAAGTCGATTCCGGCGGACCCGCGTGCGATCAATCAGGATCGATGAAGGCTACTCGACGATGGTCGGCCGAAGGGGCGCCTGCAATCTTCGAACGAAGCGATCCAGGTATTCCCACCAGTCCTCGACCGTTTCAAAATCCCCTGAAGCGGTCCATCCTGACCCGATGTATTGGGTCACTGCCTGCGCCGACTCGGCGGAACTCACGGCGAGATAGTGATCATCGGTCTCTTCGAACCCGTTGAGACGATCGGTGGGCAATATGACGGCACTGCCGAGCTCGCCGTGGCCTCCGTTCTTTCGTTCAACGGGTCCCCAGGTACTCAGCCACGACCAGGAGGCGCCTCGCTTCGTGGATCCGACAATGCCCTCCTTCCGCTTGACGAAGCCAACCACGAACGGAACCGGATCTCCTGAGTCGGTCCGGAACACGAGTTCCTCCCGATAGAGATTTTGCCCGGCATCAATAGTGATGCGCCTGGTTTGTCGAACCCTCAGCTGTTCTGCCTCCCAGGGGTCATAAGTCACTTCGAAAGCCGCACGTATTGGCCCCTGTGCAATGATGCGATGATCCTTGAAGTTTTCGGCAGGAAAAAGTGCATGGTTGATCCAAACCGCTGAACCGCCTGCACCCAACGTCGGGCCGACTGTAAAGAAATCGGCTCCCTCACCGCGATCGACATGGTAAGCGTCGTGTCCGGCGCCATACCAGCGGTCGATTACCAGATCGCGCGTCCGCTTCACCCAGACGTCGATGCCGCTGCTATGGAGCGGGTCGTAATCCGGGTTCGTCCACAGTCCTTGCCCGTATGCCCGGAAGGCAATCCGATCGCTCTCCCAGGCAACATCATCGCGCTCGGGGATGTAAGCCGCATACGCTCTGCCGGGCCAGGCACGAACGCCATTTCCCAATCCGATCGAGTAGCGCCGGGTCTCGTTCGCCCACAGACTCACGAGAAAGAGTAACTGGTCAGGCTCGCCATCCCCGTCATCGTCCCATAGTTGACTGATCACGTCGGTGCCGGTTGCCGGATCCCTAACGGAAAGGAGGTTGGGATCCGTCAGGTCGAGTTTCCGGCGCAACTCCGCCAGACCTACCGCGACCACTTCGTCCGCTCGCGGCTCGGCCAACGTGTTCTTGAGCTCGACCGTTACCTGGGCCGACGAAATCCCAGCGCCAAAAAATGCCGTTTGTGCGACGACAAGCGATGAGATAAAAGCAATACGCATGATGTCTGGGGACTTGTAACTGACTCAGGCGGCTTCCGAATCGGGATGTGCGTGTTCGAACGTCACTCCGACAAGTTTGGAGACGCCCTGCTGCTCCATGGTAATGCCGTACATACGGTCGGCGGCTTCCATCGTGAGCTTGTTGTGGGTGACAACTATGAACTGGGTCGAGGCCGAAAATTCCCTGAGCAGGTTCATAAACCGCTCGACGTTGGCATCATCGAGAGGTGCGTCGACCTCGTCGAGGATACAGAACGGGCTCGGCTTGACGAGATAGATCCCGAAGAGCAGGGCCGTGGCGGTCAGAGCCTTTTCGCCACCGGAGAGCTGCGAGATGATGACGTTCTTCTTGCCCCGCGGCCGGGCGATAATGTCGATCGGGGCTTCAAGCGGATCTGTATCCTCGGGGATCGATACTTGCGCGCTGGCGCCCTCTCCAAAGAGCTGTTCGAACAGGTTCGAGAAGTTCACCTGGATCCTCTCGAACGTCTCCATGAACCTCGCCGATGCGGTCGCGTTGATCTCGGAAATCGTATCGACAAGCGTCTCTTCAGCCTTCTCGAGATCCTCCTGTTGCGTCGTAAGGAAATCGAGTCGTTCCTTTTCCTCTTCGTATGTCTCCAGCGCGAGCTCGTTGACGGCGCCCATGCTGCGAAGACGTTCGCGAAGTTCCTGCGCTGTCCGACTCGCGGCGGTTACGTCGAAATCGGGCTCGATGTCGGTTTCCACCTCCTCGAGTTCACAGTCGAAGTCCATGCGGATACGCTCGGCGAGGTCTTCCAATCGGGTCTTGATCTCGGCAAGGCGCGTCGTTCTTGATCCTTCGTCGTGCATGGCTGCTTCGCGAAGGCGTCGCACCTCTCGAAGCACGACGTCCTGATCGGATATTTCGCTGCGAAGATCACTTACGCTGGTTTCGGCCTCGCTCACAGCCGCGTCGAGCGCCGTCTTCTGTTCGTATCCACCGACGATTTCCTTTCGACATTCTTCCTGGCGGACGGCAGCGGTCTCGATTTGCTCCTGGAGCTCCGTCATTTCTGTTTCTCGACGTTCGGCACGAACAACGAGGTCGGTAAGATCAAACCTCATGCGCTGTCGATCGCGTTCAACGGTTTCAAAGGCGTGCTTCACCTCGAGGGTCGCCACGTGTGCGTTCCCATATGCCGCCTCCGCCTGGCGCGACTCGCTCTCTGTTTCCTGGAAGAGCTGCTGAGCCTCAGTCCGACGCGCGGCGGCCTCGGTGAGTTGCCGTCCGACGTCCTCGAGCTCAGCACCGATCGACGCCAGCGTCTCGGCGTCTTTGGACTGCGCTTCAGACACAGTCTCCGCCCGAGCCCGAATCGTCTCGAGATTGGCCGCCAGGTTGGCTTCCTCGGATTCGATTCGCGCGCGCTCCTGGTCGAGGCGGGCATGCAGGTGCTCTGCATTGCGGACCTTGATCCGCAGGTCCCCCACCGAAATGCCGGCGACCTGAGCGCGCAGGTTCTCAAGGCTCGACTCCTGTTGCACGCATCGTCCCGCGAGTCGCTTGATTTCTTCGTGCAGCACGGCAAGTCGCTCTTTTCGCCCAATGCGACTTGAAGCAGGACCCGGATCGGCAGTCCCTCCACCGTAAACCCGTCCAAGTCCGTCGGCCCACTCGCCCGTTCGGGCCACAAATCGAATAGAGGGTCTGTCCGCTCCGTATTCGGCCACCATTTCCCTCGCGGTCTTCAGATCGTCGACGATATAGGCATCGTGGAAGAGAATCCCCACGAGGGTCTTCAGCTTCTTGTTGGCCGTTCTGACAACCTCAGCGATCGGTGCGGCTCGATCATCGGCGATTGGATCGGGAACAGCGACGGCCTTCAGTCGGTCGAGAATGAAGAAAGCGGCCGCGCCCTTATCGGAAGAACGCAGCACGGAGAGGGCTGCGTCCACTTCCCTCTCTGACTGGACGACCAGACAGTCGGCATAGGGCCCGAGGGCGCTTTCGACGGCGACGGCGTACTGCTCGTCGCAGGCGACAACATCCGCGACGGTAGACGGTGATCCAGTACTCCAGCCTGAGTCCGACGCCAGATATTTGACAGCCTCGCCGGCCTCTTCCTGCGACATGAGAAGAGATTCGAGCAGTGCAGCCTCGGCTTTCAGTCCTTCACGCCGGCGTTCGACGCTATGCAATTCCCGCTGGGCCTCCTCAATCTCTTTCTGCAAGCCGAGGAGTTTGGTCTCGGCGGCCTTCATATTGGATTCGAGCCTGGCTACTTCTCTCCCGGTCTTTTCGACCTCGGCACCGTTGGCACTCTTGCGTGCCTGAATACCTTCGATCTGGCCTGAGAACTCAGCGGCCTGCTTCTCCAGACGAGCCTTCTCCTCCTCGTGCATCTCCTTGCGATTACCGAGGCGAGCCTGTTCGTTCTGAAGCTCCGACCGTCTGGACTGGAGTCGTTCCTCCTCCGCGCGGAGCGAATCGACCACGCGGCGCTGGGCCTCCGTTTCTTCCCGGAGCCGGTCGCGCGCCTCCTCCGCTTCTCTCAGCGTGGCAAGCGCCGCATCGAGTTTCGGCCGGATTCGCTCCTCTTCCTTCGTAAGGCGCTCGATCCCCTCCTCCAGCTCGGCAGCGCGCGTTTCCGCATCCTCCTTCTCGCGATTAGCGCGCTCGAGTGCGGCACGGGCTGCATTGGCGCGTTCTTCCTGAACGCGAACTTCCGCCTCCAGCCTGCGGATCGCCTCCATATGCTCGTTGAGCTTCTGTTGACGTCCTCCCAGCTCGCGTTCGAGATCGAGCAGTTCCTTGCGGCGTGATTCGAGGCGAGCGTCCTCTCCCGCCTGGCGCGCCGTCAACTCCTGGATGCGATCGTCGAGGGCGCCTCGTTCACGAGCCAACGCGGATCGTTCCGACGCGAGGCGATCGAACTCAAAGCGAGCAACGCTGAGCGATGCCGAGCGCCATTCTTCAGACAACTCGCGATAGCGCGCCGCCTTTTTTGCCTGGCGCTCGAGGCTGCGGACATTCCGCCCGACCTCGTCGACGATGTCGCGGATACGCGTCAGATCGGCCTGCGTCGCGTCCAGTTTGCGCAGCGCCTGCGTTCGCCGGAGCTTGTATTTCGTGATGCCCGCGGCTTCCTCGAACAGCCGCCGCCGGTCTTGGGCATTTTCGGACAGGATGTCCTCGATCATTTTCAACTCGATGACCGAATACGCCCCGGCGCCCATCCCGGTATCCATGAACAGATCCTGAATGTCCTTCAATCGGCACGGACGGCCGTTGAGCAGATAGTCGGATTCTCCCGACCTGTAGAGCCGGCGCGTGATCTGGACCTCCGAGTATTCCGTCGGCAGCACGTGGCGCGTGTTCTCGACGGTCATCGAGACTTCGGCCATGCCGAGCCGCCGCCGGTCGGCCGCGCCGTTGAAGATGACATTGTCCATGCGCTCGGCGCGAAGCAGCCTCGCCCTCTGTTCACCGAGCACCCAGCGAACCGCATCGATGATGTTGCTCTTGCCGCAACCGTTCGGCCCGACGATCGCTGTCACACCGGGGGCAAATTGCACGACGGTTTTATCGGCAAAACTCTTGAAACCGTGAAGTTCGAGCCTCTCTAAATACATGGATCACGATCGGTGGACAGATGTCAAACCGCAAGATAAACCGGGGGGTCGGGTAATTCGACGACTGTGGATAACTAACCGAGACGTTCGAGGTTCGACTTCGAGGTACCCCGTTCCGGGTCAGAGTGCGTCAGACCCCGTCCAACGCGAAACGCAGAACGTGGAACGTGGAACGTGGAACCCGGAACGATCAGTTTGTCAGCCGCGCCTCCAATGCTTCAATCCGCTCGTTCTGGGCAGAAATGGTCGCTTGTTGTTCCTTAATAGCCTCAACCAGAAGCGGGATGATCTCCTGGTACCGCAACGAATACGTCCCGTCAGAACCGACGTTGACAACTTCGGGCACCACTGCTTCTACATCTTGTGCAATGAAGCCCAGGTGTCGGCCATCATCGAACGCCCGGTCAGGATACTCCTCGATCCGCCAAGCGTAGGACACGCCCTGAAGCCGCCCGATCGTTGTGAGCGAGTTGTTGAGCGACTGAATATCTCGCTTCAGTCGTCGGTCGGAAGGTACAACGACGTTGTTCGCGAGCACGTTGCCGTTGACTTCCAGTTTCTCGGTCGGTGACGTCGTGCCGATCCCGACCATATCGCCGGCGTTCTTGAGATATAGCAGATTGGGGGCTGCTCGTAGACTGAACGACATATCCGGATAGCCATTGTTTTGGTACACTGCCTTTATGGACGCGAGTTCAGTCTGACCCGAATCCTGCTGGGTAAAAGCGATGCCGTCGAAACTACCAACCTGTATCTCACCCACGTTTCGTAGTTCCAGTTGATAAGCGCTTGCTTCGGCATCCCGTGAAATCGTCAGCCCGCGTTTTGGTTTGTTCGTACCGATACCTACGCCGCCTGCTGCCCGTATGAGGAATTGATTTTCGGCAGTTGTGTAGAGGGAGTCGGCATGGTTGCTAAGAGTCTGAGAGCGATCGTTCCAGACAAAACTGCCGTCATGGTCTGCCCTGGCGTTGTAACCCGCGGCGAACGAAGCTGACCCTCTTGCACTGTTGCGAAGACCCCCGGGGACTGTCGCATATAAAGCACTGGCTGTGTTTAGTGAACCGCCGCCAATCGTGGATCTTGATCCGGTAGCTTTGTTCGACTCTCCTCCTCCGACCGTGGCCCAGTACTCGGAAGCCGTGTTCTTGAATCCTCCTCCGACCGTGGCGTCATAGTTGTCGGCAACGTTTTCTCTACCACCGCCAACTGTCGACCAGTCGCCACTCGCCTCATTGCTGTGACCGCCGCCGATCGTCGAGTGGGCTGCACTTGCCGTATTGTTTCCGCCGCCGGCGATTGCGGAGGCCAGACCAGAGGCAGTGTTGCCATGGCCACCGCCGACAGCGGCCGAATCACCTGCAGCGGAGTTGAGGAATCCCCCTCCAATGCTCGACCCAAGGCCCGAAGCCTCATTGCCCGACCCTCCCACAACAACTGCGTTGTCGCCAGTGGCCTTGTTGTGACTCCCACCGCCGACGAATGACTCAAGATTCTCCGCCGAGTTGTCTTGGCCACCCACCATGGCCGTCGCGTAGCCGGTCGCTAAGTTGCGGAGCCCGCCGGCGACTACCGATGAGTTCAAGGCGCGGTTCTGTGCACCCCCTCCAACGGTTCCATGTGGGCCCGCGGCGTTGAGAATGCCGCCGCCCACTGTTCCCCATCGCCCGAGCACGGAGTCAGGAACCAAAACATTCTCGTCAAAACCGCCGCCCCCACCAATTGTCGCACCGACGATACCTGGCGCCACGTAATTGTTTGATGCCCCTCCGATGAGATTTGGTGCAATTCTGTTGCTTGCATCCTCAGCGTGCACAATCGAGAGGCCCCTGAGTCCCAACGCATAGGCGACACTCGTCAGCGGCGTCCTTGGTGTCATCTCGGTATCGGTACCTACCTTGACCCCCAAGTCAATAGGCTCGTTGAAAGCGACGGTATCCAATGGCCAGGTCGCATCTCCCGTCAGAATCACGCTGAAAACGCCGGAGCTGACTGGCACGCTCGCAATCGTCTGTTCCCAGATCTTGGTGGACCCTTTGTACATCCTGAACCGAATAGAATAGTTGCCGTCCGCGACAGGATCGCCGGCCGGGTCAGTAATTCTGCCTTGGAAAGACAACGAATCGGGCGCCAACGAACCGTGCCACTGAGCATTTGCGCTTTGTGAGCATACTAGGAGAATGGCTGCCGATATACCGAGGATGGATCTCATATTGATCTGGTTGGGTGCTGTGAGCAACGTTTCGCTAGAACAGCGACAAATTCAGGATTCGGCTTGCAGTCTGCAAGTCTGTAATTCTGTAAGTCGAGCCGTTTGTGTCTCGACATGTCCTCCCGCAACCTGGAAGACCCACTCTACGCTGCTCCGCAGCTGCGTGGGGCGAGCTAGAAGACTAGAGGACCAAGACTCGCAGACCTGTAGACTTGCAGACTTAAAGGAGTGCCTTCACCACTACAGCAACCGCCGCCACCGTTGCAAGGATCAGGACCATCGGCCGGAGCCCGGTCTTCGAGTCTTCGGGTCCACCCCTTGTCATTCCCGCGAAGTCGTCCAACTGCAGCGAGTGGATATCTCGTTTCAGTCTTCTGTCGGACGGCACGACCACGTTGTTGGTAAGTACGTTGCCGTTTACCTCGAGCTTCTGAGTTGGATTCATGGCGCCGGTCCCAACTTGGCGCCACTTTCCAGAAAGAACAAATCGGCGGATCCTCTTGCCCGGAACGTGGAACATCGAACGTCTAAAGCAAGGCCTTCACCACCACCGCGACCGCGGCCGCGGTTGCCAGCAACAGGACTATCGGCCGCAGCATTCTCTTGTCCAGGAATCGGCGCGTGTACGACGACACGAAGTACCCCACAATCAGACCGGGACACAGATAGCCGGCCAACACGACTTCGTTTGAACCCATCTTCCCGGCCACGAACAAGGCACCGATACTCAAGAGCCCGGCAAACGTGAAGTACACGGCCAGCGTAGATCTAATCCTTGGACCGGATGCATGTTGGTAGACTAGTGCGAGTGGAGGTCCTCCAACCGCAGAGATCGTTCCCATGAATCCCGACGCAAAACCTCCACCAAGGTTGATCTTCGGAGAGGGTCGAACGTGCAATCCAACCGCGCTGAACCCTACCGCCAGTAGCAGGAGACCCGCGAACACGATCGCGAAACTGAGTGGCGTCAGCATCCGGATAACCGGAATTGCAACGGCGGCGCCAACAACGCATCCGAGAACCGCCCACCGTACTCCCTCAAGATCGGCGGCCTCCCGCTCCCGAATCGCCATGAGCAACGTCAGCGTCAGACCGGCACCCAGCAGGGGTCCGGGAACGAGTGACGGATTGATCAGAATCAGAACCGGCGCGGCCAGCAGTGCGAAACCCATGCCCGCAGATCCGTGAACGACCGCCGCTACCATCGTGATCGCGAAACAGACTGCGAACTCCTCAAGCGACATGACAGTCGGTTACCTCTTTCCCGCTCTTCCGCTTCGATCGTTTCGATGACCGACCGACTTCCACGGCGTCGCGGACCCATACCGCGAGCTGCGCCACATCTTCCAGGACGTCGGCGGGCGCCTGATAGTAGTTCATCGACCGCTCGTCACCGTAGGGCCGGAACGGCTCCATGGCCCGCTCTTCGAAATTCGGTCGCGTCGAGTCGTTCACTTTCAGATAGAGCTCGTCGTCATCGACGATGGCAAAGAAGACGCCGTCGTCATAGAATCCGACAGCCCCGAACATCTTGCGCGAGGAGAGGTTCGTCACCTGCTCCAGCTGCTCCGTCACAAAGGCAAGGAAACCGTCTGATACTGGCATTCTTTTGTCCGAAGTCCGAGGTCCGAGGTCCAAAGTCCGAGAGCCTGGCCCCGAGTCCATCGACGGGATCCGAGGTCCGTTCAGGATGATGTCTTGACGACGGTTCCCTTCACTTGTTGGGTGCCTGCCCGGATCACGAAAAAATACAGGCCGGGGCTCAAGCCGTGTGCACCCCAATCCAGAGAATGCTTGCCCGGCATGAGTGTTCCGTTCACGAGAACCGCAATCCTCCTGCCCAGCGCATCGAATACCTCGAGTTGCACAGGAGTCGCGTCACTCGTTTCAAACGCAATGTGGGCGTACGATCGGAACGGATTCGGATACACGTTTGCCTTCAGCGGCGGCCCGGGAATGGACGGTGGAGACTCGTTGGCGACACTTCCACCCGACGTCGATTCGATGAACACAGGCCGGTAGCCGAGTTGGAGAAAGACTGAACCTCCAATCTGCTGCAGGTACTCGGTAGCCGGCTCGGTCGAACCGGGAGCTTCAATCGGATACGTGACCAGTACCGTATCCGCGAAGACGGGTAGCGAAACCATTTCGCCGGTCGGGATGCTGTAGTCCAGATCCGGAGGCGCTCCACCGGTCTCGCTCCATGCCACATAGACAGGTCCGCGCTCGGGACGCTGGAACAGGTAGGCCCGCGTGAGCGGACTGTCACTGACATCCACCTCTTCAACTGAAGTGAAGTCATGAAGCTTGTCAACGAGAAGTCGATAGGTATAGTAGGCGGGCTTCTCCGGTAGTCCCTCGCCGTACGTTCCCAGGAGATTCACGTACCCCGTCAGGCCGATCCGATCGATGGCAAAATCAGCTGTCCCGGAGTAGCTCACCCGTTCGGCGCCTTCTCCAAATGCCGACGCGAATGCTTTTACCATGTGGCGGCTGATGCGAGCCTGGTACCAGTCTCTGACGCCGGCAGCATTGAAAACCATTCCGTTCCGCAGTGCCGAATAGTCGGATACGAGTTCATTCGGGAAGTCGCCCTCCATGGGTTGGCCGCCCTTATAGAAGAGTGTATTTCCAGGCGCGTCTTCGCGGTTCTGCAGGAAAATGGCCGTCCACATGTCGTCGATATAGATCGGGAGATCCGGCGCATATTTCCGGATGAAGGCGAACGCCTGATCGATCTCTCTCCAGGCCATGTGCGGGTGCCATCCGATGTAGTCACACTCGACGCCGTCACTATCGTCTCCGAAACTTTGCAGCATGGTGCGCAGGCGCTCGAAGCTCTCCGTGTAGACTGCTTCGTGATTATTCTGGCCCTCCAGGCGCGCGCGAACCGTCGGCCCCTCTGTGTCCGGCCAGTCAGGGAAATCGGTATAAAGATCCCAGAACACGCCCCCGCTGGAGACTAGCTTCGAAAATCCCGTCGGATCGGCATCGTGGATGGCGCGGTAGAGGATTCGATGGGTGCTCAACAGGTTCTCGACGTTGTCGCTCCAGAAGTGACTGCGTGATTCGTCGCCGTATCCCTCATCAGACCCCGGCTCCGGCGTGGCTCCTGCAAACTCGATTTCACCGGTCATCAGATAGAACTGAATCGGCACGCGGAGATCGTCGGTCGTGTCGCCCGGCGTCTCGTACCCCATATCCATGTTGCCATCCCCGTCGTAGCGTTCGACGATCGCGAACATGTAGTCGTAAAGCGCCTGCTCGTGATCGGCATCCGGCGCACAGCTCGAAACCGTGGAGTGATCGTAGCAGCCCGCGTTCGCCTGGCTCGACCAGGGGGCGTTGATGCGCAAGTTCCAGAGCATCGAAAAACCGCGCGACTGGAGAAGCCGCACGAGCTTGTCGCTCTGGGCAAAATTGATTGGAGAGGTCGCGAGCGGCTGCATGGAGCCCCAGCCTCCGGCTGTTCCGTTGACGTTTATGTCGCCTCGCTCCACCTGCTCTTGGGTCAGAAACTGGAGCTTATCCAGCATCTCCCCGGCCTGCACTTCGTTGAGGATTCCGAATTGCGACCAGGTGTCCTCGAGCCCGAAGCGCCAGCCGACTTCCTGAGCCGAAGCGGCTCCACACGCGAGCACGAATGTTGCCAGGAAGGGGATGAATGTTCGCACGGAATAACGCTCTAAGTCCGATGTCCGATGTCCGATGTCCCCTCTTCGCTCCACCAAGCTTCGAGGGGCAGGCCAATGACTAATGACTAATGACTAATGACTAACGTATCCGGGGACCCGCGCCGTCAGCAAAGTTAGTGGCGCGAGGACTTCGGACTCTTCACAAATCGCTGCGGCCGCTGATTGACGATCTCGCCGACCAGGATGCTCCCATCGGCGGCTTCGGTCAAGTAGTGAACCCATCCAAGCTGTCCCTGATGCTTGCCTGGCTTTCCGAAGGTTGCCAGTATCTCGCCATCGAGGTTCAGTTTGATGATTCGGTTGTTGGTTCCATCCGCCATCCAGACATTTCCGTCAGCGGCCTGCTCGAATCCCCACGGCCAGCCAACGTGCGTCCACTGCTCGAGGAAATTCCCCTCGAGATCGAACAACTCAATTCGGCTGTTATTCCGGTCGGCGACCCATACACGGTCTCGCGCATCGACCAGGATCGAGTGGGGCAGGTTGAAGTCGCCCGGACCTGAACCGGGCTCACCCCACGCTTTGACGAAGTTGCCATCGGCATCGAATTTCACAACGCGTGAGTTGCCGTAGCCATCTGAAACGTAGATGTTGCCGTAACGATCGAATGCCACATCAGTCGGTTTGTCGAAAACGGGCGCTTTCAGTCCATCGTGGTCGATCATGGTGCCCGCCGCACCCTTGATCCCGAAGACCATGAGTATGCGTCCATTCGGGTCCAATTTCAGGACCTGCTGAAGTCCGAGGTCCGTGACCCAGATGTTGTCGTCAGCGTCGACCCTTAGTCCGTGTGGCGTCACGAACAGCCCTGGGGCAATTTCTCTGAGGTAGTTGCCGCTCGCGTCGAACTCCAGAAGTGCATGGGGCATGCGCGTAAAGACGTAGATGCGCCCCTGCGAATTGACCGCCACACCCGGCGTCTGGCCAAAATTCCATCCTTCAGGCAGCTTGAAGAAACCCGAGTCGGCTGCGAAAGGAAGCACCGGAGGAGCCTGTGCAGAGACGACTCCACACGATAGGGCAACGGATACGAGGATGATAGGAATGATGCGCATGATGTATCGCCCGGTGTCCGGGATCAATGACTAGTGACTAATGACCAGTGACTAATGACTAATGACTAATGACTGACATAGCCCGGGCCTCGGACGACGCGTCCAGGGAGTGCCCCGGTATGCTCTCCGTCACGAAGAACTTGCTCTCCGTTGACAAATACGTGAATCATGCCCGTTGCATACTGTCTAGGACTGTCGTAGGTGGCGTGGTCGGTGATGGAATCGGGATTGAAGATAGTGACGTCGGCAAAATTTCCTGGCTCAAGTGATCCTCGACGTTCAATCCGCAAGTTCTCGGCGGGGAAGGACGTCAGGCGACGGATCGCTTCCTTGAGCGGTACGACCTGTTCATCTCGGACGTACTTCCCCAACAGTCGCGCAAAGTTTCCGTAGGCTCGCGGATGCGGATTCCAGTTATCGAAAACCCCTCCCTGCCCTCCGGATTCGGCGTCGGAGTCGAAGGCCATCCAGGGCAGTGCAACCTTGCGTCGCACGTTCTCTTCCGACATCAGGAAATAGACGGCGTCGACACGACTGCTGTCTGCGATGACGAGATCAATCGCAACATCCTCGGGAGAAACGCCTCGCTCGTTCGCCAATTCAGCGAGCGACTTGCCGATGAGGGCTTGATGCTCCGGCCGACGGAATCCGACGACTTTGACGCCTTCGGGGCCCGCAGCAAGCATCAGGTTCTCCCATTCGTCCGTGGGAGTACGCATTTCTTCGATCACCCGGCGCCGGATCGACGGATCCATGAGTCGTTCACGCCACTTGCCGAATCCGCCCTCTTGCACCCAAGGAGGCATGGCGGCATCAAGCCCGGTTGCGCCTGCTGTATAGGTGTACATATCCGCTGTGATCTGAAGTCCGGATGCGCGGGCTGTTTCGACTCTCTTGATCGCCGCATCCAACTTAGGCCAATTATCCGAACCGGCAGCTTTGAAGTGATAGATCTCGGCTCTGATGCCGGCCTCGGAGGCAATTCGTAGCAGCTCGTCGACCGCTTCAAGCAGTTGGTTCCCCTCGCTACGGATGTGCGAAATGTACATCCCGTCATACTCGGCGGCCACCTTGCACAACGCGATCAGCTCTTCGGTCGAGGCGTAGGTGTCGGGTGCGTAGATCAGCGAGGAGCCCACGCCGAGCGCGCCTTCCTCCATCCCATCGCGGACGAGATCTCTCATCCGATCGAGCTCATCAGACGTGGGCGATCGATCATCATAGCCGATCTCGTGGATTCTCACCGTACCGGCGCCGACGAATGAGGCCACATTGGGGGATATGCCCCGCTGAGCCAGATAATCGAGATACTCTCCGAGCGTCGTCCACGGCACATCGAACTTGATGTACGATTGCCCATCGACGATCTCTTTCTTCATCGCGTCGTTGAGAGGTCCATATGACCACCCTTCGCCGAATACCTCGAGCGTCACCCCCTGTCGGATGTCACTCTGCGAGCGGCCATCCTCAATAAGGGTAGTCGTCGCCCAACTGAGCATATTGATGAAACCGGGCGCGACGGCGAGACCGATAGCGTCGATTTCTTCTTTGCCATGGGCGTCGGTGAGTAAGCCAATCGCGGCAATGGAATCTCCATCGATTGCCAGATCGGCGACGTACGGATCTCCGCCGAGTCCGTCATAGATCGTTCCATTGCGGATAATGAAATCATATCGCACGGGTGTGGAACATGATCCGACAAGGAGACCGAAAATCAGGGGAAGTGTCCTGTTCACGAGAGGGGGATTTTGGAAACCTGACGGGTTTTAAAACCCGCCGGGTCTTAAGACCTGACAGGTTTAAAAACCTGTCAGGTTATATAACACCAACAATTACAATCACTTCTACCCTAAAACGTCCAATAACGTGGACGGTTGGTTTTCGCTGGGCAACATCAAGAGCTGAGAGTGGTCGTCTCTACCGGGGTTCGCCCCGCCCTTTTCAGCTCACCGGCAATCCACTGGTAGGTATCAACGAGGCCGGTCCGAAGATCGATCCCCGGTTCCCAGCCGAGCACCTGCCGCAGCCTGGTATTGTCGCTGTTCCGACCGCGGACACCCTGCGGTTTCGAGAGGTCGTGTCTCCGGGTGAGCGTTTTGCCCGCAATGGTGCAAATAATGTCGACGAGCTCGTTCACGGTAACCATTTCATCGGTGCCGAGATTCAGCGGATCGTGATAATCGGATCGCATCAAGCGGTAAATCCCTTCGGTACAATCGTCGATGCACATGAAAGAACGCGTCTGTAACCCATCACCCCAGATCTCGATCTCGCCGCCGTCAGGAGTCATTGCGACCTTGCGAGAAATCGCCGCGGGTGCCTTCTCCTTTCCACCCTCGTAGGTGCCGAGGGGACCGTACACATTGTGAAAGCGGACGATGCGAGTTTCGAGGCCGTAATCCTGGCGGAAATACTGACACAGTTTCTCCATGTACAGCTTCTCCCAGCCGTATCCCTCTTCAGGATCTGCGGGATACGCGTCGTCTTCCTTGAGTGGCGTGACGTCGGCATCCTTCTGCAAATGCTGCGGGTAGATGCACGCGGAGGAGGAAAAAAGGAATCGTTTGATACCGTTCACCCGCGCAGCTTCGAGCATGTGCACGTTGATCATCGTGTCATTCCGGGCGATGTCGGCGTGGAAGGCCGTGATATAGCCAATGCCGCCCATGTCGGCAGCGAGGCTGTAGACTTCGTCGATGTCCTTCGTCGCGACGAGGCAGTTTTCCGCCTTTCTGAGATCGAGCAGGAAAAATTCGTCAGCGGCCGTCTTGTCATACTCGGGCTCCTTGATGTCGACGCCGCGCACGTAGTAACCCCGTGTCTTCAGGTACTTGACGAGATGGTGTCCGATAAATCCCCCGGCGCCGGTGACGAGCACGCGGGTTGTTTGATGTGAAGCCACGATATCAGTCGTTTTCGTTTGATGTCAGCGTTGAGGCCAGCACCCGCTCGAATCGGGAGGTGATGCGATCGATGTCGAACGTCTCCTCGGCATAGGCTCTCGCTTTGGGTCCCATCTGCTCTCGCGTGCGGTCGTCTTCGACCAGTCTGACGGCGGCATCAAGAAACGCATCGCGGTCCGTGGGCGGTACCACGACGCCGCAGCCGATTCGTTCCACAATCCTGGCGGCGAGATTCCCGGCCGGCACCGCAAGCAAAACAGGCCTGGCAGCGCAAAGATAGGTCAACACTTTCGAAGGCACCGAGAAGACGTCGGCTTCCGGCTCCAGGATGGCAACCAGCACATCTGCGGCTCCAAGCACCTCCGCCAGACGATCGAATGGCTGAAAACCCAAAATGTGGAGATTGGGAATGATCATCTCGCCCTTGCGGTCGGAGAGCCAATCGGCCCCCATCCCCTGCGAAACGACGAGAACGGAAATGTCGGGCCTGCTCAACGCGAGCTGCAGCAGCAAATCGGGATTATGCTTCAGACCGAGCGTGCCCGTGTATACAAATCGGAACGCATCCGTCAATCTGTGTTCGTTCGTCCATCGGTTGTCTCTGGGACGAACCGGCACCTCCTCGAGCGGCGCCCAGTTCTCGATCACTTGAATCGATTCTTCCGGAACGCCCCAGTCGACCAGCGTCGGAACGAAATCCTCCGATATGACGACGACCGCGCTGGCACGACGCAGAATTCTCCTTTCCATGCGCACGTAGTGACTCCCGATGAGGTCGCCGAATCCATGCCACTTGTGAACAAGGAGTCGGGTTGCTGCAAGACCAATCAGGTCCTGCGCCCAGTGCGTAAGCGGGATCCTGCGGCTGCGGCACTTCCGGAGCAACTGCTTCTGGGCATCCAGCGGCGTATTTCCGGACAGCACGACGTCGGGTCTGACCTCGTCAACTACACTTGCCAGGATCCGGCCATACCGCCTCTCCTGACGCCACCGCTTGACGAAATCATACTTCTCGAGCGGTTCTCCCAGTGAAAGCGGCCTTATCGTCAACGTCTCGGCGTCGTCAGGCGCGGGAGCAAGCGCCCCGTGCGGCGTCGTCATGAGCGAGGAACAGAAGGCGTGACAAACCTCGTGTCCCCTCGCTGCCAGCGCGCGAGAAAGCTGCACCTGAAACGGATGACCGGCGAAGTCGTGTATGACGATTCGCAGCCGCCGAGACGTACCCGCACTTTCCTCCATCTTGGATACCTTTCCGAACGCAGTATTGCCTTTCAATAACTTATGGTCTGAAATTACATATCATTGGAGGCAATTACGCTCGAGGGACATGATGAGGAGCAACCTGTTACTTGCGTGCCTGCTGGCCGTGGCCCATACTGCTTGCCTGGCGCAGGATACGCTATCGCGAAGCAATATTTCGAACTGGCAGCCCACGTGGCGGTTTGCCGGAGGCGACGACTCTACCTGGTCGGACCCCGCCTTTGACGACAACGGCTGGGAAATGCGGGACGCCAGCCTGTTCAACCCGGGTATCGTCGACTCTACTGGCTGGAAAGGAATCGGCTGGTTCAGAGCCCGTTTCGCCGTCGACTCGTCGTTGGCCGGCTTGCCCATCGCCTATTGGATTTCAGTGGGCGGCGCCGCCGAGATGTATCTGGACGGCAAGCTCATCGACCACCTTGGCCATCCCGGACCCCGGCTAGAGACGGAACAAGCAGTTCGTTATTCGACCGTCCATCCCAAAAATGGACTTCTCCCGGCTCTTTCGTCCGGCGCTCACGTACTGGCGTTCCGGGTCTCGAATATCTTTCTCTCCAAGGAAGGTGAGACCGAATTCGGGTTCCGTATCTCATTCGGCGAGGTCGACGACATGGCCGCCAGGCTCACGCATGTCGCTCGTGTCTACACCGCCAAGACGTATTCCCTGACCGGCATCGCAGCCGTCATTGCCCTGATCTACCTCCTCCTTTTTGCCTTCCAGACAAAACAGATTAAGAATTTGCTCTTCGGGCTTCTGTCGGGGCTTGCAGCGATAGCCATATTTGCGGACCTACAGGGGAGACTCGTTACAGACGCGGACTCGTATGTAATATGGCGAAGGTATATGGAGATCGCGGGGGCGGCTGGCTGGGTCGTTGGGGTCAGACTCGTCGGGTTATCCTTCTTTAAGGAGACCTGGAAGCTCTTCAATGTGCTCCTCGCGATCGCTGCCCTCGTCGTGCTCTACGTCTTCTTCGATCCGATCGGGGGTTTCTGGTCGCTGATTGTTCTCGGTGTTCTGGCGACCCTGGAACTCGGACGGCGGATCGGACTAGCGGTCTTTCTGAGTCGACCAGCCGCCTGGGTCGTTGCCCTCGGACTTGTTCTGCTCATTCTCGGTGGCGTGCATGATTTCCTCGTCCACCGGAGCTGGATCGATCCCGTATTCGGCGTGAACGACCTGTTCCATTTCGGCCTGGTCGGATTTCTGACGCTGATGGCCCTCTTCCTTGGAACCGAGTTTGCGCGGGCCAACCGAAGCCTAGAGCTGAGGGTCATTCAGGTACATCAGGAAGCCGGAAAAGCCTTGCAGGAGGAGAAGGTCAACCAGGGACTTCGCATCGAGCGCATTCAGGCGGAATTCGACAAACGGAGAAAGGATTTTGAGCTGCAGAAGTCTCGAGAGGTCGACGCCATCCGAAAGTCGCTCACGGTAAACGAGGAAAACTTGAAGGCCCTCAAAAACCGCCTGATTACTACGGAGGCAAAGGCGGCCCTGGGACACCTCGCGACGGGTATTGCCCAGGACGTGAACGGCCTGTTGAACGGCATCGACAACCTGACGGCGCTCTCACAGGATGTCCTTGCCGAACTGCAACAAAGCGTCGAAAAGGAAGGCGGCGGCGATAAATCCACGGATCTGATGCGGCAGCTTCGAAAGAATATCGAGCGGGTTCGGGAGCAGAGCATCCTCGCGGGCGGCATCGTTGACGACATCCTGGAACATGCTTCCGGGACAAAGCAGGAGGCGCAGTCGGTCGAGGTTAATCAACTCATTGAGCGATACTTGAATCTGGCCCTGCACTCGTCTCGGGGAGACTATCCCGACCTGAATCTCGTCGTCGAGCGCGTCCTCGATGAACGTGTTGGATCGGTGATCATCCCGCCGGTGAGTCTGGGGCGTGCCATGATGGGGGTCTTCAGGAACGCCATCGAGGCCGTTTCGGACCACGCCAAGGAGTCGGGGGAAGATTTCCAGCCGACGATCACAGTGAGCACGCAGCGGCTTGAGCATGCTGTCTTGATTCGTGTCCGAGACAACGGCCCCGGCGTACAGCAGGATCTGCGCGATCGCATCTTCGAACCGTTCTTCAGTACCTCATCTGACAAATCGGGATTGGGGCTCTCGATTGCCAACGGCATCATCGTCGACGAGCTGAAGGGCACCTTCGGCCTCGAGCACTTCAAGGAGCAGGGCGCCGGATTCTACATCACGATCCCGTTCGAAAAGTCGGACTCGGAAGACGCGGAGGAAGCGACCTCAGAATAGCGTGCCGTGATCGGTGACCATCATCGCCTTCCGAACCAGCGGAATGGGCGGTCCACCGAAAGAGAGAAATCGATCATGGAACGCTTTCCATGAGAGCCGATCACCCCGCCGTGCCGTCCAGTCGGCCCTGAGCTTTCTGATCATCAGCTTGCCCATTGTGTAGTTGAGATACGCCGGGTCATAGGTTCCACGGGCTGCCTGCTGCCGGGCGTTTCCCGGATCGTAAAAGGCCTCCTCGCGAAACATGCGTTCCGACTCTTCAACGGTCATACCTTCCGTATGAAGACCGATTGCCGACAAGTAACGGACGTTTCGGAGCAGGGCTTCCAGCAGTTGCCCAATGTGCACCTCCGGATCGCCGTCACCCAGTCCAGCCTCCCACATCATCTCCTCGGAGTAGTGGGCCCACCCCTCTGCAAAGGCATAGCCTACGAAGACGCGGCCGAACACGTCGTCCGACCGATTCGCATGCAGGAACTGCAGAAAATGGCCCGGCCACACCTCATGGACAGATGTGAACAGAAGGGTCGCTTTCCCAGGCACGTACGCCAGCTGCTCCTCGGGTGTCCACTTCGGATCCGGGGGAGCGATGTAGTAGACGGAGGGCAGTGATTCCTCGAACGGGCCCGGGATATCGATGTAGGCCGAATTCGAGCGATTGTACGGCGGGGCTTCCTCGACGAGGGCCTCCTCCGTTCCAGGGATCGAAACGATGTCCTCCTTCTCGAGAAAAGCGTGCAGGTCTACCAACTGGCGTCGCGCGCCCACTACGGCCCCACCCTCCGGTTTGTCGGCGTTGACGCGATCCACGCAGGCGTGGACGCTCTTTCCAGGGGCATATTCGGCGCAAGCCTCTTTGAGCGCAGCCAGGTTGCGCTCAAGATCGGCCTCCCCGATCATCTTGAGCGTATCCACACTTACGTCCACCCCTTCCGTCTGGGTGACCATTTCCTGAAAAAGCTCCTTCCCGATTGCAAAGTCGTCCGTTGCCTCCGGTCTCTGAGCCTCCAGCCACGTCGCTACGCGCTCCATCGCAGCAGCACCCCGTCCTCGAGCGTCGTTAAACGCCTCTTTCACAGCTGGATCTTCCAGTCCGCTGAAGGCCACGGGAAGGTCGTTCTCGAAAAATGTGGCAAGTCCACCGAACGTCGCGACCCCCTTCTCGATGTAGGTGCGTGGGAGTGGAGTTCGGAGGTTAGCGATGATCTGATCGGCCACTTTGGGAAGGCCGTTCGCATACTTCGTGAAGCTGCGGGCACGGTCCTCCAGAGGAGCGTACTCACGCGCCACGTAGACGTTTGGATCGAGCGAGTCGAGCGTCCAGTCGAAGTAGAAATCCGGATTCCGGAAGGGCCACTCGGCCGTCTCCAACCAGAAAAGAATCCGATCTATCACAGCGATCACGTATTCGCGCTGAAAGCCCTGATGTGCGGTAAGCGTCTCGGGATCGAAGGCTTCGGCCTCGGCCCGCGCCGCGTGCAGACGCGCGATCTCGGCGGCAATTCCCTCCGGACTCCAGTCTGGAAACTCACCGTCATACTCGTGCCGCCCGGAGACAACCGCGAAATTCGGGTGAGCCGCCAACGTCGCCTCAATGAAATTGTGCACGAAGTCATCCCATGGACTCGCTTCGTGCATCATGTCGTGTCCCGCGTCTCTTACGCACCCCGACAGACCCAGTAAAGCAATGACGGCCAACACGGAGAAGCGCTTGCTGATTCTCATATCAGAACGATGTGTTTTGCGATTGAGCGGATTCCACTGAACGGATGCCATAAGTTCGGTGTTTGCTGTTTGGTGTTTGAAGTTCGTCTACGGTCGAAAATCAATCCGCCGCCAGAGATCGTCCGGATCGTAGAACCTGCCGCGAGCGATCACGCGATCGATCCGTCGAATGTTGTGGATGTCATCGAGTGGGTTGGCATCGAGAATCACGATATCCGCCTGTTTGCCGGGAGATATCGTACCCGAGCGTTGGGCGGCGCGCATGGCCTGCGCAGGTACCAACGTGGCGCTGAGCAGCGCCTCCATAGGGGTCAAGCCCGCCTGAACGTACAGCTCCAGTTCCCTGTGGAGGCTGTGACCCGGAACGACCATGTCTGTCCCGGCCACGATGGGAACGCCGGCATCCTTCAACGCCTTGAGAATCGCAAACTGATTTCTCAGTTGCGCCTTTCGCCGGACGGCAACGTCAGGAGGGACGCCGGCCGCGCGAAGCTGACGCTGCAGCGCCGGTGCCACTTTCCAGATGGAGGGTTCGAAGGAGGCAATCGGCTCATCGGATGAGCGGGCGTAGAACTCGGTGACGGCCAGGGTTGGATCAACGACCGTTCCGTGATCCCTCAAAAAGTCGATCGCGAATTGTGCATCGAACGACGCGGTGTCGACGAGCGGTCGTTCGTCCGGCGGTAAATCCCGAAACTCGTCGGGAAGCATGGCCGCCTGGATGTACGAGAGATGATTGATCTGATCCATTCCCGCATCGATCGCCTGAATGGCATCCAGTCCTTCCGGTACGTGACCGGTCACCGTCATGTCCAGACTGTGTGCCTCACCCGTGATTACCGAAACAAGATCGGGACGAACGAAGCTGTAGATCTTGATCTGATCGAACGCGGCATTCTTGTACCGGCGGACGAGCGCAATGGCGTCATGGCGGGATTGGACCTCCGGGCCGATTATGATGCCCGCGAGATACATTCTGGGTCCGATACCGCGGCCTCGATTCAGCACGTCGCGCACGCTCGTCACGAATGCGAATCCGTTGCCGACGTCTCTGACCGAGGTGACGCCCGCGGCCAGGTAGGCGGGGCCCCACTCAACTTGCTGAAAATGGGCGTGCATGTCCCACAAACCCGGGATGATCGTTTTTCCCCGGACGTCGATGACCCGGGCGTCTGGTGGAATATCGACGAATGGGGTCAAGCCGACTGCTTCGATGGTATCTCCCCGGAACACGATTGTACCGTCTTCAATCGGGGAAAGGCCGGATCCCTCGATGATGCGGGCGCCGACGAGCGCGTACGCATTGTTCTGTGGGTACGAGCGCATGCGTCCCATTTCGACGATCCGTGCCATGCCGTCTTCCACGCCTCGCGCCACGAAATAGGGCAGCAGTTCTTGGAATCCGTCACGGACGACTTCGAAGGGTTCTCCCTCACCGTCGATCGTAACCGCAGCGATGAGCTTGCCGCGTGCATCTGTCCACAATGTCTCGTTTCCCCAGATGACTCCACCCACGGAGTAGCGCTCGAGCACGATCCGCGAACCCGAAAAGGCCACCGTGTCTCGGCCGCGTGCCTCCACGCCAACGTTGCCCTCAGGCAGGACGCGGAGTGAACGAGGCCGGCCATGTTTCCTCCAGTAGCGGAGGAGCATCATCTGCACGGCAGCGGGTGCATAGCCGGAAATCATGAAGTAGCGTCCCGGAACGAACGAGGCGCGCGACGAATGTCCTTCCATCACTCGGGCAAACCGACCCGCAACCTCGACATCAATGTCAATCTGATGCGAGCGGGCTGTTTTCCCCACCGAGCGGAACGAGACGGGCGAAAGATCCGTGAGCATTTCGAGACGCGATCGGAGAGGCACGGAGGTGCCTCGATCGACGTATTCGAAATTCGATTCGAGGGTCAACGTGTCAGCCGTGAGACGGATCGAGTAGGTCTCGGTACCTGCCAGCCGCTGGACCCAGAACAACTGGAAACGACCCTGCTCGATGAGCGAATCGCGAGCTACAGGGGGCGCCACCTCTTGCTCTGCCTCCGGCGCCACCTCTTGTGCCAACGCAGAGGGAATGGCAAAGGAACAGGAGCAGGAGGGTGGCCGGCAACCACCGCCTAGTTCTCTCCGTGCGTCGAGTCGTCAAGCTCCTCTTCCTTTATACTCCCGTGAATCACGCAAATCAGGTGCCGGATACGGCGTAACCCCTGGACGCGTTTCACCGTCGAACGGGTAACGTTGATCGCGCCGCAACGAAGTCGCTATTTGACGACTGCCATGCACTCGATCTCCGTTCTGGCATTCATTGCAAGTCCGCTGCCGGCAAACGCGCTGCGTGCCGGTTTGTGGTTGGGGAAGAACGTCTTGTAGATGTCGTTCATGGCCGGCCATTCCGCGATATCGGCCAGCATCACGGTGCACTTGACGACGTGATCCATGTCGCTTCCGTATTTTTCGAGCGTCGTACTGATGTTCTTGAGCGTCTGCCTGGTCTCAGCCTGAATGCCGCCTTCCACAAGCTTCATCGTGGTGTCGTCGATGCCAATCTCGCCCGACAGATAGAGCATGTTTCCAACACGCACAGCTTCCGAAAAAGGATAATCTCCAACCTGACCGAGGAATTCGAGATCGGGCGCCATCGACTCGTCCTGGGCATAAAGAGGGTTGACGATGCAGGCGACCGCCATGACCAGCAGGGGAAGAAATCGACTCATTGGATCCGGAATTTTGTGATGGGTGTTGCGCGGGGAAGATACGCCGCCGGAGGATGAATACACTTCCGATGTCCTGCCCAGGCCTCCCCACCAGACGCCGCACAATAAACCATCTTGCTCGTTTTTGCGGGTGCGTACACGCACTTATCGCATCGTTTCCTCTCCGTCGTCCGAGAACTTCGATCCCCGCGGCGCCCGGTACTTTTGAAATGGAATCGCCAGCAGGCTCCGCATGCTGCTGTGCTCGTCCGGCTGCATATGTGTATCGATCCCGTAAACGAGATCCGACGTCCGATCCACGCGTGCGAACGTCCCGAAGATTCGATCCCAAATGGAGAAGATGTTGCCGTAGTTGGTATCGGTCAGGGGCTGGACGTAGTGGTGGTGCACCTTGTGCATGTTCGGCGTTACGAAGATCCAGGAGAGCCACCGATCGATGGGCTCCGGACTCGCGATATTCGCGTGTGTTATCTGGGCGAAAAGGGCCGACAGCGTCTGATACAGAAAGACCACACCGATCGAGGCCCCCGAAACGAGGACGGCCAACACTGTGAAAGCCGACCGAAAGACTGCTTCGCCAGGATGATGTCTCAACGCCGTTGTCACATCGACTTCCTGTTCTGTGTGGTGAATGAGGTGGAACTTCCACATCCATCTCACCTTGTGCTCGATCCAGTGGATGAGATAGGCGCCGACGAGATCCAACACGAGGAGGCCCACGACAACATCCAGCCATGTCGGAAGATCGAGCCAATTCAGAAGTCCGATCCGATGGAGTTCGGCAAATTCCGCAGTCCCTACGAGAAGCGTCGCAAAACCGAGCGCTATCAGGATTGTCGTCACCCAGAAGAACACATTCAGAACGGCATGACGCAGTTTCCGATACTGGAATCGGAAGAGCGGCATGGCGACTTCCAGGTTCCAGAAGAACGCGAGGCCGGCGATCAGAAATACCGACCGGTAAGACGAGGGGATGCTCGAAAAGAAGTCGAGGAGCGTTTCCATAGGGCAATGGGTTACCCTAAGAGTATGGACGGCGCCGGCTATCGATCAAGAGGAGGCGGTGAGTTGGTTCACCATGCCTCCTCAACTCAGCAATTCCCAATTCCCAATTCCCCAATTCTTAATTCTTAATTCTTAATTCTTAATTCTTAATTCTCAGCTACTTACTCCCCCACAACGGCCTCTCCCACCCTCACGAACTCCAGCCCATTCTTCTCGCTGTTCAGTTCGATCTCGACCACGTCGTTGTCTTGCAGTTTGCCCCCGAGAATCTCGCTGGCAAGCCGGTTCGCAATTTCTCGCTGCATTACCCGCTTGAGAGGTCTTGCGCCAAAGGTCGGGTCGAAGCCCTGTTCTGCCAGCCAATCCTTCGCTTCGTCGGTCAATTCGATCGTCATGCTGTGGCTCGCCAGCGCCAGAGAGCGGATGTTGGCGAACTGGATTTCTACGATGCGCCGGATTTCTTTTCGTCCGAGCGGATGGAAGAGCACGATTTCATCTATGCGGTTCAGAAACTCGGGCCGCATGTGCGCCTTCAGTAGAATGAGAAGTTCCTCTTTCAGCTCCGACTCGTTGGCCGGGGCGAGCGTCCCGCCGCTCGATTCCATGCGACGCTGGATTATGTCGGATCCCAGGTTGCTCGTCATAATGACGATCGTATTACGAAAATCCGCCGTACGACCTTTGTTGTCGGTCAGCCGCCCGTCATCGAGCAGCTGGAGCAGAACGTTGAAAACTTCAGCGTGGGCTTTCTCAATCTCGTCGAGCAGGACCACGCTGTACGGTCTGCGCCGAACCGCCTCGGTCAGCTGCCCGCCTTCTTCGTATCCAACGTATCCCGGAGGCGCGCCGATCAGCCGGCTGACCGTGTGGCGCTCCTGGTATTCACTCATGTCGATACGAATAATCGCCCTTTCGTCATTGAACAGGAAAGCGGCCAGCGTCTTTGCAAGCTCGGTTTTGCCAACCCCCGTCGTCCCGAGGAAGATGAATGAACCGATTGGCCGGTTCACGTCCTGCAAACCGGCACGCCCGCGACGGACGGCATTCGCCACCGCTTCGATGGCGTCGCGCTGGCCGACGACGCGCTTCTCGAGCTCGTCTTCAATCCTGAGGAGCTTCATCCGCTCACTTTCGAGCATTCGCGACACCGGCACCCCGGTCCAACGTGACACGATCTCCGCGATGTCTTCGGCATCAACCTCCTCTTTCAGCATCGCTCCATGCTGTTGGATGGATTCAAGCGAGGCGTTGATGTCGACCAGACGTTGTTCGAGTTGCGGAATCTTCCCGTACCGAATCTCAGCGACTGTCCCGAGGTCTCCTTCCCGCTCCAAACGTTCGGCATCGAAACGCAGTGTCTCCAATTCTCCTTTGGTCCGCTGGATCTGCTCGATGTACCCCTTCTCCTGCGTCCACTGGGCACGCATGCGCGTGCGTTCTTCTTTGAGATTGGCAATCTGAGCTTTGAGACTTGACAGCTTCTCTTTGTCGTCCTCACGTTTGATTGCTTCCCGCTCTATTTCGAGCTGTCGAATCTGCCGTTCGAGTTGATCCAGATCCTCCGGCATTGACGCGAGCTGGATTCTAAGGCGCGCCGCAGCCTCGTCGATCAAGTCGATCGCTTTGTCGGGCAAGAAGCGGTCGGTGATGTAGCGGCTGCTGAGCTCGGCAGCTGCGATGAGCGCGGCATCGGTGATGCGAGTGCCGTGATGGACCTCGTAGCGCTCCTTAATCCCGCGAAGGATCGAAATCGTATCGTCGATCGAGGGTTCCTCCACCATCACCATTTGGAACCGCCGTTCGAGAGCCTTGTCCTTCTCAATGTATTTGCGGTACTCGTCGAGGGTCGTCGCTCCGATTGCGCGAAGATCTCCGCGGGCCAGGGCCGGTTTGAGTATGTTGGCCGCATCCATGGCTCCCTCCGCGGCCCCGGCACCGACGAGCGTGTGCATCTCATCGATGAAGAGGACCAATCGCCCCTCGGATTCCGATACTTCTTTTACCACGGCCTTGAGGCGATCCTCAAACTCACCGCGGTATTTCGCTCCGGCGATCAAGGCACCCATATCCAGAGCTACGACGTGCCGATCGCTGAGATTATCGGGCACATCGCCCTGAACGATCCGGATTGCCAATCCCTCAGCAATCGCGGTCTTACCCACACCCGGCTCACCCACGAGCACCGGATTGTTCTTGGTCCGCCGCGAAAGAATCTGGAGAACGCGACGGATCTCCTCGTCCCGACCGATGACCGGATCGATCTTTCCGAGTCGGGCAAGTTCGTTGAGGTCCCTCGTATAGCGTTTGAGCGCATTGTATCGATCTTCGGCGTGCTCGTCGCTTGCCCGCTGCCCGCCGCGGACCTCCCGTAGTACCTCCAGGATTCTCTCCCTGGTAACACCGAGCTCACCAAGCACGCGGCCGATCGCTTCACGCGATTCGGCAAGACCAATCAGGAGGTGCTCGCTCGATATATACTCATCACCCAGGGCTTCCGCCTGCGTCAACGCCGTATCGAAGACCTTCTTGAGGTCGTTCGCGACGTACTGGCCCGAGACACTCGACCCCGTTACCGTAGGCAGTTTCTCCAGCGTCTCTTCGACGCGCGCCTCGAGTACCGGTCGGGCCACCTCGAGCTTCTGAAGAATGGAGCCGACGACACTCGTCTCGTCACTCAGGAACGCAAGCATCAGATGAGCGGGCTCGATTCCCTGATGATTTCTAGACGCTGCCAACTGTGTGGCCGCCTGGACAATCTCCTTCGCCTTAACCGTAAACTTCTGTAGGTTCATGTTGCAATAACGGTTCAATAAATCGTGCGCCGGATGGGCGTCCGAAATGTTGGCGAACTGGCATTGTGACAGTCTCCGCGATTTCCCGGCACGTCACCGGCTTTCCGATCAAGATCACCAAGACCGTGCCGCCGTGGGCGTTCGTGTCAGAATGTCAGAAGCTGACCGGTACGGAGGAATAGTGGCGGATTCCTAAAACGCGCCGTTAGACTTGTCCTTGACGGAGAGACACTCAGGCGTCGTTGTCCCAGAGATGCCCGAAATTCGTAAAGAAGTGTATCAGTGACTTGATCCCCTGCTCGAATCGATCGATACCGAAGTGTTCGTTCGGTGAATGAATCGCGTCGGTGTAGAGACCGAATCCCATCAGGATGCTGTCGAGACCGAGGATGTTCTTGAAATCGGCAACGACGGGAATCGACCCTCCCTCCCTCGTCAGGACCGGTTTCTTGCCCAGAACGGTCTCCATTGCGTCCGAGGCGGCCTTCATGGCCGCCGACGAGGTGTCTATTACGATCGGCGATCCACCGTGCAGGACCTTGAATCCGAGCTTCATCGTCGGGGGGGTGTGGCGCTCGAAGTGGGCGCGGGTCTTCTCGACAATGTCGTCCATCTTCTGATCGGGCACGAGCCGCATCGAAATCTTCGCCGAAGCCCTTGCCGGAAGCACGGTCTTAGCGCCCTCGCCCTGGTATCCGCTCCAGATGCCGTTTACGTCCAGCGTCGGGCGCGCCGTCGTGGCCTCGAGTACCGTGTATCCTTCCTCCGTCAACGCTTCTGAAACTCCGATCGACTCCTTCCATTCGTCCTCGTCGAACGGAAGCCGCGCCCATTCCTCTCGATCCTCGGGCGTCAGATCCTTGACGTCGTCATAGAACCCGTCGATCGTAATCCGATGATGTTCGTCATGCAAATCGGCGATCAGCTTCGCCAGGGCGTTGGCGGGATTCTCAACGGCGCCTCCGTAGACACCCGAATGGAGATCTCTCGAGGCGGCCGTCAACTCGACCTCAACGTAGGCCAGCCCGCGAAGCGCACAGGTGATCGACGGCACGTCCGGCGCGAACAGCGCCGTATCGCATACCAGAACGACGTCGGCATCCAGCAAATCCTTGTGATCGGCGACGAAACTCGCCAGATTCGTCGAGCCTACCTCCTCCTCACCTTCAAAGAGAAACTTCAGATTCACCGGGAGCCCCTCCTTCGTATTCAACAGGGCCTCGACGGCTTTCACCTGCATGAACAACTGCCCCTTGTCGTCACTCGCCCCTCTGGCATACAGAATTCCGTTCTTAAGCGTCGGTTCGAACGGGGGCGTCTTCCAGAACTCATAGGGTTCGGGCGGCTGGACGTCGTAGTGCCCGTAGCACAGGACCGTGGGTTTCGATCGATCGTTACCGTGCTTCGCAAAGATGATCGGATGGCCGGGTGTTTCGATCAGGGCCGCCTCACGAATGCCTATTCGAAGCAACTCATTTCTGAGCCATTCGGCGCCGCGAAGAACGTCCCGGGCATAGTTTGCGTCGGTACTGACGGATGGGATGCGGAGAAATGTCTCCAGTTGTCGCACAAAGGCGGACATCTGGTTAGAAACGTACTTGAGCGCAAGCTCCATAGAAATTGATCGTCACTTATAGCTCGCTTTCGTCACGCCACCTCGAAAGTCGCCATGCGGCCCCCGAATCGGGACGAACAAGCGTGAAATTCACATTGCCATCACCACGAAGAACATCGCTCCCCTCGATAGAGACAGCGAGATTGAAGGAGCGAATAATACGAGATCTGCGGTTCTCCTCCGTAAAGTCTTGGGCAATTATCTGATTCCATTGCAAACGTATGAAATCCGCACTTTGAAATAATCGCCTTGTTGTCTCTAGTTCCTGCGTGAATCCCCACTGTCGATCGATTTGCGCATCGAAGTCCCGGTAAACGAAAACAAACGAGGAGTCGATGAGCGGCTCGTAAAGCGAAATGTCTCGCAGCTCATAGGCATTCCGAAACACGTCGAAGAAGCCGGCCACGGTCGTCGGATCCCCGACGAAATCCGCGAACGGATCGCCCTCTTCCAAACCGGGCGCAAAAGGATTGCACTTCAGTCCAACGACGAGGAGCCCGGCGATCATCGGCCAGATCGTCCACGTGCGGAGGAATCGGGTATCGCGCCGGAAACGCATCATTTGACAAAGCTCGCCTTCAAGTCGCTCCATGATGCAACATTCTGCGACTCCTGATCCACGTCGGTCCATCTCTGGATGTACCACAGCCCTTCTTCCGACTGGTCGATCTCCCATATGAGACGTCCCTGAAACTCCGTCGGAATGTCTTCGGACGTTCGGCTGTGATGCACCGTGAGGATATAGTTGGCATCGACCACGTACTTCTGATCGGTCAAGACGGTCTCGGTCTTGTCGAGGAGCTGCAGATCGTGACCACTCGAGAAACTGGAAGAAGCCACCAGCCTGCCGAAATAGGTTTCCTCGTCGGCGCGACCCCATCCCTGCCACAGTTCAGGCTCTCGAGCCCTGGCAGACTGGGACGGATCAAAAGTGAAATCGTCAGCCAGAGAACGGAGGTAGTTCCCGGAGTTCATCGCAGCGATTGCACCCTGCAGATTCTCGATCACCCTGTCGGGTGTGTCAGGCTGGAGCCAGGTGCCGGTCCCCGCTTGCGGCGGTTCAGGATCACGCGTCGAGAATATATCGCAGCCGGCCTGCAGTACCGCAATCAAGACGATGGAAACCGTCATGGACAAGGCAACCGATGAGCGACGGCGAATCATTTGAATCGCGCATACATGATCAGTCGCGGCGAATCGGACGTGAAATCGCCGCCTTCCATATCGCCCTGGACATGAACAATGGCTAGTCCTGCCGCCCGGTATATCTCTTCGAAATCCTTCAGCCGGAGCAAACGAACGGACTCCGTGAAGACCTGGTCTGGACTCCCCGACTGCCGCAGGGTGATCTCTTTGACGAGTCTCGGGCCTTCTACCCAGCGACGCTGGACGACTCGAAGCGCCCCCTCGCGTCTTTCGTCGACTGGGACGAGATCGGCAACGACCTGATCCACATTCATGAAGTCCTGCACGAGCCAGGCATCTTCTTTCATGGCGCGAGCCATGGCGCGAACGCTCTTGAGGTTATCCTCATCGCGCTCGAAATATCCGAACGACGTGAACAGGTTTACGACCATGTCGAAGCAGTCGGAGCAGGGGGCAACACGCATGTCGCCCTCCTGAAAATCGATGCGGAGGTGTTCCTGGCGTGTGATCCGGCGCGCCGTCTCGATCGCGCGCGGTGACAGATCGATACCCGTAACCTCGTATCCCTGTCTCGCGAATGCCCTCGCATGACGACCGCGGCCGCATGCAACGTCGAGAATGGTGCTTCCCGCAGGCAAGCTCGTCGTCTTGATAATCCGGCGGATCATCTGCTGCGCATCGTCATCGTTCCGAGCCGCATAAACGGTCTCGTACTCCGAGCGATCGAACCACTGGGCATACCAGGGGGCCTCTCCGGCCGTTCCGTCATTTCTTCTGTCAATCATTTGGCAACCAGGGTAGCGAATGGTTCGAGGACTTCATCGAGTTCGCGCGCATCCGGAAACCATCCAGTAACCTTCTGCACCACCCGGTCGAGCAAAGAATCGGGACACGATGCGCCCGCTGTCAAAACAATGTCGATGCGTCCCTCGCGCCCGACCGGGAGCCAATCTTGCGAGGTTCGCATGCTTCGCCGACGAAGATCGAAGTGATGAATCTGACGGTTCGAAACCAGTTCGTCCTCATCGGAGATGAAGTACGTGGGCATCTTCTCCTCGCACAACTCGACCAGGTGGCTGGTATTCGACGAATTGTAACCGCCTACGACGAGCGCCAAGTCCCCGCCGTCCTTGATGAGCGCCTGGGTGGCTGTCTGATTCTCATTCGTCGCGTAGCAAAGCGTGTCGCTGGTGTCTGCAAAATGCCGGTCGATGTCTTCCTCGCCGTATCGATCGGCCATCGCTTGACGAAGCAGATCTGCAATGGCCTTGGTCTCGGTCGCGAGCATGGTCGTCTGGTTTACGACGCCGATGCGTTCGAGGTCGCGCCCGGGGTCGAATCCATCTGAGTAATGATCTGCGAATAGCTCGAAGAACGCGGCGTCATTCAGATTTCCGCGTATGACGTCGGCCAGAACGGTCGCCTCCCCCAAGTCACGCACGACGATCACAGGTGCATTCGCCTTGGCGTGTGAAAACGTGGCCCGCGTTTCCTCGTGATATCGCTTGCCGTGGACGACGATGGTGTACGATCGCAGCCCAATCTGCCGGCTCTTGTTCCAGACCTTCTCGACGAACGGACAGGTCGTGTCGTAGCGATACGGATCGATACCGCGGGCGCTCAGTGCCGCCTGGGTCTCGATCGACGTGCCGAATGCCGGCACAATGACCAGGTCTTCGGGCGTCAACTCGCTGTAGGGGATGATCTGCTCACCGGTAGACTCGCGCAGAAAGCGAACACCGCGTGCGTGAAGATCTGCGTTTACGAGCGGATTGTGGATGATCTCAGACAGCAGGAAGATTCTTCGTCCGTCGTTTTCAGAGAGCGCCTGATAGGCGATTTCAATCGCGTTCTCGACGCCGTAGCAGAAGCCGAAATGTCGCGCCAGCTTGAAGCGAACAGGGCCGAAGTCAAGGATCGACGGCGACAGATCCCGCTTCCGCGGATCGGTGGCAACCCGGGCGCGCTTTACGACCGCGATGATCGGGCTCCGATAGAACTCAGGTACGTCGAAGACTCTCAAGCTAGAACGTGATCTTCGTGATTGATCGCAACTCGGTTTGGTCCAACGCCTCTTGCCTTCCGGATGTTGCGGACGCGTGGGCAGACGCCCCATGCAACGCCGCCCGAGACCTGTCGCGGACAGGTTTGTTAGCGGCGTCCTTCATAGTTTGCAGTTACCGTCAGCTGCGAGAACAGGAGGTGTGATCCAGCGCTCGCTGCCCGGTCGTCCCACTGCTACCAAATTGACCGTTCGGAGAGGCATAGATATGTACGTGTCACGAGGCATACGAAGATTCCTGCTGACCACCGTGTTCGGACTGGCGGTTCTCGCTGCCATCAGCACGACTGCGGCGGCGCAGACTGCACGCATTCAGATCGTTCACGACTCGCCCGATCCGGCCGTCGAGTGGCTGAGCCTCTATCTCAACGACATCAAGGTGGCCGACAGTCTTCTGTTTCGCAATGCCACCCCATACCTCGAAGTCCCTGCAGGAATAGGCATTCAGGCAGGCTTTGCGCCCCTCAACAGCACGAGTCCGAACGACATTTTCAAGACCGTCACCATTAATCTGGATCCCGGGAAGGATTACGTGGCCGTGATCCTCGGCGTCGTCGACCTGAATCATCGAGCCAATCCTGACGGTATTCCGATCGACCTGCGGCTGCTGGTTAACGAAACGCGTCCCGACGCGGTCACCCTGGAAACGAGTGACTATCTGTTCATTAACGGGACGACCGACGCCCCTAGTCTCGATTTCCGTCAACGGGGCAAGGATCCAATCGTCTCGGGCGTTGCGTATGAGACGGCCGTCGGATACTTCGCCTACGACAAGTTCGTCTACACCATGGACGTCGCGCCGACAGAGGCGCCCGAGCGGATCCTCGGCTCTTTCGACCTCGACGTCGGATTTCTGAAGGACAAGGCGTTCACTGTGATCACATCCGGATTCCTGAACAAATTCGAGAACGCCGACGGTCCCAAGTTGAAGCTGATGGTGGTAACGGCCACGGGACAGACAGTGACCGTCGATCCAGCCGCGCCCACAGAGGATCTTGCAATGATGCAGGTCATCAACAACTCGCCCGACCTGGACTTTCCCGAACGGATTCGACATCTACTTCAATGGAGGCCGTGCGATCAACGATCTTCGATTCAGGAACGCGACGCCTTTCTTCGGTATTCCGGGAAATACGACGCTGACGATCGAGATCAAGAGTGCGACCGGAGGTCTGCCGATTCGCACCACGGCTTTGACGGTTGATCCCGGCAAGAACTATTTGCTGATGATTACCGGGGTCGTGGTCACCTCGCAGTATGCCCCGAATCCGGACGGCGAGCCGACTGATCTCGCGATCACAGTGAACCAGAGCATTCGGCTCTTCCCCAGCAAGCTCGGCGTAGGTGAGTTCGTCTTCGCACACGGGGTCCCCGATGCGCCTGCGGCGGACATGGAGATATCAGACCTCGAAGACCCGATAACGGACGTGCCGTTCGCTGAGATGACGGGCTATCGCGACATTTCGCAAGTCGACGACGTGCTCGCCGAGATGGTGCCGTCGGGCAGTGATTTGCCGGCTATCGCACGCCACCGCGTCGACCTTTCGTTCGTCCTTGGTCGTACGTTCGTCATGTATGCGGCGGGCTTTCTTCATCCGGAGAATAATCGCAACGGGGAAAAGGCTCAGATCATGCTCGCTTTCCCTGAAGGAGTGGTGGTCGCTCTCAGGTTCCGTGAAACCGCGACCGAAGGGGCGAGGCTGCAGCTGATTCATGCATCGCCCGATCCCTCGTTGCAGACGGCCGATGTGTACGTCGGCTACGATCTGGTAGCAGACGATGCGCCGTTCATGAGCGGGACCTCGTTTTTCGACGTTCCCGCGCGGAAAACCGTGACCGTCAGTGTAGCACCGCCTGGAAGCGAGGGCGTTGAGGACGCTACGGCAAGCTTCAAGATGCAGTTCGACGAGGCCACCACGTACGCCGGACTCTTGAACGGCGTTGCGAATCCCACCGCATTCGCTCCTAATCCAGACAGCCGCCCCACCGCTCTCGGTCTGCACGTGATCAAAAACGCCCTCGAAGACGGGATCGACGGCAGTCAGTTGACCGTCCTCGCGGCCAACGAAATCACTGACGCCCCGGCCTCGAACGTCACCTCTGAAGGAACGCAGGTGCTCGCTCAGGCCATCCAGTACGCTCAGGCAGGCGACTACGCAGTAGTGCCGGCACTGTATCGGTACATAGACGTCCGCAGACAGGCAAATGACACGCGAGTCGGCGCCTCATACATCAACTTCGAGAATCTGGCAGGGCGTGCCGGAATTCTCGTTGCTTCCGGATTCGCCGACCCGGCAGCAAACGGCGATGGACCCGGCTTTTCGACGTTCCTCGTCCTTGACGACGGCTCAACGATCCCGTCGGATCAGAACATCGTGAGCAACGAAAGTGACACCCCGGAGGCGGCGGGCTCAATTCGCCTGCAGGGCAACTATCCGAATCCGTTCACAGACGCGACAAACATTGTCATCGATCTTCCGGAATCTTCGGAGGTAACGATCAAACTGATTGATGCTACCGGAAGGATGGTCAGACGCATGCCACCGGTCCTGCTTCCGGCCGGCATCGGCCAGACGATCGGGATTTCTGCAAACGATCTCCCGGCAGGAATGTACCTTTATTCCATTGTGGTCGCGTCAACGTCCGGCACCCGAGAAGTCCGCGGCCGCATGATGCGTATCAAATAAACCGGAGAGTGCCCGCGCGACTGGATACACCGAAGTCTTTTATGCCGCTGCTTGGTGCAGCGGGTATCTTTGACCACTTTCATTTCGGTGTTCGCTATGGGCGCTCCGCTTACGGTTCAATGGTCCGGCTTGCACGACGCTGATGCCGTCGATGCGTGGGACCGCCTGCTGTCGCCCGGTCGTTGGGACACGGTCTTTGGCGAAGCGGCCTATCTCGAGGCGATCTCTTCGAACTCGAACTGTGAGATTGAGCAGGTCACGATTCTAGCGGAGGGTGGGCCCGCAGCTGCCGCACGGCTTGCCGTGCGACGTCTATTCGGTCTTGCGTACGTGGTGATTCCGCCTCTCACAGCGTACAGTGCAATCCGCTTGGGAAGCGATCCGGATGAAGCAGAAATCCATGATCGCACGTCCGTTCTCGAATCCTTGCTCGAAGCTGTGGAGCGCCGGTTTTACGCTGCCGCGCTCCATCTTCCGCCGCCGATCCAAGACCTGCGCCCTTTCACGTGGCGCGGCTGGGGCGTTCGTCCACTTTACACCTACCATATTCGACTCGACGGCGCTCACGATCCAATAGATGCCTGGTCGGAGAGCGCCCGGCGCATGGCGCGACAGCGGTCGCAGGAATTCGAAATTGTTTCCGGCGAAGCGGCAATGCAGGCTCGATGGGTCGTCGAGAGCTATGAGCGCAGCGGGCGGAAGCCGCCACTGACCGAGGAGCGACTCGCGGCCGTCGCCGAGAACCTTAAGCGAGACGGTCTGGCGACCACGTACGCCGCCCGAAACCTCGCTTCGAAGGAAATCGAAGCATCGGTTACCGTTCTGCGAAATGACGATACCGCCTACTACTGGGCAGCAGGAAGCAGGCCCGGCCCGTCGATGACAGTACTTCTCGCCTCGCTACTCCCCCTGCTCGCGTCTGATGGCATCACACTTTTTGATTTCATCGGGGCAAATACCGCCTCGATCGCGGAATTCAAGCGACGATTCGGCGGCCAACTCACGACGTACTTCCGAGCGGTTCGGCGACGGAGCGTCATCGGTAGAATCCTCGGCAGCCGCAGCTAAGGCCATGTCATCACGTCTTCGGAACCTCGATCCGGGCCCGGTTTGGGTTTATTTCCTCTCTTTCGGCGCCCTTTTCGCTCGCTTCGGATACAATTTCGGCGCCGGCGACCAGGACGAATTGGTTCCATACCTGTCTTCGCTCCTTGACCATTCTCTGTTCGCGAATGACTGGTTCGTGCAAACACAAGCGGCGGAAATTGGCGTCCGGACCTACGTGGTCTGGCTGCTCGCTCCATTTTGCCGCCTCGCATCCATGCCGGCCGTCTTCTTCTCCGTTTACCTGATCTGCTGGATTCTCATCGGTTCGGGCGCTTACCGTGTAGCGCGCCGTCTCCTAAGAGACAGGGTCGCCGCCGCGCTTGCCGTCTTTCTCACTCTGGGTGTGCTGCACAAGTGGACGCTCGGCAGCAACGACCTTGTATACTCCATGTTCGTGGGCGAGATGATCGCCTGGGGACTCGCACTCCATGCCCTTCATCAGTGGCTGCAGCGTCGAGATCGGAATGCAGCTGTTCTCCTTGGAATCGCCACGTGGTTTCAACTGCTCGCCGGACTATTGTTGGCCGGCGTCCTGGTCGTCGAACGGATCTGGGATCGGGTCGAAGATCGGAAGACGGACCGGGAAGGCAACGGTGGCCTGATTGCACTGGCCCTGTTCGTCATCACCGCGCTCCCGGCGATCATTCCCATTGCTTTGCAGCAGCTCAACGCGCGGACGCTCGACGCCGAACAGGTCTTCTACATCCTGGCGCGATTTCGAAATCCGTTCCACCACATGTTTCTGTCATTTGGCGCGAAATCGATTATTCGATTTGCGATCATGCTGGTGCTCGGATCCGGTGCGTTCCATCTTCTGAGGAAGCGCGCCGCCGTTTCGGAAGGAGTCCGATTGATCCGGGTCGCATCCGTCATCCTTGCGGCCTGCATCGTAACAGCCGTCTTCACGGAGGTGTGGCCGGTGCTGCTCGTGGCAAAGTTCCAGGCCTTCAAACTCACCGTAGTACTGAAACTTCTGCTCGTCGTCGTGATGTCAGGGGCGCTGATAATCGTACTCCCAGACACGGTGACTCGACCCTTCGAAACCTTCGTGCGTCCCGGTCGAACGCGCGACGTTGCCTCCATCCTCGCTTCCGTGCTCGTCATCGTACTCGCCTTGAGCAAACCGGCGTTCTTGAGCCCGCACACTGCGGCGGACGTCCATGCAAGATCCGATCTGGGTCGGATGGAATCGTGGATTGCGACGCATTCCGAAAAGGATGCCGTCTTCGCTGTACCGCCTTCGAATTCGACCTTTCGATCGAATGCCCGGCGGGCAATCGTGATCGACTACGCGGCATTCCCTTTCGACGACGCCGACATGATCACGTGGTTCAGTCGCCTGCTCGACGTCGCACCGATCAAGGCGCCTTCGAGGGGACTTGGCGTCAAGCCGGTGCTGGATGAGGCCTACCACGGACACACGACGGCAGACTGGATATCCCTGAGATCGAAGTACGGCATCGACTTTCTACTCGTAGATCAGTCTGAATTGACGAGTCGTCTCGGCTTCGATCCCGTGCATGAAGTGGGACGATGGAAACTCTACCGCTTGCCCGATTCATGAGGCTCTTCCGTTTCAAATCTGGGAGCGACGACTTTCTTCCGTCCGTGACTACGCTGATGTCAGGGACGACGCTGGCAATGGGGCTGACCTACATCGCTCGCCCTGTACTCACGCGTCTGTATACGCCCGAGATGTTCGGCATCCTTGGCGTGTTCACGGCGCTTGTGGCGGTCCTTACCACGATTTCGTCGGGCCGGTACGACGACGCGGTCATGCTCCCTGAAGACGACGATCAGGCCCGCAATGTCTTCACGCTTGGCCTATCCATCCTGATTGCGCTCAGTGTTCTGACGATTCCGGTGGCCGTCTTCAACGATGCGATTGCCGGCTCAATCGGAAAACCGCAGCTTGCACCCTACCTGGTCTTGCTTCCATTTTCGCTTCTTTGCGCAGGTCTTGCCCGCCTCCTCGAGAGCTGGCTCACACGTGAGAAGAGGTTTCGAGCAGTAGCAGCGGGTAGGGCGAGCCAAAGCGCGACGTCGGTCCCCATCCAGTTGACGGCCGGATTGCAGCACGTCGGCCCCTGGGGGCTCGTCGCCGGACTGGTTGCAGGGCAGGCCGCAGCAGCCGGCGTCCTGGCGGCATTGAGCCGGCGGCGCCTCCTTGACGGCGCAGTTCCGCAACTGGCCGATTTGAAACGGATCGCCCGGCGATTCAGGGACTTCCCGTTCTTCTCGGGTCCCTCGGCCCTGCTGAACTCCACCTCAACCCAACTCCCGGCGTTCCTGCTGTTCTTCTTTTTCGACGCAACCGTAGTGGGGCACTATGCCCAGGCATATGCCCTCCTGGCTGTGCCGATAGGTCTGGTGGGCTCATCCGTCGCGCAGGTTTACTTCGTGAAGGCGGCCCGCTGCAAGCTGGAGGGCGGGCTCGACGTTTTGACACGCGGCGTCTTCCGCCGGCTCGTAGAGGTGGGCCTCTTCCCGATGCTGGTCGTCCTTGTGGCGGGACCACAATTGATCGGATTTGTCCTCGGGCCGGATTGGACGACCGCCGGAGTCTATGCGCAGTGGCTCGCTGTCTGGCTGTTGTTCGTGTTCATTTCGTCGCCGCTTACGCGTCTCTTCGACGTGCTCGAGAAACTGAGAGCGAATCTGGCCTTCAACGTCGCGCTCTTCTCTCTCCGTGCCATTGCGCTCAGCATTGGTGGGGTTCTTGGAAAGCCGCTCGTGGCGATCGCACTTTACGGTGCCGGCAGCGCCGTAATGTATGTCGGACTTCTCGTGTGGCTGCTCCGCCTCGCCCAAGTAGACATCGGCCTTTCCCTTCGATTCCTTGGCCGGTCCTTCTTGACAGCCCTCATTCCGGTTCTACCGGTCGTCGGGGTGTCTGCCTACGGCGCGACGTCGGCCGTCATCTTCGGGACGGCCTGTCTGGCGGGACTCGTCTATGCAGGAATCGTCATACAGACGTATCGGTCAGCCGCCGACTCGTAACTCGGGACTCCGCCAGTGGGAGCAGTTCAAGGCGAGTGTTTAGAGGCGTATGGGAGGTGGATGGCCCGGACGCAGGCGTGGCGCGGTCAGAGAATCGACCGAAAGGTATCGGGCATCCCGCTATCCGAATCCGAAGTACCCGAACCGCTAACCGGCTGTTCTTCGGCAGACCCGCTCAAGGAGCCGTTCGAACAGTAGCGGGCATACGCCTGGGCCAGATCGAAAGCGATTGCGCTCGCCGTACGACCCTCGATCTGACGCCGTTCGAGGATGAAGGCCGGCTGACCGGACTTGAAAAGCGCTATAAACGGCGACGATGGAGGTATCCCCGGCAAGTAGCTGCGCATACGCGCCGTCGCTTCCAGGTCCTGTCCGGCAAAAACGGTCAGATATCGATCCGGTTGAACTTGCGCGTTCATTGCGAGACGCACGGCGGGCCGGGCATTGCCGGCTGCGCATCCGCAAACCGAGTTGATGATCACGGCTACGGTGTCTCCCTCGCTTGCTTCCATCGCCTCGTCGACCGAGTCGGCCGTATACAACTCCTCGACCCCTAGGGCGGTGAGTTCACGACGCATTGGTTCGACGAGTTGTGGTGGATACGGCATTTTTGGATCCGTTTTGTGTCGGTGATTGAAAGAAGGGGCTCCGAACGCCCGGACGGGCCCACTTGATCCCGGAATTACTGTTTCAAGCGGCGGACTTCTTCGTCCGTTTCAGCATATACGCTTCGCCAGTCGTCTTCGCTCCCGAAGGTTGGGACAACCTTTTCGACAGTCTCTTCGACTACGGTCCGAAGGTGGTCGGCAGCCTCATCGCCCGCGGCGAGAATTCGGGCCCTCGCCTCCTCCAGTTGACGATCGAGCCATTTTACCCCACGAGAGGCCTCCTCACTCATTCTCACCCGCGCCTCTCTGCCCTTCGGTGATGTATAGAGCAGGCCCAGTGCAAAGCCCGCTGCCATTGCCCCAAGAGACACGATAATCCACTCTGCTTCGGAGTCTCGAGAGAGACGACTCATCGTAACAACCGTCCGTTTAGTCCTAGATCACATGATTGTAAATGCGGAACGCTGAACAGTTCCATGACCATACCAAACACCAAACACCAAACACCAAACTTCAAACACCAAACTTCAAATACCAAACTTGGGTGTCAGGCAAGATCCGCATAGCACCTTCACTTGAGAACTAAACCAGGCACCCGGAACTCGGAACCAGACACCCGGAACACGCTCAAGTAGAACCGAAGTGAAGTCGGTTCGTATATTGACGCACGCATCGTCGCAACCTGGCAAGGTCGCGGCGACGTTTTTTTTTACACCCGTCCGTCATTCCTACAATTCGGGCGATATACGTCGAGCAATGAGTCACGATCCAGTTTACCTGACCGAGGAAGGCCTCAAGAAGATCAGGGACGAACTAGAGTTTCTGAAAACCAAGGGGCGATCGCGCATCGCGAATGACATTGCGGAAGCCCGATCGCATGGTGACCTCTCCGAGAACGCCGAATACGACGCGGCCAAGGATGCCCAGGGGATGCTCGAGAAGAAGATCGCAGACCTGGAGAAGACCGTCTACAGGGCCCGCCTGGTGGACGAAAGCGTCATTGACAGCAGCAAGGCATACATTCTTTCGAGTGTCAGGGTCAAGGATCTCAAGAGCGGGAAGGAGTTGACATATACGCTCGTGTCTCCGCAAGAGGCCGATTTCACTGTGAACAAGATTTCGGTCCAGAGCCCCATCGGGAAGGCGCTTCTCGGTCGGAGTGTGGGCGACGTGATCGACGTAAACGTACCGGCCGGCAAGCTGCAGTTCGAGATCTTGGACATCGGTCGGGAAGGTTGATGATGTCCGCTGTAGTCGACCTCCGAAGCGACACCGTTACGCGGCCTTCCGAGGAGATGCGGCGGGCCATGTTTGAAGCGGTCGTCGGCGACGACGTATTCGGCGAAGACCCGACCGCCATCGCGCTCGAAGAGGAAGTGGCGCGCATCCTGGGCAAGGAAGCGGCACTCTTCGTCACTTCCGGCACAATGGGCAACCAGATTGCCATACGCCTTCACACGCAGCCCGGCGACGAGGTTATATGCGAAGCCGGAAGCCACATCGCACACTACGAGGCCGGCGCACCGGCCGCCCTTTCAGGCGTACTTCTGCGCTCTGTCGAGGGACATCGTGGGGTGATCACGCCCGTACAAATTCGTGGGCAGGCAAGGCACGGCTTTGATTGGGAGGCCAGGACCCGGCTCCTTTCGCTCGAAAACACCCACAATCGGGCCGGCGGCGCCGTATTTCCTCTACGGCAGCTGCAGGAAGCTTGTGCCGCAGGTCGCGAGCTCGGGCTCGCGCTCCACCTCGACGGCGCACGACTGTGGAATGCGTCCGCCGCGACTGGAATTGCAGAGGCACGCTTCGCCGAGCCGTTTGACACGGTAAGTGTGTGCCTTTCAAAAGGGCTCGGTGCCCCCGTCGGATCGGTCCTCGCAGGATCAGCCGAAACGATCCGGCGTGCGCGCAGAATCCGTAAAATGCTTGGCGGCGGGATGCGGCAGATCGGAATGCTGGCCGCGGCCGGACTGTACGCGCTGGAGCATCACCGCGCGTCGCTGCTTGACGACCACGCCAAGGCCCGGAAGCTCGCCGACACGATCGCCGCGCTTCCAAAGCTCGAAATAGATGAGCCGGGCGCGGAAACCAACATCGTAATGTTCAACGTCAAAGAAGGAACAGCGAATGATGCGCTCGACGCGCTGACCAAACGCGGCGTGCTGATGGTGCCGTTTGGCCCGACGACGATTCGCGCTTCGACGCACCGAGACGTATCGCATGAGGATATCGACCGCGTGATCGATATCCTTAACGAACTCTTCGGATAGAATACGAATACATGATCAAGCCGCTCTGGACTCCCTCGGATGAACGTATCCGGACGAGCCGGATGACGGACTTCGCCACGTGGGCAGCCGCTCGAACGGACAGGCGCTTCGATTCCTACAAGGATTTGCACGAATGGTCGTGCAGCGACGTGGGCCGCTTTTGGCGCCTCTTCCAAGACTACACGCAGCTGCTCTCCACGGGCAGCCAGGAACCGCCCCTTGTGCCGGGTGCGATGCCAGGCGTCACATGGTTTGAGGGGATCCGTCTGAATTTTGCCGAGAACATCCTCGAGCGTGGATTCTCGGGCCCGGCCATTGTCTATCGGATTGAGCCCGACGAACGAAGGAGTCACGACCGAGGTGGATTCGGTGGGGAAATCAGCTTTCAGGAGCTTCGCGGTCTTGTTGCTCGTGCATCTCGAGGCCTTCGAGCAGCCGGCGTCAGGCCGGGAGATCGCGTGGCGGGCTTCACGGCCAACGTACCGGAGGCCGTCGTGGCGGCGCTCGCGTGCGCCGCAGTCGGCGCCACGTGGTCTAGCGCCTCACCCGACTTCGCACTCCAGGCGGTTACCGATCGATTCGGCCAGGTCAAACCCGTCCTCGTGTTTGCAAGCACACACTATCGCTACAAGGGGAGGACATTCGAGACGCGCCGCGTCGTCGAACAGATGAAGACGGCCGTGCCGTCGATCCGGCAAATCGTTTCGATCCCCTATCCGGTGGGCAATGCTCCAAGAATGGGCGACACAGACTGGGAAACGTTCCTTGGCCCGGATGATGAACCGGTCCTGGCGTACGAGCAACTGCCGTTCGCCCACCCGCTTTACATCATGTTCTCGTCGGGCACGACCGGCGCGCCTAAATGCATGATCCACGGGGCGGGCGGAACGCTTCTCCAGCATCGCAAGGAGCACCAGCTCCACTGCGACCTGGGCCCCGGTGACCGGCTTCTATACTTCACGACGTGCGGCTGGATGATGTGGAACTGGCAGCTCTCGGCACTGTCGGTCGGATCAACGATCGTGTGCTACGACGGAAGTCCGGCTCATCCTGAATTGACGACCCTCTGGGAGGCGGTCCAGGAAACAGGCACGACCCATTTCGGCACCAGTGGACGCCACATCGAGGCGTCGATGAAAGGACTTCCGGATGACGCAATCGCCTCGTTCGGAGGTCTACCTGAGACCCGTACGATCATGTACACCGGATCGCCGCTCTCGGAGGCGGGATACGAATGGGTCTACCAGAACGTGAAACGCGACGTCCACCTCGCCGGGATTGCAGGCGGCACCGACATCATTTCGTGTTTCGTGCTCGGAAATCCCACGCTGCCCGTCTATCCGGGAGAGATCCAGTGCAAAGGTCTGGGTGTCGACGTTCAGGCATTCGACGAGAGCGGTCGATCGGTTGTAGGTGAGCCCGGCGAGCTCGTGTGTGTTCAGCCGATGCCTTCGATGCCAACGAAATTCCTCGATGATCCCGGCGGCGAGCGCTACCGGAGCGCTTACTTCGAGAAGTATCCCGGAATATGGCGCCACGGGGATTTCATCACGATCACTGAACGTGGCGGCATCGTCATTCACGGACGTTCGGATGCCACACTGAATCCCGGCGGCGTTCGCATCGGAAGCTCCGAGCTTTACGGCGCCCTCCACGCGGTCGACGCAGTTACGGGGGCCGTCGCTGTAGGTTGGATAGGTCCCGGCCGCTCGGATGAGCAAATTGTGCTGCTGGTCTCTCTGGTGCCCGGAACGACGCTCGACGAACAAACCGTCCGCGCGATTCGCAATGCGATCCGTGAGACCTGCTCGCCAAAGCACGTGCCGCAACACATTTTCCAGGTGTCTGAAATCCCCGTCACACGGAGCGGAAAGACCGTCGAACTGAGCGTCAAGGCTATCCTTGCCGGCCGGAATATCTCGAACAGAAACGCGCTGGCGAATCCCGAGGCGCTGACCGAAATCGAGGAGATCAGGGAGATCCTGCTCGCGTCATCCTGAAGAACCGGCCGCGTGGCAACACGGACCACGGACCACGGACCACGGACCATATCCCTTCTTCTACCTAAATTCGATGCGTAAAGAAAACAATCGGGCGGACCGCGCTTAGAAGTTTGTTGTAAGCGCTTCCGAATATCAACCACAGAATCGTATGAACCCATCCACCGACGAAATGCCCGTATTGGAACGTCCGCTCGAAGAGCGCTTCGACGATCACCTCGGTCTGCTTGACGTGGACTACGTGGAGCTTTGGGTAAACAACGCCCACCAGGCGGCGCATTTCTACATGACGGTCTTCGGATTCAGCCTCGCCGCCTATCGCGGACTCGAGACGGGTACGCGTGATCGCGCCTCGTACTTGCTTCGACAGGGTAACATCCGACTTATTCTAACGGCGCCGATGGCAGGTGACTCAGCGATCGCAGAATTCTGCCGCAAGCACGGCGACGGCGTGCGCGACATTGCCCTGACTGTCGAAAACGTCGATCGCGCCTTCCGCGAATCGGTTGCGCGTGGAGGCGTTCCTGTGGCCGAGCCGGCCGATTCGTCCGACGAGAACGGAACGGTGCGGACTGCGGCGGTCGCGACCTATGGGGACGCGATTCACACGTTCGTCCAGCGCGACAAGTATCGCGGAGACTTCCTCCCTGGATTTAGACCGGCGTCGTCTCCTGTCGAGGTGCATCCAACGGGCATCCAGTTCGTCGACCACTGCGTGGGCAACGTCGAGCTTGGGAAGATGAATGACTGGGTCGCTTTCTATCGGGACGTCCTCGGCTTCACGCAATACATCCATTTTGACGACAAAGACATCTCGACCGAGTATTCAGCGCTGATGTCCAAAGTCATGGCCGGTGGAAGAGGTCGCATCAAATTTCCGATCAACGAACCCGCCGACGGAAAGCGAAAATCTCAAATCGAAGAGTATCTGGAATACAACGAAGGGCCGGGTGTTCAGCACATCGCCCTCCTCACAGCCGACATCATCGACACCGTTCAGCGACTTCGGAAGAACGGCATGGATTTCCTCCAGGTACCTACGACCTACTATGAGATGCTCGAGGATCGCGTCGGTAAAATCGAGGAGCCGCTGGAACTGCTGCAAGAGCTTGGCATTCTCGTCGACCGAGACGACGAAGGATATCTGCTCCAGATCTTTACGAAGCCGGTCGGCGATCGTCCCACCCTCTTCTTTGAGATTATCCAGAGAAAAGGGGCGCGCGGATTCGGCAAAGGAAATTTCAAGGCGCTTTTTGAAGCTATCGAACGCGAACAGGACCTGAGGGGGAATCTGTGACGTTAGACGTCCGTGGTCCGTGGTCCGTGGTCGGACCCGAGATGGAGTCGCGTTAACTAAAGTGGTGCAGACCAGGCTTCTCAATGCCGACAGCCGAATCCGACCGTTCCCTTTACGTGCCCGCAATGAACCCACAGCAAGACACGAAGAAAGCAGAGATCGACAAATTGAACGGTCAACCTGGCAGAACCTGGATCCGGGTCGGACTTCGGACATCTGACCTCGGACCCTCACTCAACCGCAGATTCTCGTGATCTACCACCAACTCGGCAAGATTCCCGACAAGCGGCACATCCAGTTTCGTCGTGAGGACGGCGAGCTCCACAGTGAAGAACTGTTCGGAGCCGAAGGCTTCAGCGGATCGTCTTCTCTGCTCTATCACTACAACCCGCCGACGCGGGTAACCAAAGTAGAACCAGGCAAGGAGATTGTCATCGAGCCGTGGGACGTCGGGGTGCTGCGACATCACCATCTCAGGACGGCCGGCATGGCTGTCGGCGGCGATCCGATCACGGCTCGCACGCCCGTCCTGTTCAACAACGACGTCTTGCTTTCCGTCGGTCGCCCTCCGAGAAGATGGAATACCACTACCGGAACGGCGAACATGACGAGTTGCTGTTTATCCACGAAGGCAGCGGGTTCGTGTACAGCAGTTTCGGGACGCTGCCATTCGGTGAATGGGACTACATCTACATCCCGCGGGGTACAACCTATCGCATGGAGTTCGACTCATCCGAAAACCGGATCTTCTGCATCGAGTCGACCGGTCCGATCTCGATCCCACGCCGGTATCGTTCGGAGCTCGGACAGTTCCTTGAAAACAGTCCCTTCTGCGAGCGCGACATTAATCGCCCGCAACTCCCCCTGTTTCACAACGAACAGGGCGATTTCGAGGTGCGCATCAAGAAGCTCGGCAGAATGCACCACTACTGGTTCGATCACCATCCGCTCGACGTCGTGGGCTGGGACGGCTACCTCTACCCGTGGACATTCAACATCCGCGATTTCGAACCGATTACGGGACGCATTCACCAGCCGCCGCCTGTCCACCAGACGTTCGCTGCGCCGAACTTTGTCGTCTGCTCCTTTGTGCCGCGGATGTTCGACTACCATCCTCTGTCGATCCCCGCCCCTTACAACCACTCGAACATCGATTCAGACGAAGTACTCTACTACGTCGACGGCGACTTCATGAGTCGGAAAGGTGTGGAAGTCGCGAGCATTACGGAGCATCCGGGAGGCATTCCGCACGGGCCGCATCCGGGCAAGGCGGAGGAGTCCATCGGCAAGAAGGAAACGAAGGAATACGCCGTTATGGTGGACACCTTCCATCCATTGCACCTGGCAAAACCGGCCGAAGCGATGGATGACCCGAGTTATCCGTATTCGTGGCAGAGCGCGACGGCGCACCAGTAAGAGAATTCAAAATTCAAATCGCAAAACGCATATTGGTGGACGGCCTTTCGCGAACAACTCCTCTGTTCGGTGTTCGGTGTTCGAAGTTCGGTGTTCGGTGTTTGGTGTTTGGTGTTTGAAGTTATCCAGCAGGTAGAACCTTTCCCGACACATTTCCAAAACCGATACGATACCCGTCTCCCTGCGCCCATCCGCTCATGATCACCTCGTCGTCATCCGCGATGAACTTGCGCTCGGTTCCATCGGGCAGTTGGATTGGCCGCTCGCCGCGCCAGGTCAACTCGAGCATGCTGCCGTAGCTGTCGGGGGTCGGACCGCTGATCGTTCCCGACGCCAACAAATCCCCAGGTCGCAGATTGCACCCATTGGATGCGTGGTGAGCCAGCTGCTGGCAGACGTTCCAGTACATGTAGCGGAAATTCGAGCGACAGACCGGGTGCGCTTCAGCCATATTGGCTGGTCGGATTCCCACCTCCAGATTGATGTCGTACGACCAGTCGCCGCCCGCACGCAAGTAAGGCAGCGGCTCCGGATCCTGCCGCGGCCCTGCAACCCGAAAGGGCTCCAGTGCATCGAGCGTCACGACCCACGGTGAAATCGACGTCGCAAAACTCTTTCCAAGGAAAGGCCCGAGTGGGACGTATTCCCACTTTTGGATATCTCGGGCACTCCAATCGTTCACCAATACGAGTCCAAAGATGTGTTCCGGGGTGCTTCTGTGATGGGAATTGGTGCCCCGAGATGGTTTCCCGGACCAACGAAGAACCCCATCTCAAGCTCGAAATCGAGGAGGCGACTGGGGCCGAATGTCGGCGGACCGTCATCGGGCTTCAGCTGACCGGACGGGCGGCGGACCGGCGTCCCGCTCGGCACGATCGAACTGGCGCGTCCATGGTATCCCACCGGCAGGTGGGTCCAATTCGGCATGAGCGCATTGTCGGCGCCTCGGAACATGGTTCCAACGTTCGTCGCGTGCTCTTTGGACGAGTAGAAGTCGGTGTAGTCGCCGATCTCTACGGAAGGTGCATGACGGCGCGTTTCATCGGGACCAACACCTCATTGAGGAGGGTGTCTTCTTCCTTCAGCGTCGGCGTATCATCGCGCAGCAGGCCGTGAATCTGCATCCTGGCGGCTCGCCAGGCATCCTTCCCCATCGCGAGGAAGAGATTCAAGCTTGGCCTCGAAAACGGCCGCTGCCTGGGGTCACCCGGCAAATTCAGCAGCCCCATCGATTCGAGCACCGAGAGATCGAGAATCTGGTCCCCAATCGCAACGCCGACACGCGCCGGCCCTCCTTCGGGACGCCTGAAAACGCCATACGGCAGATTCTGGATCGGAAAATGATTGTCCGCGGCTACGGGGACGAAACGACCTTATCGAAGGGTCGGTAGTGATATCCATGTGACTGTCTATTTAGAGAAGTCCCGCGTCGCGAAGATCCTCGACGGGCTCATCAATATCGCAGCTTCCGTATGATATGGCGAACGAGCGGCGAACTTCGGTAACCGCACTCACCGGGACCTCGAATCCGCCCCACGCAAAATGATCATCCGTGAAATCAAAATGTCCAAGATCTCGATCGTCGATAACCCAGTTGAGACGATCGGTATCGAGTTTTGAGGCGAGGACTCCCGCGGCGAATACGTTGACGAATCCGTGCTGTACGATCCCGGATTCCGGATCTAACGTGACGAACGGGATGATGCAATCCTGCCGTCGCCTTATACGGAACGCCCAGATGCGCGCAAATCGCGATGGCGTCGGAGATCTCTTCCACGCTTGGATAGGCGTCCGGCGTAGCCCCACCGCAGCGGATCTTGAATCCCCGGTGCTCCACGCCGGAACAGGCGGGAGCGAGCCGTTCGACGCGATCTTTCCATCTCGCGGTCCGGCCGACTTCGTAGAAGATCCGTTTCAACTTCATACCGCCAAATCGGAGCGTACCCTCGTAGCGGTCGAGCGCAAGCGAGATTGCGGAGGGATCCCCGTCGATCAGATCGTCCGGTAGGCGTACCTCGAGAATGTCGACTCGACCCCACCCTTCCTTCTCGAAGCTCTTTACTCTGGCTGCGTCAGCAGCGGCGACGCGCATCATGGCGGTCATATCGTGCATCGAGGAGGCCAGGCCGGCTAGTCTCACCGGGGCAAAGCGTTCGAGCGATTTCCGGCCTTCGGTCGCAAAAGCATCGAGCCTCGCGACCGGGCACACAAATCGACTGACCATCCATGCGTGATCGGAATCCAGGTGCCGGGAGTAGGTCGACACCGCTTCAGGCATTTCGAGGTTCGCCGGGGGAAACAGTCCTGCGTAATCGATCAAGCCGTGGAGGAATGCTCGGAGCGAGGCGGTCATCAGTGTGGTGCAATGGATGAATTCCGGGAGGCACAAACAGCCAGGCGAAAGATATCATCCGCGGCCGGCGCTTTCCTTTAATTTCACGGGGAGACAACGCGACAACGCTGTCATTTTGAGCAACGACGCACTCGACTAAGACGTCCGAGGTCCGGGGTCCGAGGTCCCCCCAATTTCCATGACTGTGCGACCCATCCAGCGGACGTCACTGCAAAATCTCTGTGGCTCCGCGGCTTCGTGTGAGACAAGACGTCCGGGGTCCGGAGTCTCCTACGCGTCCAACCGCTCAGGCGCCGCCTCGCGAATAAGTGCGCGCGCCAGTGCGCGCGTAGGATCGATGCAGCGGACCCCTTCGATCTCCGCCTCCGTCACGGCAAGCGGCAGCTCCGTGCATCCGAGGATGACCGCCTCGGCGCCACTAGCGGCGAGATGCCGGATCGCCTCGATCACGAACCCACGCGCCCTGTCTGTAACCGGATTCGCGGCGGCCTTGATGCCGAATCCCGCGTCGAATATCGCGGGATTCACAAGCTCGTCCTGGATTCTTGGATCCTGCTCGATGGCCTCATAACCCGCATCCCGAAGTGCATCGATAAACAGGCGCGAACGATAAGACGCCGTCGTCGAGAAGGCGCCTACGCGCCGGATCCCAGGATCCATCTCCCGGATGTACGCGAGCGTTTCATCCACGAGACTGAGCAGCTTCAATCGACACCCGGTCACCGAGACGAGGTCCCTGACGACAGAGAAGATCGGATCACAGTGTGCCGTAACGCACGGAATGCCTGCGACGGCGACATCCTGGCTGTCGAGCCACCGGATTATTTCGAAAATGGCATGTGCTGGATTCTCGTCGGACTGTCCCAGCACGTAGCGGCCCCTGTCCGGAATGCGATCGGGAAACGATGCGAGGACGACGGGCAGGTGGTCCTGATCATGGAAACCTCGCGTCTCACTGAGAATCTTGTTCAGGGCGTCGACGCCGGCATACGGCCCCATTCCACCGACGAGCCCAATAGTTTTGGTGTAGCGCATACGTCAGCCTTTCGGCGTTTCGGAGACGTCGGTTTCCGGAACGTCGGTATCGGTCAACGCCTTCTTCCGACGCAGCAACCGGTACAGTGCAAAGAGCACAATACCGACGACCATGACCCAGAGGACAACTTTGCCATAGATGGCCAGGTAGTGCCCAACGATTTCCCAGTTGTCTCCGACGATATAACCCAGCCAGGCTATCAGAGCGCACCAAATGGCGGCGCTGAACGTCGACGCGATCAAGACAGGGCGGGTCCGCATTTTGGCCATCCCGGCGACGAGGGAGATAACGGATCGCGTTCCACTGAGGAATCGATTCACGGCAATCAGGCCGTATCCCCATCGTGACAGCCAGCGGCGGCTCGTCGCGATCTGGTCCTTCGGCAGCCATCGAAAGCGGTTTGGCTGCATGATCGCGGTGCCGATGCGCCCTCCGACAAAGAACATCGTCATGAATCCCGCTGCTCCTCCGATGGTCGCGAACAGGATGACGCCGGACAGCATTAAGGCCGATTTTCCGGCCAGATACCCTCCAAAAACAACGATCATGTCTCCGGGAATGGGTGGAAAGACGTTCTCCACGTACGCGATCATGAGAATCATCAGATACATGAGCTCAGGCGGCAGGCCCTCCATCCACGTGGCGAGATCGGTCAATACGTCAACCATTGGACTCTGATTGCTCGGATTGCTGCTCAATGAGACAGACGGCGTAGGCGGATACGCCTTCCTCACGTCCTTCGAATCCCAGGCGCTCGGTCGTCGTCGCTTTGACCGAGACTGCGTTGACGTCAATACGCATGGCGGAGGCAAGATTTGCACGCATCGAATCGATGAAGTCGCGCAGCCGGGGGCGCTCGAGCGCGACCGTCGCATCGACATTCACGGTTCGGTATCCGGCTTCGGCGATCAGATCACCCACACGGGTCAGCAGCTTGATGCTGTCGGCATCGCGCCATTCATCCGATGTGTCTGGAAAGTGGCTTCCGATATCGCCGAGAGCGGCGGCCCCGAGCAAAGCATCTGCTACGGCGTGGGCGAGCACATCGCCATCTGAGTGTCCGAGCACGCCGACTTCGTGCGGAACGTCGACGCCGCCCAGAACCAGGCGACGCCCTTCGATGAGCCGGTGCACGTCATATCCGAAACCTACCCGCATTAATTCGCTATTCGTGTGCCCGCATCCAAGCCGGCCACATCCAGAGGGCCTGGGCCCAATCGGCCGGCGTCGTGATTTTGACATTCGGACTCGTGCACGAAACCACTTTGACGTCTATGCCAAGGGATTTCACGAGCGTGACCTCATCTGTAAAGACCTGCGACTCCGCGATCGCTTTTCGGTGACCCCGCTCGAGTACCTCTCGACGGAATCCCTGCGGCGTCAAAAGTCTGAATACCCCCTCCCGCTCGACCCGTTCCGAAACGAGTCCGTCACGCGTTCGGCACATCGTATCTGTCACGGGCACGGCCAGTACTGCCGCTTCGTGATCGATCAGCGCGGCAAGAAGCTCGTCGATATCGTCGGACGAGACGAAGGGTCGCACCGCGTCGTGTGTAAGCACGGTCCTGGATGAAATCGGAAGTGCGGCCAGAGCGATCCGAACGGACTCCTGCCGGGTAGCTCCACCTGCCACAATCGATACGACCTTCGACAGGTCATAATTTCGACACATCCGTGTGATTTCGTCAACTTCAGGGGCGGGTACCGCGACACATATGGCATCGACGCGTGGATGGCTTTCGAAACGCAGGGCCGTTTGGACGAGAAGCGGCTTGCCGCCGAGGAGTCGGAACTGCTTTTTCGCTCCGCCGAGCCGTGTGCCGGCCCCCGCAGCCGCAATGACTACTCCTGCGGTCGGAAGATCAGGCGGTGTCATCCAGGCTTCGGAAGATTGGGGGCGCCTGCCCCGGACTTAGAGAATCAGCATCGCATCGCCGAACGAAAAGAGGCGATACTTCTCTTTGATAGCCTCGTGGTAGGCGTGCATGAGGAAGTCGCGTCCCGAAAAAGCCGCAACGAGCATCATCAGCGTCGATCGCGGCATGTGGAAATTGGTGAGCAGGCGCTCGGTGATTCGGAATTCGTAAGGAGGGTAGATGAACTTGTCGGTCCATCCAGACGACGCCTTGAGCATGCCTGCTGCCGAAATACTTGATTCGACGGCTCTCACGACCGTCGTGCCCACGACGGTCACCGAATTCGAGGAAGAAGAAAGCGCACGGTTGACCGTGTCGGCAGCGCCCGCAGAGATTTCGAAATTCTCGGAATCCATGCGATGCTTCGTCAGATCCTCGACCTCAACGGGACGAAAGGTCCCCAAGCCGACGTGCAACGTCATTTTGACGATGTCGACGCCTTCGTCCCCGATGTTCTTCAGCAGCCGCTCCGTGAAGTGCAGACCGGCGGTCGGCGCAGCAACGGCGCCGCGATTCTTTGCGAAAATCGTCTGATAGCGCTCGCGGTCTTCCGGTTCGGCCGAGCGCTTTATGTAAGGCGGAATAGGCATCTCGCCGATCCGATCGATCAGGTCATAAAGCTCTTCGTTCTCGCCGTCGAAAAGGAAGCGAATGGTCCGCCCGCGGGAAGTCGTGTTGTCGATGACTTCGGCAACGAGATCATCACCGAAAAAGAGCTTGTTGCCGATCCTGATCTTACGTGCCGGTTCGACAATCACGTCCCAGAGCCGCGTGTCCGGATTCAGTTCACGGAGGAGGAATACCTCGATCTTCGCGCCCGTCTTTTCCTTATTCCCATGCAGTCGGGCCGGAAAGACTTTCGTGTCGTTCAGTACGAGCACGTCTCCTTTCGTAAAGTATTCTGGAAGATCCGAGATGAGCTTGTGCTCAATCGTTTCGGCCTTGCGATCGAGAACCATCAGGCGCGCGGAATCTCGCGGTTCCGCCGGATACTTGGCCACCAGTTTGGCCGGGTAGTCATAAATGAAATGGGAGAGTTTCATCGGCGTCGACATACCAAAAATCGACGGGGCAGTACTCTTGATCGTAGTCTCGGCAGATGCGGTTGGCGACATAAAAAGGGGTTGGTACGTGGTTCGCTCGATAAAGGCGGATCGTAAGCCCTCAAACACTATCCGCTGTTTGGATCCCGCCCGGCGATGTCTCCACTGATGTGCACTGACGCCACATTGTCGACCGCGGGGATCACGTGTATGCAGTCCTTGTTTGAGCGCGCTAAATATAACCTCACATTGAGCGCACGCCAAACGTCAGCGACCCGCTGCAGGGCACCTCAGTACGGAAAACGACGATAACGAACCGATTTCGGAAAGATTTAACCGGACGTAACGTCCTATTCATCTTTCCTTCGGATTCCAGCGGTCGCTTCCGCAATGAGTTCGATGGTGCTATCCGACATGCCCATCCCACTGAACCCCCCGTCGTTGTACAGTGTTTGCATGGTCACGGCCCTCGTGAGGTCACTGAGCAGGGTGACGGTGTAGTCGGCACAACTCTCAGAATCGGCATTCCCGAGCGGCGACATCTGGTCGGCGAAATCGAACATCGCCTCAAATCCGGTGATCCCCTGCCCCGCCGTCGTCCGAGTCGGACTTTGCGACACGGCATTGATCCGGACACCGCGACTGCCGAGACGATAACCGTAGGAGCGTACGATCGACTCGAGCAGCGCCTTCGCGTCGCCCATTTCCGAATACTTCGAAAAGACCCGCTGGGCTCCGATGTAAGTCAGGGCAACGATCGAGGCGCCGTCCGCTAGGGAATCATTTTCGAGCGCGCTGGTAATTGTCCGATGGAGGCTGATCGCCGAAACGTCCAGCGTCCTGTGATACCAGTCGTAGTTGAGATCGGTGTACGGCTTGTCTTTTCGCACGTTGAGTCCCATCCCGATGGAATGGACGATGAAATCGAGGGGGGCGCCGAAGTGCTTCTTGGAGGCGGAAAAGAGTGCGTTCAGGTCATCCTGGCTCGTCGCATCCGCGTAGATAACGGGCGCATCGCCTGACAGCTTCGACAGTTCGTCGAGCTTGCCAAATCGCTCCGTGACGGGAGCGTTTGTCAGGACGAAGCGTCCTCCTTCGCGATACACGGCCTCAGCGATGGCCCATGCGATACTGCTTTCGATCATCGCACCGAATATGATTCCTCGCTTGCCTTCGAGGAGGCCGTAGGATTTGACGGGCATGTGGAATTGGTAGATTAGCTTTGTAAACGTCGTTAAGGTAGCAACACCCCTTTTTCCGTCCTAACCGGACCTCAGTGCTCAAGTCCGATGTCGCGCAATGGCTGAACCGAGGCCATAAGCAGGTCATGAAGCATACCGTTCGTGGCCAATACCTGCGGACGGTAGAGAAAATCGGTTCTTCCTCTAAAGTCGGTAACGGAGCCACCCGCCTCCTGGATTAGCAGCGAACCCGCCGCCGAATCCCAGGGCGACAGCCCAATCTCGAAGAAGCCGTCGTATCGGCCGCACGCCACATAAGCCAGATCTGCGGCAGCGGACCCCATCCTTCGCACGCTCTGCCAGGTGTGCATGGTCGCACCCAGCACGTCGAGATACTCTCTGAGAAAAGGCGTCGTGTAATCTCGCGTCGGGAAGCCGGTAGCGAGCATCGCACCTGCGGGAGACGACACGGAACTGACGTGCATGGGCTTCCCATTCATCCTGGCGCCGCCACCCTTGACCGCATCGAACAACTCGTTTCGACCGATTTCCAGTACGACACCCACGACAATGGCGCCTTGGCATTGCAGGCCGATGCTTACGGAAAACGGCGGCAGGCCGTGAACAAAGTTCGTGGTGCCGTCTAGCGGATCCACAATCCATTGATCGCGATGGCTATCCGGACGAGTCCCCGGCGCATCTTCTTCACCGAGAAATGCATACTCACCAAATGCGGAAAGCAACCCCTGGATCGTCTCCTGTGATTCTACGTCAACCGCCGTGACCAAGTCGTTTCGACCCTTTTCAGAGATCTCCGTCTCGCTGAGTCGTCCAACCCGTTCCCTTATCAAACTCGCCGCCTTCACTGCCGCTTCCACCGCGGCTTCGCGCTCCGCCTCGTATGCCATTTATCGTTTTTGTTTTGGATGTTGTGCCGCGTAAAATACCCGCCGTCATTGCACCATGCACCGGAATCGTGCGCTCCCTCTTATCTGTCATATGTGTTTTGCTGATCGGGTGTCTGGGCGACCGGTCTCCGAACCCCGGCTCCAATGGACTGAGCGGGTCTGATACGACCGCTGCTGCCGTCCTTCGCAACGCTGATCGGAGCGCACTCGATCAGGCCGTCAGCCGTCTGGCGTCTTATGATTACACTCGAGCACGCAAAATTACCGTGCTTGATGAATCCGGTGGACTGGTTCTCGATTACGCTTACTCAACGCGCTTCTCTGGGGCCTCCGAGAATCGGCTGGCCAACGTGGTGGATTCAAGCCTCGCGGGCAAAGGGAGCGCCGGGCTCTGGAAGGAGTATGCTGGAAGTCCGTCCGCAGAAGACACGATGGAATGGGGTCGTCGCCTGTTGCCGTCTGATCCACTCGTACTCGGGCTGCAAGGTACGGGATATTATCGCTATACGGATCGCAACGACACGACGATCGGTGACGTGCAGATTCGCCGGATAGAAGCGACGCTGATTTCAGGCGTGTCGCGGCCCGGAATCCAGTCCGGTCTGTTCTATGTCAGTGGAGACGGCGAAACGCTCGTTGGTTTCGACCTGCTGTTCGCCCATCAGTCGCTCCTTTTCGATGAGCAGAGTCGCTTCAGGTATCTTTTGCAGCGCGCAACAGACGAAAAGGAATGGCTCCCACTCGAAGTCACAGTCAACACATTCCTGAACCTCCCGCTTTCAAAAGGTCAGCGTTTCGAGCTTCGCGCACGGTACTCGGATCCCGTACCGAACCATGGTGACTGATCACACGTTTCATCACATGCAGTCGCTGACTCGCCACATCGACAGACTGAACGCTATGCTGCGCACAAACCGCTGCGGCAGGGCTTGCCGATGGTTCGACACGGTGGATTCGACTAACTCGGAGGCTCTGTCGTGGGCCAGGCAAGGTGCGGGGGCAGGATCTCTTGTCGTAGCGGATTTTCAGAAGCAGGGTCGGGGACGTTTCAAGCGCTCGTGGACTGCCGATCCGGGACGGAATCTGACGTTCTCTCTTGTTCTGGATCGCCAATGAAGTGCGGGCTCACCTCGAACTGCTGCCGATTGCACTCGCAGTCGCCACTGCAGAGACGCTTGGGGCGATCGTCGCTCCTCACCAGCCGCTCATAAAATGGCCAAATGACGTTTTGCTGGCCGGTCGGAAAGTCTGCGGCATCCTCATCGAGTCGTCGCTGCCGTCCCACAGTGACCGACGTGGAGGCTACGTCGTGGCCGGTATCGGCATTAATGTCAATCAGGAGAAATTCCCTGACGAAATTGCAGAGGTGGCCACGTCGATCTTTCAGGTCCTCGGTCGACAGACCGACCGCATCCTGTTGCTCAGCGAAATCCTCCTTTCGATCGAGTCTGTGCTGGCTGAAACGGCAACCGGCGTGACGCAAGCCCTTCGAGATCGGTACGAGGCCCGGATGGCGGGCATCGGCGAGACCGTACGGTTTTCGTATGTCGAGCGCGACCGGGCAACCGAGGGAACGCTGCTTGGGATCGACGATGCGGGCGGCCTGCGCATTCGGACTCAAGACGGCATCCAAACACTCAGAGCAGGCGAAGTGACATTGCGGGAGGCCCGACGCGGCCATTCCGCGATTGCCCGCGTTACAGATCAATCGAGGCCGGCATCCTCATCGTGACATGCGGCTACTTGCAATCGATATCGGTAATTCGCGTATCAAATGCGCCCTGTTTCTCGAGACGGAAATCGAACGGACGTTCGAGATGGCATCTGACCGCCTCGCGTCCGGGGCCTCTTATCGACACGCGTTGCGGTCCCACGTTGGAGATCTTATTCCCCAACGTGCTGCAATCGCGTCGGTCGTTCCGGAACTGGACGAGCGGATTTCTGACGCGGTGAAACGCGAATTCATGCTGCTCCCCGAGTTCATTCGTGCCGGCGACCTCGACGAACGCCTTCTCGAATACCATCCTCGGGCCAGCCTGGGCGCCGACCGCCTGGCCGCCGCGATCGCGGGCCATTTGCTCTACGGAGGAGGCGGGCGGCCGATCATCGTAATCGACGCCGGAACGGCCGTCACTTTCGAGGTGGTTGGATCAACGGGTCGCTATCTCGGCGGCGCTATCTGGGCGGGCCCGCAACTTGTGGCCGACGCACTGAGCCGCGGCACGAGCCTGTTACCGGACATCAATCCGGCGCTACCGAAACGTCTTCCGGCCACCGACACCGAATCGTGTATCCGAGCGGGGATCCTCTACGGCTTTCTCGATGGCGCGGCGGGCATTCTCGACCGTCTGCAGAAAAAGGCCGGTCCGACAACCTACACGGTCGCGACAGGCGGATACGGCTCATGGCTCTGCGAGCGGCTCGACTCAATTCAAGCGTTCGATCCCACGCTCGTGCTGCACGGCATTCGGCTGATCGTGGAAGGCCGGCTGCCTACGCCCGAGTAAACATTGCGACGCGCGCAAGCACCATCTCCATCGCGACGTCGTTCATTCCACCGCCCGGAATAATGACGTCGGCGAACCTCTTGGAAGGTTCGACAAACTCCAGATGCATGGGCCGAACCGTACGGTCGTATTGCTCGAGAATGGAGTCGATGCTGCGGTGCCTCTCGGTCAGGTCGCGCCTGATCCTGCGGATCAGACGAACGTCGTCTGCCGTGTCGACGAACAACTTGATATCCATCCGGGAACGAAGCTCTGGCTCGGCGAGGACGAGAATACCGTCTAGAATGATGACCGGCCGAGGCTCGAGATGCCTCGTTTCCTCCAGACGAACGTGATTGGAAAAGTCATAAATGGGACAGGCAATGGCGTGTCCCTGACGCAACGCTTCCAGATGACGCACACAAAGCTCGGTTTCCAGGGCGGCCGGATGATCGAAGTTGAAAACGGCCCTTTCCTCGAACGGGAGATGCGAGAGGTCGCGGTAGTAGGCGTCGTGCTCCAGGATGGCGATGTGCTCGTGGCCAAAGGTATCGAGAATCCGACGCTGAACGGTACTCTTTCCTGAACCCGATCCGCCGGCAATGCCGATGATGATCGGAGGTTTCATAGCCGGATCTGTTGTAAGTCAGGACGGGACGACGACAATCTTCCCGTCGCGTCCATTGTCGTCCCAACTCACGTCCACGACTTTCAGCGGACTGTCTTCTTCGAAGTCGGTCAGTGACTCGATGGAGTCGGCGGAACCGCGAACGAGCGTATTGACGAATTTACCCCGGAACTCATCTACGCCCTCCTCGATGCGCGTGAGCTTGCCCTTAGACTTGCGATAGAACTCGATGTCGACGTGAGCTTCGTAGCGGCTATCGGACTTCCAGAAGGCACCAAAACGATCCGGCAGGAGATTCCACACGAAGTGGCCGGCCAACAAATCATTCAGCGTCTTGCTCACATACGGCGTCCAGAAATCCACAATCGACCCGAGATCCGGAAGCTCTGCTGCGAGTGACAAATAGTATTCGGGGATCAGATCATCGGGCCGAAGTAACCCAAACAGCGGGGAGAAAATTACCCCATGTTCGAGCAAGCGTCGCTGCGCCCCGGTCGGCAGATTCTCAAAGTCGAGCGCCTCGTACATCACGCCAGGACGATACCGATCGAGCGCCGACATCAGCGGGCTCGTCATGACCTCTGTGTTGCAGCCTACGGCGTGTTCGACATTGTCCGGTGGAACGTCCAGAAGGGCGGCCAGGTCGTCTACCGCGTCACCAAGCGTATTGAGTGACTCAACGACTTGCCGGCGCTCGGGATTTAGTCCAACAAAATAGTTGAACGTATGAGACGACCGCCGATCAAACATTTTCGGGGCCAACGAATTTCCCCCGGAGACTTTTTCGTCTGAAGGGGGAAGCAGAATAGAAAACCCTGCCATCCTCGATACTCGAGTCTAGGACGCCGCGTCCCGTGTACGCCGTATCTCGTTGATCAGCTCGTTCGCATCCTGCATGATTTGATCGGCTTGACGCTGCGCACCAGCCACGACCTCAGCCGCGGAATGCCGCGCCTCGCTATCTTCCTGGATGCGATTTACACGTACACCCAAATCAGCCAGATATCCCGCAAGGTTCTCGAGATGGTATGCAGCTCGCCTCCGGATCTCAACACCCCGTTCGGGAGCAATGAGAATCCCAATCCCGATACCCAGAAGGGCACCGAAGAGAGCGCCAAAAACGGCACCGGATACTCCGCCTGCCTCGTGTGACTCGCTCATCTGGTTCTAAAGGCTGCAAACGAACCTTACCGTAACTAACGGTTCTTCTTCTTGTGTCTGTTCTTGCGAAGGCGCTTCTTGCGCTTGTGCGTCGCAATCTTATGTCGCTTTCGCTTTCGACCGCAGGGCATGTATGTTAGCGTAATGGTTGTTCTAAACTAGTCGGTTAAAATACGACGTCCAGGGTACTCATGAAAGAGCAGGCGGACGCTTCACTGCGAATCCGCGGGCGTCCGCGCAAAAACGCGAACCCCAAGCCTCCTCATGTGCGTATGATGCCCGACCGGCCGTTCTCGACCAGTACTCCGCCGCATGACTGATTACACCGTACAAACCAGAGATGGGTTCCGGTTCGTTGACGAGGGTCCCACTCGCCACCCTTTTCCCGTAGTGCTTCTCCACGGGATGCTGGGGACGTACGAGAACTGGCGTTCGACGATTTGCGCTCTGGCCGGCGCCGGTCATCGCGTCGTCGCCCCCGTCCTTCCCGTCTATGATCTGCCCGAATCGGAGACAAGCGTCAGCGGCCTGATGCGCTATACGCGCAGGCTTACCCAGGCGCTCCACATCAAGAAGCCGATCCTCGTTGGAAACTCCCTCGGTGGACATGTGGCCCTCCTTTACGCATTGCAGCAAACCGACCCGCCCTCCGCATTGATTCTCACGGGCGCCTCTGGAGTCGATGAGATCGTCCTGGGTGAATCGACACCCCGGCGATTCGATCGGGAGTACGTCAAGGAACGAGCCGCTCTGACTTTCTACGACCCTCGCCATGCATCGGAGCAACTCGTCGACGAGGTGATGGGTATCGTGGCGGACCGAAATCGCGTGATTCGACTCATCAAGATGGCACGTTCGACGCGCCGAGAACGAGTCGAGGACGAATTGAGCGAAATACGCATTCCAACACTACTCATTTGGGGAACTGAGGACCGCCTGACACCACCGGCCATCGCCCATCGCTTCCGAACCAGGATGTCGAATGCGAGACTCGAACTCATCTCAGCCTGCGGACACGCTCCGATGATCGAGCATCCGAAACGTTTCAACAAACTCGTGCTCGAATTCTTGGGCACGCTGAATCAGCACCAACATGGGCTCGCAAGACCCGGTATCAGCCTCCCCGCCGATCGTTAGAATTTTTTTGACAAAAATGCACAAAGTTGTTGGCATCCGCCATTTCCGTTTTGTATTATCGGATAAGCTCTGGATGCCTCAATCGGCCCCAATGCCCATCTCAATCTCATACACATGGGGCCGATAATCTGCAGGCACTCCGCTGATGAGCCTCCAGAATATGTCAGCGGAGAGTATGCCGACTCATCTAGAGTTAACATGCCAGGTGGTCGCCTCCCCACCTGGCATTCTTTTTTTAGGTCAAAATTTCTGCCCGTAGCTTCCTGGATCCGTTTCGCGGCTAAGATCTTGATAGACCGACGTCGGTACAACGCGTACCTGAACTCGTGACATCGAATTTCCTCATGACCCCGAAACTCTACGCGCGATTCGTCATCTTCGGGCTGTTGCTATTTGCCACGGTCGGATGCGGTCGTACGCTCAGTTCTCTGTATGAGGATTACCGCATCGAGAACACACCCATTCCGTCGGACGACATTCACGAGGCGATCGTCAAGGCGGTAACGGACGCAGGTTGGAAGCTCGACACATCAGCGGCGCCCAACGTGATTTCGACAGAAGAGGTCACTGTCGCCCAATGGGGCCTGTACAAAATCGTGGTGTCGCTGGACGTCGCCCCGATCAACGGCACGCACGTCCGCGTCTTCGTTCATCCTTATCGCGTATATCTGTGGGGCGCCCGCTCCAAAATGCCCTATATGAGCCGGCGGGTGAGGAACTACGTCCTGCCTGATCTTTCCGAGACGCTTGCCCAGCACGGTATTGTTGCGCTCGACGTCAATCTGGCGCAAGAGGCGGCCGGCGACTGATACGCTCCCTGCTCGCCGGCATAGCATAAGGCACCGATCACAGCCGGACCCGGGCCGGACTTACGGCATCTCCACAAATGCCGTGCAGCATCCGCGTCAAGACGGCCTGGAACCGTCCCTGCTCACTCAGAGTTTGAATGACGTAGTGCCGGTCTTCCGGTCTGTTCTTTCAGGAAATGGGGATGTTCTGGCTTCGACGGTTGATGTATGCTTCGTATTGCGTGTCGAGCTCCTCAGTACGCTCGTAAAAGAGGCTGAGAAACTTCGTAAATGCGAATAACTACGCTTACGCGCTGGCTGCTTAAGAACGGCCGGCTGTCTTACGCTGACGCGTGCTCGCTGGCATAGCGTAAGGCACCGAACACAGTGAGCTGGTCGTGGCGGTTTGACTGGACTCAAGCGACAAGAACCAATCAGTCTCAGCCGGGTGCCTGCCGTGTCGATCGGCGTGATGCACCTGGTGAAATACCAATAGATCGACTACACACGTAGGTGTGCGCAAGTATGCCCATCCGGACCCGGGTTCGACTCCCGGCATCTCCACAACTCTTCTCGCCCTGACCGTGCATGTCGCTGGTCAGGGCGTTTTTTGTCCCTCAGCGGGTTAGCCACACCGGAATGTGGTCACGCCGGTCCTGTCAGTTCCGTCTCCTCCGATCATCCGGCCCTGGCGAAGACCCGGTTCGCTTCCTTCAGCACAGACAATTGAAAGTCGCCCCCGGCGTCGTTAATTAGGACCTTGGAAATGTCGCCGGGAAAAAGCTCGTCGGTGCGCGATTCTTCGCTAAGACGCAAGGCCCCATTCATGTCAGAAATGAACAGAATTTCGGTATGAGAGCTCCGATCACGGTGGTCTTCCCACAGTCGGAGCACGGTAATCCATACCTGGGACTGTTGACGGAAGCCTTGCGCGAAGAGGGCGTTCAAGTAGACTATCTGAGACGAAGGCGCATGCCGTTCGTCTCAAATTTCAGCAGAAACCGGAGGCCCGAGATCATCCACCTCCAGTGGCAGCACGGGTATTTTCTCGGCCGCAATCTGGCGGACGCTGTCCTTCGCACGGCTGCTTTCTTTGCTCAGATCCTCACATTGAAAACCCTGGGCGTTTCTTTTGTGTGGACCGTACACAACCTCCTGAACCACGAGAAACGACTTGCACGTTGGGAACTAGGCGCGTGTCGTCTTCTCGCAAGGATAGTGGATAGACTAGTGGTCCACTGTCCGGCGGCGATGGACGAAGTGGTTCGAACCTACGGCGTCTCGAGAGAGAAGGTCGTCGTAATTCCCCACGGGCACTATGTGGATCTTTACGGAATGCCGGAAGACAGAACCCTGTCTCGGGCGAGTCTGACTCTGCCTGCCGAAGAGACCGTCTACCTGTTCTTCGGACAGATTCGGGAATACAAGGGAGTGGACGGACTGTTGGAGACCTTCGTTCGGGCCGAAATGCCCAGTGCCCGCCTCATCATCGCCGGAGAACCGAAACCCGAATCACTTGGTCGAAGAATTGCCGACGCGGCGGCAGCCAATCCGCAAATAGACGTGCTGCCGGAACGACTTGACGACGACACGCTCAAGCGATTCATCAGCGCGTGCGACGTCGTCGTGCTCCCGTACGTCGATTCGCTGACGTCAGGGGCGAGCATCCTTGCCGCGTCGCTGGCACGACCGATCATTGCGCCCAGAATTGGATGCCTGGCAGATCTGCCTGAGTCTTCCGCTATCTTCTATGACGTAGCCCGCCTAACGGGGCTACAAGAAGCGCTGCGCAGAGCAATGCAATCGCCACTGGATCAAATGGGGTCGGAGGCCAGAGATTTCATCATGCAGTTTCCGTTCTCACGCGTTGCGAGAGAGCTTACCGGAGTCTATGCCGAGATTCTCGGGACGCGTAACGACGACCAGGCTTCGATCCGGCCCGAGTAGAGTATGTCCCCCGCCGGTTAGATCGAGACGGGCCACTCGCGTAGTCTTGCCAACCTTGTCGGAGTGCGGTGGGTGACTCTACGAACGGGGGCCCTTCCAGACACGCTGGACCGCCTGCTTTACCCGCTTCAAGGCGAAATACGTGGCCGGCAGGTGCCATCGAAGCCGAGTCTTCGGATTATAGTTGATCAAGCCTGCTCGAAACCTGTCGAGTGGATGGCCGACCCACAATGGGTTCGATGATACCAATGAAGTGGCCAGGGCCGATTCCCCAGCCTTTGCGAGGCGCCTGATCGTCGACCGCGCTTGAAACACCAGGTAGCGACGAAGTACTGGCCGAAAACCTTCAGGACAGTTGTCCCAAAGCTGTTGACTATCAAGGAGCGCCGGTTCGGGCGGAAGAACCGGGTCTCTTCGATACATCTCCGAATCTTCGAGGTGGTACCAGGCCCCCGGACGATCGTCCACGTACACGGGATGATTCAGTAGCACCTGCAGCCAGAAGTAGGCGTCCTCGGCCCACATGCAATTCGGTTTTGCGTAAAACCCGCCATATCGATCGAAGACAATCTTCCTGCAGAGGGTGGACGACATGGTGCACGCATTCAATGCGCGCTTGAAATCCGCTCCGGACAAGGTAGTCGACAATCGCCAGATCCCCTTTCTCGTTCCAAAGACGTTAAGGAAATCGTGTGCCGGAGTCCGTTCACTTCCCCTGAGATGTTGTCGAACGACAGCGGCACATTCGGGGTGGCTCTCGAAGTGATCCATAGACCACGCCAGTTGTCCGGGGAACCACTCGTCGTCGGCGTCAAGGAATGCCAGGATCTGAAAATCCTTGTCTGCCGCGCCCCGGTTACGCGCGGCTCCAACTCCGGCATTGTCCTGTCTGATCAGCGTGATTCGCTCATCCTCGATGTCTTGCACGATACGGGGCCCGAGGTCGGTCGAGCCGTCATCGACAACGACAATTTCGTAGTCGGTAAACGACTGCATCAGGACCGACTCTAACGCTCTGCGAACCTGTTTCTCCTTGTTGAAGAGTGGAATGATCACACCGACTGTAGCGGGCCGCACCAGGGCTGCCGCCTGGCCATCTTGCTCCGTGTACTCTTCCATTTGATGATCGTGTAGCGGTCGCTGGGGCACACTACGACAGGTTGCGTTTCACGTCAACGGCCGTCGCCGAGACGCAATCGACAAAGGTCGCCACCCTTGCACGCACTCTAACAAAATTGTTTCGCGCAGCAATCAGTGAAGCCAGTCTTCCGTACTCCCTGTCGAGCGCCAATACCAACAGGCTTCCCTCCATTCCTCGGATCATCGTCCACGGTGAGCGCAAGAAGAGCCGAACGATCCTAATACTGCTGTGGAGAACAAGGTACAGCCACCCGGCCCACATTCTCGCCCGGTAGCCTCTTGACTCTCGATCGGCATCGGTCTTCCTGTAAAGCGGAGGAACCCATCCTGCAGCGCCGAATCCGCGGTACAATTTCCGTGCATAGTCCCACGTCAGCTTTCCATCGGAGAGGAAGTGTTTGAATGTCAAACGATGGTCATACCAAAGTCGCCACCCCGCCAATCCGACTGCGATCACGAGCTCGCTGTCAGCGCCTCCAATCACCTCATTTGCAGTATGACCTCCCAAGATCGTACCAAAGCCACAGGACTCCAGCTGTTCCCACGCTTCCTTTCGGATGGTTAGACCGGCTCCCCAGAAGCAGCGGACGGTATCGGTAACGTCGCCGTCGATCGGAGCCTGCGGACCTACGGCGTATCCACGCTTAATCGCATCAAACCAGTCTGGCATCTCTCTGCTGGAAACTGCCTCACCTCGACTGCCCAGGGCGCCAACCGTCGGATGGGCGGTCATCAGTTCGAGCGTGATCCTGACCCAGGATTCGTCCAACCAGTTGTCGTCGTCGACAAAACAGACCAGCGGGCCGGCCGCTTCCATGAACCCACGCCTCCGCGCGTTCGCGACGCCGGGTCGACTCTCCCGAACAACGCGCAGTGGGACCGGCCGGTCCGTCCCCCAGAATTCTACGGCAACCTGCGCCGTATCATCCGTTGAAGCGTTGTCGACGACAATGACTTCCCAGATGTCGTCGGGCGCATTTTGTCTGACAAGGTGCGACAGTGTGTCGCGCAGCCGATCTGAGCTGTTATAACAGCAAAGGACAATGGATACCTCAATCATTCATTTTCTCGAGTAGCAGACCTGGTCAACGTCGTTGCCTGGCGGCCGCGCCGACATCTGCCAACGACCCTTCGTCGTGTTGTTTCAGAATTCGGCCGGCCAGCTTCATTGCCCTGCCGATCGCTTGATCCATATCGTAGTACCGATATTCGCCGAGCCGACCGCAGATCAATAGTTTTGGCATTGGATGGGTTCGCTTTCGGTAGCGCGCATATAGGTCTCGGTTCCTGTCGTCCGGAAACGGATACTCGTAGCGGTGGGTCAGAGCCGGTGAGCTCGGCGTCTCTCTGGTAATTACAGTGCCCCTTAACTCTGATCGGATCTCCTCCGGCATCATGTGTTTCCACTCCAAGGTTCGGATGTGGTCTCCGGCTTTGGGACTCGGATTGTTTACCTGTGCGCACGGCTGATAGTATTCCGTACCGGGCAAATAGATGTGTTCACGGACTTGACCACGATAGGCCAGCCGGCCCAAATCAAATCCAAAGAATTCATCAATCGGCCCGGTGTAGATGAGTTTACGCCGGGCCTTGATGCGGCTCTGATGAATCTGATAGTCAAGATCGAGTCGAACGTCAATCCCTGCCAGCATCGACTGCATGAATTGGGCGTACCCATCGCGCGGAAGACCCTGGTGCCGATGTCGGACAAGACGAGTATCGCCGTTCTCCCTGACATCAAAGCGCCTGGCCAACGTGGCTGACAATTCGTTCGCCGGCACGCCCCACTGCTTTTCTGTGTATCCCTTGACGAATTTCTCATAGACCTTCCGAGGCATCATGCTCAGAGAGGCCTCCTCGAAGTTGGAGGGAACACCCTGGAAGGCCGGTTTCCAGTCGGATCCAACCGACTGGATTATGTAATCCGAGGAAATCGGCCAATGCTCCAGCCGACCGTCCACCAGGGATTTGAGTCTGGCCTCATATCGGTAGAAGCTCGAAAAGCGATTCACAAAGCGCCAGATTCGTTCGGACGATGTTCTGAAATAGTGTGGACCGTAGTCGTGAATACGGATACCCGAATCGTGCAGGTGGTCGAACACATTCCCGCCTACGTGACTCCGTTTCTCTATCACCAGGACCTGTTGACCTGCATCGGCAAGCATCCGGGCGATGGTGGCACCAGTCAATCCTGATCCCACAATTACGTAATCGGCTGTAAGCTCCACGACGCTCAGCTCACAAGACAATTTGCTGTTCCCTAATCGACGCGGTTGCCTGCAGCAGGCAGTTTCTTCTGATCATCGCCGCCTCCATCGCGTCAAATCATGGCCGGTGAGCCGCTCGAGCTCTGCCATATCCTCTTGGTAGTAGGCCACCAATTTCTCACGTGTTGGGGCATCGAGACGCGGAACCGCCATGTTCATGCGCCTGATCGCAGCTCCGGTACGCTTAAACATCCGTCTTGGCACGGCTTTTCTTACGACACGCTTCAGCCCGGAATCGACGTTCATTACGTCACGAAGAAGGGTACTCCGAACGGTCCTCCATTTCGTCGGATCGCGAGAGACGTTTGCCTTGATGTTCGAAAACGTCCATGGCTCTACTCCGAGGAAGGTACAGACTCGATCCATGAAATCAGCCGGATTGGTCAGAAAGTCGTCATAGAGAAGCGTCAGTATCTGCTCTCGTGAGAACAGCTCGAAATAGCGCTTCAGTTGTTTGGCATAGAGACCGAGTCGTTGATATTGCCAGAAATATGTCCATCCTTTCTCGGCTCGATCCTCCGCTTGCTCCAGAGCCTGATCAAGCGGAAGACTCTCACGACCATCTCTCAGCATCATCAGATACGCCGAAAAGGCGCGCTCTACCGGATCGCGCAGGACGGCAATCATCTTCACATTCGGCAGCATTTCTTTGATTGCACGAGGAGCTGCGGGACTGTAGAGGTAGATATTGCTGGCCTCTCCAACGACAGCAGCCCCTCGACCGGCCTCAAACAGTCTTGAGTAATCGTCGAGATTGTTGACGGCGCAAGCTCCGAGAGCGTCCATATCACCTGGTCCCGCGAAGTACAGATCGTGGCCCTGAAGCGCAAAGAAGGACGGCTCCTTGATGTGGCTCATGAACACGTCCGGGTGGTGACGTAGTTGACGATAGATTGCACTCGTTCCACTCTTGGCGGCACCGATCATGAGGAAATTCGGCAGGATCATATCCTGGATGGCGGTTTTGTTTCGCGCGCTACCCGGCACGATTTGCATGGTCGTACCTTCTTTTCTTCGATGTGTTTTGGCTCCTTCGAATTGCCTCGGTCGGCTCGGACCCGAAACTAACGCACTTCGAGATTTCGAGCCTGACTTCCAATATCGTCACCTGAACGGATCGGCTCAATCTTCGGACGTATCGACCCGAAACGCTATGCCGAGGCCAGGTAGGCCCTGAATGAACGGAAACTATTGTCCAGCTCGTTCTTGATCGCCTCGATTCCATTCGAGCGAGGTCTGGTGTGCTTCAGCAATCCAGAAAGGGTTTCGTCCCCGCTCAAAGGGACCGGCAGTGCCTCTTCGCCGAAGACCGAGAAGTAATCGCGAAACTTGTAGCCTCCACCGCGCACGGCATCCGTTAGAAACATCCACGCACTCGGGATGCCGAGAGAGTCAGCCGCAACGATCCCATGGAGCGATGAAGAGAGGATGGCGCCGCAGCTGTCGATTTCTTCGAGAACAGCCAGCGGATCTCTCTTGACGTCGATGAAAAGGACGTCGTCTTTGTATCTATTGATGATCATAGCGAGCCTCGGATCATCAATCTCAGCATAGTGCGGAACGATCCCCAACACATACCGCCGCTTCATCCGTCTGGACAGAAGCTCTGACAAAAGCAATCCGGGATCTCCGAGAACGGTCCCCTCGGGTGCTCCGATCCCGTCGCGAGTCAGCTTGCCCCGTACCGCCCAGATTTTCGCGTTGGTTAGGGGACGATGCATTTCGTTGATCAAGCCGGATCCCAATATGTGCCCGGAGTAGTCTTGAGGGACGACCTGGAGGATGCTGCCGGTTGACAAGACCTTGGCGTGTTCAATCGAGGCGTGGATCGGCGTAAAACCGTAGCGTCTGAGCAGCAGCGGCGTAATCAGGTCCCCGAAATTGACGACGGACGTGTACCAGTAGGCTCGTTAGCTTGTTGCCTCGCAGCGTCCCTTCCAGGTGGCGGGCGGCTATGCCCAACTTGTGCAGGATCCTACCAGTTCCTCTCCGTACCCTTCTCAGCGCGGTTCCCATGGTGCTTCGTCCTCATTTCGACCGTCGCGGCTGCTTCCAACCTCCTCGACGGAACCGGGGTGGAAGTTACCGCGCCCCGTGCAATCGGTCGTGAAATATCTTCCGACACCAGACTGAGCGTCTCAGTCTTTCGAGGTATCGACGACATCCATCGCCGGGGACTCGTATTCGCCTCTGACCTGGCCAGGCAGTTCCCATTCCGCTCTTGCCAGACACTTGGTCGAGTGGCTGTCGAGCATCCTTCCCGTCCTGTAGAAATTCGACTTGATCACGTCGATTTCGACCAACCTCTCAAGTTGATCGAGCGTCCTGCCGCCCGCTGCACAGGCGACGGTCAGGCTGTATTGCCCAGGGGCAAGCGGTAGTGAGTCTACGCGGCACCGAACAGCTCCTTTCGGGGGAATGAACTTCAGATCACCGAGTTGGAATCGCGTGCCCAGCCTGAGGATGGATTGATCGTAGGGGTCGGAGAACGTGATCGCGAAGGCTGGATCGAGCAGCCTTTCCGTGTGCTCGTACTCGACGAGAATCTGAATCGACTGACCGGCACGGATACTCGGAATCGGACGGCCCGCCTCGTCCATGATTTGGAACTTGCTCAGAACCGGCGTCAGTCCCCTGCCGCGTTCAATGCTTTTCAGATCATCCTGCTCGCCGTTCTCGCCTCGCGCCAGATCCAGGTACGACGAAATCGCCTCTTGGGTCGGTGAATCGGTGTGTATCCGGCCCTCTGTAATAACAAGGGTGCGCTTACACAGTCTCTCGATTGCAGCAAGATTGTGACTAACGAACAGGACGGTCCGGCCTTCCTTCGCCACCGCATCCATCCTACCGAGACATTTTCGCTGAAACTGGAGATCCCCAACGGCCAGCACTTCATCGACAAGAAGTATTTCCGGCTCGAGATGGGCAGCCACCGAAAAGGCCAGGCGGACCTTCATCCCAGATGAATACCATTTGACTGGAGTATCGAAGAATCGCTCCACGCCTGAAAAATCGACGATTTCGTCCAGCTTGTCGTCGATTTCCTTCTTCCTCATTCCGTGAATGGTCCCATTCAAATAGACGTTTTCTCGACCGGTCAGCTCCCCATGAAACCCGGTTCCCACTTCCAAGAGGCTCGACACGCGTCCTGCCATTTCCGCAAAGCCGAATGTCGGTGCGGTAATGCGCGAGAGGATTTTGAGAAGGGTGCTCTTGCCGGCGCCGTTTCGTCCGACGATGCCGACGATCTCACCCTCGCCTACCTCGAACGAGATGTCCCGCAGCGCCCATATGACGTCGTCCTCGTCGCCGTCGTCAGAAAACGAGGTCAAGCTCTTGAGCCGCCGGTAGTTATTTATCGGCGACCTGACCCACGACGCGATTGCACCTACGAGCGTGTCGCTCCGCTGGCGTTGGACGCCGATCCGGTAGAGCTTACTGACATTGTCAACGAGAATAGCTGGGTGACTCACGCGAAAAGACCTCCGGTCAAATAGTCGCGGCATCCGTACGGAAACGGTGCCTGAAAGTTGTCAGGCCACATCAGCAAAGTACCTTTCAGTGCGCTGGAAGTAGAGAAGTCCCGTCAGAAGCAAAACCGTCGCGCCGATGGAACCCATTCCAATCAGATCCCAGGGGATGGTCGTCGTCCCAAGAAGAGAGGCTCTAAAACCCTCGATTACGCCGGCCATCGGATAAAGACCGTAGGCCAGGCGCAGTGCCGGAGCCCACTTGGAACCCGTTTCTGTGATCAATGATACGGGCCAAACCACCGGTGCAGCATACATCATCACCTGCACGATAAAAGATATTGCCTGCCTGAGATCCCTGAATAATATGGCCATCGTGGAGAGCCATAGGCCTACGCCGGCCGCCGTACAGATCATGATCAGAAGGCACACGGGAAGTATCAGAGCGGCGCTCGATGGTAGCATCCCGAACCACAGCATCATGCCCAAGAGTATGACGAACGAAATGACGAAGTCCACCAGTCCCCCGAAAACGGGTGCCAGAGGGATCGCCAACCGAGGGAAGTACACCTTCGTAAGCATGCTCGCGTTGGTGACGAGGCTTTGCGTCGACTCTGTCACGGCACTGGAAAAGTAGGTCCATGGGACAAGGGCGGCAAAGCTGAATATGGGATAGGGCACACCGTCGCTGGGTACTTTAGCAAGCTTGCCGAAAATCACTGAAAAGATGATCATGCTGGTCACGGGACGGATTATCGCCCAGCCAAGACCCAGGACCGTCTGTTTGTAGCGAACCCTTACGTCTCTCAATGAGAGGAACCAGAAGAGGTCGCGGTACGCAACCAATTCTTTCCAGTTGACCAGTTTCCAGTCCTTCGCAGGCTGGACGCGAATTACCGACACGTCTCGATCGCTCATTTATATCCCTTCAATCTCTGTCCCATCGGGCATTCCGAACTGACGTAAGAGCGCAGCATGTGCGCTAAATGCCGCGCGCATTTGTTTTGCTTGGAGGCCCGGGGTTGATGCCGCATCGTTCAATTCCCCCGAAGCATACGACTATTCCCTTTGATTTGTCGCACCGGTCAGGAGGTGGAAAATACGCAAGTCGTGTCACCCAGTCGAGTTCGCGTTTGACAGCCGCTGCCGAATGTCTGGCGCAGACGTTTGCCATGCGGTCCGTCTCGACAAGACCTCAGCGTTGTGCTTACATTTAATATTTGTGCGGCGCTAAGATAAACCGTCAGCAGTGGTCCTAAACAAGTTTGTATTCAGATCATGCTTTTCCGACAAATCTTCGATCCAAAACTCGCCCAGTATGCCTATCTGGTCGGATGTCAGCAGACTGGAGAAGCCATCCTGTTCGATCCAGAGCGCGACGTAGACCGGTACGTGAGCATTGCCGAAGATGAGGCGTTGCGTATTGTAGCCGTGGCCGAAACGCACATCCATGCAGATTTCCTTTCCGGAGCGCGTGAATTTGCCGAGCGTTTCAATACAAGGGTGTTCGTTTCGGACGAAGGGGACGCGAACTGGAAGTACGCGTGGGTCCACGAAAAGAGAAGCGCCGGCGGCTCGTACGATTACGTGCTGCTGAAAGACGGGGACGAGTTCAGCATCGGGAATATTCGATTCACGGTTGTTCACACGCCTGGGCACACGCCCGAGCATGTTGCCTATCTCGTAACCGACGTCGGAGGCGGAGCCGACGCCCCGATGGGCATCGTGTCGGGAGATTTCGTATTCGTCGGAGATCTGGGCCGGCCCGACCTACTGGAGCAGGCGGCTGGTCTTCATGGGGTTCAGGAGCCTTCGGCTCGCCAGCTGTACAGGTCGCTTTCTCGTTTCACCGACCTTAGCGACTACCTCCAGGTCTGGCCCGCCCACGGCGCAGGTTCATCTTGTGGTAAGGCGCTCGGTGCGGTTCCACAGTCGACGGTCGGCTATGAGAAGCGCTTTAATGCCTCGCTCGACGCCGCGCGCAACGGCGAAGACGCGTTCGTCGAGGCGATCCTTTCCGGCCAGCCTGAGCCTCAGATGTATTTCGCGCGGATGAAGCGCGACAACAAAAGCGGGATGCCGGTCCTGGGACGCCTTCCTTCACCGAAGCATTTTTCAGTCATGGAGCTGGCTACGGCCGCTGAGACCAAGGAAACCCTCATTGTCGACACCCGTCTCGACCGGTCTTCGTACTTCGCCCGCCATATTGCCGGGTCGCTCCACGCGCCGTACAACAAGGCATTCAATACAGTCATCGGGTCGCTCGTCGTCGACGAAACAACACCGATCGTCCTCATCATTGAGCCGAGTGACATCGAGGCAGCGGTTCGCGATCTGGTCAGGATCGGCTACGACAACGTCGTCGGTTTCGCAGACAGCAAGACGCTTATGCGGTATTTCGCCAACGGCGGCCGGATGGCCTCCATCGATGAGATCACCTTCAAAGACGTCGAGCGGGCGATGAGCGAAAGCGATGCCGTGGTTCTGGATGTCCGCTTCCGATCCGAGTTTGACGGAGACGGCATTCCCGGAGCCGTGAATGCGTCCTATACGCGGCTGCCTGACTACCGCGACAGGTTGCCGGACGGCAGGACGCTTCTCGTTCACTGTACGACAGGCGCGCGTGCAGCGGCGGCGGCAGCATACCTTGCGCGCATCGGTTATCCCGTAAAACTCATCAACGACAACATCGCCAACTACAAGGCAGACACCGTCGCGGTCTGACGGCGACCATCAATGAGTTTTCCCCGGCTAGAACTACCCATTTTCTCGCAGCTGAAAGCGTATGATGGGTCGGCCTTTTTCCGTGACTTGGGTGCAGGAGCCACCGTGGGCGTCGTGCTCGTACCGCAGGCGATGGCGTACGCGCTCGTTGCCGGCGTTCCGGCGATTAATGGACTTTACACGGCGCTTGTCCCGGTCATCGTCTATGCACTGTTCGGCTCCTCGCGGCACCTGCAGGTGGGTCCTGCCGCCATATCGTCGCTAATCGTCGCCTCGAGCATCGCACCGCTTGCAGCCGGCGATCCCGCGCGTTATTTGTCACTGGCGATTCTGCTGGGCCTCATGGCCGGGGCGATCCAGTTTTGCCTGGGTGCCGCGCGACTGGGATTTCTGGCGAACTTTCTCTCCCATCCGGTCCTCAGAGGCTTTACGATGGCAGCTGCGATCGTAATCGGCCTGAACCAGGTCGAACATCTCTTTGGGATCGATGTGCCCCACTCTACCCTTGCCTACGAAGCGGCTGCAAACGTAGTGGCAAAACTTCAGTTCATGCACGGGCCCACTTTGGCGATTGCCGCCCTATGCATCGTCACACTCGTTCTCCTCACGAGATGGAACAGGCACATTCCGGGTGCACTGGTCGTGGTTGGCCTTGGAACGACGATCGTCTGGGCGCTTGGGCTGGATGCCGCCGGCGTTCATACGGTCGGAGATATTCCGTCGGGCCTGCCGCATTTTCAAGTGCCGGCATGGTCAAGATCCGAGATGCAGCGACTCATCCCCGCGGCTTTTACAGTGGCATTCATCGGATTGATGGACTCAACCGCCATCGCGAGAACCTACGCTTCAGAGTTCAGGTATCGCCTGGATTCGGGACAGGAGTTCATGGCGCTAGGCCTGGCGAACATGGTGGGATCCTTCTTCCAGGCATATCCCGCCGAAGGAGGTTTCGGACGAACCGCCGTAAGCGTTCACGCCGGAGCCGGCAGTACAGTGTCCAATCTCATCGCCGCCGGCGTTGTGGCCATGACGCTGCTCTTCCTGACGCCGCTATTCGCCTTCCTTCCCGACGCCGCGCTCGCCTCCATTATCGTGGTGGCTGTCACAGGACTGCTCGACCTGACCGAGGTGAAGTTCCTCTGGCGAACCGATCGTCTGGACTTTTACCTGATGCTTCTCACATTCGCAGCGACGCTCGCACTCGGCATCGAGGAGGGTATTCTGGTCGGAATCACGACATCGCTCCTGCTAGTGATCTATCAGAGTAGTCGACCGCACACGGCGATTACAGGACGTCTGCCCGGCACTTCCGTGTACCGAAACGTCGAGCGACACCCCGATGCCCTCGTTACGGCCGCGGTCGTCGTCTATCGACTCGATGCCTCCCTCTATTTCGCGAACGCACCGTTCTTTCGCGACGAGTTGGAAGACATCGTCTCCGGCGATCGGGACATTCGGGCGATCATTATCGACGCCTATCCAATCAATCGGATCGATGCAACGGGCGCACAGATGTTGAACGAGTTGATTCTGGACTTGCGCTCGAGAGACGTAACCGTGCTCTTCGCAGGCGTCAAGGGTCCGGTCATGGATGTTCTCGAACCTGCCGGCATCGTCGGTCTTGTGGGCCGCGACCACTTCTTCGCCGAAATTCGCTCGGCGATGGACGCCGCCGAAGACATGCTGCCGGATGCCGGTCATCACGTCGACGTGTCTAGTGCGATTTGAATTGCCCTAACAATCAGACTACCAGTCGCGCGATTACCGATACCTGGGCACGATCGGTCTGTTCGATGGAGTATGAAACCACTACAGATTTTGAAAGACAATGAAGGTGTTCGTCGTCAACCGAAGTTTCGGCGCTAGGGATTGAGGCGCTGACGGAGTATGAAACTCAGAAACCTGTCAGGTCTTCTGCAAGCGAAACGTGCAGATGATCCGCCGTTCCCATATGGCGAAGCGCCTGAAATCCCATCGCCTTGAAGTACAGGGTCGTTAGGAAATTTCGCCATTCGGGTCGCCCGATCGTGCGGAGGTCAACCGCCTGGACATACCCAGATGATGTGACCAGATGTAGCGAGCGCTCGTTCTCGGGAAGTCCCATGCGGCCGTAGTCTTCCGGTTTTCGCTCGGCGTCGGTAATCACAAGGTCCGGATCGACCAGGATCCACGTACTGAGCGCGATACGCAAACTGGGGTGAAGCGACGTGTAGGTCTCCTGCACCTGCTCCGATTTCACGTTCGATGCCGAGATGAACATGGCCGAATATCCGCAGTAGACGAGCGCCAGTGCGAACATCGTGCGCTTCAAGTATTTCGGCGTTCGGAAGCTGCCCGTTGCCCCGCGAATGAGGATCAGAGCAACGACCAGCAGCACGAGTGTGGCGGCAGCCGCTCCGCCCAGTACGGCGATCCAGGGCCACAGGCCGTAGTCGCTGTAGAACCAGACGGAAAGTCGAACGAGAACGAGCAGCGGCAGCACACAGATCGCAACAATGCCCGTCAACCACCGAAGGACGGTCTTCCCTATCGATCGACGAGCCTTGCTCGCCTGCGCCGCCGGACGTGCCACTTTGGCCGGACTCTCCGCCTGGCGATCTTTCGAACGCGCCACCTTCCCGCCTGGCGCCGGCTTCGATGCCAACGTCTCCATGGATCGAAGCGCCGCTTCGATCTCACTCACTGCATTTTCGGGGGAGTTTGTTTCCTTACCCACTCGATCCTCATTAAGTCCCTTTACGAACTGACGTACGTGATTGGTCAATACCGTGTTACGCCAAGAATCCAAAATCCGCCGCCTCGAAGAGTCGAAAACGAAACTTATTCATTTAGTACATGAGCAAGCTCGAAGATGGGTCGGAGTGACCAACGACAGACCGCTAGTCGTGCAGAATTCCCCTCCGGCGCCGAACCTTCACGGAGGCGGGATTTTCCCCATAGGGGCCCAGGCGTGGAAATCGACGCGAAATCGTTCCGCCAGCTCGTCGAGAAGACCGACAACGCGCTCGTAGTCCTCATGCTTTACGATCATCCCCGCATGGTACGTTTTGTCCATTCTCCAGACGATCTCGGGATTGGTGTACTTGGACGTGTCGGGATGTTCTTGACGGGCGAGCGAGTTGATAATTCCGGCATGATCCAGCCGAGTAGGCGGAAGCTCATAGCGCTCCCCCGGTTCCAGCGTTTCGATGTGCGCCCACTCGCGCCACAGATTGAGTCCACTGGACGCCTCGATCATTTCCGCCAGATGTGCTCCGCCGACCCGGGCGGAGGTTTCCAGGAAGAAGAAGGAGCCGTCGTACTTGATGAACTCGGTGTGCGACACACCCCGCGACAGGCCCATTCCGGCGATCACTTGAGCATTCATCTCCAGAAGGTGCGCACGATCTGGATCCTCGGGTCGAAGGGTGTGCGAGCGGAAGATCCCTCCCTCGTGCGACACCGCCATTGGGGGATCCATGTAGCCGTGAGCTCGCGCAAACACGATCTCGTCATCGAAGACGATTGAGTCGACGTGGTAGACCGTCCCGGGCAGGAATGCTTCGATCAAATGATTTGAGCGCTCATCGCCAAGCGAGTGGATCACGCTCCAGGCTTCCGACGAACTCTCCAGCTTCTTGACGCCAATGGAGCCCGCCGCCGAACGCGGCTTGATGATCCACGGAGGCGGTATCGTATCGAAGAATTCCTCCAGCTTGCCGTCGTTTAGGACATGCACGAACCGGGGCACGGCCAGGCCACATTCGGTGGCTCGCATGCGCATGACGAGCTTGTCCCGAAAGAAACGTGTGCGCGTGTCGCCCATCCCGGGCACCCTCAAGTGCTCTCGAAGCATGGCGGCCTTTTCCAGATCCAGATCGTCGAGTGCAACGATTCGATCGAATACGATCGACTGCCCCAAATGACTGACGGCCTTGATGAGATCGGGAATTACCCACGCGCCATCGACTACCGGCATGAAATAGATGCCATCCAGGGCGTCGTGCGGCCATGCATAATCTTTCAGAGACTCGGAGGTGATGAGAATCACCTTCGCACCTCTCTCCTTACAACCTCGGATGAAGGCGTCCCCTTTGAAATATGAGGTGATGCACAGTACGGTCATAACTCATGCAGGTACGTTTCTATCGTAATTCAGATACTCGCAACCCGACGCCCGGACAGACCGGATGCTATCCAGCCGACGAACCGCCTCAATAGGCGTAGTATCGGCACCGGGACGTACGTCAGCAGCAGATAGCCGCTGTAACGCGGCGTTCGCCAATGCTTCGGGAAACTACGAAGGATTGAGCGTGCCACGTGCGGCTGACCTTCGGCAATCGAAGCACGAATCATTCTAATGGAAACGAACCGGATCAGATCCTGATACGCTTGCGAGCTAGTGGGACGCGTTGAACGCTCCATCATTCGAGCCAGCATCCCGACCTTCCCGGCATACTTCCGCTCCTCGTTAGACGTGATCGAATACAGGGAGTCGCGCGAAAACGTGTAGCAGGGCGCCATAAAGTAGCCGCACTGCGGGGTGATCTCGGCGATTCTGACCCAGTAGTCGAAATCCTGCCCGGACGGAATCGTCACGTCGAATACACCGGCACGGTCGATCACCGACCTGCGCAGCAGAACCCCCGACGTTTGGAACGAGATGAGACCGGTCGCCATGGCCCAAAACCAGTCGACGACTGTCCACGTCTCTTCCGACGAAGCCTTCTCAAAAGGTACAGCCGAAGGGAGCTCCGACCCGTCGTCCTTTCCCACCCAGTAATTCGTCGAACACCACGCAACGTCCGGGTGGTCCTCCATGAAGCGCACCTGACGCCCGAGTTTTTCGGGAATCCAAATGTCGTCGGCATCCAGAAAGGCCATGAACTCACCTGAGGCAAGCTGGATACCACGATTCCGCGCCGCCCCCGCCCCGGCGCGATCCTGCGTCACGAATTTGAATCGTTCACCGACGCGGTCAGAGTACGCCCGGGCGATGTCGACCGAGCCATCCGTCGATCCATCGTCGACAACGACGATCTCGAAGTCCCGGAAGTCCTGGCTGAGCACACTCTCGATAGTCCGCCCAAAACAATCCACCTTGTTGTAGAGTGGGATAATAACGGAAACTGTCGGCCGGGAAGAGATTGACACTTATGCGCTACGGTATGTCTACAAGGGCACGAGTCGCAGGCGCGGCGGCCGGCCAGCCGGCCGGTCTCCGTGAAGCACGTCGGCGATCATCACTCAAAATCAGTCGAGAGCGATCTCGTAGTATTCTCGGTACCAGTCAACAAACCTCTGCATACCCTCTTGAAGCTTCGTGGCCGGTTTGAATCCGACCGCCTCATTGAGGCTGGTTACGTCGGCAAACGTGGTGTGGACATCACCCGGCTGCATCGGCTTGAAACGCTTCTGAGCCTGTCGTCCGAGCGCTCGTTCGATTGATTCGATGAACTCGAGGAGCGAGACGGGACTACCGTTGCCGATGTTGAAGATCCGACATGGAGCGTTCTTCTCATCCGCCGAATCCGCCGCGGGGGGGACATCCATCACGCGGACGATCCCATCGACAACATCACCGACGAACGTGAAATCACGCAACATCTCGCCGTTGTTGAAGACATTGACAGGGCTTCCTTCCAAAATGGCCTTCGTGAACAGAAAGTAGGCCATGTCGGGACGGCCCCATGGACCATAAACCGTAAAAAATCGCAATCCCGTCATCGGAATTCGATACAGACTCGAGTACGTGTGCGCGAGCAGCTCGCTCGAACGCTTGGTTGCAGCATAGACGGAGACGGGTCGATCCGCCTTTTCCGTTTCTACCGACGGGAAGTCGGCGCTCGCGCCGTACACCGACGATGAAGATGCGTACACCAGGTGCTTCGGTGGCGTCTTGCGCGCTCCTTCGAGGACGTTCAGAAAACCGACGACGTTGGTTTCCAGGTAGGCATGCGGATCCGTGATCGAATTCCGAACGCCGACCTCGGCCGCCAAATGGATGACGAGATCGAATTGATTACTCGCGAACAGGTTTCCCATCTGGAGAGCATCGGCGACATCCAATTTCTGGAATGAAAATTTCGGCGACACGAGCAACCGGTTGAGCCGGGCCTGTTTCAGACTGGGATCGTAGTAGTCGTTGAGATTATCGATCCCAACAACCGTTCTGCCATCGACCAGCAGCCGTTTGCAGACGTGATACCCGATGAAGCCTGCGGCTCCGGTAACTAAAACTTGATTGCTAACAGAATCATTCAAAATCAGGGCCGCTGACTGCATATTTGGGACCGCCCGAATCTACACGTCGCCTGTCTTACAAACAATGTGCGGAGACATCGCGATCGAGGGTTCGCGACGTGGCGGGGTTTCGACGTCGAAACGCATCGTCCGGATAGAAGTTGAACGTGCGCAAGTCGACGACCCGGCGCATTGACACGCCCGGTCTCACGCGCCACACGACCCGAACGCGTGTTTCGTCTCAGGGACCGAAACGCTACCTTCGCGTTTCGCAGAGACAGGTCAGAACGTTAACCGACAGATGCAGATCGGCCGATGAGGGCAGTGGATTCAAATCGAGCGTTTCGTGGTCGTCTGGTTCGACACGTGAATTTCAATTCCGCGCAGGTCGAGTCGCGGAACGTGGATGTCTGGCTTCCGGAGGGCTACGACGAAAACCCGCATCGCACCTACTCGGTCGTTTACCTTCACGACGGCCAAAATCTGTTCGAGCCACAATTGTCCTTCAGCGGGGTTGACTGGGGGATACACGAGTCACTGAGTCTCTTGCGGGACGAACGAAAGATCCGCGATACCATCGCCGTCGGAATCTGGAATACGCCGAAGCGACTCCTCCGTTACATGCCCAAGCGACCTTTCGAGCTCACGGATGATGCCACCTGGATCAACCTCTGGCTGGAGGAACATGGGAATGCCCCCGCCTCCGATCGCTATGTCGAATTCATCGTCTCGGAGCTCAAGCCGTTCATCGACGCCCATTACCGAGTCCGTACCGGCCTATACGATACCGTCATCATGGGCGCCAGCATGGGGGGCCTCGTGTCTCTGTATGCGCTCTGCGAGTATCCCGATGTCTTTGGTGGAGCCGGCTGTCTCTCGACGTCGTGGACTATTGCGGGAGACATATTCATGCCTTACCTGGAGCAGCAGCTTCCTCCGCCCGGGCGACATCGTTTCTACTTTGACTACGGACGGGAGGCGCTTATCGATGGTTACATCGACCTCCAGGAGCACGCGACGCGTATTGCCGTCGATGCCGGTTATACGGTGGGCGTCGATTGGATAGTTCAGGAATTCCCTGAACACGATCATTCCGAGCGAGCCTGGAGGGAACGCGTGGCCATTCCACTGGAGTCCCTGCTTTCACTTCCCGAGCCTGTCTGACCACCGGCTGTTTCTGCAACTCGCAGTACCTCCGCGACGAAGGCGTCGGGATTCGAACTCGGGCCATAGGGAACGCATTGCAGCGCATCCCGAACCCGGAACAGCCAGCTTGCGATAATCCGGATCTCATCGATTTCCCGCTTGCCATAGCGCTCGGGACATATCGCGTCGGTCCGAAAGACATCCTTCAAGCGCTCGCGAACCTCCTCCCGGCGCTCTCGCAGCGAGCCGTCATCCAAAACGATCTCGGCGGCAAGCCTTCCGAAGCGAATCAGATACATGGTCAGCGCCTCAGGCGTCGTTCGATGCAGCCAGACGGCGTTATGTTCAAGAACGGGAGACGCAAGGGACGAACGCCGCCGTCCTGAGGTCTTCCAGAAAGGCGATCTGATCACGAACCTTCGCAGCACGCTCGAACGCGAGCAGTGCGGCCTCACGTCGCATCTCGCGATCCAGATGCGCCATGACATCATCGTTGCCACCGCCGAGAAACGCCCTGACTTCGGCCACCAACTTGTCGCCGCGGTCTTTCCGCGAGCCGAATACACCGCCCACAATCTCCACCAGACGTTCCGCCTCCCGTCTATTGCCGAGCGGTCCGAAATACTCGGCATCGTCATTTCGAATCTCGTAGCTCCACTCCAGCCTCGCCGCTTCCCCGGATAACAGGCGTAGAAAAGGAAGATTCCGGTAGCGGACCTCGGCCCTGTTGAACGTCGGTTTGTGGCGCTTGATCAGTCGGGATTCCAGGATCAGGGCACTCAATTCACTCGGTGTCGGGATGAAATCGATGTTGCGGACCGCCTTTACGAGTTGCCTGATACGGTACGGATGCGAGTCGATACCCGTAAAATAGGTTCGAACCCGTGCGTTCAGATCGCGGGCCTTCCCGACGTAAATCAAGACGTTCGATGAACTCTTGAACAGATAGACGCCCGGGATGCTCGGCACGGCATTCAACACCCCGTCACGAATACGCCGGACATTGGCCGGCATTGTCCGGTCGGCATACAGCCGCTGATTCTGATAACGGACGATTTCGGCAACCGTGTCGATGCCCGACTCGTTTCGAAGGGCGGTAAGCAGCCGCAGAAAGATCTGAGCAGTCGCGTCGGCGTCATCGAGCGCCCTGTGACGTCGCGCTGTACGCACGCCGTAGTGTGTCTTTAGACTCTGAAGCGACTTCGACGGCAGAGCGTGAAGAATTCGGTGGGCAAGCCGCTTCGTGCAGAGTGTAGGTCCCAGCGATCTTACGAGGCCCGCCCGACGCATCTCGTGCTGGATAAATTTCTTGTCGAACGAGACGTTGTGGCCCACGAGCACGCCATCCCCGAGAAAATCGAGATACGCCGGAAGTACCTCCGCAGCGGAGGGCGCCGCATAGACCATCGGCGTCGTAATGCCCGTCAGCCGGGTGATCTGACGCGGGACATGATGGCCCGGATTGATCAGACTGCTGAAGCGCGCAACAATCTCGCCTCCTTCGATCTTCACCGCACCGATCTCGATCATTCGAGACCCGAGCGGATTGAGACCGGTCGTCTCGGTATCTGTGACGACAAAAGTGGTCTGGTCGATGTGCATGACGATCCGGTAACGCGGCAGGGTCAGTGGACGCCCGGCGGGGTGCTGTCGTTCCGGGGTTACACCTACAGGGGATTTCGGGTAAAGTCCACTTTTGTGGAGAACCCAGGCACCTATTTTTGCAATGGCCTGGAAATTCAGGAAAGCACAATTACGACATCATGAAAATTACTGTTATCGGCGCAGGCAACGTTGGCGCCACCGTTGCCGAATGTATCGCACGTAAAGACATGGTCGATGAGGTTGTACTCATCGACATCGTCGAGGGTATGCCGCAAGGCAAGGCGCTCGACATGGCGGAATCCGCTCCCATCCATCTGTTCGACACTCGAATCGTGGGCACGAACGACTACGCGGACACCAAGGGATCCGACATCTGCGTGATCACGGCCGGCCTGCCACGAAAGCCCGGGATGAGCCGTGACGATCTCTTGAGCAAGAATGCTGGAATCGTGCGCTCTGTAACGGCCGAATTCGCGGCCGGGAGTCCGGACAGCATTCTGATCGTGGTATCCAATCCGCTGGACGTCATGACCTACGTCGCCTATACCACGAGCCAGTTCCCGAGCAACAAGGTTTTCGGCATGGCCGGCGTTCTCGACACGGCCCGTTTTCGCGCTTTCATCAAGATGAAGCTCGGCATTTCGGTCAAGGATATTCAGGCGATGCTCTTAGGCGGTCACGGAGACACGATGGTTCCGCTGCCGCGATTCACGACGGTCGCAGGAACGCCCCTCACGGCACTCATGAGTGCGCAGGACATCGACGAGATCGTTGTGCGCACCAAAGGTGGCGGCGGCGAAATCGTCAAGCTCATGGGCACGTCAGCCTGGTATGCACCGGGCGCAGCGGCGGCTGAAATGTGCGAGTCGATCGTCAAGAACAGCGGACGGGTTCTCCCGTGTGCCGCATGGGTAGACGGCCAGTACGGCCTCCACGACCTGTTCATCGGCGTTCCCGTTCGACTGGGTCGAAACGGTGTCGAGGAAATACTGGAACTCGACCTCGATCAGGATGAGCTCGATCTTCTCAAAGCGTCGGCTGAACACGTAGACGCAAACGTCGCCCGGCTCAAGGAAATCGAGAACGTGGTCTGATCCTCGTTACCGCCGCCAGAACGCGGGCACGAAAAGGACGAGCACGGTAAAGATCTCGAGGCGACCGAGCATCATCAGCATGGACAATACCCATTTCCCGACTGCCGGGACGTGGGCATAGTTCTCGGTTGGCCCGAGCGTTCCGAAGGCCGGACCGATATTGCCGAGTGCTGAGATCGCGCCACCCAGCGCCGTGAGGAGATCCATCCCGACAAGCGTCAAAGCCATGGCGCCTACGCAAGCCGTGGCTACGTACAGTACGACGAACGAGAGCACGTTCCGCATGATGTCGGTCGAGACGACCTGATCGTTGAGTCGTACCGGGATGATTGCCTGTGGATGGACCAGCCGCTTGATTTCCACGAAGGTGTGTTTATAGAGAAGCAGGTGGCGAATGGCCTTAATGCCGCCACCGGTCGAGCCGGCCATTCCACCGGCGAAAAAGAGGAAGAACATCACGCCCACAGCCAGCGGAGGCCAAAGCTCATAGTCGGCCGTTCCAAACCCTGTCGTCGTCACAATCGAGGCGGCCTGAAAGACGGCCGTGCGTACCGCTTCGCCCAGACTCGGGTATTGAACGGCGCCAAGCGTTGACGCGCCGTAGATCGAAGCGGCGATGATCCCCGTCGATACCAAAATCGTCATCAGGTAGAATCTCAGTTCCGGATCTCGAAAGACTGGACCAACCTTTCCGTGAAGAAGTCGGTAGTGCAGCGAGAAATTGACACCGGCGGCGATCATGAATACGGTTATCACCCATTCGACGTAGGGACTATTGAAGTCGCCGACCGACCCGTTGCGGGTCGAGAATCCTCCGGTTGCCATCGTGGCGAACGCATGATTGACAGATTCGAATAGATCCATCGCCGGGAGGAGCAATAGGACCTCGATGACCGTGATCCCAAAATAGATGAGCCATAACCGTTTGGCCGTCTCCTTAACGCGCGGCGTAAGTTTGTCTGCAGACGGTCCGGGCACCTCGGCGCGAAAAAGCTGCATCCCGCCAACACCCAGGATGGGCAGTATCGCCAGAGTCAGTACGATGATGCCCATGCCGCCCAGCCAGTGCGCAAGGCTTCGCCAGAAAAGGAAAGCCCTTGGCAGCGACTCAATTGTCGGCGTGTGCGCCCCGCCGAGTATGGTCGCCCCGGTCGTGGTAAGGCCGCTCATCGTCTCGAAGAAGGCGTCCGTGTAGGATGTGAGGACGCCGCCGAGAACGAACGGTGCGGCGCCGAGCAGCGAAAGCACGAACCACGAGCTCGCGACGATCACGAAACCCTCTCGGACGCCGAATTCGTTCTGGGGGCGATACTTCCACCAAGCGAGCCCGCCTACCAGGAGACCGACTCCCGCCGAGATCGCGAATGCAGGCCATTCCGACTCACCATAACCGATCGAGACCAACATGGGGGCGAGTAGCGCCACCCCCAGAAAGAAGAGCAGGGCTCCGAGAATACCGACTACGGTACGGACATCGAGTAGCGTCATGAGGCGATCCAATTATCTCCGACGCCCATCGAAAAGCCTCTCGACTTCGCCGATCATAGACGGAAGGGCAAAGACGATCACTCGATCTCCGCCATGAACGACGGTGCCGCCCGTCACCACCGCCACGTCGGAAGGCCGGACGACCGCTCCGATGAGTATGCCTTCCGACATCTTGATCTCTGCTACCGGTCCGCGGGTAATTCTGGATCCTTCGCCCGCCTCGAGCTCGAGGATTTCGGCGTCCAGACCTGGGACGGTTGCAAGGCTCAATACATGCTTGCCGCGAAGAAATCGAAGTACTTCTGCGGCTACAGATCGCTTCTTGTTCACGGCCGAGTCGATCCCGATTCGCTGGCTTATGGGGAGATACGCCGCCGTAGACAGGAGGGCGACTGTCTTGTTTACGCCGAGATGCTTCGCGATGAGACAGGTGACGAGGTTGGAAGCCTCATCGTTCTTGACGGCGATGAAGGCGTCCATGTCCGTGATTCCCTCCGTGGCAAGTAAATCCATGTCGGACCCTTCCCCATGAATGACGAGCACTCCCGGCAAGTTCGCCGCCAGTTCTTCTGCGAGGGGCCGATTGGGTTCGATGAGCTTGACCCTCATCCCCTTTTCCGATGAGAGCAAGGACGCCACGCGCGCTCCCACCTGGGTGCCTCCCAGAATCATGACGTCCTGAATCTTGGCGTCGGAGACGCCGAACACTCCCGCAACGGCCGAAAAATCCTCCGTGCGCACAAGGACGAATACCTGGTCGTTCTTGTGGATACGCTCGGAACCACGCGGAATGATCGTTCCGAGCCCGCGCTGAATACCCATCACCCGAAACTGGACATTCGAAGCATTCATGCTCACGTCCTGCAGCGATCTGTACAACAAGGGTGAGTTCTCGCTGATCCGGATGCCGATAAGCTGGAGCTGCCCGTTCCCGAAATTGAGAACGTCGGTAGCGCTGGCGCGGCGAATCAGGCGTACGATTTCGTCGGCGGTACTGTCTTCCGGATGGATGATGAGATCGATCCCGAGATCGGAGGCGGAAAGCACAGAATCGCGTCGACTGAATTCGCCCGAACGCACGCGGGCGACCGTAACCTTGGCCCCCATGCGATCAGCCACCATGCAGCTGATGACGTTCACCTCATCGACCGACGTGACCGCAATGAGAAGATCGGTGGATTGCGCTCCGGCCAGACTGAGTACCTCGGCAGACGTCCCATTTCCCTGAATGGTCATGACGTCGAGCCGGGAGCGCACATTCTCGAGTGCCTCAGCCGCCTCATCTACGACTACCACATCGTGGTTCTCGCGCGAGAGCATTTGCGCTACGTCAAAACCTACTTCACCTGCTCCGAGTACGATGATTCGCATGTGGCTATCCGACCGCTTCCTTATTCGACTGCCGGGACAGAACGAGCGCCTTCCAGAGTGGCGAGAAGTTGGTTGGGGATTGCGCGGGCGCCAAACTACGGCGACCGTCAGGGGTTAGCAAACAGGGTTAACCCACCACGGGCAGTCGCACCCAGAAGGTGGACCCCTTACCGTCCTCCGTCGTGAAGCCGATTTCGCCGCGGACGTCTTCGATGCTCTTCTTCGCAATGGCGAGCCCGAGACCCATCCCGCTCGTCTTGGTCGAAAAATTCGGCTGAAAGATCTTATCGCGAACCTCTTCCAAAATACCGGACCCGGTATCCACAATCTCGGCGACGACGACCGGCTGAGCAACGCGATCTCCAATTCCCAGGTCGGCTCGCGTGTGCACGGTGACGGTGCCCTCGGCATCGGTCGCCTGCTGCGCGTTCTTTATCAGGTTGATAAAAACACGACGGAGCTCGTCGCGATCGGCTTCGACCACGGCGGACTCGATCGACGAGGTGAAGACGACTTCCGAGGAACCCTCCTCCTGCAATAATGCTATCGCTTCCCGTACGATCTCGTCCACATCGAGATGCTCAAGATGACGCTTGGGCATGCGGGCAAACGTCGAGAACTCGTTGGCTATGTTGGCGAGCGTTTCGATTTGTTCGGAAACCGTCTTCGTTATTCGTCGGAATACGGCGGCGAAGTCCTGGTTGCGCGTCTCGTCGCCTTCTTCGAATGCCCGCTGAAGATGCTGGATTGACAGCTTCATCGGCGTCAGCGGATTCTTGATCTCATGAGCCACCTGCCGCGCCATTTCCCTCCAGGCGAGCTCTCGTTCCTGTTGGGCGAGCCTCCGGCGACTTTCGGCGAGCTGTGACTGCATGAGATTGAAGGTCTCGACGAGTTCCCCGACCTCGTCCCGGGAATCGACGGGAATGGGGCGCTGGAAGCGTCCTTCGGCCACGGATCGCAACCCGTCGCGCAGTCTGGTGATCGGCCCTGCCAGGGCGCTGGCGAGAACCGTCGCCGTTCCCATAATGACGAGGAGCAGAATCAGAAGGGCGCCAAAAAAGTAGGCAGTCGTGCGCGCGCGCTCTTCTCTGATTCGCTCCTGCTCGGGCGCAGTCAGCACGGCCACCACCGAAACCGGATTGCCGTCCTCATCCATCAGCGCCTTGTACCCGATCGTGTAAACGAATCCGTATTGACCCGTGCTCTCGACAAAAGACTGGCGAAATCTCTTCAGAAAGAGGTCGTCATAGGCGGAAGGCGGCAGGCGGTAGCCCATGAGCGGGAGCACGTCGCCGCCCATCTGGCTGTATTCGGAGAGCCAGGGTCCATTGTAGACGTTGAGGTCGAGACTCAACTCGCGTGCAAGTGAATCGATAGGCAAACGCCGCTGCACAGCAAAAAGTGGTTCATCAGGCCCGGCTGCCCGTTGCAAAGCCTCCTCCACTCGCTCGAGTCGTCGCTGTAGTCTCGACCGAATCGCCCCTTCGTTTTCGCGTGTAATGACTTGCTGACCGACCAGCCCCATAACGAGCACGGCCAGCGTACCGACAAGCATGAACGCGTCGAGCACGCGGTCTCCGATCTGCGTTCGTTTCGCGGGCAGCTCGCCCCGTCGTCTCCTGAGGGCCAGTCCGACGAGAAATATCGGGAGACCGAACCAGAGGCCCGCAAGCGCCATGCGGAGGAGATAGTACAGATGGTCGTACGGGATGACGGCCCTTGCCCGAACAGCCACGACGGTTCCAACACCGGCACTTTCGTCATTTTCAGGACCGCTATCAAGTCTCAAATAGTAGGTTAAATACGATCGCCCGTATATCGACTCGTCTTGCCAGACCTCCGGTTGCTGATTCAAATCCTCAACGACATCGGTCGGAATCGTGTAACGTTCAAAGTTCTCCCCTTCGCTCCTGACTCTTATTCCGCCCTTGAATTCGGCTAGAGACAGGGAGCGACGCCAATCGGAGTATCCAAACAGAGAACCAAATGGCGTGCTGACGCCATGACGCTGAAAACGCGCCGTCAGCCATCCGGCTATCTCCCCGTCGGGTCCTTGGACGGATGCTATCCCGGCGTATCCGACACTTTCACCCGATCGATCGTCCCGCAGAACGTCTACCCTGGGCGCGTTGGTCGTATCTGCCCGTGAAAGACGCCCAACGCCAAAACCCGCGGGGATCAGCGAAATCGCTCCCGACCCGTTCTGGTCGTATCCGCCAAGCTGGAAACCATTCGCGTCGAACAAGAGGACGCGCACCGACACGATGCCCGGAACGATCTCGGCGGCAGGAAGAGATCGCGCAAAACGGATCCAGCTGTCACGAGGAATCGACGGACCCGATACGTGCAGAAGGTCGCTCAGCTGTTCGGACGACGCCATCTGATTCAGCAGGGCTGACGCATTCGCAACCGCCTGATCGTCACTTCGTTCGACGAATTCCTCCGCGACGTCGATCACTCGCAACCGCCGGTGTGCATCCATCCCGAGATAGACGAGAGGATAGAGCAGGGTGGCGGCAACCAGAATAACGGCGACAATCGGGCGCAATCGAAGCGATCGAACAGAGCCAATGCGTCCCCTGCGTATCAGGATTCCCGTTACAACCACGGCAACCACATAGCCTGCAAACAGCCAGACTGGAATCAGTCTGCTCAGTTTCAACACAGCGAACGCGAGGACAGGTGTGACCAGCGAGACCCCAACCGCTGCCCAAAGCGGGCCGGCGTCCTGTTCCCGGCGTCGAAACTCCCCGATGGTCAGGGCCGTGAGCGTCCCGGCAATCAGAACCGCCGCAATCGTAGACAGAAGGAGGGCGCAGAAGACAACGAGAACGAGCGGCTCCGGGGCCAACCCGGTCCACGCGAAGAAATCGAGCGTTGCGTCAAGCATCGCCCGTCGAGTCAGCAGCGCCTGCCAGGTGATGCATCCAGTGACCGCACTGGAGACCGCAAACATCGTCAAGAGGCGTGCTCGGCGATCCGCCACGGGTTGCGCCACCGCCAGATAGCGTCGGACCACCGTCATTACCGCCACGGCGGCAACGACACTGAATATTCCTGTAATAAGGAGATCGCCGGTCGACCGTGCGACGCCTCCCGCGACACTTGAGGCGAGATTCATCGGATCGAAAACGGCGGCGACTTCAGAGCTCCTGAACCATCGACTCGGCAGCTTGATCAACAAGAACCCAAATCGCAGTCCGATCAGAAGAACGACCCGACCCGCTGCTGCGGCCGTCATGCGTGAAAGGGCTATCGGCCCGGACAGCCACCAGCGCCGTAACGCAACCCAAAGCCCCGCGAACACCCACCCCATCAGCAGTCCGAACCAGACCGCCTGCAGATCTCCGAAGTGGCGCTTCCCCTCTCTGATCAGGGAAGAACTCGACGGAATCGAGATTCTTGCCTGACCCAACTTGACGCCGGCGCCGTTCCTGAGCGACACGGTGACAAACTCTTCGTCCGTCGGCGGTGCGGCGGTCGTCGAATCGTCGAGAAGCACATCGACAGTACTGCCCGTGAGATGCGACCAACGAAGACCAAGGTCCTCGGTCCGGATCGACTCCACATTGGATTCGGTCAACTGCACGACCTGCGCCACCCTGACGACGCCGCGGGGTCCGACGGGGTACCACATGACAAGACATTTACGGTAGGCATCGGACGTAACCGTTACCCAACCATCCAGGTCTGGCGGCCATGTTGCGGGCGGAGGCAGAAAGGAGAATCCAGACCACACCACCAGATTGCCCTGCGAATCGAACAACTCGGTCGACGATGCGGGACCCGCCTCGTGACGCGCTCTGAATCTTCGTACTGCGGCCACAGTCTGCAGGTCGGGCGGCTCGGATTCCATTGCACGATCGAGAAGGAATGCAGCATCGTCATCGGCAGCCACTGCGAGAGCCCGTTGCCGCATTTCAGACCGTAGATGGTCGAAGTCATCCCCGATCTGATGGACGAACCTCGCGGACAGCGCCCTTTGTCTGTTGGAAGTCTCGCTCTCGATGCCGGTGACCATGAACTGCTGCAGCACCCATGTTGCCGGCACGAAGGAAGCCAACACCGCGGCTATGACGAGGAATCTCCGCACGAATGCTCTGGTTTAACCGGTGCGGCCGCCGTTCATTTCGGAAGGTGTCAGTCGCAACTCCTTGAGCTCCCAGCCCTGGCGCGCGCGCCGCAGTCTTAGAAAGAGATCCCACGCATCCGAGCGGTCGCTTCCCATGAGGCGAGAACGCGCGGTACACTGGCGCCCGACCACGTTGACCTCTCGCACCCTCGCATCACGCAGCGGATGCTGATCAAGAAAGGCTCCGGTGACGTATTGGGCCTGTGCCTTCGTGTAAACCGACGTCTGGCCGTCCACCGTCAACTCGACTTGCGTACCGGACACGCGCGCCAGCACGTCGGCTTTGCCCTGAACCAGCGCTTCGGTTATATCGCGTACGACCACCCGGGCGTCATCACCCGATTGTGCGGACGCAGGAATAACGGCCACTACGAGAATCGCAGCTACACCAAGAAAGAGTCGGCGCATCGGTCAAACCAATTCATCTGAAGCTGCCGGCGGCAATTTGGGTCCACAGGCAGACGACTCGTCACGATGCAAAATACGATCCCGAATCTGCGACAACCTGACTCCATTGAGATTCGAGGTGTTCTGGACGTTCCCGTTTCGATGCGGCACAGCCGGGTGTCACCAATATTGGACGCTACGTCAACTTAGCACTACATACGTTACCCCTGCACCACCCTGGTCGATGGGCGCCTCCTCGATCGAGGAAACTACATACATCGATCGGAGATGACCGCGAATGGCGTCTCGAAGCGCCCCTGTGCCCGTCCCATGCAAAATTTCTACCCGTCGGAGACCCGCCCTGATTGCCTCGTCCAGATATTTTTCGACGGCGGGAAGCGCATCGGCCACGCGATATCCGCGCAGGTCGAGCCGGGGCGTAATATGCAGCGACGGCTCCATCGTGGCCACCGCTCTCACTTGCCTCGTTTTCTTAGGACGATTGACACGTTCAAGGCGAGACGAATCGACGTGCATCTGGGCCAGTTCGAAGGCAACTACTGCCTCGTCGTCCTCGAGACGGAGGATCTCGCCGATTGCCGACCCTCCATCCAGAACCACGCTGTCACCTGGCTCCAACGGTCGATCGTTCGTCGCGACCGGTTTCGGAGCCTTCACCGCCTCGGCGGCTTTCGGCTTTCGGGCATTTACTTCCTTCTGGAAGGTTCCGAGACGCTCGCGGGCCTCTTTCGTCTTCGTCTTTTCGGCCTGCGATTCTTTTATCTCCCGGATCGTATTCTCAATAGCTCGATTCGCCTCCTTGAGAAGGTCCTCAGCCTTCTCATGAGCCTGATGCATAATCGCCGCCCGACTGCTCTCCAGGTGTTCTTTCGCGGCCAGATGATCGCTCTCGGCGGCCTCAGCGCGCCGCAATCGAGACGACAGATCCGAGGACTGTTTCTCTACGTCCTGTCTGGCCTTCGAAAGTTCGAGGATCAGCTCCTCGATCCGGCTCCTCTCAGCGCCGAAATAATCCTGGGCTCTTTTCAGCAGTACATCTGGAAAATCGGCTCGCTCCGCGATTTCCAGGGCATAGGAAGAGCCCGGAACGCCCGGCTCGAAGACGTAGGTAGGTTGAAGTCGATCCGGATCAAAACGCATCGCTCCGTTGACCAGGCCGGGGGTGTCGTGTGCGAGCGCCTTCAAACCCCCAAAGTGCGTCGTGACGATGATGAATCCACCCTGCCTGGACAAATGTTCGAGAACGGCGGCCGCAATCGCCTCACCGGCCGCAGGGTCGGTTCCCGTTCCGATTTCGTCGATAAGAATCAGGCTGTGCGGACCTGCCAGCTCCACAATCCTCTTCAGGCTTTCCAGATGAGACGAAAACGTCGACAGATCGTTTTCGAGCGACTGGTCGTCTCCAAAACTCACCATCAGCCGATCGAAAAGCGGTATGACCGAACCTTCCCGGCATGGGACGGGAACGCCATACGACAGCATGAGCGCGAGGAGACCGATCGTCTTCATCGCCACGGACTTGCCTCCCGCATTCGGTCCGGAGATCACAAGCGTTCGCTCGGGCGCTTCAAGGGTGAGATCCAATGGCACGATCGGCCTGGCCTCCGCACCGCGGACCATCGCCTGGCGTCTGAGAAGGTGAAGCGCCGGATTCACCGCACGCTGGATTCGTATTGCGTCGGTGTTACCAATTTGTGGAACGACGGCATCCAGCTCATTCGCCAGATGCGCTTTGGCCCGATGCAGGTCATGATGTGCCAGTAGGTGCTGGTTCTGAAGGAGAGCGTCAGAAACGACACGGATCGAATCGGTAACCTTTATCAATATGCGTACGATCTCGCGCCTTTCCTGCGCTTCAAGAAGACGGAGCTCGTTTCCGAGTTCCAGACATTCTTCGGGCTCCAGAAAGGCAGTCTTACCGGAAGCGGACGTGTCGACAATGGAACCCGATAGTTTGCGTCGCCCCTCTACCCTGACGGGAATCACCAGGCGTCCCGCCCGTATGGTCGGAGCCTCCCCGGCATCATAACCGGCGTCGCGGGCCGCAGAGAGCGCCCGCTCTGCCGCGGTGCGAATCGCCGCTTCCTGGCCCTTCATCTGCTTCCTGATCCGCCGGAGATCCGGTGAGGCATCGTCCCTGACATTGCCCTGGTCATCGACGATCCTTGACAGCGTCTTTTCGAGGTCCGCGTCGACCAACACACCCGCGCATGAAGCGGCCAGTGCGGGAAACTGATCCTTGCGATCTGTAAAGAATTGCGCGACATGACGCGCCAGGGAAAGTGACGCGATTACACCAACGAGCGCCTCCGGCTCCAGCCATGATCCCGCCGGCGTGCAGTTGCGCAGCTCTTCTGTCAGATCGGGCAGGCCCGCGAGACCGGGACTCTGACCGCCCCGCAATGCCTCCTGCCACTCGGAAACAGATCGGAGTCGAGCCGCTGCTTCATCGGCGCCGGCGACGGGAAACTCAGACCGCGCAACGTCCAATCCGGCACTCGACTGCAGCCTTCCCTCGATGCTTCGACGAATGACGTCGAAGCCGAGCTTCAACTCGATATCGTGCGGATAGCATTCCACCGTCGGCTCCCGGGAGTATTATCCGGATGACGAATGGTCGCCAATATTCAACTTGTTGAGGGGCCCGACCAGACTTGCATCCCGCCCGATGAGCGAATCGACGAGGTGGGATGTCTTTATCCGAGCTCCTGAGAAGATCAGCGAGTTGCGAATGATGGAATCTGTTATTTCGGCCCCGGCCTCGATCACCACGTTCGGTCCCACCACCGAGTGGCGTACGACGGCGCCCTCTCCGATAAAGACGGGCTCAATAACCACCGACTCTTCCACGACGCCGAGCTTGCGGGCTTCGCCCGGACGCTTGAGCAGGAATCGGCTCGTGTCCATCAGCGCGTCTATCGTCCCGCAATCGAGCCAGTCGGTAACCTGCGCTGTCTTGATGACCTTTCCCTGCTTCACGAGATAGTCAAAAGCGTCGGTCAATTGATACTCACTACCGTGGCCCGTAACGTCGTTCTCTATGATGTGCTGCAGCGCAGCGCGAAGCTGTTCACCTTTCTGGACATAGTAGATGCCGATCAAGGCCTCGTGCGAAATGATCTCGGCGGGCTTTTCGATGAAATCGGTAATCTTATCGCCATCCTTCATCACAACGCCAAACCGGCGGGGATCCTCCACCCACTTCACGAAGGCCACGACGTCGGCGCCTTCGAGAGACACCGCACCGTCGATCGTGAAGACCGTGTCGGCAAAGACCGTGATAATTTCCCCCTCGAGGAAATCCTTGGCGCAGTAGACAGCGTGCCCCGTGCCCAGCGCCTCGTCCTGATAGACGAACGAAGCCGTCATGCCGTGACGCGCACAGATCCTCGAAAGCTGGTCATTGACCTCAGTCGGGAAATCCCCCAGCACGAAGACCCCTTCGGTCAGTGGCCGCGGGAGCACCTCTGTAAACGTATTGACGATTCGTTCAACCATCGGCACACCGACTACCGGAAGCAGCGGCTTTGGCGTTACGTGCGTGTGGGGTCGGAGGCGTGTCCCACGCCCCGCCATGGGAATGATCAGCTTCATCAGCAATTCGTGTTGTGGTCCGCCAAACTACGGTGCCCCGCCCACTGATTCATACCCACAAGCGCCCTCTCCGGACAGACTCACAGCTTTTTACCCAAACATCGGGAACACGACTCCGTATTTTGAGCGTTATATGAAATTCTGAATTCGGGACCGTTGTCAGGCTTGGAACGATTCTTGTACAGGTCAGGACTAAACGTTGTCCACCTGACCCGGTCAGCCCCCGAGAGTCACAACAAACTCAATGTCATGAATCGAACGACGTCACATCGACGCCCCTTCCTTCTGATCGCTCAAGCGGTGCTCGGCCTCCTAATTACCGTCGCAGCGTTTAGCTCGTCAATCGCTCAGTCGCCCGACCCAGACGCTGCGGCGAAGTACAACGAAGGTCTCGAGCTTCTGAAGTCGAAGGACTACGAGAAAGCGTTGACTGTATTCCTCGATGCCGAGAACATCGCTAAAAAGGCAGGGGACAAGGGTACTGCTGGAAAGGCCAATAGTTACGCTTACCGCCTGTGCTACAACGTTGGTGTCGGCTACCACAAGGACGGCGCCGAAGCCAAGGCGCTCGAGTTCTTCGACAAAGGCATCGAACTCGAGCCCAGCTACTACAAGAATTACAAAGGCAAGGCGGCCGTTTACAAGAGCCAGGGGAATGAAGAGGCTGCTATGGAGACATACATCAAGACGGGTGAAGTCGCCACCGCTGCCGGAGAGCTGGAAGAACGTTCGAAGGCGCGTGCCCAAGCTGAAGGTTTCGTCGCCAAGGCGCTGCAGGACAAGGACTACAAGAAGGTCATCAAGAACGGAAATATCTTCCTGCAGTATCTCGAAACGGCAGACGTGCACTACTACATGTCGCACGCTGCCAATGAGCTGGGCAATTATCAGGACGCGCTCGACCATGCAGACAAAGCTCTGGCGCTCGAGACCGGCTCAAGGGCGTCAAAGGCCAAAATCTATTTTGAGAAGGCCGAAGCCCAAAAGAACCTGGCCCAGTATCAGCTCGCTCGTCAATCGTACGCAGATGCGGCTTACGGCGATTTCAAGCAGCGTGCAGAGCACGAAATAGAGGTCCTGGACGGCTCTCAGTAGTCGGTTCGCCGCATGACTCCTTTCGAACCCGCAGTCGCGTATCGTGGCTGCGGGTTCTTCTTTTCTGTCGCGGTGGGTAGATTCGTACAGCCTGCCCGGATCGAGACCGACTGCTGCGAGTACTTACTGCCCGGCGGCGAACTTCTTCCGGCCATGTAACCCAGGATTTCTAATGACCTCATCATCAATAGCCCAGTCCGCGCGCATCGCCGACCAGGTCGTTTTGGGCGAGTTCTGCGTAGTCGGGCAGGATGTCGAGATCGGCTCGGGATGCCGGATCGGCCACCATGTCATCATCCACGATGGCGTACGAATAGGCAAATCAGTGCGCATCGACGATCATGCCGTAATCGGGAAACAACCCATTCGTGCCCGCCGGAGCGCCTTACCCGACTCGGGGGGCCAACCTCCGACCGTTGTTTCAGATCATTGCCAGATTGGAACCGCCGCCATCGTTTACGCCGGCGCCGTCCTCGACGAGGGAGTACTCGTGGCTGATCTGGCGACCGTTCGGGAAGACGTCCGCGTCGGAACATTCACCATCGTCGGCCGCGGCGTAGCGATCGAGCAGCATTGTACAATCGGAGCTCGCTGTAAGCTCGAAACCAATGCCTACATCACAGCATACTCCACCGTAGAAGATGATGTTTTCGTCGCCCCGGGCGTCCTGACGAGCAACGACCGGTTCATGGGACGAACAGAGGCCAGGCTGAAACAATTCAAGGGCGTTCACGCCCGGCAGGGCGCGCGCCTGGGCGTAGGGGCAATCATCCTCCCGGGCATCGTTCTCGCCGAAGAATCGGTTGCAGGAGCAGGCGCCGTGATTACCAGGGAGACCGAAACGGCGACCATCTACACAGGAGTCCCGGGCCGGCCTCTCAAAGGTGTACCGGACGAACAGATCCTTACCCGGAAGAAATGATTCAAACCGACGCCACGAAGGCACCCCCCGCAGTTCCCATCCCGATGGTCGATCTGGAGACCCAGTACCTACGGATCAAGGGGGAGATAGATGAGGCAATAGAAGACGTGCTCGCGAGCACGCGTTTCATCAAGGGACCCGTCGTTGCTGCATTCGAAGAAGAACTCGCCGCGCATCTGGGCGGAAACCACGCTCTCGGTGTAGCCAACGGTACCGACGCGCTGCAAGTCGCCCTGATGGCTCTCGGGGTCGGTCCGGGCGACGAGGTCATAACACCCGCTTTTTCGTTCGTTGCGGCTGCCGAAATGGTCGCACTTTTGGGTGCTCAACCCGTATTCGCAGAAATTGACGCCGAGACGTTCAACATCAGCGTCGAACACGCCGCGTCGTTGGTTACGAATCGGACGGCCGCCATTATTCCGGTCCACCTCTACGGTCAGGCGGCGGACATGGATGGAATCATGCAGCTTGCAGAGCGTCACGGCATCCCGGTCATAGAGGATGCTGCCCAAGCTGTAGGATCCCGACACCGCGAACGTCCCGTGGGGTACATCGGTCGCATCGGCACGCTCTCCTTCTTCCCGTCCAAGAATCTGGGTTGTTATGGAGACGGCGGCGCTGTGCTGACAAACGATCCTGCCGTGCACCGGCGGATGGCGGAGTTGGCTAACCACGGAGCCCGTCAGAAGTATCGGAACGAACAGGTCGGCCTGAACAGTCGCCTCGACGCCATTCAGGCGGCGATCCTCCGAGTCAAACTCCGATATCTGGACACGTTCACTGATGCCAGGCAGGCGGCCGCCCAACGTTACGATCAACTCTTCGCAGGGATGCCTGAGATTGTGGCACCGGTCATCGCCGAAGACGCCACCCACGTGTTTCACCAGTACACGATCCGTCTGCGTGGTAGAGACGCTGAAACAAGAGATGCCCTCGCCACCTTTCTGAAAACGCGGGAAATCGCCACCGCGGTCTACTACCCTGCGCCCCTGTACCATTTCGAGGCGTATCGGGACGGTCTCCGCGGTACTGATCGACTCGTCGAAACCGAGCGGGCCTGTCGGGAAGTCATATCTCTTCCGATGCACACGGAACTGAGAGAAGAACAACAGATCCGTATCGTCGATGGAATCGCCGCGTTTCTGAGGGAGTATCGAAATGGCTGATCCGATTGGTCTGGCCCAAGTGGGCGTCGGCTACTGGGGCAAGAATCTCCTCCGAAACTTCAGCCGCCTGCCCGGAGCGCGCGTGATCGCGACTTTCGACCACAGGGAGCAAATTCGCGAGGAAACAGCCGGAGACTATCCCAACGTCTTCCATGCAGCCAGCTTTGACGAGATGCTGGCGAGACCCGGCGTCGAGGCCGTCGTCATTGCAACGGACACACCCAACCATTTCGAACTGGCAAGGCGGGCTCTCGTCGAAAACAAGCACGTCTTCGTCGAGAAACCGATGACCCAAACGGTGGAGCAGGCTGAAGAGCTCGTAGCGCTCGCCGAGGCCAATGGATGCCACCTGATGGTCGGGCACCTTCTCCTTTATCACCCGGCTTATCAGTACGTTCAGAAGGCCGTGTCGGAAGGGCAGCTCGGGGACGTTTACTACCTCTATGCCATCAGGGCCAATCTCGGCATTGTGCGCCAGCATGAGAACGTGCTCGAGAGCCTCGCGCCTCACGACATCGCCGTAGCACTGGCCATCCTTCGGGGCAAACCCGTCGGCGTTGCCGCGCAGGGAAGCGCCTACCTTCAGCCCGGCATCGAGGACGTGTGCTTCACATCAGTGTTCTTCGAAGACGGCGCACTGGCCCATCTGCATTCAAGCTGGCTGGATCCGAACAAGATTCGTAAGCTTACTGTCGTCGGATCAGAGCGAATGGCTGTGATCGATGACCTCGAAGGCCGCGAAAAGATCAGGTTGTATGATCGAGATCTCTCGGTCGACGAGACCCCATATGCCGACTACGCCGGAGCCATCTCGGTGCGCGCTGGTGACATTATGATTCCCCGTGTAGACACCAGCGAACCTCTGAAACTCGAGTGCCAACATTTCGTCGACTGCGTTCAGACGGGCCGCACGCCACGCACAAACGGGCGTAGCGGTTTAGAGGTGATGCGTATACTCTCGGCGGCACAGGAATCACTTAAGAACCGCGGTGCGGTCATCGATCTGTAACCCCAGCTAAGTCGGCACCATGAGTCGCATGCGATCGCTACGAACGCTCCTTCTCACAACGTGTCTCTCCACGTTGTCGGCGAGCGCTTTTGCTCAGAGCGACGGCTTGCTGCAGATCAACGATCCCATCCACAACTTTCTCGCCTGGGAATATGCAGCGGGAAGGCTGCCTTACGCGTTCTTGTCTCACCAACCGCTCTCCGCGTACGAGGCCAGAATCTATCTCGACCGCGTGGCGGAACACGCAGACGAACTCAACGACGTCGAGCGACAACTCCTCGCCCGCTACCGCGGAGAAGCGACACTCAGCCAGGCAAAGCGCCTCCATGATCGATACGGCGTGCTCTATGCGAATGGGACCGACTTCATCTCTTCCAAAGCGGAAGACTACTCCGTACAGTTCAATCCGCTTCTGTATCTGAGTGGAGGCATTGCGCATCGATCGATTGGCGAGGAAGGTTCACGCAGCCTCTTCATGTGGCAGAATACCCGGGGGGCCCGCTTTTCGGGCGGCCTCGCCGAAAGCATCTTTTTCGAAACACGCATCGAGGAGAACCAGCGCATCCCAGGGATCCCGCAGTTCGACAAGAACACGGCGCCCCGCCTCGGAAGCGTAAAATTCAAGTCCGGTGCAGACCGCCTCGACACCAATTCGGCGTATGACTACTTCGTCGCGACAGGGGTCGTCGGGGCGCGGACGAAACACTTTGAGATTCGATTCGGGCGAGACCGTAATCTCTGGGGAATCGGCAAGAGCTCCGTCGAGCTCTCAAACTACGCCACCGTGTACGATCAGCTTCAGATCCGCACCACCGTCGGGCGTTTTCAGTACACAAACCTCTTCGCCGCATTCTCGGATTTGACCGACCTTCCGAACAACTTCGAAGAAAACACCACCATTCCTCGCAAGTACGGCGCGTTTCACAGACTCGCGCTGAATGTCAGCCACAATATCAAGCTCGGCTTGTTCGAGGCGGTCGTGTTCGCAGAAGACTCGACACGCACGGGATTCGATGTGAGCTATCTCAATCCCGTCATATTCTACCGAGCGGTCGAATCGGATCGCGGCAGTTCGGCTAACGTCGTCGCAGGCGGTGACTTCGACTGGCTCGTAAGACCGGGCTTCCTCACCTACGTGCAGGTCGTCATCGACGAATTCAAGCTCTCCGAACTGGGTCATCCGAACCGAGGATGGTGGGCGAACAAATGGAGCTGGATGGGCGGATTCGAGGTCCTGGATCCAATTCCGGGCATCCCGAATCTGAGGATGCGCGTCGAATACACCCGGACGCGACCCTTTACCTTCAGTCACCGGATCGCCAATCAGGGATATATCCACTACGAAGATCTGCTCGGCCATCCGTCGGGCCCGAATTCCGAAGACGTCGGCCTCTTCTTCACGTATCAACCAAAGACACGCATCTTTGCCGAACTCAACGTGGCTGCGACGATTCGGGGACGAAACTCCGCCACTGAAAACTTCGGGTCCGATCCTGGAGTGTCGTACCTGTCGAGAGACGGGGATTTCGGACATCAGATCCTCCAGGGAATACCACAAAACCGAGTGCTCATTGAAGGCCACGGAGGCTATGAGCTGTTCCCGAACCTCTTCTTTGAGGCCGCATTCCAGTTCGAACACATACGAGACGGGGAAACGGGCGACGACTGGTATTTCGTGCCTATGACGATGCTGCGGTGGGGACTCCCTTTCCAGAGCCGCCGCTACTAGGGCCTTTTACAACTTTCCGGGATTGTCGCGTTGCTGCACAGAAATGCGACCAAACAAGGAGCAAGGAGCAACGTGCAGCAGTGTCAGGCGACGGGCAGTTCGATCTCTAAGAAGTCTGCAACCGGCTCAGCTAAGGCGGGTCCGGTCGCAATGAGACCCGATAGTTTGGGTCGCGGCCTGTTGAACGAGACGGAGGACCCGTCCACCGAAAAGACGCGGCCTCCGGCAGCCAGTACAAGTGCCACTCCCGCTGCAACGTCCCATTCGTGTTTCGGAACGAGAGTCCAGGTCGCATCGCATCGCCCCGCGGCAACGAGTCCGAGTTTGTAGGCAACGGATCCGCATGGCACCACGGCAAACGGCGCATCGGAAAATCGCTCCCATTCCCCACGCTTGATCTCGCTCCGTGATGCAGCGATGCGCGCACCGGCAAGCTCTGTCAAACGAGAAGCGGATGTGGGCGCCCCGTTGTAAGTGACTCCGAGTCCCACAGCTCCGACGACCTTCTCACCCGTCGAAGGATTGAAGATGCCACCCGCAACCGGGATACCTTCCCGGACGAACCCGATCGAGACACACCACTCCGGTATACCCGACACGAACTCCCGCGTCCCGTCCAGCGGATCGACGATCCAGACATCCCGGCACCCGAGGCGATCCGAACTGTCTGCGGTCTCTTCGGAGAGCCACCCTTCCTCATCCCCGGGGAGCAGACGCTTCAGCGCCGCATCGACGCGTTGGTCGGCCTCGGTGATCGGATCATCACCCTGCTTGAACCGAAAGGCGACGTCACCGGGTTCATACGCGCTCAGGATGTCGCCGGCTTCTTTCAGCCCCTGGTGGATGCGTCCAATTATGTCTTCCACGTACCTACCGTGCTGATTGTTGACGGCTCAGGCCGTGACTAGGGCTTCCTGCTCTGCCGTGATGTATCCTTCGAAAACGAGACGATCGAGAACGATTCGAGCCGCTTCCTCCGGAGTAATCTCGGTGGTATCGATGACAAGTTCTGCATCCGTCGGTTCTTCGTACGGATCGGAAATACCGGTAAACTCCTTGATGATGCCGGCCCGGGCCTTGGCGTAAAGTCCTTTGCGGTCGCGCTGCTCACAAACTTCCAGGGGCGTCGACAGATGGACGAGAACGAAACCACCCTGGCCGCCCACATTCTCTCGAACTTCCTTCCGAATCGCGTCATATGGAGCGATTGGCGCGCAGATTGCGATACCGCCGTGCTTTGTGATCTCGCTCGCGACGAAACCGATCCGGCGGATGTTCAGGTCGCGGTGCTCCTTTGAAAATCCGAGCTCGGAAGAGAGATTTTTCCGCACCAGATCACCGTCGAGCAGCGTTACGGGTCGGCCGCCGATCTCGAGCAGCTTGACCATGAACGCGTTTGCAACGGTCGACTTCCCCGATCCCGACAGGCCGGTGAAGAAGACTGTGAATCCCTGTCGATCCCGCGGAGGATGACTCCGACGGAGCTCCGCAACGACCTCCGGATAGGTGAACCACTCGGGAATGTCTTCTCCCGTCGCCAGTTTGCGACGCAACTCCGTTCCCGAAATACTGAGTGTTTCTTTACCGTCGGGTACCTCGTCAACCGGAACGTATACGTCGTCGTCCTTCAGATACACCATCAGCCGAAACGGCACCATTGCGACACCCAACTCCGACTCCACCGATCGCAGGAGTTCCTGGGCGTCATAGGGTCCATAGAAGGGTGTGCCGGTCGAATCGCTGCCCGGTCCGGCATGGTCGCGACCGACAATCAGATGCGTGCAGCCGTAGTTCTTGCGGATAATCGCGTGCCAGACGGCCTCTCGCGGTCCACCCATGCGCATGGCGAGTGGCAATAACGAAAGTTTGGCGGTTCCGGCGGGGTAGCGTTGCATCAGTGCCTGGTAGCAACGGACCCGTGTATAGTGATCCACGTCGCCGGGTTTAGTCATTCCGACGACCGGATGGACCAACAGATGGGCTCCAACCTCGTTGGAGGCGCGCAACGTCAATTCCTGGTGCGCACGATGCATGGGGTTGCGGGTCTGGAACGCGACCATCTTCGTCCAACCCATCCTGGTGCAGTCGGCGCGCACTTCAGCCGGCGTCTGACGCAGTCCGTGATAGTCGTAGTGGACGGGAAGTTGAACGGCCTCAACGCGGCCGCCGACATAGACGGGATGGGTCGACTCGAGAAGGTGCTTCACACCGGGATGCTCCGGATTGTCCGTACCGAAGACGGATACAGCCTCTCTCACCCGATCCGGCCGATAGATGCTCTCGACTCGAAGCGCGGCAAGCATGACGCCCTCCGCATCCCGAAGGGCGAGCATGTCGCCCGATGAAAGGCCGTCGCCGACCGATTCGGGAACGTCGAGTGTGATCGGGATCGGCCACAGCGTGCCGTCCGCCAACCGCATGGTATCGACCACCGAATCGTAGTCGCTTTCAACCATGAAGCCGGCCAATGGAGAAAAGCCACCATTGATCAGCAATTCCAGATCGCAAAGCTGGCGCTCGGTCAGGTCCCAGGAAGGCCAGTCCCTCGAGGCGCGCTTCATCGTCGTTGCTCGCTGCTCATCGACCAGCAGATTGATTAGTCTGCCGCCATGTGCCTCGATGAGTCCGTTATCCATGTATCTCTCTCGTTAGTCTTTATGATTCTAATTGAAATGCGAATGCGCCTCGTCCCAGGCAAACCGCCGCTTCCGGCACGGTCAGAACGCTCCTCCCCCGAGCAGACGGACTTTGTCGCGACGGTGGGGAATGTGACCAAGCGCGTTGCGTGTATCGACAATGAGGGCCGCATGTTCCGCAATCATCGAATACTGAAACGAACTGTGGTCCGTCCCAATCACGACCAGGTCATACGATCGGAGCATCGCCTCATCGATCGGTTTGGATTTCAGGATCTTCGCTCCCGATACGGTCTGGACTTCGATCTGGGGCACGAAGGGATCACTGTACTCTATCGAGGCAATTCCTCGCGCCGAAAGGAGCTCCAGAACCTTGATCGACGGCGAGTGTCGCGTGTCGTTCACGTTTTTCTTGAAAGCGACGCCGAGGATAAGCACGCGAGCGTCTTCGAGACGGATGGGTTCCGACGCAAGCGCGCGGCCGATGGCTTCGACCACATAGAACGGCATCTGTTCGTTGACGCGAGCCGAAAGGGTGATGAACCCGGTCTCGAAATCGTGTCCCCGAGCAAACCACGACAGGTAGTAGGGGTCGATGGGGATGCAGTGTCCACCCAGGCCCGGACCCGGCTCGAACGGCATGAATCCAAACGGCTTCGTCGATGCGGCCTCGACGACTTCCCACACCGAGACGCCGCCCACGCGATCACACAACTGCGCGAGCTCATTGACAAGCGCGATATTGACGGATCGGAAAATGTTCTCGAGCAGCTTCTCCATTTCAGCCACTCTTGGATTGGACACCTCGAGCACCGAAGAAACCACCTGCGACAACATTTCCTTAGCGACCGTCGTGCATGCACGGGTTACGCCGCCCACGACGACGGGCGTGTTGGCGGTGGTGAATCGCGCGTTGCCCGGGTCAATCCTCTCCGGACTGAATGCGAGGAAGTAGTCACGCCCAATCTGCATCCCTTTCTTCTGGGCGGCTTCCTCCAGAATTGGAAGAACCAGTCCTTCCGTGGTATTCGGATACGTCGTGCTCTTGAGCACGATCAGCTGTCCCGGGCGAATCGTCTCGGCCAGTTTCCGGGCCGCGGTTTCTATGTACGAAGTGTCCGGATCCTTATTCGGTGTAACCGGCGTGGGGACGCAAATGAACACGACGTCGAGTAAAGCAGCTGAGTCGAAACTGTCCTCCGGAACGAACATTCCCGATTTGACCACCTCCGCCAGCTTCGAAGAATCGACATCGTCCACGTACGACGTCCCGGAAGCGAGCCGCAGCACGCGTTCGGTGTTGAGATCGATTCCGATTGTTTTGAAGCCTCTTCTGGCATGTTCAACGGAAAGCGGCAATCCGACATAGCCAAGGCCGATGACGCCGATCAATGCCGTCGACTGCCTGATTCGCTCAGTCAGTTGAGCCTGTGCAGCACTCTGTGACTGCTCCGATGCATCTGTTGTAGTTGAACTCGTTTGCGTCATATCAGAACCTGCCCCGAATAGAAAGGGTCGATCATTGAGGCGATCACTTATCGAGTGGCTGTCTCAGGCGCACGCCGTCATTCGATTCTCCTACGCCGTTCCCATTGGATGACACGTCGTGCGATTCGGGTCCTCCGGCCTGAGTTGTCGGTTCGGCCCGCCGCTGTCGTGGAACGGCCAGATATCCAAGCGCCTTCAGTAGGGCGAAAATGCCCAGTGCGGTAATACACAGCACGAGCGTCGCAAAAACGTTGTCACCGAGCGTCCTGTCCGATATCGCGAGGAGAAATGCCGCGACGCCGAATCCGACACTGATCGTGTACAAGACCAGCACCGTATTTCGATGAGAGAAGCCGAGCTTGCGCAGAATGCGATGGTGAATGTGATCCCGATCGGCGTGAAAAAGTGGACGGCGTTCGATGAACCGGCGTACGACTGCCAGGCCTGTGTCCATTACCGGAAGACCCATGGCAATGATCGGAATAAGCAATGCCAAAAGGGAATTCGCGCGACTCGCTCCACGAATCGAGTAGGCGGCGATGAGAAAACCAAGAAACATGCTGCCCGAATCACCCATGAATATCTGGGCCGGATTAAAATTGTACCATAGAAAGCCGATCAAAGCACCGACGATCGCCGCGACCCAAGCCGAATTCGTCCAGTCGCCCATCACCATATAGGCCGCCGTGAGGCTTCCGAAAACGATCACAGACACGCCCGAGGCGAGCCCATCCATCCCATCCAAAAGGTTGATCGCGTTGATCGCGCCGACGATCCATCCCACGCTTAGGAGAATCGCGAACCAGTGCGGGAGCGTCACAGCCCCATCCGTGAAAGGATTGAAGACCTCGGGGATGACAAAGCCGCCGCTTATCATCATGATCGCGACCCCGATCTGGAAGGCAAACTTCGGTAGGAAGTGCATGCCCTTGATGTCATCATACAGACCGACGAGTACCATGATGAGCGCGCCCGCAATAATCAGCGGCGAAGGCAACCGGATGGAGTGCGCAAGCTCCGGGGGCAGGAGACGAGGAATGAGCGCAATGTATACGAGGCCCACAAGGAACGCACCCGCAATGGCCACGCCACCAATACGAGGCGTAGGTTGCGTATGTATGCTTCGGGCTTTGTCAGGCGTATCGATCCACTGCTTCCGCTGCGCAAGGCGCGCAACGATTGGCGTCAGTGCGAACGATGCCGTCAAACTAAGCACGAAGCCGGCGACGATCACCGCAATCAGCATCTCGACTTGCTTTCTGCTCGGTGGGTACTAGTTGGAGAGGGCATCGACCTCCCTGATCATGTTTGGAATGGCCAGTGAGTGCGGATCACCCCCAATCCTCACTGCTGTGAAAATAGCGCTTAATACTTCAAAAAACGACCGAACGAGGTTCTGCGACGTGAAAAGAGGGTACGACAATGATGCGGTGCCCCCATTCGAGCTATCTTGAGACGAAATTCGCTCGCAATGGCAGTTGTTCGCTTATTAGAGACCATTCGCAGGCTGCGCCCCAGGCAAGCAGTGGCCCAGGTCAGCCATCGTCTTCGTACAATCGTCGAAGCACATGCCCCGCCACGCAGTGTCCCATCGCTCCCGGAAGTTCGGCTGGAGCCACATTCCCAATTCATTGCGCCACTTTTGCATGGAAATAGCGATGACTCAATCCGATCGGGCGCATTGACATTCCTCAATCGTACCGAGAAAGTGGGATGGCCCCCCATGTGGCAGATCGAAACCGTGCCGGATCTCTGGGACTACAACCTCCATTACCACGATTTCATTTGGGCGCTGCCGGCTGAGGACGCGTGGTCGGTCGTGCTCGATTGGATTCAGAATTATCCCAACGAAAAGGGACACGCCGGCTGGGATCCGTATCCGATCTCACTGAGGATTCAGAACTGGTGTATGTATTTCTTCGGTTCGCATCCGGATGCGAGGCCTTCTGATTCGCCGCGGGAAGCGGACCTGTGGCGTTCGATTTTTGCTCAGATGTCCTGGCTCGAAAAACACATCGAATGGCGCCTGCTTGGCAACCATATTCTCGAGAATGCCGCCGCACTGGCTATGGCGGGCGCCACGTTCGGGGGATCCAGCGGAGAGAGATGGCTCCGCGAGGGGCTGAGACTGCTGACGCAACAGCTTCCTGAAATCGTCCTGCCCGACGGCGGTCACGTGGAGCGTTCGCCGATGTATCACGCCCGGCTCTGCCAGGTCCTGGACAATCTGATACGAACAGGCAATGCCCAGATCGCGACAGTCGTGACCCCGTACCTGGACAAGGTCCGCCGAGCCCTTTCACATATCAGCCATCCGGATGGTGAAATTGCCCTGTTCAACGATGCGGCGTTCGGCGTCTACCCCAGTATCGCCGAACTGGGCATACGCCAGCCGAAAACCGGACCCTTTGCTCTCCCGGATTCAGGCTATTACGGAGCCCGCACGCCTGAAGACCACTACGTGCTTTGTGATGCGGGAGCGATCGGTCCCGATTACCAGCCGGGACATGCCCACGGCGATCTGTTGTCGTTCGAGATGTCGTGCGAGGGACTCCGATTCGTGGTTGACACGGGCGTCTACACCTACGAGAACGACGAATGGCGCGCCCATGCCCGATCCACTCGGGCGCACAATACCATCGAAGTGAACCGTCTGGACCAGTGCGATTTCTGGTCGGCCTTTCGTGTCGGCCGGACGGGCGCATCCCCGCAACATCAGGCACGACATGGCTGCGACTGACTTTTCTCTCGATGCAGAGCACACGGGCTACGTCCATCTCCGCGGCAGCCCGCTCCACCGTCGGTCGTTTCGGTGGAACGCGGGCGGAATTCTCCTCGTCAGGGATCAGGTTCGAAGCGGTCGCGCCGTCTGGATGCGGAGCCATATTCACCTTCATCCCGATGTGGAGATCGCGACGGTTTCGGAGCGTGAGATTCGATTGAAGCGCAAAAACGCTGGATGCACGATCGTATTCAGAGGTGAGGGTCGACTCTGTCGTCGAGACGTCCTGGTATTTCCCCGAGTTCGGTCGACGAGTAGAAAACAAGGTGCTCGTTCTCGCAGCGAAGGGATCGGACGTACGCAGCGGATTCTGCATCGCTGCCGGATCCGAATCCGTTCGATTCGATCTCGAGCGCGGTGCGAGAGTGAATGGAACGAACTACGGCTGGTAAGGGATGCGCATTCTGTTCATCAGTCACTACTTCTACCCGGAGGGCAATGCGCCGGCAACCCGCGTCTACGAGATAACCCGCCGCTGGGCGGCAGCGGGACATGACGTCACCGTCATCACGGCCGCCCCAAACGTACCCTCTGGAATCGTCTACGACGGATATCGGAATCGCTGGCGTCTTGAAGAGTCCATCGAGGGCGTGCATGTCTCGAGGGTGTGGACCTACCTCGCGGCCAATGCGGGCACGGTGCGAAGGATTCTGAGCTACCTCTCCTTCATGACAACGTCGTTTCTCAGGGGCCTGAGAAGTCCGCGGCCGGATCTTGTGATTGCCACGTCGCCTCAGTTCTTCTGTGGCTGGTCGGGACGTCTCGTCGCCAAATTTCGTCGTCTCCCGTTCGTCCTCGAGGTTCGCGATCTTTGGCCCGAATCCATTGTCGCCGTTGGGGCAATGAAACCGTCTTGGAAGATCCGGTTTCTGGAGTTTCTGGAACGGAAGCTTTACGATGGAGCCCGACTGATCGTGACGGTCGGCGAGGGCTACAAGCGCAAGCTCCTCGAGCGCGGCGCAGAAGGAAGACCGTATCCGCATACTGCCCAACGGTGTAGACCTCACTTCCTTCGCACCCGACGTCGACGGAAGCCAGGCTCGATCTGAGTTCGAACTCGAGAACCGATTCGTTTGCGCCGTGGTTGGCACGATCGGCATGGCATCCGGGCTGGACATCGTGATCCGAGCAGCGCGCTTACTCGGGGAGGCTGGCAGAGACGAGGTCCGCTTCCTCCTGGTCGGCAGCGGTTCGGAGCGCGAGCGTCTCGAGGCGGCGGCCGAACGGGAGAGTTTGTCGTCGATCGTATTCGCCGGTCGCCTTCCGAAGGAGCGAATCCCTGAAGTAATTGCTGCTTCCGACGCCTGTCTCGTCCATCTTCGCGGGCTCGCGTTGTTCGAAACCGTCATGCCATCCAAGATTTTCGAAGCAGCAGCGATGAAACGGCCGATCATTCTCGGGGTCGCCGGCATAGCGGCCGAGTGGCTGCGCCAAGCCGAAGCCGGCGTGTGCATTCCTCCTGACGACGAAACGGCACTTCTGGCCGCAGTCGACGGACTCGCATCCGATCCGGGGCTGGGAGCCCGGCTGGGTGAGAACGGACGAGCATTTGTTGCCGAGCATCATGATTACGAACTTCTGGCCGCTCGCTATCTGAGTATCGTTAGTCAACTGCCGAATGGCCATCAGGCTTATTAACGTCGTCGGTGCACGCCCGAACCTCATGAAGATCGCGCCCCTGATGGAGGCGTACGGTCTTGATGGCTCGTTCGATCCGGTTCTCGTCCATACCGGCCAGCATTACGACGCCAATATGAGCGCCCTGTTTTTCGAGCAATTGGGCATACCCCGTCCCGACGTCAACCTGGGCGTCGGCAGCGGTTCGCACGCCGAGCAGACGGCGGCCATCATGCAGGCCTTCGATCAGGTCCTCGACGCTGATCGAGCGGACGCGGTCGTGGTGGTCGGAGATGTCAACGGGACGCTGGCGTGCGGCCTCGTAGCGGCCAAACGGAAGATTCCTGTCGTCCATATCGAAGCAGGGCTGCGGAGCTTCGATCGGGGCATGCCCGAAGAGATCAACCGCATTCTCACCGATTCGATCAGCGATCTTCTCTTCTGCACGGAACAGAGTGCGGTGGACAATCTAGTCAAGGAGGGCGCCCGAATAGAGCGGATTCATCTCGTCGGCAACCTGATGATCGACGCGCTCATGTCACATCGTCAGCACGCCGAGGCATCCTCAATTCTGGAAGATCTGGATCTGATTGCCGGCGGATTCACCGTCGTAACACTTCACCGACCGTCCAATGTCGATCGCCGGGAAGTGCTCAGTCGGATACTGGATGCTCTGGAGGAAATAGGTCGTGACGGACCGATCGTGCTTCCGGCGCACCCAAGAACGGTACAGCGACTCCAGGAATTCGGCTTTCACAAACGGATTGCGGACTCGCCCAACTTTCTGCTCGTCGAACCGCTCGGCTATCTCGAGTTTCTGAAATTGATGGCTAACGCCGCGGTCGTATTGACCGATTCAGGCGGCATTCAGGAAGAAACAACCGTGCTCGGCGTTCCCTGCCTTACGCTTCGCGACAATACCGAGCGCCCCGTTACGGTATCCATGGGCACAAATCAAATCGTAGGCACCGATCCCGAGACGATCCTGCGCGCCTACCGCTCGGTGCGCTCCAACCCGAGGGAACCCAGTTCGCCGCCTTACTGGGACGGCAAGGCCGCCTCGCGCATAATCCCGATTCTCAGGGCGGCGTTCAGCTAGGGTCTGTCAACACTCCTCGCGACAGTCATTAGCTGGCTTAGCGGGTCGCTGCCGTGATCACGTCTCGCACCGTCTCTCCCCAGCGCGATACGGTCTCATCGGACAGACGATGGTGAATCGGCAGCATGAGGGCCGTTTCCCCAAGCCTTCGGGCAACGGGAAGACGAGTATCCGGGGCATGGCCCATTCGTTGAAACGCCTCCTCGAGATAGATTTCCGGGCAGATTCCCGTGAACGCCGGCACGTCTCGACGGTGAAGCTCCGCCAGAATGTCGTCTCGACTTCGCCCGTGGGCGAGCTCCTCGGGACGGATAAACGCGTAGTACTTGTAGTAGGCGTGCCTGACCTCCTGGGGAGGTGCCGTAATTCGAATCGCACTCAGCGACCCCAATGTCTCGTCCAGCCGGCGCGCAAGCTCGATCCGTCTGTCGACACGCCCAGGCACCTTCGGCAGCGCTACAAGGCCAATCGCCGCCTGCATTTCTGTCATGCGCCAATTCGTCCCAAATTGGTCGTGAATCCAACGGAAGGAAGGTCCCGGACCCGCGTGCCGGCTCGCCTCAAGGTTCTTGCCGTGGTCTTTGAATGACCATGCACGCGCATAGAGGTCCTCGTCGCCCGTTGTAAGCATGCCCCCCTCGCCGCCGGTCGTCATGATCTTGTCCTGACAGAACGACCATGTCGCGGCATGACCCCACGACCCGGCGGGGCGACCGTTTCGCTGGGCGCCGAGGGCCTGTGCGCAGTCTTCCAGGACGAACAAATCGCGTTCGTTCGCGACCTCCATGATCGCATCCATGTCACAAATCCATCCACCGAGGTGAACCACAATGACAGCGCGCGTTCGGTCCGTCAGTCCGTCCCGAATCGTTTCTGCCGTCATGTTCTGCGAGACCTCATCCACGTCGACAAACACAGGTCGGGCGCCGACGAACGGAACAGCGCCCGCGGACGCAACAAACGACCGACTCGTGACGATCACTTCGTCGCCGGGTCCTATACCGGAGCATCTCAGCGGCAGCTCGAGGGCTACCGTGCCGTTTGCGAGAGCGATAGCGTGGTCGGCCCCCACGAACTCGGCGAACGCCTCTTCGAAATGCTGATTCTCTTCGCCGGTCCAACGGTTGACCCTTCCCGAACGAAGCACGCGGATGACCGCATCGATCTCGTCGTCGTCGAACGACGGCCAGTTTTCCATGTCAGTCATGATGTCATCCGATTGTTGGAAACGCCGTCTGAATCATCCCCCATGAATTCGGGCATGAAGGCTTCGTCGGGCGGGGTCACACCCCTCGCACGTAAAACTGCCGGCACGGTCTTAAGCAGAATAAGGAGGTCGGTCGTCGGCGAAACATGATCCACGTACCAGACATCTCGATCCAGTCGATCAGACCACGTCGTATCGTTTCGTCCGTGGACCTGCGCCCAGCCCGTTATTCCCGGCCGGACGTCCAGCCGTCGCGCCTGCTCGACCGAATATCTGTCATTGTAGCGAAGCAGCAACGGACGCGGACCGACGAGGCTCATTTCGCCCCGGATTACGTTCCAGAGTTCGGGCAGTTCATCGAGGCTGGTGCCCCGGAGAAAGCGTCCAAATCCAGTGAGTCGGGCATCCGGCTCCAGGGCATGGCCATCGACGTCGGTCTGAGGGAGCATGCTTCGGAATTTCACCAGCGTGAAAGACCGGCCGTCCTTCCCGGCGCGCTCCTGACGAAAAAGCACGGGGCGGCCGAGCGCGACCCACACGCACGTCGCAGTCGCGAGCACTATGGGCGACAGGACGACCAGCAGCACGATAGCCACGACGGCATCGGCAAGGCGCTTGCCCCGCCGTCGATACCATCCCTGTTTCGTGGCGGCAGTCTTCTGCATCAGAATCGAAAGAGGTTGACGAAGTCGGTCAGGGAGATGCCGTGCGATCCGGTTCGGATGCGCTGCGCGCAGAAGAAGTCGATCAGCGCCATTTGAACCGAATGAATGGGTACGGCAATCCAGAACGAACGCGCTCTCCACACCACAGCTCCGAGAACTACTCCGCCTACGACCGAAAGAATCTGCTCGGGAACAGGTTTGGAGGCGTGGAGCAGCGCAAACGGGAGCGCTTGAATAAGAATGCTGTAAAGTCCGAACGTATGCGACGTTCCAAAGAGAACGAAGCCTCGCCAGAGATACTCCCAGCCTATCCAGTAGAGAAGGTAGGCGGCTTCATAAGCCAGAAGCAGCGAGCCGTTGTTGATGCCGTCCCGGAAATGCGGGTACATGCGCTGAAAGGCATCCTGGTCTGAGAGAACCCATGTCCCCACAATGACAACGGGCAGATAGACGCCCAGGGCCTTGAGGGCGAATTTCCAGTCTCCGACTCCGAGTCCCGCATCTCGCGGCCGGACGCGAAAGATCAGGGTCAAAATCAGCGCCGGCAGCAGAAATCCAGAGAAACCCTGTACGCCGAATCGCCAGATCCACGTGCTGATTTCGAGCAGCTCCGGCGGGACGGCGTGAGACAAATGAGCCAGGAAGAAGCCTCGTGCACCGACGTCATGATGCAGAAACACCATGAGGGCCGCCGCCACAAGGACCGTCGCCGTCTGCAGGTCGATCCGCGCCGCCGCACGGCGGAAACGTTCGAGTTCAGATCGAAATGGACTCATGCATCAACTCCCGGGTGCCTTTCCGGTTGGCCCGCAAGATACACTGGACATTGAGAATTGAGTGGAATCGACTTTCAGGCGAGGCGGCCGATCGCCGATGCCATGTCAGGAACGCCGTCGAGTTCGAATCGCTTCTCGAGTCCCCTAACGAGTCGCCGAACCAGACCAGGTCCCTCATAGACGAGTCCGGTATAGAGTTGAATCAGCGAAGCGCCCATGTAGATACGCGCCACCGCCTCATCGACGGTGTCGATACCGCCAACGCTGATAATCGGCCGGTTTCCGCCTGTTTCCTTGTAGAGGAACTGCAGGAACCGTCGCGACAACGCGGCGAGCGGTCTACCACTCAGGCCACCCGGACCGATGGCACTCAGCACCGATGAGTTCGTCCGGAGTCCGTCTCTTAGGACCGAGGTGTTCGTCGCAATGTAGCCGTCCACGCCGTAAGACCGGCTTACGGCAAGTAATTCGCGGAATCGTCCACCGTCGAGTTCCTCCGGATCGGCCGGAGAGAATTTAATCAGAATCGGAACATTCAGGTCGCTTCCAGTGCGCGCCGCCGCGATGGCCTCAAGGAGCGCATCGAGCGACTGCGGTTCCTCAAACGTCTTTCCGTCATCGGTATTCGGGCACGAGATATTGAGGGCGATGTAGTCGGCGAGCGGCCCGAGGGCAACGAAGCTGCGACAGAAGTCGTCGATCGCGGCTGCGCCTCCCAATCCGGGCCGGTTGGTCTTCACGATGTTGATGCCCAGCGGTAAGTTCCCGTCGCCCCGGAGTCGACGTATTCGGTTCCCGATCGCCGCGGCCCCGTCATTGTTGAGCCCCATCCGGTTGATCAGTGCGCGATCCAGCGGCAGTCGGAAGGCACGGGGTTTCGGATTGCCGGGGGCGGGTTCGGCGCTGACGGACCCGATCTCGACAAAGCCGCAGCCAATTTGCTCCCAGAAAGGGATACACTCGGCATTCTTGTCGAGTCCGGCAGCAATACCGACAGGATTCAGAAAATCCAGGTCGAAGAGCGTCTGCTTCAGGCGAGGTGTTTCATGGCGACCGGACGAAGGCAGTTTTTGCGCCACGCGGGCGGCGCGCATGGCAAAGCGGTGTGCTCTCTCGGCATCGAGCCTGAACAGGAGAGGTCGCAGCCAACGATACATCAGCAGTGAATCCTAGAATTCGGTTCTTTCCATCTCGAGGAGCCTTTTGACGCGTTCCTCGGTCGAGGGGTGCGTCGAGAACAGCTTTCGCATGCCACCGCCCAAACCTGCGAATGGACTCACGATAAACATATGCGCAGTCGCCGGATTTGCGTCCATGGGCACGGCTTCGGCGCCACGTTCGAGCTTCTGGAGGGCGGAGGCCAGCGACCGCGGCTTTCCACAGATTCTGGCGCCGTCGCGATCTGCAGAGAATTCGCGGGTTCTCGAGATCGCCATTTGGATGAGCATTGCCGCTAAAGGGGCAAGAATGAGCATCAGCAGACTTCCGATCAGATTGTCGCGGCTCCTCCCGCCTCCGAAAAACATTCCGAAACGGACGAGCATCGTAATCGAGGCCGCCAGGGCAGCGGCGATCGAGCCTGTCAGGATATCGCGGTTCTTCACGTGGGCCAACTCGTGGGAAAGCACGCCCTCGAGCTCATCGTTCGAGAGGAGTCGCACGATGCCGCTCGTCACGGCGACCGCAGCGTGTTCGGGATTACGACCCGTGGCAAAAGCGTTCGGTTGCTCCGACGGGATAACGAAAACACGGGGCATTGGCAGCCCCGCCTTCTCTCGGAGCCGATCGACTATGTCGTAGAGCTCACGCGCCTGTGAACGGTCGACCTCTTTGGCGCGATACATACGCAAGACCATCTTATCGCTGAACCAATAGGAAAAAAAGTTCACGCCTATACCGAATAGAAAGGCGAGGATCATTCCCTGCTGACCACCGATCATTTGTCCGATGAGGACAAAAAGAATCATCATGGCCGCCATCAAGGCAGCCGTGCGCATTGCGTTCATGTTCGTCTATTCCTGACTGCAGCGCCCGTGTGAGCGGACTGTACTGACAATCTTACCGTTAACATTACATGCTGGAATCCTGCGCAAAACGCGTGCCGTTCTGCCGGTCATCCCGTCGCATGAGCCGTACGGGAAGGAAGTTGTGCCTTTCTGACAGGAAGGCGGCCGACTCGTTCCGACGCCGAATGAAGATCGCCGGTGTCATTCGGGTCGAACGCCTGCAACAGATCGATGACGCCATGGAGCGAGGTCTTGTCCATCAGCAGTTTCCTCAATTTGCTCGCACATCGAAAACCCTTGAAATATCCACCGTACATCCTCCGCATTTCGAGGACCCCCTTTCTTTCGCCCAGCCATTCGCATTTCAGCTGCAGGTGCTCGCAAACAACGGCGATCCGCTCTTCCCATGCTGGAGCCGGCGGCAGTTCTCCTCGTTCCATCAGGGCCTTCGCGTCGCGAAAGATCCACGGGTTCCCAATCGCACCGCGACCGACCATGACGGCGTCCACGCCCGTCTCGTCGAACATTGCTTTGATCTTCTCCGGCGATGTGGCATCGCCATTCCCGATGAATGGGATACCGATCCCAGACTCTTCCTTGATACGCCGCAGCCAGGCCCACCGCGCCTCGCCGCGATACATTTGTGCGCGCGTCCGAGCATGAACCGCCAGCGCCGCGACACCCGCTCCCTCGAGCATTCGAGCTACCTCGAGGATACGGATCGACTGGTCGTCCCATCCCAGTCTCGTCTTGACTGTCACCGGCCGGGTGGCGATTGAGACGACTGCGTCGGTGATTTCCTTCATTTTGGGGAGATCCTTCAGGATGCCCGCTCCCCCGCCCTTGCAGACCACCTTCTTGACCGGACACCCGAAATTGATGTCAATCAGATCCGGTCGGGCTTCGTCGACGAGGCGAGCCGCTTGACGGACCTGTTCGACGTCGCCTCCGAAAATCTGAATCCCGAGCGGCCGCTCCGACTCGTGGAAGTCGAGTTTTCGCACGGAATCGTCGGCTTCATATACGAGCCCGGCCGACGAAATAAACTCGGTGAACAGCAGATCGGCTCCGTACCTCTTGCACAGAATGCGGAACGGCGGATCGCTCACGTCCTCCATTGGAGCGAGGACAATCGGGCGGTCGCCGAGATCGATGGGTCCGATTTGCATGGATGTTGGGGACTGGATCTCTAGTCACCGCTCGCCAACGATCCGCATTCCTGTCGGTTCCTTCGCGGCAGCCGCGCAACCTCTGTCGCAACCGGAACGTAAACGACTCGAAATCAGCAACCGAAACACGGTGTGAACGACGTATGAGTCTTCTACAGCCCGAAGCGATAATTCTCGCGATAAGCTTGACCGGCCTGGTCAAACAGGTCTTATTCGTTGTGCTGGCCGTACTCAACGGCGCGCTTTCGATCATCGCGACACTCGCGATCTGGAAGAGCTACCTGATCACGGGGGTCAAGGTATTGTTTACGCTGCTGGTTCTGACTCCAGTCGTAGGCCTTGTCGTGTACATGATCTGGGGGCAGAAGAAAGTCAGAGACGCTGCCTGAAGCGGACTTCAGCCCCTCTCGTCTGACACCGTCAGACCTTGACCATATCGTTTGTTGGAGCGTTGTCCAGGAGCTTTCCGTAGACGGACGCGGTTTCTTCCAGCATCTTTCGCTTGCCGAATCGCTCCTCGAACAGACGCCGGCCCTCGTTCCCCATCCGCAGCCTCAGCTCGGGTTCATCGAGCAGGCGTTTGATCCGCTCGCGCAGCCCGTCGATGTCCTTTGGGCGCGTCAGAAACCCCGTTTCCTCATGAATGACTGATTCGTTCGCACCTCCAACGTCGCTCGCGACCACTGGGAGCCCGGCTCTCATCGCTTCCAGTATCGAAATGGGGAAGCCTTCCCACAGGGAACTGAGAACGAAAATGTCGGCGCCTGCCAAGAGCTCGGGCACGTCGCGCCGGTTACCCAGAAAATCGGTTCGGTCCGCGATACCGAGTTCGTCGGCGAGTTGCCTGATAATTTCAAGGCGCGGTCCGTCACCGACGAATGAAACGTTCCACGGCGCATCGATCGCGGCCATGGCCTTTAAGAGCGTGTGGTGGTCCTTCTGTTGGGAAAACCGGGCGACCATGATGATAAGGGGTGGGTTGCCTTCGCCCGGTTCTGCGCGGAAAGGCACATCGGCGATGCCGTTGTGAACCGTCGTCATGCGCTCCGGCGGCTGCACCCGTTTTCGAATAGCCAGTGTTCTGTCGGCTTCGGCGACCGTTATGATGTGCTGATTTCTGCAGAACCGCGAAGCAATGTGCTCGGACAGAAGGCCCGTAATCCGCCAGGGCAGCGAGATCCCCTGCTCGAATGCCCAGCCGTGGACCGTAAAGACTACCGGCACACCTTCGGCCCGGCTGGCCAGCCTACCCAGTAGACCCGCCTTTGAAGAGTGGCAGTGAACAAGATCGGGTTGGACGGCACGGATGAGCCGTCGGACGGCTCGATAAGCCTGCCAATCCCGGACCGGTCGAACCGGTCGAATCAATTCAGGAACGAGGCGCACCTCGACTCCGAGGGCACGCGCTTCCTCGGTCAGGAACCCGTCGGCGCCCGTCGCCAGGATTGTTTCAACCCCTTCCGACCATCCAGACAGGAGGTCGAGAACATTGACCTGCGCCCCGCCGTGGTCCGGCGTAGTGATGAGATAGAGGATGCGCACGGTCAGCCGTTTTTGCGTTTAATGAGCGTTTTGTACAGATCCTCCCAACGATCGAGAACGATCGGGAGACTGAATTCGTGCTCAACGAAGGCTCGACCCGCATCGCCCATCGCCCGTCGATCGTTTTCGGACATGCCCGCTATCCGCGTCATCGCCTGGGCAAGCGCCGTGTCGTCGGCCGGTTCGACTATGATCCCCGTCTCGTCGTTGCGCACAAGCTCGGCATTGCCCCCGGCATCGGTGGCCACGACAGGCAGTCCGCTCGCCGACGCCTCCAGAAGCACCATTGGGGCGCCTTCCCAGGCCGACGACATCAAATATCCGTCCGCCGCACACATGAGTGCAGCAACGTCCTTTCGCTCTCCGAGCAGCGAAACGTCCGAAGAAAGCCCGGATTTCTCAACCAACTGCTCGATTTCTGCCTTCATGGGTCCCCTGCCCACGATCAAGAGACGCATTCCGGGCGCCGCATCGACCACCTGTCGGAAAGCCCGCAGCATGTTGGGATAGTCTTTTCCAGGCGCGAGCCGCCCGACGGCCAGCCAGCAGAATCGATCTCCGAGATCCAATTTCTCACGATAGACATCACGTATCTGCTCGTCGCGTCCGAAACGGGTCGTGTCGAGCCCGTTGTACATGAGCATCGCTCGGGACGGCGAGACAGCTTTGATCGACACATAGCGGTCTATGGCCCGATGGCTTACGTTCGTCGTCACGTCGGCCAGCCGGTCGGTCAGTCTGTAGGCCAACTCGAGCCAGCGGCCGCCTTCGACTATGTTGTGGGCAGTCGAAATCTGAACCGGGACACCAGCTACGCGTCCGGCGATCCGTCCGAGCAGATTGGCCTTCGCCATGTGGCTGTGCAGGATCACGGTGCCGTGCCTCCTCAGCTTCCGTCCAAGCTTAAGAATGGCGAGTGGATTAGGGATCGGGCTCATGTCGAGCGACGAAACCGTGACACCTGCCTCCAGCAGTTCGTCCATCAGATCAACGGGCGGAAGCATAGAAACGACATCGGTTTCCCATCCACGCTGCTGCATGCCGATGGCAATCCTCGTCAACTGGATCTCGGCTCCTCCGAGAGTCAGTCCGGTCGTGAGATAGGTAATCTTTTTATTCAACGCGACGAGCCACTCCGCACTTTTCACTTTCGGGAATATATCTCCTTCAAAGGGAGCAGCCCGCCGAAACCGACGTATTCGCCGCCACTTTCCACATCGATCCGGTCGAGGTCGCTATAGTTCGAGCAGAAGCTCTTTGTATCGATGGACTGCGACCGACAATTTGAACGCCTCCAGCTCTTCGATGGGCACATTCTTCTTGTCCTGACTGAGGGCTGACAGGATCGTCTCGGCAAGCGCCGACGCGTCGCCGCTCGGGCAGAGCCAGCCCAGCCTTCCATCTTTCAACAGCTCCCGAGGCCCGTAATCACAGTCGGTCGAAACGACCTTTGTGCCGAGCGCCAGTGCTTCGACGAGAACGGTCGGCAAACCCTCCCACTTCGAGCTGAGAACGAACATGTCTGCCTTGGCCATGTAGGCCCATGGATTCTCGACGTAGCCCGGCATTGAAACCTCGTCGCTCAACCCGAGCGCAACGACTTTGGATTCGAGCGCAGTCCTCTCTTCCCCGTCGCCCAGAAAGACGAGTCGCATTGGCCGCTGCTTGCGAGCCTGGCCAAAGGCATCGAGAAGGAGTCCGTAATTCTTCGCAGCCGTGAGTCGTCCGACCGTCACGAGCAGCGGCATCGACCGGTCTCCAAACCAAGCATGGTCCACCGGCATTCGGCTCTTTTCGAGGAGTTCCGTCGTGATGACCGGATTGGGGATGACCTCGACGAGATCCGGCTTGAGATCGGCGATCTCGATGAGATCCTGCGCAGACCCTTTCGACACCGCAACGACCTTGGACGCCCATTTGTAGGACCAGTGGGTCAGCAGTGGAACGAGCCGGTCGCGTTTGCGAGGCGAGAAGCGTGTGCTCAGTGAAAGCGTCGAGTGTACGGTAACGACGACCCGGGTCTTCGTGCCGGACAGAATGTTCGCCCAGAGTGCGATCAGATTTGCGTGCGCGAGGGCCGAAAGAAGCGCCGCGGGGCGCTCGGCACGGAGGTAACCAACGAGCGCGGGAAGACTCGTTATAACTCGACGGGCGCCCAGATCGACCACGCGGACATTCGGCGAGACCTGTCTCAGGTACGGGCCCTTGGCGGCCGCCATTACCAGGTCAACGCGAAGTCCTTCTTCCGCAAGACCGCGTGCGATATGCAACATAACCCGCTCGGCACCTCCCGACGCGAGGTACGGCAAGAACAACGCCACATGAGGCGCCGAATCTTTCTTTGGGATCTGACCGTTTGTCGTATCTGCCAAGACCTTTGAGCTCGGCAGCCGACCTGACTGCCTCTCGCCGATTGCAATAAAATGATTGCAGGTTGCGGGGGACCGGAATGTGCCGGAATATACTCAATAGCTCGTGATCCGTCATTTATGTCCGGGCGCTCCGCGTCCAGAAGGTTGAGACCATGCGTCTGCGTTTGTGGTGGTTTGTTATCGTTCTCCCGACCCTGGCGGGATGCCGGGCGGAAACAACGCACAGCGAGGCCGGCAATGAGGGCTGGAACGGTGCGACAATTGTGATCGGGATCGACGCCCTGAGATGGGATTATCCGGATAAGATGGATCTCGAAGCAATTCAGGGTATTGGCGACCGCGGCGTCCGTGCCGATCAGTTGATCCCAATCTTCCCGACAAAGACCTTTCCCAACTTCTATGCGCTGGCCACAGGGCTCTATCCGAACCACTCAGGTATTCTGGAGAATACGATGTACGATCCGGTGCTCGACGCCCGTTTCCGGATGGGCGACACGGCGGCGGTGAGGGATGCGAGGTGGTGGCAGGGCGAGCCGATCTGGGTTACGGCCGAACGAGAGGGCGTGCGGGCAGCCGTGTTCTTCTGGCCTGGTTCCGAAGCACCCATCGAGGGAGTCAGACCGAGCTACTGGAAAGCCTACGACGGTTCGGTCGAAGGATCGCGACCGGATCGCTCAGGTGCTGAAATGGCTCAGCCTTCCGCCGGCGGAACGGCCCGGGCTGGTGATGGTCTATTTCTCGGCCGTTGACCAAGCGGGCCATCGTTATGGCCCCTCGAGCGAGAAAACAACGGAGGCGGCGAGAGAGATCGACCGGCTGGTCGGTTCACTCGAGTCAGGACTGAAAGAGCGTGGTCAATTGGAGAAGGTGAACATTGTCGTCGTTTCGGATCATGGGATGTCCCCTCGATCGAACGACCGTGTGATCTTCCTGGACGATTATGTGAACACGAGGACGGCCGGGATCGTCTCACTCGGACAGTACGTAACGTTATGGCCACAACCGGAAGCGGTCGACTCCGTATACTTGGCCCTCGCCGCCGCCCATCCGGCGCTCAAGGTTTACAAGCGTGACGATCTACCACCCCGTTTTCATCTTGCCGGTCACCGACGCACGCCGCCCATTATCGCGGTGCCTGCAATCGGGTGGACCGTATCGACCCATGAGGGGGCCAATCGACATCCCGACCAGTTTTCAGGCGGCGCTCACGGCTACGACAATGCCGAACCGGACATGCACGGCGTCTTTGTCGCTGCGGGGCCGGCGTTTCGCTCAACGGTGCGCATCGACACACTCCATGCAGTCGACGTCTACAACCTGGTCGCCGAAGCGCTCCGGCTCGACCCGGCGCCAAACGACGGCGATTCGTCGTTCATCCCCCAGCTTATGAAGCAGGGAAGAATAGACTCGCCCAACAGACCGAATGATAGCTTCCCACCTCCCAAGCTTCTCCGCGACGATCGCCCTGACGATCTCATCCCGGACAAATATCTATCTGACTGACTGCGGCGGATGGCCACTCTACATCGTCTAAATCCGTATCTCTGGAAGTACAGAAGGCTGCTCGTCCCCGGCCTTCTGTTCACGATGATCTCGGCCGGCTTTACGGTCGCGGTGCCCGTTGTGGTGCGCCAGTCGGTGGACGCCATTCCTCGGATGGTGTCTCTCCACAACCTGTTTGCCGGAACCCCAGCCGCCGATCTTATGCATCGGTCCTTCTACATCGGGCTGGTGGTCTACGGCGCACTGATCCTCGGTCTGAGCCTCAGCAGCGGTCTGTTTCTCTTTCTGATGCGGCAGACGGTTGTCGTGTCGTCACGACACATCGAATACGACCTTCGAAACGTACTCTACGATCACGTTCAGAAGCTGTCCGCCAGTTTCTTCCAACGCTTCACGACCGGCGACGTTATGACGCGTTCGACGAGCGACATCGAGCATATCCGTCGATACGTGGGCCCGGCGCTCATGTACGCCACGCGGTCGATCGTCATCAGCGTCGCGGTGCTCACGGTGATGTTCGTCATATCGCCCTTCTTGACGCTCTGGGCGCTGATGCCGATGCCCTTCCTGGCAATCGCGATCTTCTTCATGTCACGGATGATCCATTCTCGGAGCGACGCCCTCCAAAAGCAGTATTCGAGGGTTACGAGTCGAGTGCAGGAAGTGATCTCGGGCATCCGGGTTATCAAGGCCTATACGCGAGAGTCCTTCGAGGCGAACGTCTTCGACGAGGAGAGCAGCGGATACCGCGAAAGGGCGCTCGCGCTGGCCCGAGTGGACGCATCATTCCGGCCGATCTTCGTCCTGATCATCGGCATGGCGGTAATCCTGATTGTATGGGTCGGAGGATTGCAGGTGATGCGCGGCGAAATCACTATCGGCAACATCGCCGAATACATCATCTACGTCACGATCATGACCTGGCCCGTAGCGGCGCTCGGATTCGTGCTGAATATGATCCAGCGCGCCGATGCGTCCATGGGGCGTCTCTGTGAAGTGCTCGATACAGAACCAGAAATAGCGGACGGCCCTCGCACCGATACCAACGTGACTGAGCTGACGGGGTCTATCACATTCGAGGACGTTTCCTTTCGCTATGGTCCGGACACCAGTCCCGTGCTCGAAAACGTCAGTTTTGAGGTCCGTCCAGGGGCCACTCTCGGCATCGTCGGACGAACCGGTTCGGGCAAGAGCACGCTCGTCCGCATGCTCCCCCGCCTGCTCGAGCCGGAAACGGGTCGCGTGTTGGTGGGTGGACGTGACATCCGTGAGGTTCCGCTCGACGTGCTGCGTGCTACGATGGGCTACGTTCCGCAGGAGGCGTTTCTCTTCAGCGAGAGCATCGGACAAAACATCGCGTTCTCCGCGCCCGGATCGCCTGAGGAGTCTATCCGCCAGGCTGCCGATGAAGCCGACCTCATTGAGAACATCAACGAGTTTCCGGAAGGATTCAACACGCCGGTCGGCGAACGCGGGGTCACTCTTTCGGGCGGACAGAAGCAGCGCACGGCAATCGCCCGTGCCCTCCTTCCGAAGCCCCGCATCGTAGTCTTCGACGATGCACTTTCGGCCGTGGATGCACAAACGGAGGACAATATCCTGGCATCCCTCCGAAAGTATCGGGGAAGACACACGCTGGTGATCGTCAGTCACCGTATGTCGGCCGTACAGGACGCGGATCTGATCATCGTGCTGGAAGGCGGACGCATCGTCCAGCGTGGAACCCACGCGCATCTTGTAGCCGAAAAGGGGCTCTACTCGGAGCTCTGGAAGCGCCAGCAGTTGGAAGAAGAAATCAAAGCACTTTAAGGACGTGGCAGACGACCAGAAGGAACGGGAATCAGAAAAGACCCCGGTTTACGACGGCCGGCTCTTTGGACGCATTCTCTCGTACCTCGCCCCTTATCGTGGGTGGGTGACGCTGGCATTAGTGCTGTCGGTGCTCGCGGCCTATCTGGGACCCGTTCGGCCCAAGTTGATCCAGATCGCCATCGACGACCACATCGTCTCCGGTGACAGCGAGGGTCTCCGATTCATGATTCTCCTGTTGTTTCTGGTTCTGTTCGGAGAGGCGATACTCGACACCCTGACCAGCTATCTGACTCAGTGGGTCGGTCAGCAGGCAATATTCGATCTGCGGTCAAACGTTTTCCGCCACATCCAGCGGCTGCCGCTGTCGTATTTCGATCGAACGCCTGTCGGACGTCTCATCACGCGGACCACTAACGACGTGGAGGCCCTGAGCGACGTGCTTTCGGCCGGCGTCGTGACCATCATGGGCAGCCTCCTGCGCCTGGTGTTCATCATCTACTTCATGTTTGCGCTGAACACGACGCTCGCCCTGCTGGCGCTTTCAGTGCTTCCCATCATGGTGTACGCCACGTTTCTGTTTCGCCGGAAGGTGCGCGATGCCTATCGCGAGACGAGACGTCAGGTCGCCCGTCTGAATGCATTCCTCCAGGAGCATGTGAGCGGAATGCACATCGTGCAGGTATTCAATCGCCAGAAAGAGGAAATGCGGCGATTCGAAGGGGTCAACCAGGATCACCGTAATGTTCAAATCAAGACAATTTTCTATTTCGCCCTCTTCTGGCCCTCTGTCGACATTATTGGTTCGCTGGCTCTCGGATTGATTATCTGGTTCGGCGGTCTCAACGCGATGGGCGGCACACTTACGCTCGGCGTGCTCGTCGCCTTCATTCAGTATGTCAGGCAATTCTTCGAACCGATTCGCAATCTTTCCGATCAGTACAATACGCTGCAGAGCGCTATGGCTGCGTCGGAGCGCATTTTCGGCGTTCTCGACTTGGACATCGCACTGCGCGAACCCGAAATGCCCGTCGCCCTCGAAGCGGTCGAGGGCCGCATCGAGTTCAGAGGCGTCTGGTTCACCTACGATGACGTCCCCGAGGGCACGCCCGACGACGAAATTAACTGGATCCTACGCGACGTCTCGTTCACGGTCGAACCGGGTCAAACGGTAGCACTGGTCGGAGCCACCGGGTCGGGAAAAACGACGATCATCAGCCTGCTGCTACGCTTCTACGACATCCGAAAGGGTCAAATTCTCGTCGACGGTACGGATATAAGAAAGTTCACCCTGCGCGATTTGAGACGACAACTCGGCCTCGTTCTGCAAGACGTCTTCCTCTTCTCAGGCACCGTGGCTCGCAACATTCATCTCGGAGCCGATGTGCCTCATGACAACCTCGTCCAGGCCGCGGCGCTCGTCGGCGCCGATTCGATGATCGACAAGCTGCCGGCACGCTACGAGCAGGATATCCGTGAGCGCGGTTCCGCACTCTCGCATGGACAGCGCCAACTCCTCGCGTTCGTCCGTGCCCTCATCTACAATCCCGCCATACTACTGCTCGACGAGGCCACGTCGAGCGTCGACACCGAAACCGAACTGATCATCCAGCGGGCTCTCGACAGGCTTTTGGAAGGAAGGACGACCATTGCCGTGGCGCACCGCCTTTCGACAATTCGGCATGCAGACCAGATCCTCGTGGTACACCGCGGCGAAATTCGGGAACGTGGGACGCACGAAGCCCTTATCGCGGCAGGCGGTCTCTACCGGAGGCTCTACGAGCTCCAGTACCGAGAACAGGAAATCACGGCTACTTGAGATAGAATCGGGGCGGATCGTCTCCGACGAGCGCCTGCACTTCGATCTCGCGTATGATGGGGGAAGCTTTGATCTTTGTCATGAGAACCTCCTCGACCTGAAAGAGTCCAGTCGTGTTCTCCATGATCACGCTGATTCTGACCGGCTTGGTGTCGCCCTTCTTGATCTCGACGCGTTTGATCGCATGCGCCGAAAATCGATGCATGTCGCCGACAACGGGATCCAGACTGAGCATCTCGGGCACGCGTGACCGTCCTTTCGACATATCTGTCCCGTCGGCCACCAGCACGACGCCCGCCTCGATCGAGTGAATCCGAACCTTGGCCATATGACCAACGATGACCTCATGTGTCATCGCACGCAAAGCGATCTTCATCGGATCGCCGGCCGGGTACAGCTTGTCGAGGTAGCGGGTGATGATCGGATCCGCCAGATGAACCGAATGCCATTCGTGCATGTCGCGGGCAACGCCCATCCCTATGTCATGGAGGAAGCATCCCATCGCGACCGCTACCTCCGCGTCCTCCATCGTCCCGACTTCCTCTTCCACGATAGATGGCGGACAGTCACTCTCGTTTAACAGATGCAGGATCTTGAGCGCATTGTAGGTTGAGATCCGAGCGTGGACCGGTCCGTGGTCGTTATAACCCAGGCGTCTCACCGACACCACATTGGCCCAGCTGTGGTACTGGTAAACCTCGTCGTCGGCAAGAAGCCAACTAAGAAGGGTGTGGACCCTCCCGGAGGTCCTGGACAGGAGCGCGGTGTCGAGCTCGACTTGTTTCGGACTGACGGTCAGCCAGTCTGGAAAATGGGCCGAATCGATCGACTCAGCAGCGGGTTCGGATCGGATCGTCGTTTGGTCCATCAGCGTCGCGCACCGTATCGGGCGCAATTCGTGTGCGTAGGTGGAAGGAGTACCGATTCTGATACGCCACCGCAACCCTGCGGGTTCGGGTTGACAAAAGGAGATCGCGGTAGTACGTTCAGACACGCGTCCAAGACGTATAGCCTCCCGGCTGGTCTCAATGCATCTAACCTCGGATTCACGAAAAGGGAGTCCTTGACTATGCCGGCGTACTCTGAGCCGCGCGACCTCAAGCGCGCCGGCTTCCTTTGACGTTCATTAAGCGATGGGATCCATGAAGCAGTTCCTTCTTCTGCTTGGCGTGGTGTGTGTCAGCTTGCCTGCGATGGGACAGACTTTGACACTCTCCGCCAACACAGACGTTTACGAAAGACCGGATCAGGCGAGCGCCGTGAAACTGACGCTGCCTGCCGGAATTGAGCTCAGCATCCTCTCCGAACAGGGTGACTGGCTCGCCATATCGACGACGACCGGGGTGGTCGGGTGGATCCAAAGACCGGGCGAGCAAGCCGACAAGTCGGATGATCTCGACGATCTCCTGAAATCCATCGACGAAGCGAGCAAAGAGGCCGCCCCAGCGGATGCTCCAGCTCCGCCGCCGAGTCCGACACCGGCCCCTGCTCCTGCCGGGATCTCTCCGCCGGCTGCTCCGGACGCAGCCATGCCGGCCCCGAGTACGTCGACGCCTCCTCCACCGCCACCCCCTTCCGCTCGTCCCCCATCGATGGACGGCGACGTCTCATTCGGTAGCCCACCGCCCTCCGATGCCCCGTTTACGAATCTCGCCGCCGGCTTCTACGACAAATATCAGTGGATCACGGCCGCGCTGGATCTGAAGAACGATTACAAGCGGCTCGACCTCCAGTTCAACAAGATCCTCGGGAGCATAACGCAACTCGGAGGCTGGTTGTCGGGTATCGACGGCTTCCCAATCGTGGATCTCAGTCAGGACAATCTCGGAGACCTGGGGGGCATCTTTTCCAAGGGTGAAACCACCGAATCCTGTGCCTGCGGCGAAAACGTGAAGACGTTCCAAGGGGGACTCCGGTTCAATGTCTATCCCATGTCTCCGACCGTAGATCGACCGTACGGGTTCTACCTTGGCGGATTCGCAGGCGGCGGCGCATTCACGGGAGATGACGCTCCGGAAGGCGTGAGCATGGCGACGGCCGGTGGAGAGATAGGTATCTTCGCGAAGTTCGGCAGCCCGCACAGCCCGCAGTTCATTCCGAGCGCCGCCGTACAGATGGGACGAACGGAGTTCATTTGCGGCAGCGATACCGACTTCTGTGGATTCGACCCGGACACGGGTGACACGAAGGATCACATTGGCGATACAGGAACTACGGCACGCTTCGGACTGGAGATGAACTATCATGGACTCGTCCCGGGCGTTCATCTGACACTCATCGAGTCGCCCGATCCCGAAAAGAGTTTCGAGACCCTCTTCGGCTTCGGGTTTACCCTGGCCTACTGAGGTCATTGCTATGGACCGGTACGCCCGATCTTCGCGGCCGGTAACGGGTGACGGCGCATGCATGTTTGCGCTAGTATGGTTGCTCGTAGTGGCGAGCGCCCAGGCACAGTCCGGATATCTCGGCCCACCGGGGACAGATGCCGCGTCGATCACCCAGGGGTCGGCGCCCACGAAGCAGGCGGTCGACAACGCGTATGCACGACTGTCTGTCGCTTTCGACGCCGTCAGAACCGGCGACACGCGACGAGCACTCCGTGAGCTCTCATCCGCCGAGTCCTCACTTCAGAAGACCGTTGCGTCATACCCCAGAAGTCGAGATGCAGCCGTCGCACTCGGCGTGATCTACTTCTACAAGGCCTACTACGGAAACAGCAAGGACCTGCAGAAATGCATCGAGCACATGACGCACGTTCTGGAGGTGGATCCCTATGCCGATCAGGCCGCACGATATCTGGCATCTGCGTATGCTCAACTGGGTGACGGTCGATCGGTGATCTACTACGCGAACTACGTGGATGCTGTCTCATCCGACGCCGCTCTGAGGAGTGAAATGGCCCAGTTGCGAGCTCAGTACCAGAACGTGTTTCTAAGCAACTGGAATCCCTACCTCGATTATTACGCCAGTGACGAGGCCAAGGTCACGGAATTCAACAAGCAGAAGTTTCGCAACGAAACGATTCTTGCAATTACTCCCGAGTACGAGCAGCAGCTCGGCGCGAATGGACTCCAGAAGCTGACCGAAGGCTCCACGTTCTCGAGCGACGTGTCCACGAAGAACTACCTGCAGAATCTCGTCAACAAGCTCGCGATGAGATCACCTGGGCCGCCCTTCAATTACGTGGTGGACGTCCTCGAATCGGACGAGGTCAACGCAATGGCGCTTCCGGGCCGAATCGTGGTCAACTCAGGCCTTTTGCGCTTCGTCGACAACGAGGCCGAGCTGGCCGCCGTGCTCGCGCACGAGCTTGCTCACGTATACGCGCATCATGCGGCGAGGAAAGCCGTCGTCAACATGAAGAACCAGAAGATCGTCGGCGGCATTCTTTCCCAGGTCAAAGTCAGTGGAGAACTTCAGATTCGCCTCCTCAACATCGGTGTCGAGGCGGGTCTGGAGCTGCTTCGACGAGGCTATAATCGGCGGCAGGAGATCGAAGCTGACCGGATGGGCACCCACATCGCCTACAATGCCGGCTACAACCCGACCTTCATGACGAGTTTCTTCGTGAAACTGTTCGAGGCGAACCCTCATTCACCGCCGCGCCTGCTCGCCACCCACCCCCCGACAGAAGACCGAATTGCCAACACGACTCATTATCTCGAACTCTTCCCTCTGGATAGAGAGATGCAGATCGACAGCCGTGAGTTCAAAGATATGAAGCAGCGCATGGGTCTGAGGTAGATCGTCCAGTGACGAACAGTCTCCAGGGCATTTCGAGACGGCCCCGGAACGCTTCACTTTGCTTTATCTTTGGGGACACCCAAACGACACCCAACGCCCATGACAAGAATTCTCGTTGGAACCGTCAAAGGCGGTTTCATCTTTTCGTCCGATGATGCCCGCCAGAATTGGAAACTCGAAAGGGAGATCTTCCCCGGCTGGAAGGTAACCGCTGCGGCACGAACGTCCTCCGGTCGATACCTCACTGGGACGGCCAGCTTCGTGTACGGCGCCACGATTCAGGGAAGTCGTGATCTGGAGAACTGGGAGCAGGTCCCTCAATCACCGGCTTTCGAGGAAGGCGGCGACAGACGCCTCGACGAAATCTGGCGCTTCAATGTCGAAACCGAAACGCTCTATGCAGGCGTCTCAGAGGCTGGTCTCTTCCGGAGTCGTGACGACGGCGATCACTGGGAGCCTGTCTCCGGACTCAACGATCACGAGACGAGAAGCGCCTGGATGCCAGGATTCGGCGGGCTATGTGCGCATGCCATCCTCGTCGATCGTGCGAATCCCAATCGCCTGTGGTGCGGGATATCGGCTGTCGGCGTATTTCGATCGGACGACGGCGGGAATACCTGGCAACCACGCAACAGCGGCATCACCTCCGTCATCCCCGATGCGCCTGCCGGCATCGGGTACTGTGTCCACGGCCTGGCTTCCGACGCCGAAAACGCGGATCGCATCTTTCGACAGGATCACATGGGCATGTATCGAACGACTAACGGCGGCGACTCGTGGGAACGAATCGAGAGCGGACTTCCCTCCGGATTCGGCTTTCCGATCAGACGCGATGCACACACCGGCACGCTATTCGCGTTTCCCGAAGAGAGCCCCGAGTACCGCATGCCGCCCGACCGCCGATTCCAACTCTACCGCAGTCGCTCGAACGGCGACTCGTGGGAACGGGCGGGGTCGGGTCCTCCATCCTACGCCGGCGTGCTGCGAGGCGCCCTTGCGGTTGACTCGCTGTCGCCTTGCGGCGTGTATGTCGGATCGACGTCAGGGACAGTACACATCAGTGCGGACGCGGGCGAAACGTGGACAGTTCTCCCGTACACGCTGCCGCGCGTGCTGTGCGTCGAGGTCTTCATGGGGGATGACTAATGGCCAGCGTCTCTGTTCGCCTGCCATCCCTTTTGACGTCGCTCCTTGACTTGCCGAGATCGATTGAAGTGGCGGGTGAAACGCTCGACGAAGCCCTCGGCGATCTGTGCCGGCGCCACCCGTCACTTGCCGTTCATCTTTTTGACGAATCCGGAGAATTTCGCGAGCACGTTCTCTGCTTCATAAACGACACAAATTCGCGAGAGGTCGATAGGTCAAAGCCGGGGCTGGAGGAGGGTGATGAAGTGACGATTCTCCAGGCCGTTTCGGGCGGATGATGACTGCCTTGCCGCTCTCCTCACCTCAACACTCAAAATGGACGTCACAGGCCGTATCCTGAAGCTGCTCGAGAAGCACGAAGTCCCTTTTCGACACCTGGAACATGCCGAAACGAGAACGTCAGAGGAATCGGCACTCGTCAGAGGAGAACCGCTCCGAAATGGGGCAAAAGCCATCGTTCTCAAGGTCGATGAGACATTCATGGTCTTTGTGACGAGTGCCGCCCGACGTCTCGATTCGGGAAAGATCCGATCGCATTTCGGCGCCCGAAAGTCGCGTTTCGCCACACCGGACGAACTGCTCGAACTAACCGGACTCGTACCTGGGTCCGTCCCACCCTTCGGCCCGCCCGTTCTGGATCTGCCGATTTTCGTCGACCCGACGGTTTTTGAAAACGATCGCGTAGCCTTTAACGCGGGCTCATTGACGGAATCGATCATTCTTTCCAGTGACGACTACCGGCAGGTCATAGACGCTACCGTCTTCCGTTTCACGAAGGATCCGGCTCCGGACAACGCGTGAGATGAACGATCCGCAGCAGATATTCGACCGGATGAGATCAGTCGCAGCTGAATCGCCGTGGCCCGACGTCGACACGAGGATAGAATGGCTGCGAGATCTAAGACGTGCAATCCTCCAACATCGTGGAGAAATCCGGAACGCCGTCGCAAGCGACTTCGACAAATCGGAGGTCGAGGCCGACCTGACCGAGATCATACCCGTCCTTCTCGAAATCAGAACGGCCCTTCGCAACCTCAAAGCCTGGGTGGTTCCAAAACGGATCCGGACTTCTTTCCCTCTCTGGGGTTTGACAACGCGGATTCAATATCACCCAAAAGGCGTCGTCCTGATCGTTGCCCCTTGGAACTACCCGTTCAATCTCAGTCTGGGTCCGCTCGTCTCAGCGCTTGCCGCCGGCAACCGCGCCATCGTCAAACCCTCCGAGCGAGTTCCTCACAGCTCTGGTCTCATATCCGACATTGTGCGCAGTGCGGTCCCCGAAGATGTCGTGACGGTTCTGCAAGGCGGCGCTGAAATGGGCGACCGCCTTCTGCAGCTCCCGTTCGACCACTTCTACTTTACCGGCGGGGAGCGCGTGGGCAAGCTGGTCGCACGGGCGGCCGCAACGCACCTTGCGCACGACCACTCTCGAGCTGGGTGGCAAATCGCCTGCCATCGTCGATGGTACGCTGGGCATGCAGGAGTGCGCAGAAAAGATCATCCGAGGGAAGTACCTCAATGCGGGACAGACGTGCATTGCACCCGACTATGTCGTGGTGCATGAGGAGCACTTCGACCGGTTCGTGAAAGAGGCGCTGGCCCAGGCCGCGCGCTTTGAGAAGGCGACGGAAATCGCGTCTCCGGTAGACGAGGCCCACGACCGCCGCCTGAAAAGCCTGCTCGAGGACGCTTTAAATCAGGGGGCCGTATTGCAGCCATCCGACAAAGAGAAGAGATCACTGACAATCGTTACCGGGGTGCCGCTGACGTGCCGGCTCATGCAGGAGGAGATCTTCGGACCGATCTTGCCCGTGCTTCGATATCGGGGCGAAGAAGAGCTCATGGGTATCCTGAACCGGAATCCAACGCCGCTTTCGACTTACGTCTTTTCCCGCGACGAGGTCTTTGTAGACAAACTCGTTCGAATCTTCCCGACCGGGAGCGTTTCTGTCAATGAGACGCTCGTGCATTTCGTCCACCCGCGTCTACCGTTCGGAGGGGTTGGCCGGAGCGGTTTTGGACGAAGTCACGGACGTTTCGGCTTCGAAACGTTTTCGAATCCAGTTCCGGTCATGCGTCAGAACCTCCGACGGGGAGTAGTTCCGTTGATCTATCCTGCCTCCGGCCCTTTGCAGGATTGGATGCGAAGGATTCTCTATCGGATCGTTGGAGGGAAGGATCCGAGGTGATCGGTGGCCACCGGCTGCCATTCGTAGTCGCTATCCTCTCGACAATCGTCCTGGCGCTACTGTCTGCTGCGTTCCTCGTGGATGCGTCGCAGGTAATCGAAGAAATCGATTTCAAGTGTGTGGCGGCGTGATCGCACATACTCGTCGTCGATCCGTCTTCGCTCCGCCTCGATCTCGCTCCACATTGCGTCGGCATCGGGGAGACGGCACCTCCCGTTCATCAAGTCGGCTATCCACTCAGACTGTGCCTCAACGAGTGGCGCGACCGCACCCAGCGGCTGTATGAGTCCGACAAAGAACAACTTTTCGATCCCGGGATGCACAACATGACAGTACAAATCGATTCGATTGTCCGATACATGGACCAAGTCGTCGTCAAGAAACGGGAAGACCACGTCGAAACCGGTTGCCATTATGATCGCGTCGTACGGTTCTGCGGTTTCGTCGGCAAAATGCACCTGTTCGCCGTCGACCGACTTCACCGCCGGCCGGATCGTGATCTCGCCGTGGCCGATGAGACTCAAGAAATCACTCGAGATCGTCGGATGCTCCGTGCCGAGGGGATTAGGCGGCGGCGGGAATCCATACGATGCCTGTTTTCCCCTTGCCAGAAACAGCAGGAACTGGAACAGCTTGCGCTGGACGGCTTTGGGCAAGCGTGAGGTCAGATCCGATGTCCACAAGTCGATCGGCCGACCGAGGACGTATTTCGGCACGACGTGTGCCCCGCGCCGCGTCGATACCGAGATGGCATCGGCCAGACCCGCGAGATCGCCGGCAATGTCGCAGGCCGAATTTCCGGTGCCTACGATCAGAACGCGCTGTCCGAGGAAGTCGAGGGGCGTTTTGTAGTCACTCGAGTGGAGCAGCTGCCCCGAAAACGAACCTTCCGGTTTTGGGAAATGGGGCTGCCAATGATGCCCGTTGGCAACGATCATCGCGTCGAACGTTTCGAGCTGATGCGAACCGTCGGGACGCGTCACGGTAACGGCGAACCCGCCATCCGGACGCTTGCCTACGTGCTCGACGCGATGCTGGAAACGAATCGGATCGCTAAGCTCGAATCGATCCACGAAGTCGTCGAGGTACTGCAAAACCTGCCTGTGACTGGGAAAGTCGGGGTAGTCGACGGGCATGGGGAATTCAGGGAAACCCGACCGGTCTTTCGATGTGTTCGTGTGGAGCGAGGCATAGATGTGTGACATCCCGTTGTCATTGTCGAGGCGCCACAATCCACCGATGGCGGAGCCGGCCTCATAACAGACGAACGGAAGATCGGCCTTCTGAAGTGCTCGCATGGCCGCAATGCCGGAGATCCCGGCTCCGATTATGCAGGTTTTGGGGAGACCCATGCTTCTTGCCGCGCTACGCAGGCTTATCGTTTCTCTGGACAACCGCCATGGTGAGCCTGCTGATACAAACAAGGCGTCCGCCATCGTCCGTGATCCGGATGGACCAGACCTGAGACGTCCGACCGAGGTGGATCGGCTCGGCTCGCGCCGAGACTTTACCGCCCGTCACCGGCCGAAGATGGTTGGCATTGATTTCCATCCCGACGCAGAAGGCATGATCAAAATCGACGCAGAGATTGGCGGCTGTGCTGCCTACCGTCTCCGCAAGAGCAACGGATGCTCCGCCATGCAGGAGTCCCAACGGCTGTTTCGTTGTTTCATCGACCGGCATGGTGGCGATAATATGATCCGTACCGATTATCGTGAAGCGTATCCCCAGATGCTCAACCATACTGTTGGCGCCGCGGTGATTGACTTCTTCGAGCGTGAAGGGTCTAAACCAAATAGAAGGCTGATCGTCCATTCTGGTCAGTTGACTGGCAAGGCCGCAGAAACGTTGCGAGTATAGTACATCCCGGTGCCATTAACCAAGACGGAGTATCTTCCGGCGCCGGTGGCCATTGGCCACACGATCAAGGAAACAGAAGGTCTCGTGGCAAAAGAAATTCCCGATCCCGGGCAGGCGCCCGGAAAGCGAAAAGACGTGCAGGTAATGTTCGATGCCATCGCGCATCGATACGATTTGCTCAATCACCTGCTGAGCTTCGGGATCGATCGCATCTGGCGGCGGCAAGCGGTGGCCATGCTGCGCAGTGATGCACCGCGTTCTATCCTCGACGTCGCGACCGGAACCGGAGACCTGGCTATCCGCGCACTTTCGCTCTCGCCCGAGCGCATAGTCGGCGTCGACATATCGGAGAAGATGCTCGAGAGGGGGCGTCAAAAGGTCGCGGCAATCGGCGCCGGCGAAGTCATCGAAATGTGTACTGGTGCATCCGAGGAGCTTCCGTTTTCAGACGATACGTTCGACGCCGCCATGGTGGCTTTCGGCGTGAGAAATTTCGAGAACCTGAGAGCGGGGTTATCGGAAATTGCACGCGTCGTCCGCGCCGGTGGACCGCTCGTCGTACTCGAGTTCAGCCGGCCCGAACACTTCCCCGTCAAGCAGCTCTACGGCCTCTATTTCCGGTACGTGGTGCCGAACGTGGGACGAACGATTTCGCGGCACAAACACGCCTACCAGTATCTGCCGGACTCCGTCAGCGCCTTTCCGTCAGGCGAGGACTTTCTCGCGGAGATGGAGGCATCGGGATTTGAGGACCTCCGCGCAAAGAAGCTGACTTTCGGAATCGCTTCCCTGTACTTCGGACGCTCTAGAGATTGACGCTGTTGTTCGAATCGGCGTTGCGGAATTTAGTCAAATGCACTTCGTTGAAACGTCCCCGTCGCTCATATTCAACAAGGTCCATCAGTCGCCGCATGATATCGACGCCAAAACCACCGCCGCGCCTCGCTCTGATGGCCTCGGCGAGATTGGGGCGCCTGTAGTGATCGAAGTCGAATGAGTCCCCCTGATCGCGAATGGTAACCGTAAATCGCTCGGCATCTTCCACGATGCGGATGTCGACCGGCCCCGACCCGCGCCCACGGTATGCATGCCGGATGACGTTCGTGCACGCCTCGTCGACGGCAAGCGACATCTGATCGACGACGTCGGCCGAGAAGCCATAGTCGCGCGCGTGCTGCTCGACAAACTCGCGGACGGCGCTCAGCTTAAGCGTCGTACTGGGGATGGTCAATCTTGAAGACTTGCGGCCCACGTGTACTCTTGGAGGTCGGTCTTAGCGGAAACGAAAAACGAATCAGTTGTCCCCGGACGGGCCCGCTTGGGCGTCCTGAAACTTTGAGATTGCATCGTGCTCCGTGTCCATTATGTCAAAAAGGACAGGGAATCCGAGCAGATCGAATACGTTGTACACACGGGGCTGAAGCGCCGTGATCTTTATATCCCCTCCCTTGTCTCTCACCTCCTCGATAAACGCCATAAAGACGCCGAGACCCGCCGACGAGATATACTCGAGCCGGGTACCCTGGACGATAATTCTGTGCTGCTCACCGTCCAGGCACTTTCTGATGGCAGCCTCAAAGTCGGGCGCCGTGTGAGCGTCCAGATCTCCCTCTAGATCGAGAATCTGAATGGAACCTGATTGTCTGAACGTGACCGAAAAATTGCTCATCTTCTGTTGGGGATTGTTCTTCTATTCGACGGTGCTAAGCCTGTCTTTCCTTAGTGGCCGGGACATACGCTTCAGAGGCGACTTCAGTTGCATGGTCTGTGGCACCCGCAGACGGCCGGCCATCCCATCGTAGCACGACCAGCGTCATGTCGTCGTCATAGTCGGCCCTGCCCAAGAATCGATTCAGATCCGCAAGCAAGGCTGAATGTATTTCCTTCACCGGTTTGTCATGGTGTTTACGCACCGCCCCGATCAACCGATCGTATCCAAATTCCTCTCCGGATTCGCTCCGGCTCTCTACTACGCCGTCAGTATACAACACGAAAACGTCACCTCGCCTGAGTGTAATCGTTTCCTCCTCAAGAACGCTGGCAAAGAGAACGCCGCGATCGAGACCCAATCCGAGTCCCTCCGTGCGCAGAAAACGTGCCTCACCGGATCCATTCACCATCGCTATCGGGCAATGACCTGCGCGGGCCAGTGTGAATTGTTTCTTCTCCAGATCGAGAATACCATAAACTACCGATATGAAGACATTCTTTTCCATCGAGTGTGCCAGCGCGTGATTGGCGTGGTCGAGAAACTTGGCCGGAGAGGGGGTCAATCTGCTCAATGCCCGAAAGACACCTTTCAGTTCCGCCATATAGAAAGCCGCCGAGGTCCCCTTGCCTGAGACATCCCCCACGATGAATGCCCAGCGGTCGGGGCCAACCTCCACGAAATCATAGTAGTCACCGCCCACTTCCTGCGCGGAGACACTGGATGCGGCCACGGTCATGCCTTCAACCGAAGGCAGCGCCTGCGGAAGAAGTTTTCGCTGGACCTCACGTGCAATCACTAGTTCGCGGGCGAGTCGCTCCTTATCGATCTGCTCCTCGAAAAGCCGGGCGTTGTCAAGTGCCAGCGCGGCCTGATCGGCAAATGTGCTGATCGTCTCTATGTCGTCGGGCTCGAAGCCCTGCGAAACCTGTTTCGTTACGAAAAGCGCCCCCAGAACCTCCTTGCGGGCCAGCAAGGGAACAACGAGCAGGCTCGACATGCCGTCGCCCGGCCTCGCCTTGACCCGATGATCGGTCGTGGCCTGATTCAGCAGGACCGGTGCACGTCTCGACAGTGCTTCGTCATAGAGTGCATCGGTGTCGAAGAGATCCTGCACTTGACCCGGCGTGATGTTTCTCGTTCCGATGACGCGCGGGCGCAGTGATCCCGTCCGGGGATCCGTGAGTGCGAGCCATGCCGCATCGCCAACGGCTGCCTCGATGGGCGATCCGACAATGGTGGAGATCAGCATCTCCTTGTTCATCACTTCACCGGTCAGCTTGACCACCGAATGGATAGCGGCCAGCTCACCTGCCTTTTGCTGAAATTCACTCGTGGTCGGAAGGTGAAACAGAAGAGACAGGCAGGCAGTGACGCTGTACATGATGCCGAATATCACGCACTGCAGCACAAAGAGGTTGAGACTGGGAGAGTAGGTCCACAAGAACGGATAGCTCCGTCCGGGGAAAAGACCCGTGTTCGTCGTCGCGACACCCAGCGTCAGCACGACGATCATGACAATCGAGAGGCCGATGGTGACCAGCTTCTCTTTCAGACTCAGGTAGACGATCCGCGACAAGCGGAATGAATTCGCGACCATGAGAACGATCGAGATGCCGAGGAAAATCCCCGCGAACACGTTGATGCCCTGGTCGGGTTTGGCTCCCCACATCGCGATCGAGGCTGCCGCCATCGATCCAATCATGAGGTACCACTGCCTGACGCTCCGCTTCGTCCGCTTGAATAGAACGAGCTCGCGGAAGCGAAACAGCGTTGAAATGGCGAAACCGGCCATGAGAGGACTGACCAGCACGATCTTCAAAACGGTACCGAGGTTCTCCGGGAGCCCTGTGAGCTCGTCATATCGGCCCACGTTTGAAAGAGGAGGCAGGAACGTCAGGGCTCCGAAAAGGATGCCGCCTGCCAGCGTACCGCCCCAGAAAACCCGGAGCACACCGAGTCGCTGTCGATTGTAATATCGTGCTATGATGAGGACGAAGAGGCCGTAGCAGATCGCCACCGATGCGCCGTAAATCAGATCGGTGGCCGTGTCGGCAGGAATCTTGACGAGTGCCGTTAAGGCGTGATATGCGGCGGTGACGAGGTAGAAGAACCCCGCTGCGGCCCATAGCAATATCCGCCGGATGCGCGTCTCGAACGGTTGCCCCCAACCGGACCACCGGGTCTCGCGAGGCGTTCTCGAAGTGGGTATCGATCGATCTGCCATCTCAAGATCCGTGAACCGCAGTGACGGTTACGGGTGCGTTGCGAAGTAGGATACGTGGGTCGTGCTGTACAGGTGACCTCTCAGGAGATGCTCCGTGGAGAGCCTGAGAATATATTACACATTTCTACTTGAAGAGGTGGCAATTGTTACGTTTTGATGTCCCGGCCCAACGGCAACCTTGCTCGGAAATGGCCGTACACTGGTCGAGCGTTCACAGCGGCACACGATTGCGCATCATCTGAAGAAACCGGCACGCCATCTGTTTCGACATGAGACGAAACGGCCTTACTCGCATTTTGCTGATTGGCTTGGTCGTCGTCACCATCCTGCTTCTCTTCCGTCTTTTCGGCAGCACGGCGAATGGTGATTCTCTCGTCCTTTTTCAGGGCGACTTTAAGGTAGATCAGCTGCGCCGCAGTGGGTTCGTCGTGCATAATCGTCCCGTCGAGGTCGAGGTTTCGGCAATCGGATCCCTGCAGTCAGATAGCGTTTTGGCTGCCTATCCCTGGATCCTGCGAGAGGACAACCGTGAACTGGTCTGGACGCTCGACCTGCGCCGCGCGACGCGGGGCCCCGGGATGACGATCGCCACGACGCAGACCCTGACGCTCGAACCCGGACGTTACGACGCATATTTCACCTCGTACGGAGATCCGCTGAGACCGGCGAGCCCGCCCGTCTCCTTTTTCGACCGTGTTTCGGCGGCCATCGACAGTGATTTTCAGCGCTGGCGCACAGAATCGGGCCGGTGGCAATTCTCGATTCATTCTCTGTCGGCTGAAGACCAACCGCTCATTGTAGCCGCAACGGTCGACGATCAACCACCAGATGACCAGGTGATCTGGTCGACGGGACCCGCCGGCAGCAAGAGCGTTTCGGAATATCTATTCGAGACAGCCAAACAGGTTGACGTTCGCGTAAGAGGGGTCGGTGAAATCTATGACGACCTCGTCGACGCGGGCTGGATCGAGGACATCGAGACCGGCGAGCACGTCTGGGACATGACTACAGCCGATACTCATTTCGCCGGAGGGTCGATCAGAAATCGTGCTTGCGATGAGCATGTATCGCTGCCCGAAGGTCGGTTCCGCGCAGTGTTTCAGACGAATGCCTCGCACGCGTACGGTGACTGGCGTGGAAATCCCCCTTTTGATCCGGAAGCGTGGGGCATGGAGATTGCCGCGTACGAGCCCGACGATGTGCTGTCAGTGTCGGAGTTCGATCCGTGGGAGTCGCTTCCGCGCGTTGCCTCCTTGACCGGAATCAGAGACGATCAGCTTGTCTCTTACACGTTCACACTCGACCGGCCGATGAGGGTAATGGTCTATTCACTCGGCGAAGGCTACCCGAACAAAGGCAAGATGTTCGACTATGCATGGATCGTTGGCGCCGGCGAGCGTGAAGTTTGGAAAATGTCGGTCGACCAGACGAGCCACGCGGGTGGATCGTCGAAGAATAGACGGGCCGAAACCATGCTCGACCTGGAAGCCGGCGTTCCCTATACCGTCTACTATAAGACCGACGACTCCCATGCTTCTGGTGATTGGAGGGACGATCCTCCCCTGCATCCCGATCAATGGGGCGTCACCATTTTCGCTCTCGACCCAGACTACGTACCGAAGGTCGAAATCCCAGTCGTGCCACCCGTACCTCCCGTCACCACTCCTGGGTACTCGGCAACCGGCGGAAAACCTCTGGTATCGCTCCAGTCCATCGGGAACAGTGCGAACGTTTCTCAGCCGTTTACGCTCAGCGACTCGGCAACGGTACACATCTATGCGCTCGGAGAAATGACGCGTGAAGGCCGGTATGACTGGGGTTGGATTTCGAACGTGGAAACCGGAGCCGTCGTCTGGGAGATGAGGCGTGAGAATTCAGAATCGGCCGGCGGTACCAGCAAGAATCGGCTCGTCGATGTGCTGGTAAAATTGCCAAAGGGCAAATATGAGGCGCACTACGTGACGGACGACAGCCACGCCTTTCCGGATTTTCACTATGGTGGAGCACCTGACAATCCGACGGCGTGGGGAATGAGCGTTCAACTCGTCGAGCGGGGCGGTGAGAAGCCGTGACGCTTGGATCCGACTCGGCGACGGTAGAGCTCGTTTTGACGGCAAATGGATCGGCGCATGAGCGCTTGATCGCGGAGCTGGATCTGCTCGGATTCGATGCCTTCCTTCAGGATGACGACGAATTACGCGCCTATGCCCCATTCGAGTTATGGAGCCCGGAGGTCGAGGAAGCTACACAACGGGTTCTTTCGAGTTTGTCGTTGGTCACCGAAACTCGTGTCCGGGTTGTCGCCCCCGAAAACTGGAATGAGCGCTGGGAGCGCTCCGTGGAACCCGTTGTCGTCGGGCCTTTCATCGTTACGCCCAGTTGGAAGAGAAACGATGACAGGGAAAGGGGTCTGATTCCGCTCGAAATCGATCCCAAGATGAGTTTTGGCACGGGTTACCACGCCACCACCCGCCTCATGCTTCATATGCTCCCATCTGTCATGAGCGACGGAGCTCGTGTGCTCGATGCCGGGACGGGAACCGGAATCCTCGCCATCGCGGCAGCGCGTCTGGGCGCTGCCCATGTGGTCGGAATCGACGTCGATCCCTGGTCAGACCGGAATGCAAGGGAGAATTGTCTGCGAAATGGCGTAACCGAAGTCGTAGAGATTCAGTTGGGGGATGTCGGAGACTTGGTCGCCTCGACATTCGACGTGATACTGGCAAACATTCAACTCGATGTGATCGCCGCAATTCTCCCCTCGTTGACCGCCCATCTGGAGCGTGACGGCTGACATCCTGGTTTCGGGTATTCTCGTCTCCCAAAAGGAAGCGCTGGCCGCAGCCGCGAGTCGATGTGGCCTGCATGTTTCGACGACCAGGAGCGAGGCCGAATGGTGGGCCGCACACCTTCGTCGAGACTGACCACAAGTGGAACAATAGACCGCACCTCACGTCCCACGATAGCCGTTCCGACACCCTACAGGCTTCCAAATGGCTTTTACAGAATCACAGGTTTTAGAGGCGCTTTCGCACGTCGTCGACCCCGATCTGGGACGAGATCTTGTGACGCTCAACATGGTGCAAGATGTCTCGGTCGAGGGGTCGCGGGTATCCTTTACGGTCGTCCTTACCACACCGGCCTGCCCTCTGAAAGAACATCTTCGAGTGGCCTGCACCAGCGCGATTCACGAACGCGTCGACGAGAATGCCCAGGTAGAAATCAATATGACGGCCAACGTGACCTCGCGCGCCTCGGCCGAGAAGCAGATCCTGCCCGGCGTGAAGAACACGATCGCCGTTGCTTCGGGAAAAGGAGGCGTAGGCAAGAGCACGATTGCCGCAAACCTGGCCGTTGCACTGGCGATGAAAGGAGCGCGGGTCGGCTTGGTCGATACCGACATCTACGGTCCATCTGTTCCGACCATGTTTGGCGTCGCGGGCGAGCGACCGCGCGTCAACGAGGAACGCCTGATTCTCCCGCTCGAGCGGTTCGGCGTGAAGCTTCTTTCAATGGGCTTTCTCGTGGACAGCAATGAAGCGGTCGTCTGGCGCGGCCCAATGGTAACAAGCGCCGTTCGGCAGTTTCTGGAGCAAACGGCATGGGGTGAGCTCGATTACCTGATACTCGATCTGCCGCCGGGAACCGGAGATATCCAGCTGACGCTCGTGCAGACGATTCCTCTCTCCGGAGCGGTCATCGTGACCACCCCGCAGGAAGTGGCGCTGGCCGACGCCAGGAAAGGCGTTGCCATGTTCCGAAAGGTGAACGTGCCGGTCCTCGGCATCGTCGAGAACATGGCGTACTTCACGCCACCGGATCTTCCCGACAGAAAGTACTATCTGTTCGGCGAAGGGGGTGGAAAGCGGCTCGCTCAGGATCTCTCGGTGCCGCTCCTCGGAGAAATCCCCCTCCTCCAGACGATTCGGGAGGCGAGTGACGATGGTTTCCCGGTCGTCCTTAGAGAGGATGCTACAACCGACGCTGAAGCACTCCGGGCGATGGCCGAACGCGTTGCCCAGGAAATGTCCATTCGGAATGCGTCTGATGAGGTCGCAATTCCGCTAGACATCGTCTATCAGTAGCCGGATCTTTGTCCCCGGAAGGCGGATCAATTGATGGGTGTTGCCGTAGCACAGCCTGGTTTCGCCTAAAGAATTTTAGCCCGGGCGGATCATTCCGCCGACGGTGAGATGACGGAAACGCAGAACACGTATCACGTCGACGACGAGCTTCGACAGCAGGTCGACGAAGCGCTCAATTCGATTCGTCCTTATCTGATGGCGGACGGAGGCTCCGTTCGCCTCGTCGACATTACGCCCGATATGGTGGTGGAACTCGAGCTTCTCGGTGCCTGCGGAGATTGCCCGATGAGCATGATGACGCTTCGCGCGGGTATCGAGCAGGCGGTCAAGCGTGCCGTTCCCATCATCAGCCGCGTGGAAGCCGTTCGCGGGTGATGTGAGCGGACGGGCCGGAGTGAACGCGGTGCACCCCCTAACCGTTTTCCGGCCGCGCGATTCCCAGCCACTCGGCCAGTCTTAAAACAACGTTGAGGTCCGTCTTCTCCACCGCCTCGAACGTGGCTCCGCCGATATGGGGCGTAACGATCAGATTCTCGTGGGTGCCGGCATAAGCGATCAGTGGGCCCGCGCCTCGATTCGGTTCCAGCTCGTGTTGCACGACGTCGACCGCCGCTCCCGACACCTTCCCCGATTCGAGTGCGTCAACCAGCGCATCTTCTTCGATGACTTCTCCGCGCGACGTATTGACGATAACGGAACCGGCCGGGAGGCGCCCGATTTCGCCGCGGCCGATCATCCCGGTGGTCTCCTCGTTTAACGGAACATGGATGCTCAAGATATCGGACCTCGATAGCAGTTCCTGCAGCGTCTCACAACGCTCGACGTATGACGGGATGAACGTCGCGTACGGATCGAAAGTGGCGATCTTCATTCCGAACGCGCGGCCGTAATGCGCCACCATGGCCCCAAGTCGGCCGCAGCCGACTATCCCGAGCCGCTTTTCATGTAACTCGTGGCCCCTGTACGGCTCCTGGTCCCAGGCCCCGGCCCGAACGGAGGCAAACGCTGCGGGAAGATGTCGCACAAGGGCGAGCAGTAGCGCCCAGGTGTGCTCAGCAGTCGATGGGATCGAGCGAAGGAACTCGGTCTGCCCTTTCAAATGGATTACCTCGACTCCGTGCTCGGCCGCCGCCTCGAGGTCGATATGGTTGAGTCCGGTCGTCGGACTCACAACGGCTCTAAGCCGGCTGCCCGCATCCAATAACTCCTTTGTAACCCTCGTCTGGAGTCTTATGAAAAGCAGGTCGAACGCCGGTATGCGCTCGAGCAGCTCCTCATAGGGCATGCTCCCACTCTCGAGAATCGCGATTTCGCCGATCGCTGCTAGTCCCGCGGCACTGTAATTCTGCGGTTCGGGACAGATTGCGGTTAATCGTGGCCTGCTGTCGGACATGTTTCCTCGAGATCCTGTTTCAGCCGCACAACGCCTGCTCAGCTCGGAGGAGATCGAGTGGCGTGTCGATGTTGACGGCCCGTTTTTCGGGAATTACGACGGCACGGCACTTGTCGCCGACGAGTGTATTCTGCTCCATCACGACGGTACGCCGTGCGATGTAAAGGTCTCCGCTCCGGATGTACACCGGGGCAATTCCTGCCTCGGCCGCATGTCTTCAAATCCCTGGTCGACAAAATTCACGAGCCGGCCGCTCTCATCAATTCGCTTCATCCGGTAGGGATGATTCGCGCCGACATCGACGACGCTCACAACGGAATCGGCGCCGGTATCGAGCAAGAGTCGAATGCCCTCGTCGATATCCCCGGCGGTTCTGAGAGGCGTGGTCGGCTGAAGCATTACGATCACGTCAAAGCGGGTGCCTTCTTCCGCTTCAACGGCCTGTACAGCGTGCTGTACAACGGGAAGCGAGCGCGCGTCGTCGGTGGCTAGCTCCGTCGGACGGAGGAAGGGGACGTCGGCGCCCAGCTTCCGAGCCACCGAGGCAATCTCTCCGTCCTCTGTCGAAACGACGAGTCGGGACAGCATCTCCGAGGAGAGTCCCGCCTCAATCGTATATGCGATGAGCGGGCGTCCGCAAAGGGAAACGAGATTTTTCCTCGAAATGCCTTTTGACCCGCCGCGGGCGGGAATGATACCTAGAATTCGGGTCGACTGAGACATGTCGTCTGTTTCATGCATGGATCAGGCGATGGACCTTTCTTCCCAATTAAAGACGAAACCGTCGGGCGTGCGACTCGCGAAGCGGCCTCGATAGTAGTCACGATTCAGGAGCTCGGTTTCGGTCAGCGAGCGTCGCGCGCTGCCCATCATTTCGGAAAAATCACCGATCTCGCGGGAGATCCACTCTGCTTGCTCCTCACGCGTCATACGGGCCACTTTCACGAGCTCTGCGAGTTGTCCGGGGTTGAGCGACACGGGGCCATCTCTCGACTCTTCGGGTTTGAGCACCGTGAAGTGTCGCTCGACAACGTCTGCTCCGAGATGCAGTGCCACGGCCGATGCCTTGATACCGTCACGCGAAACCAGAGAATGGTCGCTGAACCCGACGCTCGGCGTAAACCCTCGCAGATATTCCAGCCTGGCCAGGTGCATCTCATCGAGCGGCGTCGGATAGATCGTCACGCAGTGGAGCAACGTGAAGGAGTGATCTCCCATGCAATTCGCCGCGGCCTCAATCTCCTTGTCCAGCGTCGCGCCCGTTGAGATATAAAGGTGTTCGAAATGGGGTTTGAGCTCGCGCAAAAGGGGCAGGCTGGCACAATCGTAGCTCGCCACTTTGATGGCATCGAATCCCAGCGTCGCTAGAAACGGAACCCGCGATCGCGAGAAAACCGACGTAAGGGGCTTTATCCCCGCCCCCCGGCACGTTTCAATAAAGCGATGGTGCGCTTCATCGTCGAGGTCCATTGGCTTGAGGCGGGCATATTCGGGAAGATAGGGGCGCTTGATGGCCACCTGACGATCGCCCTCCCAGGCGCCTTCCTCAAAGCGATCCCTTTTTGCAAGGTCGTCAGCGAGCATGGACTGGATCTTCGCATAGTCCGCACCCGCATCCGCGGCCGCAAAGACCATGTCACGAAGAATGGAGGGGTCTCCGTTGTGGTTCTGGCAGAGTTCGGCAATAATTGTGGGCACGATAATCAGGTGTCTTCTGAAATCTCTTTGATTCTCTGGGACTCTTCGGCCGGGCAGACCAGGATGCGATCTCCTTCGACCACAACGACAAGCCCCGAGACGCCGACGAGCGCCACGGTAACGTTATCGGCGAACACGGTGTTGTTCGCGGAATTGACAGAGACCATCCGACCGGTAGAGACATTTCCACGATCGTCGCGTCCAACGGCGTCGCCGAGTGACGCGAAATCGCCCGCATCGGTGCTCTCGATCCGCCCGGATACCACAGCGAGGCGTTCCGAGCGCTGCAGGACCAGTTCATCGATTGATCCGGTCGGCACCTCCGCGTACGCACGTTCGAGCATCGCAGGGGAGTCATTGGCCGACTCCGAAATTCGGCTATAGATTGCAGGGGCGAGACGTTCCATTTCGGACGCGAGAACGCGGGGCTGAAACAAGAGCGTACCCATATTCCGAAGGCACGAACCGCGCGACATGAGGTCCTCCAACGTGGCAGCGTCGGGTTTTTCATGGAATTGCCGAACCATTTTGACGGGATGTGATTGACTCCCGCCAATCGTTTCGCCGGCAATCACGTAGCCGAACTTCGTTTCTCCTGGCCGAGGAGTCGCGCCCAGGCACACAACCAGTTCATTGTCGCGGGCGAAATCGAGGCCCGTTCGTACCGCCTCGATCCATTCAGCCGGTTTTGGGATGACGTGATCGGAGGGTATCGTTGCAATGGCTGCGCCAGGCGCCGCTTCGGCACAAATGGCTGCAGTCAAAGCAAGTGCGGCGGCCGTTCCCCGACCCTCAGGTTCAAGGATCAGATTCTCCCTCAATAGCTCCGGCAGCTGCTCAACATACAGATCTCGGTGATGGAGATTCCCCACCAGCAGCACGGCGTCGGCCCCAACAACCGCAGCCGCTCGCTCGAACGTATTCTGCAGCATCGATTTCCCGGCAAACAACGGCACAAATTGCTTTGGTCGCTCGGCGGTACTCAGGGGCCAGAGGCGCCTGCCCATCCCACCCGCCAGAATTACGATGACGGCATCATGCGACACGGCAGATCACCTCCTCGGTGCTGTCGATTACCAAGGATGCGCCCGCTTGCTCAAGCTCCTTCTTCGACCGGGTTCCGGTAATTCCGATGGCGAAGATGCCCGCCTCGTTGAACAGAATCATATCCTGAATGTCATCTCCTATCCCGGCCAGGTTTTCCAAATCGAAACCAAAGACTTCCATGACGTGCCCGACATGCTCACGACCCTTTGAGAATCCCGGTTTGGATCCGAAAATAGCAGCGCAAAGGCGATCCAGTTCAAAATGGTGAGCGAGTGCGTCAATTTCATCCTGAGCCGCTGAAGTCGAGATGAAAAGCAGGGCGCCCTTCTTCTGAAGACGCGCCAGCGCCTCCAGCGTGCCGGGGCGGAGAGATCCTTCCGCGGCCAGGCGGCTGCGATTGCGGTCTGTGAATGCGCGACTGAGCCCTGTAAATTCGTCCTCGCTCAAACCATGCCCGACGCAGTCGGTCGCAATGCGATCAAAGAGGATGCGTCGGGGAACTCCTGAGTGTCTTCTGTACGCGGTCGAGACGTCATGTGGGTGGACACCGAAGTACTCTCCGAAGAGGTCCGCTGCATTTTCAATCTTGATTGGGAGCGAGTCGATTAGCGTACCATCCCAATCGATGAGAAACGCCTTAAAGAGCTCCACTGAGGCCCTCATAGACGATGCCTTCGATCTGCTCGACTTCCCGCCGAATGAACAGGTGCCACGCATCCACGAAGAGGCCGGGTCGCTGCATGCCGGAGAGCAGCGAAAATAGATCCAGATCCGAGTAAGAACGATGATTGTTCATTACGAGGACGGCCGCCGCGTCTTCAAAGCCCTCGGCAATCGTCGACCACCGGACGCCGGTCTTTTCGACTTCCTCTTTGGGAACAACCGGGTCGAATCCGACCAGATCGAACTCGGCCTCGCGCAGTCTCGATAGAAGTTCGATCGTCGTTGAATGGCGCATGTCTGAAGTATCAGGCTGGCCCTTGAATGCGAATCCGACCAAGAAGACCTTTTTCGATCTTGTCTCCAGTCCATTCTCCTCGAAAAACCTCAGCACTTTTCGGGCGACCAGGTCGACCATCTGCTCGTTGATCATTCGGCCGTGCACGGGGAGCAACGGCTCATAGCCCTTTGTTCGACCGGCCCATGCGTAGATCACGGGATCCTTGGTCAGGCAGAATCCACCGACACCCGGACTTGGGAGCGGAATCGGATTGCGGGGGTACCCGGCGTTGGCCGCCTCGATGATTTTGACCGCGTCCAGGTTCCAACGATCGCAGATGATTGCAAACTCGTTGGCAAATGCAAATGACAGATCCCGGAACGAGTTATTGATGAGCTTCGCAAGCTCTGCAGCTTCCAGGCTGTTGACACGCACGACGTTGGGCGACAGCTTGCTGAAGAGTTGGGCAGTGAGGTCGACGGATCGCCTGTCAAAACCTCCGACCACCTGTGGGAGCGTGCGTAATTCCCGCAGGGCCTGGCCCTCGACCGTCCGCTCAGGTGCAAAGCTCAGGTAAAAGTCCTCACCGCATCGTAGCCCTGACTTCCGTTCGAGAATCGGCAAAACGATCTCACGGGTCGTCCCGACGGGTACCGTGGAACGAAGCATGACCAAGTCTCCTCGCTTTATCTGGGCACCCACACTCGAGGCTGCCTCTCGTATGCTTTCGAGTTGAGGTGTCCCGTCCTCGTCGAGCGGCGTACCCACCGCGATGATATAGATGTCGATCGCCGCCGGAATGGCCGTGTGCACGCGAAACTGATCCTTCGCGATCTGATGATTCAGAAGTGGATCAAGGCCCATTTCGTGGAAATGGGGCTTGCCCTGGGCTATGAACCCGGCTCGCTCGGCATCACTTTCGACGCCGCAAACCATGAATCCGACGTCGGCGAGCGTCACAGCCAGGGTCAGACCGACAAAACCCAGCCCCAGGACAGCCACATTCCAATTCGTGATGTCGGCGCGCTGGTACAATTCGTAGGTATCGACCACGTCCACTACCTGCCCGTCGGCCGAGGCCACGATGAGATACTCCACCTTCGTATCTCGGATGTGGGCACTGCGCCGGACCTTTTCGCTCATCTGCCGGAGCATTTCAGTCGGGGAAATCCCCATCGGCACGGTGATCGGTTTCCGCGTCATGATTTCGCTGACCGCAACGTCGAGGGATCGCCCTTCGACGATCGCTTGCCTGACGTCACCGTCCGTCACGATGCCTGCGAGCCTGCCGTCAGGACCCACGACAAGTGCGATTCCCACGGGCGCACCATGTTCAGATGCCCCGTCGATCACACGGAGCGTGTCCAAGATTGTCGCTTCCGGGTTAACGGTGATCGCATCAATTCTCTCGTTCGTCGATATGAGCATGGCTCTATGTAGATTCCCATCGCCGCGATTTCACACCGTGCGGCCTGTCGTTTCAAGGCTCTTTTCAAAAAAGGCGAACGTCTTCCTGAGGCCTTCCTGGCGCGAAACTTTCGGCAGCCATCCCAGCAGTCTATGCGCCTTCGAAACGTCGGGACGTCGGACTTTCGGATCGTCTTCCGGGAGCGGCCTGAAAATGACTTCGCTGTTGCTTCCCGTGATCTCTCTGACTTCGTAGGCGAAATCGCGGATCGATATCTCGTCCGGATTTCCCAAGTTGACAGGATCCGTTGCTGCGCTCACCAGGAGTTTATGTATGCCGGCGACGAGATCATCTACATAACAGAATGACCTGCGTCTGGCTTCCGTCACCAAAAACGGTAATCGGATCACCTCGTAGCGCCTGGGTCATGAACGTTGGGAGGGCCCGTCCGTCATCCAGACGCATGCGGGGACCATAAGTGTTGAAGATCCGGCATATCCGGGTTTCGAGCGAATGATAGCGCTGGTAGGCCATCGTAATAGCCTCGGCAAAGCGCTTGGCCTCATCGTACACGCCCCGAAGGCCGACGGGATTGACGTTCCCCCAATAGTCTTCACCCTGAGGATGTATTAGCGGGTCACCGTACACCTCACTCGTCGAGGCGAGCAGGAACCGGGCTTCTTTTGCCTTTGCAAGCCCCAGTAGATTGTGGGTGCCGAGAGCACCGACTTTCAGCGTCTGGATCGGAAACTTCAGGTAGTCGCTCGGAGAGGCGGGACTGGCAAAATGCAGGATATAATCCAGATCACCCGACACATAGACATACTTTGACACGTCGTGCCGGATCAAATGAAATCCGGGATTCCCGATAAGGTGGGCGATATTGTCCGGGCTTCCGGTGATGAAGTTATCCATGCAGATAACCTCGTGCCCTTCTTTCAGGAAGAGATCGCACAGGTGAGAGCCGATGAATCCTGCTCCGCCTGTGATCAGGGTTCTTGCTCTCAGTTTCATCGTTCTCGCGCCTCGCCGGTGACGACGTTCGTTTCTGGAACGAAAGAGGGGCGGCCGATGCTCGTATAAGCGAACCCGGCTGCTGCCATCTCATCGGGATCGTAGAGGTTTCGGCCATCGAAGACGACTGGCTGGCGCATCAGATCCTTCATTCGCTGCAGGTCGGGCCGTCGAAATTCATTCCATTCGGTGCATACGACGAGTGCGTCGGCGTTCCCGAGCACGTCGTAGGCGTCCTCGCCATACTGGATCCGGTCTCCGAGCACCATCCTCGTAGAGCCCATGGCTTCCGGATCGAAGGCGATTACGTCGGCGCCAAAAGAAAGCACCGATTCGATGATCACGAGTGACGACGCCTCGCGCACGTCGTCGGTATTAGGCTTGAAAGACAGCCCCCAGAAGGCGATTCTCCGGCCGGAGAGGTCGCCGCCGAAAAAGTCTCCAACCGCGAGGCCAAACTTCCTTCGCTGCATCTCATTGACGTCCATTACCGCTTCGAGGATTCGAAACGAGTAATCGTGTTCCTCGGCCGTCTTGACGAGTGCGCGTACATCTTTGGGAAAGCAGCTGCCGCCGAAGCCGATCCCCGGGTACAGAAACTGCTTGCCGATCCGGCTGTCGGACCCGATGCCTCGCCGCACGAAATCAACGTTCGCGCCAACCGCCTCGCAGACACTGGCAATCTCATTCATGAACGAGATTTTGGTCGCGAGCATGGCATTCGCCGCATACTTCGTCATCTCCGACGAACGCTCGTCCATCACGAGCATCGGATTGCCGTTTCTCAGGAACGGTCGATACAGGCGATCCATAACCTCCACGGCTCGCGCGCTCGACGTCCCGATGACGACGCGATCGGGCTTCATGAAGTCCTCAACCGCGACACCTTCGCGGAGAAATTCCGGATTGGACACCACGTCGAACTCTGCATCGGGCGCATGTCGATCGGCAATGATTGCCCGGACTCGATCCGTTGTGCCCACCGGAACGGTGCTCTTGGTCACCACAACCGTATATCCGGTAAGCATAGGTGCGATGTCCCTGGAGGCGCGTTCGACGTATGAGAGGTCCGCTGATCCGTCTTCACCCGGAGGTGTGGGGAGGGCGAGGAAAACGACGTCGCAATTTGGGACGGCGTCGCCCGCTTCCGTGGTGAAATGGAGGCGCCCCTCACGGATATTGCGTTCGAAGAAGACCCGGAGGCCGGGCTCGAACAGCGGCAATTCGCCGGAGCGCAATCGGGCGATCTTCTCGACGTTGATATCGACGCACGTGACTTCATTCCCCATTTCGGCAAAGCACGTGCCGGTGACAAGCCCGACGTAACCTGTTCCGATGATACCGATCGTCATGCTTTCGCCCTGGGTTCAGATCTATTTTCGCGAGAGGTCTACGACACGGAGAACGATAAGGAGGCTGGTTGCAAGCAGGTTTGCGGCGGGCAGATAAGCGTTCCTCCAGTTGGGCTTCATATTCGAAACGGTGTTGATGTAGAGGACGTCGTCGTCGAGAAGGGCCGGCAGACCTACCTTCGACTCAACTATTTGACTCAGTTCTGACTGGAAAATTACTTCTCTCCCGTTGATCCCCTGTCTCGAGAGCGTGACGGTAATGACGCGGTCGAATTCATTCGGACGTTCTCCCGTGTCTGAGGGGCCGCCTGCGAGTGAGACTGCGTCACCCAGGTTGGATCCTTTCGTAAGCTCGTACCGACCTGGAAATCTGATGGTGCCCCAAATGTTGACAACCACAGACACGTCTCCGGTTCGCGTATAGTTGTAGTACGCGGCGGCCGAGGGGCGACTAAAATCGAAGGCCGACGCCGTTTGGGCTGAAAGTTGAGAAACGGCCGCGACGAGCAAGCCGATGGTCAACACTGTCTTCTTCATACGGGATCGGGGGTTGCGTGGTGTAATCGTTGGGATAAACAGCAGTTCGGCCCCGCCGAGACGGGGCCGGACCACTGGCATATGACGTGCCGGTCAGGCCTCTGTCTTTTCGAGCGACCGGGAGCCCTTGCGCTGCTTTGCGCGCGATGAGCCCTCTCCATAGTAGTCGTAGTAACCGTAGCGATAGCCGTATCCGTAACCGTAGCTATAGCGATAGCCATAGTAGCCATAGGCGCGCTTGACGTCGAAGCGGTTCAGGATACTTCCCACGACGGGGGCATCCACGGCGCGGAGCGACTCGATCGTTCGTTCGAGCGAGTGCAGATCCGTCTCATTCGCCGAGACCACCACAACCGTCGCATCACTAAGACTAGAGAGAAGAACGGCATCCGTCACCGCAAGCACCGGAGGTGTATCGATGACGATGTAATCAAAGTGAGTACGAAGCTTCGTAAGAAACTCCTTCATGCGTCGGGAACCCATGAGCTCGGCCGGGTTCGGCACGGAGCTCCCTGCGGGAATCACATAGAGATCGTCGATGCCCGATGCGAACAGATCCTGGTCGAACGGAAGCTTGTCGAAAAGCAATTCGACGAGGCCGGGCTCCTTCTCGATGCCGAGCATCTTGTGACCGGCCGGGCGGCGCAGGTCGGCGTCCATGTAGAGCGTAGGACGACCCGCCTGGGCCATCGTAATAGCCAGGTTTGCCGCCGTGACCGTTTTTCCTTCACCCGGTCCCGAGCTCGTGACCATGATCACCTGTACGTTCTCGTCGGGTCGACTGAACTGAATGTTCGTTCGCATCCGCCGGTAGTTTTCAGACACGGGCGATAGCGGATTCAGCAACGCGATCAGGCTCGTAGAATACGAACGACCTTCCTCGACGATTCGATCACGACCGTCAAAGTCGTCCTTCAGCACGCGGGTCATATCGGGCACGATACCCACGACGCCGATGCCAAGCTTCCTGAGATCCTCAGGCTTGCGTATCCGGTTGTCCATCGCGTTGCGAAGGAACACAAGGCACATTCCGAGCACCAGCCCGAAGAATGCCCCGATGATAAGATTGAGGGCTACTTTCGGCCTGACAGGAGCCGTCGGGGTGACCGCTTCGTCTACGATCGTCGCATAGCCGATTTCAGATTGCTCGGCAATGCGGGCCTCCTGAAGTTTTTCTGAAACGATCCCAAAGACATCGTTCCTGGCCTGGAGACCGCGCTCGAGCTGGGCTTGACGGATGGACTTACCCGGTATGCGGTCGAGCGACGTCTCGTATTCACGAAGCCGCCTCTTGATCGCCGCAAGCTCCGCCTCTTTGCCCTTGACGTTGATCCGCTCTTCGGCGATGCGGCTTCGCAGCTCCGAGATGTAAGCGATGGGATTAACACTTCCGCCGGCCGTCGGGTCAATACCGCCCGCGTCCTTGACTTCACGAATGTACTGATCAGTGAGGGATGCCAGTCGTTTCTGATACTCCCCTCGCTGGGCGATGTACTCCATGAGCTGCGCATCACTGGATTCATTTCCGCGCAACTGAGGATTCTTCGAATACTTGTCCTCGATCAGACCATCCAGTTCGAAGGTTTTCTGCTGGAGCGACTCGATCTTCCGTTCAACGCCCGATGTGATTCGGCGGGCCAGACCGGGTTCGGCCTGGTTGGCGCGGTCTTCGAGCGCCTGCAAGTTTGCCTGAGCTTTCTGAAGATCGACCTCAGCGCGGTCGCGAGAACCTTTCAGCTCACTGATCTGCTTGACCAGCTCGGCAGCCTCCTCATCCGGCGAGTAGGCGCCCTCTTCGGCCTGAAACAATTCGACTTCGTTCTCGATCTTCCCAATGTCCTCACCCAGAATGTCCACCTGCTTCTCGAGAAACTCCTTCGAGGCCTTCATCTGCTGCCGGCTCTTCATGCGGTTGGTGAAGATGTACTCTTCCGCATAGAGATTTGCGATGAGCTTCGCTTCGGCAGGATCCGTACTCGTTGAAACGACGCGGATCATATCGACGTCCTTACTGATCGGACGAATCGTCACAAAATTATTAAGGCGATCGACTACCTGCCGCACAGAGGGTAGTTCGTTCGGATCCTTGCCGAGAATGCTCAACACGCGATCATTGCCGGGCGAGTACTTCTCATTGATCAACTGCTCGGCGATGCCGCGTCGAAGCTTCCTCGATTTGAGAATCTCGACCTCGTTGTAGACGTTTCGATTACCGGCCCCGGTAAGAACGTCTTCGAGCGTTTGACCCTGACCGGGTTTCGATTCGATGAGCAGGACGCTCATCGCCTCATATTCAGGATCCTGAAGAAAGGTGTAAACCGCTACGGCAATGAATATGATCGAGAAAGACGACAGAATGGACCACTTGCCTTTAAGCAGGACGTCCAGAAAGTCCCTCAAAGAAAATTCGCTGCTCGCAGGCACCGCTGCCTGAACCGGGCCGCGTGTGTCGGCTCCGTTCGTTCGAGATTCCGATTGAAAACGGTCGGACCCGCCCGAACGCGCGTTATGATTCGACATAAGGGGGTGCATTTTTATGACCTCCGCGAGTACGGTTGCCTGGCCGGGTTACTACCCGTCCTATCCTGCTACTCCTGGCTGCTAGTGCTTGTTTAACTGATTGCTCGTAAAGGCACGTGCCCGTACTCGAGCGTACTCGGTCTGATTCACCTGCCATGGGCCACAATACTTGGAATACGACACACTGTTCCAAATCTGTTGTGGCGTCGCCTCTTCGGCAGGTCAAATCATGGAAATATCTCAAAATACGGCGTTACGTGCAAAGGTAAGTCCAACGATTTACGTTAATGATTGCATTTGAATCAAAAGGGTTCCTTTCGCGGCAACACTTATTATTCGTCAAGCAACGGATGGACGTTCCGAAGCCACCTGAGAATTATGCACATCGCACTTAAAAAGCTCCCATTTCGGCGTGCACTTCACACTCATTGAACCGGAAGATCCACGGTGGACATCCTTCCTGGCCGGGACGGCCCATGACGTCTATCACAAGCCGGGTTACGTTCGACTGCTCGCGCGAGAGCGGCAGATGCAACCCTACGCATGCATCGGAGGATCCGACCGGCCGGCTTCTTCCTGCCGCTCCTGATATCCCGCATTCCGGAGAAACTAGGGCTCGAAACAGATCTGCGCGACGCCCAATCGCCGGACGGATATCCCACGCCGCTCTTCGCCGGCGATCCTGCCTCGCTTCCCAAGACCTTGCGATCGCTCATGTCGTTCCTGCGGCACGAGCGAATCATCACGGCCTTCATTCGTACCCATCCCCTGCTCGGGATCGCCCCACACGACTTCGAGGAGATAGGCGACGTCGTGGAGCGCGGCCATACCGTCGCGATTCTTCTCGACGCGCCTTACGATGAGATCCTGCTTCGCATGCGGCAGGGACACCGGTACGAGATCCGCCGAGCGCTGGAACGAGGCTACCGGACAAGTATCGACCAATGGGACCTTTTCCCCCACTTCGTCAGGTTTTACCGGCAATTGATGGATCGCGTCGATGCAACGGAGTCGTATCGATTCTCCGACGCATACTTCCGTGATTTTCGAAAGGCATTGGGTGATTCGGCCCATCTAGTGGTTGCGGAAACGAGAGACGGCGCGCCGGCAGCGGCCGCCCTTTTTACCGAGACCGGTGGCCTCATTCAGTATCACCTTGCAGCCGGCGATCCAGCGTTTGAGAGTGACGCAGTGCAAAAGGTCGCCGTCGACGGCATCATACGCTGGGGTCTCAAGCATCTGGCAAGCATTGTTCACCTGGGAGGTGGCGTCGGAGCGAGGGATGATTCACTTCTGCACTTCAAGGCGGGATTCGGCGAAGAGAAACGGACCTACAGCACGATTCATCTGGCGCCAGATCCCCCGGCCGCGGGGCGGGCGGAAGACGCGTGGCGGGCCTTTCACGGTGGGCTCGCCCCGCAATCCGGCTTTTTCCCGGCCTACAGGTCGCAGTCAGTGTAAGGGGATCGCGACATGCATATTCTAGTGCTTTATCAGTATTTCCAGAGCCCCGACGCACCGGGAACCGGCAGACATTACTCTTTCGTGCGCCGTTGGGCACAGCGACATCATGTCACCGTGATATCGTCGCAATCAGGGTTCACAGATCCTCTGACCAGCCGCTATCCTCCCGCGCCAGAGGGGGTAGATCTCGTGACGTTCCCCGTCGACTATGCGAACCAAATGGGAATCGTTCGGCGATTCCTCTCATACCAGCGCTTTGCGCGGCACGCCGTCCACCACGCAAAGCGGATCGATCGCCCCGACGTGATTTTCGGCACGTCGACTCCCCTGACCGCGGCGTGGGCCGCCAGGAAAGTCGCACGCCATTGGGATGTACCCTGGATTTTCGAAGTCCGTGATCTATGGCCTGACTTCCCGATCGAGATGGGTGCTATTCCGGGACGATGGCTGCAGGAGCGGCTCCGAAACATGGAACGGGGACTTTACCGGGATGCCGATCACATCGTTACGCTTTCGCCAGATATGGAGGAACACGTGCTGCGAAACGGGGGGCGTCCCGACCAGGTTACAACGCTCTTGAACGGGACCAGCTTCGAGCTGCTCGACGCGTCGCCCGAATCGACATCAGACGCGCTGCGAAATCGACACGGCCTGGGTGAAAGACGGGTCGTTCTCTACGCAGGATCTCTGGGGCGGGCGAACGGAATCATGACGGTCCTTGAAGCGGCCGAGCGGCTCCGATCGCGAAGCGACCTGATCTTCGTTTTCATCGGATCTGGCTACTACGCCGGCGCCGTTGCCCGGGCGGCCTCTACCGAGCCGAACGTCGTGTCGCTCCCATCCGTGGCGAAGCATGAGGTTTTCGACTGGCACAGGCTGGCCGACCTGTCTCTCGTCACCTTCATCGATCGACCCGTACTTGCCTCGAACTCCCCATCAAAATTCTTCGACAGCCTGGCTTCAGGAACGCCGGTGCTGGTCACAAATCCCGGCTGGACGCGCCGGTTTGTAGAAGAGCACGACTGCGGCTGGTGGATCGACAAGCTCGACGCGGAAGGGCTGGCTTCTGCACTGGTCTCAATCTTCGAGAATCCCGCGGAACTTCGACGGAAGGGTCAAAGGGGCGCTACCGTCGCTCGAAGACTGTTTGACAGACAGCACATGGCCGATGACGTGGAAGCCATAATAACCCGACTCTCAAGGGAAAAGAACGCCCGGTAACGGTGGAGTGCTTTGTTGCATAAATACTCAGTTTTACCGAACATGGGGCCTGAACATTCTTTCGCCCATGGGACCACTCCGAACTCGTGCCAAGATTGCGTTCGCGCTTCTTGACACGCTCGTCATCACGATCGCCTTTCTCGTTGCATTCCGAATTCGGATGGCAACGTGGGACCTTTTCTCGTACAAGGGTGGACTCGAGGTTGCACTTGGGCTGACGCTTGCCACTTACCTGATCGCACTGGTTGCGTCGGGTCTTTATCGCATCAGGCCCGACGACTTGCACCTCCGTGCAGCTTGGCGCGTCGCGTTTGCGCTGCTCATCGGATGGGCCGGATCTGTGCTCGTCACTTTCTTGGCCGTGCCCAGTCAGATGGCACCGAGAAGCGTGTCGGCGGTGCACTGGATGCTGACGTTAATCGGCGTGCTGGGCATACGCGGTCTCTCGCGGCAGCTTATCGAGTGGAAACGCCGCGGGAGCGCAGGAGCGCCGTTGCGATCCTTCCAGGCAGAGATATCTGAAGTGCTCGGCCAAAAGCCTGTCGAAATCGATCGAGTCGCCATCCAGAATTATCTCGCCGGACGCACCGTGCTGGTCACGGGGGCGGGTGGTTCAATAGGATCTGAGCTCACAAGACTGCTGTTGACCGTTCAACCCTTCAGGCTCGTCCTTGTCGACGTCTCGGAATACGCATTGTTCAAGATGGAGGAACGGATACGGCAGGCCTCCTTCTCCGGCGACGTCGTTTTCAGAATTGCCGACGTGCGCGACGAGGACATCATGCACACGGTATTCGAAACGACCCGACCCGACGTCGTCTTTCATGCGGCCGCTTACAAGCATGTGCCGCTCATGGAAAGACACCCTGTCGAGGCTTTCCGGAACAACACGTTGTCGACTGTATCGCTCATTCGTCTTTGCGAGCGCTTCGACACCGAGCAGTTCATTTTCGTTTCGACCGACAAGGTCGTCGAGCCGACCAGCGTTCTTGGCGCTACCAAGCGCCTTGGCGAGTGGTATCTGAGATCCGCTCATTCCAGCATGCGCCGGAAGATCGTCCGATTCGGTAACGTGTTCGGGAGCCAGGGCAGCGTGGTCGAGCTGTTCACCGACCAGATTGCAAGCGGAGGCCCGGTGCGGGTTACCCACCCGGAGATGACGCGCTACTTCATGAGCGCTCACGATGCGTGCGCGTTGATTCTCGAAACCCTGCTGTTCGACGACGATATGTCGATTTACATGCTCCGCATGGGCCAGCCGGTTTCGATTCTGGATCTGGCGAAGCGAATGATCACGCTTTACGCGGCCGACGATGCGAACATAGAAATTGTCTATACAGGCGTGCGGCCCGGGGAGAAACTCGTCGAGCGGCTCCATACAGACCAGGAAACGCCCATGGCAACGAGCCATCCGGCTGTCGTTGCTCTCTCGAGCGAAGCCATGTTCAGTCGGCTCGAACTTGATGAGCACCTGGCTCAGCTCGAAGCCCTGTGCGCCGAGAATCGCACTGCAGAGCTTCGTAAACACTTGTTCCGCGAAGCGTTCTCGGAGGTTCGATCAGAGTAGCCAAAGAGACCGCCAACCTCAGCCTGCAGCTGGGACCTTCCCACCAAAGCCCTCGTTGAAGTTCGTCGGTCGAAACAAGACGCGGGCGACAAGTCCGGTATCTGACCACCGCCTCAAATAGAACGTTCATCCTTCCGCTTGAATGCTGCGACCAATCACCCGGAGCCTCTTTTGGGTTCTTGTCTGCTACACGCCATTGCTGTCTCAGACGTCGACCTACGACCCTGACTGGTATGTCGCCGGTCAGCCGCATCTGAAGCTCTTGGTAGCAGAGGACGGCATCTACCGGGTCAACGGATCGGATCTCGCAGGCGCCGGCGTCCTGATCGGAAGCATCGACCCGACTACGATCCGAATTCTGGAGAACGGACAAGAAATACCCGTCTGGTACCGTGGCGACGGACCCCAAATCGACCCTTCCGATTCGTTTCTCTTTGTGGGCAGAAAGAATACCGGCGCAGACGAAACCTGGGTCTACAATTATGACGAGACCCTTCGCTCGAGCGCCAACCGCAGCTTCTTCACAGACACGACATCCTACTTCATGACTTGGGGAGGCGCACCCGGATTGAGATATCGTCAGGAGGCTACGGATGCCGTGTCGGGACCGGTCGTAGACCGTGCTCGGGTTCAGGGCTGGCTCGAAACCGATCTGGCGTACTTCTTCGGCGCTCCGGAGAGTTCCGGAAACCCCCTCTACACGGCCGGCGAGGGTTATTACATGACCTATCTCCCGCACGGCCAGACCATTCTCAAGGCGTCGTACGCCGTCGGAATGTCGGATCTGACCCGCTCGGATGCCGACTCGGTCAAGGTGAGCGTCCGGCTGCAAGGGCGGCACGGGAGTCCCTCACCTCGGTTTTCTCGACATCAACCTCGAGGATCCCATCACCAGCGACCGTGACTGAGACGTCGCTCGATTCCGTCTCCTGGTCGAACTACGGATCCGCCACGCTCTCGGCGAGTGTGGCACAGACGGAGATCCCGGGTAACGGCAAGACGCTTCGCTTGAAGGTCGGGTCCGACAATTCCGCCGGGGCACTGCCTAATGCCATTTACATCGACTACGTGGCCTATAGTTACGTTCGGGCATTGAACCCCGAATCCGGCCAATTCCACTTCGACTCGGAATCGTCGGGCGCGGCCACGTTTCAGTTGGCGGGTTCTACCGGCACGGACGTCGTCGTCCTCGAGCCTGCATCCGGCGCGCGGTTCGACGTGAAGAGCAACGAGTCGTTCGGTGACCAAACGCAGCCCGGGCGGGAATACTGGTTGACCAAGCCTGGAGACGAAATGAAGCCGGTCCTTTCCATGGCGAGAACGTCGGATGTCGCCGGCACGTCGTACGATGCCGACTACGTGATCATAGCGGCGCCCGGTCTCATGGAGTCTGCCCAGAAGCTCGCGCAGTACCGGAGCTCTCCGGGCGGCGGATCATACCGTGCGCTCGTCTTCAACCTGCTCGACGTCTACGACCAATTCGATTACGGCAGGCCGACTCCGGTTGCGATACGCAGGTTTGTCGATCACATGCACAGGTGGCAGGGTCCACCGGACTTCTTGACGATCTGGGGCGACGCGCTCTACCCCGACAGTCGACGGCAACGATTTGACTGGGAGGTTCCGTCTTTCGGTAACGCCTCGTCGGACAGCTGGTTTGCGATGCAGTCAAATGGGCAGCTGAATGACTATACCGAATGGCTTGCAGTCGGAAGAATTACGGCGCGCTCGAATGAGGTCGGATCGGCTTTCGTGGACAAGATTCGAAACTACGAGTTGCGGCCTCCTTCGGATTGGCAGAAGCGCGCGATCATGATGTCGGGCGGGGCCAACGAATCGGAGCAGTTCTCACTCAAGAGCGCCACCCGCAAGTGGGGATCTCAGATCGCTGCCCCACCCTTCGGTGGCGACGTAACCTACTTCCACAAGACCAGTGAGGCGGCACTCGATCCTACTTTCCTCGATTCTGTCGACGCAGCGATTACGGAGGGATCCGGCTGGCTCGGCTTCTTCGGCCATTCCGCAGCAGACACATGGGAAATCGTCACCGAGTCGCCGGTCGTGTTCGGGAACAGCGAGAAGTTGCCCGTCGTCGTTTCGTTGGGCTGTTTCACCGGCGCATACGCCCGAGGTGACGGGTCCAGCTTCGATCAGCCCCCCTTTGCGGAACTGCTCGTAACGGAGAGTCAGAATGGGGCGATCGCACACTACGGGGGCTCCACCAGCAGCTTTATTTCGGTTGCGCGGCAGGTCGCCGACCCCTTCTACGATCTCGTCTTCAACCAGGGAGCCCGCACGCTGGGCGAGGCTGTAATCGAGAGCAAGAGACTCTATCTGGGCAACAGCTCTAACTCCACCAAAATCGAAACCGTCCTCCAGTACAATCTGATTGGAGATCCGGCGACACACATGTCGCTCCCCTCACTCCCCGATTTTCACGTCGAGCAACGTTCCGTCGACGTCGTGCCGGCGGGCCCCGTCGCAGGTATTGACTCGACGATGACCGTTAACATCCTGCTAGAAAATCGGGGTCTCGTGCCGCAGGACAGTCTCACGGTACGACTCGTTAGAACGTCCCCTGGCGGCGCCTCGTCAACCTATCGAACGCGTATTGCGACGTTCCCGCTAACGAAAAGCGTTTCATTTGAACTTCCTGTCGAGGAATCCGACATCGGAGAGAATCGGCTCGCCGTCTCCGTCGATGCCGATCACGAATACGAGGAGACATCGGAGGAAGACAATTCCGTCGAAATCACCCAGTTTGTCTTTGCTTCCGGCGTCGTTCAACTCTTCCCCCCGGATTACGGTCTCGTAACGTCCCGCCAGCCGACGCTGCGTTACGGCAAGGCGGCGGCCTCCGAGGACTTCGTCCCGATCTCGCTCGAACTCGACACCACGGATTCATTCGATTCAGGTTTGCTCGTCAACGAGTCGCTCCAGGCGCGGGCACTTTCGGAGTGGGCACCCTTGTCTCCGCTAATCCAGGGTGAAACGTATCGCTGGAGAATTGCCGTCGATTCCGACGACCTGCCCAAGTGGCGAACGCGGTCGTTCTCAGTGCGCGACGATTTGCCGTTCGACGGCTGGTTTCAGCAGGGTGCACAATTCGTTCAGAACGATCACGGGCCATTCTTGACGTATTCGGGTTCGGCCTGGCGTCTTCGTGACTTTGCCGTCGACGTCCGCATTCGCTCCGCTCAGTTTCGGGCCTCAGCCCTCAGTACGATCATTGTGGGCGGATTCGAGCACGAGACGCTCGAGGTCGGCTTTGGGGTCGTCATCGTGTCTGTCGACGGCATCTATAAGGCGAGTGATTCGTTCGTTCCGTATCCGAACGTTTACGGTCCAGACGAATTGGAAGAGCGCCAGAAAATGAAGGATTTCATCGCCACGGCTAAAGAGCACGAATACGTTTTCGTCAATTCCAGATTCCTCCGGATCGCTCCGGGCGTCGTCGAGATGCCCGAGGAAACGAAGGCGATCTTTCGGGACTTGGGAAGCACGCAGATCGACTCGGTTGATCTGAACGACCTCTGGAACTTCGCCGTTCGGATCGGCGATGACACGCCGCTCGTCGATGAGTGGGCCGATCGTGATCCGAATGTTGGCCCTCATATACTCTGGAGCGACCTCAGCGTCCCGGTTCGGTTTGCCTCAGGAAGTTCGCAGTCACCCCCCATCGGTCCGGCAACGAGCTGGCACGAGATCCAGTTTACAGGACTCGTCAACAACGAGCGGTCGTCCATCAAGACGTCGGTGCTGTCCCCGAACGGAGACACGCTCGGATCGCAGACCTTGCTCACGCCCGGCGGTACGGGTCGCATCGATCTGTCCGCTTCCGGGCTGAACGTAGATGCGAGGCAGTATCCTTTCCTTCGGCTTGCGGTGGATCTCAGCGACTCGACGCGCCTCGATACGCCCCAGCTGCTGAACTGGTATGCCGGCTACGACCCGGTCTCAGAACTGCTCGTCGATGCACCCGATTTCAAGGAGCCGATTGATACACTGGCGGAGGGCCAACCTCTGAACGTTTCCGTCAACGTTATCAACGGTGGACCCGGCATGATCGACAGTGTCTTCGTGGAATACACGATCACAGACCGGAACAATCGTTCGACGCTCGGCGCCGTAGACACGCTGCTCGGAATTGAGGCGGGCACGTCGGTGGAGGCCAAGGCATCGATCTCGACCACCGGAAAGGTCGGGAATAACCAGATCGCGGTTACGGCCAGGCAGACCCGCGGACCTGAGCCCGCCACCTTCAATAATAAGGCGATCGGGAGTTTCAGAGTCCTGGGAGACGACACCCCGCCCGTATTCTCCCTCACGGTCGACGGGGCAACCTACCCGAACGACCCGAGGGTCATCACGACAACCGACGATGCCTCGCTCCCGTTCTTCGCGTCCCATCCCGTGTTCGAGATTGTCGTTACCGACGACAACCAATTCGCTTCGCTGGTCGACTCCACCACGATCAATTTGTCGCTCGACAATACGCGAGTCGCCTACTCGAGATCGGACGTCCAGTTCATTCCTGCATCGCCGTCCAACAACGAGGCGAAACTGATCTTCTCACCGGATTTTTCCGGGCAGGACACGACGCATACGATGAAAGTCTGGGCACAGGATGCTTCAGGCAATAGTGATCCAACGAAGGAGGAGCCCTACACGCTTTCGTTCCGCGTCCAGGACGCTGCGGAAATCGAAAGCATCTATCCGTATCCGAACCCGATGCACAACTTCACCACGTTCATGTTCAGACTGCGTGGTGCGGATGCGGGTCTTGTGGACGACCTTCGTATCCGCGTCTACACGATAAGTGGCCGGCCGGTCCGCGAATTCGATCTCCTGAATGAACCGGCTCTTCTCGAAGACGGCGGATTACGCATAGGCTGGAATCGGCTGGTCTGGGATGGCCGAGATGCAGACGGTGATCTTCTCGCCACGGGCATCTACCTTTACAAAGTGTTTCTTCGAGCGGAAGGGCGCGACATCTCGGTCAACAATGACATGGGTGTCGAGAAGATTGCGATCATCCGCTAACGCCCTTTTGTATTCGGGTAGCCATGCAAGATGGTATTATCAAGGCTGTTGTCGGCGCCACCGAGTTTAATCTCGAGTTCCGCGACGGCACCCTGATGGTGGACGGCGAACCAGTGGAAGCTTCGCTCGTCCAGGTTGGTCCGTCGGCCTATTCGCTGCTCATCAACGGGAAAAGCTACGAGCTTGTCATTCAGACGAATGGGAAGCGGACGTTCGTGACCGAGTCGGGCGTCCGGGCCGATGTAAAGCTCATGGACCGGGTGAGCATCCTGCTCGCAGCACTCGAAGGATCCGCCAGAGGGAAGAAACACACGCTCGAAATCAGGGCTCCGATGCCGGGACTCGTTCTGGCCATCGAGATTGAGCCCGGCGCCATGGTGGCATCCGGTCAGGGTGTTATCGTGCTGGAGGCGATGAAAATGGAGAACGAAATATTCTCCAGCCGTGCAGGCATCGTCGAGAAGATCCACGTGTCGACCGGTGAGGCTGTGACGAAGGATCAGATTCTTATCACGCTCGGAGACGCGTTGCCCGAAAATCAATGACCCCAGATGAGGCGCGGGATGAGCATGAGTCCTACACCGGCGGCCATAAGCAGCAGCTGCTGAAATGAGGCCTTGTGCCCGGGAGAACGCCGAAGTTCTGGAATCAGGTCGGAAGCAGCGATGTAGATGAAGCTGCCCGCTGTGAGCGCTACGATGATCGGGGCAAAATCGCTGGTGACGGATCCGACCAGAATGCCGATGACGGCTCCGACGATCGCTCCGCCTCCCGAACCCAAATTGTAGAGCAATGCCTTGAACGGCGTGAGACCGCCGTGGACCAGAATTCCGAAATCACCGATCTCCTGAGGGATCTGATGCAGGAGAATGGCGGCCGTAGTAACGATCCCCGCCTCGACCGACACGGCATAGCTCGCGGCCACGATCATTCCGTCGACCGTATTGTGCATCGTTCCTCCGATAATGCTCATGGCGACGATCGGTTTGACCGGCTGTGCTTCACCCTCGAGATGGTGCTCATGGTGAACGTGGAGAAACCGCTCCAGGACGAAGAACGCCATGATTCCCCCCACGATGTAGAGGGGCGTATCAGACCCGACGGCATCGTGCTCGAAAGCCCGTGGGATCAGGTGGAGAAAGGCTCCCCCAAGCAGCGCCCCGACAGCAAAACTGATCATGTGCGAGATAATGCGATCGAGCTTTTCCGGCTTCACGACCATCACGAATGCCCCCGCGAGCGAGGAGATCGTGACCAGACCGGCACTGATCAACGTCAGGATGAGGACCATGGCGGCACGGGGTACGACTCAAGAATGAAGAAGGATAAGCTGCCTCGCGATCCTTTTGAGGGACGCATTGGAAGTATATTGCACGATTCGAGCTTTTCAAACCGGCAGACTCACTGTTGAACGACGAGCGCGTACTTGAAACGAAAAAGCAGACCTCCAACTTCGAGATATACGATTCCGGCTCTGGCAGTCGCCACAGTCGCCGCATTCTGCCTGGCCTCCTGCGACCACGGTCTTGTGGTACCCGACGAAGTATTGCCTGGAGCGATAGCGGGCGTGGTCACTTACGTGCATGGATCCGACGATTGGCCACCTGACTCGACGTTGTATGACATTCGCTTCGTCGCACTTCGATTCGTTCCCACCGATACGGCTGACTTCCTGCAACTGAACCGGATGGAAATCTCTGATAGACTGAGCACGCGTGTCGCTCGTGATTCGTTTCTGATCCGTGACGTTGCGCCGGGCGTGTTCCCATATTCAGGGGTAGCCTACCAGTATTCGGCCAACTTTTTCAATTGGAAACCTGTCGGCCTGTCCGAAGGCAACGGCGGCGTCTTCACAGTCAAGGACGGTGAAACCACCCACGTTTCCGTCGTCGTCGACTTCGACAATCCGCCCATCTTTCCACCGCAGTAGCCGATGCACCGGCCGTCATTCATACGTAATCTTGTCACGGCTGCGCTCGTACTGGCGCTGGGTCCGATGCTGAGTGGAGTCCTCCTCGCGCAGGTAACGTCGGTCAAGGGTGTGGTTACGGACAAACTCGGTGCGCCGCTGCCCGGAGTGAACGTGTTTCTCCAGGGCACGCAGCTCGGAGCCGCAAGCGACCTGTACGGAGAATTCCTCATCGCCGACGTACCGGAGGGAAAGTATGCGCTGACCGCCTCGGCGATCGGATTCGAGTCGTATCACGATACAATAGCGGTGTCCGTTGACTCGGACTCGCTGTACCACATTGTCCTCCACGAGATCGCCCTGTTGTCCTCCGAGGTCGTCGTAACCGCCTCGAGGCAGGCGAGACTCTCCTCGTCCGTTCCGGCAAGTTTCAGCGTAATCACACCGCGTGACCTGGCAGTCCGCAATATCGTCTCGCTCGACCAGGCGCTGCGGTACGTGTCGGGGGTACAGGTCCTGGACAATCAGGTCAACATCCGCGGGTCGTCCGGATTCTCGTTTAATGCCGGCTCGCGCGTCCTCGTACTTCTGGACGGCCTGCCACTGCTTTCGCCCGATTCAGACGGCATCCCATTCGACGCGCTTCCATTTTCGCAGATCGAACGCATTGAGATCATCAAGGGCCCCGGATCCGCTCTGTTCGGCGGTGGCGCGCTGGGGGGCGTGATAAACGTTATCACGCGTGATTTTCCACGCACGCCGACCCATCATGTGAAGGTCTATTCAGGATTGCACGAGCCTGCTCGTTACAAGATCTGGCGGGACAAGTGGGTGGACGGTGGCGATGAGTGGCGACCCCTCTGGGGGGTGACGCTCTCGCATGCGCAGCGGCTGGGTTCGGGCGCAGGTTTCTGGTTGAACGTGGATTACCGCAAGGATCAGGGCTATACGTTTCTCAGCAAGCGACGAGTCCTTCAGGGCTTCGGCAAGATCGGGTGGTCCATTGGAGAACACACCAAAATGGACGTCCTCCTCTCTGCTCTCTCCCGACGAAAAGACACCTTCCTGTTTTGGAACGGAATCACCGACGCGCTGAATCCGGGAACGTTTGCACTGGGCGATCCGCTCGACCCAACGGGCTCGGCAGATGCGCTCACTACCGAGTTCGTCGTTCAGCCCTCGCTGCGGCGTGTAATCGGCACAGACTGGTTGCTCCAAAGCCGCTTGAGAGTGTATGGCATCGTCATCCGGGCAATCGACACCGAGGGTAAGATCCAACCTGTTTCGGATGGGACGCTCGGGTTCCGCTATGGCGGAGAAGTACAACTCGATTGGTCGCCCACCCTCCAGCGCAGCCTGATCTTCGGCGTCTCGGGCGACGCGAATACAACCGAATCGAGTTTCTTCACTACCGGAGACGGAGATCGAACGGGCAGCCAGCCCGAAGCTGCCGTATTTGCGCAGTGGCAGGAGAGACCGATCGAGAAGGTGGAGTTTATCGGAGGGTTGCGCTTCGACACCTACCAAATAGACGGATCGGAATCAATTCAGAAGCTCAGTCCCAAACTTGCCGTTTCCTACCAGGCCGCTGACCCAATCTCGCTCAGAGCATCGTACGGGCTGGGATTTCGCGTACCTGGACTCGCCGAGCGGTTCGTGAACAATCAGGATCGGTTCCCGCTGTTCCCCAATCCCGATCTCCATCCGGAACAAAGCAGGAGCTACGAAATCGGATTCCGACTCCTGGGCAGTACCCGCCTGGGTAGTTTTCGCCTGGATGCAGCCGGATTCTGGAACGACTATGAGGATCTCATCGAACCTAAACTCGCCCGAATCACGGAACCTGGCGTACAGCCGAAACTCGGATTCCAGTTCGTGAACCTGACACGAGCCAGAATCCGAGGTGTAGAAATCACGCTGGACGCGTCCGCTATCAACGACCGGGCCAATCTGAAAGGCGGCTACACGTTCCTCGATTCCAAGGATCTCGATCTGGGGACAGAATTGCCGTTTCGCCCTAAACACCTGTTTACGGCCGGAATGGATGCGCACGTCTGGCGCTTCCTCGAAGCAGGGCTCGACTTTCGCTACGCCGCGACGCCCGACAGGGTCGACACCGACTTCATTCGCTTCGTGCCCGACGCAGATATCCTCGTGCCGACCAAGGTGACGGATGTCTGGATCGCTGCGTCGGATGGACCGGCCAGATTTTCGATCCACGCCAACAATGTCTTTGACTACTACTACCTCGAACGGCCGGCCTTCCTTGCGGCGCCGCGCAACTACGTGCTCCAACTTACCGTCGACCTCTAGGGCCTGTTAACCCGCGGGAAAGACGGGCTCCTTTCGCTCGGTTATGGCAATCGGGTCGCCGAGGCTCACCGCCCCCGCTCTCGAGACGACGAAATTCTGTCCGAAGTAGACGTCGTTCCCCAGCCTGCGATAGCCCGCGAGCGTGCGAAGCGGCTCTTTGCCCGCCGCTCCTGAATCGGGATCGACGGTCGTAAGCACGCACCGGGCACAAGGTTTCACACAGGTAATCTCCGCGTCACCCAGCTGAATTCGAGACCAGCCGTCCTCTGCGTAGGCCGGTGACCCTGAAACCACGATGCTCGGCCTGAAGCGACGCATTACGAGATCGACATTCGTGCGAGCATTCAGGTCGGCGAGCGAATCAGTGGTCGTTAGCAATCCCGGATAGGCATCGGCAAAGCTCACAGGCGTGCCGTCGGGGGCATGCTTCCCTGCGGTTCGATCTGCTTTCTCAGGCATGCGTACCGCCGAGCAGGGGAAACCAAGGTACTCGGAAAAAAACGACGTGGCATCAGGCGGACCCACTATGGCCGTCAGCTCATCCTTCCAGACTCGAACGGATTTTGTCGGGCCCGGGGGACAAGCCCGTGGCAATCGTGTTTCGGCGCCCGAAGGGGCGGATATGCGAAAGCCGTCATCCTCGGCCGTTACACGAAGAAGGGCGAGGCTATGCTCCTGGCGCTGGGTGATGAATTTCCCCGAATCGCTGACGAGCATCCACATCCGGTCGTGCCGGATGCCGCGGCCCGCGAGCTCAGCTTGTTCCAGACGAATTCCTGCCAGCGATTTGACCGGATAGTAGTACAGGCCGGTGACCGTGCCCTCCGTTTCCCGCCCCCCGCTCATCGGCGACGTCCGGCTTCCGGCGCGGTAAGAATTGGATAGTCCGCGGTGACGATCCCGCGCGACATCTCCCGCAATCTCCGCCGGAGCAATCCCCGTCTCAGAGACGAGAGCCTGTCGATGAACAGGATGCCATCGAGGTGGTCGAGCTCGTGTTGGATGACCCGCGCAGGGAGTCCGGACGCTCTCATCAACACCGGTTTCATCGTGCGATCCAGGAACTCAATCTCTATGGCTTCTGGGCGGACCACCGTCTCCCGGATCTCGGGGATGGACAGACAACCTTCCTCGAACTCGACGCTCGGACCGTCAATCGGCCTAACGACTGGATTGATAAAGACGAGCGGGCCGGGCACATCGGCGGGGTCGGTTTCATCCTCTTCGTCAAGTGCCGCTCTGATGTCGATGACGAACAGGCGCTCCTCTCCGCCGATCTGAGGCGCCGCCAGACCTACGCCGGAGGCGTTGTGCATGGTCTCGAACATGTCGTCGATGAGCTTCTGAAGGGCTTCGGAGTCGTGCTCGATCTCCGACGTCTTGCGCCTCAGCGCATCGGCCCCGAATGTGTAGATCGGAAGTATCATTGCGTATCAGTTGCCAGCCAGTTCCGGTCGTTCATTGAGGGAATCGAGATAACTCTGGAGCAGAATGGCGGCGGCAGCCGCATCAATGCGCCCCTTCCGTGCTCTTGCCGCCCGCGTACCTCCAGACTCTCTGATCGCCCGCTGAGCCATCACGGAGGTAAATCGCTCGTCCCATCGAACAATCTTGACGCCGGGCAGCGCGCCCTCGAGTTGGCGCTCGAACTTCCGAACCAGGGCTACAGTTTCGCCTTCCGCGCCGTCGAGCTGCAGCGGCCATCCGAGAACCACCTTCTCGAGACCGTCACTGTCGCGTATTTCGACGAGTTTGGCGAGTGTTTCCTTCCTGGAGAACGTGCCGAGCGGCGTAGCAAAGATCCTGAGAGGATCCGCCACGGCGACGCCGACGCGGACAAGACCGAAATCAATGCCAATGACGCGGGGTTGCATCACGACCCCGAGTGGTTTCGACCGAATGGAAACGGGGCGCGATCAGCCCTTTCCCTTATCGGCACTTCCTTCGGGAATACTGTAGTCGAGCTCGCGAAGAGGACGCTGCAAGGTTTCCTTGAGACGCTTTCCGGGTTTGAAATGCGTTTTGCGCCGACTCGGAATGAAAACCGTCTCATTCGTCTTCGGATTGCGCGCCTTCGGCTTGGCCTTCGTCTTCTTTACCTCAAACACCCCAAAGTCCCGCAGTTCAATTCGAACCTCTGGATCGGCCTCGATCATCAGGTCACCGATTGCCATAACGACGGCGTGGACCCACGGCTCGCTCTTGTAGATTGGTTCACCGAGGATGTCGGATACGCGACGCGCGACGTCCTTCTTGGTTAGCGTGGTGATTCGTCCCTCTGACATACTAGATAAATCTGAATTGCAGACATGAGCTTGCCCAGGTTCGGGGCCATAAAATGGTGCTAAACCGGTCAGGAATGATTGGGCAAGGCGTTCGTTTTATTGGTCGAGCAATTTAAGAGAAAATCTTTGTTATCCAAATGATTATCAACGCTTTGCGCTTCGATTATATGTGATGGCCTTGGGCATGTTCTTTCGTTCATGACGTTTTCAACAACTCAAGCTTCAAGCCGATAGACCCCGAATACGCCGTCTATCCTCCTCAACTTCTCGATGAGTTTCCTCAAGTGGGTGAGATCGGGGACGTCCAACACAATCGAGCCTTCAAAGACGCCGTCATTTGAATCAACGGTAATCGAGCGAATATTCGTCTTCAGTCCTTTAGATATCGTATCGGTGATGTCGCTCACGACGCCTACCCGGTCTTCCCCGACGATCTTCAGCGCTGCCATGAACTGGATGTCCTTCTGCCGGCTCCATTCCACGGGGACGATTCGATCCTGGCTTTTGTACAAGTGCCGGGCATTGAGGCAGGTCTTTCGATGGATGCGGATGCCGCCGTTTCTACTGAGATAGCCGAACACGGGGTCTCCGGGAATTGGATTGCAGCAGGAAGCATACGTCGTCTTCAGCCCGGTGTATCGCTCGCCGAAAATCATCAGGGCCGATGATCCGACAGCCTGCGCCTGATCCACAAACTTTTCGTGCTCTACCTGCGCCGTCTTGGCGGGCTGCTCTTCTTCCGGAAACTTGACTCGGCCTCGTGCCAGGTCGAGCAGTTCCTTGATGTCGAGCAATCCCTGGCCGAGCTCATAGAACATCTGTGACACGTTGGGGAATTTCAGCCGATTTGCGAAGCGGTTCATTACCTGATCGTTCACCTCGATCTTCGCACGCGCGGCCTTCTTCTCCCAAAGAGCCTTTCCCTTCTGGATAACTTCGCGTCGTTCCTCATTGAGCCAGTGGCGGATCCGGCTTTTCGCTTTTTGCGTGACCACGAATTTCATCCATGCCGGATTCGGCGTCTTCTTCGGAGACGTCAGAATCTCGACCTGATCACCGCTCTGCAGCTTGTAGGATAGCGGCACGACGCGACCGTTGACCCGGGCTCCATTGCACTTCAGACCAATTTGGGAGTGGATACGGAAGGCGAAGTCGACCGGCGTGGCGCCTTTGGGGACGGTTAGAAGATCGCCTTTCGGCGTGAAAACATAGATCTCCTCAACTGCGATATCCTCCTGAAACTCCTCGACAAACTCGGTAGCCTTTTCAGAATCAGGATTGTCAAGCAGATCGCGAATCCACGCGTAGCGCTTGTCGAGAACCGAATCTACGGGCCCGCCGCCCTCCTTGTACTTCCAGTGCGCCGCAACGCCGAACTCGGCGATCTCGTGCATCTCCGTCGTCCGGATCTGAACCTCCACGCGCTTACCGTCGGGTCCGATGACAGTCGTGTGTAAACTTCTGTATCCGTTAGACTTAGGTACAGATATAAAATCTCGGAAGCGTTCCGGAAGCGGCTGGTAGAGATCAGTAATTATCGAGTAGACGCGCCAGCAGTCCTCTTTCCCCTGTTTCCCAACGGTCTGCAGAATGATGCGGATAGCGAAGAGGTCGAAAATCTCGTCGAGCGTCTTGTCCTGCGTCCGCATCTTGCGGTAGATCGAATAGATATGTTTCGGGCGGCCGGCGATGTCGAACGTGAAACCATTCTCGTCAAGCTCGTTGCGGACCGGTTCGATGAAGCGGCGGATGTAGTCTTCACGCTGGCGCTTCTTGGCGTTGAGGCCCTTTGAAATGTCGTAATACTGTTCGGGGTCGAGCGCTTTGAGGGATAGATCTTCGAATTCGTTCTTGAGCGCGTAGAGACCGAATCGGTGCGCCAGCGGGGCGAAAAGCTCGAGCGTCTCGCTGGCGATTTTCAGCTGCTTCTCGGGATGGAGCGAGCCGAGCGTTCTCATATTGTGAAGGCGATCAGCAAACTTGACCAGGATGACGCGCATGTCGGAAGCCATGGAGAGCAGGAGCTTCCTGAAGTTTTCGGCGTGCTTGAGCGCACGATCGCCGAAACCTTCCTGCATTTTCGTCAATCCATCGACGATCGAGGCCAGCGGCTCGCCGAACAGTTCGCGAATGTCCCCGACGGTAATCGCGCTATTGTCTTCGACCACATCGTGAAGGAGACCCGCGGCGACACAAATGTCGTCGAAGCGCACATCCGTGGCGAGCGATTTCGCGACCTGGAGGGGATGCACGATGTAGGGCTCGCCGGATGCACGCTTATCGTTCCTGTGGGCCCAGTAGCTCAGTAGGAAGGCGCGTCGCAACAGATCTTCATCAACCGAGGGCAGATTCTTCCTGCATGCATCCACCAGTTCCTCAAACTGCTGCAGGTGGACGGGAGCAACCTGAACCGATTCGATGGCCTGTCCGACCGTTTGTTTATGATCGACGGCGACATCCATAACAACACCGCTTTTTCAGCGGGATCGAAAGGTATGGTATTTTAAGAGTTGAAAACACCCGGAGGTTCCATTCTCGGGCCTAAGATGAACCTTTGCCGATTTTGAGCGAACCTTTGCATTACTGAGACTGTTTGACGATCATCCTGAAACACTGTGTCGGTTAGTTAGGTGACGTTGGATCCGATTCCCCGCTTTTTTGTCCACATGAGGGAGGCACTTGGGCGTAACGCGCTATTATGTAGCGTGTTGCAGATACTGTTTTTTGCTCTGGCCGGCCCTGTGGCTGGTCAGAATGCCGGTCTAACCGACGCGTTGGCCGAAAGTGATTCACTCTCCTTGGGTGATTCATTAGCCGTGGTCGACTCGTTGGTCTCACCGGAATCGATAGTCTTGAGTGACTCGATCCCGCCGATTGAACGGGCGCGGCTCTATCTGCAGGAGCGGGAGTTCGAATTGGCCTACGGCGTCGCGGAGGAAGCGGCAGCGGCGGCGGGCCTCCCAACGTCCTCGACGAACATCGTCGTCCCAGCCTCTCTCGACGCCAACACGGCCGCCACCATTCTGCTGTACAGGGGCCTCTCACAGGAACTTCAGAGGCATTTCCCTGAGGCTGCCGCCGATTACCGGGCGTTCTTGAAGCTCGAACCGGCGTCTCAGCGATCGCGTGAGCTGTTGAAACGCCTTCCTTACGTCCAGGCTCAGTCCGTGCGATCCATGGCCCGGCGTTTCCGTGATGATGGAGAAGTGCCGCCGCCCGAGAGTTTTGCCGATGGCGCTCGATTTGCCATAGGAGTCTTTCCGCTCTACAACGAATCGAGCTTGCTCGCCATGAGTCAAATGGCGTTCGGCCTGACAGGGGTGCTTCAAAACGTATTGTCACTGCTCGATTCGTTCACCGACATGTCGCTTCCTGCGGTTCCTTACGCGCACATGCGCTGGATGCTTGACGAGATTCTTCCTCAAGAGATCTATGCCCAATCGAACACGGTACCGGCGTCGGAACTCACGCGGATTTTGAATGCGGACTATCTCGTCGTTGGAAAACTCAACGAGGTCGTCGGCAGCCTGACAGCGAATCTGTCGATAGGCCGAGCCGCTTCGGACGAAGGCGTCCAGCTCCAGGAAGTTCAGTCCTCCTACTCACAGTCGGGTCTGCAGAAGCTGCAGCTCGAGTTGTCATTGGCGCTGGCGGACTCGATTCAGGCGCTGACCGGGTTTACCTACACGCCTTCGCGAGAGGCCTTTGTCGACTCGGTAAAGCACTATCTCATCAACGACGTGGATCAATTCATCGATTACGGTTATGCGATGGAGCAGGTGCTCATCGGCGACCCGGTCGAAGGTCGCGTGCTTCTTCTCTCGAACCAGCTGCCACTTGCGCAGCGCGATCTCATCGACGTCGAGAATGTATTTGAGGGGGATACGCCACCGGCCGACAATGTTTTTGAGCTGACCGGTACCCCTGAAGAAATCGCGGCAGCGCAGCAGGCGGCCTACGAAGACAGCGTCGCAGCGGCGGCGGCGGCGGCAGCAGCGGCCGCAGCAGCAGCCGATACGGTGACGTCTCCGACGCCGGCGGCGGCCAACATGGGACGCCCCGCCAGGAGATCGCGACGAACTGCGCGCGAGGTGCTGGTCGTTTCAGCCACAGCTGACAGGGCGCTTGGGTCGGCTGGAATCAGCATGCCGCGTTTCGACGCATTCTTTGCGCCCGCATTTCCGACAACCGATCCGAGAGCGGGTAAATCGGGTACGCTCGATCCGACACGACAGCGAGCGGGAGTACCGATTCGAATAGAGATCCCCGTACCTCGTGAGGCCCCACCCTCGAACGCCTCGCAAAAGTAGCAGGATGCCGAACCATCACTCCATAGCATTGGCTTCGTTGCTCAGCGTGCTCTGCGCTGTCGGCGCGACCATTCCGGCCAACGGACAGGTGATTCCAGGCGCCCCTTACGGAGGATCGTTGGAGGCGTACTATCAGACGTGGGATATCGACGAGGGCTCCGGTACGACCTCCATATCGCAGACCTACGTTCCCGTCAACGTCTTCCTCCCCTTCACCGATCGTTTTGAAGCGAAGCTCTCGAGTGCCTACGTCTCGATGACGCGAGACAATGACTTTGATCCTTCGCAATCAGTCAGCGGCCTCGCAGACGTGAAGGTCCAAGCCGATGCATCATTCCTGGAGCGGCGACTGATTGTCGGACTCGTAGCGAACCTTCCGAGCGGCCAGGGAGAATTGACCGGCGTCGAACAGGACGTTGTGTTCGACTTTGTTTCCCCTGATCTCTCAGTCCGGACGAATCGCCTCGGCGAGGGCTTCAATTTTGGCGGCACCGTGTCTTTCGCCAATGCCCTTTCGCCAACCGTCACATTAGGTCTCGGCGCGTCGGTCCTCAGTCGAGGAGCGTACGACACGTCGCTGCCCGGTTCATCGAGTCTGATCCATTTGTCGCCCGGCATTGAGGCCCGGGCAAGCACGACGCTCGACGTCCTCGCAGGGTCGAGTATTTTCCGGCTCAGTTCCATTTTGGCGACCTACGGTACCGAGAAGGTGAACGAGGTCGATTACTACCGGATAGGCCAGGAGTGGACGATCGCTGCCGACTATATGGTCGGCTACGCGATGGGGCGTGGTCAGTTTTCTTTCGGCGTGTCGGAGCTCCTTCGGTTCCACAATTCCGTTCGGTCAAACGGGTCATTCGGCACGGAGGCCGCGAGCACGAACGGCAACTACCTCGTCGTGAGCGCCCTGAACGACTACCAGGTCTCTCCGAGGCTGCGTGTGGAGGTGACAGCTGTGGGCCGGCTGGTGGGCGCCAACGACTTCAACGTCGGGGACAGCAAAGTCTGGGAAGGCGGTCTCGGCGCCACGCTGCTTCCTTCCGACAACATAGCCTTGACTCTGGGCGGCCGATACATCACGGGCTCAGGCACCGGCTTTTCGGGCCGGGACCGAAGCATTACCGGAATGGAAGGCATGTTTAGAACCGTCATTCGGATCAGCCGATGAGTCGTCGAAACGGAATCATATGGCTGCTTTTCCTCGTGACGGTGCTCGCCGGCTGCGACCAGGCGGACGTCGCCGAATGGGCCGCGCCGCAAATTCGAGTGTCGTTTGTCGACGGCCAGGTTGCCGCAGCGAAATCCGCTACCGTCCTCCAGGTTGAGCTTCAGATTCTTTCCCAGGGAGGTCGCGACTTCAGTCCCGAACCCGTGACGGTCGACAACACGAGCGCGAGTCAGGTCGCTTTCGACGTCACGCTGCCGCCGGATTCTGCCTATTCGTTCACGGTCCGATTTACAAGCGCCGGCAAACTGGTCGGCGAGGGTGCGACATTCCAGCAAGTCACGCTCGAAACAACGCTGGTCGACATCAACGTTCTTGCAACCAGCACGACCAACCCGTCCATTGCCTTTATCCCGTCGCAGGTTTCGACGTCGACAGGTTCCGGCAACATCGAGATTACCGTCCGCTACTACGGCGGCGATCAGCCGAAGGCGGGTATTGCGGCGCTGCTGAACATCACCGGCCCGACTCCGAGACCCTTCACGCTGGAAGGGGCGGACCTTAACTTCGTCGACGGAAGCAGCCTGAACGCCGCCTGGCAGTTCTCAGAAGACATTCAGGGCGTGCAGGACATCGGCACGCTTAGCGTTTCGCGCAGCCAGATGGCAAATTTTTGCCTGGCTGCCGATGAGAACAACGTGAGGGTAGTCGACAGAAGCGGCAATATCACGAGTGCTTCGCTGCTCGGAACCTGTATATCCGTTACGCCATGAAGCACGGCCGTCACCAGCATATCGAACTGCGTCCGGTCTTGCGCGCACTCGCGTTTGCGACGGGATTCCTGGTGTTCGGCGGAACCGCCGCAGCACAGATTCCGACGCCGCCGGGCAACGTTCGGCTGACGATCGTCAGGGATAATGCGATCGACATCTTCTGGGACGACAATTCAAACAACGAGGCGGCCTTCGACGTTTTCAGAAAGGCCGGCAGCGGATCTTACAGCCTCCTCGGGGCCGTCGACGCCAACCGCACATTCTTTCAGGATCGGAATTCCGGCATCCGTCCAAATGTCGAGTTTTGCTACCGCGTCGCGGCACGAAACGGATTTGGATCCTCCGCCTTGAGTACCGAGGCCTGCGTAACGATACCACCCCGTCCCAATCCCCCTTCCAATCTGCAGCTTTCCAGAGAGAATACGAGCAGTCCACTCGTGCTGACGTGGACCGACAATTCGAGCAACGAAACCGACTTCCTCGTTTACCGCGACACTGACGGATCGGCGTACGTGCTTTATGATACGGTGGCTGCAAGCGTCACGACCTACTCGGACCTGGTCGTCCGGACTGAAGGCGATTATTGCTACTTCGTGAGTGCGATAAATGAGGCCGGCGAGTCACCAGGAACGGATCCGACATGTCTCAACGTGACCAACGGCTTTCCAGTACCTCCGACAGATTTGACGGCGCAGTCGGTTTCCGACATGGCCATCGACCTGAACTGGTCCTTTGGTTTCATCAACCATACCACGCTTTTCCTCGAAAGAAGCGACGATGGGCAGACAACATGGACCGACATCTACCAGACGACAGAAATAGTCGAAGAATATTCTGACGTTGGATTGAACCCCAACACCGAGTATTGCTACCGCGTTCGGGTCGAGAACAGTTCTAACGTTCCGGGTTATTCGCCCGTGGCCTGCAGCCAGACCGCGTTCGCCGTGCCGGATACGCCCACGGGCGTGACGGCGGACGGACTGGAGGGAGGGGCGATAGAAGTCACCTGGCAGGCCGTCGAATCTGCGAGCATTCTGTATCGCGTCGAGCGGATGAGTGGAAACGTGGCATTCGAAACAGCTGCGGACTCGGTCGCAACCACGTCGATCGAAGACCCGAGCCTCGAACCCGATTCGGTGCACTGCTACAGGGTGCGCGCCTTCAACCCGCAATACGAATCGGAGTGGTCGAAAATAGCTTGCGGCATCGTCGCACCCGATCCCGTTACGTCGCTGAGTGCGACGCCCGATCCGGCCGATCAAACATCCCAGGTGATCGTGACGTGGCAACCGGGAGCCAGCGTCCCTGCGACTTCGTTCCGGGTTTCTTACCGGGAGGCGGGACAGGATTCGTTCTCCGATCCGATCGTCTCTTCCTCCGGCGAGGCCACAATTTCAGGTCTGAGCGACGCGACCGTGTACGAGATCGCGGTTCAGGCTCGCCGGGTCATCGACGAGTCTGCATCCCAGTCTTCCACCGTCACGACGACGGTCCAGACGTACCTGTCGTTCTGGCCTGGAGACGTCAATGGAGACGGCACGGTCTCGGCAGAGGATGTGGTGTCACTGACCGCGCCGGCGTGTTTTGGCGCCGCAACGGGATTCTCGACGAGTGGTCAGAGCGTTGCCTGGGCTGAGATAGCCGTCGATGCGGGTTCGCAGGATCCCAGCGTCCTTCGATGCGACGCTGATCGGTCGGGATCCGTAAACGTATTCGACTTTCTCGCCATAGCTGCAAATGCCGGCCGGACGACGGGTAAGGGAACTGGTCCGGTCAATTCGGCAATCGTTAACGACGCCCAGCTGGCGAGGATCATCTCGATTTTCGAGTCCTTCCAACCTGCGGAAGGAAATGCTCGACAGGAGCAGCTGAAAGACGATCTGGGTCGCATTCTGCACAAGAGGGCCTCCGATCTGCCGGATGAAATTGCGCTCGGCGAGGTGTATCCCAACCCTGCGTCACAGAGGTTTTCGGCTGCGATTGATCTTCCTGAGTCGGCGTCGGTATCGACGATACTGGTGAACGCAGCGGGACAGATCGTGAAGCGTGAGGCCAACGGCGATCTTCCTGCCGGCCATCGTACGCTGGAGATCGACGTTTCGGGTCTGGCCCCCGGGCTCTACTTCGTCGTCGTCGAAACGTCGGGCAGGCGACTGACGAAGTCGATTACTGTGATTCGGTAGGTTTGCCGGATCCCTTCAGCTTGTCCAACGGGGGCGCCAAGGTCGTCATGCGATATGGATAGAGCTTGAGCACATCGCTCGTACCCTGGCGCACCACAGCAACGTCACTCTTCCGCTTGCTCATAAAGAGCGATTCTGTCTTGCCATCTGCAAATTCGACTTGCAGCTTATTCGTGACGTCACTCAACACGGAGTCAATCGTCAGGCCGGCTTCAAAGCCGTCTACCTTCATGGTCGCGAGCTGACCGACGAGCTTGGCGACTTCGGTGCTGTCGGAATCAATCTCTTTTGAATCCGACGTCAGTTGCCAGCCCGTGTCAGTCCTCGCGACACCGTAGGTGCTTTCTCCATTCGTCACGAATACGTTCGTGATAGCGGTAACGGGCACCGACCAGAGTGTCTTATCTCGCCACTGATCGAGCTTGGCGGACAGGGGTGGAACACCATTCGCGAGCATGACACGATCGTCTCCATCGAGCCGGACGTATCGCGACTGGAAGTCGGGGCCCATCTTCCCGACGATTAGATCCAGCCGACCATCGCCCCATTTCAGCGTCAATTTATTGCCGGTGCTGTCGACCTCGAAGCGGGAAAATCGCTCGGGGTTCGACGAAACGATGCTTTCGAGCTGCATGTCGCCGGCCTGTCTCAGCAATCGCAGCACGGTTGCCGTATCGGCCTGGGCCTGTACAGGAGCCTCGAGCTGCCACGCACCCGAATCGAGGCGATTCGCACTGACGCGCTGGTCTCCGTTCTTCACGTCTATGTGCGAAACCTGCGCGACGTCGATTCCGAGATCAGGAAGGTCGACCGTCGACGCCGGGCCGCCGAACATTCCGGATAGCCAGGCAATGGCGATTAGGATAACAAGTAAGCCGGTCAATAGGAGTAGTCGCTTCATCTCGAATCGTCTTCTCGACTAATTCGCCGACCTCGCTTCGTACTTCCGACGTCTCCATCGGAAAAGGCCCACGAGGACAACGAGAAATGGTGGAAAAAGCAGCGTGAAATACTTTATCGGCGCCTTCAGACTGTCTTCGACAGGTTCAAGCGGCCTCGGATCGATCTTCTTCGAGCGAATCGCCAGGATGTCTTCGTCGAGTGACAGCCAGTCGATGGCATTTTGTACCAGTTCAATGCTTGACGGAATCGGCCCTGCCAGTGACTCGTCGACGAAGTCTCCGTCACCTACGACAACCATCCGCGATTCGGTCGCGGACCCGTCTATTCCGTATGGGCTCGGGAAATGCCCTGAATACGCTGCGGCCAACGTATACGGGCCTCCACTCAAATCACGATTTTGGACAGCCTGCGGCTGGAGCATGAAGAAACCGGTCTGCAACTGGCTCTGCTCCGTTGAGAACGCGAGCGGCTGTATCGATACACCCGCGGGCACCTCAGTCGTGTCGATTGAGCTCGCAAAGAACAGTCTCAGTTCGCCGAGCCTTCGCACCATCGCGTTGTCGCTGAACGACGTGACGATGGGCAGGAACGGATACTGGACAGCCTCCATCACACGAAAGAATCCTGCCTGACGCTGCACATTGATCGCTGACGACTGCTTGTCCATTACGAGGTCGGGATTGACCCGCGCACCGTACGATTCGAGGAGCCGCTCGAGTCCGGTGTTGACAACCGTTCCAAAACCTTGTTGAAGATTCGCTTCGACGCGGTTCAGGAAGAAGGCAGCTTTACCCTGATTCTGCATGAACCGATCGATGACCTGCAGGTGCTCGTCCGGGATCGTGTCTTTCGGAGCCACAACGATGAGCACGTCGGGCGTCGTCGAAAAAGAGTCGGCCGCAATGGTAACTGTCCGCACGTCGAGGCGTTTCCGAAGCTGCTCCATGAGCTTCGACATGACCTTGGTCGGATCGGGCTCACCATCGCCCTGCAGGAAGCCTACGACCGGCAGCTTGTCGCGCTGCATCTTCTTGATTGCGGTCGTGATCTGGTATTCCAGGTTCGACAATTCCTGCACGACCCCGATAACCTCCCGCTGATCCTGATACTGGATCGCGAGCCCCATATAGGCATTCTTGATCTGCAGATTGTCGTTCTCGACGACCTGGATCTGCACTGTCGGGATGCGATAGCGCTCAGCCTCTTCCTTGAGCTCGTCGCTGTCGGTCGGATCGACAAAATCGTACTGGATGTTGTTTCCCCCGTACGCCCGATACTCGTCGAGCTTGTCCTGAAGCATCCTTCGATTCGCGGAGTAAGGCGCCGGCAGGTCCTTCGTGAAAAATGCCTTTATCGTAACAGGGTCATCCAGTGACCGCACGAGATCGATGGAGGCATCTGACAGGGAGTAAACGTTGTCGTCGGTCAGGTCGGCGCGTTCGAACCAATTGACGCTAATGAGATTCACGACAACCAGAATGCCCGCCGTTAGGAGGAGCGTCAATCTTGTTGTCCAATTCCGCTTCATGGCACTCACTCCGGTCGTTTGGACAGGTGGTACGCGGTGAGCAGCGACGAAAACAGGACGATCGACGCAAAGTAGATCAGGTCCCGCGTATCAACGACACCGCGGAGCAGGTTCTGATAGTGGTAATCGAGGCTGAGATACTGCAGCACGCCCGCCAGGTAGCCTGGGACGAACTGGGTCACTTTATCGAACATGAACATCACGAAGATGATCACGAATGCGATAATGAAGGCGACGATCTGGTTCCTCGTGAGACTCGAGGCAAAGATCCCGATCGACGCACAGGCCAGCCCCAGCAGCGCCATACCCAGATAACCGCCGAACGTCGCCCCTCCATCGATATCACCGAGGTAGGCGACCGTCGCGACGTAGACGAGCGTGAGGCAGATGGCCGTGAGGAGCAGTGTGAAGGCGGCAACCAGCTTGCCGACGATCACCTGCCAGTCACGAACCGGCAAGGTGAGCAGGAGCTCGATCGTTCCGGCGCGACGCTCCTCTGCGAACGTCCCCATCGTGATGGCCGGTACGAAGAACATGAAGAAGACGACGGTCATGTCGAACAGCGTTCGAACCGATGCGACGTTCTGCAAAAAAAGGCTGTTCGAGAAGAACCAGCCGCTCAGGAGTAGGAACAGTGTGAGGACGACGTATCCGACCGGACTATCGAAGTAGGATCGGATTTCGCGCCTCGCCACTACATAAAGACCTTTCATGGCATCAGTGCATTGCGGTGGAATGGACCTTCTCGGACGTCAGCTGTCTGAAGACATCCTCGAGGCGCGCTTCCTCACGATGCAGCTCGGTGAGGATCCATTGGTTCTGGACGGCCAGTCTGAAAAGATCGGGGCGGACATCCTCGGCCCCGCTGACGCCGAGCGTAAAGACGGTCGCTCCGTTCTCGGCAGCCTGTTCCAGCACGCGAACCCCGTAAAGGCCACGGAGCGCCTCTTCCACGCCAGTTCCGTCTCCGGAAATGCCGAAGAGCAGCCGCTGGTCGCCCTGGAATTGCGCCTGGAGGCTCTCAGGTGACCCATCCGCGACGATCTTCCCTCGATTGATGATGAGAACACGGTCGCACGACGCCTCGACCTCGGGCAGAATGTGTGTCGACAGAATCACTGTCTTCTCCTGCCCAAGAGATAGAACGAGATCCCTGATCTCGACGATCTGGTTTGGGTCGAGACCGCTCGTGGGCTCATCGAGAATCAGAATCTCAGGATCGTGCAGCATGGCTTGGGCCAGCCCAACCCGCTGTCGATAGCCTTTCGAGAGCGTCTCGATTCGCTTGCTTAGTACCCCGGTCAGGCCGCAAACGTCCACGACGTAGGAAATACGCGAGCGCTCATCGGCAGGAGACATCTCACGTATCGCAGCGACGAAACTCAGATAGTCTCGCACTGCCATGTCGGGATAGAGGGGGGTGTTTTCTGGGAGGTAGCCGATCAGGCGTCGGACGGCGAGAGAATCGGTGGTGACATCGAGTCCGTTGATGGTCACGTGACCTGCCGTAGGGGGCAGGTAACACGTCAGAACGCGCATCGTGGTGGACTTACCTGCTCCGTTGGGCCCAAGGAACCCGAGCACTTCGCCTCGTTCGACCTCGAACGAGATGTCATCAACCGCTCTTTCCAATCCGAAAGTTTTGGTCAGACGGTCAACGGTAATCATGTGGCAGATGTACGTATCAGTTGAAACGTAACAAGGCGCTATCTTATCTCTATGGCAGGGAAATGTTCCGGTATACGTCGAAATTTCAACACGACTTTACATAGTCTCCACGTATCACGTATATGGAACGCCCTTAGGGTCATTGCGTTGACAGCGCGGCCTTGTACCCTCCTCCACATGAAGTCGACCCACTTCCTTACTCTACTGCTGGCTGCCGCGTTGTCGCAGGGCGTCGCCGTCGCCCAAACCGCGCATCTGACGGGAACCGTTACCGATGCGTCCGACGGACAGACGTTACCTGGAGCGCATGTCCTTCTGTTCGATTCGAACCAGAAATACGGTGCCGTTTCGGATTCGGCGGGCATGTATCACCTAACGCTTCCTCATGCGGGTCTCTATCGGGTCAACGCCTCTTATATCGGCTATGTGTCGCACGAACGGGAGATCGAGCTTGCGGCAGGCGAGACGCTGCGGCTCAACCTCGGGCTCGAACCCAAGGGTATCCTTGCCAATCCGATTACGATCACGGCGTCGAGGCGACCCGAAAAGCTCCTGGATGCGCCCGCCGCCGTAACGGTGCTGTCCGCCCGTGAGATTGAAACGAAGACCGCACTCAGCACGGCCGATCTTCTCAAGGGAGTCCCATCGGTTGACTTGGTGACGACCGGATTGAACTCATCGCGAATCGTCATCCGGGGTTTCAATGACAACCTCGCGAAGTCACTGCTAACGATGGTGGACTATCGCATTGCCCAGGTTCCCTCGATCCGGCTGTCGGCGATGCAATTGATTCCCATCGGAACGGCCGACATCGATCGGATTGAGATCGTCTCGGGTCCGGCTTCGGCGCTTTACGGGCCGAACAGCGCTAACGGCGTCGTCCACATCATTACGAAGTCGCCTTTCGAGTCTCAGGGAACGACGATCAGCGTGGCTGGTGGGGAGCGGGATCTCTTCATGGGATCGGTTCGGCACGCCGGCACGGTCTCAGCTCGAATCGGCTACAAATTTTCCGCTCAGTATTACAAAGGGCGGGACTTCGAATTCATGGATCCTGCCGAGGCGCAAGCTCGTGACGCGGCGCTTGCCGCCGGGGCATCAGCAGACACGCTCCGCATTGGGGACCGCAACTTCGGCATCGACAATTTCGCACTCGACGGCCGCGTCGACTATAGGTGGCCATCCGGCTCGACGCTCATAGTGAACGGTGGATTCACGCGTGGAGACAATATCGAGATTTCACCCACGGGCGCCGTGCAGGCTGTTGATGCCGTCGTGCACTATGTACAGGCGCGACTTTCCCACCGCAGGCTTTTTGCGCAAGTATTCTATAACCACCTCGATTCCGGCAAGACTTTCTCGCTGCGAACCGGCGAGCTCTTCAAGCAGAATTCCGGATTCTTCGTCGGACAGATTCAGCATAGCATCGCTCCGATCGAGTCGACTCGCATGACGTATGGAGCCGATGTATACCTGACCAGGCCGGGCACCGACGGATCGACCCACGGCCGCTTCGAGAACAGTGACGACATCAACGAATTGGGGGCGTATCTCCAGACCGAACACGAGTTTTCGGACCGCCTCGAACTCTTGGGCGCCGCTCGGGCCGACTACCACAACGTAGTCAACAAGGTCTCGTTCTCACCTCGCCTCGCCTTCGTTTTCAAGCCGATGCTCGGACAAACGGCCCGACTCACTTATAACAGGGCATTCCAGACTCCGTCGCCAGACCAGTTCTTTACCGATGTGCTCGGGCAGCGCGACGTATTCCAGCTCGGGGCCCTCGAATCGTCGCTCGGGATTCCTACCGCAACCGATTTGCGTGCCGCAGGGACCGGACGAGGGTCGTTTCATTTCTCACGCGACGCCTCCGGGCTTCCTCGTTTTCGATCCCCTTTTGCCCCGCTTGATCCCCGCGGTCTGACTCCAGACACTTTCATCGACTTCAACGATCCCATCTTCTCTCAGGTACTCTGGGGGGTTGCCCGAAATGCGCTGGCCGTTGGACTTCCCATGCAACTGGAGGATCAGGGAGTAATCCCCTCCGGCGCCGCGGATGCCATGGCCGAAGCACTCGCCAACGTGCTGCCTCAGTCTCTGGACGGGGTCGCCAATACGGCCATGGTGCTCGACATCAACAAGCAGCAGTTCGTGCCGATGAAGAAGCTGCTGGACGTAGCCCCACTCGACGTGACGCGGACCGAAACGTACGAGTTCGGCTACAGGGCATTTTTGTCCAGGTCGATCATCACCAGTATCGACTTGTACCACACGCGAGTGAAGAACTTCATCGGTCCCTATCTCGTCGCGACGCCCAACATCTTCCTCGACGGAACGACGATCCTACCGGAGCTTGCCGCGGCCCTTACCGAAACTCTCAGCCAGCCCGAACATGCACAAGAGAAGGCCGCCCTTCAGTTTCTCGACGAATTGAACTTCGTCGGCAACAACAACGGGACGCCTGCGGACGAGGTCGCATCCCTCATCACGCTTTCTGCGACGCAAATACCGCTTGGCACGATTTCGCCGGAAGAGGCGTCGGATCCCACAGCGGTTCTTCTGGTTCGCCGCAACTTCGGCGACATCTCCCTGTCGGGGCTCGACGCAGCCGTGACAATTCTGCCTGGCGACTCGTGGATAGTCGGCGGAACGCTTTCGCTCGTGACGGAGAATTTCTTCAGAAACGTCGACGGAGTGGAGGACATCGCTCTGAATGCCCCGAAAACCAAGGCGGGCTTTTCGCTCGGCCGGCGCTTCAAGGATCTGGGTCTCAACACAAACCTTCGACTCCGGTTCGTCGACGGCTTCCCGGTCCGCTCCGACGTCTACGTAGGCAAGGTCGATCCCTATTCCGTGGCGGATCTGACGCTCAACTATAGCTTCCCCTACCGAGCGATCACGTCGATAAACCTGACGATCCAGAATCTGACCGACAACAAACACCGCGAGTTTGTCGGGGTCCCCGAGATCGGGCGCGTGGGTATCCTGCGTCTCACGAGGACGTTCTAGTCCCTAGCGGCCGGGATGCTGCTCCAGCCATGAGGCGGCTTCGTCGATCTGGCGCACATTCTCGCTGTTCCGTGGCTTCAGTGTCTGCAGCTTTTCGAACACCTTCGTCGCCTCAGCCGTCCTTTCCATCTCGATCAGGGTCTCCCCGAGTTCGTAGTTCGCGAAGGGCGAAGCCGGGTCGGATTTAATCGCTCGTCTCAAATAGCGCTCCGACTTTTCCAGGCTGCCCGATGGGAGGCCGCCAAAAAGTGTCTTGGCGACAAGACGCTCGATCCAGTTGAGCTTTGCGACTTCTCTGTAGAAGGTGCCTAGAACGGATAATGCGTCGGAATAGGTCGAATCGATCTCGACGGCGCGCAGGGCGTCACTTTCTACCTCTCGCCCAAGGCGAACTTTCGTCTTACCGCCCTTCAGGAGGGCCAAATTTCCTTTGGCGGCGGCCCTGTTGAAGTAGCTCGCGGCGGCATCGGGATACGTTTCGACCATGTGTTCCGAGGTTTCAACGGCCTGCCCGAAAAGAACCTCGGCGCTGTCTTTGTCTCCCTCTGCCAGCACGTCGAGTCCAAGCATGTTTTCGGCTGTTGCCAACTCGGAGAGGCGGTGCACTTCATCGTCGGTCGAAACGCTGCGGTAAAGTGGAATCGCGGCACGATACTCGAATCTCGCCGAAAGTGAATCCGCCCGGTCGATGGCGCTCGTCTGGGCTCTTGCGTCGGTTGCTGCCAAGACAAGAAAAAGGATCAAGAACTTCGTTTGCACAAGGCTGCCTGTTGGAGACGACGCATACCGTCTGTTTAACCCGTCTGCATGTCACGGGTTGCGTGGGCACGTCTGGCACCTAGCGCCCAGAATCCAGCGACAATTCGAGCGAAATGTCCAAGGCCTTGATCGAATGCGTGAGCGCCCCGCTCGAGATGAAATCGACACCTGTGGCGGCAATGGCTCCCACGGTCGCGAGTTCGACGTTCCCGGAAGCCTCGGTCTCGATGCGTCCGGCAATCAACGCAACGGCCTCACGAAGCATCGAGGTATCGATACGACCATCAGGATCTCGCCTCACCATGTTGTCGAGTAGTATGCGATCGGGAGCGCCGTGCTCCTCCTGGTATGCTGCGATTTCGCGGACTTCATCAAGCGAACGGGCCTCGATCTCTATCAGGAGTTTCTTTGAGGCGGATCGGTTGCGGAATTCCACGGCGGCGTCCAGTGCGCTGCGCGTGGAGCCGGACGCTACGATGTGATTATCCTTTATGAGAATCATGTCGTGCAATCCAAACCGATGATTGACCCCGCCGCCGTCCGCTACGGCTGTCTTGTCTAGAATCCGGAGGCCCGGCGCCGTTTTTCTCGTGTCGAGGATGCGTGCTCCGAACGGTTTCGCCTCAGCGACCATTCTTGCCGTCATGGTGGCAATGCCGCTCATACGCTGAAGAAGGTTCAACGCGGTCCGTTCCGCGGTAAGAATTGCACGCGCATTCCCAGTTACGAGTCCGATGTGCTCTCCGGCCGTCACGACGTCGCCGTCCTTGCGTGACCAGTGTACGGAGATGCCGGGGTCGACTAGCGCGAATGCCCGACTTCCGGGACCCGTCCCCGAAAGGACGCCGCCTTCTTTGGCAAGAAATCGTCCTGAAGCGACGGCCGTGGCTTCAACCGTGGCCAGTGACGTTACGTCGCCGTCTCCGACATCTTCTTCGAGTGCGCGGCGAACGATGTCGTCGATCGCCTCCTCCCGGATCCTCTGGTTCGTCATGGGCTCAGTACCGCCTCGAGGGCCGCCACAAAGTAACCAGGTACTCGAACGGGTCGCTTCGTCGCCGCATCCACAAAGCAGAGTAAGATTTCGGCGGACGTCAGGATCTTGTCCTCGCCGCGACGCCTGACCTCGTTTTCAAGCTTGAGCCTGATCGTGGGAATCTCGCGAATGCGCACAGTCACGTCCAGTTCATCGTCGTAGAAGGCGGGAGCGTGATAGTGAAGATTGGCTTGGACTACCTGGATCCACAGACCTGACTCTTCGATCTGTGCATACGGCACGCCCAGTGCGCGAATCATCTCCGTACGCGCCGCCTCGCAATAATCGAGATAATGAGTGTGATACACGATACCCATTGGGTCGCACTCACGATAGCGTACGCGGTGGGCGTAATGGTGCTCGTGCATGAGCGTCGGATCAGTTGCTCGCAGTCTTCGACTTCCGTCGCGGAGATTGACCGTTTGTGCGCACGTCGGTTTCAGCCCAGGCCCCCATTTGCTCGAATTTGATGCGCCGGTCCTCCACAAGCTTCGCCGGCTTCACCTTTCGGAGGTTCTTAAGGTTCTTTGCGACAGCCTCGCCAACCGTCTGATATACCATCTCCGGATCTCGATGCGCGCCGCCGACCGGTTCGTCGAGCACCTCGTCGATGATGCCGGTTTCAATGAGGTCCCCGGCCGTTAGCTTGAGCGCTTTTGCGGCCTGCTCTTTGTAGTCCCACGAGCGCCAGAGGATCGATGAGCAGCTCTCGGGTGAGATGACGGAATACCAGGCGTTCTCCAGCATCAGGATGCGGTCACCCACGCCGATTCCGAGCGCACCCCCCGAAGCGCCCTCACCAATGATGACGACGATGATCGGCACGGGGAGTTGGGACATAACGAAAAGATTCCGCGCAATCGCTTCAGCCTGGCCGTGTTCCTCCGCCTCGAGTCCGGGAAAGGCGCCCGGCGTATCGAGCATCGTGATGATCGGTTTGTTGAACCGTGCTGCGAGTTCCATCAGGCGGAGCGCTTTGCGGTAGCCTTCGGGATTCGGCATGCCGAAACGTCGAATCTTCCGGCTCTTCGTGTCACGACCCTTCTGGTGACCCAGAATCATCACCGTTTCGTCAGTCGATCCGTAGCGGGACCCCTGAAATCGTGCGAAACCGCCGACGATAGCTGGGTCGTCAGCCAGTCGCCGATCACCGTGGAGTTCCGTAAAATCCTCGGTGAGTGCCCCTATGTAGTCGAGCGTATATGGCCGTTCAGGATGCCGGGCGAGCTGCACGCGCTGCCAGCGGGTGAGATTACGATAAATGGACTCACGAAGCTGGTCGACGCGCTGTTCCAGGCGATCGATCTCGGCCGTGAGATCCACCTCATCGTTCGTCGCATTGAGCTCGCGCATCTCCGCAAGCTTCTCTTCGAGTTCGACGAGCGGTTTCTCGAAATCTAAAAGGAACATATACTTACTTAGGAAAGGATAGGCTATTCAGTAATGCCCTGGTCGCGATCGCGCCGTATGAATCCAATGACGATCTGAAGGTCCAGCAGAAAAGACTGATCCTGCGCATAACGCCAATATACTTGCTGCAGCAGTTCGGATGACAGTCGCGACCCGGGATGGACACTTGATACGTCCACCTGCCCCTCCGGGATTCCCCATTCGTCCGGCGGCGTGAAAGCTCCGTGCGGATCGTAGCCAACGAGGGCTTTTCGACCGCGGATCACGGTGACCGCCGACGCGGCCACTTCCCTCAGTCGTGCCAGCCAACCGGACCTCGGCGCCATGACCAGGCCGGGGACGAGGAGGAGGACGTAAGCGAGCGCTGCGGCGAGAACGATGGCCGTTTCACTTACCCGCCGATCGATTCTTCCGCGTGGTATGGCCATTTCGAGCTCGGCATCGACCAACGGCGCGATATCCGCCACCTGGCTCGAGAATGACTTGCCGATTACCTGGTGTTGTTCGCGCTGGAGGATTTTGAACTGAATGGGCAGGTCCATCAACCCGCGCATCATCCCGAACATTCTGTCGTTCGGTACGTGGCCGGCGGCAAAGACCAGATCGTCAATATGTCGAAGGCGGATAATGTCGCGGAGTTGATCAGCGCGGCCGAGTTTCGGTATGGTGGTAATCTTGCCTCTGGCGGGACTCTTTCCTTCCCCCAATTCCACATATCCGACGACTTCGAGGGGAGGCTGCGGGTGCGCTCGAAGGAGACTTCTGAACCGTTCGGCGGCAAAGGCGGGCCCCACGACCACTGCCTGGCGCTGCCCGATGCGGCGCTCACCAAACTCGCGCCGGATCCAGCGGATGACAAGAATGCCGACGAGCGCCGCCAGGAATCCAAACAGCAGGACTATGCGCGAATAGGCGACAGACTTGAAGAAGAACGACCCCGTCGTCATGGCCAGAAATGCGACGCCCGTGCCCTGCCAGGCCGGCCGCCACATGGACTTGCGGCGTCGGCGATAACCACCGAACAGGCCGATGCATCCTATGATCGAGAGTGCATAGACCGGCACGACCGCAAAGAAGAAGATGGGAGGGAAGGAGAATGTGGACGGAACGGAGCGGACCAGCGCCACCCCGCTGATAGCCACAAACGCCGCGAGCCATTCGAGGAAGGGCAGGCGAATGTGCTGGAGCCACTGGCTCAGAATCGACTGCGCGGCGCGGACCCAGATCCCAACGTGGAGCAGTCCCGAAAACAGTCGCGAGTAACGGGAGTGAAAATGCTTCTCGACAAAATGACTCATCGCGCCGTAAAAAAGCCTTACGTAGCGAAGCTCGCCCCGCTTTGTGCTCTCACCCTTGAAATGGATGATCTGCGTCGAGGGCGTGTAATAGATCTTCCATCCAGCCCGGCCGATCCGAAAACACCAATCGAGATCTTCGCCGTACATGAAGAAGTCCTCGTCGAACACCCCTCCCCCTTCGTCCTGGCCTTCCGTTCCCGGAAGGCCGGCGTCGGCCTTCAAGTTCACCGACAGCATGTCGCGCTCCTCTTGCAACGAGGCAAACCGCTCAGCCGACAGGTACACAGCGGCGTGACGGACGAACATGCAGCTGCCGCTCAGCGCATCCACCTCACTGACCTGATCCTCCGGCAGATAGGTGAGATTGTACCGGCCGAACAGGCGACTATGAGGAAAGAGGCGACTCAATCCGGCTATCTTGGCAAAGGCGACCGATGGTGAGGGAAACGAGCGACGACTTTCGCGCGCAAACGTCCCATCGGAATTGAGGATGCGGCATCCGGCGGCACCGGCCTCAGGATGATCGTCCATGAAGCGGATCATCTCCTGGAAAGTGTTCTCCTGGACGATCGTGTCGGGATTGAGGATGAACAGATAGCGCCCCATGGCTTCGGCGATCGCAAGATTGTTGGCCTTGCTGAATCCAACGTTCCGCTCATTCGCGATGAGACGAACCTGGGGAAATCGCTCGCGCACCATCTCCACCGATCCGTCTACAGAGTCATTGTCGACGACGAACACTTCGACCTTCACGCCCGCTGCAGCGCGAAATATCGAGTCGAGCGCCTGTTCTAAATAACGACAGACGTTGTAATTGACGATGATGACGGATACATCGAACGGGAAGACTTCGACGTCCCGATCGACGGCCGCCACACGGTCTGTACCAGAGGAGGTGGTCTGCATCTTGTTAAGATACGACAGCGTATTGCGCACACCCTTCGCGTGGTCGCCGCCGCTTGGCTTGCCCGACGTATCTTCGGGCTCCCTATCGATTTCTTCGATCCGAAATGTTCGACAACATCCGAAACGAGATTCCACGCCTTTTGGTCCTGGCGGGTCCCATGGTGGTTGCCCAGCTGCTCCAAATGTCGATGGGTTTGGTCGACACGATCATGGTGGGACGTCTTGGCGCGACGTCACTCGCGGCCGTTGCATTGGGGAATGCGATCTACTTCCCACTGTTTCTCGTTTGTGCAGGAATCCTGTCGGCGGTCAGCCCGCTCGTGTCCCAGTCGCACGGCGCCGGTGACGCCGACCCGATCGGTCGAACAGTCCGGCAGGCACTATGGCTCGGCTCGCTGCTGGCCGTCCCGGCTATCGCGCTGATGTGGAATGTCGAACGTTTGCTTCTGCTGTATGGCCTGGAGCCCAGTGTGGCGCATCTGACGCAGGGCTACCTCAGGATGGTTTCTGGCGCGTTCGTACCCGGACTCTGGTACACGGCGCTGCGACACTTCGTTGAGGCGCTCGGCAGACCCAAGGTGGTCATGGTCATCACGGCATTGGGAGCGCTGGCCAACGTCGGGGGCAACTACGTGCTTATGTACGGGAAACTTGGCCTGCCCGCGCTCGGCGTGGCGGGCACCGGCCTGTCGACAGCCATTGTGGCCTGGATATTGTTTACGTCGCTCGTCGTTTTCGTGCAGCAACATTGGTCGCTCCGCACTTACGGAGTGTTTTCACGCCTCGGAAAGCCCGACTCCCCATCGTTCAGGCGTCTATTCCGGCTCGGCTGGCCGATCGGCATCATGCTGGGGGTCGAGACCGGGCTGTTCGCCACCGCAGCCTTCATGATGGGCAAGCTGGGAACTACGGAGCTCGCCGCACACCAGATCGCGCTGCAATGCGCCGGGACGACATTCATGGTGCCGCTGGGCGTGGCCTTTGCGACCGCGGTTCGCGTTGGATTCGAGGTCGGAGCGGGAAACCCACATGGTGCGAGAATTGCCGGACTTACCGGCACCGGGGTTTCCGTGCTGTTCATGTCACTCACCGCCACGATGTTCTTCCTGTTCCCCCGAGACATTATCAGCCTGTTCGTGGATCTCTCCGATCCAACGAACGGCCCCGTCCTGAACGTCGCCGTCATCCTGCTCGGGCTCGCCGCCATATTTCAGGTATTCGACGGAATTCAGGTCACCGCGGCTGGAGCTCTACGCGGTCTGGGAGACACGCGCATTCCCATGATCGTTGCCGTCGTGTCTTACTGGATCGTAGGGCTGACCGGCGCCTTTGTTCTGGCCTTCCGATTCGACATGGGACCCGAAGGGATCTGGTGGGGCCTGGTTCTCGGACTTTCCACGGCGGCGGTCTTGCTCCTCACGCGATTCGTCGTGCTATCGGGGCAGCCGGAACGACTCGAACCCGTCCACAGGCTCGGCCCTTAACCCCAGAATCCGACGACGATCGAAACGTCGTAGAGCGCGTGCGTCCACGCCGCGACGCCGAATCCTCTGAAGATGTAGAGTGCATTCAGCATGAGGCCGAAAAGGAAGCGAAATGCGAAGGAGGATACGGAGAAGGTGTCTCCGAACGCTCCGATGTAGTGAACGGAGCTAAAGATGGCCGCACCGATCAAGGCGGCGGAGACATAGGCGACGGGCGTTTCGGAGAATCGTTTGAAGACCCAGAAAAGTCCGCCCACAAGAAGGACGCGAAAAAGTAGTTCCTCGTACAGTCCCGCGCCCAGAGACAGAGCCAGTTGCGTGGGAGCATCGATCTGTGCGAGCTGGGGCGGGACCAGGTTGAACAGCACTCCAATCGCCGTGCCGACAAACCACCCGAGTGCAATAGCATAGAGCGCGCTTTCCAGAGGAATCATAAAGAGGTATCGCGGCCGGATCGGCAGATTCCGCTTCCGTTCCCAGAAGAAGACGGCGATCCCCGCGACGAGAACGGCGATTCCCAGGCCGAACATTCCTGCCGCCCCGAAACTCGACAGCACCCGCTTTATCCAGATGTCGGCACTCACTCGAATTTCTCCGAGACGGGAGCTGTTCGCCAGGAGGATCAATATCTCGTAGGCTGCCCAGAGAGGGAGGGCCGCCAGGAACCCATACGTCGCCGAGCGGGTCACGGAGAAATAGGCGTGCAAGTCGCTCATGCGACTTTGAGTGCTTGGGGCCATGATAGATCGCTCTTGAGAAGATTCAGGCCCATCGGCCCGATCATCAGATCAGATTCGTTCAGTCGCCAATTTCCATCTCCATTTTAGCATTGCGGAGCTCTGATGCGGCATGGAAGTCGTTGACCCGCGTCGCCGCTTCGATACCGTTCTCGTAGGTCCGCATCGCATCTTCCGACCTGCCGAGTCGCCGGTAGAGTCGGCCGAGATGATAGTAAGTGCCCACATAATCGGGCTGCTCTTCGACCAGCTTTTCGAACCATTGAAGGGCCGATTCCTCATCTCCGGCCTTTAGATACTCGGAGGCAAGTGCGAATTGCACGAAAGGATCGTGCGGATCCTCCCGAAGGAAATCGAGAAGCGTCTCAACTCGATTCATCGCCATGGCGCTCTACCGTCAATATTGCCGCCCCTACCAGCCGCCGCCTGCGCCGCCGCCGCCAAACGATCCGCCCCCGCCACCAAATCCGCCGAATCCGCCCCCACCGAAGCCACCACCACCGCCAAAACCACCTCCCCCGCCATGGCCAAATCCACCACCCCAGATGATCCATGGCAGCACGGTAGTACGACGGCGCCGACGCGGATGGTCTGGCCCGTCGTCATCCGATCCCATCTTGCGGATAGAAAAGAAGATGATCAAAATGATTGCGATGATGAATATGCGGAAAATGATTCTGCGGGCATCGGGCGATCCAACGGGCGACCTCGCCAACTGCGTCGGCGTTTCACCGCGCGTCGCCTCAATGAGCGCATCTACGGCTGACTGGAGGCCCTGGTAGTAGCGACCCTGCCTGAAATTCGGCGTAATAATCTCCCGGATGATTCGTCCCGCGATGACGTCGGGCACGGACGCCTCGACGCCATATCCCGTCGCGATGAACACTTTGCGATCGCCGACCGAGACGAGGATCACAATGCCGTTGTCGACGCCTGACTGACCCACGCCCCACGAATCGCCGAGTTCGAACGCATAGGACGAAATGTCGCGGCCGCCGAGATCGGGAAGGATAACAATGACGATCTGTGTCGACGAGGCCTGTTCGTGGCCGGCAAGTGAGGCGGACAGTGATTGAATCTCATTCTTTGACAGAAGGCCTGCCTGATCGGTGACCCACTGTCCGGTCGGCGCAATCACCTGAGCAGATACGGCGGCGGTAAAAGAAAGGAAGAGGACGAGCATCCCCACCGCCCGGATGGGGAACGTAGCGAGATGGGTTGTTTTCGACCGCACGTTATTTGACTTCAGCGGTAAAGGCGGGTCGTGCCTCAAATCCGAACATGCCCGCGACGAGGTTCTTCGGGAAGCGGCGAACGGTGCGATTGTAATCTGCCAACGACCTCATTGTACTTACGTCTGGCTACGGCGATGCGATTCTCGGTTCCTTCCAACTGGACCAGGAGATCGCGATGGGCTTCGATGCTCTGATCACTTTGAACGGCCTGGGTCAAAGATGTCAGACTCGCGGATAGACGCTGCTGCACCTCCCCAAACTTCCGCAGCGCCGCCTGGTCCGATGGATCCGCAGCCCCGAGTCGCTCGACCGCTCTATTGGACTCTTCGACGGCCTCAATCAATTTCTTATCGACCGATGCGGCCGATTCGACTACGTCGATCAGCTTGGGAACGAGATCGGCGCGACGTTGATACTGATTCTCGACATCCGCCCAGGCCTTGGCGACCGCCTCATCCGAATGAAACGATGCCGTTGTAACTGGTACAGCCGTAGCAACCCGCCAGGCCGGCCATAATTATCACGGCCAGGATCAAAAGAGCGCCTTTGCTTCGCATGCTTTCTCAATTCAAAATGCAAAATTCAAAACGCAAGACTAAGTCCGAGAACCCCTATGTGCCACGGCGTCGATCCGGCTTGGAACCCGGGACCTGGAACGTCGAACTCATTGTACGTGCCAGAAGGCTTAGTGTTTCGAGGTTATGCGACCATTCGAACGATCCGCGGTCGAGCGTTTCCATTGCCGCAATGAGTGCGCCGGAACCGGAGGCCAGCTGCAGCGCTCCGCCCAGGCTGATACGCTTTGCTCCGGCGCGGGCTATCTGCAAGTGCCGACGTGGCTCCCTTCACCAGAGGACCGAGTACGTTGACCGGCGCTTTACTGAGCTCCGTTACGCGACGAACATCGGGAAGCGTCGTTAGCCCCGGGGCATAGAGCACATCCGCTCCACGGATTCAAACGCCTGCAATCGACGAATTGTATCGTCCAAGATCCATTCGGTCCCAGAGGAGGTTTTCCGATCTCGCGGTTAGCGTGAATGGAAAATCGAACGCGCGGGCTGCTTCAACAGCCGCATGAACGCGTTCAACCGCCAGTTGGAAATCGAAGATCGGGTCCTCAGGATCGCGCGTGTGGTCTTCGATCGAGGCGCCAACCGCCCCCGCCTCGGCGACATGCGTGATGGTTTCGGCCACACCCTTTGGTCGACGGGCGAACCCATCTTCAAGATCGGCGCTTAGCGGGATATTGACCGATCCACTAAGGAGTCGGACATGCGCCAGCTTCTCATCGAAGGTGACCATTCCGTCGGATCGTCCGAGCGTCTGGGCAAATCCGGCGCTGGTCGTTGCCAGTGCTTCGAATCCGAGAGCTTCGAGCAATTCGCGCGGACCCGGCGTCCCAGGGATTCGGAATGAGAAACGCCCCTTCACGCTCGTGGAGCGCGACAAAGGAACGGGCTCTGTCGAGCTGTGAGGTGTTATTCAACTCAGAATCCAGAATTCAGAACGCAGAATGGTCACGCGGAAATCAATGGCCCCCCGGCCGCAAGCCGACATGTGACGGAGACTCACAAAGTACCGGCGAATCCCGAACCGACGAAGAACCAAGAACCAAGCACCAAGAACGGTCTACCCTGCCAGTTCGGCATTCAGTGTGATCTCCAGGCAATTCCTGAATGAATTGGAGACCGGGCACTTCTTTTCGGCTTCTTCGGCGAGTCGCTTGAAGGCCGCATTGTCCAAACCGGGAACGCGCCCGCGCGTCTCGAGGTGCATCGCCGTAATTACGCCGCCGTCCAACGTGGAGGTCGCGTCGGTGACGATCTCATCCGGAACGTGACCCTGCTGGCTAAGATAATTGGAGAACGCCATGCTGTAGCAGGCGGCGTGGGCGGCGGCAATGAGCTCTTCAGGATTCGTTCCCGGTGCGTTTTCGAATCGCGTGGCGAACGTAAATGGAACGCCGTTGAGGGCGTCGCTCGTGCTATCGATCAATCCGTTGCCGGTCTTGAGGTCTCCGTGCCAGGTTCCTTTTGCAGTGCGCTTGATGGCCATGAATATGTCCTCTCTTAGTGTTGTCGAAATCGTGGTTCTGTGGTCAGTGAGTTGAAAGGCGAGAGACGTTCGGGGTTCCGGGTGCGGGGTCAATGCAAAATGCAAAATGCAAAACGCAAAATGGGGCCAAGGGTCCGGAGTCCGAACGCCCTGTTGGCACCCGAGAGCCGCTTTAAGGAGCGGGTGAAGCCCGCGACACCCCGAGGAACGAGGGGTTTCTCGTAGCCCCGGATTTTAATCCGGGGTAAACGGCGACCGCCATGATTCAGAAACCGTTTCAACGGTTTCGCGGGAGCTCGCGGAGGCGTGCGGCCTTAGCGTGATCACGAATCAAAGATCAGAGATCACCAATCATAGATCGGAGAACAGCCGGGTCCTGAACGGCTCCAAGATCTCGCCGTCTGCGAGTGACACGTTCTCGAACGACAGGTCGAACTTGATGTCGAGGGCTGCAGACAGGGTGTAGACACGCTCGATTTCCTCACGCGACAGGGGAATCTGGTGCGTCTGATCACGACCGACTATGCGCGCAAGGCAAATGGAGAGCGGTGCGTGCACGCGAACCAGCAAACGTGTATCGGGGCCGGCGAGCGAAAGCAGGTCTTCCAGTATCTCCGGGCTCGCCCCGGTCGTCTCCACGCAGACGTGTTGGTGAACGCGCATCGCCGCGGCAATCGCCGGATGAACCCGCTTAACCCCGTCCGAGATGCGTGGCTCGCGCCCTTCCTTGCTGCATTCGGCGTGATAGGCCATCCAGAGCGGCTCGACATGGAAGAAATGCACGCCGAACTCCGACTCCAGCAGTCGTCCGATGTGGCTCTTGCCGCTGCCTTTGGGGCCGATGAGGATAATCAGCATGCGGGGTGCTTGGTGCTTGGTGCTTGGTGCTTGGTACTTGGTGCTTGGTGCGGCGTAGCGGCGAAGCGGCGTAGCGCGGGTCAATGCATGTTCGCCAGCTCTTAATTCTTAATCCTTAATTATTAATTACTTGTCGCAGCGGTTTGATCTTCACCCCATCGGCCGAATCGTTGATCAGCGTCTCGAGTCGTCTCTTGCGGGTATCTTCTCGTTTCGCGGTCATGACCCAATACGTCGCAGTACGTTGGTAGCCGGGCGGCATGGATTCAAAGTACTCCCACGCTCTCGCGTTGGATCGAAATTGTTTCTCAAATTCCTCGCTGAATACCGCCTCGTGCCGCTGCTCGTAACTGTACACGGCCGTCTTGTGCTCGAGGCGCGCTTTGTAGGCCCGCATGCCCGAGGGACGCATCCGCTTTTGCCGGATCATCTCCTCGACGCGCTCGATGTTTCGGGCACTCCAGTTCGAGGTCGGTTTTCGAGGTGAGAAACGGATCTTGTAGCTGACCTCGTCGTGGCTTTTCCGGAGCCCGTCAATCCATCCGACACAGAGCGCCTCATCCACCGACTCGGGCCACGTGATCGAGGGTCGGCCCGAATCCTTCTTGTAGAAACCGACCCACTGGACGTCGACTTTGTCGTGGTTCTCCTCCAGCCACTCACGGAAGTCGGCGGGCGTGGGGAAGAATACCAGGTCGTTGCTCATGCTGAACCGAATGCAAAATTCAAAATGCAAAACGCAAAATGGCCGACGGTCTCATTGTCTGGTTGTCTACCCGTCTTCTCGTCTGCCCGACGGCTGGTCTCTCCACCATTCGAAGGCTGCACATCGAACCTCGAACTTCAAACCTTATCACAGATCGTAATCAAATGAGTAATAATGCTGTCCATCTTCGATCCGAATGTCCATGATGCCGGAGAGTCCTTCCAAGTCATCCGTGCCGGAATCAGGGACTACCGTGATGCTCAAACGTTGTTCGCCGCCGGCCATGGTACCGCTGTGCTGGAGGACGAACGTGCCTTCGCGGCCGTTGAGCTTGCCGGCTACACGTTCGATGGCGACGTATCCGGCGGATCCCTCGACGTCGGTCCGTGCGCTAAGCATCTCGCCCGAACTCGTCGCCTCCAAATCCCCATGGAATTCCTTGTCGATTGAAAGGCGACCCCGTTTCGAGTCCGCCTCCTCGTCATGGAGTGGAAGGGGAAGGAGCTTAACCTCGAAAGTGCCGGTGGCTTTCACGTGATTGCGGTTTGTCTGGTTGATTCGTGGGATCAGGGAATAAACATATTATACACATATGTGAAGTGCAAGGGTTCGGACACTGAGTCTTCGGGTCGTCGGGTCTTAGGGTCGTCGAGTCTTAGAGTCCATCCGATCATGCAGACTCGCAGGCTTGCAGACTCGCAGACTTGCAGACCCCGGACCCCGGACCCCGGACGCTCTACAACACTTCCCGTACTCGATCGCGAAGCGCCGGGAGCAGTTCTTCTTCGAACCACGGATTCTTCCTCAGCCAGATGTTGTTTCTGGGGCTCGGGTGCGGCATCGGCACGAGGCGGGGCCAGTGGTTGCGCCAGTTACGTACCACGTCTGTGAGCGAATCCTTCGTTTTGCCGAGGTGATATTCCTGTGCGTAGCGGCCGATCACGAGCGTCAGCTGGACGTCCGGCAGGGATGCGAGCAGCTTCTCGCGCCAGGCGGGTGCGCATTCGGGTCTCGGCGGAAGGTCTCCCGACTTTCCCGTGCCGGGATAGCAGAAGCCCATCGGCAGGATGGCGACTTTCGCCGGATCATAGAACGTCTGCCGGTCGACGCCCATCCACTCCCGCAGGCGGTCGCCGCTTGCGTCCTCGAACGGCACGCCCGACTCGTGGACCTTTCGTCCGGGCGCCTGCCCAGCGATCAGGATTCGCGCATCGGGGTGGACTTGCAGCACGGGTCGAGGTCCGTACGGCAGGTGCTCGGCGCAGAGGGTGCAGGCGCGGACTTCGGCTAGGAGCGATGAAGACGTTCCGGGTTCCATGTTCGATGTTCCAGGCTTGCGCGAACGAACCGGAGTCGAGAAGATAGGGTGAGACTCGATCTACCGTGGAGGTCATTCCGCGTTCATCATTCCTCATTCCGTATTTCGGAATTTCGGATTCCTGGATCCCCGCTTTCGCGGGGATGACCCCTCGTCGCTCGGGGCAGCTCCACGGACGCGGACACCGGACGAGGTACGGGCGAACAATCATTCGCCCCTACCTACGTCCCCATTCTGCGTTTTGAATTCTGAATTTTGAATTGAAACAAGAAGGCCCCGCCACTTAGAGCGACGGGGCCATTCGACGGAGATTACGGTATCCCGGCGGGCTACTTCTTCTCGTCGTCCTCCTCCTCAGCAGCCTCGTCGTCTGCCGCTTCCGCTTCGGCGGCCGGTCCCTCGGCGCCTTCTGCATCCGCTTCAGATTCCTCAACGGCTGCTTCCGCCTCCTCGACCGTTGCCACGGTCTCGGAACTCGGTCCGTCTTCAACGACCTCCTCAACGGCTTCGGCTGCGTCTTCAACGACCTCTTCTGTCGTTTCGACGGCGGCCTCAGCCACATCTTTTGCCTTTTCGGCTACATCTGTCGCAGTTTCCTCGACGGCCTCGACCGCATCAGAAACCTCGGCAGCGGCTTCTTCCACGACTTCTTCGATCGTCTCTTCCGCTTCTTCGACGGCTTCTTTGGCTACTTTGACTGCGGCGGCGGCGGTTGCCTTGGCGGTTCCGGCATCCGACTTCTTGCGACGACTGCCGCGGCGCGTCTTCTTCTTCGCGCTGCTGCCACCCGAACCGTCGGGTTTGACGTCGTTGTAGTCGACCAACTCGATCAGCGCCACTTCGGCGCCATCGCCTTGACGGCGACCGAGCTTGATGACCCGTGTGTAACCGCCGGGACGATCCGCAATTTTCTCTGCGACCTCCCCAAAGAGGGTGGTTACCGAGCTCTTATCCTGCAAGTAGCGAAAGACCTGGCGGCGATTGTGCACCGTGTCGCTCTTCGCACGGTTGATCAACGGCTCGACAAATCCGCGCAGCGCCTTCGCCTTCTGATAAGTGGTGGTAATCCGCTTATGCTCAATGAGGGCATTCGACAGGGCCGCCAAGGTGGCCTTGCGGTGCGCCGAGGTCCGCCCCAGCTTCTTGATTTTCTTACCGTGTCTCATTCCCGGTTCTCAATTCATATCCCAGCGGCCCGATTCGCGGTCCGCTGCGGTCAGTTTACGTTATCGACGTACTTCTCGACTTCCATTCCGAACTTGAGGCCGCGCTCTTCGAGCACTTCCATCAGTTCCTGCAGCGACTTCCGTCCAAAGTTGCGGAACTTCAGCATCTCCGACTCTTCGCGGCGAACGAGATCGCCGATCGTCTTGATGTTCGCGGCTTTCAGGCAGTTGTGGGCACGAACCGACAGGTCGAGCTCGTCCACGCTCTGCATGAACAGCCCACGCATGCGCTGCACTTCGGCATCGACCTCTTTTTCCTGAACGACGGGTTCGGGTTCCTGGTCGACCTTGATGAAGAGCGACACATGATCGCGAAGAATCATCGCAGCCTGCGTGATCGCCTCCTCCGGCGTCACCGATCCGTCGGTGGCGACCTCGATGAGGAGGCGCTCGTAGTCGATCTTCTGACCGACCCGCGTCTGGGTGACGTTATACTTCACGTTTTTGATGGGCGTGAAGATGGAATCAATCGCGATGACGCCGATAGGATCGTCGGCTCGCTTGTTCTCGTCAGCCGGCACATAGCCTCGGCCGCGTCCCACGCGAAGCTCGATGAGGAGCGTCGTTCCATCGGAAATGGTCGCGATGTGATGATCCGGATTGAGGATCTCGTAGTCGTTCGAAACCTTCAGGATGTCTCCCGCGGTCCACGACCCGGGTCCCTTCAATTCGAGCGAGACATTCGATTCACCCGTTCCCGTCGACTTTAGGCGCACACCCTTAAGGTTCAGGATGACGTCGGCTACGTCTTCGGAAACGCCTGGAATGGTCGAAAACTCATGCTGCACGCCATCGATGCGCAGCGCGGTAATTGCCACTCCCTGGAGAGAGGACAGCATGACGCGGCGAAAGGCGTTGCCGATCGTAATGCCATATCCACGCTCCAGCGGTTGAATCGCAAAACGCCCGAGCGTATCGGTGGACTCTTCGACCTGCACGCCGTCCGGCATCTGGATTCCGTATTCATTCATTTGCTTGGCAGTTTGGTTGTTCGTCGCTTCCCCACGCGATGGGAAGGACTCCATTACTTCGAGTACAACTCGACAATCAATTGTTCACGGATATTCTCCGGAATATCTTCGCGGCTCGGCACACTCAGAAACTTGCCCTGAAGTGACTTTCTGTCGACTTCGAGCCAGGGATACGACCTCCGGCCGCTTTTGACGGAGTCATTGATCACGACGAGGTGTTTGCTTCGGGGGCGAACCGCCACGATGTCGCCGGCTCTGAGCTGGAAGCCCGGGAAGCTGACGACCTGATCATTCACCATGATGTGGCGGTGGGTAACAAGCTGACGCGCTTGTCTCCGTGTCACACCGAAACCCATGCGAAATACGGTATTGTCCAGGCGAGACTCCAAGAAGCGAAGCAGGTTTTCACCTGTGACGCCCTTCAGGCTCGCGGCCTTCTTGAACAGGTTGCGGAACGGACGTTCGAGAAGGCCATAGGTGTATTTCGCCTTCTGCTTCTCCTTCAGCTGGATCGCATACTCACTTTCCTTCGAGCGTCTCGAAGGACCGTGTTGTCCGGGTCCATACGGCTTTCTTTCGAGCGAATTACTCGGTCCGAAAATCGGCTCTCGAAATCGCCTCGCAATCTTCTGCTTTGGGCCTCTATAGCGGGCCATAGTTCGTTAAGCTGTTTGGTTGTCGTTGTCAGTCGGCTTGGGAAGTCAGACCCGTCGTCGTTTGGGAGGCCGGCATCCGTTGTGCGGAATCGGCGTGATGTCCCGAATCGTGTTGATTTCCAGTCCGGCGGTCGCAAGGGCGCGGATGGCCGACTCTCTGCCCGACCCTGGTCCTTTCACGAACACGTCGATTCGACGAAGCCCCAGTTCGTAGGCTTCGCGAGCGGCTTCCGATGCCGAGACCTGCGCCGCATAGGGCGTATTCTTCCGGCTTCCCCGGAATCCCCGCTTACCGGAACTCGACCAGGCCACGGTATTTCCTTCCGCGTCGGTGATCGTCACCATGACGTTATTGAAGGTCGCCTTGATGTAAGCCGCGCCTTCGGGTGAAACGCCGGTCTTCTTCCGTCGAGCACGAGGCGCAGATTTCTTTGTGGTTTGCTTTGCCATAAGTGTGAATCAATTTCTATTTCAGACATGCCTGCGGCATGTCCCCACAGCGGGATCCGTGTCGGATTACTTCTTCGGAGCGGCCTTCTTACCAGCCACGGTTCGCTTGCGTCCCTTCCGGGTGCGGGCATTCGTCTTCGTTCGCTGCCCTCTAACCGGCAGACCCCGTCGATGCCGCAGCCCGCGGTAACATCCGATATCGCTCAAGCGCTTGATGTTGAGTTGGACGTCCGAGCGCAACGTCCCCTCGACCATATACTGGTCTTCGATGATCTGGCGTATCCGACGGGTTTCGTCTTCCGTCCAGTCGTCGGTTTTCCGGAACGCGTCGATATCCGCCTTCTGCAGAATCTCGCGCGCTCTGGACCGACCCACGCCGAAAATGGCGGTGAGTGCAAACTCGCCCCTTTTGTGCGGCGGTAGGTCTACTCCGGCAATTCGTGGCATATCAGTCTTTCGTTTTCAGCACTGGATCGTTTGAGGATCCGCGTGCGGCTCTTATCCCTGCCGCTGCTTGTTCTTGGGATTCTTCTTATTGATGATGTAGATGCGCCCCTTGCGACGGACAATCTTGTCCTCCGCACTGCGCTTCTTCACACTGGCTCTAACTTTCATTTCAAACGCTCCTAAGCTCAATTACTTGTACCGGTAAACGATCCGGCCTTTAGTCAAATCATATGGCGAAAGCTCAACGGCTACCCTATCACCTGGCAGAATGCGAATGAAGTGCATCCGCATCTTGCCGGACAATAGCCCCAATATTTCGTGGCCGCTCTCAAGGCGCAGTCTAAACTGTGCATTCGCCAGCGCTTCAAGTACGACGCCATCCTGCTTAATCGGCTGCTGTTTCGCCATAAGCAAATTCAAGTCTGTAAGGCGGTTCGACTACCTCTTCGATGTAGTCGAACGTACTCAGCACCTCGGCTTCACCCTGCCGAACAACCATCATATGTTCATAGTGCGCACAAACCGATCCGTCGGCCGTTCTCACCGTCCACCCGTCATCATCAGACGACACCTTGTTCGTGCCAAGCGTGATCATCGGCTCAATGCAGATCGTCATACCCACCTTGAGCTTTCGCCCGGTACCCTGGCGACCAACATTCGGCACCTGCGGCTCCTCATGGAGCGTCTTGCCGATGCCGTGGCCGACCAATTCGTACACAACGCCGAATCCTTCGCTTTCGCACCGGCTCTGTACCGCATGCCCGATATCTCCGATCCGATTGCCCGCAACGGCCTCGGCGATGCCATCTTGCAAGGCATCGTGGGTCGTTCTCAGCAGTCGAACCTGATCGTCGGTAATGTCACCTACTGCAAACGTGTAGGCACTGTCACCGTAATAGCCATCGACGATAACGCCGCAATCGATTGATACGACATCACCCGCCCGGATGATTCTTGAGCCGGGAATTCCATGCACAACTTCGTCATTGATCGACACGCAGAGCGTTGATGGATACGTCGCCGAACCCACTCGATAGCCTTTGAAAGCAGGCAACGCGTCGTTGTCTCGAATGAACGTCTCAGCGACGACGTCCAGCTCGGCCGTACTGATGCCTTCCACCAGGTGACGGGCCACCTCGCCGAGCGTTCGGCTGACGAGGTCGGCGCTCCGCCGCATGACATCAATTTCGCTATGGTCTTTCAGATGAATCATAATGTCTATCGACGGCCTTTGACGCGTCCTCCGCGCATGAGTCCGTCATAATGGCGCATCAGCAAATGACTCTCCACCTGCTGGAGCGTATCGAGCGTTACGCCCACGAGGATGAGCAGGCTCGTGCCTCCGAAGAATCGCGAGAAGGCCAGCGAGACGCCGAGCTTGGCTGCGATGGCCGGAAGAATCGCCACCAGACCGAGAAAGATGGAGCCCGGAAGGGTGATGCGCGTCAAGATGTTGTCGATGAATTCGTTGGTCTGTTTGCCTGGACGAATGCCTGGGACGAAGCCGCCCTGGCGTTTCATCGTGTCGGCCATCTCCTTCGGGTTCACCGCAATGGCGGTATAGAAGTAGGTGAAGAAGACGCAGACGAAGAAGAAGACGGACGAGTAACCCAGTCCGTGAAAGTCGCTGAACCAACCTCCGATCGCGTTCCAGAAGCCGCTTTCGGGAAAGAACGATGCGAACGTGCTCGGGATGAACATGATCGACTGGGCGAAGATGATCGGCATCACACCGGCCGCGTTGACGCGAAGCGGGAGATATTGAGTGGCCCCGCCGTAGACCTTCCGGCCGACGATCCGCTTGGCATACTGAACCGGAATCCGCCGCGTGCCCTGCGTGATGAGCACCACGCCTGCGGTCACGAGTCCCAGAAACGCCAGTTCCACCAGGAATACAATCAGATTCTCCTTCAGCGTGAACTCACTGTAGAGTGACTGAGGCAGGAAGGCCACGATGCCGATCATGATGATCAGCGAGATGCCGTTTCCGATACCGTTCTCCGTTATTCTCTCGCCGAGCCACATCACGAACAGGGTACCTGACGTCAGAACGATTACGGTACTGACCATGAAGAAGGTCGGAGACACGACGACGGCCGAACCCGTCCCCCCGTACTGCAGGCTGATCGCGTAACCGACACTCTGGAGTGCAGTAATGGCGACCGTGCCGTATCGGGTCAACTGGGTAATCTTTCGACGGCCTTCTTCCCCTTCCCGCTGGAGCTTCTGGAAGTAGGGTACGACCGCTCCAAGCAACTGGATAATGATCGAAGCCGTGATGTACGGCATAATGCCGAGCGCAAAAATACCCGCACGGAAGAACGCCCCGCCCACAAAGAGATCGAGCAGGCCGAACAGCGAGTTTGCGTTATTCGATGACGCGGCTTGAGCAAGGACGGACGCGTCGATACCCGGCAGCGTCACGTACGTGCCAATCCGGTAGACCACCAGAATGCCCAGCGTATACAGAATCCGCCGGCGCAGTTCTTCGATCTTGAAGATGTTCCTGAAACTTTCAGCTATTCCAGCCATCGGGCCGTTTCTCTTGTTAGATCACACTCGGTGTTAGGCCACCGATCCCCCAACCGCTTCGATCTTTTGCTTTGCAGAGGCACTGACCGCATGTACGCGGACATTTAGCGCAATACTCAGATCTCCCACGCCGAGAATCTTAACGCGATCGTTCTTGGAAATGGCGCCTGCCGAGGCAAGCACCTCGGGGGTCACATCCTGCTTCGGGTCGATCTTGCCCGCCTCGACCAGCTTACTCAGCCGGCTGAGATTCACGGGCGCGTAGGCCACCCGATTTCTATTCTTAAAGCCGTACTTCGGGATCCGCCGGATCAGCGGCATCTGGCCGCCTTCGAACCAGGCTGGAATCGAGGCGCCCGCACGGCTCTTCTGGCCCTTATGGCCCTTGGTGGACGTACCGCCGCGGCCGGATCCCTCTCCACGACCGATCCGCTTGCGATTCTTCCGCGAGCCTTGCGCGTATGTAAGCGAACTCAATTTCATGTTCATCTCCACCAGGGACGCTCTGCGGCGACTCCCTGTCCTTGGTTATTGCTATTCGCTGAATTCCTCAACTGACACCAGGTGTGAAACCTTCTCGATCATGCCGCGAATCTGCGGCGTGTCGGTGTGGACCACGCTATGGTTGAGCTTCCTGATGCCCAGCGCACGGATCGTCCGCTTCTGACGCTCGGGTCGATCGATGCCACTGCGAACCTGCGTGATCTTGAGTTTGTTCGTCTTCTTTGCCATGACGTCCTATCCCTGAAATACTCGTGACAGCGAAATCTGACGGCGCTTGGACACCGCGACGGGGTCGACGAGATTCTGCAATGCGTTGAGCGTTGCCGCGACGACGTTGTGAGGATTGCTGGATCCGAGCGATTTCGACAGAATGTCTTTCACGCCCGCGCATTCCAAGACGGCGCGCACCGCGCCGCCGGCGATGACGCCGGTACCGGCCGATGCAGGCTTAAGCAGCACCTTCGCGGCATCCTGTTTGCCGACGATGGCATGTGGGATCGTGCCGTTCAGCACGGGCACACGAACCAGATTTCGTTTCGCAGCCTCGGTCCCCTTCGAGATGGCGTCGGCGACTTCACGGGCCTTTCCGAGTCCGTGGCCAACCCGTCCTTTGCCGTCGCCAACCACGACTACGGCGTTGAAGGAGAACCGCCGGCCGCCCTTGACGACTTTGGCAACCCGTTTGACACTCACCAACCGTTCGATGAGATCGGATTGCTCAGCCCCGGAGCGACTTCTGCGTTTTTCTTGTTTCGGTCTTTTAGCCATATCGATGCGGCTGTCTGTCAGTTCTCGTTTTATACTTGGATTCCGCCCTCGCGGACGCCTTCGGCCAGTGCCTTGACCCTACCGTGATAGCGGTAGGTGTTTCTGTCGAACACGACGCGCTGGATCCCAACTTCCTTTAGCCGGTCAGCCAGGACGCGTCCTGCCGCCCGACTGAGCTCAACAGGAGTTCCCTTCGCATCGCCAACATCGTTCTTTCGAGTCGATGCAGCGGCGAGGGTACGGCCCAACCGGTCGTCGATCACCTGCGCGTACATCACCGTGTTCGAGCGGAACACGCAGAGGCGCGGACGTTCCGCTGTTCCCTGAATCCGAGCCCGGATTCCGCGGCGCAGACGCGCTCGACGGAGATTCTTTACATTCTTTGCCATTGCTCTAATGCCGTGACTGTTGCGTTCTTGTCACCTATCTCGCTGCCGTCTTACCGGCTTTTCTGCGTACATACTCTCCAACATAGCGGACTCCTTTGCCCTTATAGGGTTCAGGCGGGCGCAGGCCGCGAATCTTGGCGGCCACCTGACCAACCAACTGCTTATCGATGCCTTCCACTTTGATGATCGGGGCCGATCCCCGGGTCTTGATTTCGACGGTGATCGAGATACCTTCCGGCGGCAGGAAGTAAATCGGATGCGAATACCCGAGCGCGAGCTCGAGAACGCCGTTCTGAACTTCCGCGCGGTAGCCGACACCGATCACTTCCAACTGGCGCTCAAACCCTTCGGTCACGCCCGTCACCATGTTGTCGAGCAACGAACGGTAAAGTCCGTGCATCGAACGATGGCGCTTCTGATCGGTCGGACGACTCACGACCATTTCGCCATTTTCAAGCTGCACCGAAATATCCGGTGCAACCTGAAGGCTCAGCTTGCCCTTCGGTCCACTGACGGTGACCATATTCGTCGGGGAGACTTCAACTTTCACCCCTTCATTCACAACCACCGGCGACTTGCCAATTCGTGACATAATCTTCCTCTGAAAACTTGCGGGATCCGCCCGGCTTCAAGCCTGCACTTCGGATTCCGTACTCACATCCTTCGCCAGATCTCTATTTTTACCAGACGTGGGCCAGCACTTCGCCGCCCACGTTTGCCATTCTCGCTTCTTTGTCGGTCATCACGCCGCGGGATGTCGACAGGATGGCGATGCCAAGCCCGTTGAGTACTCGCGGGAGACTATCCGCCGACGTATAGGTACGCAGGCCCGGCTTCGACACGCGTTTGAGCGCATGGATGGCGGGCTGCCCCTCCCGATCATACTTGAGGTAGATCCGGATAAGGCCCTGCTTGTCGTCATCAATGTCGACGTACTTACGCACGTAGCCCTTATCAACAAGGATCTGCGTGATGGCCCGCTTCAACTTGGAAGCCGGGACATCGACGAATTTGTGCTGTGCACGCTGCCCGTTCCGAATGCGGGTCAACAGGTCAGCTACGGGATCCGTTACGTTCATATACTTATTCAGTCATTCAGGAGAGCTTGTCGGGCTCACCAGCTTGATTTGCGAATACCTGGAATCTTGCCTTCCCGCGACATGTTGCGGAACACGATCCGGGAAACCCCGAATTCCCTCATGTACCCGCGCGACCGTCCGGTCAGCGCACATCGATTGCGCAGACGAACCTTCGACGAGTTCCGCGGCAACTTCTGGAGGCCTTCCATGTCTCCGGCCTCTTTCAATGCCTGGCGCTTCTCGGCGTATTTCTCGACAAGGCGTCGGCGCTTGGCTTCGCGTGCAATCCAGCTTTTCTTAGCCATAAAAAACGTTCGTCTTGATTATTCCTCTGATTTCTGCTCTCTGCGAACGAACGGCATGCCCAGCTCTTTCAAGAGAGCCAGCGCCTCTTCGTCGCGCTCGGCGGTCGTCACAAACGTGACGTCCATTCCCGAAATCTGGTCAACCTTGTCCAAGTCGATTTCCGGGAAAATGATCTGCTCCTTAACGCCCAGCGTATAGTTACCGCGGCCGTCAAAGCTGCGGTCAGAGATACCCCGAAAGTCACGGACTCTCGGCAGGGCGAGCATGATCAGTCGTTCCATGAATTCGTACATCCGATCTCCGCGGAGCGTCACGTGCGCCCCGATGGGCATGCCGTCGCGGATCTTGAAGTTCGAAACACTCTTGCGCGCCTTCGCGATGACAGGGTGTTGACCGGCAACGCGGCGCAGTTCGTCGACGGCGTCGTCGAGACGCTTCTTGTTCGTTGACGCTTCGCCCACGCCCTTGTTAACGGAGATCTTGACCAGGCGCGGCACCTGCATGGTATTGGAGTACCCGAACTGCTTCATGAGCGCGGGAACGATCTCATCCTGATACCGCTTCTTCAGTGTTGGGACGTAATTCTTTTCAGCCATTTCGATTCTCTTCTATACCGAGTCCAATCGTCTCAGTGGTCGAGTTCCTCCTTGGTCGTAACGGCGTAGCGGACCCATTCGCGGCGCCCGGTCTCCGGATCTTGGATCAGCCGGCGGCCGACCCGGGTCGGGTTGCCGTCGGAATCGACCGGCATCACGTTCGAGATGTGAATAGGCATCTCGCGCTCGATGCGGCCACCCTGGGGATACATCTGATTCGGCCGCGTGTGGCGTACGCGAATATTGACGCCCTCCACGATAATCCGTGAGGTCTTCGGGAAGACACGGAGCACTTTCCCCTGGTAGCCTCTCTCGCGGGGACGCATCCCCGTGAAGGCTTTGGTCAGTGCGACCATGTCGCCTTTCCGAACGTGCAGCTTCTGTTTGGTTGATTTCTTTTTCATCGTCTCTAGACGTTTTGTCTCTCCGCTTAGAGCACCTCCGGCGCAAGCGAAACAATGCGCATGAACTGCTTTTCACGGAGTTCTCTGGCGACCGGACCGAAAATCCGCGTTCCGCGCGGTTCACCCGTCGGCGTCAGAAGGACCGCTGCGTTTTCGTCAAATCGGATGTAGGAGCCGTCGGCACGGCGATACTCCTTTTTCGTTCTGACTACAACGGCCGTAGAAACTTCTCCCTTCTTGACGTTGCCGCCCGGAATCGCCGACTTGACGGTCACAACGATCTTGTCCCCAATGCGTGCGTACCGCCGGCCGCTGCCGCCGAGCACGCGGATACAAAGGACCTCTTTGGCGCCACTGTTATCGGCTACTGCCAGTCTGGATTCCTGCTGAATCATTTCTGCCTACTCTTGCTTTGAAATCAGGCGTTATCGGGCTCTCTCGACGACCTCGACGAGACGCCAGCGTTTGCGTTTGCTCAGCGGACGCGTCTCCATGATGCGCACCGTATCCCCCACGTGCGCATCGTTGGCATCGTCATGAGCCATCAACTTCGTCGTCTTCTTGACGAACTTGTGGTAAATCGGGTGCTTTACCTGGCGTTGGATCGCCACGACGATGGACTTATCCATCCCGTCGCTCACGACGACTCCGACACGCTCTTTCCGTCTATTGCGGGTTTCCATTTCTGAACTCACGTCCTATTTCGCGTCCTTCGATCAGGTCAGTTACTGTTCTGTGGCACTTTCCGCCGCCGCACGTTCTGTGAGAATCGTGGTCAGGCGGGCAATTTCGCGCCGTTTCTGCCGAAGCACTGCCGGATTCTCGAGCTGCGCGATCGCATGCTGGAATCGCAACTGCTGCACGGCCTTCTTCTCGTCGACTATCCGCTGCCGGATTTCCTCGGAAGTGAGGTCTCGAATTTCCTTTGCCTTCATCCTGATACGTCGGTTCTATTTGTCCGCGCCCGCGTAATCGGGCCGAATCACAAATCTGGTCTTAATGGGCAGTTTCTGTTGCGCAAGGCGCATGGCTTCTTTGGCGAGATCGATCGGAACGCCGCCACCGATCTCGAACATGACCCGACCCGGCTTGACAACGGCGACCCAGTACTCGGGTGAGCCTTTCCCCTTACCCATCCGGGTTTCGGCCGGCTTCTTGGTAACGGGCTTGTCAGGAAAGATTCGGATCCAGACTTTCCCAGTCCGTTTCATGTGCCTGGTCATCGCAATACGGGCGGCTTCGATCTGGCGGCTGGTGATCCAGGCCGACTCTTCCGCCTTGATGGCGAAATCACCGAACTCGATCTTTGTGCCGCGACCGGCCGGGCCCTTCATGCGACCTTTCTGCATCTTGCGGAACTTGGTCCGCTTCGGCATCAACATGACGACGTTCCTCGGGTTTTAACTAATTCAGCTGGCCCCTTCATCCGACCGCTTGCGGCGTCGCCGGCGACGCCGTTCGGGCGGGGCGGCCTGTGCCTGTTGAAGCGGAGATTGGGCATTCGGGCTCAGATCGGGCTTGCCGATTACCTCGCCCAGGAAAATCCATACTTTGACACCAGTCGTCCCGTAAATCGTGAACGCGGTGGCTTGCGAATAATCAATGTTTGCGCGAACCGTGTGCAGCGGTACGCGTCCCTCCAGATACTGCTCGGAGCGACTCATCTCGGCCCCGCCAAGGCGTCCTGCCACGCGGATGCGAATTCCCTCGGCGCCCATTCGCATGGCGGCCGCAAGCGATTGCTTCATCGCACGACGGAACGAGACACGTCCTTCCAGCTGCTGTGCAATATTCTGTGCAACCAGGCTGGCATCCAGCTCAGGTCGTTTGATTTCACTGATATTGATCTGGATGTCCTTCTCAGTGAGCTGCTTCAACTCCTCACGAAGCTTCTCGACCTCAGCACCACCGCGGCCGATCACGACGCCCGGCCGGCTGGTGTGGAGTGTGAGAATGACCCGCTTGGGGGTCCGCTCGATAACGATGCGGCTCAGCCCGGCCCGCTTGAGGCGCTCCCTCAAGTACGTGCGAATCTTGCCGTCTTCGATCAGTTTAGCCGCGTAGTCGCCTTCGGCGTACCAGTTGGAATCCCAACCTCTAATGACGCCCAGGCGAAACCCGACAGGATGCGTTTTCTGACCCAATGCTTTCCTCGTTCTTGTAGTTATGCGTCCGATTCCGCGGAATCCGCCGCAGCCGAGCCGACCACTACGGTCAGGTGACTCATGCGCTTCCGAATGCGATGTGCGCGTCCCCGCGGAGCGGGACGAACGCGCTTGACCATGGGCGCCCCATCGACCGCGATGTGTCGAATGACGAGCGCCTCTTCATCCACCCGCTCATCGGCGGATCGATCCATAAGATTGTGTACCGCCGAATGGATCGTCGCTTCGACCCAACGTGCCGCCCGCTGGGGCATGTAGTGCAGCGTGCTCAGCGCATCGCCCACTTTCATGCCGCGGATGGCGTCGACGACGATGCGCATCTTCCGAGGCGAACCGTGGACGTACTTGCGTACAGCTCTTGCTTCCATGATCTATCGTCTGTTCTGCAGAAATTTCAACGTCTACTTGCGGCGTGCCCTGGTATCCACTTTGCTCCCCGGGTGACCGCGGAACGTGCGCGTCGGAGCGAATTCGCCGAGACGATGGCCGACCATGTTCTCGGTGATATAAATGGGGATGAACTGCTTGCCGTTATGAACGGCAAACGTATGCCCGACGAATTCGGGCATGATCATCGAACCTCGGCTCCACGTTTTGATTACCCGCTTGCGACCGGCCTGGTTCATCTCCTCAACCCGCCGTATCAGCTTGTAATGAACAAAGGGCCCTTTCTTCAGTGAGCGTGCCATATTCCTGCTTCTAAATACTCAACTAGCCTTACTAGGCCTAAACCTGATTTCGTCTACGAACGATGTAGCGATTCGACGTATTGCGACGCTTTCTCGTCCTGAATCCTTTTGCCGGCTGACCCCACGGCGATCTCGGGTGGCCTCCTGAGGCCTTGCCCTCGCCACCACCCATCGGGTGATCGATCGGGTTCATGGCAACACCACGCGTCTGCGGGCGAACACCCATCCATCGCTTCCGGCCCGCCTTTCCGACATCCATATTCATGTGTTCGGGATTGCTCGTCGTCCCGATCGTTGCCGTACAATCGACCGGCACCTGCCGCACTTCACCCGAAGGCAGCTTCAAGGTGGCCAATCGTCCGGCCCGCGCCACGAGCTGCGCAAACGTGCCGGCCGAGCGAGCCATCTGCGCACCCTTGCCCGGCTTCAGCTCAACCGCGTGGACGAACGTTCCAAGCGGGACGTTCGCAAGCGGAAGACAATTGCCAGGATCGGGAGGCGCGGTCGGGCCGCTCACCACTTCCTGTCCGACACCGACACGGTCCGGCGCCACGATATATCTCTTCTCGCCGTCGGCGTATATCAGCAGCGCGATCCGCGCCGAACGGTTCGGATCGTACTCGATGCTCGCCACGCGTGCGGGAATGCCGTACTTGTTGCGCTTGAAGTCGATCACGCGGTATCGCCGCTTGTGGCCTCCGCCTCTGTGACGGGAGGTAATCCGCCCGTTCGAATTGCGACCGCCCGACTTCTTCAACGGCGCAACAAGCGACTTCTCAGGCTCCGATCGCGTAATGTCCGCGAACGTGTCTACCGACCGGTGCCGCTGTCCAGGTGTAACTGGTTTCAGGTTCCTTATCGCCATTGCTTGTCTCTTTCAGATTCTCGTCCCGATACGTCGGGCTTCGGATCAAACATCTTCGAAGAAATCTATTTCGCCGTCCGCCAGGGTCACGATCGCTTTCTTGTACGATCGCTCCTTCCCTTCGATCAGGCCCGCGCGCGTGAACCGACGACGGTTCTTGCCGCGGACAATCATCGTGCGGACCTTTTTGATAGATACGCCCGGATACCGCTGCTCGACTGCTTTGCGGATTTCAATTTTGTTAGCGTCCTTCCGCACTTCGAATGCGTAATGCCGCCCTTCGTCAGAGAGGCGCGTCATCTTTTCAGTAACGATCGGACGAATCAGGATTAACGGGTCGATCATCTTCTACCCCTCCTCCGTGGTTTCGATTGCGGGTTCTTCGGCGGCTGCTGCACCGCCAAGCGCACCCGTCAGTCGCTGCAGGCCGCTCTCCTGGAATACCAGCACGCCTGCATTGAGCAAGTCGTAGGTCGAAGCGCTGGCTGCGTCGACGACCGATACGCGGGGCAAGTTGCGACCCGACTTGTAGAGGTTCACGTCGGCGCTTCCCGTCAAGACGAGCACCTTCTTGTCGGCCAGCTCCAGCGCGGCGAGCATGGCTACCATGTCGCTCGTCTTCGGCTGATCGAAAGAGAAGTCCTCGAGCACGCGGATGGCATCTTCACGAGCCTTGTAGGTCAGTGCAGACTTCCGCGCGAGCGCTTTCGTCTTGCGATTGACGCCGACGGTATAGCTTCTCGGGCGGGGCCCGAACGTGCGACCGCCACCCGGCCAGAGCGGCGAACGGATCGTACCGACCCGTGCCCGGCCCGTGCCTTTCTGACGCCACGGCTTTGCGCCGCCGCCGCGAACTTCTCCGCGCTCTTTCGTCTTGTGAGTACCCTGACGGCCGTTTGCCTGAATCGATCGGACGTCGAGCCAGATCGCATGATCATTGGGCTCGATCCCGAAGACGCTCTCATCGAGCGTCACCGAGCGCCTCGTGGCCTTCCCGTCAGACTTGTAAACCTTGAGTTTCATGATCGTCTTCGTGACGTCTGCTTACGCCTTGACTATCCGTACATATCCATTCTTGGGACCGGGAACGCCGCCGCGAATCAGCAGCAAGTTGTTCTCCGGGTAGAGTGCTACCACTCTGAGATTCTGCGTGGTGACTTGAGCATTGCCCATTCGCCCCCCCATGCGGGTCCCTTTAAACACACGCGACGGGTCGGATGACTGTCCGATCGATCCCGGTGCGCGCTGGCGATTGTGCTGACCGTGGGTCACCATGCCCACACCGCTGAAACCGTGCCGGCGCACCACGCCTTGAAAACCTTTGCCCTTCGACTTGCCGGTCACATGAACCTTGTCTCCCGAGGCAAACACGTCTTCCAGTCGGATTTCAGCTCCGAGCTCGACGTCTTCCATTCCGAAGTCGCGGAATTCAGCCAGACCGACCCGCGGATCCACACCGGCGGCGCGGAAATGCCCCTTCAGCGCATTCGTCACGCGCTTTGATTTTCGGTCGCCATAGCCGAACTGGACGCTCGCGTAGCCGTCCTTCTCGACATTCTTGACCTGCGTCACCACACACGGTTCGATTTCAAAAACCGTGCAGGGGATCTGGTCACCGTCTTCGTTGAAGACGCTGGTCATACCGAGCTTTTTTCCGATTAATCCTGTCATCGCTATTCTCTGCATTCGGCCCCGGATAATCCTCCAAAGCCGCGTTTACAATCAGGTCCCGGTTCGTTTATCGAGCGTCGCCGTTAGTGGAAGCCCCGACACGATGCCGCCGAACTCTCCGAGGTCTATGCCCAGACCTTGCAGATCGGAGCCCGAGAACGTCAGTTTCAGTTCGTTATCCGATTCGAACGAGTATCCCATCTCCAGATCCTGATCGAAATCGCTACCGGAAAGCGTCACTTTCCCTGCGGGCGTATTCACATCATACTGGCCACTCACGTTGGCCAACTCGCCACTTGGGTCGGAGACGACAATCTGCACACTGGAGTTCGAACCGAACGTCGCAACCAGGTTCAGGTCGCCCAGAACGTTGAGCGGTCCGGCATTAAGTGAAACAGCATCCCACGTCCCAACAAAACGGTCGGTATCATCATCGGTCTTGGGATCCGAGCTGTCGCAGCCGGTCCAGACCAGAATGATGGCGGCCATAAAGGCTGCGAACAGTCGGTTCGCATTCCGTAATGATCGCGGATGATGGGTGAGCGGCAACATTCTGGTCAGACCTTAATTTCGACGTCCACGCCGCTGGGTAATTCAAGCTTCATGAGCGCATCGACCGTCTTGCTGCTGGTTGACAGAATGTCGATCAGCCGATTGTGGCGTCTCGACTCAAACTGTTCCCGGCTCTTCTTGTCGACGTGCGGGGATCGAAGCACCGTGTAGATGGTCTTCTTTGTCGGCAGCGGAATGGGTCCGCTGACGACTGCACCGGTCGATTTTACGGTCCGAATAATCTTCTCGGCGCTCTTGTCGATCAGATTATGATCGTACGACTTGAGCTTGATCCGGATTTTCTGGCTTGCCATGAATTAGTCACTAGTCATTAGTCACTAGTCATTAGTAGGACTAGTCGAGGATTTTCGTGACGACGCCGGCGCCGACGGTACGACCGCCTTCGCGGATAGCGAAGCGCAGGCCGTCTTCCATGGCGATCGGCTGGATCAGCTTCACCGTGAACTGCGTGTTGTCGCCCGGCATGACCATCTCCACTCCCGCCGGCAGATCAATGTCGCCCGTTACGTCCGTCGTACGGAAGTAAAACTGCGGCCGGTATCCCTTGAAAAACGGCGTGTGGCGGCCTCCCTCATCCTTCGAAAGCACGTACACCTCCGACTCAAATTCCTTGTGCGGCGTCACCGATCCCGGCTTCGCAACCACCATCCCGCGCTCTACCGCCTCCTTGTCGATTCCGCGAAGCAGCAGCCCCACGTTGTCGCCCGCCTCACCGCGGTCCAAAAGCTTGCGGAACATCTCTACCCCCGTCACCACCGAAGACTGCTTCGCATCGTGGATCCCAAGAATGTCGACCGTCTCACCCACCTTGATCACGCCCCGCTCGATCCGACCCGTCACCACCGTCCCGCGACCCGTGATCGAAAACACGTCCTCGATCGGCATCAAAAACGGCTTGTCCACGTCGCGCTCCGGCGTCGGAATGTAGCTGTCAACCGCCTCCATCAACTCCAGTACCGACTTCTCCCCGTCTTCCTCCCCGTTGAGCGCACGCAGCGCGCTCCCGCGGATCACAGGAATGTCATCGCCAGGAAACTCGTACTGGTTCAATAGATCGCGAATCTCCATCTCCACCAACTCCAACAACTCCTCGTCGTCGACCAGGTCCACCTTGTTCATGTACACGATCAGGTACGGAACTCCCACCTGACGCGCCAGCAAAATGTGCTCGCGCGTCTGCGGCATCGGCCCGTCCGTCGCCGCCACCACCAGTATCGCCCCGTCCATCTGCGCCGCACCCGTAACCATGTTCTTTACATAGTCCGCGTGGCCCGGACAATCCACGTGCGCATAGTGACGATTCTCCGTCTCGTACTCCACGTGTGCCGTCGCGATCGTGATACCACGCTCTCGCTCCTCCGGCGCATTGTCAATCGAGTCAAACGAACGAATCGTCACCCCCGATACGTGCTTCGCAAGCACCATCGTGATCGCTGCCGTCAACGTCGTCTTACCATGATCAACGTGACCAATCGTACCCACGTTAACGTGAGGCTTCGTGCGCTGAAACGTCTCCTTTGCCATAACTCTTATCTCCTAATTTGAGCGCGCCCGCAGCGCGCTTCGTCGTTTATCGACGTTTGGACGTTTACTGTCTCTTTTTTGATCGTTAAGCTTCTACTTCAACTTTGACCGATGAAACAACCTCTTCGACGACCGAGCGAGGCGCCGCATCATAGCGGTCGAATTGCATCGAGTAGATCGCCCGACCCTGCGTAAGGGAACGCAGGTCGGTTGAGTATCCAAACATTTCCGCCAGCGGCACGAGGGCCTTGATGACCTGGGCGTCGGCTCGCTGTGTCATACCGTCGATTCGGCCGCGGCGACTATTCAAGTCACTGATCACGTCGCCCATATATTCTTCGGGCGTGGTGACCTCGACCGACATGACGGGCTCCATGAGGACCGGCTTCGCCCGACGCGCGGCTTCACGGAATGCCATCCGTCCGGCGATTTCGAACGAAATCTGATCCGAGTCCACGTTGTGCGTCTTCCCGTCGTAGAGGCGGGCCTTAACGCCTTCGATCGCGTAACCGGCCAGCGGCCCCTGACCGAGCGCCGACTTGATGCCCTTCTCCACCGAAGGAATAAACTCACGAGGGATTGCCCCCCCTTTGATGTCGTTGATAAACTCGAATCCGGTTCCATCTTCGACCGGTGAGAACTCGATATAGACATCCGCGAACTGGCCGCGACCGCCGCTCTGCTTCTTGTGGATGTAGTGGTGATCGACGGTCTCGGTGATAGCTTCGCGATAGGCAACCTGCGGTCTGCCAACGTTCGCTTCGACTTTGAACTCACGCTTGAGACGATCGACGATAATCTCAAGGTGGAGCTCACCCATACCGGCGATGATCGTCTGCCCGCTTTCCTGATCGGAGCTGACGCGGAAGGTCGGATCCTCTTCGGCGAGCTTCTGCAGAGCGACCGAAATCTTGTCGTTATCGGCCTGCGTCTTCGGCTCCACCGCGATCCGGATGACGGGCTCCGGGAAGTCCATCTGCTCAAGCTGGATCGGCTTGTCGGGATCAGCGAGCGTGTCGCCTGTGCGGACTTTCTTCAGTCCGACCGCGGCAAAGATTTCGCCCGCGCGCACGGAATCGACATCTTCGCGCGAATTGGCGTGCATCAGAAGCAGCCGGCCGAATCGTTCTTTCGAATTGGTCGATACGTTCAGGACCGCGCTTCCCTTGGGGCATGTGCCGCTGTAAACGCGGCAGTAGGTCAGTTTTCCGACGAACGGGTCGGTAATGATTTTGAATGCGATCGCACTGAACGGTGCATCCGGATCACACGATCTCGTTTCGACGGCGCCCGTGTTCGGGTTGACGCCCTCGATGGGAGGCGTGTCCAGCGGACTCGGCAGGTAGTCGATCACGCCGTCGAGCAGGCGTTGTACACCTTTGTTCTTGAATGCCGAACCACAGAAGACCGGAGTAATCAGGTTGTTGACGGAGGCGCTCCGCACCACGGCCTTGATCTCGTCGCTGGTGATCTCTTCGCCATCGAGGTACTTCATCAACAGCGTATCGTCGAGATCCGCAACGGCCTCGAGGAGGTTGATCCTCCAATGACGGGCATCTTTAACGAGGTCGTGAGGCACCTCGATCTCGTCCCACGTATTACCCTGCGACTCATCGTGCCAGACGATGGCCTTGTTTGCAATCAGGTCAATGACGCCGCGGAACAGCGGGCCTTGTCCGATCGGAATCTGGACCGGCACCGGATTTGCCTTCAGCCGATCCTTCATCATTTTGACGGCGCCCTCGAAATCGGCGCCCGTGCGATCCATCTTGTTGATGAATGCAATGCGAGGCACGCCATACCTGTCGGCCTGGCGCCACACGGTTTCAGACTGCGGCTCGACACCGCCTACGGCGCAGAACAGCGCCACAGCGCCGTCCAATACGCGCAGTGAACGCTCGACCTCGATGGTGAAATCAACGTGGCCGGGCGTATCGATAATATTGATGCGGTGGTCCTTCCAATAGCAGGTCGTGGCAGCACTCGTGATGGTGATGCCGCGCTCTTTCTCCTGCTCCATCCAGTCCATCGTGGCGCCGCCCTCATGGACCTCACCGACGCGATGAATCCTGCCCGTATAGAACAGGATACGCTCGGTCGTCGTGGTCTTGCCGGCGTCGATATGCGCCATAATCCCGATGTTTCGGGTCTTAGGGAGCGGGAACGCCTGTCCGTTGCTACTCATCATTCTATTCATGAACCGGATCGAGATCCGGCGTTCTCATCATCAGAACCGGAAGTGGGCGAACGCTTTGTTCGCTTCAGCCATCCGGTGGGTATCATCTTTCTTCCGTACAGCACCACCCTCACCGCGGGAGGCACTGATCAACTCATTGGCCAGGCGGTTCGCCATGCTTTTGTCGGCACGGGCTCGCGCGTACTGAATCAGCCATCTGAAGGCGAGCGAGATCCGACGATCGGCACGAACCTCGAGCGGAACCTGGTAGGTGGCTCCACCGACCCGGCGGCTGCGCACCTCAACCATGGGAGCGACATTCTCTACAGCCTTCTTAAAGACTTCGATTCCCTGCTCACCGGTCCTCTCTTCAATAACGTCAAAGGCCCCGTACACGATCTTCTGCGAAATGCTCTTCTTGCCGTTCATCATCACGGCATTGATGAAGCGCGATACGAGGAGATCGCTGTACAGCGGATCGGGTCCCGCCTGAATCTTTTCGGCTTGTCTTCTACGCATAGCCTAATACGTGATTTCTAACAGTCAACTTTATAGCAGCCAGGCCAGTCTACCTAGGCCGCTTGGCCCCGTATTTCGAACGACTCTGTCTGCGATCTTCCACACCGGCAGTGTCGAGAGCACCCCTGACAATGTGATACTTCACGCCGGGCAGGTCTTTAACACGACCTCCTCGAACGAGCACAATGGAGTGCTCCTGCAGATTGTGTCCCTCTCCCGGGATGTAGGCCGTAACCTCAATCCCGTTCGTCAACCGCACCCGCGCTACCTTCCGGAGTGCGGAGTTCGGTTTCTTTGGGGTCGTCGTGTATACCCTGGTACACACGCCCCGCCGCTGCGGGCACTGACTCAGCGCCGGCGCTTTGGTCTTCTTGACCTTGCTTTGCCGGCCCTTGCGAACTAACTGCTGTATCGTCGGCACGTCGAAAATCTGGTTGTTGTTCGGCCGCGAATCACAGTACATGACGTCGCGGCCAAATTTTGCGACAGAAAAGGAAAATACACCAGACTTCGCTTCATAGGCAAGAATTTGCCCGGTGCAATATCAAGATGCGCTGAATAATAACCGCTAAGGCTGGAGATTCTTGCACTAACTCGATATAGCGATATATATCACTATATCGATCGTGATGATCTGCCTTACGAATCGTGTTCGACGGGCGCGGTGTCAGACGTACCGTCGATTTCTGCGGGAATCTCCTCGGCTTCCCCGTTTTCCGGAAGCTCCGACGTCGCCACTTCGTGATGCAGCGGCGGGTGCGGTCGCGGCCCGAGGATCTGTTCGATCTCCGTGGCGGACATGACTTCTTTGGCGAGCAATGCCTGGGCCAGCGACTCCAGTTCGGTGCGCTTCGAATTCAAAAGGTCGCGCGCGAGACCCCGAACGGTTTCGATGATCGACTTGACTTCTTCGTCGATGATTCGCGCGGTCTCCTCTGAATACGGCTTGTCGAAAACCGGCTCATCCCGATGGCCGCTCAGATTGAAACTGAGGTAGCCGATCCGTTCGCTCATGCCGTAGTCGGTCACCATGGCATACGCCAATTTCGTGATGCGCTCGAGATCGTTCTGCGCTCCGGTCGAAACCCGGTTGAAGACAATTTCCTCCGCTACACGCCCGCCCATCATCATCACCATGCGATCGAACAATCCTTCACTCGTGTAGAGATACCGTTCTTCGGGCAGATACTGAGCGTACCCGAGAGCAGCCAGACCGCGCGGAATGATCGATACCTTGACGACGGGATCCGTATAACGCAGGAACCACCCCGTAATGGCGTGGCCCGACTCGTGGTAAGCCACAATCTCCTTCTCTTCGGGAGAAATGATCTTGTTCTTCTTTTCGAGTCCTCCGATTACGCGATCAATCGCACTCTCGAAGTCGCTCATACCGACCGCGTCTTTCCCTTCCCTGGCAGCGAGAAGCGCGGCCTCGTTGCACACGTTGGCGATCTCTGCGCCGGCAAAACCGGGCGTTTGTCCGGCCAGGGCAAAGTGATCGACCTCGGGGTCCAGCGTCAGTTCCTTCGTGTGAACCTTGAAGATCTCGGCGCGCTCATTACGATCAGGCTTGTCGATCATGATCTGGCGATCGAAGCGACCGGGACGCAGCAGGGCCGTATCGAGGACGTCGGGACGGTTCGTGGCGGCCATGATGATGACGCCCTTGTCCGTGTTGAATCCATCCATTTCCACGAGGAGCTGATTGAGCGTGTTCTCACGCTCGTCGTTGCCTCCCATGATCATGTTCTTGCCTCTGGTGCGGCCAATCGCATCGATCTCGTCGATGAAGATGATGCACGGGGCTTTCTCCTTGGCCTGACGGAAGAGATCTCGAACGCGGGCGGCGCCGACACCGACGAACATCTCCACAAAATCGCTCCCCGAAAGGGAGAAGAACGGTACTCCGGCTTCCCCGGCGACCGCCTTGGCGAGAAGGGTCTTACCCGTACCGGGCGGTCCGACAAGGAGAACGCCTTTGGGAAGCTTCCCGCCGAGCCGCGTGAAGCGTTTCGGATTCTTCAGAAACTGAACGACCTCTTCGACCTCGTTCTTGGCCTCCTCGAGTCCGGCGACATCGTCGAAGTTGAGACGCTGGTCACTCATCGAATCGAAAAGCACGGCCTTGTTCTTCCCGATGTTGAGCACTTGCTGGCCGGGATTCATACGCCGCAGCAGAAATACCCATAAAATGATGATCAGCCCGAGCGGAATAATCCACGTCAGCAAGCCACTGAGCCAATTGTCGTCGCGTCGTGCGCCATACTTGACCGGATTCAGACCCCGCTCCACTGCCGTACTGTTATAGTCTTCCAGGAAAGCGGTCAGCTCGTGGTCTTTCGGCTTGACGGTGTAAAAGCGTCGGTGCGCCTTTTCATCGTTGTTGCTGAAAAGCGTTTGAGGGGCAGGACTCGCCTGGACAAATCCCTGATCGATGGCTTCCTGCCTGTAGAGGCCACGTATGTACGAGTCGTCGACGACGACCAACTCTTCGACGTACCCCTCCCGCACCGCATCCAGGAAGCGGCCGTAGGTGATCTCATTCGGGTCGGCCTTACTGAGGAAATACATGTTCGCCGCCAGAAGCCCGGCGAGAATCATCACGTAGATCCACGGCGACAGGCGAGGTCGCCGATCCATCAGCTTCGATCCCTTTGGACCTTGTTTGTCGTCCTGATTTAAATCGTTAGACATCGATAGTGGTCATTGAGGAGCGCAGCCTGAGAAGCGCTCATCTCCAAGACAAAGTTAAACTGCCGAACCCTCGAAAGGATGCACGGTTCCGGCACCGGTGGAACGCACGCCCCGCCGCTGCGACTCAGGGGTCCCCGGGAGGTGGCGGTCGCAGGTCAGAATCAGGCCGGTAGGCTTTCGACGAATCGGGCGTCATCGGCTCCGGGACGAGTGTCTCATCGTCGTTCTCGCCGGGCCCTATTTCGCCCGTCGCAGGGGGTTCATCCGAGGCTTCCTCGCTCGTCGCCACGTCAACAGCCGACTCACTCTGACGTTCGACGACGGCGAGGGCGGTCCGTGCCGCTACGAGGCCATTGCGCAGCGCGACGGCGCGCTTCCCGTACGGTGTCGATCCGAAGTTCGTTGCGACCGCACCGTAGAGGGAGTGCAGAGTCATCGGCACAGGGATCAGGCCGTCGACGAAATATTCGGGCTCCTGCCAGGTTATCTCGGGCGCTTTTGGGAGGCGGCGCCTTTGTTTCCGGTTTCGAGGCATCGCTATTGTGAGGCGGCGCACCAACCTCAGCCGCTTGCGCCGCTGCGGCGGCCGCAAGTGAATCTACTGTCCGGCCCATGCTGTCGGCCGCCGTCGCAAGCTGCCCGTTACCCGGCTCTTGCCCGGTCGGCTCCACACCTTCCTTCGGTCGCTTCAAGCCCGTGTTCGAAGTATCCGGCGTCGAAACCTGAGGCGCGATCTCGTCCTCCAACTCTCGCCGCACCTTCACCGGCCGATCCGCCAAATCGTCCTCAGCGTTCTTGCCGATCTTGTCGGCCGCCGGCCGTAGTGTCTCTTCGTCGCCCACCGGCCGCGCAGCGTCATCACGAACGGCCAGCGCATCGGTGTTCTTCGGCGTCGGTCGACGTTCGCCGGCCTTGTCGTCAGCGACGGGCTTCGCGGCATCGGGGGCAGGTGCGGGAGTCGTCACCGCCTTCGAAACCTCCTGAGCGGCAACCTGCGTCGCGTTTGCCCGAAGGGAATCCGCCTCCCCGAGACCGGCGCCGGTCGTGTCAGCTGCTGCGACCTGGATTTGACCGGGAGCGGCGGATGCAGTCGTTTCTGTCTGTGCGGCTTCTCCTTCTGCCCCGCTGCCGGCTGAAGCCGTGTCGACTTCAGCCACCGGCTGCACCTTCGCCGCCGCTGCGGCAAGCCCCTCCTCGATCTCAGCCGTCGAAAACACAGAATCGCCGATCGATATCACGCCGTAAAAATCCGAGCCGTCAGCGTGCGCCTTTTCTAGATAAATCCGGCCCACCGCGAGGAGCGCCTTGGCGGCCACGTCGAACTTCGAGAAGTCGGCCGCGGTGCGGACCATAGCATCAATCGCCTTTTCGTAGTCCCCCTGAACCCAGAGGTCATAGGCTTCCTCGTACCGCGCGGTAGCCAACTCCAACGTATCCGTGACAGCAGCCGCGTGTTGCGGCGGAAGCCCGAGCCTTGAGCGTGCCTTGTCAGCATAACTCGATTTCGGATAGAGGTCGATCACACGTTCAAGCGTTCGTTTCGCAGCGTCCTTGTCGCCAAGTGCTTCGTGCACTTCGGCCATTGCATACAGGGCACGCTGCGCGACCGGCTCCTCCGAATCCTCATCGATGACGAGGCGATACCACTTTGCAGCCGAGTCAGGCAGACCGATCGACAGGAACAGGACATTGGCCAACCTGTATCGGGTCTCGGCTCTGTCCAATCGCATAGCAGCCTGGGACGCCGAATCACGGGGTACTTCATCAATATCGACGGGAGGCAGAAAACGGACCTGCTCGACCTGGGCTTTTTGCTCTGCGTCCTTGCCATCCTTCGCTCCATTCTCCGCCGCCGCTCGCTGCGCAAGGACGATCGCTTCCTCACGGCGCCAACCGGGGACGAGCGGACGATCACCCCAAACCTCCTTGAAGTTCAAGAACGCTTCCTGCACGCGCTGCAGATTCTTGAAGTTCAGAAACCCGTAGGTGCCGGCAGACCCTGCATCGGCAGACGTCGTAGTCGTAGGCGTGGTCCCCGTGCGCGGATTGGCGTCACTCGCAGCCTGACGGAATCGAGACTGCGTCTTCCGTCGCTCGAGTTCTTCCTGGATGCGCTCCGCTTCCTCAGCCAATTGGATGCGCACAACAGCCACGGCTGAGTCGAATGCCGCCTGATCCAGAGATCCGAGATATAGAAGCGAGTCCATTCTCGTCACCCGATCGAGCGTCTCCCGGTAATCCTTGAATGTGCTCGCCGCATTCTTGGCATCTTCGATGGCGTCAGGCGCAAGCTGCTCGTTCTGCACTTGAGGCGTTCGGAGTACAGATGAAGCGGTATCGAAATGAATGCCCGCTGAATAGAAGTCACCGAGATAGTCGCGATAGAGCTCTGCAAGCCTGTAATGGACTTCCCCTCGGAGACTGGTCTTTCGTGATGGATCAGACGGATACAACTGATCAAGAAAATTGTCACGCGCTGCTTCCGGGTCACCGGCAGCCGCCAGAATTCGAGCATGCAGCTCCTGCAACTGATTCCGGTTCTGGAAGTGCTTGTTGTCTCGCATCATTCGATCGAGGTCCTGCAACGCCGCTTCGGGATCGACCTTGAGTCCTTTGACGCGAATCTCGTTCAACATGGCGGCATACGAAAGCTCGTACAGCGGCTTCTTGCTTTGTACCTGGTGGTAAGCATCGACCGCCTTCTCGTATTGAGCATCGGTTTCGTACAACTGGCCGAGAAGGAAATAAGCGCGTGCCGCCGTGTCTCCGTCCTTGACATGCTCGAGCCCCGCTGAAATGTCGTCAATGGCCGACGGCCAGTCACCCACCTCGGTCCGCAAGTCCCCGCGAAGCAGGAGGAAGAGTGATCGCCACTCCTTGCCCATCTCTTCCTGGGCGAGCGCGGTGCCAATAATGTCCTCGGCCCCTGAGGTGGACTGCCCTGCCACAAGCGTGCGGGCGAGCCAGAATTCCGCCTCGTCCTTCAGCGGACCGTTGAGGTTGATGACCTCATTGAACTTCTGTTCGGCCCCTACAACATTGCTCTGATAGAAGTAGGACTTACCGATGAGCATCAGGGCATCGTCGACCCATTTCGATCGCGGATGATTCCGAAGCAGATCGGCACATTTCGTAATGACCTTCTCAAACTCCGCCGATCGGCCCTGCTGCTTTGGCAACTCGAAAATGTCCAGGTAGCGATCCCTGTCTATCTTCGGGTCGCCTTCCTGGAGCTTTCGCTCCTGCTCGCGGAATGTCCGGTTCGCGTTGTAGAACTTGTTGTAGTGGGCGGTGAAGTTGTCGAATCTCCTTGCGAGGAAAGAATTCCCGGAGCAGCCGGCCAGACACACGCCCGCCACAGCGACGACCCAGACTCGCCGGCGGAGCATGTCAACAACGGATTTTCCGCACGCAATCGTCATGATTCGAAGACCGCTACTATTCCCTACAACTGACTGACGTGGATCATGTTTGTTCGCCCCATGGTCGGAAGCGGCATGCCGGCCGTAATGACGATCCGGTCTCCCGGCCGGGCGAGGTTTCTTGCAACGAGTATCTCGTGAACCTGATCCACCCCGGCGTCTGTATCCACCTGAAAAGGAATGTGGATGCCTTCGGTTCCCCAGACGATCCCCATGCGCCCCACAACGCGCTGGTTGTCCGTAAAGGCATACACGGGAATGCCGGGTCTGTAGCGTGCGACCGTTCGCGCCGTCGCCCCCGAGTGGGTCAGGCACGCAATCGCTACGGCGCCGACCTCCCTCGCAACGCGCGTCGCCGTGAAGCTGATCGCGTTCATGACCCGTTCCCTGGCATCCGAGGGAGCATGCTGAGAGTATGCCTCCTCCAGAGATAGGTCGGATCCCTCCGCCACGCGAACGATTTCGTCCATCACTTCGACAACCCGTACCGGGTATTTGCCTGCCGCCGTCTCGCCGGAAAGCATGACTGCGTCCGTCATGTCGAGTACCGCATTAGCGACGTCGCTCGCCTCCGCTCGGGTCGGACGGGGGTTGTGCATCATGCTTTCGAGCATCTGAGTGGCCGTGATCACGGGCTTCGCGGTCGCCAGGCATCTTCGCACGATGTGCTTCTGCATGATTGGAACCTTCGACAACGGCATCTCGATGCCGAGGTCACCTCGCGCTACCATGATGCCGTCCGCCTCGCGCAGTATCTCTTCCAGGTCATCGACGGCTTCCGGCTTTTCGATCTTGGCAATCACCCCAACGTCGGCTCCGGAATCGCGGACTCGGTTGACCAACTCCGTCACGTCGCGCTCGGTGCGGACGAACGAAAGCGCCACAAAATCGACCTTTCGAGCGAGACCGAACTCCAGGTCACGAATGTCCTTCTCGGTAAGCGTCGTTGAACCGGAGTTCATGTGGGGCATGTTCACCCCTTTACGCGAGCGGAGAGGTCCCCCGACCACCACTTTCGTCTCGATTTCGTCAGGCCCGGCCCGCTCGATTTCAAGCTCAAGGCGGCCGTCATCGAGCAGAATGCGCCCTCCAACCTCGACGTCGTCCTCGAACCCGGGATAGTCAATGTGAATGCGACGGCCATCTCCACTCTTGACGTCCGACGAGGTGAGAATCACCTTTTGACCTTCGATCAGCAGGATTCGGCCGTTCGGTACATCTCCGATCCGAATTTTCGGACCCTGGAGATCCTGCATTATTGGAATAGCGACGCCACGCTCGGATGCAACGTCTCGAACGATATCGATCAAACGACCGTGATCCTTGTGCGACCCATGCGAGAAATTCAACCTCGCGACATTCATGCCTGCATCGACCATACGCCCGATGGTCTCCCTGCTGGAACTCGCCGGACCGAGCGTACAGACAATCTTTGTGCGTCGCTTCATTCGGAATCTGGTCTCTGAATTGGAAACAGTAATTGACGTGACGACTAGACGAATCTCCGCATCACAGTGGCGCCTGCAGAAGAGCACGCCGGAAACTCGGCCGACGCGCGCACGACATCAGGTACCTGCGCTCGATCGATCACGCGATAACCCAGCTTGTCGAAAAATCCTTCCGCCGTCGTGGTCAGAAGATACAGGCTACTGACACCCAGGTTTCGAGCCTGCTCCTCGAGTTTCGACACGAGTTCCTTCCCTAAACCCGTCCCACGGACCTTCGACGCAACGGCCAGCGATCGCAGGAGTGCCGACGATCCGTCGACCTCCAGGGCGGCGCAAGCCACAATCCCGTCTTTGGCCGCAGCAACCAGAACAAGCGCTGCGTCTTCCTCCAGCCCGTCCGTCGTTAATTCGCTGGCATCGAGCAACCTGAGGACCCCCTCCAGATCAGAAGGCTCCGCCCTCCTGAATGATATCGACACGTTGAAACCCGGAATGTGGCAATTTGTCCAGCAGAACGATTTGAGGGCCGATTGGTTCGGAGGTATCTTGCGGGGTCCGGGGTCCGGGGTCCGGGTCCGTGGTCCGGGGTCCGAGGTCCGAGGTCCGGGGTCCGAAGTCCGGGAGTCGGCGTTTAGCGATTAGCAACTAGCGATTAGCGATTATGAAATTCGGTGTCGTCATTTTTCCAGGTTCGAATTGCGATCACGATGCCTACCACGCTGTCAAGCATGTCGTCGGGGTGGATGCCGAATTCATATGGCACAAGGAGACGTCGCTCGACGATATTGACGTCGTCCTGCTTCCTGGCGGATTCTCGTACGGCGACTACCTCCGCTCGGGCGCTATCGCCCGTTTTTCACCCGTCATGAACGCCGTCACCTCGTTCGCCGAACAAGGTGGACCTGTGATCGGCATCTGCAACGGATTTCAAACACTGTGCGAATGCGGACTGCTGCCCGGTGCGCTGCTGCGGAACGCATCGATTCGGTTCGTCTGCAAGCCGGTCGGAATACGCGTCGAGCGAGCCGACACGATGTTCACGAACGCATGCTCAGTGGGTGACGTCTTGTCCCTTCCCATCGCGCACGGCGAAGGGAACTATCATGCCGACGCGACCACGCTCGATCGTCTGGAGGCCAACGGCCAGGTACTGTTCCGTTACTGCGATACAAACGGGCAACCGACGTCGGAGGCAAATCCGAATGGCTCCAGCAGGAATATTGCCGGGATCATCAATGAACGCGGAAACGTCATGGGCATGATGCCACACCCTGAGCGGCATGTCGAGGCGCTTCTGGGGTCAAACGACGGACTCGCGATCTTCCAGTCGATGGTGAACGCCTTCGTGGCGGCCTGAACACGAAGCTCAGTAGGCATTCCTGCTGACGAAGCCCCGCCAGAGGGTCAGAAGCATGATCTTCAGATCGAGGCCGAGTGACCAGTTCTGGATGTAGTAAAGATCGTACTCGATTCGCTTTTCGATCGACGTATCGCCACGCAGTCCGTGAACCTGCGCCCACCCGGTGATTCCAGCCTTCATCTTGTGCCGGAGCATGTACCGCGGAACTCTATTCTTGAAGTCCTCGATGAAATGGGGGCGTTCGGGCCTGGGTCCGACAACCGACATGTCCCCCTTCAGCACATTGATGAACTGCGGCAGCTCATCGAGGGAGCTCTTGCGAAGAAACGAGCCGAAACGGGTGGCCCGCCGCTCACCTTTCTTTGCCCAGACCGGTCCGGAATCGGACTCTGCGTCGAGCGGCATGGAACGAAACTTCAGTATTTCGAATTGATGCCCGTTCAATCCCATGCGCAGTTGGCGATAGAGAACGGGTCCGGGTGAGGAAAAGCGCACGCCGAGCGCGATGAGAAGATAAAGAGGTGATAGAATCAGCAGCACGGCCGCAGAAAACACGATGTCGAGCCCCCGCTTCACGACTCTGCCGAATGCGATTGGTGGTTCATCGGCCAGATGAATGACCGGAAGACCGTCGACCTCACTAATCCGGCTGTTGAGTAAATCGAACTGCAGGATATCAGGCACGAGACAGACACTGGCGAGCCGGGTGGAAAGCACCTCGGTCACGTCACGAACCTTCGAGAGCGCCTGAACAGGAAGGGCGATATATACCGAATCGATCGATCGATCGGCGGCCTCGAGGCGGTCCATCACCTCTGATAGCGCAGACGTGGGTCCGAGGATGTCGGGTCCGGCTTTCTGATCATCGAGAAAGCCGACGACCTCATACCCCATGAGCGGATATTGACGGAAAGCCTTGGCCAGTCGTCGTCCTACCTTGCCGGCGCCAAGGATGAGAACCCTTTTAAGATTTCTGCCGTGCTTCCTTGACTGGCGGATGACGGTGTAAAGGACGGCGCGGAGCAGCACCATGAGTCCGGTTGTGACGATACCGAACAGGAGCATGTGGAGCCGAGAGAAAGAAAAGGCGCGATAGAAGAACAGTCCCGCCACGCTGGCCGCCATGCCGAGAAAGACGGCTCGGAGGACGGCATACACGAGTAGGGGAAGCCGCTGTGCGCTATCCGACGAATAGAGACCTGAGGCGAGGAAGACGATGCCCCAGATGATCATCAATGGAGGCAGGTAGGAGATGTATCTGGACAACGGCCGCCAGAGTGGAAGCCCCACGACGGGCGCCAGCAGCTCGAATCGCACATAGTACGCGACAATCCACCCGGCGACGATGAGCCCCAGATCGGCCACAAATAGTGCGCGCTGAAACAGCCTGCTTCGTTCGTTGAACATCGCTCAGGGTGTCGACCGTTCCAATTTCCGACGCTGGTCAATCATCCGACCCACCGCCTCCCAGCGCTCATAGAGCGTTTCGAGACGCTGCTGCAGCTCCTCAAACCGCCGCACTGCATCGGAAGAAGTCTTGCTCTCATGATAGAACGTAGGATCGGCGAGGCGCTCTTCCAACAAGGATCTTTCCTGCTCGTCGGTAGCGATAGTCTCCTCGATCATCTCCAATGCATATGCGATGAGCTCGTCGTCCAGAGCACGCATGCCGGCCAGATCCCCGCGATCGACGATCCCCTTGATCAGCTTCATCTGGGATGCTCGCTGTTTGCGCCGCTCCGCCTCAACGCGCTTCTGCTCCTTCGTTTTCGGTCCGCCGGCCCGACCATTGGATGGGACCGCGGTCTTTGGCGCAGGCGCCTGGACCGGCCCTTTTGCCGCCGCATGAATTTGCGCGATTCCGGAATAATTACCATGGAACACGCGCACGCGACCATCCCCCACGTACCAGATCCGGTTGGCAACACGATCCACAAAATGGCGATCATGGCTGATCACGACGAACGTACCTGGAAATTCGCGCAGTGCGTCAACCAGAGCAGCTCTTGACCGAATGTCGAGATGGTTGGTAGGCTCGTCCAAGATGAACAGGTTGGCGGGAGTCGCCAGCGTCAGTGCAAGGGCGAGCCGGCTCTTCTCGCCGCCGGATAAAACGCGCGTGCGTTTCTGGACGTCATCTCCCGACAGGAGGAAGGCCCCGAGGATACCGCGGATGCGACTCTCGTCCCATCCGTAGGCAGCCCGCTGCATTGCCTCGAGCACCGTGTCGTCGGGATCGAGGGCATCGCTCTGATTCTGGGCGAAGAATCCCAACTCGACGCGCTGACCGACCGACCGCTCTCCATCGAATGGCTCCGTTCCTCCGAGCATGCGGGCCAGCGTGCTCTTGCCCGCTCCGTTCCTCCCGACGAGTGCAATCTTGTCGCCGCGCTCGATCGTCAGTGCCTGGGCGTCGTCGAAAACGACGACGTCGTCTCCGTCCGGATTTTCGTAGGATTTTGAAAAATCGGACAGCCCGAGCAGAATACGTGAGGGCTGTGGCCCGGTCGGAAAGCTGAAACGAATGGATGCCGTCGAGGGGTCGGGCTCGGGGATGCGCTCCAAGCGGTCGAGTGCCTTGATGCGGCTCTGGACCTGTCGCGCCTTCGTCGACTTCGCCCGAAATCGCTTTATGAAAAGCTCCGCCCTGCGAATTTCACGCTGCTGGTTCTCGTAGGACGCACGGAGGACGGCGAGCCGTTCCTCTTTCTCCTGCTCGTATCGCTCGTAGTTGCCCGAGTATTCGTAAACCCTTCCGTGTGCGATCTCAACGATCGACGTAACAATACGGTCGAGGAAATAGCGATCATGCGAAACGAGAACGACCGCACCATTGAAATCGGACAGGAATTGCTCCAGCCAGTCGATGCTCTCAATGTCAAGATGATTCGTGGGTTCGTCGAGCAGCAAGAGGTCAGGCTTCTTGAGCAGTAGCTGCGCCAGGGCCATGCGCATGCGCCACCCTCCCGAAAACGTCGAGACCGCACGATTCATGTCGTCGTCCGAAAAGCCTAGCCCGTGCAGCACGGTCTCGGCGCGCGACTCCAGCAGATGGGCGTCGTGCGCATGCAGCGCCACATGAATCTCATCGAGCTTGCGGATGAGTCGATCGGTGTCTTCCTCATCCAGGTCGGAATCGTTCAAGCGGTCGAGGATTCGCTCCGCGTCGGCCTCGAGAGACTGGACACGACCGAAGGTCTGCATCACATGGTCACGGACCGTCTCTGTCTCGTCCTCCGTCTCCAGGATCTCCTGCTGGAGGTACCCGATCGTCATCTCCGAGCCGAATGAAAGCGTGCCCGAATCCGGCTGGGCCTGCCCGGAGAGCATGCGCAAAAGCGTCGTCTTTCCGGCTCCGTTTGGTCCGATAAGTCCGGCACGCGCACTGCCTCGAATAAACCAGTTCAGGTCATCGAAGATGCGCTGACCGCCGAATGAAAGCGATATGTTTTCCAGTCTAACCATACAGGCCGTACCGAAATCGGCGACCGGCTCCTTTGTTCCGATGTGAGTACAGTTCCGCCGGGAGTCGCCCGACGCTTATCGGTTTTTCAGGTCGAGACGGTGTGGCGGATCCAGGCGACCGAGATCCTGCTCGCCGGTAGCGTACTTCGTTCTGGGGTCGATCCGACAAGAGCTGTTCAGAAACGAGTGTGTTTCTCAGTCTTCGTCTTCCGGCGAATTCTCGTCGGCAATTTCCTCGTCTTCGTCGGACTCGTCGACAACGCCGCCATCATTGACGTCTTCGTTGTCCTCGTCAACGTCTTCGATACCTTCGTTTCTCGTCTTCATCGTCGACGACGAGGCTCGCGACGTCGGCAATCTCGTCATGCCCGCCGAGGTTGATAAGCTTGACGCCCTGGGTATTACGACCGAGGGTCGAAATACTGCTTACGTCCATTCGAATCATGATCCCCGCAACCGTGATGATCATGAGATCGGCCTCCTCCTGAACGCCCTTGACGGCGACGAGTGGGCCGGTCCGTTCGGTCGCTTTCAGCGTGAGAACGCCTTTGCCGCCCCTGCCCTGCAGCGGGTAATCGCCTATCAGCGTCCGCTTGCCATATCCGTTCGAAGAAACGGCGAGGACGTCGGCCTCGTCCTCGTTAATGACGATCATTCCGACGACCGACTCTTTGGGTCCGATGCGCATTCCGCGCACGCCGTGGGTATTGCGGCCCATGGGTCGCGCGTCTTGTTCATGAAAGCGGATCGCGCGACCGCGGGACGATGCCAGAACGACGTTTGCGTTCCCGTCTGTCAGGTGTGCTTCGAGAAGCTGGTCGCCATCGTTGATCGAAATGGCAATGATGCCGTCGACGCGAGGCCGTGAGAACGCAGACAGCGGCGTCTTCTTGACGGTTCCCTTCTTGGTGGCCATCAGAACGTAGTGGCTTTCTCCAAAATCGGGGTCGGTAAAGTCAACTTTCTTGACGGCGAGCACCGCACGAACGCGGTCTTCCTGATCGATCTGGATGAGGTTACGCAGCGAGCGTCCCTTTCCTGTTCTTTCGCCTTCCGGAATCTCGAAGACGCGCAGCCAGTAGCACTGGCCGTGATCCGTAAAGAAAAGCAGGTAGTCGTGGTTTGACGAGACGAACAGCTGCTCGACAAAGTCCTCGTCGCGCGTTCCGGTTGCCCGCAGGCCGCGTCCGCCCCGCCCCTGTTGGCGATACGTGACGACAGACGTCCGTTTCACGAGACCCTGGTGCGTGACGGTGACGACGACCTGTTCATCCTCGATCAGATCCTCGACGGCGAGCATGTCTCCGCCCGTGTAGTCGATTTCGGTTCTGCGTTCGTCGTCGTAGCGCCTTTTTATCTCAAGGAGTTCGTCCTTGATGATCTGCATCCGCATTTGCTTGTCGGCAAGAATGCCTCGCAGCGTCTCGATCTGTTTGAGGATCTCGGTATGCTCATCTTCGATCTTCTGTCGCTCGAGCGCCGTCAGACGCTGAAGACGGAGATCAAGAATGGCGCGCGCCTGGGCCTCCGAGAGCGAGAAGAGTGACGCGTCGGTGTTCGGCAGCCCGAATCGATCCCTCATCTCAGGCGTCAGGGCCGAGGGAAGTACGCCGACCATCAGATTCTCGCGCGCCTCGTCGGGATTCGCCGAGTAACGGATGATCGAAATGACGGCATCCAGGTGATCCAGCGCGATACTCAGGCCTTCGAGGATGTGCGCGCGTTCCTCCGCCTTATTGAGCTCGAACTCCGTCCGCCGGACGACAACCTCGTGGCGGTGATCGACGTAATGGCCGATCGCTTCAACAAGCTTGAGCGTGTGTGGCCGGCCGTCAACCAGCGCGACCATGTTCACGCCGAAGGTCTGTTGGAGCTGGGTGTATTTGTAGAGCTGGTTCTGGACGACCAGGGGAACGGCGTCCCGCTTGAGCTCGATCACGATCCGCATGCCGCGGCGATCGCTCTCATCCCTGAGGTCCGAAATCCCTTCGATCCGCTTTTCACGTACAAGAGAGGCGATCTTCTCGATCGTGGACGCCTTGTTCACTTGATACGGAATCTCGGTCACGATGAGCGACTGGCGTCCGCCCGAAAGTTCTTCCTCGTGAATCTTCGCCCGGAGAATGACGCGCCCGCGACCCGTCTCGTAGGCGTCCTTTACACCGGCGTAGCCGTAGATTATGCCCCCTGTAGGGAAATCGGGCGCCGGGAGATGCTGCATGATCTCCTCGGTCTCGATGGCGGGATTGTCGATGTAGGCGACGATGGCGTTGACGAGCTCGCCAAGATTGTGCGGAGGAATGTTCGTCGCCATCCCGACGGCGATCCCGCTGGCGCCGTTCATCAGCAGATTTGGAGTCGCAGCCGGGAGCACGCTCGGCTCGTTCAGCGACTCGTCGAAGTTCGGCGTGAAATCGACAGTGTTCTTCTCGAGGTCCTGCAGGAGTTCCTGCGAAATGCGGGTGAGACGCGCCTCGGTATATCGCATGGCCGCAGCCGAGTCGCCGTCGATCGATCCGAAGTTTCCCTGGCCGCCGACAAGCGGATACCGCATGGAAAAATCCTGCGCCATCCGAACCATCCCGTCATATACAGCCGAGTCTCCGTGCGGGTGATACTTTCCGAGCACTTCCCCGACGATCCGGGCGCTCTTCTTGTAGGGACGCGTCGGACCGAGATCCAACTCGCTCATTCCGTACAGAATCCGGCGCTGCACCGGCTTTAATCCGTCGCGGACGTCGGGCAGGGCACGACTGACAATGACCGACATCGAGTAGTCGATGTACGAGGACCTCATTTCGTCCTCGATGTCGATCAGAATGATGCCATTCTGCTGGTCTTCAGCCATGCAGTCAAGTAGGTGGTTCTAGCTTCACGAGCCCATCTGATGTGCTCTCAAACACCACGTTTAGGACGGGATCACAAAATACGAAATTCGACCGAGATTAGGTACATGTTTACTACCCTGTTCAAGGCGAATTCTAAAGACGTCCGTAGTCCGTAGTCCGTGGTCCGTGGTCCAGAGTGATGATTACAATCGAAGGGGCTTTGTCGCAAGATGAAGTGAGCCGGAATCCGTCACGCCAAATATCCTGGCGACGCAGCACGTAGTACAGGGAACCACGGATGTCGCTACCGACTCACGGTAAGGACCTGCCCGACCTGTATCCGATCGGATCTGAGGCCGTTCCAACTCTTGATGCGACCGACGCTCGTCCCGTATTTGCTTGCGATTGCCGAGAGCGTTTCGCCGCGACGCACCTTGTGCTTCGAAGCTGGTGCGTTTCCGGAGTAAATCGTCAGGACTTGACCGGAGCGGATCCGGCTGCTGCGCAGATTATTCCATTTCCTGAGATTCGAGATCGAAGTACGATACTTTGATGCAATGCCGGAGAGTGTGTCACCCGATCTGATGCGATAACGGATCCGATTCCCGCTCCCGGAAGACGACGAGCTGGACGAGCTCCCGTTGATTTCCCTTGCACGCTTCTGGCTTCTGACGGCAACGGTCTTGATGTTGTCACCCGGACCCGCCTTGGAGCCGTCGATAGACAGAACAGCGACTGGATCGATCGACGGCTGTCGATACCGAACGCTTCCCGATCCCTTCTCGAACATCTCCACGGAACTCTTGCTGTTGTAGGGCGATACCGGTATCTGAAGCTGCTGGCCTACGTCGATCGTGTTGTTAGCAAGCCCGTTCGCATTCCGCAGCTCACTTAGTGAGACACCATTCACACGGGCAATGTGTCCCAATGTCTCTCCGTGCTTGACGGTGTGAACGAGATCAAGCTTGCCGTCATTCGCAGCGAGCCAATCCTCGTACGCCGCGATGAAGCGATTGCCGGTCTGATACGGCAGACGCAGCATGTACGGCTTGACGGACGGCGGAACGTAGTCGGTTCTGATCTCCGGGTTGAGCGTCTTGATCGCCTCGACGTCGACCCCACTCATCTGAGCGACTTGCTCCAGCGGCAACAAGTGATGCACGGCGACGCGATCGAATTCGTAACGGGGTCCAGGTTCGACGTCCTTCAGATCGAATGCATTCTGGTGCGACATGACGATGGCAGCCGCCATGAACATGGGCACGTAGGCGCGTGTCTCGCGCGGCAGATATCGGTAAACGTCCCAGAAAGTCGGTTCCTTTCCGGTGGCGCGCTGGACGCGTCGAATGGCGCGTTTGACCCTGCCAGGACTGCAGTTATAACCCGCCAGCGCCAGTGGCCAGTCGTGATTGAACAACTCGTAAAGATCCTTCAAATGCCGTGCTGCGGCCCGGGTGGCTTTCTCCGGATCCAAGCGCTCGTCGACCCAGCCATTGACCTCGAGTCCGTAGAGTCGCCCGGTGGCGGAAATGAACTGCCACATGCCGGCCGCCCGCGCCCAGCTTCTGGCTCGCGGCTCCAAACCGCTCTCGATCAACGCCAGATACTTGAGTTCTTCAGGTGCCCCTTCCTGCTCCATGATCGACTCGATCATCGGGAAGTATGTCTCGGCGCGTGCGCGCCAGCGATTCACAGTCTTATCCTGCTTGCGCATCAAATAGACGATGCTGCGCTCTACCAGGCTGTTATGGACAATGGGAATGGATGTCGAGATCTCGGGTAGGTCGGTAATAAGCAGATCCTCGACGAGATCGTCGCTCTCGAGAGAAGCAAAAAGGCTGTCACGGACGGAGAAAATGCTCCCGTACTGTGTCGAAAACGTGTCGACTTGGCCGTAGTAGCCTTGATATTCCGTCACCACGCTCCGATAAAGCTCTCTAAACCTCGGGCGTTCGGCCACAGGCTTGTCCAGCAAATCAGACATCAGCTGCATCGCCGTGTCGAGCTGCATTTCGTAGCGGGAGTAATCACCAAATGCCGCGGCTTCCAGAGCATTTCCCTGGTGGTCGTAGATATGCGACATCGTCAGCAGGTTCTCGTCGGAATCGACGAACTCCTCCCACGGTTGCGTCACGTCGGCAGCATCCGACTGCGCCACGGCGTTAACCGCAGCGACCAGACAGAACAGTGCTGTAAAAGTTAGATGTCGGATGGTCACCTATAGCCTCCCTTCAGAGTACTGGCCACTCTGCTTAAACGAAGTTCTACGATACGCAACGTCATACTGGAAAGCAAGATGTCTCGGCTTCTAATTGCATTAGCTAAAGATATGAAAGCTGGCGGTTTAGCAGTACAAGGAACCCTACAGGGGAATATTGCCGTGCTTCTTGCGGGGGTTTTCGGCAACTTTGTTTCGGAGCATGGCCAGCGCACGAATGAGCGTGCGCCTCGTCTCCCTGGGATGAATGACATTGTCGACAAATCCGCGCTCGGCTGCGACATATGGATTTGCGAAATGGTCGCGGTATTCCTCCACGAACCGATCTTCGGTGGCTTCAGGATCGTCCGCCTCCCGAATCTGCTTCCGGTAGATGATTTCGACGGCACCCTTGGGACCCATGACGGCAATTTCAGCCGTCGGCCAGGCAAGGTTGAGATCACCTCGGATATGCTTCGAATTCATCACGTCGTAAGCACCGCCGTACGCCTTTCGGGTAATGACGGTAATCCTCGGCACCGTAGCCTCACAAAATGCATACAAAAGTTTGGCGCCATGACGAATGATGCCTCGCCACTCCTGCTCGGTGCCCGGCAGAAATCCCGGAACGTCTTCAAAAACGAGGAGAGGAATGTTGAATGCATCGCAGAACCTGACGAACCGGGCACCCTTTACGGAGGCGTCGATGTCCAGAACGCCCGCCAGGACTGCCGGCTGATTCGCGACAATGCCGACCGTGCGTCCTGCCATGCGCGCGAAACCGACAAGGATGTTGCCCGCGTAACCGGCGTGTACCTCGAAGAAGCTTCCGCGGTCTACGATGCCACCGATGACTTCGTGCATGTCATAAGGCTTGTTCGGATTTGCCGGGACGAGGCGATCGAGGGCGGTGTCTTCTCGATCTTCAGGGTCATCGGTCGGCACAACCGGGGGCGCCTCTTCACAATTCTGGGGAAGGTAGGATAGCAGATCACGCAATCGGACGAGGCACGCGGCCTCGTTGTCACATGTAAAATGAGCCACCCCGCTCTTCGAAGCATGCGTATGGGCGCCGCCGAGTTCCTCGTACGTCACCTCCTCGTGGGTCACGGTCTTCACAACGTTCGGGCCGGTGACGAACATGTAGGAAGTTCCCTCGACCATGAACACGAAGTCTGTGATCGCCGGACTGTAGACGGCTCCTCCGGCGCAGGGCCCCATTACCGCCGAGATCTGCGGCACGACCCCCGAGGCGAGCGTGTTCAAAAGAAAGATATCCGCGTAACCGCCGAGCGAGGCGACGCCTTCCTGGATACGTGCGCCGCCCGAGTCGTTGAGTCCGATGACCGGCGCCCCGTTTTCCATCGCAAGCTTCATCACGCGAACAATCTTTTCCGCGTGGGTTTCAGACAGGGATCCGCCGAAAACCGTAAAGTCCTGACTGAAGACGTAAACGAGCCTTCCGTTTACTTTGCCGTAGCCCGTAATCACCCCATCCCCGTACGGCCGGTTCTCGTCGAGACCGAAGTCTCGCGAGCGGTGACGGACAAAGGCGCCCATTTCTTCGAAGGATCCAGGATCGAGAAGCAAATCCAGACGTTCGCGCGCCGTGAGTTTGCCCTTTTCGTGCTGCTTATCGACACGTTCCGGACCACCGCCTTTGAGTGCTTCGGCTCGCAGTTTGTCGAGTCTTGCGGCGGGGTCTTCCTTCGACATGGCGGTGGTGATCCTTCTACCTGAATCGCGCCTCGACGGCGTTGGTGAAGTCTACTGCAGGTCGACTGTAAATATCGACGCCGTGGCGCTCAAATACCTCGGTAGCGATAATCCCAGAGGCCTCGTTCCAATCATCCGCGTCAGCAAGAAGGTCGATTACAATCTTCCAGTGTGTCCGGTCGCTGCCGAAAAGATGGTTGATGAACCATGCACGCTGGACGGCATTCAGGCGACCTAACACGCGCTGCTCCAGATCAGTGGGCTCGGAGGCGGAATTCGGCGATGCCGGGGCGGACGATGCCGGGGCAGGCGCTCGAAACTTGGTCCACCTCGGAACGCTCTCGCCGGAAGGGCGACGATCGACCGGCTCGGGTTCGCTTGGCCGGACCCCGTCGCCGCTCGTTTCGATACCGACGACATCTGGAACGGGAGCGCTCTGTCCGATCTTGCCCGCACCGTCCGCCTGGTCTTCGCTCGGCACCTTTGCCGGGTCATCGACGCTCAAAGGACCGCTGACAGGTCTGCTGCGATCGGGCACCGATTCGTTGGCGCCGTTACCGCCGGCGAACTGCATCCACCGCGGCACGACCGACGGCTTGCTGTCGCGATGCATATCGTTACGGACGACGCGCGTACCCGGAACGCGCTGAGCCGGCTCGATTTCCACCTCAGGCTCCGGTTGCTCGATAACAGGTTCGGGCTGCTCACCGGTCAGGATACGAAGCGCCTCGACGTCGAGAGCATACTCTCCCTTGACCGATTCCAACGCCTCCAGTCTTCGAACGATCTCTTCCGAGTCCTTCGCTGTAAAAAAGGCCTTCAGAAGCCCCGTAGGTATTGAGACGTCGGCATTCTCGTCCTCACAAACCACGGCTGCGATTTCGTACAGCGGCGCAAGGTGTTCGGCCCAGTCGTCGGATTCAAAATCCACGACGAGCGACCGATCTCCTTTGAGCACAAGCGCCCGCAAATCCTCGGGACCCATCTCGGCAAGTCCCTTTTGGTCGAGATACCCGGCGATGATTTCCCGCAGCGCCTTGTGTGTCCCGAAATATCCGAGACGCTCTCGAATGCGACCGACCGGCAAAGGCTTGTCCGAATCTCCAAAAACGAAAGAAACCAGACCGGTCGCGGGGTCGGCAATAAACGTAACGACGAACTGAACGCCCCGCTCGAGCGAAGATTCCCATGCAGATTGCGGATATCTCGCTGTCGCGGTGAGCGCCTTGCGATACGATTCGAGTGCCGAGCGGACATCTGAGGCATCCGCGTCGAACCACTCGCTCTCAACGGAAAACTCAATACGAGCTGCCCGTCGTTTCAAGGCGTGCCCGAGGAAATAACCGACAGCCGGCGGCATTTGTGGAGATCTCAGATCCTCAGCGTTGTACGCTCTCTCAGCCGGAAACCGTGCGGACAGAGCGCGCTGAACATCCGAGATCCAGGTACCAAACATTGTTGCCTCCCTTGTTTGTGACCCGGCGACCAGGGTATGTCTGTGTTGTAAGTCTGTAAGATATTAAAGCTTCTGATCAATCGCTCCAGACTCAAAGGCCCGAGCGCGACATTTTGTCTGTCGACCATAATGTCCCATTTCGGGCCGCCGGCCAACATCCTGAGTGGAAACGACGGTGCCCCGCAGTTAGTTTGCAGGAAATGCAAAAAAAGAGAGAGCACGTTAAGCCAATGGCTGCCGTCGTCGAATTCGAAACCCTGCCTGAACTCTACGACGAGCTGGAGAAATTCCACGCCGGGCACAGTCGTACGGCGCTCCGGTACAAGGATCGAACCACGCACGAATGGACGCCCATCCGATGGGAAGAACTCGCCCGACGTGTCCGCGGCATAGCTGCCTACTTGTACAAACAGGGCATTCGGAAAGGCGATCGCGTGGCGATTCTATCTGAGAATCGTCCTGAATGGACGATTCTGGAGATGGCCACACAGCGGCTCGGTGCGATCAATGTCTCGCTCTACACGTCACTCCCCGCTTCGCAGGTCGGGTACATCCTTCACGACTCGGGGGCCAGAGTGTTTGTCGTTTCGACAGGCATCCAGCTGAAGAAAGCCGAAGAGGTGTTCGGCAGCTGTCCGAACCTCGATCTCGTGGTTACGATGAGCGAGATGAGAAAGCAGCATCCAAAGTGGGTCGTCGCCTGGGACGACGTGGAGCGCGAAGGCCTCACGCAGTATCCCGACCTGGAATCGACGATCACTGAGATGACCGACTCAGTACGTCCGACCGACGTAGCAGCCCTCATCTATACGTCGGGAACCACGGGTACACCGAAGGGGGCGATGCTTTCTCACAGGAATTTCTGCTCGAATGCCCAAGCTGCGCTGCAAGTGGTTCCATTCGGCCCCAAAGACCATCATCTGTCGTTCCTGCCCCTCTGTCATGTCTTCGAGCGACTTGCAGGCTATACGGCCGTCCTTGCGGCGGGTGCGGAGATCTCCTACGCGGAGAGCGTCAACACGGTGAGCCGCAATCTTCCCGAGCTGCGACCGACGGTCCTGATTGCGGTGCCGAGACTGTTCGAGCGCATTTACAACCTCGTACTCAAGTCCGTCAACGAGGGCTCAAACACAAACAAGCGCATCTTCGAATGGGCTGTCGCCGTCGGTCACGAGGCCGTCGACAGTCCAAAACCGAGCGGGTACCTGCGATTCAAGAATCGTATTGCACACCGGGTGGTATTCGAGAGACTCCACGACCGCTTCGGGGGCAATCTGCGCTTCGCAGTCTCAGGCGGTGCGGCTCTTCCGAGTGCAATCGGTCGGTTCTTCCAGGCGGCAGGCGTGACGATCATCGAAGGCTATGGACTGACTGAAACATCGCCTGTCCTGACGATCAATCCCTACTTCGATCCGAGATATGGTACGGTTGGGCGTGTGATCCCGGGGGTTACCGTGGGGATCCAGGAACTGGAAGGAGGTCGCATCATCGCAAAATTGAGCGGTGAAGACTATCCCTCGGATCTCGCATGCGCTGAGGGAGAAATCATCGTCAAAGGCCCCAACGTGATGCTCGGGTACTGGAACAATCAGGAAGCGACCGCCGAATGCATCGACGACGACGGGTGGTTTCACACGGGGGACATAGGGCGATTTGAAGACGGGAGACTCCGGATTACCGACCGCCTGAAACACATGATCGTTTCAAAAGGAGGTAAGAACATTTATCCCGGCCCGATCGAAGACTATTTCAAATCCGTACCCTGGATCGATCAGATCATAGTAGTCGGCGAGGGTCGAGAGTTCTTGTCCGCCCTCGTTGTGCCCGACGAAGAATACCTGCAGAATCTGGCTCACGAAAAAGGCATCCATTTCGGGTCGCTGCACGAACTGTATGAGTCGAAGGAAGTCCTCGCGATCTTCGAGGACATTTTCAAAGCTCATTCAAGGGAAAGCGCCGCGCACGAGAAGATTCGAAGCTTCCGTCTGATCGACAATCCGTTCACTGTCGAAGCCGGGACCATGACACCGACCCTGAAACTGCGCCGACGCGTCATCGAAGAGAGATTCGCGGACGTCATCGACGAGATGTACGAGGGGATCGTCTAGGTTCCGGGTTCCAGGTGCGGGGTTGCCCGCCAGGGCGTTCCAAACGTAGCCCGTCTCCCACTTCCCGCAACGTTGCCTCGGGAACGCCACTTTCCAGTGCTGGAAATAGCTCGCGTTCCTCAAAACGAATGTGGGCACTCAGGACGTCGGGCAATTGGGCCAAACTTTCCTCGCGGGACGGCGAATCAGCGACGATTCTATCGACCAACTCGCGAATCGACCGGTGCTCGTCAACCATTCGCTGACCGAGTTCCCTCATGGGCGTCGTCGCCATCAGAGGAAGGAGAAGGTGTTCCTCATCGTGAAAGTGCTGCACAAGATGGTCGTTCCACAGGTCGGCGACATACGATGCCAAGTACTCGTGCGGGGTGTGCCTGGCGAGTTCCCGCCTCAGATGCGCGGTCGCCTGCAAACCATGATGATGATCGTGCGAGAGTGGCTCCAGAAATCTTGTCCGCTTCATGGCTTGGTAAGCTCGTTCAGCACATTCTCGTCATCGCGCTCCATGGCCGCTTCCGCCATGAGACTTTCCTCATCCCGGAAAACACTTGCAACAGCCAGCGTCTTGCCTTCCGATTTGAACGCCGCGACGAAATCGCGGTCTTCGACGCTGCCAAGAATCTCGATGTCATCCCACCCCTCCGCGTGACCGACGTAAGCGATTGGATAGTCGTAATGCTGCGACCAGAAGAAGGGCGCCATGGCGAAGGGCTCGCGACCTCCCAGCATATTCCGTGCAGCCACCTGACCCTGTCGTTGTGCTACCACCCAGTGCTCGACCCGAATTCGCCGGCCGGAGCGATGATCAGGCCAGCGCGCGATATCTCCGGCCGCAAAGATGCCGGATCGGCTGGTTTCGAGAAATTCATCAACGATCACGCCGTTGTCGACCTCGAGGCCTGCTTTCTCGGCGAGCGCCGTCTCGGGCCGAACGCCAATTCCCACGATGACGAGGTCCGCAGCCAGCGTCTCTCCGTCGGAAAGCGTGACGTGGCTCTCACCAATGCCGCCGGCCGTCCGCCCGAGCCGAAACCGAACCCCGTTCTCTTCATGTAGGGCGCGGACCATGGCCCCGAGCTCGGTACCAAGCACGCGTTCCAGGGGTTGGGACTCGGGTGCGACGACGACGACATCCATCTCTCGTGCGCGCAAGGAGGCGGCGACTTCCATGCCGATGAAGCCGGCGCCGATCAGCACGGCGCTCTTGCCATCAACATGCTCGATGATGGATCGGCAGTCGGCCAGCGTACGCAAGTAATGGACGTGTGGGAGATCGGCCCCCGGGACGGGAAGGTGAACCGGCGACGAACCCGTCGCAAGCAGAAGCCTGTCGAAACGAAAGGCCTCGCCGTTCGACAAGGCCACGCGACCTTCGTCCGCGTCAACAGACGTAACGCGCGCGTTCAAGACGAGCTCGATGTCCTTGTCTGCGTAAAAGTCCGGTCCGCGCAGCGGCAGCCATTCCTCAGGCGCCGTGCCGGCGAGGTAATCTTTGGACAGGTTTGGACGATCGTACGGTGGCACCGCGTCTTCCCCGATAAGCACGACGCGCCCGCCAAAACCCTGGCGGCGAAGCATCTCCGCCGCCGCATCTCCAGCGGCGCCTGCTCCCACAATGACGATGTCGGAAGGCTGCTCGCCTTGCGTCGACACGGCGCCTGCTCGATCCTTGGCAGCGAGCTTCTCAACCTTTTCCGTTACGAACACTTTGTCGCTGCGAACCTCCACTTTCCATGATGCGACGGGGTTCAAAGCGGGCGCCCGCAGCGCTTCCCCGCTTCGGAGGCTGAAACAAGCGTGATGCCACGGACAACGTACCGTGTCGTCGACCAGCAGTCCCTCAGCTAACGGGCCGCTGTAGTGGGTGCACGTCGCGCCGATCGCGAAAAATCCATCTGGGAGCCTGACGAGTAGGACCGGCTCTCCGCCAGCATGACCAAGTAGCTTCTCGCCCTCGCTCAACTGATCGGCTGAAATACCGGCAGTCAAGTCCGGTCCCGTTAATTCCTTCTCGTGTGATGCCATGTTCGATTCGTGCTAGGTACCAGGTGCTCAGTGCTTCCTCATACGTCGAAGGCGGTGGTTTCGTTTTGGTGTATACCGATGTCACCCGCGGGCAGTCGAAAGCGAGCCTGCCCAGATCGATTGATGAGAAACCGGGCGTAGGGCGAAGAAATGTAATCGGCGCGGGTGCAATTCGGCGAGCACCCTTGGGAGACTCTTGGCAGTGGGCCAGCTGCCAATGACCAGTGACTAATGACTAGTGACTAATGACTAACCCAGTCGGGGTGGCGGGATTTGAACCCACGACCTCTTCGTCCCGAACGAAGCGCGCTACCGGGCTGCGCCACACCCCGAGGTCCGTAAAAACGGGTCACGAATATAAGCAAGCCGTTTCAGCGGCTCCTAATGAAGATGAGGCGGAGTAGTTCCCGCTCCAGGCGCGGCGGTGAGAAACTGCGGCCGCAGCTCGTTTCGCCAGCGGCAAGCCCCGATTCGTATCTTCCGGACTTCAGCAAGCAGCCTTTGAGCCGCCTTACAACTTGAAACGGAATTCCTCACATCACAATTCCGAGCACGCCGATTCGCTCACGTTCAGCGGCGATAGATCGAACCTGAGCGATGCCGCCCTGCGTGCATACGAGGAGGCACGCATCAGTGGTCTCTGCCACGATGGAGCCATGGAAATTGCCCTCCGGCTGGCAGATGCCGACGACGAGCGGACCTCAAATCCGAAACGGCCCGGGGAACAGGATCCTGCGGCGGAATCGACAACGACACCCCCCGAATCCGAATGAAAGAATCCTCGAAGATCGATCGACGAACCTTCGTCAAGCTCGGCGTGGCCGGCGCCGGAGGTGCACCGGTGTCATTCCCGGATTTTACCCGTGGGAAATGGAAAACCTATCCGAAGCTCGAGATCGTTGCGGCCTGATCAGGTGTCCTGCGCCAACCGCTTCCGGCGGAGATAGGACATAACCGACAGCCTGCCCGAACCACGGACTGCGAAGAGCGCCACAAGGAACAGGACGAGCGCGGAAAACTCCAATGACTGGTCCGTGGCGGCAAGACCTTCGGGAAAGTGTATGAAAAAAACCGCGCCGATCAGGATCGGAAGCTGTACGAGCGCGGCCCAGCGGGTCAGATACCCGACTGCCAGCAGGATCCCCCCGATGAGGTGTGCCAGGATGATATAGTATCGGGCCGCGGTCGCAGCTGCTCCAGTAACGCCGAAGTCGGCCAGCCATGATCCAAAAAACGCGGGATCGACAACCGCGAGAATACCGCGGACCGCAAGGCCAACGCCGATATAAATTCGAACGACGTCGAACAAAACGTCGGAGTTGTCCTGGATCCACTTGAGCAGGTTCTGTAGGCGATCCATAGTTGGCCGAGGTTCAGGTGATACGTAGACAGGCGCACGAATATAAGACCTGGCGGCCGCTTCTTCGAGGAACTGATGGGTTTCGACGGTCGGAGCAACCCGAAGCGGCAATACCTTGATCGTGCGCCACCACGCAATCAAGACGACAGAGGACTACGGACTAAGGACGTCGGACTCTTTGCGCGTCATATCGATGATCCAGTACTTCGAGTACGTCTTGCCGCGATCGAAGCTCTGTGCCCCGTACCAGTGGTAACCGTCAGTGCCGATATCGTGGAAGACCCAGCGTTGTATGGGGCCGTTGTCCAAGTCGGATTCGAACTCTGAAAGAATGATCTCGTCTCCCTCCTGCCTGCCGCCGAAAAACAGTGTGCCGTTGCTCCTGTTCGCCATGTAGATGCTCTCCCAGCGTCGCATCGCGCGATTGTAGAGCCTGATGATCGACGTCGCCGCATCCGGGAGGCGCTTGTCGACGTCGTACCAGCCGTACTCAAGGATGGCCTGGCCGTTCATCGCGAAGACGGCGGTGGTAGTAGACTCGAAGGCCGGATTTCGGCCGTCGAGAAAATGAAATTGCATCGGCGCGTCGTAGGTCCCGATCAGGAAGTCGAACGCGCGCGCCTCCTCCGGCTGTGTCGGATCGGGCACCCCATATTTTGACGCCCCCATCAAGAACGAGTCCTCAGGAGCCCGGTGCGAATAGCGTTTTTGGATCCACGGCTTCCACGTTTCGCCGTAGTCGGTCGATACGTCGGTGTCGACAGAGAAGTCGGAGTCGTTCTTCCGGTAGGTTTTTCGATAGGTCGTGACCACCGGCCCGCCGCCTCGACGAATCGCGTTTCTAAGAACGAGGTCGTCTTCCTCGAAATCTCCCGAATGAACCGAGATGCTTTCCGTGAAACCGTTTGCTTCCCCAAGATTCCAGACATTGGAGCGATGGTCGTACCCAAGAAACGACAGCGTGTTGACGTCCAGCGAATCCGCACACAGTTTGCAGTACATGCGCTCCATGATGGCGTGACCGCGATTCATGAGCGTGATGGATGCGAGTCCCCGGCCTGATCGAAAGAGCGTGTCGGCCCGAAACTCCCTGTAGTCCACATCCCACTGGCCGAGCACGTACAACATCTTTGAAAGCTCCGGCGGCGCACCTTCGGCCGGCTCCGTCATGGCCACACCGGGATCGAACAATCGACCGTCGCGCATTTGCCCTCGGGCCGGCGAGAAGAAGATCGTCAGCAGGAACAGTATCGTCAGGGAGCGGAAAATCATGGTTACTCGGATTCTTGGGTGAATAGCCTTCAAAGGTACCGCCAAGACCTGCGTGCTTCGAACAAGAGATCTCGTTTTGCCCTAAATGTTCAATGGGACGGGGAGTCAAGGTACGCGATTTCGTTCGTCTCGTTCGGATACTCCGCCTTGAACTGCTGCGTCGCAGGTGGAGGCAGATCACACGCGTCTGCGGTGCGATCAACGGGGTGGCTTCGACACCGGGTCTTCGTCGAGAATCCGACTCAGGACTTCGACCAGTCGGTCGGCATCGTCGCGCGCAAAGGTGAGCGGCGGCTTGATCTTCAGGACGTTGTGATCCGGACCGTCGGTGCTCAGGAGCACACCGAGTCGTCTTGCCCTGTTGATCACGTAAGCCGCCTCACCGGTTGCCGGGGTTCGAAGCTCGGGATCGGTAACGAGTTCGACACCGAGAAATAGCCCTCTTCCACGAACGTCTCCAATCAGCGGTGCGGAGTTTCGCAGTTCGACGAGACGCTCCTTCAGATATGTCCCGACTTCCAATGCGTGTGCCTGCAAACCTCGACGTTCAACGACATCGAGCACGGCCAATCCCGCGGCGCAAGACACGGCATTCCCGCCATACGTATTGAAATACTCCATGCCTGTGTCGAAGGACGCCGCGATTTCCGGCGTCGTTACCACGGCGCCCAGTGGGTATCCGTTGCCGATAGGCTTCCCCATCGTAACGATATCCGGAGTCACATCCTGCGTCTGGAAACCCCAAAAGTGCGTGCCGACGCGTCCGAAACCAACCTGGACCTCATCGGAAATACAAACGCACCCCTGTTCACGGGCATAGCCATACACCTTCCTCAGATAGCCGGGAGGGAGTTCGATTTGGCCGCCGCAGCTGAGAAGCGACTCACTTAGAAACGCGGCCGCTCCGCCGGCGGAATCCTCAGCACCGAGAAGACATTCTCGTACCGTCGAGGCATACCGATCGGCAGCGTCCGCGTCTCGGAAGCGACCCCGGTAGATGTCCGGCAGCGGCGCGACGAACACGCCCCGGCCCGGACCCGCCCCGCCGGGACCATCAAACTTGTACGGACTGATCTCGATGAGTGAGGTGAGGTGGCCGTGATAGGCTGCGTCAACAACGACCAAGGACTCCTTCCCAGTGTGCGCCCTGGCCAGCCGTAGAGCGAGGTCGTTCGCCTCGCTGCCGGAGTTCACGAAGAAACAAACGGAGAGTGGCTCTGGCAGCCTCTCGGTCAACCGCCGGGCATACTCGACAATGGTCGGATGGAGATAGCGGGTGTTAGTGCTCAAGACACGCATCTGGTCGGTCACAGCCCTGACCACGGCTGGATTACTGTGTCCAACATGATTCACATTGTTGACGCAGTCCAAGTACCGCCGGCCGGTGTGATCGAACATGTAGGTGTCGCGTCCCCGCAGAATCAGCAGCGGGTCGTCATAGGAGACGCTGAGCGTGGAGCTGAGAAAACTCGCTCGCCGGCGCAAGAGAACGTCTGGATCAGCCTCATCGGGAGCCAGGCCCAGGTCCGAAATCCCCAGAATCGGATACGGGCTTGGACAGATACTGGTCCACGTCGCGCGATCCTGAAACGAACACACGCCCGGGAAATCGGACCGCCGGCCGAGCATATCCGAAACAACCTGAAAGTGTAGATGCGGTGTCCATCCACCGTTTTCGGTGGGATCGCCGATGTGTCCGATCACCTCCCCGCGCCGGATAAACTGTCCGACTTCCAATCGGGCAAGGTCACCGCGATGAAGGTGGCCGTAAAGAGTAAAGAACGACGGACCATCCTCCGGCTCGTGACGCAGAATGATGGTGGGTCCGTAGGAGAGTTCCTCGTCATTGTCCGAGGCGGATGATACCACGCCTTCGAGGGGGGCTCGGACTTCTTCCCCGACGGGCAGGAAAATGTCGACCCCGATGTGGACCGTACGCTGCACGGGCCCATCGAGGGTCGGCGTCTCGAACAGCGCATTGCCGTAGGCGAGCCTGACCTCGTCGTAGCGGCCCAAAGCAACGTCGGCGTCGACCTCGCGAATGGCGGACTCTATATGTCGCGTCGCCGCGGGCTCCTCCTCCAACACGTAAGGGGCCGCACTTCCCACGCTCAGATCGAGCGTCAGCCGCCGCCCATCGCGGAGGTTGTATCTCGAGATCGGAGCAAACGAGTCGGCATGCTCGACCATCCACTTCTTGAGGCCGGAGGCTTCAGAACAGGGCTCCTTCCCACATGCCGCTCGAATCCTGTAGTACCCGAGGCGGAGTGACTGGCGACGAAGTCTCTCGAGGGTCGTCCAGGCCGCGTCTTGAGAAATCGTCACGTATGGATCCGCGGCCTCCTCAATCTGGCGGCGTGCGGAAATGCACACGCTCGCGCAGAGTCGCATCGCCAGCATTGGAAGGAAGGCGCGGATCTCAGCGTCCGCCAGCGGAAGCACGTCGTTATATGCACCTGCGACCGCGGCTGCGACTCCGACCGGATCGTCCCAGTGAAGGGCGGCATACGCCGATGCTATAACCGGATCGGCAACCCGGGCCGAGTGATGCGCGTCACCGACGTCAAGGACACCCGTCAGTCGGAGGCCGGTCGGCTCGGGGACGACGAGGATGTTGTAGTCGTTGAGATCGTTGTGGATGACCTGGCGTGGGAGTTCATCGGAAATCGGTAGGACGAGATTGTTGAAGGACTCCAGAAAGTATTCCAGCAATTCCCGGCGCCGTCCTTGCTCGACGCGGCCGAGTCCCTCCGCCACGACTTCGTGTGCATCGAGTAGGTCCCACGGGGACGCAATGAGCGCAGCGCGCTTTTCCAGGCGGTGAAGCGTCTGATCGACGAGTGCAGTCGTTCGCCCGAGAGTTGACAGCAACTCCCGCGTGTGGGGTCGCGCATCGCCCAACGGCTTCCCATCGAGCCAGGTGACGAGGTAGGCCAAATGACCGCGTTCGGTCTCGAAAACGGAGTTGCCACTGGAGGTCGGGACGATCGTCGGCACGCCAACGCCCTGCAGTTCTCCGCGAAGACAGGACAATACTTCAAGCTCGAACGCAACGCGATCAGCCGGCGAGACCTTGCTTACGATTCTGAAAACGAACCGGGCTCCGTCGGATGCCTTCAGACGAAAGTTCTGATCCCGATCGCTCGGTAGTGCATCCGCGATCGACTCGAATCCATAGGACTCCAGAGCGAGGCGCTCCGCCTCTCGAAGGGTGTAAACAGGCCGGTGCGCCGCAATCTCGGCGGACGATAGCCAATCGACCATGCGGTCTAAGTTGGGTTCGCAGAGACGGGGATGATACGGCCAATCAGAGAGCTTCGCGAGGAGCGTAGAAAAAACCGAAACCCCTATAAAGAAGTGAAGGGCTCAGTTTCCTGAGCCCTTGTCCCACCGAAATAGAGATGTACTATTAGATCTGATTAGGAAGCATGTGGGATTCTCGTCCCACAAGGAAGCAACCGCTGCGAATATAAATATGGAGTATTAACGGAATATTACGCAATGTTATCTGAATGTTAAATCTCGCCGTCTGCGATAAGTTTCGTAGCGAAAACGGTCGTGTTTCTCCTGTGAGACCAGTTCGTAGACTGGGCCGACGAGATGTGTCCAAGGTGGGAAAAAAGCGTCTCCTTCGTATTTCCCCTCGACGAGGGTAAGCTCCAGCCGGTCGACCGATGCGATCGTCTGCTCGTAGATAGTGGCCCCGCCGGCGACGAAAACAATGTCGTGGGTCGATACATGAGCGAGCGCCTCTTCGAGGCTCTGGAAGCATTCGGCAGTCGGATGGCTGACCGTTTCGGGATGACGGGTCAACACGAGGTGGCGGCGTTCCGGCAGCGGTTTGCCAAACTGCGCGATGAGCGACTCGAACGTCTTGCGCCCCATCAGAAGAGGATGCCCCCGCGTCAAGCGCTTGAAGCGCTTCAGATCTTCAGGAATATGCCAGGGCAGTGAGAGGCCCTTCCCGATCACACGGTTGCTCTCCGCGAGGGCGGCAATAATGACGAGCTCCGGTCTTTCCGTCGCGCTCGCGTCGCCTTTCGAATCCTTCCGAGCCTCGAGCATCAAACCGCTACCGGAGCTTTGATAGACGGGTGGTACGTGTAATTCTCGATCTCGAAATCCTCATAGCGGTAAGAGAAAACGGATTCCGGCTTCCTCAAAATGCGGAGCGTCGGCAAGGGATGGGGATCGCGGCCGAGCTGCTCGCGCACCTGATCCATATGGTTGTCGTAGATATGACAATCTCCACCGGTCCATATGAAGTCACCGGGTTCCAGTCCGGTCTGCTGCGCCATCATGTGAACGAGGATCGAATACGACGCGATATTGAAAGGGACACCCAGAAACATGTCCGCACTGCGTTGATACAGTTGGCAGCTCAATGCTCCCTCTGACACGTAGAACTGGAACAGGAGATGGCATGGAGGCAGCGCCATATCGGCCAGTTCGTCCACTTTCCAGGCGGAGACAATGATGCGCCTCGAATCCGGCTTCGTCCGTATCAAGTGAAGTGCCTGCTCGATCTGGTCGTAGGTGGCGCCGTCCTTACCCTCCCAATTCCTCCACTGCTTGCCGTAGATCGGCCCAAGATCGCCCGACTCGTCAGCCCATTCGTTCCATATGGAGACGCCGTTCTCGTTCAGATATCGAACATTCGTCGCGCCTTGAAGGAACCACAGCAGTTCGTGAACGATACTCCTGATATGCAGCCGTTTCGTCGTAACGAGAGGGAAGCCTTTCCGAAGATCAAACCGCATTTGAAGCCCGAAAACACTTACAGTGCCGGTACCGGTTCGATCTGACTTCTTGTTGCCGTGCTCGAGAATGTGGCGGAGCGCATCGAGATAGACTCTCATTGAAATGCGTCGGTCGTGTCAGTCAAAGGTTCTGCTACGGTCGTCCCTCGGGTCCTCGTTTGCTGCCGAGCCGCGTTCATCATAATCTACAAACCACCACGAGAACGACCTATACCATGGATCCCGGACTACACGTTAAACAGGGACTGAATCACCTGAACCGCGTCCTCAGTTACGCCAATTTCGTTGCAGAGAACGGGAAGGCGACTGTTCACCTCACGTTCGAGGACTGGCATGTGCTGGCGGACATGCTTTTCCACATGGATACGCCGCGTGAGCTTCTTCCGGCGCGGATACGGGACTTCTCGCTCGTAGAAGGGAAGGACGCTATGCTCCTCTTGACCGACGGCTGCGAAATTACTGTCGAAATTATGTAGTCGGGTCAATTCGCCGCCGCACGGAGGCGAAACCGCGGAATCGTGGCTTTGAAGCGGCGCCCCCCTGCCCACTCCATTGTGTAGAAACCCTCCATCGTACCCTCGAACGACTGGAGAACACAGTAACTGTTGTATACATGAGATTGCCCGGCGGCGATTACGGGCTGCACGCCGATGACACCTTCACCATCGACCTCCTCGACGCGGCCCGGGCCGTCATGAATAACCCACTTCCGACGGAGCAGCTGAACATCCTGCGAACCGCCGTTCTCGATTCGCACGAAGTACCCGAAGACGAACTTGCGCTTCAACGGGTCGGACTGACCGTCGATATACACTGGACTGACCCTGACTGTTATGGCATCCGTTACAGCCTCATAGGTGACCATACGTCGATTCGCTCCGTTTCAAACCCGACAGGTTTTGAAAACCTGTCGGGTTTCTCTGTTAAGTTCGGCTCCTGCGCGTATCAGGCAGGTACTTATTGGATTCAACGGTTTGTAACTTAATGCGATCCACCTGAACGTATCGATATAACAAGACCAGATGAGTACCCAGGTGTCGGCAACCGGCAAAGGGAAACAAGTCGAGCAACTGCAGGAAGTTACAATCCTGTTTGCCGGAGACTCGGGGGACGGCATGCAAGTGACCGGATCTCAGTTTACGCTGGCTTCGGCGCTTGCATTCAATGACCTCGCAACCCTGCCGGATTTCCCGGCTGAGATTCGTGCGCCTGCCGGCACGACCTACGGGGTAAGCGCCTTCCAGCTCCACTTCGGCTCGGTGAACATCAGGACGCCTGGTGACGAGGTCGATCTCCTTGTGGCGATGAATGCCGCCGCCTTGAAAGTCACGCTCGATCGCGTGCGCCCGGGCGGAACGATCATCGTAAACGTCAACTCTTTCGGAAAAAGAGATCTCGACCTCGCCGGGTATAAGAAGAATCCCCTTCGCGACGGATCACTCCGTCCGTATCAGGTCATCGAGGTTGAGCTTACCCGACTCACTCGGGAGGCGCTAAAGGACAGCGGACTCGATTTCAAAGAGGTCGATCGCTCCAAGAACATGTTTGCGCTCGGTCTCGCGCTCTGGCTGTATTCGCGGCCGCTTGAACCGGTGGTCGACTGGCTGCAAGCCAAGTTCGGGAAGAAGCCCGAGGTCATGGAAGCGAATATCCATGCCCTTCGCAAAGGACTCCATTATGGTGAGACTACCGAGGACTTCGCATACCGATATGAGGTGAGTCCCGCGAAGCTCCCCAAAGGAACCTACCGCTTCATCCGAGGGAATCAGGCGCTCGCTCTCGGCCTCGTGGCGGCGTCAGACAAGAGCGGCCTCGGTCTTTTCTATGGGTCGTATCCGATCACACCGGCCTCCGATGTGCTCCATGAACTGAGTCGATTCAAACAGTTCGGAGTCAAGACGTTTCAGGCAGAGGACGAAATTGCCGCCGTCGGTTCCGCAATCGGCGCCTGTTTTGGAGGCAATCTGGGCATCTGCGCGACGAGTGGCCCCGGACTCGCCCTGAAGACGGAAGCCATCGGTCTCGCGGTAATGACCGAATTGCCTCTGGTCGTGATCAATATTCAGCGGGGCGGTCCCAGCACCGGCATGCCGACGAAGACCGAGCAGGCCGATCTGCTTCAGGCGCTCTACGGTCGAAACGGTGAGGCGCCACTGATCGTGCTGGCAGCTTCGTCGCCGGGTGACTGCTTCTTCATGGCATACGAGGCGTGCCGACTGGCCGTCAAATACATGACGCCGGTAATCCTCCTCTCAGACGGTTATCTCGCCAACGGCTCCGAGCCCTGGCTCATTCCCGATCCGAGCGCGCTCGCGGACTTTCCCGTCAACTTCGCGGCCGGCACGAACGAGCGCCACAACGGCCAGGACGTATTTCTCCCCTACAGCCGAGACGAAAAGACGCTCGCGCGTCCGTGGGCCAAGCCGGGTACGCCGGGACTCGAGCACCGGATCGGGGGGCTTTCGAAAGAACACGAGACAGGGAACGTCAGCTACGATCCGCACAATAATGAGTTGATGGTTCGGCTCCGCGACGAGAAGGTCAAGCGAGTTCAGGCCGACATTCCCCCGACGGAGATTTACGGAAAACCGAAAGGCGATCTCCTCGTCATCGGGTGGGGTTCCACGCGAGGCACAATCGAGGCGGCGGTCGAACGCGCATTGAACCACGGATACAGCGTCGGTTCGGCGCACATTCGACATATCAGCCCCCTTCCTCCGGACCTCGGCGAGATCTGCTCCCGGTATGACAAGATTCTTGTTCCCGAAATCAACGGCGGCCAGTTGATCCGTGTTTTGCGCGACGAGTTTCTGCTTCCGATCGAGGGCCTGAACAAAATTCAGGGTCAACCCTTCAAGGCGAGCGAGATCGTTGCGAAAATCGAAGAGACTTTGTCCTGATGGACGAATCGATCCAAGACCCAATGGCAGAGAAAAAGAATTCGGGCGGCAAACAGGTTAAGGCAGCAAAACTGCCACCGCGCGCGTCAGCGCAAGCAACGACCAAGAAGCCAAAACTTCCACCTTCGAAAAAACCGTCGCTTCCTCCGGGAAAGCGCGTCAAACGTCCCGAAGTCCCCCTGTCGGGAGACGGCGGCGGGTTGCTGACGAGGAAAGACTTTCAGACAGACCAGGACGTTCGATGGTGCCCCGGCTGTGGAGACTACTCGATCCTTGCCCAGGTGCAGCGAACGCTACCCGATCTCGGAATTCCTCGCGAGAACACCGTGTTCATCAGCGGTATCGGCTGCTCGAGTCGTTTCCCATACTATATGGAGACGTACGGGATGCACTCCATCCACGGGCGTGCGCCGACTATCGCGACGGGACTCAAAGTCAGCCGGCCTGAACTCGACGTTTGGATTGTCACCGGCGACGGCGACGGGCTTTCGATCGGTGGAAATCATCTCATTCATATTCTTCGCCGGAACGTGAACGTCCAGATCCTCCTCTTCAACAATCAGATCTACGGACTGACGAAGGGCCAGTACAGCCCGACCTCCGAGAAGGGAAAGATCACGAAGAGCACGCCCTTCGGCTCGGTCGACTATCCGTTCAACCCGACCGAGTTGGCTCTCGGCGCCAACTCATCCTTCGTCGCCCGCACCATGGATCGCGATCCCAAGCACATGGGAGATATGTTGAAGCGCGCGCACGAACACAAGGGCGCCGCCTTCCTCGAGATCTACCAGAACTGCAACATCTTCAACGACGGCGCCTTCTTCGAATTCACTGAGAAGGCTTCCAAACCATCGCGAGCCATTTTTCTCGAGCACGACAAACCCATGGTTTTCGACAACGAGACGAAAGGAATCCGTATCGAAGGCTATCGACTTCAGGTGATCGATCTCGAGTCGGGAAACTGGTCGACAGACGATTGCCTCGTGTACAACGAAATGAGCCTCGAACTGGCAGGTATCGCGGCGCGCATGTTCAGCCAACCCGGTCTCCCTCGACCCTTCGGAGTCTTCTACAGAGAGGATCGTCCGACGTACGAAGAAATGCTTTCAGAGCAAATTGATCAGGTCATTGCCAAGAAGGGGAAAGGCGATCTCGAGGCACTGCTGTACTCGGGCGAGAACTGGGTCATTGCCTAGTCCGTGGTCCGTCGGTCCGTCGTCCGTGGTCCGTGGTCGTCTTGATCAGGCCGGTATGCATGATCAAGGTACTTCCGCTTCGATCACCACGACCGTCCAATGACTAAATGACTAATGACTGGTGACTAGTGATCTAGCGACCAAAAAAGGCTAGGGGCGGCTGATACGCTCAGAGTCGCCTCTGATGGTGCGTATCGACCGCCCCTAAAACCCCCACCAACTTATTTTAGATAAGCTGATCGGCTATACGGGATCAAGTCAAACGAGGTTACACTACGGGCAATAAATTCCGCCCTGAAGAGGACAAGAAATGGCGCATGAGATCGAGCCGAAATACAACAAACCCGATGAACCTGGGATATGGATGGGTTTCGACAACGTCATCGCCATCTACTACATCGTGGAGGAGGAGGATGACTTTCGATCTGCCGCCACAAGCGTATTCGGCATGATCAAGGAGGCGCAGGCGCGTCACCCTGACTGGCCGCGCGTGTTCTACCTCGACGTGAAAGGACACAAAGGCGACCGGAGCGGCTTCGACGTGGACTTCTTCGAGTTCCAGCAGGAGTTCATGATCGCCGCTATGGGCCCGTTTCTCACTGCGCTCGACATGCCTCTCGTGTCGGTCTGGAATCCCGAGCCACAGCGAAACGATCTTCCCGATGCCCTGGCTGTTGAATAGCCTTTCAGATGACCGAATCCGATCGACCGACTCAGTCTTTGTGGATCGACATCGTTCCTGAACTCCAGGCGCGACTCGGTCTGCCGAGCGTGGGCGGTCAGCACGTCCGGATCTGGTCGCTCGTGCTGAGCTCGCAGTACATCATTCACCGCGTCGCCGGTCAGTCTCGAGCCCCCGCCATCCTGATACCAAGCGGGGAAGCCGACGAGGCGATCGAGCAGATCACAGCATTCGAGAAGGAGAACGCGGAGTGGCATACCGAGTGGGTACCGCCGTCGGACGTAGCGAATCCAGCCGCTACGATCACTGTCGTCGCGCTCCTCGGCGTATTTCATGCTCTTACGGTTGCCGGCTTGTTCGTCTCAAGGGCAGTCTGGATGTCGGAAGGAAGTGCGCAGGCCGGACTCATCGTGAAGGGTGAGTGGTGGAGAGTCGTTACCGCACTCACGCTGCACGTCGACGTTACCCACGTGCTCGGAAACATGGTTATCGGAGGATTCTTCGTCGTTTGGCTTTGCCGGGAACTCGGTACGGGACTCGGCTGGTTGTCCATTCTCGGGTCCGGCGCTTTGGGCAACCTCATCAACGCCTATGTTCAGTCGCCGATGCACAACGCCGTCGGTGCCTCGACTGCCGTCTTTGGCACAATCGGACTTCTTTCGGCGCTTCGCATGCGTGACGCTCAGGATGGCGGAAAGGGCGTGCTTCTCCCGTTGATGGCCGGCATTATTCTGATGGCGTTGCTCGGTACCGGAGGCGAACGAACGGACGTCGGCGCGCACCTGTTCGGTCTAATGGCGGGACTCGCGCTCGGCGGGCTTCTTTCGCTGCTTATTCGGCGCGGATATTTCCCTGCGGGTCGAACGCAGCGACACCTCGCTGCCGGGGCGATCGCGGTACCGATTCTCGCCTGGGTTGCGGCGTTCGCCTGATCAGGACTCTTGAAAATTCTCTACGCTCTCGTCGCTCGGATCGTCGACTTCCTCCTCGCGCTCCGGCTCGCCGTCATCATCATCGGAAACGAGGGAGTCCAGATCGACTTCCTCGCCCGCCTCATCGTCCGCAGCAGCATGTCTCGCAAGTTCTTCCTTCAGAAACAGTCGCCGTATGGCCGCCTTGCCGTATCACTTCTTCCGGCGTGCCGGCAACCAGGATCCGTCCGCCGGCCTCGCCGCCTTCCGGACCGAGATCGACCACGTGATCGGCGACCTTGATCACGTCCATGTTATGCTCGATAACAAGGACGGTGTTGCCCTTATCGACGAGTGCCTGCAGCACGTGCAGGAGATGCCGGACGTCTTCAAAGTGCATCCCTGTCGTTGGTTCGTCGAGTATATAGAGGGTGTTGCCGGTGCCGGGTCGGGACAATTCGGACGCCAGTTTCACGCGCTGAGCCTCGCCGCCCGATAGCGTTGTGGCCTGCTGACCGAGTGTTATGTAGCCAAGACCGACAGCATTGAGCGTCCTCAGTTTCCGCTGGATGCGAGGGAGCGACTCGAAAAACTCCCGCGCCTCCTCTACGGTCATGTCGAGGACGTCGGCAATGGATTTGCCGCGCATCTTGATCTCGAGGGTCTCCCGGTTATAGCGCTTCCCCTTGCACGTTTCGCACTCGACGTACACATCGGGTAGAAAATTCATCTCCAACTTTCGAACCCCGGCGCCGCCGCACGTCTCGCACCGCCCCCCTTTAACGTTGAAGGAAAATCGACCCGGCTTGTAGCCTCTCATTTTCGACTCAGGGAGCTGGGTAAAGAGATCACGGATGTATGAAAAGAGGCCCGTGTAGGTCGCTGGATTGGACCGGGGTGTGCGCCCGATCGGACTTTGATCGATTTCGATGACCTTGTCTACATATTGCATGCCGTGGATCCCTTCGTACGGAAGCGGGATCCGGCGCGCACTGAAGTAGTGATTGGCGAGAATGGGGTAGAGCGTCTGGTTCACGAGAGTCGATTTGCCCGACCCTGAGACGCCGGTGACGCATATGAACGTGCCCAACGGGAGACTCAGCTCCACCTCTTTCAGATTATGCCCTCGGGCGCCCTGCAGCACGAGCCGTTGACCATTTCCCTTCCGCCTGCGTTCCGGGACCGGAATCGATCGTCCGCCTTTCAGGTATGCAGCCGTCAACCCGACTTCGGATTGGCCGTTCTGCGGCAGGTCCATCTCTTCCGGCGGAGCTGCAAACAGGAGACGCCCCCCATGCTCGCCTGCACCCGGACCAAGATCGACGAGGAAATCCGCCGCCTCAATCATCTCCCTGTCGTGCTCCACCACAATCACCGAGTTGCCCAGGTCGCGAAGCTGCTTCAAGGAATCGATGAGCCGAGTATTGTCTCTGGGATGCAGGCCGATCGAAGGTTCGTCCAGGACGTACAGCACCCCGACGAGCTGCGTTCCAATCTGCGTCGCGAGTCGAATTCGCTGGCTTTCGCCTCCCGAGAGCGACCGCGCTGCGCGATCGAGATTGAGGTAGCCGAGTCCGACGTCCAGAAGAAACGACAGTCGCTCGCGGATTTCTTTGACGATCGGTGCGGCAATCAATCCCTTTCGGCCATCAAGGGAAAGCTCATCGAAAAACTTCTTGAGTGACTCGAGGTCCATCCGCACGAGATCGGCGATCGTTCGTCCTGCAACGCGATAGGAAAGGCTTTCGGGCTTGAGCCTGCCGCCGTCGCATACGGCGCATGTTTTGGCGCGCATGAAAGACTCCGCCCACTTGCGCGCCTGGTTGGAGCTCGAGTGCTCGTAAACATGCCAAACGTGCTGTCGAATGCCGCCGAATCGGTGCTTGTACACGACTTCGCGATCACGATATCGGTATACAATGTCGAACAACTCGTCCCCTGCTCCATCGATCAGGACGCTGCGCTGCTGGTCTGTCAACTTCGAAATCGGCGTATCGAAATCGAATTCGTATTTCTCTGCAACCGCTTGGATCTGGCTGTACATCCATACGTCGCGCGGTTTCCCGGCCGGGGCCAGGCCGCCCTCCGCAATGGTTCGCGAGGGATCGGGCACAATCAGGGCTTCGTCGATTTCGCGACGCGAGCCGAGGCCGTGGCATTCGGGGCAGGCACCGTACGGCGAGTTGAACGAAAACGAGTTCGGCGACGGGTCATCGTACGAAATTCCGTCCTCGGGACAGGTCAGATTCCGGCTGAACACATGATCCTGCTCGCCATCGAAGACGATGACGGTACCGTCTCCCAGCCCGAGCGCAACCTCGACCGCTTTGGCAATCCGCGAGCGGATGTCGTCTCGTACGACGATCCGATCTACGACGACCTCAATGTCGTGGATCTTGTAGCGATCCACCTTCATGCCCGCCTCGATCTCACGAATATCGCCGTCGACACGCACGCGGACGAACCCCTGGCGGGCAACCTGGGCGAACAGCTCCCTGTAGTGTCCCTTTCGGCCGCGGACTATCGGCGCCATCACATTCAGGCGGCTTCCCTCGGAAAACGCAGCAATGGCATCAATCATGTCGTCAGACGACTGCTTGCGCATTGGCCGGCCCGAGATGTAACTGAACGCATCACCCGAGCGGGCGTACAGCAGCCGCATGAAGTCGTAGATCTCTGTGACGGTCCCGACGGTAGATCTCGGATTCCGACTGACGGTCTTCTGCTCGATAGCAATCACTGGAGACAGACCGTCTATGAAATCGACGTCCGGACGCTCCATCATCCCAAGGAACTGCCGTGCATACACGCTCAGCGATTCCATGTAGCGACGCTGCCCTTCGGCGTAGATGGTATCAAAAGCGAGGCTTGATTTCCCGGACCCGGAAAGACCGGTCACCACGACGAGGCGGTTGCGCGGAATATCGATGTCGATATTCTTGAGATTGTGCTCACGCGCGCCGCGAATGACGATACGCTCGTCCATGCCTGTCCGAAAAAACCCGAAGGATCAAACCAATCGAACAGGCGGCACGAGGCTTCCGTTCCGTTCTGAATCTGAAAAAGTTCTGAGGGGCGGTGATCGGTGATCGGTGATCAATGATCGGTGACCTATGACTTCGAATCGCCGATCAGTGGTCGTTGATCGTTTGCATCAAAGTCCAGGTCCATACCGGCAAGAGCCGGTTCGGCAACCGGTTCGTCACGGACGATCAATCCATCGTGCAGATAGATGGTTCGGCGCGCGTGGGCCGCGATGTGCGTCTCGTGCGTAACGATCAACACGGTGTTGCCGCGTCGATAGAGCACCTCGAACAGGTGCATGATCTCTTCTCCGGTCTTGGAATCCAGGTTGCCGGTCGGCTCGTCGGCCAGCAGGATCGACGGCTTGTTCACCAGCGCGCGGGCGACAGCGACACGCTGGCGCTGACCTCCCGACAGCTCGTTCGGCTTGTGGTCCATCCGGTCACCGAGCCCAACGCTTTCCAGCGCCTCCACCGCAAGCTCGCGCCTTTCGTTCTTGCGCATGCCGGCATAGATAAGCGGGAGCTCGACGTTGTGGAGGCAATTGAAGCGCGGCAGCAGGTTGAACGTCTGGAAGACGAAGCCGATTTCCCGATTTCGGATATCGGCGAGCTCGTTGTCCGTCAAGTCACCCACGTTCTCCCCGTTGAGCACGTACTCACCGGACGTGGCGGTATCGAGGCACCCGATGATGTTCATGAGCGTCGATTTGCCCGACCCCGACGAGCCCATGATGGCAACATACTCATTCTGGGTAACGGCGAGCGAGATCCCCTGGAGCGCCCGCACTTCCGTCGCACCCATCGGGTATATCTTGGTGACGTCCCGGATGTCGATGAGGGAGGCACGGCTTTCCATAGGGTACGCGGCTACTTACGCTTCTGGACCTTCTGGCCGTCTTTCAGGTCGCGACTCAAACTGCCGTAAGGGCCGGTAATCACCGTTTCACCTCCTTCGAGCCCCGATGTAATCTGAATCCGCGCATCATCGGATATGCCCGTCTCGACTTCCACCATGGACGCCTTGCCGTCGACCACCGTGAAAACCACACGCCGCAGGTCTTCTTCTTCCAGGTAGCCTTCGTTTTCATCCCCGTTCGAGCGCTCTTCAGAAGATCCTTCTTCCTTGTCCTCGTTCAAACGGTTGAAGTCGCGAACGGTGACGGACTGGATCGGCACTGTGACGCAATCCGGTTCAAAATCGGTATACACATCGACGGTACCGCTCATTCCGGGGCGAAACTCAGGGGTTTCGGAGGCGATGGCGACTTCGGACGACTTCACGTCCACCCCGTCGCGCCCGCTGGTGCGATTGTTGTGCAGATCGAGGATTCGAATCTTCACAGGAAAGTTGGTCACCTGCTCCTGCGTTCCTGCGGCCGCGATCCGAGCAGAGTTTGCGATCTCGGTGACGATGCCCTTGAAGGTGCGGTCGGGATAGGCATCGACTTCGATGTGCGCTGTGTCATCGAGCGAGATGTTGACGACGTCGTTCTCGTTGACTTCCGCCTCGATCTCCATCTGGCTGAGTTGGGCGATGCGGAGCATTTCGGTGCCCGTCATCTGGGCGGTACCGACCACTCGTTCGCCGAGCTCTACGTTCAGCATGCTGACCGTACCTGACATCGGGGCAAGGATATTGGTCTTTTCGAGATTGTCTTCGGCCTCTCGCTTCCGAGCCTCCGCGCTTTCGACCTGGAACCGGGCGCCGTTTCGGCTTGCAACGGCGATGTCATAGGTCGCCTTCGCCGCATCGAACTCGCTCTGGGGAATCACGTTGCGATCGTGAAGATCCTGGGCGCGCTTCAGGTCAAGCTGGGCACGTATCAGATCGGCCTCCGCTCTACTCAAGTTCGCGTGCGATCCAGATACATCGGCCTTGGCCTGTTCGAGTTGCGCGACGTAGAAGTCGGGCTTGATCCGGATCAGGAGACCCCCCTTCTCGACCTGCTGCCCCTCTTTAACACCGAGATAGATGATCTCACCTGAAACATCGGGACTGATCTTTACTTCGACTTCAGGCTGAATTCGTCCCGACGCGGTAACGCGCTGCGTAACGTCGCGGATTTCAGACTCAGCCGTATCAACCCGAATCCCGCGGCCCGCGCTGCCGAACAGTCCCAATGCGCGTCCGCCGATTCCGACGACGAGAAGGAGCACCACCAAGGCGCCGATAACGAATATTATTCGCCTCGTCGGATTACTCTTTTTGACAGCCATATATCCTCGGATTCCAGCCGATCAGAAAATGGTTTCATCGGGCTTGATGCGTCCAACGTAGTAGTCGATCAACCGAGTGCGCGCAAGGTAGCTGTAGATTGCCGACGATCTGTTGCTTGCCGCGGAAACGTACTGTGCCCGAGCCTGCGAAAGCTCGACGAGCGTCGATGCGCCTACGTTGTAGCGTTCCTGCTCGGCATCCAGTGCCTGCTGCGCCGCACGGAGCTGCCGTTCGGTCACCTCCAGTGATTTCACAGCCGTCTGATAGTCCAAGACCGCCTGCCTCACCTCGAGCGCCACGCGCTGCTCCAGGTCATCATAGTTCCACTCGGCGGTCTTTCGCTGCACCTGGGCCTGTTCCACGCGGTATTTTGTATCGAATCGATTGAAGATCGGGATGCTCAATCCGATCCGGACGTCCCCCGAACGCTTCTCGTCAAACTGCGTCGAAAACGATCGGTCGAGCTGGTCAGCACTCGAGTAGCTCGAGCCGTATCCTCCCGACAGATCGATTTGGGGCCAGTAGAGTGCTCGGCTGGCCTTCACTCCCTGACGCGCCGCATCGATGCGTCGACGGCCTGCGGCCAGATCGGTCCGATTCTCAAATGCGATCTGGATCAGTTCCTGGAGATCATACGTCGTGGGCTCCAACGCGACCTCGTCGGTCGGCGGCGCGTCGAATTCGTAGTCACCGACCGGGTTGAGCTTCAACTGTCCGATCAGTCGCGCCTTGCTGATTTGCACGGCGTGTTCGGCGTTCAACAACGTCAACTCGTCCTGCGCGAGCTGTGCCTGCTGCTGGTAGAGGTCCGATACGGGTCGCGTTCCGACGCGCGTAAACTCTTCGATACGAGAGAGCAGTTGGCGCTGTGCCTCGACGTTCTCCTGCTGAATCTTGACTTGCTCCTTGTCTTGAATGACTTGGAGGTAGTTCAGGATGGCCTCTGAGATCACGTCCTCTGTCGTCCGATCGTGGCTGTAGTCTGCAGCCTGGTAGCTCAACCGGGCCTGTTTGAGGGTAGCAAGATCGGCTCCGCCACGAAAGATGTTCAAGGTGCTGCCGACGCTGTAATTCGCGCGCCACGTCCTCTCGTTTACAAGCTGAAGGGTCGACTGGTCGAAACTGAAGCCGAAATTGACGGATGGCGAAGCGCTCATGCTGAGGTTCGGAAGAAAGTCCGCCTTTTCGGCTCGAACGCTCGCCGCCTCGAGCTCGAGCTGGCTCGCCGATGATTTGAGCGAAGTGCTTCGTTCCAAAGCCAGGTGCAGGACCTCGTCAAAGCTCAGCCGTTCAACGGTCTGGGCGCTGGCATTTCCCGCATTTGAAACGACAAAAGCCATGACAATCGCCACGGCGAAAAGAACCCTTTTATTCATGTTCCTGTGGGTACAGGTTGATACAACTCATGCGTAACGATGGGCCGGCTCGGGAGCCGTGATCAGGCTTCCGACGACGGCGTTTTTGACGAAAAGGCACCTGCAAATGTTGCATCGGCGCCGTCCTGGATCGAATTGCCCCCGAATCGGTCGACTGTTTGAGCTGACCGCCCACGCGCACCGGGCGCTACTTCTTCCGAAAGTCCATCACGAAGCGGACGTTGTCCTGGAACTGTTCGTCCAGCATCCAGTCGGCAAAAGCGGAATCGACGGGGATGCTTTCCACAGGAGTGCCATTGAGAGCTTTCTCGGCGGCTCGATCGACTGACTGGAGATACTCCCGCATCCGGACCACCGACTCGTGGTCGCCCAGCGGACCGTGTCCCGGCACGAGCACTTTGAAATTGAGCGTCAGCATCGAATCCAGCACGCCCATCCAGCCGTCGGGGTCGCCGTCTCGCATGAAAGGATGCCGGTCGGTTGACACGAGATCAGACGCAAAGAGGACGCTGTCGGCCTCCAGCCAGAGCAGTGCATCGCCCGCTGTGTGGCTTATGACCGTAGGCATGAATTTGATTCGACGATCTTGCCCGGTGAGGGTCAGGCCGCTATCGAAGACCAGCGTCGGAACGACACGCCTGAACTCATCGCTGGAGCTCACGATGCCGTTGAATTCTCCCGCCAGCAAGGTGAGTCCACGGCGGACCGTTTCGTCCTTCTCGGATGCGAGACGCTCGGTAATCTTTTGGAGGGAGTCCCTTGCCTGCTCCACGGATTCAGGGGACCGTTTCTCGCCGGCGGCCTCGACGGCTCGCTGCGTCGACGTCGTACTCAGATAGGAAGGCTCATCAAAGGACTGGTTGCCTCCGATATGATCGTCATGAAAATGACTATTGATCACGATCGTGACCTCGTGCCCGGTGAGCTTCTCTGCAGCCTTCCTCAACTGGCGACCGGCCTCGGGCGTCAGACCGGTGTCATAGACGATCGTCTGGTCGCCCATATCGATGATGCCCGCGTTACCAACCGCACTTCCCCCGATATTCGCAATGGCCGCCCAGACTCCGGGAACCACTTCTACGATTTCGTAAGGGGGGACTTGCGGCAGCTGAGGCGAGCCGCTCCGGCAGCCGAAAAGGCACATCGCCGCGGCCAGACAGCCGAGCAGTACCAGATTACTCCTTTGTGAAAACCGCATGCCTGCCTCCCGTGGTTAGTCATCAGTCAACAGTCAATTGGTCGGTTGGATAGGTAACCGGAAACGGAAAGCCCGGCCGATCACAAGTTGACGATAACCATTTGACCAATGACAAATGACTCTCAAAGAGTGCTCTCTTTGCTTGCGGAGGGGGTGGGATTCGAACCCACGATACCTGCGAAGGTATGCTGGTTTTCAAGACCAGTGCGTTCAACCGCTCTGCCACCCCTCCAAATTCAGTCATTGGACACTTGACACTGGTTCTTGGTAGTCACTTGTCGACAATTCAACCGAGAACCACCAGTGGTCAAGAACCAAGAACCAAGAACGAAAAGAGAGCGCTCGGCGAGCGCTCTCTTTGTCTGCGGAGAGGGAGGGATTCGAACCCTCGGTACCCTGTTACAGGTACGCCGGTTTAGCAAACCGGTGGTTTCAGCCACTCACCCACCTCTCCTGCTACTAGTCATTGGTCACTAGTCAATAGTCATTAGGATCGAGACGATGCCCAAGAGCAACGACAATTTAATGACTAATGACGAATGACTGCTGACTAATGCCTACTGACTGGCTAACGCTTCGGCGCCGCTCGCGATCTCGAGAATCTCTGTCGTGATCGCTGCCTGACGGGCCTGGTTATAACTGAGATTCAGGCTGCGCAGCAGTTCTCCCGCATTGGTCGTGGCGTTATCCATCGCCACCATTCGGGCGCCCTGTTCCGAGGCATTTGACTCGAGGAAGACTCGCCACATCTGATAATGCACGTAGCGCGGGAGCAGTTGTTCGAGGATCTCTTCCGGGCTCGGTTCAAAAATGAAGTCAACCTCGTTGCTCGTCGGCGTGGATCCGACATAGTCCTCACTGCTTTCCATGACGGGCGTCAGAAACTCGTCCGCCGGGATGGGCAGAAACGGTTCGACAATGCGATTCTGCGAAATCGTGTTACGGAATTCGTTGTAGACGACAACGACCCGATCCCACCGCCGCGTCCGAAATCCATGGATGACCTCGTCGACGATATCCACAACGCGAGCAAATGTGAGATCGTTGAATACGCCGCGATTGTCACCGATCACGTTGTAGTTACGCTTCTTGAAGTGCTCATGTCCCTTCCGCCCAACGCAGATCAGGTCGAGATTACCGGAGGCCTGGTATTCGGCGAATTGTTTTGCGATCGTGGCTTCGGCCTCCTTGATCACGTTCGCATTGAAGGCTCCCGCGAGGCCGCGGTCACCCGTGACGACGACGAGGAGTACACGATTGATTTCTTCCCGCTTGTCGAACAGATCGTGCAGGTCGGGATGGACCTTGGTGCGAACCTCGTTGATGATCTCGCGGAGCTTGAACGCATACGGCCTCGTCGCGAAGGTGCGTTCCTGTGCACGACGCAGTTTGGCCGCCGCTACCATCTTCATGGCGCGGGTCACCTGCTGCGTGTTCTTCACAGAGGCGATTCGGGTCCGGATATCGCGAAGACTTGCCATGGGTCAAGCTGATTTCAACGGGGCGCGATGCTAGCTGGCGTAAACAACAGCTAATTCCTCGGCCTCGGCCCTGATGGCCTCGGCAGCCTCATCGCTCATGACGCCGGTTTCGATGATCGACTGGAGCATCTTGGCCTGCTTCAGGTGCAGACGACTGAGAAGCTCTTTCTGGAACTCTCCAATCTTGTCCAAAGGCATTTTGTCGAGCAGACCCTGCGCTGCGACGTAAATGACAGCGATCTGATTCTCGACGGGCATCGGGTCATACTGACCCTGCTTCAGCGTCTCGACCAGGCGCTCACCGCGACGCAACTGCGCCAGCGTCGCAGGATCCAGGTCGGATCCAAACTTCGAAAACGCCTCGAGCTCGCGATACTGAGCGAGATCCAGCCGGAGGGTGCCCGCAACCTTCTTCATGGCCTTTATCTGAGCATTACCACCCACCCTACTGACCGAGATACCGACGTTAATGGCGGGTCTAACGCCCGAGTTGAACAGATTGGACTCCAGGTAGATCTGCCCGTCGGTAATCGAAATCACGTTGGTTGGGATGTACGCCGAAACGTCGCCCTCCTGCGTTTCGATAACGGGAAGCGCCGTGAGCGAGCCGCCACCCTTGACGCGATCCTTCATCGAGTCCGGCAGATTGTTCATTCGCTGGGCGACCGTGTCACTCGAGATGATTTTCGCAGCGCGCTCAAGCAAGCGACTATGGAGATAGAAAACGTCGCCGGGGTATGCTTCACGTCCCGGGGGACGACGAAGGAGCAGCGAAACCTCACGGTACGCGACGGCCTGTTTCGAAAGATCGTCGTAAACCACGAGAGCGTGCCGTCCGCTATCTCGGAAATACTCGCCGATACAAGCACCTGCAAACGGCGCGATAAACTGCAGCGGAGCAGGAGCGGAGGCGGGCGCATTCACGATTACTGTGTAGTCCATCGCCCCGTTCTCTTCGAGCGCACGCTTGACCTGGGCTACCGTCGAGCTCTTCTGGCCGATCGCAACGTACACGCAGTAGACCGGCTTATCGGTCTGGTGCGTCCCTTTCTGATTGATGATGGTATCGATGAGCACGGCCGTCTTCCCGGTCTGGCGGTCACCGATAACCAACTCCCGCTGACCGCGCCCGATCGGGATCATGCTGTCGATGGCTTTGATGCCGGTTTGGAGCGGCTCCTTTACGGGCTCCCGATAAATCACGGACGGCGCCTTTCGCTCGAGGGGCATTTCGAAGGTTTCGGATCCTTTCAGCGGTCCCTTGCCGTCCATTGTCTTTCCGAGCGGGTCGATGACACGCCCGAGCATGCTCTCTGAAACTGCAATCGAAGCAACCAAGCCAGTCCGACGCGCCTCGTCGCCTTCACGAACTTTCTCGGCTCCGCCGAAGAGCACGCAGCCGACGTTGTCCTCTTCGAGGTTGAGAACCATGCCCGTCACGCCGCTTCTCGTAAACTCGATCAATTCGCCGGCCTGAACGTTGCTGAGTCCGTACAGGCGTGCGATACCGTCGCCATCCTGAAGGACGGAGCCTACCTCATACACGTCCGTCTCCGATCGGAAGCCGCCGAGTTCCTTGCGGAGTACGGCGGTTACCTCGTCTGGTCGGATTGCAGTTGCCATGTTTTTATCGTCTTGACACCCGAGTGCCGGGTGATTCGTTCAATTAATTCCTTAGGAAGGAGCCACCCTCCAGCTGCGCCTTCAAGACGGCAAGCTTTCGTTTGAGACTCCCGTCGTAAACCATGTCACCAACTCGAACAACTACGCCTCCGAGCAAGCCCGCATCTTCTTCGACGCCCAGATGAACATCCGCCCCTGTTTGCTCGGCCAGCTTGTCGCGGAGTCCCTTAACATCGGCATCCGACATGGCCATAGCCGAACGCGCTTGTGCTTCCACAATGCCGAGCTGCCGGTTCCGAAGCGTTCTGTACTGACTGAGCACGTCGGCCACGATGTGTTCGCGGTTCTTTTCGTTCAGCAACAGGAGAAAGCGCACGAAGAGGTCTGAAGCGCTATCCTCAAAAAGCTTCCTGATGATCGAGTCCTTCTTCCCGATACTGATCACAGGGCTAGAGAAGAGCAGCCGCAGTTCAGGCGATTCTTCGAGGGCCGCGCGCGTTGCCGCGACGTCACCGTCGATGCGATCGACGATGTTACCCGACTCCGCTTCCTGGAGGAGTGCTCCGGCATAACGTCTGCAGATTGCGAGCTCGCTCATCTTGCCGTCAGTTTCCGTTCAGGTCCTGGATAAAGTCCTCGACCAGCTTGCGGTTTTTGTCCTCGTCGAGATTTTCGTTCAGCAGTTTTTCGGCCGCCTTGATTGCGAGCGAGGCGACCTCGGTCCGCAGTTCATCGAGCGCGCCCTGCTTCTCCCTTTCAATCTCGGAACGTGCGGCTTCCTGCATCTCGCGAATCTGTTCGCGCGTCTTTTCGGCCGCCTCTGCTCTGAGGGCTTCGGCCGCCTCGCGTGCTTCACGTAGCACGCGCTGCCCATCGGCTTCCGATTCGCGTCTGGCCCGCTCGTTGTCCTGCGAAATCTGTCTGGCTTCCGCCAGGGCATTCTCGGCGCGCTTGATCGATTGATCGATCGTCTGCTGCCGCTTTTCGAGTCCAGCCGTAATCGGACCCCAAGCATACTTCCTCAGGATGATAGAAGACGAGCAGGAAAACGACGGCTGTCCAGACGAACAGACCCACCTTGGGGTCGAGCAGCGATGGCGTGGGGTGTTCAGGCAGTGCCTGAAGGATTCCGGCAATCATAGTCATTCGCGTCATTTCTCAAACGGGGATACCACCGAAAGGGTCGGACGTCGTGTGACTCCGACCCGATAGCGATATCAACCGGTTGCGAAGATGAGAATGATGGCGATGATCTCGCCGAAGAGTGCAACACCTTCAATGAAGGCGGCTGCGACGATCATCGTGTTCCGAATGTCACCGCCGGCTTCCGGCTGACGGGCCATACCCTCGAGCGCCGAGGCAGCCAGGCGTCCAATTCCGACGCCGGCTCCAAGGGCAGCGCCCAGAACGGCGATTCCAGCGGCAAAGTATGCAAATGCTACAGGTTCCATGATGTATTCAGATGTTTTTGAATCCGCAGTTGTCGTCAGTTAATGAAATTCAGGGAAGCGGCAGCTGGGCCAGCGCTTCTCCATGTTCTCCGTGCTCTTGATCGTGCTCGGCATGGCCATGCTCTTCGACGGCAAATCCGATGTAGAGCGCCGACAGCATGGTGAAAATGTAGGCCTGGATAAAGCTCACCAGGATCTTCAGTAAGTAGATAAACAGGGTCATCGGTATAGCGACCAGGATCGAGCCCCAGCCGGCAACCGTGCCAATCTTAGCCGTGAAGATAAAAATCATGCTGAGCAGGCTCACAATAACGAGGTGGCCCGAAAGCATGTTGGCAAAAAGTCGAACCGCGAGCGTGATCGGCTTGGTGAAGAGGCCGAGTACCTCGACGGGTATGAGGATCGGCTTTACGAAGCCGGGTACGCCGGGCGGGTTGAAAATGTGCATCCAGTATTCCTTCGTACCGGAGAACTGCACGGTGAAGAATGTAATGATGGCGAGGGCTCCCGTTACCGCGATTCCGGAGGTTATCGTTACACCCCAGGGGAGCAGGCCAATCAGGTTTCCAAGCAGGATGAAGATGAACACACTCAGCAGATAAGGCAGATACTTACGGTGCTTGTCGCCGATAGTCGGAATCGCGACCTCGTCTCGAAGGAAGATGATGAGCGCCTCCATCAAGTTCTGCCACACACCTTGCGGCGCCGAATCGACACCGATTCCCTTCCGGTAGCGCGCCCCCAACCGGAGTCCGATCACGAGCAAAACCAGTCCACAGACGAGAACAAAAACCATTTGCCGCGTCACGGAGAGGTCCACGACGATCGCTTCGCTCGCTTTCGTCGGAACGATCGGGTACTTGTAGTGGACGTGGCCGGCTTCGGCCTCTTCGATCTGCTCCGGCGTCAGAAGGGCGGCACCATCTCTAAAATCGGCTTTCAGCGTGTATTCACCCGACGAAAGGGCGCTGTGCGTGCTTCCGTACGCATCGAGGCGGTAACCTCCATCGGCCGTGCGCACGAGGAATAGACGCGGCAGTTCGATTTTGACCAGCGGCTCGAAATCGAGGTAGTAACCGTCCGCCGAGTGGCCGATCGCATCCGGTTTGCCGGACTCGTCAGCGGCGCGGGCGTCTGACGGAAGAAAGGGCAAGCAAAAGCGGGAGCGCCACCACAAGGGCGGTCCGCAGTACTCCGAACTCTCGCATCGCTCTCGACTTCATCTGTGATTCTCGTGTCTTGCTTTGCCGTTATTTCCCGGAATTGCCGACGCGCATGAGTGCCCGAACTTCCACCACCAATCCGATGGCTGCAACAATTAAGAATGCACTTGCAAACGCCAACGGATGCACGGGAAGCAAAAGGAACACGGCTATCAGACTGGCGAGCATGGAAACCATGCGCAGCGCCATGCCGCGGAAGACAATTGCCACAAATCGTGCACCAGGAGCCTTCATCGCGCGTCGCATCGAAAAGATACTCCACACGATCGTCGACCCCGCGAGCCCCACGCCGAGCAACGCGCTCAGAACCACATTTCCTTCGGTCATGATCTCTCGTGGCGCCCGGTATTTCAGGCAAGCGCAAAGTTTACGGACTCCCGTCCGAAGAAGCCCAAATTGAATGAGGAATTATGAATTGCGAACGATTCAGAATGCAGAATCAGAATGCTGAATTCTGTCCAGGTTTGTCACTCGGCGATGGTGGATGGGCGATTCTCAATTCGTTCTACGCTCATCGTTCTGCGCTTTGCGTTTCTTTCCTGCCGGTCGAGTTCTGCTGCGATGCGAAAAATCTGGATGAACACGCCGACCATCCCGAGTGCGGCGCCGATGAGCAGGAACCAAGGGAGCGTACCCAGCCAACGATCAAGCGCATAGCCGCCGCCCGTAAAAATGAGCAGCGTCGTTGCAATCTGCCATCCCAATCCAAGCAAGCTGGCCCGACTTGTCAGACTCCGGGCCAAACGATCCCGTTCAGAGGGCTTCGCGGCGCTCACTGCATTGGAATCAATGTCTGCGTTGCTTCAGCAGATTCCGGTTTCTTTGCGGGTTTCCCGTTTCCTCCAGAAATACGCGCAGGCTTGCCGACCTCGAATCGACCACTCAGGGCAGCCCCCTCTTCGACACTCAGATAAGCGGCAGAGACTTTCCCAAGGATGGAAGCAGTGCTTCGAATGATGAGTCGTCCTTTCGCGGTTACGTCGCCCTCTACGGTGCCTGCCAGATCGCCATCCTCAGTGAAGATGCCTCCGACGACCACTCCTTCCGGAGCGACCACTACTCTGTTCTCAACCGTCACCTCGCCATTGATGCGACCCCCAACACGAACATCACCACTTACATGCAGATTACCATCGATTACAACGCCTTTCCCGACGATGTTGATTTCGCCGCTGGACTCAGTGCCGTTTCGATTGCGCATACCGGAGTCCTCGGTTTTTGACGAGTCGCCCAATTTGGCGTCCCTCTCGGTTGGTTTGTTTGTAAAAATCGACATTCCGATACGGAAGACGAACGAGCCACGATCGTTCTTCGTGAAGACAATCGTGGCTAGTTTAAAAAGTAACGCTGTGGGTCCTGAGCCAAACCTTCGTGCCAGAGCTCGAAGTGAAGGTGTGGACCAGAAGTAATTTCGCCGGAATTCCCGCTAATTGCAACCGGTTCGCGGTCGAGAACACGTTCTCCTACTCGTTTGAGAAGACGATCGTTGTGTTTATAGACCGTTACGTATCCGTCTGCATGCTGGATGCCGATTGTCCATCCGCCGTCATATCCCCAGTCGGCAACGATGACATGGCCATCGCCGACGGACTGTACGATGGTGCCCGCCTCGACCGCGATATCCACCGCAAAGTGACCGGTTCTCGCGTCGAAACGCCGCGTTACGAATCCTTCAACAGGAGGTCGAAACGGTAGTTGGAGACCGGAAAGATAATCTCGCGTGGCCGTAACGAGACTGGGGGTGGACACGGCGATTGCCGGCATGCGTTCGACCGAAAGGGCCGGCTGCTCGTGATCCACCCAGTCGGGTGACAGGGGCGCATGCAGGGGTCCGGTCTCTACCGAGATCGCTGCGGCCTGTGTCGACGTCTCGTCGCCATCATCCGTAGTCGGTTCGACGCCCACGAGTGAGCCAAGCAGGGCGGCGTACTCGCGTTGGACCTGCAGCGAGTCTTCAAGCTGCCGAATCCGAATAGAATTCGTAATCGCCTCTTCCCGCATCGTCTGCATGTCGCGTCCGCGCACCCAGTCGGCGACCGGCGTGAAGACCACGGCAACCCCTGCCACCAGGCCGCAGATGACAAAGGTGAGTACCAGCGCCGTTCGCACAAGTACGGGGCTGACGATGAACTGGTCGGGCTCCTGGAGGCGATCCTCGGGGATGATGAGGACCGTTATCTTCTTGCCACCCTGTTTCAGCAGTCGCCAGAGAAAGCGAAATACCATAAATTCACCCGGATGAGGAGTCGCGAACGATGCGTTTTGAGGCGGGTTCCGCGGAAGGAAGCACCCGACCGGAGTCGCACACTCTTTTCGCTTCGATTTGCAAAGGTACCTCGGTAAGTGCGAAATTTAGGGAAAGTTCTCCTGGAGGTTCGGGAGCTTTGATTGTAGGCCCCATTTGACCCGGGAATCTGATGGGTGGAAACTCACACGACGAATCAATTCGGTGTTCTTTCTGCGGCCGAGCGGCCCATGAGGTTACCTCAATGGTCGCAGGCCCCAGCGTATATATTTGTGATCGCTGTGTAAACGACGCTGCTGGGATCGTCAAGGCCGATGGGGGCGAGGCCCCAATCGCCGCCGCGCCGCCACCGGCGCCACGCCGAAGGCGTCTCCTTCCACACGAGATCAAGGAATCACTCGATGAGTACGTCATCGGGCAGGATCGTGCGAAGAAGGCGCTCGCTGTCGCTGTGTACAACCACTACAAGCGAATCGAAGACAGCGACCACCTTGTCGAATACAGGGATGTGGAGCTGGAGAAGTCGAACATCCTGCTCGTCGGTCCAACCGGCACAGGGAAAACGCTTCTGGCCCGCACCCTTGCGCGCGTACTCGACGTTCCGTTTTCGATCTCCGATGCGACAGCGTTGACCGAAGCCGGGTACGTGGGCGAAGACGTCGAGTCGATCCTTTCGCGGCTCCTTCAGTCAGCCGACTTCAATGTCGCCGAAGCGCAGCGCGGCATCATCTATATCGATGAGATCGACAAGATCGCCAGAAAGTCCGACAACGCCTCTATTACCCGTGATGTGTCGGGTGAGGGCGTTCAACAGGCGCTTCTCAAGATTCTGGAGGGAACGGTCGCAGGCGTACCACCGAAGGGTGGACGCAAGCATCCCGAGCAGAACCTCGTCAACATCGATACGCGGAACATCCTCTTCATTTGCGGGGGTGCGTTCGAAGGTCTGGCCGACATTATCCGGCAGCGCGTCTCGACGACCTCCATCGGTTTCCTGGTAGATCGTCGCAGCGTCATTGACAAGAACGATCCCGCACTCCTGCAGTACCTCGAGCCGGACGACCTGCTCAAGTTCGGGCTGATTCCCGAATTCGTCGGTCGTCTCCCCGTCGCAGCAGCGCTGGAGAATCTCAGCGACAATGCGATGCTGAGCATCCTCACCAAACCCAAGAATGCCCTCGCAAGACAGTATCAGAAACTGTTCGCACTCGACGGCATCGAACTTTCGTTCGACGATGAGGCACTCAAAGCGATCGTGAGAAAGGCGCGTGCACTTGGGACCGGCGCAAGGGGACTTCGATCCGTGATCGAGGATCTCATGCTGGACGTAATGTTCGAAGTGCATACGCGCCCGGCCGTCTCTTCGTGCAGGATCACCGACACGGCCGTCGAAGGCGGAAATCCCATCTTCGCAACGCGGCGGGCCAGCGCCTAGATCCCTGAAGCGGCCAGCGGCTTCACAGGGGTTTGGAAAAGTCGACGACCATCGGTCCCTCGATTCGCCGTATTCTTCTCCTGGATTGACCGGATGGTCAGACCGCGAGTATGTATATGAGTGAAGACGGTCGTCTTAAACGTGCATGGAAGACAGCTTCTTTCTACGTGCATGGTATCATCAGGCGCTTCGTTAACGAGGACGTCTTTCTCTGGTGCGGGGGCGTTGCCTTTAAGGTGCTCGTCACGCTCCTTCCACTCTCGCTCCTCGCCTTTGGTATCTTTGGTTTCTTTTTGCGCCGCGAGCGCGTGCTGTTCGGGCTGACCAGCTTCCTCGAATCGTTTATTCCGGGTGATCAGACCGCCGAGGTGGTCCGTATCCTCCAGGCTTACGCGGGTGCCAGTAACACGATTACCGTCATCGGCGCCATCACCCTGCTCATCACCGGGGTTTCCCTTTTCACCACACTCCGGGTCGTCCTGGAAAACGTCTTCCACAAGACGCACCGGCGCCGGACCACGATCCGCGGATATCTCTCCGACCTGCGGATGGCCGTGCTTTGTGGTGGCCTGTTCATCCTTTCGATGGGGCTTTCCGTGCTTCTGATCAACGTGAGCCGCTACGGAATCGACGTCATCAGCTGGGTCGACGTTGAGGTGATGACACTGGAAAGACTCTGGCGCACACTGGTCGCCTGGCTCGGCTATATCGTCCCGCTCGGCATCACGTCGACGCTCTTCTTTCTTCTCTTCTATTTGACGCCCGAACCCCACCCGAGTCCGAGTAGCGCAAGCATCGGCGCCCTGTTTGCCGGAGTTTGCTCGGAATTGGCGAAACATGCGTTTGCGCTTCTCGCGCAGCACACCAGCACCTTCGAGCGTCTTCGAAACGTAGATGAACTGATCGGGTTGAACGCCCTGGGTGAGGCGTTCGGTCTAGCCGTTGTTCTCGTCTTCTGGATGTATTACTCCTCTGTGATTCTCGTAATCGGAGGAATGATAACGGCGCTTCGCGACGAGCGGCTCGGAAAGACGAAACCCATCACGGCGACGGACTGACGTGCCGCCTTCGTTTTGGCGATTCCTGCGAGGGACGATCATGTTTAATAAAGGCTACTCGTACATCGGCGTCTACGCATGTATATGCGTGCTTTTCGTCGTTGTGCGGATGCCAAACGCCGCTGCGCAATCCGGCTTCGTGAACGTCAACCAGGACACGCGCGTCTCGAGCATCGGATTTGACGGAAACAAGGTCTTCGACGATCGTGACCTCCAGAAGCAAATCGTCACGGAGGCGCCGGGTGCGTTGCACTGGCTGGCTTTCTGGAGCTCGAAAGCCTATCTCTTCAATCCAATAGAACTCCAGAAAGACGTCGCCCGGCTGCGACGCTTTTACGGAAGGCAGGGCTTCCTCCACACCGACATCGACTATGAAGCCAAGCTCGACTCGGCGGCCAACAGCCTGGCCATAGATTTCGTGGTCAAGGAAGGAGAGCCGCTCGTCCTTCAAAGTGTCGATTTCATCGGTCCTGACGGACGTCCGGCCTTCCACTCGATCGCCGAGTCCGAGCGAGATCGGTGGCGCGACTTCCGCCGAAAGAGTGGGACGGTCCGAGTCGGGAAGCGACCTTCCGCATCCGAAATCATCCGCCTCAAGGACCAAACGATAACCTGGCTCAAGGACCATGGTTACGCATTCGCCGATGTGGTTCTCGAGTCGGAAACAGATTCGACGAACGACGTCGAAGACCTCCGTTTCAGGCTCGTTCCCGGTCCTCGAACGGTAATCTCGGAAGTGAAACTCGATCGGCTCGATGGAAAGAATGCGGTAAGCGATCGGACCATATTGCGTCAGCTGCCCTTCGAGGTCGGCGATCCCTACTCATACCGGCAGACGATCAGGGGTCAGCGGAGCCTCTTCGCCCTGAACGTATTTCGCGTCGTTTTAATCGACCTGCCGGAGCAGAGCCCCGATTCGACGGTCGACGTACGCATCCGACTCCAGCAGGCAAAGCTGAACGTTGTGCGGGCCGTGACCGGATACAGTATTGATGACGGGGTCAACCTCCAGGCAGAATACCAGAAACGGAATTTCCTCGGCTCTGCGAGGCGACTTACGTTTTCGGGTCTTATCAACACCGGCATCGGTGAACGTAACGTCAACGGATTCGTGAAAAGTCTTCAGAAGAGGGCCTCCATTACGCTGCAGCAGCCGTATTTCCTTCGTAAGAAACTTTCGAGTACCCTCTCCGCCTTCTTTACTCGCACCGAGAACAGTATTACGCATGAAGAGGAAGTCGGCGGTACCACGTCACTGGTCTACGAGGCGATTCCCTTTCGAACCGTGAGCGCCGCCTTCTCCTTGTCGAGGGCGAACCCGATCGGATCGGCCGCCGCAACCGAAAACGCCTTCAACCGTGGCATCGTGTCCCTGGCGGCCGTCTTGGGAAAGGCGGACAATTACCTTGAACCGACGGCGGGGGTCCTCGTGCGCCCGACGCTCGAGCACGGCACCGCACTGCTCTTCTCCGACCTGACGTACTGGAAGACAGGAATCAGCATTTCCGCCTACACCCGCATTAAACGCGACGCGGGTATTGCGGGAAGGCTTTTTGGCGGAGGTCTATGGCCAACAGGCGGGGTGTCGAGATCGGAGGCAATCAGTTATTCACGCTTCGACAATATTCGTCTCTACGCCGGGGGGTCCAACGACGTGAGAGGGTGGGGACCCGCAGCACTCGGGCCCAAGAACGTCGTTTACGACTCCACGGTGACACCGGCGTATCGATTCGAGCCTATCGGGGCGTTGAGCAAGCTCGCCGGCAACCTCTCCTATCGATTTCCGATTCCCGGCTTCGGGCCTTCTCTCCAGTCCGCCGTCTTCGTCGATTTCGCCCGTCTCGGAGGCGACGAATTGCGCATCGGATCCGGCGCCGGCCTTCGGTATCGAACGCCGGTTGGATTCCTCCGGCTCGATCTGGCAATCAAGTTAAATCCATCCGCCCAGGACTTGCGTGACGCGGAGGCCGTGTTTAAGGCGGGTGGTGTCGGGGGCGTACCTGCGGATCAATGGAAACGTTTACGTCTCCACTTCGGCATTGGAAACGCGTTTTGACAGGACATTGGCCGAATCGACCCACATATCCCCCTCGCCAGCGCCGGCTCGCGCCCACAGAAGGTGGCCGCGCCGACTGCTGTGGGTGCTCCTCGTCGTCGCCATACTCGTCGGCTCTGCTGCCGCCCTGCTCCAAACCGACTGGGCGGCGGAACGAATTCGCCGGCTGATCGAGCGCGAGGCGTCGGCCGTTCTCACCGAGGGTCATCTGACGATCGGTCACCTCGACGGCAATCTGCTGTTTGGGATGACGGCATCCGGAGTCGAGCTCTTCAGCGGCGACTCGCTCGTCGTCTCGGTCGACACACTCAGGGCGGAATACAATCTCTTCTCTCTTCTCTCAGGCGGCATAAGGGTCTCGAATCTCGACCTCTTGCGACCTGCAGTGATCGCGCGGCAGCGCCCCGACTCCACATGGGACTTGTTGAATCTTTCACAGACCGATACCTCGTCTACATCGGCGCCTACCGAGTTTCGCTTTGATCGTGTTCGAGTCACGGATGGCCGCGGCGTAGCACGGTTCCTCTCGCAGCAGCCAGATTCATCCATTTCTGTCGCCGAAGTGAATGTCTCGGCAAGAGATCTCTATATCGCGGGCGCGACCTTCGAGTCAACCCTCGATGATGCTAAAGCGGTTATCGTGGCGCCGGTTGCTCCCGATCCCGTCACACTGACCGCCAGCGGCCAGTTCGCCGAAGATCGCATCATCTGCACGACCTGTCGCCTCGAGTCGTCTCGAAGCAACGTGGTCATTGTCGGCAACCTTCTATTTCCCGAGGCATCGAACCTCCGTGGCAATCTGACGCTGCGTCTCGATCCACTCGCCCTGGGCGACGTGGCCTTTGTTTTACCCTCGGTGAATCCTGATGAATCCGTCGTGGGTGATGCGAGCGTCGTCGGAACGCTCGACTCGCTGTCGGCTGACGTTTCGCTCGATTTTTCCGGCGGGGCTGCGGCGCACCTCCAGGGCCTTGTAAGAACAGGCGATGCGGGCCGTGTTAAAATCGTCGGGAGCGTCGAGAAGTTCGATCCCGCCGTCTTCCTCGCCACCCGCGAGTTCTCAGGCGCAATCAATGCAACGATCGACGTCGACTTGAAAGGCCGCAAACTCGCAGCAGTGGAGGGTCCGGTCGACATCCACATCACCGACACGATCCTGAATGGCGTTCGGCTACGCGACGGACAACTGACCGGACAGTTTCAGGGTGGCGTGGGCACGATCGAGTCGCGTGTTTACCTGCCCGGCGTCGCCGTCGAGGCCACCGGCAGCATCAGGCCGTTTGCGGATACGCTCGCCTATGACCTCCGTGGCGCTTTCCGGGGTGCGCGTCTTTCGAGATACTATGCGGCGGCATCCGAAATCGACTCGGTGGATACCCGCTTCGAGGTGACCGGACAAGGATCGTCACTCGACGAAATAGTCGCACGGGTAAGTATCGACATGACGCGGTTGACCTCGCCCCGACTGCGGCTCGGCGCCAGTCATGCGACAGCCGATCTCAATCGAGGAGACATGTCGATTCAAGGCAAGGTCAGGCTTCGAGGCGCCGCCAACGAGGATGCCGGGACGCTCGGATTCGACGCATTGGTCGCGAAGAACGGCAAGCTGTGGCACGTCGGCAAGTTTGGCCTGGAGGTGACGGATCTCAATCCGCAGCTCATCGAGGCCACCGCTCCATCGGGTTTGCTCGCCGGAAAAGGTACAGTGATGGGAGACTTCGCCACTGACTCACTCTTCCGCGTGACAGGATCGTTGTCCTTGAGCGGAGCGCTCGGGCTCGTTACCCTGTCGGAGGCCGAGGTACGCGGCAGTTTCGACGCTGGGATAGGGAAGTACGATCTCTCCGTCACCACGAACATCGGCGACGTAGCGGCGCGCGGAGACGTCAAAGAATTGGACGAGGGCTTCGACGTCACGGCGTCGGGCTCAGTGTCTGATCTCAACCTCGACACACTGTCGACGACGGCGCTCGTGACACAGCTTACGGGCTCGTTCGACGGCACGTCGCGACTGCGACACGGCGGCGTCGCGTCTCTCGTCGTCAATGCCCGCCTCACCCGCTCTGTCGTGAATGATCAGGAGCTTTCGGATGCACGGATCGAAGCCACGCTGTCAGACAGTACACTCACGTTTGACGTCAATGTCGATTTGCCTAACGGAGGCATTTCGGGACAAGGTTCGGTCGAGCCTTTCGCCGAGAATATCCGTATGCACCTCGAGGATGGAGCGTTCTCCCACATTGATCTTGGCGCGTGGCTCGGGAACGAAAAACTCGCCACGGACCTGAACGGGTCGATGACGGGGGACGCGGTGGGCAACGAGCTGAGTGGTACGTTCCGTCTCAAGCCGTCGCGCGTGAATCGCACGCCGCTCACTGAAGGAACGCTTCAGGTAACGTCCTCCGACTCCACCTTCCATCTGGAGACAATGATCGACATGCGTGACGCCCAGATACGGGGGTCGGTAGCCGGAACCTTCGGCCAAACCGACACGACGTACCAGGGTATGGTGCAACTGCGGGACGTGGATGTCGCCGGGCTCGTCGGCTCGGACAGCCTGTCGTCCAAAGTGAACGCCGGGTGCTCGTTCGTGGGGTCGAACTTCGCCCTGCCGAGACTCGAAGCATCCGCCTTCTGTACGGGAAAAGAGAGTCAGGTGGGCAAAACGCGCATCGACTCCCTGCGATTCGAAGCGAAACTCAACCGCGATTCACTGGCTGTCACCTCGCTCATCCTTGAATCCAACATCGGACGCGTCACCGGATCGGGCGCTATTCCAACGCGGGCTGAAGAGGCGAACTCGAATGAACAGATCAACGTCAGCGTGGAATTGAAGGATCTTGGTCCAGCCGCGGGACTGGTGGGGGCTCGAACGTTGAGTGGAGAGGGCACCTTGACGCTTTCGGTCGGTGGATCCCTCGAATCACCGACCCTGGATGCCGAGGCGGCCCTGGCCTACCTGGCATACGACGACTACCGCGTGTCAAGCTTGGACGGATTCGCATCCGCTCCCGATTTCGCAGGGGGCCACATCTTCGGCGCCGCCGACGTTGGTTTCTCCGTCTATAATGCCGTGCCGGTCCAGCACACGTCCATCGAGATCGAGAAGTCGGGCGACTCACTAGTGTTTACCGCCGACGCGCGTATCGACAGCCGCAGGAAAGGTAACATTTCGGCCCGCTACGAGGATCAGGACAGCCTCGGCGTCGTCGTGGTCGACGAACTCAACTTGAATCTCGATGGGGAGATCTGGGCATTGAGCGGCGAGGCTTCCTTCGAAATTGGGGATCGATGGTCGGTGAGGACCTTCCTCATGTACAGTGGAGACCAGCAGATCGCCCTGGACGGTTACATCGACCCAAACGGCGATCAAAACCTGATCATTACGCTCGAGCAGATTCGGCTGGGTGCGTTCAGCGACCTCGTCGGATATCCCGGCGTCGATGGAACTGGCGAAGGATATGTCGTTCTGACGGGAGCGTATAACGACCTTCAGTTCGAATCGAATGTGCGCGTCCAAACGCTGAAGGTCTACGGACGCGACGTGGGCGAGTTTGATCTGTCCTCCACGTATCAAGACGCCCAAATGGAAGTGGATGGAAAGCTCTCGCACGCGAGCGGCTCGGCGCTTTCGATGAAGGGATTTGTTCCGGTCCGGCTGACGATGACCGGCCTGGACGATCTCAAAGGCACCGAGCCGATTCAGTTGGAGGTCAAGTCCGACTCCGTGCCCCTTGCCTGGATCAGACCCTTTCTCGACCAGTCTGTGATCGACAGAATCGATGGCCACCTGGTCTGCGACGTGACGATTGGAGGAACGTGGGACGAACCGGCATTGTCTGGGGACGCCAGTGTATCAAACGGTCGTGCGCGACTACCCGAATTCAAGCTCGACATGCAGTCGATTACGGGAACGTTCAGACTTCAGGGGGAGCAGCTTCTCGTCGACAAGTTTCGGGCAACCTCCAAAGGCGGCACGCTGAAAGCGACCGGTGCCCTGGGTTTCAGATCGCTCGACGACCCGACGTTCGACATCGACACCCAGTTTGACAAGTTTCGGGCAATCTCGACCGAGACGTATCGGATGACGGTTTCCGGGAAGGGAAAACTGACAGGGTCGATGATCAAGCCCATATTCCAGGGAAACGTCTTCGTCGAAGAGTCGGACATTTACATGACGGAAGAGTTGATGGCCGACGAGGTGGATCCAGTGAAACTCACCGATCGTGATCTCCGAGTCCTCGAACGCAGGTTCGGATATCGCGTTGCCAATCAGGATACGACCACCTGGGATTTCTACGAAGCGCTAGATCTGAGTCTCGACGCCAAGATCGGGCGCGATGTCTGGTTCCGCTCATACGCAAACCCGAAAATGGACATCGAGTTTTCCGGTGATCTCACGATCAGGAAACCGCCCCTCGAGGAGAAGACACTCAACGGCACCATCAAAGTCAATCCGTCGCGAAGCCGTGTTGTCCAGTTCGCGCGGAAGTTCGAGATAACGAGTGGCACGATTCAGTTTAACGGTATCGTCGACGAGGCGCTGGTTGACATCAAGGCGCAGTACGTCGTGCCGTCGCGCTACGGAGGGGACGAAGTCAAGATCGGGCTCGCGATTACCGGCCAGGTCGCCGACCTGAACCTGGAACTTACGTCCGATCCCGCGATGGACACGGGCGCCATGGTATCGTATCTGACAACCGGACGACCTCCGGGCGAAGGCTCGGTCGGAGGGAGTCAGGCAGCCGACCTTGCTGTCAGCAGCCTGAGCAATCTGGTCGAAGGCTTCGCAAACAGCCAGCTGGGGCTCGATGTTGTGGATATTCAGGTCAATCCCGCCGCAGGCACCTATCTGACGGTTGGCAAATACGTTTCGCCGAAAGTCTACGTATCGTTGACGCAGCCGCTCGTGACAAGCAGCTCCTATCAGGTCGGAGATGCGGCCCACCAGACAGAAGCGACCATCGAGTACGAGCTCGTGTCCTGGCTGGTTGCCCAGATCGCCTCATCTCGAAATCACCTGCAGGTTAATATGGTTTGGGAAATCGCCTTCTGAAATGCAAAGTTACAAATTGCAAAGCGCAAATTGCGATTCAGCCCCACGGACCCCTCCGGGCGCGATGAACGTATCTGACAAGGCCCCAAAATGGGGCTCACCTTTCGGAGCAGGCTCTTGGACATCGGACATCGGACATCGGACCTGAAATGAGATTCGAAGTGGAGGCGCAATCCGGCGATGCGAGAGCCGGTCGGTTCTGGACGGACCGCGGGGTGGTGGAGACCCCGGTTTTCATGCCTGTTGGGACGGTCGGGTCGGTCAAAGGAGTTCCTCCGCGCGACTTGATCGACGAGATCGGTGCGCCGCTGATCCTGGCAAACACGTACCACCTCTATCTCCGACCGGGAACCGACACGCTGGAGCAATTCGGCGGACTTCATCCGTTCATGTCATGGGATGGACCTATCCTGACCGATTCGGGCGGTTATCAGGTGTTTTCGCTGGCAGCGAATCGCCGGCTTGACGAGGACGGGGTGACCTTCAAGAGTCACCTCGACGGATCGAGTCACCTTTTCACTCCGGAGTCAGTGATCGACATTCAGCGAACAATCGGGTCGGACATCGTCATGGTCCTCGACGAGTGTCCGCCGGCCGACGTGCCGGCCGATTATGCCAGGAATTCGCTCGATCTGACGCTGCGCTGGGCATCCCGATGCCGGCGGCGGTTCGACGAAACGGAAGCTCGCTACGGGCCGCGCCAGTTCCTTTTCGGCATTGCGCAGGGCGTCGTGGATGCCGGGTTACGTCGGGAAGCGGCCTCGCGCCTCGTCGAAATCGGATTCGACGGCTACGCGATCGGTGGATTGTCGGTCGGAGAGGAGGCCCCCGTCATGTACGAGATGGTAGAAGCCTGCAACACCGTGCTTCCGACGGATGCGCCGCGATACCTGATGGGTGTCGGAACGCCTGAGAATCTCATCGAATGCGTCGCGCGCGGGATCGACATGTTCGACTGCGTCATGCCGACGCGCAACGGCCGAAACGGGATGGTCTTCACGACGGAAGGCGTAATGAACATCCGAAACGAAAAGTGGGTCACAAGCGAAGATCCAATCGATGGGGGCCTTGACGCATACGTTTCCAGTACGTTCTCGAGGGGTTATTTACGCCATCTCTTTCAGTCCGGCGAGCTTCTTGGGCTCTACATCGCCTCCGTGCAGAATCTGAGTCTCTACCTCTGGTTGATGCGGGAGGCCCGGAAGGCAATCTGCGAAGGACGCTTCGAGGCGTGGCGCGGCGAGATCCTGCCTAAAGTGACGCGCAGGCTCTAAAATGAAGAAGGCCTCGACCAATCGAGGCCTTCTTAACCGTGATGTCCTTAGGCGGACAGCATCCCGGGGTCACAAAACAGCTTACGCCCGCCAGCAGATCCACGGCGGCCGCGCTGCAACCAGCAGTGCGACCCGGGTAGAACTTCCGACGCGGGGCTGCTCCACTCTGTAAGACGATGTAGCAAGTCGATGTCAGGTTTGACCCACCGCACGTGACCGGACGAACACTACACGGGAACTTCAAAATTCGCTCCCCTCTCGGACGACGCAAAGGATCGCCACGTTCGGGCACAGACGTACCCGTTCGCGGAAGGCCGACCTGCGACCTACGCGTCTTTAGCGACGCGAATGTCCCACAGCAACATCGTTTCGATGTCGGTATAGTCTTCGCCGTTTTCGTCCTCGAACTCGTAATCGCCCTGGTGGCGGAGGTGTTCGGGCAGTCTCTTCCAGCTGGTTCCGTTCTGGTCGACGAACGAGTCGGGGAATGGAGACTGGATGCGATAGGACGGATGGTATGATCGATAGACCTCTTCGGCCTTGTAGAGTGCGGCGCGACGTGCGCCGGGGCGGGTCGCGCTGACCCCCGTCACTTTGAAGGGCGCGATCGTGATCGTCGCCTGCTCGTTTCCATCTTCGCTCTCTAAGTACTCCGGACGCATAACCTTGAATTCGTCCGGATGTGGATAAGCACTCCGTTCGTTGAGGGCATCCATATTGTATCTTTCCTATTTACGTTTCTGTCCAAAACTTAAAGGTACGGCTGTTTAGAGACGTCGCGAGAGTCCACGACGTTCCTCGTTGAATTATTCACAGCCTCTGAAGGTCCGTGCGTCCGGGAGCTTGCCCCGAACGGGCGAGCGTCGTTCGTCGAGCGCCAGGCTTTCGTTCGTCGAGCGCGGAGGGGTCCGTGGCCTGCCCCGAGCGAGCGAGTAGCGTAGCTCGAGAAGGGAATTGACGTCGGCCGAGCGACGAGGGGTCCGATCTGGAGCGTGGAACTGTCGTAGACATGTAGAACCCAAGATCCGCAAGACTTGTAGACCGCAAGACGGAACCCAGTTCTCCACACAATGCCAGTGGATAAAACAGCAATAACGGCTTCATGCGAACGAGGGTGTCGTAGGATATCGCGTAAAGTATTATGAATACGTAAGTTTATAACTTGTTGATAAGTCGGTTTGCAAAACGGACATTCATGCATTTTATTTATTGGGCCCGCCGCCACGTCAACGCAGATTGGTGAGCGGCTTTTCCGTTCTGTTTAAATATTCACCCCCAACCATCCTGGTTCAAGAGAAGCGCCGCTTCTCGACCTTTCCGAGGTGATCATTGAGAGACGACATGAGAGCATCTGAGACAACGCACGACACCCGGTCAGATTCAATTCAATCCGAAAACGACGATCCGCAGGGCCTGCGGATCGACCGCGTTTTCTCATCGGCCAAAACGAGCCCATTCGATCAATTGGATTGGGAAACGCGTGACGCCGTCATCAAGGGCCACTCGGGCGACGCCGTATTCGAACAGCACGGAGTCGAATTTCCGAAGACGTGGACCCAGCTGGCCGTCAACGTCGTGGCCAGCAAATACTTCTACGGCGACGTCAGCCATACAGACCGCCCCCCCTCCGAAGGAGGCCGCGAGCATTCACTGAAGCAGCTCGTCCACCGTGTCACGCGGTCGATCGCCGATTGGGGCGTGGAAGGCCATTACTTTGCAACGAAAGAGGACGGCGAAGTCTTTTTCGACGAACTGACCTGGCTTTGCGTCAACCAGTTCGGCTCGTTCAATTCACCGGTCTGGTTCAACGTCGGGCTGAACCAGCAATACGGCGTCAAAGACTCAGGCAACAAGACGATTTACGGCTGGGATCGGGACAGCGACGCGATGGTTCCCGTCGATCCCTACGAACGACCGCAGGCCTCGGCTTGCTTCATCATCTCCGTCAGAGACAGCATCGACGATATCTGGCAACTGATGGGTGAAAGCGCCCGGCTCTTCAAGTTCGGCTCGGGCGTCGGAGCAGACTGGTCACGCCTGCGATCCTCACGCGAGAAGCTTTCGGGGGGCGGCACTCCCAGCGGCCCGGTCTCGTTCATGCGCGTGCAGGATGCAACCGGCGGAACGATCAAGAGCGGCGGCAAAACGCGCCGCGCCGCCATTATGCAGACACTGAAAGTCTGGCACGGCGATGTCCAGGAATTCGTCACAGCCAAACAGGAAGAGGAAAGGAAAGCCTGGGCGCTTATCGAGGAAGGCTACGACGGTTCGTTTAACGGACCTGCATACGGCAGCGTCGCCTTCCAGAACGTGAATCAGTCGGTTCGCGTGACGGACGAGTTCATGCGCGCCGCCGAAAACAACGAACCGTTCAATTTGCGCGCCGTTACGACCGGCGACACCATCGAGACGGTCAGCGCCGACGATCTACTCCGGAAAATGTCCGAAGGGACGCATGTCTGCGGCGATCCCGGTATGCAGTATGAGGACACGATCCAGCGCTGGCATACGTGCAAGAACACCGCGCCCATCCACTCGAGTAATCCGTGCTCGGAATACATGTTTCTCGACAACTCGGCGTGCAACCTGGCAAGCCTGAACCTGAGAAAGTTTCAGAACGAAGACGGATCGTTCGACATTGAGCGCTACCGGGCCGCCTGTCGCATCTTCATTACGGCGATGGAGATTCTCGTCGACAGCGCGGGTTACCCCTCCGCCAGCATCGCCAAGAACTCGCACGATTATCGTCCCCTCGGTCTGGGCTATTCGAACCTTGGCGCCCTCCTGATGGCGATGGGCCTCCCCTACGACTCGGATCAGGGTCGTGGTGTCGCCGGCGCCCTGATGGCCATCATGAATGGCGAAGCCTACGCGCGAAGCGCTGAGATCGCCGGCAACCGTCAGATCGGTCCTTTCAACGGCTATCCGGACAATGCAGAGCCGATGCTCGACGTGATGCGCATGCACCGAGATTCCGTCCAGCAGATCCATGAAGACTGCCCGGAATATCTGCGCGAAGCGGCGGCGGCCACATGGGATCGCTGCGTCAACCTCGGGGAACAGTTTGGATATCGCAACGCACAGGCCACCGTCCTCGCCCCCACTGGCACGATCAGCTTCATGATGGATTGCGACACGACCGGTATCGAGCCTGACATCGCTCTCGTGAAATACAAGCTGCTCGCAGGCAAAGGCGACGGTATGCTGAAGATCGTCAACAACACGGTGCCCGTTTCACTGCGCCACCTCGGTTACGGAGAGGACGAGCAGGAGCGTATCCTCGCCTACATCGAGAAGAATGATACCATCGAGGGTGCACCCGACATCAACGAGGAGCACCTGTCCGTGTTTGACTGTGCGTTCCGCCCCTTCAATGGCACGCGCAGCATTCATCATATGGGTCACGTGAAGATGATGGCGGCCTGCCAGCCGTTCATCTCGGGCGCGATCTCGAAGACGGTGAACCTCCCGGAAGAGTGCTCCATCGAAGACATCGCCGACGCGTATCTCCAGGGTTGGAAGCTGGGACTGAAGGCGCTCGCCATCTACAGGGAGAATTCGAAGCGCAGCCAGCCGCTGGCGACGAAACAGGGAGCGAACACGAAATCGGCGCGCGAGCAGGGTCCGTCGGGAGATGGCGTCATGGGTACGCCCGAAGCGGGCGCTGCCCCCGAAAGAATCATCTTCAAACCGATTCGCAAACGACTGCCCGACGAGCGACCCTCAGTCACCCATAAGTTCTCGATCGCCGGACATGAAGGCTATCTCCACGTCGGCCTCTACCCCGACAACGAGATGCCCGGTGAGATCTTCATCACGATGGCAAAGCAGGGATCCACGATTTCCGGAATGATGGATGCCTTTGCAACAGCAATCTCGATCTCACTTCAGTACGGTGTACCGCTGGACGACCTCTGTTCAAAGTTCAGTCATATGAGGTTCGAGCCGAGCGGCTTCACGAACAATCGGCAGATCCCGATCGCGAAGTCGATCATGGACTACATCTTCCGGTACCTGTCAATCAAGTTCCTCGGACAGGGGAACGATTACGAAACCCCGAAAGCGCCTGAAATCACGCAGAGCACAGCCGCATCCGACGAAGAGCAGATGGAGATGCCGTTCGCGAATCCTGTTACGGAACCATCGCCGCTCGTTGGGGAGACAGTTGAACAGGTGATGACCGAACCACACGCAGCAGCCGCCGCGAAGGCGGAAGGAAGATATCAGGCCGACGCACCGTCGTGCCCAAATTGCGGTTCGATCATGATTAGGGCGGGCGCCTGCTACAGCTGCGCCAACTGCGGCAACACGAGTGGTTGTGGATGAGGACACGTGGGGGAGGCGCGGAAAGCCCCGGCGGCAACGCCCCGGGGCTTTCTCATTTAGGTACCGTCCCTACACGAAGAAGGCAAACAACGCGCTCATACCTGAACGATGGCAGTCGAGCTGTATTCTCAAAAGCGTGGACAGGGCGAGCCCCTGCTGATACTCCATGGACTCTTCGGCTCGGGAGACAACTGGCGTACGCTGAGTAAGCGCTTCGCGCACTCGTTCGAGGTGCATGTACTCGATCTTCGCAACCACGGCCGATCACCACACGTGCCCGAAATGTCCTACCGGGCGATGTCGGAGGATGTGATGGAGTACATGGATGTGCATCGTCTCGATCGAGCCAATATTCTGGGTCACTCGATGGGCGGAAAAGTCGCCATGACGTGCGCTTTTATGTATCCGGATGCGCTGCGCCGCCTCGTCGTCGCCGACATCGCGCCGAGATCCTATCAGGCGGAGCATACCGATATCCTGGCGGCCTTGAAAGTCGTTCGTCCCGCCGAGATCGAGAGCCGCGAAGAAGCGGCGGAAATACTGGCCGAATATATCCCCTCCCGACGGGTTCGTCAGCTCCTGCTGAAGAACCTCCATCGACTTCCTAACGGCGGATTCGAGTGGAGGATGAACGTCCCCGTTATCGAAAAGGCCTACGATGACCTCCGGTCATGGCCCTCCTTCGGGTCCGCGACGTTCCCCGAGCCTGCGCTGCTCATCTGGGGCACAAAATCGTCGTACGTAACCGACGACGATCGAGATGCCTTCCTGGAACCCTTCCCTCTTGCCCGCTTCGAGAGCATCGATGCGGGACACTGGCTCCACGCCGAGGCGCCCGAAGAGTTCTTTCCAGCTCGTAATCCGGTTCCTGACTGGCTCCTAAAGTCGAATCGAGTCCATGTGAACGCGAAGCGTCTCGAATCCGAGCATGTCGCGCGCACGGTCCCACGGCACCCAGCGGACCACCTCGATCTGCTCCACCTCCTGCGGCGTGAATGATTCAGTAGACGTCTCCATCCGGAACCAGTGCGTCGTCTTGACGGCGTAGCGCGTCCCATCTGGATATCCATGCACGGTCGTACCCAGGGGCTCAATGATGCGGAGATCTGTGGCGCCGACCTCCTCGGTGACCTCCCGAATCGCGGCCGCCTCGATCGATTCGCCGTGATCCAGCTTGCCTTTGGGGAGATCCCAGACTCCGCGTCGAAATATCAGGAGCAGCTCGGTTTCATCGAGTTTGTTGCGAACGACGTATCCCCCCGCGGCAGTTACGTCGAAAGGCGGCAAGTAAGGGAGGCCGTTCCTTGCATCCGAAATGGTTAATTTGAGATCATCCGGAATACTGGAAGGTATTCGGTCCGCGTCGTACACGAGAATCGATTCGGTGCGTGAATCGGCCCGAGCTAGATTGAGGCTCGGATACACGGCGTCGGGCGCCACAGTGACCGTTGCGCCGCGCGTTTCGCGCAAGTTGTCGGCAACCGAAATGAAACGAAACATAATCAAGTTGATGACGCTGCCCAATCGGCAGGGATCTCTAGAACCGAAGCCGGCATGCCGGGTTTCAGCGACCGACCTATTCGCCAATCTCGGAACTGGATGCGCCTAGCTCTCGGACAGATCAACCCAACCGTCGGAGACATCGCCGGAAACGCGGAGCGGATGATGGAGATGATCCAGCAGGCCCGCGGCAACGCCGATCTGATCGTCTTCCCGGAGTGCTGCCTCGTCGGATATCCGCCGCTCGATCTGCTCGAGCGCGGATCATTCATCCAGGCATCAGCGGCCGGCGTACAATGGCTGATCGATCGCATCCCGAGCAACATCTCGGTAATCTTCGGCGCTCCGATTCGCAGCCCGCACGCATACGGGAAACCGGTGCAAAACGCCGCAATCCTCGTAGACGACGGTGAGATGACCGGCACGGCCGCGAAGATACTCCTTCCGACTTACGACGTGTTCGACGAATACCGCTACTTCGAGCCGGGCCACGCCTGCCTCCCAATGGTATGGAAGGGTCTCCGCCTGGGCGTGCATGTCTGCGAGGACATGTGGAACAATGAATCCTGGTCCCCCTACCGGCGCTACTCGAAAAACCCCGTCGACGAGCTCGCAGAGCAGAACATCGATCTGTTCATCAACATCTCGGCCTCCCCGTTCGCCATCGGAAAGATCAAAGAGCGGGACGGCATCATCAGGGATTACTGTCGTCGTCACCGCCGGCCATTTGTCTACGTGAATCAGGTAGGCGCAAACACCGAGCTCGTCTTCGACGGCTCGAGCTGCGCGTTCGATTCGACGGGCGCATTGCAGGTTCGGGCCGCATCTTTCCGTGAGGAACTCGTCTACTGGACCCCCGGTCTGGATCCACTCAAGGAAACCCCACGCTCCGATATCGTCGATCTCCACGATGCGCTCGTTCTCGGCGTACGCGACTATTTCCACAAGACGGGCATCTTCAAGCGAGCCGTCGTCGGTCTATCGGGAGGAATAGATTCCGCCGTGACGTGTGCCATCGCAGCAACCGCACTCGGACCCGACAGAGTACTCGGCATCGCCATGCCGTCGCGCTACTCGTCGGAAGGATCGGTCAACGACGCCGTTGCGCTCGCGGAAAACCTCGGTATCGAACTCCAATCCGTACCGATCGAACCGGCAGTCGCATCGTTCAACGAGATGCTGTCCGATCTTTTTGCAGGTACGAAACCCGGGGTTGCTGAGGAGAACATCCAGGCGCGAGTTCGTGGCGCGACCCTTATGGCCCTGTGCAACAAGTTCAGTCACCTTCTGCTCACGACGGGAAACAAGAGTGAGCTCGCGACCGGATACGCGACGCTCTACGGAGATATGAGCGGCGGACTCGCAGTACTATCGGACGTTTTCAAGACGCAGGTGTATGAGCTCGCGGCATACATCAACGAGCGTGCCGGCCATGAAGTGATTCCGCAATCGACCATTACGAAGCCGCCGTCCGCCGAATTGCGCCCGGATCAGAAAGACAGCGACTCGCTGCCGCCCTACGAAGTGCTCGATGACATACTCAGCCGGTATATCGAAGATGCAGAGTCGCGGGAAACGATTGCCATGGCGGGACACGACGAGCGTCTCGTCGATGACGTTCTTCGCATGGTAGATCGCAACGAGTACAAGCGCCGCCAGGCAGCCCCCGGTATCCGCGTCACGAACAAGGCATTCGGACTCGGTCGACGTCTTCCAATCGTGATGCGCTGGCGTCCAATCGAATCGCGTCCGAACATTACCACGGCAGGCAAATGATCACTTACGTATCAGGCAAACTCATAGAAAGGACCCCGGCGCGCGTTGTGGTCGACGTCCATGGTGTCGGGCTGGAACTCCACATCCCTGCTTCGTCCTTTGACAAGCTGCCGGCACTCGGCGATACGGTCAAGCTGCTGACTTACCATTATGTGCGCGAGGATACGATGCAGCTATTCGGGTTCGCCACATCGTCGGAGCGCCGGACGTTCGAATCGATGCTCGCCGTTTCGGGAGTAGGCCCCCGCCTTGCCCTTGCCGCACTGTCGGCCCTTGATGTGCAGGAACTGCGCCGCGGCATCATGGGCGGAGACGCCGGGCTCCTGACGCGGATCCCGGGTGTGGGCCGCAAGACGGCGGAACGTCTCGTCGTTGAGCTGCGAGATCGATTTGCGCAAGTCGAAGTGGACGAGTCGACCGTTTCAGGTTCGTCAACCGACGGTTCCGCTCGACTCGATGCCCTCGCCGCACTCGAATCGCTGGGCCTCAGTCGCTCTGCCGCCGAAGACCGTATCCGCCGGGTCATGCGTGACAATCCGGGTTTGGAAACCGCCGAACAACTGATTAAACTGGCGCTTCGCGAGTAGCAGGCTTTCGCTACAGCCTGATCTCGCGGGAATTCGCCCAGAAGCAACCTTTCTCGACTTGTATGGACGGAATACTGCGCCCGCCCGTCCCGGCCGGGGCAAAACTGATTGTCCTCGCCGACGAAGATCGGGACATCGTCAACCTCCTGCAGTACATCCTCGAGGCCGAGGGTTTTGTGACGCAGGCCGTAAATGACGGCGCTTCGTTGCTCGAAACCGCGGGTGAAGTCCAACCGGACCTGATCATCATGGACGTTATGCTGCCCCGAGTCGACGGGATTGCAGCCTGCCACAAGATCCGCCGGCATGGTCTTCTCTGGAGAACACCCGTGATCCTTCTTACCGATTTGTCCGAGGAAAGCATCGAGGTAGAGGCGCTGGATGCGGGAGCGGATGACTTTCTTTACAAGCCTATCGTACCTCGTTTGCTGATGAGCCGGGTGAGAGCGCTGCTGCGTCGAGCAAGCGCCTATGCCGAATCCGGCTTCCTGCCTCAGGTCCTTCGCGTAGCCGACTTGGAGGTAAACCGTAACGATTACCTCGTTCGACGTCTCGTCGATCCTCCGGAAGTAATTCGACTCACGCGTCGTGGATTCGAGCTGCTCCACTATCTTGCATCGCATCCCGGCAGAGTCTTCACCCGGCAGGAGCTCTTGAACGACGTATGGGGCTCCCACGTGATCGTCATGGATAGAACGGTGGACGTCCACGTCAGCAAGCTGAGGGAAACAGTCGGGTCCAGTTACATCGAAACCGTGAAGGGTGTTGGATACCGCTTCCGATCGTGAGTCACCGGTCAACGGGTCCCGCGCACTTGGACTCGCGTGGAAGACATCGATCGTCGTCGGTGTCGCAGCAGGCATTTCAGCCGGACTGGTCGCCTTCTTGCTTCGCCTTCCCATGCCTGGGATAACGGCAGCAGTTGCGACGACAGCGGCCGCAGGGGCAGGATTCTTCGTTGTAAGAGCTTTGATCGTCAAGCGCCTCGTGTCGGCATCCGATCTGGCCGACCATGTTCGGGAACTGGGCGTTCCCGGCGACAAGAAGTCCAATCAAAACGGAGATGAGATTGATCGGCTGACGGCTTCGCTCGAACATGCATCCGAATCCGTTGCGGCCCGCATAGCGCGGCTCAGACGTATCGAAAACTACCGGCAGGAATTCCTCGGAGACGTTTCCCATGAGTTGCAGACCCCCATCTTCGCGGTGGAGGGTTTTGCCGAAACGCTCCTTGAGGGGGCGCTTGAGGATCCGAACGTGAATCGGACTTTCGTCGAGAAGATCCACAGAAATGCCCGACGACTGTCCGCGCTCGTAAATGATTTGTCGGACATCTCCCAAATCGAAACGGGATCACTGAGGATGAATCTCGTGTTGTTCGACCCAAAGCAGCTCGCGCAGGAGTCCGTCGAGTCACTCGAGATCTCCGCGGAGCATGCAGAGGTGCGTCTCTACTCATTCGTTAGTCAGGGGGTTGCCTCGGTCGTGGGTGACAGGGAGCGCGTTCGGCAAGTCCTTTTGAACCTGATTACGAACGGCATCAAGTACAACAACCCTGGGGGATCCGTCGAGCTGGCCGTTTGGCAGAGTGACGAGCGTTCGGTCACGTTTTCTGTAACGGACGACGGCATCGGCATTGCGCCCGACGACATTCCGCGTGTCACCGAACGTTTTTACCGCGTCGACAAGAGCCGATCACGGGAGCGGGGAGGGACAGGACTCGGCCTCGCCATTGTGAAACACATCGTCGAGGCTCACGGGTCGGCCCTTCTCATCCAGAGCAAACCGGGCCACGGCTCCACATTCAGCTTCGCTCTCGCTACGGCGTCCAATCCTGCTCCACCAACTAACGCGTGACAACTTCGCCCATGAGCCGACATGAATTTTACGAACTGTCCAAGCCACAGAAGCTCTTCGTGGTCTGCTCAGCCGTGTTCCTGACGGCGCTCGTCATCGCTGAGGCGACGGCCAGCAAGTTCTTCACGGCGTTCGAGCTCCCGCTTCCCGTGATGATTCTCGGCCAGGAATTCACGCGCGTGATCATGACCGCCGGTGTGCTGGCATTTCCCATCACGTTCATCGTGACCGACGTGATGAACGAATACTATGGGAAGAAGGGCATCCGGTTCGTGACGCTCGTGGGCATGGCCATGATCATCTTCGAATACCTTCTCCTTCAACTCGCGATGGCGGTTCCGGCTGACCCGATCTCACCCGTGCCCCAGGAATCGTTCACGCAGGTCTTCGGAAGCTCGCAGCGCATCATTTTCGGCAGCCTCATTGCCTATGTCATCGGGCAACTGGCGGACATTTCGCTGTTTCACTGGATCAGAAAACTGACTTCCGGCCGACACCTCTGGCTCCGAGCGACGGGCTCCACATTCGGCTCTCAGTTCCTCGACACATTCATCGTACTGATTGTGGCGTTCGCAGGAAGGTTGTCGCTTGCCGCCATCGTGGCTATCACTATCTTCAACTACGCCTACAAGTTCATAATCGCTGTGGCCATCACGCCGCTGATCTACCTGGCGCACTGGGTGATGGATAGGTATCTCGGCCACGAGACGGCCGAAGTGCTCATTCACGAGGCGGCGGTTGAAAGCGCTTGAGATGTCCGTGGTCCGTGGTCCTGAGCCCGGAACGTTTGGCTTGGAACCCCTCCGAACTCGACTTGAGCGTGTATCCCCGACCAAGGGCGTTGCCTCGTTTCGTTCGGGGCATGCCCCGAACATGGAACCTTGAACGATCAGGATGAACAAGAAGATTTGTCTTTTTTGTGCTTCTCGGACTGACGTAGAGCAGATATTTCACGATGCTGCGGCGGAGTTCGGTCGCGGCATTGCCGAAGCCGGCGACGTCCTGTACTACGGAGGTGGAAGCGTCGGCCTCATGGGAACATGTGCGCTGGCCGTCCATGCGAGCGGGGGTCGCGTAATCGGTGTCATTCCCAGCCGGCTCCGCGACCGTGAGGTCGCCTACGAGAAGGCGGACGAATTGATCGTGACGGCAACGATGAGCGAAAGAAAGCGCATCCTGATGGATGAAGCGGACGCATTTGTGATCCTTCCGGGTGGTTTCGGAACGCTCGACGAGCTTCTCGACGCCGTGACCACCAAGCAACTCGGCTACCACGACAAGCCGATTGTGGTAGTGAACATCGACGGCTATTTCGACGCACAGTTCGAGATGTTTCGGAGTATCGTCGGCAGAGGCTTCGCAGACCCCGGCCAGCTCGGTCTCTTCGAGGTCGTGGACGACGTCGCTTCCGCCCTGGCGTATATTGCAACCCCCACCACCCTGGAGGCCGGAGAAAATCCGTGATTTTCCGCCGGTGCGCCTGGTGTGCGCACAGGACACACCAACGAAGTCAATGATTCTGCGCCGTATCGTATTCGTACTGCTGGTGATCATCTGCAGTAGCCCGGCCGCTTCGGGACAACAGCTAAATCAGAAGGTCGGCGGCCCGACGGACGGGAAGGCGGTGGCGCAGATTCAACAATCGTCTCAATCCGAGTCTCAGGGGGTCACGCTCTCATCGATCACGGGCGGAACTGTGCCGTGCACCGAAGGCTTTGCTGCCACTTTCCCATGCCACGGAATCGACCTCGCGGCCTTCGTTTCCATGAGCGATCTGCCGGCGTCCGGCGATCTTTCCGACATCTGGGGATGGAAAGACGACTCGACAGGCCACGAGTATGCAATCGTCACCCAGGAGACGGGAACGAACTTTGTCGATGTCACTGATCCCGAAAACCCTGTGATCGTGGGCATGCTGCCGATCCATGCCGGCTCAGTAGCAAACGCCTGGCATGACGTTCGCGTCTATCGCAATTACGCTTTCATCGTGGCCGATGCCGCAGGCGCTGCCGGCATGCAGATATTCGATCTGTCGCAGCTGGCCTCGGCAGGCGGTTCGCCCGTCGCATCCATGTCGAAAGGAAGTAGTTCTACCCCCACCGTGTTCTCGGAAACGGCCTACTACGGCGGTATCGCGAGCTCCCATAACATCTCAATAGACGAGGCCACGGGATTCGGCTACGTGGTCGGGGCCAACAGCGGTGGAACGACGTGCGGCGGTGGACTCCATATGCTGGATCTAAGTACGCCCGCCTCACCCTCGTTCGCCGGCTGCTTCGCCGATGCCACGACCGGCCGATCGCATACCGGATACACCCACGACGTTCAGTGTGTCGTCTATCACGGTCCCGACACGAATTATCAGGGCGACGAGGTTTGCTTCAGCTCCAACGAAACGCACCTCCTTATCGCCGACGTGACCGACAAGGACAATCCGTCGACGATCGGAAAAGGCACCTATCCTGAGGCGAGCTATATCCATCAGGGGTGGCTTACGGAAGATCACCGATACTTCCTGCAGGACGACGAACTGGACGAGTATTACAGCAGCGTCGATCAAACGACTACGTACTTGTGGGACGTGCAGGATCTTGCCGACCCGGTTCTCGTGGATACGTTCTCGAATCCGATTGGGGTCATCGATCACAATCAGTTCGTCTTGGGTCGATATTCCATTCAGGCCGATTACACAGCCGGCGTTCGCGTCATTGATTTCGGCGACGTCGAAAACCCGTCTGAGCTGCTGTATTTCGACACCTATCCGGCGGCCAATGCGACGATCTTTGACGGTGCCTGGGGCACTTATCCCTATCTCCCGTCCGGCGTGATTCTCGTCTCCAGCATTCAGCAGGGTTTCTTCGTGCTCAAGCCGTCGGTCCCGCTCCGCCTGGCGCTGGATCTCAAAGTGCTCCTGCAGGGTCCGTACGCGGGTGCCGACTCGATGGCCGTCGGGGCTCCTTTCATTGCCTCCCTGCCTACGAGCCTGCCCTATGCGGGGCCGGAGTTCAACGGGACGTCGGTTGCTTTCGACTATCCGGAGTCGGTAGCAACCCTGCCGCCGAAAGCTGTCGATTGGGTCCTGGTTGAGCTCCGTGCCGCAGCAGCCGACACAGCGCCGGTCACGACCGAGCCCGGCATCCTCCTTCGCGACGGCCGTGTGGTCGCGCCGGACGGCGACACGCTGCGCTTCGACGGAGCGCTGCCCGGATCATACTGGGTCGTCGTGCGACACCGTAATCATCTGGCCGTCATGAGCTCGAGTGCTGTCGATTTGTCGTCTGGAGCGGGCTCATGGGATTTCACAGACAGCGCTTCGAAGGCATACGGCATTGATCCGATGAAAGTGCTCTCCGACGGGCGGTATGCCATGTACGGATCGGACGGATCAATAGACGGTCGGATCACCGCACTCGACTTTGTTGGCTGGTTGAGCGCGACGACTGCCGGCGTGACCGGCTACGCCATGGACGACTACAACCTGGATGGCGCCGTCACGGCCACGGACTTCATCATCTGGATCGGGAATACGACGGCGGGCGCTAAGTCGGGGGTTCCGGACTAACTCCTCGCATCGCCAAGTCAGTTGAGCAATCCTGTCACCAGCTCGGGGAAGAGAATGATCAGGATCAATCCGAGGACCTGAATCCCGATGAACGGAATGACGCCTTTGTAGATATCGGTCGTCTTGACCTCCGGCGGCGCCACGCCCCGCAGGTAGAACAGTGCAAATCCGAACGGCGGCGTCAGGAAGGAAGTCTGCAGGTTCATCCCGATCATCACGCCGAACCAGACCATATCGATGCCAAGATGGGTAGCGGCAGGAACAATGAGCGGGATGATGATGAAGGCAATCTCGAAGAAGTCGATGAAGAACCCGAGCAGAAAAATGGTGAGGTTCGCGACAACGAGCAACCCGATCTTTCCGCCCGGCAGCGACGTCAGCAGGTCATGTATCCAGATGTCCCCATAGAGGCCGCGAAACACGAGTGCGAAGGCTGTCGACCCGATGAGAAGGAACATGACCATCGAGGTCAGTTTGGCCGTCTCGTTCATGGTGTCCTTCAAGGCGGCGAACGTCAGGCGATTGTTCAGAAGGGCGAGGACCATTGCGCCGACGGCGCCGAGGGCGCCCGCTTCGGTCGGGGTCGCAATACCCGCAAAAATTGACCCGAGCACGACGAGGATCAGTAGGAGCGGCGGCATCATGACCAGCACGATCTTCCGCAGAAGCTTCCCGCTGGCCTCGGCGCGTTCGGCTGCCGGCAGCGCCGGTGCGGCTTTCGGACGCACAAAGGCCACGCCGACCACGTACAGGGCGTAAAGCCCGGCGAGCATGAGACCGGGCACCAGGGCTCCCATGAACAGATCGCCGACCGACACCCCCAGCTGGTCACCCAAGACAACGAGGACGACGCTGGGAGGAATGATCTGCCCGAGTGTCCCGGAGGCCGCGATGATCCCTGCCGACAACTGTTTCGAATAATTGTAGCGCAGCATCACGGGCAGTGAGATCATGCCCATCGCCACAACGGATGCGCCGACGACGCCGGTCGCTGCCGCCAGCATCGCGCCGACGAAGACGACGGCCAGAGCGAGCCCGCCCCGCAGCCGCCCGAACAGCAATCCGATCGTGTGCAGCAGATCGTCGGCGAGGCGCGATTTCTCGAGCACCGTGCCCATGAAGATGAAGAACGGAACGGCCAGCAAGACGAAGTTCGACATGATGCCGAACGTCCGGTCGGGCAAAGCAAAGAGGAGATTCCAGTCGAAAAATCCGGCTCCGACGCCGACGAAGGCGAAAATCAGCGCCGTTCCACCTAGTGCGAAGGCAACCGGGTACCCCGAAAAGATGAGTACCAGGGCTACCAGGAACATGATGGGCCCGATATCGCTTTCCATCATGCGCGTCCGACCTCCGTGTGCGGCGGTTCGGGCTCGACCGAGACCCCACGAACGATGGCCACGTTGCGAATGACCATGGAGAAGGCCTGCAGGATCAGCAGGACGAACGTGACGGGAATCAGCGTCTTAATTGGGTATCTCGGCAGCCCCCCCGGATCTGGCGATACTTCCATGACTGCCCACGAATGCTCCACGCTCGGTAGCGAAACCCAGAACATCAGGATGCAAAACGGAATCAGGAAGAGCACCGTGCCGGTGAGATCGATCCATGCCTGATGTTTGGGGGACAGCCGGGCAAATATGACGTCGACACGAACGTGTCCGTCGTGTCGCAGCGTGTACGCCGCACCGAGCAGAAAGACAATACTGAAGAGATACCACTGCGTCTCCAGATAAGCATTGGAGCTCAGGTTCACGCCGGTGAACCTGCCCAAATACCTTGCGATCGAGTTGAACGCGGCGACCAGCACCATCGCCAGCGTGAGCCAGTAAACGCCCCGCCCGATCACATCGTTCATGCGATCAATCGCCCTCGACAGCCGAAGGAGCCGCTGCATACTGATTCGGCGTCAGGTACCTTCGACCACAAACTGCGAATAGGAACGCTCGGCGGTCGCAAACCAGGCGTAATACTGCTGATGAATCTTCTTCCACGTCGCGTACACACGACTGTACGTCGCATCGGAAGCAGCTTCTTCCTCCATGAGTGCGAATGACTCACGCTTGGCGGCCTTCATGATGTCATCGGAGAACTGTCGAAGTTTCGTTCCTCCCTGTATCAGGCGTTCGAATGCGGGTGGATTCTTCGCGTCGTATTTCGCCAGCATGTCTTGATTGGCAACCTGGGCCGCGACTTCGAACGCAGCCTGGTAGTCTTTCGGAAGTTTCGCCCACGCATCCTTGTTGACATAGAAAGTCAGCATGGGACCCGGTTCCCACCAGCCGGGATAGTAGTAGTAGGGAGCTACCTTGTTGAAGCCTAGCTTCTCATCATCATATGGGCCCGACCATTCCGCGGCGTCGATCAGTCCGCGCTCGAGCGCCTGATAGATTTCACCACCGGCAAGGACCTGGACCGTAACGCCCATACGATCCATGACGCGACCGCCGAGACCGGGGATGCGCATCTTGAGACCACGGAGGTCCGAAACCGAGTTGATCTCGCGGCGAAACCATCCGCCCATCTGCACGCCGGTATTACCGCCGGGAAAGTTGACGATGTTGAAATCGGCAAAGACACTGCGAAGCACGTCGAGCCCACCGCCGTGATACACCCAGGCGTTGCGCTGCCGCGCATTCAGACCGAACGGAACACACGTGTCGAAGGCCAGCGCCGGATTCTTTCCGATGAAGTAGTAACTCGCCGAATGCCCCATCTGCACCGTGCCCTGCTGGACGGCATCGAACACCTGCAGGCCGGGAACGAGCTCACCCGCCGGATACGCATGAACCACGAAATCGGCCACCCGTCAGTGTCGCGAGCGTGTCCGAAAGCACCTCCGATGCGCCCCAGATGGTGTCCAGGCTCCGCGGGAAACTCGACGCAAGGCGCCACGTGACGTTCTGCGTGGATTGAATGGCCGGACCGCCGCCGGACCTGGTTCCACATGCCGACAAAAGGCCGCCGGCGGTGACAGCCATAGTTGTTTGTTTGACGAAATCGCGACGACGCATCGAATCCTCGTTGGAAAAGGGTGAACGCGAGAGTATACAAATAACAGCAAACAGCAAACTTCAAACAGCAAACAGCAAACTGCAAACTTGCATGGCAGACATCAGACAACAGATGCTGCCGGCTATCATATTCGAGGCAGCTGACTCAGGTTTGCTGTCTGAAGTTAGCCGTTTGAAGTTATCCCTATCGCTTGGGTCGCAGCACCCTTATAACGATATCGGAAATCAGGCAGTTGTCCGGCAGCTCGAGAATGTGAAGCAGCGTGGCGGCGACGTCTCCCGGTTGCAGCATCCCATCGTGCGCTTCGGCGCCCTCAATGTCATCGAAAAAGGACGTCTGTATCGAGCCGGGATATACGCAAGTGACCTTGATGCCGTCGTACCGGAGTTCCTTCATCAGGGCGTCTGAGAATCCCCGGAGGCCGTATTTGGTGGCATTGTATGCACTCAGACCCGGATTCCCGATCAGCCCGGCAACGGAGGCGATATTCACGATGTGGCCCCCAAAGCCCAAGTCCTCGTTTCGCTTCTTCATGAGCGGCACGACGGAGCGGGTGCAGTTGAAGACGCCCGTGAGATTCGTACCGAGAAGGCGCGACCAGGCCTCATCGGTCATCTCATCGACGTTGCAGTGCAATCCGACACCGGCGTTGTTGATCAGAACGTCCACGACGCCGGCCTCGGATTCGATGAGTCCGATCGCATGGTCGACCTGAGCCGCCTCCGTCACATCGCACTGCATCCCGAAAAATCGTGATCCGAGCCGTGAGCCGGCCTCCAGCAAGTCCGCCTGGCTTCGTGCAAAGCCGTAAACGCGGGCACCCTTGTCGACCAGAGCGCGGCTGAAGGCGAAACCAATGCCTCGCGTGGCCCCCGTAACGACGGCCGTTTTGTCTCTTAATTCCATGCTTGGAATGAATAGTTCAAAATGCAGAATTCAAAATGCAGAATTCCTTTCATGTCGAGATATATCCCTCCTTTGCCTTTTACCCACGATTCCGCTTCCTTCTCGAAGTCGCCTCTGAATCAAATATTGCCTCGCATGGACAGTCCGGACCGTATTCCTAACCGCGCGAGCGATCCGCTGGTGATCGGCGGGAAAGCATACCGAGCCGAAACTGTCGTCCGGCTGCTCGAGCCATTCCTGTCCGACGAGCGGAAGGCACGTATTGAGCTTGTGCTGGCACAACGGACGCGCTCTGTGATTCCCGTTATCGAGGGCGTACACGACCTGGGAAATATCGGCGCTGTGATCCGCAGTGTGGAGGGGCTGGGGTATCAGGAGTTGCACGTCATTGATCGGGTCGAGAAATACAAGCGATCACGGCGGACATCGCAGGGAGCGGAGAAGTGGATCGATCTTCAGCGGTGGCCTGACGCTGCGTCCTGCGTCAAACACTTGAATGCCCGTGGCTACAGGATCGTCGTAACGTGTCTCGACGGAGGATCGTCCATCGACGCCTTTGATTTCACTCAGCCGACAGCAATCGTTTTCGGAAACGAACTGGAGGGCGTTTCTCAAGAACTGCTTTCGATCGCAGATGATCGTCTCTTCATCCCGATGCTCGGTTTCGCGCAGAGTTTCAATATTTCGGTTGCCGCAGCGATCGCGCTCTACCATGTTCAGCGCCTACGCGTTGAACGGCTCGGGAGACAGGGAGACCTCTCCGAAGAAGAGATAGACGCCCTCCGCGCCGTTTACTACTCACTGAGCGTGCAGTCCGCTTCAAAAGTCCTGAGACATCTCTCGGCGAAACGAAAGTGAGCAAAACAAGTTGTTTGGCTATCTTGGCCCCGCCTCCAACATCATGACTGCTCTCCTTCTCACCCTGCTCGTCTCGTTGACGGCCCCGGTTTCGGGATCGTCGGGCGTGGATTCTGTCCGCATCACCTATGTCGGGAACGAGGGCTTCCTCATCGAATCGGGCGGCAAGAAGGTTCTTATCGACGCCCTTTACAGAGCAGGCGTGTCGGGCTACGTCGTTCACACGCCGGATGTCAGAAAATTGCTGGAACGCGCGCTGCCTCCGTTTGACAACCTCGACCTCATCCTTGCCACGCATTTCCACGCCGACCATTTCGATCCGGACGCGGTAGGGATCCATCTCTTGAGCGACCGGAATGCCTCTTTCTTGACAACCAATCAGGCGGCCGGCCAGATGGAGTCGTACCAGGGCTATCGCAATATTCAGGCGCGTGTGAAGGGAATTTTACCGGAAGAAGGACAGGAGGAAGTCCTGGACTATGGCGACATGCAGATCCACGTCTTCAATCTTCATCACGGGCGTGGCCGGCCGGTGGAGAATCTGGGGTTTCTGATCGTGATTGGGGATCGGACCTTCCTGCATGTCGGCGACACCGAAGTAAGTGCGGCCCAACTGGCCTCCTATGGCTTGCAAGCCCGCGACATCGATTTCTTTTTCGTTCCCTACTGGTTTCTCCTCGATAACCCCGACGACGTCAACATGGTCTCAACGGTCGGGCCGCACACCGTGATTCCGATGCACCTTCCGCCGAAGGACGACCCTCGCAGCTTTATGGCAGACACGGGCGGTTTCGAAGGAACGGTGGCACGCATTGCATCCAACTATCCCAATGCGGTCGTATTTGAAGAGCCCATGACGACGAAAACCTTTCCGTAACGTCGAGGACGAGATATGAGGATCGAGATCAAGCGTGCCGGGGCACCCTTCCATTTCGTAGCAACGGGTACGAACGGCCGTCAGGTGCACATGGACGAGCCACCGAGCACCGGCGGAACAGACATGGGAGCCAGTCCAATGCAGATGCTGATCATGGCGATGGGAGGTTGCAGTGGAATCGATATCGTCATGATCCTCGACAAGCAGCGGCAGCGAATCGACTCGTTCGACATGGAGATCGATGCCGAGCGTCCGAAAGGCGTGGTCGGAGCACCATACGCAACGGTGCACGCTCACTACATCCTCACCGGTGATATCGATCCGGCGAAGGCGCAGCGTGCTGTGCAATTGAGCATCGACAAATATTGCGGGGTCTCGAACACCCTGCGCCCGACTGCGAAAATTACGGCGTCGGTGAGCGTGAACGGAGAGCGGTGGGACGTGGAGCTATCAGGTGGAAACAATCGGTGACCTAACCGAAGACCGCCGATCCAATGTCGCTCCTTGAAAACTTCCGAAATCACGTGGCGCAGACGAGTGACGATCCCATTGGTCTGATCGTTGACCGCGCCGAGGGCCCATTCCTGTTCCTTGATGACGGGCGCCGCCTGATCGACCTGATCAGCGGCATCGCCGTCTCATCGATTGGACACCGGCATCCGCGCGTCATCGATGCCATCAGGCGCCAGACGGAGCGGCACCTTCATGTGATGGTCTACGGCGAGTTCGTGCTCGAAACGCAGGCTGCGGCTCGCTGCGCGGCTGGCAGAGCTGCTTCCTCCGGAGTTGCAGGTCGTCTATTTCACGAACTCCGGGACCGAGGCTGTGGAAGGCGCTTTGAAAGTCGCCAAGAAGTTCACGGGCAGGCATCGTCTCATTGCGTTCGAGCGGTCGTATCACGGTGACACCCAAGGCTCGCTCTCCGTGACAGGACGCGACGTGTACCGCAAACCGTTCGAGCCCCTGCTCCCCGACGTGACATTTCTTCCGTTCGACGACGTCGCGGCATTGTCTGCGATCGACAGCGAGACGGCCGCCGTCATCACAGAGCCCATCCAAGGTGAAGGGGGCGTCCGCGTACCGTCGCAGACCTGGCTGGAGACGCTGCGGGAGCGGACAGCCGGCACCGGCGCCATGCTCATCTTCGACGAGGTCCAGACAGGGATGGGACGCACCGGGTCGCTCTTCGCCTTTCAGCAGGCGGGCGTCATCCCCGATATCCTTTGCCTGGCGAAGGCATTCGGAGGCGGTATGCCGCTTGGAGCATTCATTTCCTCCGCCGAGATCATGCGTGCGCTGCGTGTTGATCCGCCACTCAGCCATGTGACCACATTTGGAGGACACCCGGTTTCTTGTGCGGCCGCTCTGGCCGCCTTGGAGGTGCTGCTCGATGAGGACCTGATTCCGAGGGCGCTCGACATCGAGCGGCGCGTGCGCGAAAGGCTCCGTCACCCGCTGATCGTGGAAATCCGCGGTCGCGGCGCGATGCTTGGCATGGTGCTTGCTTCGGCGTCTGCTACAAGAGCCGTTGCAGCCGGTGCGCTCGAAAAGGGAGTGCTCACGGGGTGGACGCTTCACTCGGATACGCTCATCCGGTTGGCGCCGCCGCTGAATATCCCGTTCGACGTTCTCGACGATGCACTCGGCGTTTTGATGGAAATACTCGAATCCTTGGATCGATGATGGTAACACGTAATCGCATACGGTGCCTTCAGATGGCTTCCTTCGTGTTTGCGCTGGCAATCTCTGCCTGCACAAGCGCGGAAGAACTTATGGACGATGGTATCGAGCTCGAAGCAAAGGGCTCGTACGAAGAGGCTGCTTCGAAATACATGCGGGCGCTACGCAAGGACGACGGGCTAACCGAGGCGCGCGAACGCCTCCAGTGGGTAGCCGATACGCTGGTGGTGATGTACCTCGACCGATCGGCACAGGCAGAAGACTTCGGACGGCCGATTGAGGCTGCCGAGCCGTTTCTTGACATCGATCGGCTGATTTCGGGAGCACGTGACGTGGATGTCGCCGTCCGGCTGCCCGAGGACTATGACGGCCGGCGACGCGATGCTCTCGACAGCGCGATTATCGATTTGGGAGGTCGTGCTGCGGACGCACGGGCCGAGGGCCGGTATTGTAGGCCAACGACTTGCTGACCGACGCCGTTGAGCGATTCGATCCGGATCCGGCCACACGCGAGAACCTGCTCGTTTCGCGACTACGATCTTCTTCTCGCCTGGTCGGACGACGATGTCCTCGCAAGGGGAGATTCCGCGAGGCCGTTCGTCACACCGACGAAGCGCTGGCAATCGCCGAGACGGTGGCGCTCGATCCGACGCCCGCCATCGAACGCGAAATGCTGCATGGAGGCCGGTACGGTCTACGTCGCGGCAACTCCGGTCTCGCGGTCCGGCCGCCGCGGGCGGGAGGTTCCGCCGGATTTCCTGGCGGATCTCAATGATCGGCTCGAGCTTGACTACTGGAGCAACCCACCCGAATTCATCGCCTTCGCGCATCCGGCCTTGGTCCGGCGCAGACTGCGACAGCTGGATCTCGATCATGAAACGCTCTCGGACCAGGATGCTCGGATAATCGCAAGGGACCTCGATGCTGATTTCGCCGTCGTTGCCCGAATCGAGCACTTTGACGTCGTCGAGAAAGACGTCCATCGGAAAGACAAACAGGCGAAGACGAAGTCCGGCAAGGATGTCGTGTACTCGGAGATGCGAGGAGAGATCGAGGTGCAGGTCCGACTCACTTACTCGATCGTCGACTTCAACGGAGACGTTCTCAGATCCGACGATTTCGAGGAGCATCGATCATCCGATTTCAAGCGCGCTGAGTACAACGGGAAGTACCGCGAGCTGGACATCCCGGAAGGGAACGCGGCGATTTGTTTGACTCCGACCGCTACGACGAAAGCCTGCAGAAGGCATCGGAAGAGCTGGCAAAACGCCTCGCGCAGCGACTGGGGCAGGTCGTCTTTGATCGGATGCTGAGTCGCATCGGTTGAGCCCGATAGGTGCGAGCAGGCGACATCGTACTAAGTACCGAGTCACAATGTACCTCGCTCTAGCCTACCAGGGGTTCGGCTTTGCGCTTCTCGCAAGGACTATCTTCGGCTATGATCTCGAACTACTTCACCCTAGCCGCATTGGCCACGAGTGGTCGACAGTTCTTTCCGGCGCTGTTATCGAGGACGTCTACTCGCCGCACAAGGATGAACTGGCGATCGACTTCTCGACAGAATGGTGACACAGAGACCATTCGGATTTCGGTTCGCCCCGGTTTTCATTTCATCTATCGCGGCACTACGAGCTGGTCGTCCGCGCTCAAACGTCGCGACCCTTTTCGAGAGCCTCATCGGCGAGACAATCGCCGCGGTCGATATGAATCCGTCCGACCGGATCCTCATGTTCGACCTGGGTCCGCAATCGACGGATGGACATTCACCTTTACGGCTCGCGCGCGAACGTCTTTCTGATCAGCAAAGAGCCTGACGGCGAGCACATCGAGGACGCGTTCAAACGCTCCGCGAAATACCAGGGCGAGTCCCCGCCGCTACCGAAGGAACTGCCCAAGTCGGAATTGAAAGACGCGCTCAAGGACGATGATGTAAGTACGGTCCTCGAGAAACGACTGAGCCGCTTACGCCCGAGGCTTGGGAAACCCCTCATCCGCGAATGGATCTCGAGGGCCGGCATCGATGGCGATGTGACCGGAGCCCTCCCGGAGGACTCGGTCGAACGGCTCGAGAGTTCGCTGACCGCTCTCTTGTCGGATCTCGAGGCGCCCTCTCCAGCGCTCTACCATGCTCAAGATGACGAGATCTTCTCGCTCGTTCCACTAACCTACCTCGAAACGCCCCCTGATGAGACGTTTCAGTCAGTCGATGATGGGGTGCGAACCACCGTGCGGCGCCGTGCGGGCGTCACGCGCCTTGAAACTGAGCGGGGACCACTCTTGCGCGCCCTCGAGCGGGCATCTGAACGAGCACGCCGATCGGCGGATCAACTGGAAAAGGCGGTCTCTACTAAGAGCAGGGCGGACGAATACGAGCGATGGGGACACCTTCTCATGGCAAATCCAAATCGGAAGATCGAAGGTGATAAACTGACGGTAGCCGACATCCTCACGGACGGGGAGGAGATTGACCTCCCGGTAAAATCAGATCTCACGGCTATCGCGAATGCGGAGCGATACTACGCGAAAGCAAGGAACCTGCGCACCGAGCGGGCAACGCTCGACGAAAGGCTGAAGGAAGCACATGAGGACGCTGCCACGCTCGCTGACCTCCTGAGCGAAGCCTCAGCGATCGGGAGTGTGCGAGACGTCGAGCGCTTCCGGAAATCGCACACGGTCGCCCTCCGGCGCTTTATCGGCGGGAGATCAGAGGCCGCGCCCGAGCCGGTTCCGTTTCGGAGGTTCCGAGTCGGTGGGTTCGACGTCTGGGTCGGCCGCAATGCCCGCGAAAACGACCGGCTTACGTTTGATCACGCATCGCCGCACGACCTCTGGTTCCACGCCAGAGGCGTCGGCGGTTCGCACGTGGTTTTACGCGTGCCGGGCAGGAAGACCGTCGTCGGCAAACCGATCAAACTGAAAGCGGCAGCCATCGCAGCGTGGTTCTCATCGGCTCGCGGAAGTGGGCTCGTGCCCGTCATCGTGACCGAGCGCAAGTACGTATCCAAGCCGAAAGGCAGTGATCCAGGCGCCGTGCGCGTTCACCGGGAAGACGTGTTGATGGTGGAGCCGCAACTGCCGTAACAAGGTGCGGGGTGCGAGGTGCGAAGTGCGCGCGTGCCATTCCGTAGGGCACGCCAAGCGAAGCGGCGGCCTGCCGCCAGGGAGGTGCGGGGTGCGGGGTGCGAAGTGCGGCGCGTGCCATTCCGTAGGGGCAGACCAAAGCGAAGCGGCGGCCTGCCCGTCAGTGGAGGTGCGAAGTGCGGGGTGCGAAGTGCGGCGCGTGCCATTCCGTAGGGGCACGCCAGAGCGAAGCGGCGGCCTGCCCCTCAGGGCGAGGTGCGAAGTGCGGGGTGCGAAGTGCGGCGCGTGCCATTCCGTAGGGGCACGCCAGAGCGAAGCGGCGGCCTGCCCGTCAGGGCGAGGTGCGAAGTGCGGGGTGCGAAGTGCGGCGCGTGCCATTCCGTAGGGGCACAACAGAGCGAAGCGGCGGCCTGCCCGTCGGTGCTAATTGAACTCTCTCGTTTCGAATAGAATTCGGAAATGTGCGCGACGAGCCGGAACTTCCGGGCCGAAAAAGCACGACGCCTACAATAGCCGCAATCAGATGGCTTGCGACATCAAACCACTTGCAAACCGAATCGCTTTATGAACTGGTGGCAAGCTGTCATCCTCGGACTCGTTCAAGGTTTAACCGAGTTCCTCCCCGTCTCGTCGTCCGGTCACCTCGTACTCGGTGAGCACCTGCTGGGGCTCGACGCCTCCGGGGCGAAGGACATCACCTTCGAAGTGTTCACGCATTTCGGGACGGCACTTTCGATTATTACAGTCTATCGCAAGGAAATCGGCACACTGATCCAGTCGGCGATACGCATGATTTTCAGACCCGCTGAGTTCCGGAATGCCTATGCGACGCAGGCGCCGGTGCGAACCGTCGTGTTTATCCTCATCACGCTGGTGCCGACGGGTATCGCATACGTCCTGTTCAAGGATTTTCTGGAAGCCGCCTTTGACCAGCCGCGACTCGTATCCGGCATGCTCCTCGTAACCGGAGTGCTGCTCTTTCTGACGATCTTCAAGGGTCGCACGTCGGGTGAGATGACGCCGCTTAAGGCATTCATCGTGGGCATTGCCCAGTCGTTCGCGATGATTCCGGGCATCTCGCGGTCGGGTTCCACAATCTGCACGGCGATCTACCAGGACGTCGCCCAGGAGGAAGCCGCCAATTTCTCGTTTCTCATGGTAGTGCCGGTGATCCTCGGGGCGGCCGTTTTGAAGTTCGGCGACGCATTCGGGGGCGCAGCGACGACAGCCGCTCTGCCGCTGCTGATCGGCACCATCGTCTCGTATCTCTCGGGGATCCTGGCCATCAAGATCGTCATCGCCTTCGTTCGAAAAGGCAACCTGAGCTGGTTTGCCTACTATTGCTTCGTGATTGGGGCGCTGGGGTTGATACTCATTTAGGTGCGAGGTGCGGAGTGCCGGGAGCGTGCGTGGTGCGAAGTGCGGGCCGGGGTGTATGTTTGGGCCGTCATCCCCGCGCAGGCGGGGATCCAGGGACCGCCTCTCACGGTTAAGCATCGAACTTTCGAATTTCACTCCCGTAAAGGATCTTTGACTAACAAGCGTCCTAAGTCCAAGGTCCTGGGTCCCCGATGCGAAACTGCGCACCTGGGACTAGACCCGGACCCCGGACCCCGGACCCCGGACTTTGCCATGCGACTAAACGACTACGAAAAGAAGGCCACTCGCGAAGTTGAGGCTTGGAAATCGGACGGCGTATCGCTGATCCAACACATGTTTCATCTTGCGATGAAGCCGGTGGACTGGGTCGTCGAACGCGTCGTACCGCAAAACCTGATCGACCAGGCAAGCGACGGGGTCGCGAGTGTGCTTGCCATGCTGAATGACGCGTCGGAGTGGACGTACAACGAGTCTGATGTCCTCCAGTCCGCGAAGAAGTTCGACATCGAGGTCGAGAAGATCAGTGACTTGAGGGAGATTCCTCTCGAGAAGCTGGACCGCCTTGCGAGAAGCCACTTCTCAGAGAACTCCCTCATGGCCGCCATGGAAGGCGGCGGCACGGGACTGGGCGGGGCAGCCCTCATCGTGGCCGACATCCCCCTGCTTTTCACGATCAATTTCCGTTTGATTCAGCAGATCGGCGGCTCGTACGGCTTCTCGATGCGGAGCCCGGAATTCCAGCCGCTCGTGCTGGCGATCTACAACGTGGCGGCGTCAGGCTCCTCGGAGGCCAAACACGATGCACTCAAGGAAATGAGTGTGGCGGCGGCGGCGTTTGCCCACAACCTCGAATACAGAGGGAAGCGGGCCGGTGGCACGCTCCGCGATCAGGAACGCCACCTGCCCAGGGAAATCGCCAAGAACCTGATCGGCCACAAGCTGGGCCAGATGATCCCTCTCGCCGGAGCCGCCGTCGGGGCCGGCATCAATTACTGGTTCACGACCCAGACGGCTGAGGCGACGTATATGCTTTTCAGGTCGCTGTACGTGGAGAGAAAAGAGCGACTGTAGGCGCTCTTTTCTCTGTCCGATGTCCGAAGTCCGAAGTCCGGGGCCCGATCGCAACGCAAGGCGAGGAACGATTTGGGATATCGCTACCGGTCGTCGTTCTGGCCCTCACTTTTCGGCTCTCTTTAGACCGTGAAGCCACATTTCATTGTGGAGGTCTTATACTTACTTGCCTGCCTAGCCAACCGTCGATGGAAAATCGATGTCCACGATCTCGCGTCCATCTCGAAATGGAGCACAGCTTTGGCGTTGCCAGGAGTTGCTCGAATGGCTCCGGTCCGGTGAGAAACTGACGACCGGACGGGCAGCGGAGCGATTCGAGGTATCGAGTCGAACCATTGCCAGCGACCTCGACTATCTTCGTAACATCGGCGTTCCGATCGAGTTCGATCGACGGGCCGGGACGTATGTTTTGACGGAGCCGTTCGGAAATCTTCCGTTGATTGCAATCCGGAACACGGATCTGGCGGCCCTTCTGGTGGCACAGCATGGACTGCGAGCATTGGGAGACGGCGTTCACGCCACGGTTTTGGCCGACGTTGCAGACCGGCTGGCCGCGCTGTTGCCGGAAACGGTCCATGTCGAGCCGATTGTGCTCGCGAGGTCTATCCGATTCGAGCCCGGTCCGCATGCTCCTGTCGACCTCTCTCTTCTGTCGGATCTCGAGCGGGCGGTTGCGGAAAACCGGGCGGTACGGATGGACTATTACTCGAACAGTCGCGCGGAGCTCACCGATCGGACGGTGGAGCCGTACACCCTGCTCAGCTATCAGGGGAAGTGGTATCTGGTTGCACATTGCCGCTTACGGGAGGGGATGCGGGATTTTCGGCTCGATCGAATTCGGAAGTATCGCGTTCTGGACGAGGTAATTGAGCGGGATGCGAATTTCAACGTCGAGGCCTATCTCGGTCCGGCATTCGGGATGTTTCTGGGTGATCGGACGTATGCGGTGCATGTTCGGTTCAGTCCGTACCAGGCCCGTTGGATCCAGGAGGAGATCTGGCATGAGAGTCAGATCATGACGAAGCGTCCGGACGGAACGCTGGACGTACGATTTCAGGCCACGGGCTTACCGGATCTGGCGCGCTGGGTGCTGTCGTACGGCGGGGAGTGTGAGGTGATTTCGCCGCGGGTGTTGAGGGAGCGGGTTGAGGGGGAGGTGTGGAGGATGGGGAACATCTATTCGGATCGCCAGCATGTACCGAACACGTCGGAGAGAACGAGCGAACAAGCACAAAATCATTGATCGCGATCAGATGGGACTACATCTAAGCCTGACAGTTGTTTGGAGCCGGTGGTATTCGAGCATTTGAACATCTTTTACGTGGAGAGCAGTGACCTACCTGTAGAGAGTGCCGAATGTACACAAAGCAAATCGTGAGTAGCGAAACCGACGTAACCGGTAGTGAGAATCGGCAGTGGCTTCAATTGTGGGCCAAAACGAATCGCGATTGGGGAAACCAAGATCCGTCCCATTCCCGCTATCACCCGTTGCTGTGCCACATGCTCGATGTAGCCGCCGTGGCGGGACTCATGTGGGATCATTGCTTGTTTGGACAACTTCGCAGAAGGCTTGAATTTACCCTCGGAACGCACGCACGCACCCAGGTCGTGTTTCTTGCCGGAGTGCATGATTTGGGCAAAGCGAGCCCGAGCTTCCAGAAGAAAGTCCCGGAATTGTCACAGCTCTCGGGGCTCCAATTCTCCGAAAACGATCAGAGCCTTCCCCATGGGTTCATTAGCTCGCACCTCCTGACCAAAGTCTTCGGCACGGGCTCCGCATCTACCGTTTTAGCCCAGATCAGCGGAGGACACCACGGTGTTTTCCCAAGGTCTGTCGATCTTCGAATGGGGCGGGACGCACTTGGGAACACCTCTTGGGATACAGCCCGCAACGATCTGCTTCAAGATTTCGCCAGCACCGTGGAGTTCGACCTTAACGAGGCAATCCAATCTGGAAGCGAGATCACAGATCCGGCCGTCGTTCCCATCCTCGCGGGATTCATATCTGTCGCAGACTGGGTGGGTTCGAACCAGGATTTCTTCCCGTGCGTCGCCGAATGCGGAGCTACGAATAACATCCGGTCCGCGGATTACTGGAGCAAGGCCCAAGATCAGGCCGAGACGGCTCTCAAGAGCTTGGGCTGGTTGCCGGCCGTGAGCTTTGCTGGTGAGGCGCGGTTCGGCGCCGTTTTTGGCGGGTTCATCCCCAACGCTCTTCAGGCCAGCGCCATCGAATTGGCGTCAAAGCAGGCCTCTCCGTATCTCATGATCATAGAGGCGCCGATGGGCCTTGGCAAGACCGAGGCGGCGCTTTACGCGGCCGATTTGGCCATGTGTAGAGAATTTGCCCGCGGTATGTACATCGCGATGCCGACCCAGGCGACCGGAAATGCGATGTTCAAGAGGGTCCTGGGTGGTTACCTCAGAAAGCGTGGTCACAAGGGAAAACTCAACCTGCAACTTGTGCATGGCGACGCTCTTCTGGCAAAAGTGACTCAACATGTGAAAGAAGGTGAAACACGGGAATTCAAACCAAACGGCAGTGGAGAGGAGGGTGACGTGGAAGCCCAATCCTGGTTCACCGCCAGGAAACGGCCGCTTCTCTCGCCGTTTGGCGTCGGCACTATCGATCAGAATCTGTTGAGCGTCCTTCAAACCAAGCACTGGTTTGTACGGCTCTTCGGCCTGGCGGGTAAGGTGGTGATCTTCGACGAGGTCCACGCCTACGACGCCTACATGAGTACGATCCTCGAGCGGCTCTTGCAGTGGTTGGCGGAGGTGGATTGCACCGTCATCTTGCTTTCGGCGACACTTCCTGAGTCAAAACGAGAGTCGCTTGCCAGGGCCTATTCGGGCCGGGACGACATCGAATACAAGCGCTACCCGCGAATCACCATTGCGCATCCACGGCAATTTCCTGACCGGGAGACAAATATCGCCCCGATATGTGCAGAGATCCCCTCGGAAGAAGCACATGCGATCGACGTGACCTTTGCCACCACCGATCTGTCATCCCTATCCGCCGACCTCAGCCGGCAACTGGAGCAGGGTGGCTGCGCAGCCGTCATCTGCAACACCGTCAAACGCTCGATTGAAGTCTATCGACACCTGATCGCCAACCTGGAAGACACGGAGTGCACCCTTTTCCACGCCCGCACGCTGAAGATGTGGCGACGGGGGCGGGAGGAAGAAGTCCTTCGCAAGTTCGGGAAGCGCGATCCACAGGAGAAAGAGACGGGCGGATATTTCGTCAATCCAGACCGTCCGCATCGCGCCGTTCTGGTAGCGACACAAGTGATCGAACAGAGCCTCGATCTGGATTTCGATCTGATGATCTCCGAGATCGCACCGATCGACCTTCTGCTCCAACGCAGCGGTCGGCTGCACCGGCATAAACGCCGGCGTCCGGGGGGTCTTGAGACGCCGAGATTCACGGTCCTCTGTGACATCGGAACGGACGGCGCGCCACCCGAGTCGTTTGGAAAGAGCATCGAGTATATTTACGACCGCTACGTCCTGTTGCGCACGCTTCTGGCCTTGCGCGGACGAGAAAAGTTTGAGGTACGAGCTGACATCGAGCCGCTGGTAGAGGCGGTGTATGGCGAAACGGATTCAGCAAATCGCGATGACTGGGCGAAAGCCCTTGAGAAGGCAAAGGAACAAATGGAATTCAAATGGGCGGAATCAAACAAGGCAGCACGTCGTCTGCTGATATCGAAGCCCAAGGATCCGTGCGACCTGATTGAGGTTAACGATGACTGAGCGACGACGAAGACCGGAATTCACCGCACGTGAGAGCAGCACGCGAGAAGGCGATTTCGATGACGTTGTGATCTTCAGCGGACATGACATTTTGAACAACCCGGGGTTCCGAGTTGAGAACTGCTCGATCATGGGGCAAGCTAGTTATTTTGGTTTTTTCAATACGATCTTACTGAGGGAGAACAGCCCGGGAATGGGCAAGGAATGCACACTCCGGCACGCTAGACTATTGCGGTTGACAAGGAGAACGAGGACGCGTTGGTAATTATCTGTTGACAGTTGATGAGAAACTCGGGTTCGTTATCGAAAAGGACGGTTAAGACATGTTTGATTCAATCTGATCGATGAGCTCTGGATTCCGTGCATCGACGTGAGGGTTAGAGCTAGGAGTACGGGATTCGGGACACACTCGGCAGAGCCACGAACTCGTGAGATTTTGGACGACTCGCTGCTCGTAACCGCAACGCTCACAGATTTCTTCTGGCGATACTATACAGATAAATATCGGGCTGCACGACTTCGCTGACTGGAAGAGTTTAATTGCACGAGATCGTTTGACATCATAAAGTGAACACTATCTGAATCAATGGCGCGGTTGATTCACTCTTTGCGGCAGCTATCATTCTATCAGATGCTGGACTTGAGGTGAAGAACACAGTGTCGGTGACTCGTTTTGCAACGGAGTACGCAAGCGGAAATAATGCTACCTCTTTAATCATAGCTATGACTTGAGGATCTAAGTGCTGCTGCACAAGCGCAAGGTGTTGATTGCTTCAGGCTTCGCTTCGGGAGGCGGAAAGAGTAGCGACGCGATAGTCGACGAAATCGTGAAGGCGACAAACGCGCGACGGTAGCGTTCGAGGCTGATATCTGCTTCAAGGCCTCTTTTTGAAACTTGACATGATCTGGCTCGATTGAGGAATTCGAGCACGTGGGCTCGAGATCCCGTATCGAGATAGTCCCTTCTTAGCTTACTTGACTTACTCCCTTTCTCTCTTCCTCTAGAAGGTTTCGAAGGTCGAAGGAGTAGGTGTGCTGAGCAGTCGGAAGACAGCATGGCGAGATGCACATTCGATATGATGGTTTAGAGCTGGCTCAAATGAGCAACGACCGGAATGCTTGAATCACTTGGACCGGGCTCGTTCGGTTGGAGTTGTGAAACCGGACAGGCGGTACTTTGTTTAGGTTGTCGGCTTGGCTCCGCTCCAAACAAGGCTGCGAAGTTCTCTGTGGCGGCACGAACGAATGCTTGTTCGGGTCGCTGTGCTCACGAACGCGAATCTGATCGAGCGACTTGGCACGCTGTTGCAGGCGGCAGAGCAAGTTGATACCGAACTCAATCGTTGAGTTCGTAGAATCGCGAGGCTCTATCTTGCGCTCGAGGCAGAATCACCGGATGCTCGTGGACTCGACAGTGACGAGGTTTCAAGGTAGCTGAGTTAATAGATTTCCGCTCCGCTTACTGGGCTCGGTTTGAAAAGCATTTCTTTGACTTGCTGGAAAACCTCCCCAACGATTGGGATGAGGCGAGCGACTACTGGAAGCTGGACGACTTGCAGGCGGCGAGCAATACTTGGCGCGAGCACGTAAAGCACGAGGCTCAGAGAGCGCTGGAGGAGAGCGTTCGTTCCTCGGCACAACGGCTCGCGCAATTCAGGCTGTTGCACGCGTTCGCACCGATTTCAACGACTCAGATTTCAATTCTCGGAGCAGAACGGCGCTTTGGAAGAGAAAGTTAGCACGAGGTGGCAAGCAATGAAAATTGGAGACATCTACGTTCCGGACGATGCTATCGCAACGATTTGCTGAAGGTGGAAGATCCGCTGGTTGGAACTGTTCGGCTCGGCTTTGACCGGGCAACTGCGAGTTGACAGCGATATCGACTTCTTGGTTGACTTTGATTCGGATGAACGGTGGTTACTTTTGGACTTCGCGCGCGCACAGGAGGAGTTCGCATCGCTTTTGGGACGAAGAGTTGATTTTGTGGATCGGAAGAGCTTGGAACAGAGCGCGAACTGGATTCAACGGGATGCTATTCTGAAATCGTCGGAGGTCGTCTATGCCGCGTGATCCTCAGGCCTCCCTCTGCGATATGTTCAGGCATTGAGACGGCTCAGAGATTTGCGTTAGGATTCACGGAGTTAACGTTCGTTAGTGACGAGCTGATGCGGTGGGCAGTCTTCGCCCAGATCATCATTTTAGGCGAAGCTGCTGGGCGGTTGAATCGCAGCTTCCAGATGCTCACCTGATGTTCCTGGACTAGCATTATCGGGATGCGCTACCGGTTTGTGCACGGGTACTAAGTAGTGGATTGGGTTCGCGTTTGGAAAACACTCTAGGATGACTTGCTGCTGCTGCTGGCACAACTCAGGTTAATACTCTCAATCGAAGGAGGTGAGGAGGAGAAATGAGCTTTAATGAGAGACAAAGAACATTCATCGGTTACTTGCTGAGTTTAGCTGGGTTAGGCTGGGAGGATTTGGGCGCGCTTGCTGAGCTGCGCAGCGGGCTGGGCAGGGAGCTGGGGGACATGGCTCGGGTTCACAAGCACGTGGTGCTATACTTGCTTGACGAAAAGTACAATGACTTTTGGTACTACTTGACGGCGACGCTTTTCGGGGCTGTTCGCAACATCGGAAAGGCTGCTCCTGGGCGCGGCATTCCGTTCGTTGAAACTGAAGAGCGACAGCATGGAAGCTCGCTTCGTCGCGCTCCTCAACGCACACTCGGACGACGTGGACGACTATCTCCGCTATACCGTTAGCCTGCTGAAGGCCAATGAACAGCCGCTCGACTGGTTTCAGCTCTTCAAAGATCTGCTCCAGTGGAACCACCCTGATAGATTCGTCCAACTGCAGTGGGCGCGCGACTTCTACAAGACCAGTGCCAGGAGACCGCCTCCGAGACCGACACGAACGAAAGCCAACAATCAGAACAAGAGTAGAGCACCATGAATGATTCCGGCGTCAAGATCGAGGTTCACCTGATACAGAACTTCGCTCCGTCCAATCTGAACCGTGACGACACAGGCCAACCCAAAAGTGCCTATTTCGGCGGATTTCGAAGAGCTCGGGTTTCCAGCCAGTGTAGCAAGCGAAGTGCGCGAGCGATGTGGCGTCGGTCCGGCGCGGCGGACGTCGGGGAACGAACCAAACTGCTCAAAGTGAAGATGGCTTCCATGTTGACGCTGGGGGACGAACTGAGGAGCAGATCAGCGATGCATTGAACACGTTTCTTGCGCAGTTCTACTCGAAGATGGACGGTCAGAAGACGGCCGTGTTGCTTTTTGTGAGCCAGGAAGAAATGTCAACAGCCGTCCGGCTGGTCGAAGAGCACTGGACATCTCTGTCGGCAGGCAAACAGGTCGAAAAGAAAGAGGCCGAAGCGGCAGCAGCCGAGCTGGACAAGGCCAAAACCTCAGCAGACATCGCCCTTTTTGGTCGCATGCTCGCCGAGCAGCCGGGACGCAACACCGACGGCGCGTGCCAGGTAGCCCATCCCATCTCCACGCACAAGGTGGACATGGAGATGGATTTCTACACGGCCGTGGACGATCTGAACCCGGCGGGGGAAACCGGGGCAGGGATGATGGGGGTCGTGGGTTTCAACAGTGCCTGCTATTACCGGTACGCGCTCGTGGACCGCGACCAGCTCGCCAGGAATCTGTCGCGCAAGACGGGACGAAATAACGGTGCGTGGGCACAGGAACTCCAAGCCGATGACTACGAGGAAGCGGACAAAATCATTGAGGCGTTCCTGGAAGCAATGGTATATGCCATCCCGACGGGTAAGCAGAACTCCTTCGCCGCCCAAAATCTACCCTCTTTCGGACTATTTGTTCGGCGTCGGGGGGAGTCCCGTGCTCGCTCGCCAACGCCTTCGCCAAGCCGGTTCGACCCACCAGGGATGACGATGATCTGATCGGTTTGTCCGTTGACTCCCTTACAAATCACTGGCGCTCGATCAACGAAGTCTTTGGAAATCAGGGCGTCCAGACGACTGCGTGTTTTCAACTTGAGCAAGCTGCTCGCCTGAATGGGTTGGTTAATGCCGACAAGGGGAGCGTGAAAAAGGCCATTGCGGCAGTCTTGTTTACATCGACGAAAGAATGAGCCGACCGTTCACGCTTCTGTTTCGGCTCGAAGGCCCCATGCAGTCGTGGGGTTATCGCAGTCGCTTCGACTACCGCGACACTGCGCTGGAGCCGACTCGCAGTGGCGTAATCGGGCTGATCTGCGCGGCCATGGGCATAGCACGAGGAGAAACCATCTCGCAATTCGATGAGATCAGAATGGGAGTGCGGGTGGACAAGGAAGGCAGGCCCGAACGTGACTACCACACAGCGCTCGATGTCATCAAGGCAGATGGCAGCGGAACAGACACGGTCGTCTCGCATCGGGACTATCTCGCAGACGCGTCATTCACCATCGGACTGCAGTCGGACGAAAAGGACCTGCTCGAGAATATTGCAAAGTGTTTGCGCAATCCGACGTGGACGTTGTTTTTGGGTCGCAAGTCATTTCCGCTGGCTGTTCCGCCACTCGGCCGCGACGACAAACCTGAGCCCGGAACGTTGGAAAATCACTTGTTCTCGGGGCAATCAAACAAGCGAATCGTGGTTGAAGCCCCTGATGGTGAAAGAACCCAGCATGACTGGCCTCTGTCATTCCAGGAGCGACGGTTCAGGCCGCGATCTGTTCGAACTGCTTTTGACGACAGCGGAGAATCGAAATGACGACGGTGACCTTGGAGGCCCTCTACCTCTCTCGCCTGCACCTCAACCCGCGGTCCCGACGTGTGATGCGCGAGCTGGGGCAGCCGTATGAGATGCATAGAACCTTAATGAGGGCGTTCCCCGAAGCGGCGGAGGGGACAAACGCTCGCGAGGAATTCGGGGTTCTTTTTCGTCCTGAGCTCGACGGTAGGCGAGGATCGGTCCAGGTATACGTCCAATCCTTGGTCGAGCCCAATTGGTCATTTGTGGAGACGCTGGACGACTACCTCTCGCCGGAGACGCCAGGTTTCGAACTCAAAGACATCCTTCCTGCATATCTACGAATCCGAGAAGGGCAGACCCTGTCTTTTCGCTTGCGCGCCAATCCCACGAAGCGGATCGCGAGGCGAAATGATCCGATGAGAGGGAAGCGAGTCGAACTGCGTAGCCAAGACGAGCAGATCGATTGGTTGATTCGAAAGGGACACGGATCAGGATCCCTTTCGGCGGGAGGCTTTGAACTCCTTGGGGACGATTACGCCGGTCAGCAGAAAGAGCTGCATAATTTTCGAGTTCGAGCGTACGAAGAGGGAAAGCAGGTAGGGCGGAAGACCGATGGTACAACCCGACTCAAAACAACACACTACGCGGTGCTTTTCGAAGGATTGCTGAGAGTCATTGATTCCGAGGATCTACTCCGATCCATCTCACGTGGAATTGGACCGGCGAAGGCTTACGGTTTCGGACTGCTGTCAGTCGGTCCGGTCTCAACCTGACTCAGTGACACGATGAGGGTTAAAGACCTTCACGTTCTTCCAAAATTCAGTGACGGATGGAGCTATCTCTACGCCGAACGGTGTCGGATCGACCAGGAAGCACGGGCGATCGCAATCCATGATCAGTTCGGCAAGGTGCCGGTACCGTGCGCCAACCTCGCGCTTCTGATGCTTGGTCCCGGCGTCACAATTACCCACGCGGCCATTTCAGTGCTGGCCGATCACGGCTGCCTGGTTGCGTGGTGCGGCGAAGGGGGCGTGCGGTTCTATGCAGTTGGGATGGGCGAAACGAGGAGTGCATCCAGCCTTCTGCATCAAGCGCGGATGTGGTCGAATGAGACACTGCGGATGACGGTCGTCCGCCGTCTATACGACATGCGCTTCTCGGAGAAGCCGGAACCCGACTTGACTCTTCAGCAGATCCGAGGGATGGAAGGCATTCGGGTTCGTGAGGCCTACAGGGCGGCGTCCCGCGAAACGGGGGTTCCTTGGCATGGGCGGAGTTATCGGCGGGATCGTTGGGACAAAGCCGATGCTGTTAACAGGGCTTTGTCGGCCGCCAACTCCTGCCTCTACGGAATATGTCATTCGGCAATAGTGTCGGCGGGATTTTCCCCTGCACTCGGTTTTGTCCACACCGGAAAGATGCTTTCGTTCGTATATGATGTGGCGGATCTCTATAAGACCGAGATTACGATTCCAGTAGCATTTCGTGCTGCAACCAATGGAGAAAAGCATCTCGAACGTCGCGTTCGAATGGAGTGCCGCGACCAGTTTGTGTCCTCGCGAATTCTCGCACGCATTGTGCCGGATATCCAGACGGCACTCATGGTACCGAAGCGAGGAACGAAGTCCGAAGACGGTCTTTTCGATGTCGATTCAGCTGCCCCCGGCCCATTATGGGATCCCGTTAACGGACAGGTCGAGGGCGGGCAGATTCACATCGTTGGTGATGGCTTAGCCGACGACCCCGATGGTAGTAATGATACTTGAGCGAGTTCCCACGAGTCTGCGTGGAGAATTGACTCGCTGGTTCTTGGAACCGAAGGCAGGTGTCTTCGTCGGCCGAGTTTCAGGGATGGTCCGCGACCGACTTTGGGAGAAAGCCTGCCTGAGATCTGAGGATGGGGGCTGCCTGATGATCTGGACGAGCGACAATGAACAGGGTTACCGGATCGACACTTGGGGAGAGACGAGTAGGTTGGTTGAAGACTTCGAGGGGCTTTCCTTGATCCGGATGCCGTAGTTTCCTCTTGCTTCCAGGCTGAAAAACAAAATCCACGCTTTCTATTTCTAGTGTCGTCCCCACGCACGTGGGGGTGAACCGCGTACGTGCACTGCGGAGATCATGGACGTGTGCGTACGACGTCGTGTGCCGCTGACGTCGTCCCCACGCACGTGGGGGTGAACCGGTGCTAGTCTGGAACGCGATCAGCAGTCGTCCCCACGCACGTGGGGGTGAACCGCGTGGCTGATCCGGGAGGTCGTCCCCACGCACGTGGGGGTGAACCGTTTCAAAGCCGCCTCGGGCCATTTGGCCGACCAGTCGTCCCCACGCACGTGGGGGTGAACCGGGTGACGCTCAGGTGTCACCCTATCCGGGTGAGTCGTCCCCACGCACGTGGGGGTGAACCGGTCAACGAGCGGCGCCTGCCCGTCTCCATCGCGTCGTCCCCACGCACGTGGGGGTGAACCGTTTACAGTGAACTCTTCCTCGCTCGATCCGCCGTCGTCCCCACGCACGTGGGGGTGAACCGACGGATCGGACCCGCGCCAAGCGGTACAGCTGGGTCGTCCCCACGCACGTGGGGGTGAACCGGGTACACGCGCAACGTCGAGGTCACAGAGATCGTCGTCCCCACGCACGTGGGGGTGAACCGAGTACTCACGCGATCATCTCGAACGCGATCGACGTCGTCCCCACGCACGTGGGGGTGAACCGGAATTGACGAGCGACGGATCGACATCATGGCTGGAGCGTCGTCCCCACGCACGTGGGGGTGAACCGTCAATCGTTGTAACATTGCATCGGCCCTACTGACGTCGTCCCCACGCACGTGGGGGTGAACCGCCCTGCCAGTAGCGCGCCGTGCGCGGCGTCAGAGTCGTCCCCACGCACGTGGGGGTGAACCGATAGCCAGCCGCTGCCGGTTCTGATTTCAGCAGTCGTCCCCACGCACGTGGGGGTGAACCGACGACGTGGACGGCGCAGATGCCGATGACGGAAGTCGTCCCCACGCACGTGGGGGTGAACCGAACCTTGGCGATCTTGGCGAAGCTATGTCCAGGTCGTCCCCACGCACGTGGGGGTGAACCGCTCCGACGTGCCACCAGGATCGTACCTAACGGGTCGTCCCCACGCACGTGGGGGTGAACCGGAATACCGCCTCGAATTGAGCCTGCACGTCTGCGTCGTCCCCACGCACGTGGGGGTGAACCGGCGTACCGACTCGCGGGCAATCAGGGGAACGCGTCGTCCCCACGCACGTGGGGGTGAACCGGATCTCAGGGCGCGTGAACGGAGCCTTCGCAAGTCGTCCCCACGCACGTGGGGGTGAACCGGCCGCAAGAGCCGCTGAACGGACACAGGATATGTCGTCCCCACGCACGTGGGGGTGAACCGTCGGTCGGCGTGCTGGCGAATCACGGTATCGTCAGTCGTCCCCACGCACGTGGGGGTGAACCGACGGCGCTCTGATCGCTATCGAACGACAAAGGAGTCGTCCCCACGCACGTGGGGGTGAACCGATACGCATTCCGGCCGTCCGATTCGCGTCTCCGAGTCGTCCCCACGCACGTGGGGGTGAACCGATTTACGCGGCGGCGCAGCTGGAACAAGGCACGTCGTCCCCACGCACGTGGGGGTGAACCGGCCAGTTCCCGCAGCATCGTCATACGGCTTGACGTCGTCCCCACGCACGTGGGGGTGAACCGCAAATGTCGCATTCCGCAGAACATGGCATCTGACGTCGTCCCCACGCACGTGGGGGTGAACCGTGAGCGCGTCCAGCTGCGCCTGCCCGAAGATGGTCGTCCCCACGCACGTGGGGGTGAACCGCGCGACCTGAGTGACGCCCTGCGGCTTTTCATGTCGTCCCCACGCACGTGGGGGTGAACCGAATCAGCATGAGCCAAGCGCGGTATCGTTCTCGTCGTCCCCACGCGCATGGGGGTGAACGGCGAACGAAGACAGATATCAGGCCGCCAGTCTCCAACCCGTCAAAAGCACCCCCCCTGCTCCGCGGGCTGAAGCGGCTCGTCGCCGAGACATGGTCTGGTGGGAGGATCCGGGGGATGACGGGGACCGGGAAGGCGCTGGCGCCGCGCCCGAGCATACGCCGGAGGGCACGCAATCTGACTGAACGATTAGCCCCGCCTCACCAATCCTTGATGAACTGCAAAACAAACACCAGGATGGCGAGCGCCGGGATGACCATAGCGAGCCACTGAATGGGATTCTCACCAAGCCGGTCGCACCCGGTGAAAAGAAGGGCAGACAAGACGGCGGCCCCGGCCAACCGGATTGGAACCCTATGCTTCTGCATCATCAATGCGAATTACTGTTGTGCGCGCAGATAGTAGTCGGTCCGCATGAATTCCAACTTGCCCTGAAGTGTGTCGATCCAGCCGTCAACTGCCGCGCGCAACATCCAGAAGTAGATATACGACGGAGCCAGGAACGCGAGAGAAGCCGCCAGCACTCGTGGGGAACCGTGCACGAGGAGAAATACTGTGACCGTCGGAATCAGCACGAGAATCGCCCAGGTGATGATCCAACCTGTGTGCTCTGTGGTCACCAGATCTCGAATCATGATGGGCGTGAACACAATGGCGGCTCCAAACGACAGTATTGCGATGAGGCCCCACGGAGCAAAAAATCCGCCGCCCCATATGAGAAATGAGTAGCCCTCGTATGTGAGCCACCGATGAAGCTGCTGATAGCGGTACAGATCCCGATGGATCTCGAATTCGTCTTTTAGCTCCAGATAGTCCATGGACGTGGTAGCTGCTAGCTCACTGATCGGTTCCTCTCACCTCCTGTTCGCCCTGCCGGGAAAGCCTGTCGAAGTATCGCTGCATTCGGCTCTTTTCAGTCAGGATCCACCAGGCGGCAATGAACAAGACGAATCCCAACACACCAGCCAGGCGCTGGATTGCGGCCGTTTGCGCCTCAATAGCGCCAAGCGTCTCGCCTGGATTGACGCCAGTGGCGGGTCCGATCAAGAGGAACGATGCCGCGATAAACACGATTCCCACGACGTAGGAATGGTATTGTGGCGGCGGTTCCTTTCCATACCTGACTCGGAGGACATATTTGGTCACAGCCAGGACAACAAAAGCGGCGAAGATCAGTGCGCCTGTCAAGCAGACACCAGTCATGTTCCTACCTCATGTCGTTGGTACGCGTCGGCCAAGTTGAAAGGTAGTTAGCGGCAGAACGGTCATCCAACAAAGTCGTCCATGTTCACGGCCGTTCCCGGAAACAGGTGCGTAAGCCTGATGTCCCCGGTGACCAGGGGGACACCGAGAGCCTCCGCCAGGGCAACAAACTCACAGTCGTAGCTCGAATGACCGGTCCGATCGACGAGCTTCAGCACGTCCGCCGTCTCGACCGCATATTCGCTGCCGCGCATGCTCCTCTCTGCCTTGCCTGCAATCCAAACCGCGTCGGAATAGCCGAGGTGTCCTGCGACCATGTATTGTCGCAGCACGCTCCTGAATTCCGAACGCCAGAGATCGGAGCCGCCCAGGCAGGATCTTGTCGCCGGATCCTGACGGCCGTGGGCGTCCGCGCCGTCCTTATCCAGAACGTGGCGATGACGTCGGTGTCAACGACGATCATGGACGTAACTTCTTCGTGCCAACCTTCGAAACGTCAGGCTCAGCCACTACTGAGGCATCTTCTACGTAGCGGCGACCCTCCCGCTTCCCCTCGGATATGAGGTCTGGAAGTGGCTCCGTAAACCGGGCGTGCACCGCCTCGGCCTCGGCGATGAGCGCATCCACGTCGATCGGCCGCGGGAGAACGGCCTCCTCGAGCATCGTCACGATCTCGCTGCTCATGGATCGACGATTGGACGCAGCACGCCGGCGGAGTCGCTCGTAGACGCGCGTTGGAATATCACGGACAGTGAGGTTCGGCATAGCTACCACGTTGATATCACATTGATATCGATTTGATGCAAACGTTCGCGGAAGGTTCCGGACATGCCTGGCGGGCATGTCAATGCGTGCGTCGGCATTCATTGGACCGGACATGCCTGGCGGCATGTCCCTACAACGGCATGTCAATGCGTGCGTCGGCATTCATTGGACCGGACATGCCTGGCGGCATGTCCCTACTACAAGAATGATCGATGCCGGGCCCTGGACATTTTCATATCTTCTGCAACAAAGAAGTAATTCTCCCGAATACACCATCTATGTCCGATCCGCTTTCGAAACACGAAGAGTTGATTCTCCTTGCCGTCTGGCGCTTGCAGGACGATGCTTACGGCGCCACCATCAGGGCGCTGCTGGAAGAAACCACCGGGGAGGACTGGTCGATCGCGGGCGTATACGGTCCGCTGAAGCGATTGGCTCGGGCAGGCCTCGTATCCACGAGAACCGGACTGCCCACGCCGGAGCGCGGCGGAAAGAGCAAGCGCTACTACCGCCTCACCCGATCCGGCGTAGCCGCTCTGAACCATGCCCGAGTCCGTTCGCGAGAAAATGTGGCGCAATCTTCCCAAACTTGCATTCGGAGGATCATGAAAGATTTCTCCGATCCGCCGCCTGCGCTCGCTCGCTTCCTGCTGCGCCTCGCCCTCCATCCGGTCGACGAGGACGTCGTGCTCGGAGATCTCGAAGAAACGTACCACGAGCACCGATCTCGTTACGGAAGACCCTCTGCAAGTCGCTGGTACTGGGGCCAAACCCTGCGATCGGTGCCACGATTCATCCTCTCATCCACCGGTTGGAGCCTGATCATGTTCTGGAACCACGTCCGAATGAGCCTTCGACAACTCAAGAGACACAAGGGCCATGCGTCCATAAACATCCTCGGCCTCGCAATCGGTCTGGCGAGCTGCCTGTTGATTCTGCGTTTCGTCACCGACGAGCTCAGCTACGACGACTTCCACGCGAAGGGCGATCGGATATACCGCCTGAACTGGGACTTCAACTGGAATGGATCCGAAGGGGTCGGACCCGGCACTCCTCCCCCATTGGCGGCTCGGCTCGTCAGCGATCTGCCTGAAATCGAAGCGGCCACGCGTGTCTACCCGGTCTCACCGATGGTCGTGCGCTATCGCGATCGCTTCTTCGTCGAAGATCGAATTCGGGGCGTCGATCCCAATTTCCTCGACGTTTTCAGCTTCGACCTGGTCTCCGGCGACCGGAATACTGCCCTGGCGAGGCCGAACTCCGTTGTTCTGACGCAGGAGACGGCCCGCAAGTACTTCGGCGACGAGTCGCCGATCGGTAAGGTGATCAAGATCGGCCAATCAAGCGAGTTCCTCGGGAGACCGTACGACGCATCCTTCACGGTTACCGGAATAGCGGCCGATCCCCCAAGCAATTCGCATATCGACTTCGACATGCTCACATCGATGTCGTCGCATCCGCAGGTTGCATTCTTTGACTGGAGCTGGATCTGGATGCAGGTGGTCACCTATGCCGTTGTTGACCCGAACGCCTCCATTCCGGCTCTCGAATCCAAGCTGGTAGACGTGGTGGCGGCACATGCTCCCGAGGCTTTCAAAAGAGTGGGCTTCTCCTACGACGAAATGATCAAGAATGGCGGTCGATGGAATTTCGTGTTCCAGCCCTTGTCGGATATCTACCTCGGCTCGACAGATATCGGCAACCGACTGGGTCCGATCGGCAACCGGAAGTACCTCACAGTCTTCTCGATCATTGCCGCCTTTGTCCTCCTGATCGCGTGCATCAACTTCATGAATCTCTCAACGGCACAGTCGATCACTCGGGGGAAAGAGATCGGGGTCCGCAAGGTTCTGGGATCCGTGCGACGCAGCCTCGTGGGTCAGTTCATGACCGAAGCAATGATGTATGCGGCATGGGCTACGATACTCGCCATCGGATTGGCGGCGATCCTCCTGAAGCCGTTTGGTGATTTTACGGGCAAGGACTTCGACCTGAGCCTCTTTGAACCCGTTTGGCTGCCGTTTGCAATCGTCGCACTGACGCTCGTCGTCGGAATCGTGGCGGGCAGTTACCCGAGCCTGTATTTGTCCGCCTTTCGCCCGATCGAGGTGCTGAAATCCAAGCTTGCGCCCTCGCGCGACGGACTCAACCTCCGCCACGCCCTTGTTGTCTTCCAGTTCTCGATCTCGATTGCGCTCATCGTGTGCACCATCATCGTCGAAAAGCAGATCCGCTTTTTCACGACTGCGGATGTCGGATTCGACAAGGAAAGCGTGCTCGTGATTTCCAATCAGAACCACCGGCTTGGCGCGCAGGCCGCCGTCTTCAAGGAGCAGGCGGAGCAGACTCCGGGTGTTCAGTCGGCCAGCGTGTCGACAGGTGTGCCGCCCTACTGGGGCTTTCAGGACTACTACAAGGTCGAAGGCCGCGCCGACGACCAATTCAGCCTGGTCTCGTATATGGTGGACGACGATTTCATAAAGACACTGGGGATCGACGTCGTGGAGGGTCGCGGATTCTCCGAAGATCGTTCGGACTCAACCAGCGTCATTCTGAACGAAACGGCTGTCGCGCAGCTCGGCTGGGACAAGCCTGTCGGCCGGACGATCCGATATCCCGGCACCACGACGTACACGGTGATCGGTGTCATGCGCGACTTCAACTTCAACTCGATGCAGCAGCCGATCATCCCGTTCGCACTCTTCCATGAATCGGCCCAGATGTTCGATATCCCCGATTCATACGTCGTGGTGCGCGTTCAGCCGGGTCAATACGAATCCGCCATCAAGGCGCTGCAAACGGATTGGGCCGAGGTCGCCCCCGGCATACCCTTCGAATACAGCTTCCTGGATGAAAACTTCGATGCGGAGTACCGGGTCGAGCAACGACTCGGGTCGCTGTTCCTGATCTTCTCCGGGATCGCCATCTTCATTGCCTGTCTGGGACTCCTCGGCCTTGCCGCCTTCACGGTGGAGCAACGAACAAAGGAGATCGGTATCCGCAAAACGTTCGGAGCGTCGACGTCGAAGCTCGATCTATCTGCTCTCTCGCGACTTCTCACGATGGGTCTTGCTCGCAAACCTGATTGCATGGCCGGTAGCCTGGTACTTCATGCATCAGTGGCTGGAGGGCTACGCATACCGCGTGGATCTCGGGTACACGGCGTTCGTCCTGGCCGGGCTGACGGCCCTGATTATCTCGCTCGGCACGGTGGGGTATCACGCCTGGCGTGCGGCGGTCGCGAATCCGATCGACGCGTTGAGGTATGAGTAGCGTCCAGGTTAAGTTCCAGGTCCGGGTCCACGTTCGAGGCTGCCGACGGCGACAGATCCAGGCGTCCGGCAATAGTAGAGCGACAAGGGGTCCCCGCGAAGGCGGGGATCCAGAATGCGGCGATGATGGATTCGGAATGATGAACACCGAACTTGTTCGGCGTAGCGCCACGGGGTAGTGCGAAAACGGATGGCTACCGCCGAACGCCGCCTGCCTGGGCGCCGGACTCCGGATCCGGCTCGGTGAGGGATTTGATCAAGAATCCACCGAAAGACCATTCTCGAGACGTGATATTTTCAAGTATGCTGGAAGTGCGGTGCGCGTCGAATTCGAGCGCTGCCTTCGCCACCTTCCGGTTGAAGAAAAGGAGTTGCCACCATGGTACGTAAGCTCGCCGCCTGGTTGTCAGGCATCTTCGTGGTTTGCATTGTCGCCGCACCCTTGCAGGCGCAGGATCATGATCACCATCACGAGGAAGAGGTGGACGGCCATCATCACCACGGTCTTCATTTCGCGCACCCCTTGATCGGAGAGTCGATCACCCCCGATACGAAAGTGCGCCTCGAGCACGAATTCGAGCACTTCCGGCACGACGAAGGGCACGGACAGACGTTTACCGTAGAAGGCGAATACGCCTTCGTTCCCGGCCTCAGTGTGGAGATCGATGTGCCCGTCGGGGTCATCAATCCCAAAGAAGGATCGCAGCAATCGGGCCTCGACAATATTGGCGTTGCTCTTAAACTGACGAACGATGCGTTCGCAGAGCAGGGGGTTCTACTGGGATACGGGCTCGAGCTCGGCCTGCCGACAGGCACCGACAGCAAGGGTATCGGAAGCGATCACATTCTCAGGTACGAGCCGTATTTGGATGCAGGGTATAAGAAGGATGCGATCGAGGTCTCAGGCTTCGCAAGGTTCGGAATTCCAACCCGTCAGACGAACAGGAGAGGAAGTCGTAACCGAATTCGAGTACAATGTTTCTGGACTTTACCACGTGACGCCTCACGTGCAGGGCCTGCTCGAACTGGACGGCGGTCGAACCTTGAGCGGCGGCGAAATCGAATCCGGCGCAAACGTTACCCCCGGCATCAAAATCCGGCCTGTGGCAGACGGACACCTCATACTGGGCTTCGGTGTCAGCGTACCTGTGAACAACTCGTCCGAGTTCGATGTCCGGACACATTTCTCCGCGTTTTATCATTTTTAGGTCCGGACGGCTCCGAGGCTGTGGTCGGGCCGATCCGCGGGTGAGCCTTGGTGCTTGGTTCTTGTAAGATGCTTCGTCGGTTGGCTTGGTCCAGCCCACCTTCGTTGGATTTGGATCCAAGGGCGTCGGGATCCGACTGGCAGATCGGAGGACTGGAAGACTGAGAGATTGTTTAGCCGTAGCTTAGTCGATCGGCGCTCGCCAATTCTGCTTCCTGAATTCTGAATTCTGAATTTCCTTGCTTCCACTCGTCGCCATCGTCGGCCGGCCCAACGTCGGTAAATCCACGCTCTTCAATCGTTTGACGGAGCGTCGCGATGCCATTGTGGACGATCAGGCAGGCATTACGCGTGACCGCATTTACGGAATCGCGAACTGGAACGGCCGCGATTTCAATGTCGTCGATACCGGGGGGTACGTACCCGAATCGACAGATCACTTTGAAGCGGCCATTCGTGAGCAGGTCGAAATCGCTCTCGCGGAGGCCGACGCCCTCCTCTACGTCGTGGACGTGAATACGGGGATCACGGATCTCGACGGGCGCATGGCTGCGGTGTTGAGACGCTATGACAAACCCGTCCTCGTCGTCGCCAACAAGGCCGATGACGAGCAGCGACGGTGGATGACGGCCGAGTTTTACGGGCTCGGGCTCGACAAGATCTTCGCGGTCAGCTCGATCAGCGGCACCGGAACCGGTGAGCTTCTCGATGAACTGGTGACGCTTCTCCCTCCACCCGAGGACGCCGAAGAGACGGCCGACGAAATATCGATCGCCTTCATCGGACGTCAGAACGTCGGAAAGTCCTCCCTCACGAACAAGCTCCTGGGGCAACAGCGCGCCATCGTCTCGGATGTGGCCGGTACCACCCGGGATGCCCTGGATTCCCTCGTCGAATATCAGGGCCAGACGTTGCGACTCGTCGACACGGCGGGCCTTCGCCGAAAAACAAAGATCAAGGGAAACGTCGAGTTCTATTCGGTCCTCCGAACCGAAAGAGCGATCCAGCGCTGTGACGTATGCGTACTGCTTATTGACGCCGCGGTCGGCATCCATACACAGGACGTAAAGGTGCTTGAGGTCGGAGAACGAATGAAGAAAGGCCTCATCCTTGCGGTCAACAAGTGGGATCTCATTGAAAAGGAGACCAACACGGCGCGGGATACGGAGCGGCAGATGCGTGAGAAAATTAGGACGTATCCATACGTCCCGTTCCTCTTCATTTCCGCGCTCACAGGCAAACGTACAGAACGCGTCCTCGACGCCGCGATCCAGGTAGCCGCCGAGCGCGCTAAACGGATTCCCACCTCACAGCTCAACCTACTGGTAGAGAAGGCGCTCGCGCACCATATGCCTCCGGCCTACCGCGGAAATCCTGTAAAGATCAAGTACGCGACCCAGGTACGGGAAGACCCACCCGTCATCTCCTTCTTCTGCAACCATCCGCAGGGGATCAAGGATGCCTATCGCCGCTATCTCGAGAAACAAGTCCGTGAAAACTTCGGATTCGAGGGCGTGCCCCTCACGCTCGTATTCAAAGCAAAATGACGAAGCGGGACCAACGATTGTGGGATCACGGTTGTAACTTCGTATTCGACAGCAGTCACCGCATCGTTGACAACCACACGAATGGCTGATATACAGACGCAGCAGGACACGCAGGACGAGCGCAAGCTCAATTTCTGGGAGAAGCTCTATCTGCCCGAAATTCTGAAGGGCCTCGGGTACTCATTCGGCAAGATGATGAAGCCCACGGTTACCGTTCAGTATCCGGAGGAGCCGTGGTATCCACCCGACAGCTACCGGGGTCGGCCGGTGCTCGTCGAAGAGATGGGTCAGCCGCGGTGCGTCTCGTGCGGACTTTGCGCCCGCTCTTGTCCCCCCATGGCGATCTCCATGCAGGCGACTGAGACCGACGACGTCAAGGAGCGTACGCCGCAGTGGTTTGAGATCAACATGCTGCGGTGTATCTACTGCGGATTTTGCGAAGAGGTGTGTCCGGAGGAGGCCATCGTAATGTCCAAGGAGTTCGATATGACCTTCCATCGTCGTGAAGAGGCCATCTTTGGAATGGACCGGTTGCTCGTGCCGAAGGATCAGCTGGCGGATCGCCTCAATTACCTCAGCCATGCCCGAAACCCGCAGTTCGGGAAACACTACGACTTTCAGCATCAGAACAACATCCATTCAGTCCGCGTCCGCGATTTCGTTACGTGGCTGAAGGAGGGGGGCGCACAAGCTACGGCCGAACATTGACGCTAGACCGACCCACGAGCGCGACGGATAGCGAAGGGCGCGATCTCGCCACAGGAATGGACGCGCTCCTGCAGGTCGTACGCGAAATCGAAGGACTCTGCCGTCTGGAGAGCGTCGTGCCACACGAGTTGCTCTGGGATCGTCCAGCGGGACTCCCTTCAGGCGTCGAGCTGCTTTGGCTCATCCATTTGATCGATGCACACGTCTTCATTCCGACCGCGGAACAAGCACCCTCTTCCCTTTCCAGGGAGATCCCCCAGCCCGATTACTCTGGACTTCTGGCGGAATACCCCTGTACGGCTGACTCCCTCGAACACCTGCTCGAGCGGATCCATTCATCCAGGGGAACACTCGTCAGGAAACTGAACGAAACCGTGACGTCCGGACAGGTTGCCGCTGTGAAATCCGACCGTCTGATTGAGATCATCATCTCCCACGACCGACGCCTCCTTGCATCGTTTGCCGAACGGCTCTACGAAAGCGGACTTGGGGCATAGAGATAACGGCAAACTGCAAACAGCAAACAGCAAACAGCAAACAGCAAACGGCAAACATGGCTTTCTGGCGTTTTTGAAGTGTTTAGACTTTGCCACAGAATGCTGTAATCCAAAGGCGCGCCCGCTTTCGAGGTTCGTACTCCGCACTTCGGACCACGGACCTCGGACTCCGGCACTCCGGACCACGGACCCGCGGACCCCGCGACCCCGGACTTAATTATACACACATATTTGCACATATTTTCATCACGTCCTACCTTCAATTGACGGAAGTAACCTCTGACGCATGGCTCGCTCGGATTCACTCGCCCTTTTCGATCGTTTTGAGACGTCGATTCGAAACGGCTCATTCAAACCTGTGTACCTCCTTTACGGTAAGGAGAAGTACCTGATCGATCGCTGCCAGAAGCTTGTCGTGGAGCATGCCCTTGCCCCGCACGAACGTGATTTCAATCTGACGATCGTCTATGGCGGCGACGTGGAGTCGCAATCCGTACTTGCCGAGTGCGCCTCCTATCCTACGATGGCGCAGCGACGCGTGGTGATCGTGCGAGACTTTGACGAACTGGCTGGCAACGATCAATTTATGGCATATGCGAAGCAGCCAAATCCGCAAACGATTCTCGTACTGGTGAGTGGGGCCGGCATCAAGTCCAATCCTTACGCCGCAATAAGTCGGGCTGCGGAGACGTTCAACATGGAAAGCGTGCTTCAGAACCGCGTCCCCGGATGGATCAGGAATGCACTCGGCGATCTGGGCTACAAAATCAGTGCTTCTGCGATCGAGATGCTCGCGGAGTTGGCCGGTTCCGACTTATACACAATCTCGAACGAAATTGATAAGCTTGTGAGTTTCGTTGGGGATCGAAAGTCGGTTGAGGAGAAAGACGTGCTGGAAGTGGCAGGCCACTCGAGCGAGTTCAATGTCTTCGAACTTCAGAAACGGGTAGTTGCAGCGGATTTTCTCAACGCCGAGGCGATTATGAGCCGAATGTTGCAGGTTTCTTCAAATACTGCAGGCACAGCAATTATGACTGTAACGGTTCTGGCGTCGTATTTTACTAAGCTAATGAAACTGTCGGATCAGAAGGTAAAGGCCCTTGAACCTAACGCAGTTGCAAAGTTGATTGGTGTACCGAGTTACTTCGTGAGTGAATATCGGTCGGCCCTGAAATCGGTTGGAGATGCTGGCATTGAGCGAGCAAACCTGGCCTTGTTGGGCGCTGACTATGAGCTCAAGGGAGGCTCGGAACGTGATGAGTGGTTGATACTAACCATGATGTTGAGGCGGCTTACCGGAGGGAAGGATCGTAACATCGGCAGAGCCGCCGCGTAGCGAAAGTAATGGGCCGTACGGCAGTATCGTTCGGCCCTCATGAATAGGAGACTTAATGGTCAATAAGACAATAAAGAGTTCGGACGCTTCCACCACGAGTGATCTGCGCGCCCGTCGCGTTATTCGCAAGATGCCCGGTGTGGATGTGCCGAACAAACTCGTTCAGGAATTGTCGCTCATGAGCGATGAGGATTTGATGTCACAGTTCCAGGCCGGAGTCGTCGAGGCCTTCGATATCCTGGTAGGTCGATACAAAGATCCTCTGACGAATTATATCTATCGCTTTCTCGGCGATATGAAAGAGTGCGAGGACCTTCTCCAGGAGACCTTCCTCCGCGTTTATCGCAACCGTCACTCCTATCGTCGGATTGCCAAGTACTCTACATGGCTCTATACGATTGCAGGTAACCTCGCCAGGTCTGAGTATCGGAAGAGAAAAAGACGTCGTCTCTACTCACTCCAATCCGTCAATCGTGACGAGGAAGAGTATGAAGTTGAGATCCCCGACGAAACTTTCTCTCCTGACCGGCATACGGAAAGCGTATTTCAGGACCAGTACATTCAGGACGCCCTGAAGGAGATTCCGCAGGAATTCCGGGAAGTGGTTGTTCTTCGCGACGTGCAGCAGTTGGCGTACGAGGAAATAGCCGAAATTACCGGTCTTCCGATGGGAACTGTGAAAAGCCGGATCAATCGGGGTCGGACGAAGTTGCAAGCATTGCTGAAGGACATCTACTCTCCTCAACAGTAGAGTTTTCGATCAAAGCATGGCGTGTCACTGCGCTGAATATCGACTATGGCGGCTGAGTCATTGCGTGGCTTGGATCCGCTGATTGTTTGAGTCCAGAACGGTGTGCCTATGAGCCTCGATTACGATTTCAACGCTTCGGATCTGGACGAATTTCTTGTTGAATATGTTGACGGCACCATGGACCATGTGGTGCGGGAAGCGTTCGAGGAATTCCTCCGTGTCTATCCCGAAGTAGCGGAGCAGGTCGACTGCCTCGCTTCTGTTCGGTCCGAGCTCTGTCGGCTCGGTGACAAATGCCGGTGCCACGCACCGCCTGGCTTCCAGGATCGTCTCAAAGAACAACTCCTGGAAGAATCAGATAAGCGCACGCTGGTTGCTGATGATGCCTGGCTGCCTCATCTCAATACGTTTGCGCTTGCTTTCTCACTGACATTGCTGGCACTGGCCATCGGACTTTCTTCGTCGACCGCCACGCGCGAGACAACGGAATCAGTTGCCGCAGAGGTCGTCGACGACACACGACCCCCTTCGGAGATTGCGGGCACTCGAAGTCCCTTGGTAGAACAGGTCCTCCATTTCGATAACTCCGTCGCTTTCACTCGTGACGTCGGCCGGGGTGTCTCGCACACGCATCCCGGTTCGCGTGAGGTACATGTGGAGGCGGCTTTCGACAGGCCAATGTTGCTCAGCGTACGACGAGATATCGTGGCAATGCGCCCCATCTCGACCAGAGACCCGATCAGGTATACGCGGCCGTAGGGCCACTGGCCGGCCGTTCGCCCTTCCGACTGGAACCAATTATCTGCCTTGCCCCGTGCTGGGGAAGTGCCGTTCTTCCGGCGCATGGTCCCTACTCCACTCCTACCGATGTCGCGACCGCGCTTCGTCACGCGTCTGTCATTGCAGTTTCTGTTTGCATGTCTCGTCGGGCTGAACAGCGGACGAGCCTTCGCACAGACCGAGGATTCGCTCCTTCATTTTGTTCGCGGTGAGACCACCGAAGACATCGTTTCCGGCTCTGACCCCGCCGAGCGATACGCGGTCTTCCTTCCGTCGACGTACAAGCCCGACCGAACGGCCCCTGTACTCTTCCTCATGGATCCGCGGGGCCGCGCGACGATTCCCCTCAAACTGTTCCGAGATGCCGCGGATCAATTCGGTTTCGTGTTGATCAGCTCCTACAACACCCTCAGTGATGCTGACTCAGCGTTCACGGCAGACGATAAAGCGCTCTCGGCAATGCTCATTGACGCCCAGGTACGTTTCGCCGTGGATCCAAAGAGATTCTACCTCGTGGGCTTTTCGGGAACTGCTCATTACGCATGGACGATTGCGCCTCAGCTGGACGGTCATCTGGCCGGCATAATGGGCGCCGGCGGTGGCTTGCCCTCCTACTCCGAGCCAATACAGCGGGCCCTGAAGGCGCGATACCCCTTCGTATTCTTCGCGACGGCGGGGATGGCTGATTTTAACTTTGACGGCGTTCGTTATCTGGACCAGGCCCTCGATTCAACGAATTTTCCCCACCGCTTCGTGGCGCACGAAGGCAGGCACTCCTGGCCCCCGGAGCATATCGCGCATGATGTGGTAGAGTGGTTCCATCTTCAGGCCATGCGCGCCGGCCTGGCCCCCAGAAATGAGACGTTCATTGATGCGACGCGAAAGAAGTACCTCTTCGAAGCATCCGCCCTTGAAGCATCGGGTCGACGTGCAGACGCCTACCGACGATACCGCGAAATCATACAGGATTTCGAGGGACTTGGTGGGTCGCCCGAGGCGCACAAACGCTTCGAATCACTCGGTCGGGAGCGGTCGGTCGGTCGCGAATTCGCTCGGCGGGCCGAGATCGCCCGGCGCGTCATCAAGTACCAACTCAAGGTTCGTAGTTTCTGTCTCGACTATAGAAAGGCGAAAAACATTCCGACCCTCGAGAAAGCGCGCGGGAAACTCCACATCGAAAAGTTGAAGAAGCGGGCCGAATCCCAGGACGGAGAGGAGGCGGCCGCAGCGCAAAGAATGCTCGCCACGGCATTCGTGAACGCCGGCTTCTACGAGCCTCGAGATTACTTCGCGAAGGGAGACTTTCGCCGTGCCGCGGGCATGTTGCGGATCGCCATGGCAATCTGGCCGGGCGTGCCGCACGTCTGCTACCAGTTGGCACGCGCCACAGCCCAGTTGGGAGAAGTAGACGAAGCGTTCAAGGCACTCGACTGCGGGCTTGAGGCCGATTGGGCCACGAAGGAACTGGTCGAGAGCGACTCACTGCTTGAGCCGCTGAGGGCAGATCCTCGACTCAAGATCATGATCGAAGGCCTGATTCAGAAGTGAACCCGGGATCCCACGCTCTCAAGCTGAAACCCCTGCGAACTCGAATGGAGTCAAAATATGCCTGGGTACAGCGGCTCGCCTGTTCGGCGGCAGAACTGGAACCTACTTCGCCAGCAGCATCGCTCGTGATTGTGAGCCGGAAACGGTTTGAACCAACGCAAAATAGATTCCGGAACTCAAATCGGAACCGTCGAATGTAGCTCGGTGCCAGCCGGGTCCGGCAGCACCATCCCAAAGCCGCTTAACCTCCATTCCGAGAGCGTCAAATACCGACACCCTCACAGGACCCGCCTCAGCGAGCCCGTATTCGATGACAGTCGTCGGGTTGAAAGGGTTGGGATAATTCTGGCGCAGCTCGAGTTGGCCGGGTATCTCTCCAGCAAGATCGTCCTTCGAAATCTCGCGTGGCGCAATCGCCGTGACGGAGCCCTCGACATCGTTTTCGCTCTCCTCGTACTCGTTTCCCGTCTTGGAAACTGCGGTGACGGTGAACGTGACGGCGGTGACCTTCGGTTTCCAACTGGAAACAATCGCACAGATTCCGGAATCGTCAGTCTGACACGATCCGGTATTCCCTTCACTCCAGATTCCACTGACAACAGCCCCCCGCTCCGGCCTATGATCGGCATTGTGCACAACGGCCACGACGTTGGAGGTCCATCGCTGCTTTCCTGCTGTCGCTATCTGCAGGTCACCCAAGTGAATCGACGAAACCTCCGCCACGGGCGGTGGCGCATCACTGGACGTCTGCGAACGGATGTACATATGATCGACGGACACCTGGTCGACCACGCTGTTGCCGCGCCCGCGGTCCGTATCCTCGAGTCGTATCCAGACAGAGGATCCAACAGGAGTGCCGATATCAAACGTCTGGTATGCACCGGTGTCACTCGTCTCAGACAACTCGAACATCGGGGAGAAAGTACTCCCGTCCGTTGAGTACGACATCACGAATGAATCTCCGTCCGTCGAAGGGGAGCTCCAGGCATTTGCATGGAATGTCGACGCCTCACCACTCGGGATGTCGAACCGCCACATCACGTCGAGGCGGCTCGTTCGGTTAGCGACCCACCCACCGGTCTCCTCCTCGTCGAACACTTCAGAGGCGCCGTCGTTGGCGCCCGTTTTGGCAATTTCTCCGGAAGAGATTCCATACCGCAAGCTCTCTGCGGCCGCAATGTGATCCGAATAGGAGAGCATCGTCCTGGCGCTATCGACGTTGGAGAACTCTGACTGATCACTGTCGCGATAGGCGTACGTGCGGTAGTAGTACGCCGAGCCCTGCGGCAAGCCCGAATCGGAAAATGCCGCTGCATTCGCTGCAAGCGTCGCGATCTCAGACCATCCTGAAACGCCGTTGGACGACCGCTGGACTTTGTATCCGGTCTCATCGGTGGCATTGTCGGTCCACTCCACATCGATGGAAGACTCTGAAATGCCCGTCGCGATGAGGTTGGTCGGGGACAAGGGAGGATCCGGCGTAGAAACGGATGCTCGGAAGTCTGCCACCTGGCAGGCCGTTCGGTTGAGACCAAAGACTGCGTCGGAGGGATCCGATTGGTCCTGCGCGATGCCCATCGGATCGCCGTTGTGTTGATTGTCAGGACTTGACCAGTACGTGATCCGGGTGCAGCCGAACCCTCCCTGATCCGAGCACTGGTTATTGTAGGCCATTATGGTTCGCCAGCGCTGCGCCGAAGTCCCACCGAAGGCCTCCTGGTTGACGTAACCATGGTGCCACATGCAGGGCGTCGTATTCGAATTCACGTACCAGTCGTGATGAAGCCCCATGTTGTGGCCCATCTCGTGCGCGAGTGACTTGTTCGTTGTCAGGCAGTCATCACGCACGACGGAAAAGGCTGCGCTGGACGAGAGTGCCGTCGGCGTGCTTTGGATGTATCCGATGCCGCATCCTCCGGTGTCTGTAATTAGCGAGACGAGATCCGCTCCGTAGGCTTCACGCCACGTGTGAACGATATCCATGTACCCGTCGAAATTCGTACTCAACCTGCTCAGGTCGATACTCGCATTATTCGACTCCAAATAGAACACCTCGTCTGTGTAGACAAGGTTGATCGTATGGGTCACACCGGAATTTGCATTGGCGGCGTTCATCTCGGCAACAGCCGCTGCGATGGCGGCCTGGGCGGACTGTGCCGTACCACCGAGCGCGGACCGAGCCTGTGCCGTATAGACCACCATCACGTCGATCGTCTTGCTCGAGCAGCTCGTTGAGGCAACACAGGCGCTTGCGGCCTCCACTTTCCCGAGCTGCGCGCCCAACTCTGCCTCGGGAAGAGGCACGCCGTCATCGACTCCCTCGTCATACGCATCCTTCGGCACGACCTCGAGAACGGCGTAGATGGGCCCACTCTTCTGGCGAATGAGGAATGTCTGGCTGTCGAATTCGACTTTCCCAAAAAGGATGCCGCTCTCGTCGACCGCAAACACGACGGAACTCATAGGATGACCTGCTACTTCGCCCGTCCAGGTCTCCGAATGAAACTGACGCCCCCTCGACTTCTCCAACGCGGTCACCGAGACGTCGGGAAAGAGATTGAGCGATACGCTGGAATGCTTCAGGGCCTCCGCGTTGACCTGCGCATACCGAAAGCGCGCACCTTCCGTGCGCTCCTGCGCCGTACTGATTCCGAACTCGCTCGGGTTCGCCGCCGGACCGAGCAACTGCTGCGCCCGGGCGGGAGCTATCGCTAGGACAAGGATTCCAAAAAGAATACCGGGACGGGAAAAAAGCTGCCTCCCCATGACGCCTCCATGTCATTGGTGAGATCAGATCTACGCTGTCAAGTCGTCCCTGACTCAACGTTCTACCCCTCGTCAGACTCCACAGATTCGAAGATACCGGCCTCTCCCGGCACCACCGATCCGGCTTCCTGGAGCCTTTGCGAGAAGTAGGAGGTTAAGGAGGACGACGCTAAATACCAAATTCCATGCGTCCGGTATCCGTGGCCCGTTGTCCGTAGTCGACCACCCCGTTCGATCATCCGTCACTCAACTCTGAATCCTGCATTCCTAATTCTGAATTTCTCCTGTGGGGTGCACCACTACAACCTCTAGGCCCAACTCGCTCTTGATTGGGTTGTCGCACAGATCGTTGATTGGGCTACATCCCGAAGTGTCATGTCAGAAACAGGTGTGGTTTTCGATATCCAGCGATTCTCGATCCACGACGGACCGGGAATCCGGACGACGGTCTTTATGAAAGGCTGTTCACTGGCATGTTTCTGGTGTCATAATCCCGAAAGTCGACGACCTCGGCCGGAATTGATGTACAGGGCGGACCGCTGCATCGCGTGCGGTGAGTGCGTGGAGGTCTGTCCGAATCATGCGCATCGCCTCGTCGACGGACTGCATCTGTTCGACCGGTCGATCTGCTCAACTGCGGGCGAATGCGTGAAGGTTTGTTGCTCGGGGGCACTCGAAATGGCCGGCAGGTGGATGACTGTCGATGAGGTCATGGCAGAAGTCCTTCTCGACAAACCGTTTTTCGACCGTTCCGGGGGTGGTGTGACACTTTCAGGCGGTGAGCCGGGGCTGCGAAGTACGTTCTCGCGTGACATCCTTGCTCGTTGCCGGACAGAAGGTGTTCACACGGCCATCGAAACATGCGGCAACTGTCGCTGGCGCGATCTCGAGGAGATTTTGGAGTTCACAGATCTCGTGATGATGGACCTGAAGCTGATGAGTCCTGACAAGCACCGGGCGGCGACGGGATCCTCGAACGAGCGCATACTCGAAAATGCCGTTCACCTCGCAAAGACGGCAGTACCGATCGTCTTTCGGACGCCGATTGTGCCGACCGTGAATGACGATCCTGAGGAATTTGGGCAAATCGCGGCGTTCGTCGGCGAGCTCGTGCATCTCCGGGCGGAGGCGGGAAACGGGGTCGCCGCCGCACCGATCACGCTCGAGCTGCTGCCTTTCCACAAACTTGCCGGCGATAAATATCGGAGTCTCGGCATGGAGTACCGTGCCGCAAACTTTGACACTCCTACCCAAGAGACGATGAATACGCTCGCCCGACTTGCAGAAGACAGCGGGCTGCAAGTCAGAACCAGGTAGAGAGGAACATCAAATACCAAACTTCAAACACCAAACTTGAGTCCAGACGAAACAAGTCGCAGTAGGCCCTCGCGGGTGGCTTTGCCTTGTACCAAGCGCCGTACATAACCGACGAAGAAGATGGCTGAGATTACACTACCGATTCAGGACGCCGACGTGGCCGGTCCATTTGGTTACCAGGCGCGAATCGACCGCCTGCGAGCCACGAAAATGGCTCACACGCGCGAAAAATGGGACGTCATCGGAGCGATGGACTTCGACGACCACTCCATCGTTCTGCCCCCGGAGGGTCACCGGAAGATCGTGCAGGTAATCGGCGGACCAGGAATCCTCATCACGGACGTACTCTTCACCGACTTCACACCGAAGAGCAATCACCCGAGCGGAGGCTTCTTCGGTGCGCGGATCTGTGGAGAAAACTTTCGTTCGCTCCTTGAGCTGCATCCCGTCTACATCGATCCCGACAGCTCACTCGCCGGCGCCTACATGGCCAATTTTCTGTCGTACCGCGAACCGCCGTGGAATCCCGATTTCGAACCTTCGCATTTGAAGAAGGAGCAGGAGTTGTATGGACTCCAACCGGGAATTGGCGCCGTGCAACACTTCTGTCAGGATATGACGATCGGTTTGACACTGGGTTGGGGCGGCATCCTTGACAAGATCAGACATTACCGGCAGATCAATACCGACGACGAGGCGCAGGAGCTCTATGACGGGCTGGAGCACGTCGTTCGGGGCTTCCAGTACTGGATTGGAAAGCACGCGGATGCCGCACGGGAAATGGCGTCCAAGGAGGAAGATCCCGACGTCCGTCAGAATCTCCTCGAGATTGCCGACATGAACACCTGGCTTGTCGTAGAGCCGCCGCGCACCTTCCGGGAAGCCTGCCAGTGGATGTGCTGGTATCAGATGGCCGGCAAGATGTACAACATGGGCGGTTCGCTTGGCAGAATCGACCAGTTCCTCTATCCGTTCTACCGGAGGGACAAAGAGGAGGGCAAGCTCACCGACGAGGAAGCGACATTTCATCTGGCCTGCCATTTCCTCATGGACACAAGCTATACGCAGCTCGGTGGGCCGGGTGCCGACGGCTCCGATCTTACGAACGAACTCTCGTTTCTCGTTCTCGAGGCGGCGCACAAGCTGAAGATTCCTGTCAACACGGGCGTAAGCGTCGGCGAGAACGTCGATCCCGCGCTGCTGCGCTGCGGCCTCGACATCATGTTTGCCGACAAGACGGGCATTCCCAAGTTCCTTGGCGTGGAACAGACGGCAGCGGGATTTGCCCGGAACGGCTACCCGATCGAGCTCGGACGCGAGCGTGCCTATGCCGGCTGCCACTGGTGCGCGATACCGGGTCGCGAATACACAGTCAACGACTGCGTGAAGATCAATCTTGTCGCCGTGTTCGACGTAGCCTTTCGCGACATGATGTCGCATCCGTCGATTGAGCCGGACATGGACGTACTCTGGGACCTTTTCAAAGAGCATCTGCGGAGGGCAGTTGAGGTCATCGCCATGGGCCTCGACTTCCACATCGAGCACATGTACCGGGTATTCCCTGAACTGCATCTCGATCTACTCTGTCACGGACCCATTGAGCGCGGGCGCGACGCCTCGCACGGCGGTGTCGAGTTTTATAATCTGTGCGTCGACGGCGCGGGACTTGCGACCGTCGCGAATTCCTTCGCCGCTCTCAATAATCGTGTCAAGGACGAGGGCCGATTCAGCTGGAGCGAAGTGCTGGATTGGCTTGATTCGAACTGGGCTGGACCGGACGGTGAGCACGCCAGACTCATGATGAAACGCGTCCCGCAATTCGGCCACGGCGGTACAAAGGCCGACTCCTATGCAAGGCGCGTATCCGGTGTATTCACGGACCTCGTCAAGGAGAAACCCACACCTGCCGGTTTCAACATGATACCGGGCCTCTTCTCATGGGCGGCGCAGATCGTCCTGGGCAGCAAGGTCGGGGCGACGCCGAACGGTCGTCGCAAGGGTGACCCCATTTCTCACGGACCAAACCCGGAGCCTGGATTCCGAAAGGACGGGGCACCCACGGCGCTCGCCCTGGCGGTAGCTGACGTGCAATCCGGATTCGGCAACACGGCGCCTATGCAGATCGAGCTGGACCCGGGCATCTCGCGCAGCCCGGACGACATTGAGAAGGTCGCTCAACTGATAGAAACGCATTTCGAGCTCGGCGGCACGCAGATCAACATGAACATTCTCGACAAGGAGCGAATCCTGGAGGCACACAGGCATCCATCGCGCTTTCCCGATCTCATCGTGCGTGTGACGGGCTTCAGCGCCTATTTCGCCAGTCTCTCGCCGGAGATGCGACAGACGGTCGTTGACCGCATACTCGAGTCCGGCTGAGATGCGAGTGACCTCCCTATGAACATGACACCCAGAGATCGCTTCCTGTCGTTTGTGCGCGACCATAGGTCTTCGCGCCCGGTTTGCTCGCCCTTCCTTCCACATCCATCGGTGGTCGGGGCGACGCTCGACTATGTCGGAATTCCATCGACGGGCGATGACATCTGCAACGAAGTCGCACTGGCAAGCCACTTGCGGTACGAGCCCATGTTCATGGCCGATCTGACGGGGCTCATCTTCGGCTGGGTCGACGATCCCACGCGATCCGACGAGACATGGGAGGTTGCCACAATCGAGACGTCAATTGGGGAATGGGTCCGGCGCAGGCGGCGCGGCCACGATCAATGGAACGACGAGGCCGGTTGTCCGATCGTCACTGAGGCCGACCATCGCTACTTCGCGGCCGTCTGCGAGCAGGTCGCCGATCACGAGGCAGCGATTCGTGCCTACTATCGGGACTTTCGCCGGCGGGTCGGTGACGGCGGCGTCATCGTTCTGGGCCATCCTCATCCTTCCTGGCTTGCATATCAGATCAGTCCGTCGATGATCTTCTATCATTGGCACGATTTCCCCGTGACCTTCGTCAGGAGTATGGAGGCACTCTTCGAAGCCTCAACCTATGTGATGGATATCGCGCTCGACGCCGGCGTCGATTTCATGAGCGACTCGAGCTACGGGCTGGAAATGACCTCGCCGGCACTCTTTGAAGAGATGGATCTTCCGTACATACAACGTTTCGCGGCGTGGACGCACGACCGCGGCGGACTGTTCTGGTACCACAATTGTGGCTTCACCCGCAAGCTGATCATGGATGGGACGTTCAACCGGCTGGGGACCGACCTGATCGAGACAATTGCTCCGCCCCCGGAAGGCGACAACGACCTTGCCGAGTCCCGCCGATTCGTCGATCCGGCCATCTGCACAAAAGGGAACCTGAATCTGGGCCTGCTCCGTGACGGAACCCCTGATGAGATCGCCAGAAGCACTCGAACAATGGTAGAGGCCGTGCGGGGACAGCGTCACGTCTACTCGACTGCCGACGGCGTTCTCAAAGGGACCCCTCCACAGAACTACATTGCTTTCATCGAGACCGTAGCGGCACTGACCGAATGAAACTGAAACTGTTGATCATTGCGCTGGCAACGACACTTGCCCTTTCGTGCGGGCCGAAGGACCAATCAATGCGTGTCGAATTCTGGAATTTCGGCGGGACGCAGGTGTTCATGGAATGGATCCGAGTTCAGGTCGACTCTTTCAACACGATCCATCCCGAGATACGGATCGTCAGGAGCCAGAAGAGCTGGAATATGATCCGCGAGCTGCTCTACACAAACTTCAGCGCAGGCAAGGGTCCCGATGTGATGACCGGACACGCCAACTATGCGGCCGAGTTCGGTGGCTCGGGATATTTCAAGCCGCTCGACGAATTCTCCGATTTTGAAGCGGTCAAGAGCCGATTCCTGCCGAACATCATGGAGTCGACACGCTACGAAGGGCACTACTACGGGATTCCGTTCAGTGCCCTCGCGTTCGTACTGGTGCTGAACAAGGACCTATTCGACGCCGAGGGCATCGAGCCCCCGAAGACCTGGTCGCAATTCCGGGAAGCGGCTCGACGACTTACCAAAGATCTGGATGGGGACGGCTCGATCGATCAATGGGGCCTGGTGCTGCTGGGCGGCGACAAAGGAGGATTCACATACCGTCTGACGCCGTTCATCTTCAAGGCGGGCGGCGAGATTCTCTCCGAGGATCTCGAGCATGCGGTCTTCGACTCTCCGGAGGCGGTTTCGGCGGTTCAGCTTTTCGCCGACATGTACCAGAAGGATCATTCCATTACACCCGGATTCCTCGCCTATACCCTGTCTGAGATCAACGATCTATTCTGCAGCAACAGAGTCGCCATGAGCATCGAGGGACCGTGGTTTCGGGGCATGGTGGACGAAAAACGTCCAGGGAAGGAATTCTATACGGTGCCGGTCCCGGTGCCGGATCATCTCCTCGACACCTACGAAACGGCGCCCACGCTTCAGGACATGGTTATGTTTTCTATCAACGCCAAGTCCGAACATCCGGAAGCCGCCTGGAAGTTCATCAAGTACGTGCGGAGCGACAAAGCGGACATGGAGTGGGTAGCGAAGAGCATGGGTGGATTGCCGACCACCGAGGCAGCGTTGGACGATCCGGCCGCAGCCGAGCGCATCGACGGCTTTTCGGTGTTTTTCCATGAGCTCGAGCACGCCCGTCCCATGCCCCCGCACCCGAAGATGGACGCCATCGCTCGGAACGTGATCGCACCCTACGGTGAGAAAGCCATCGTGGGTGAAATGACGCCGAACGAGGCCATGGATCGGGCCGTCACGGAGGCCGACGATCTCTTGAAAGAGGATTAATGGCACGGTCCACTCCGTATCTCCTTCTGCTTCCAGCTCTGGCGCTGACGGCGCTCATTCTGGCATTCCCGCTCTTGCAGAACGTGCTGAACAGCGTGCAGGATCTGAGCATGACTTCGGAGGCGGGTACGTGGAATGGGCTCGGGAACTACGCGAAGATCTTCGATGACGACGTCTTCTGGCTTTCTGCCCGCAACACCTTCTTCTATGCGCTGCTCGGTACGCTGCTTTCACTGGCGATCGGACTTGCGTTCGCGGTGCTGCTCAACCTGAAGGTGGGAAGATTCGGCGGCATCGCAGAGGTTCTCTATACCATTCCGTGGGTTGTTTCTCCGGTCGTTGCCGGTTTTGCCTGGAAATGGATGCTCAACGACCATTTCGGGATCGTCAACTACTGGCTCCAGAAGATCGGGCTCATTGATGACGGCATAACCTGGCTTGGAAATCCTCAAACGGCGCTCGGCTGCGTCATCGTGGCGCGTGTCTGGCAGTTCTATCCGTTCGCCATGGTGATGTTTTTGGCGGCACTTCAGTCCATCCCACCCGCGCAGTACGAGGCGGCAGACGTTGACGGGGCATCGATATGGCAGCGGTTCCGATTCGTCACGCTGCCGAACCTGGCCGCCGTAACGAGCATCCTCATCCCGTTGGGGATGATCTGGAGTTTCAACGACTTCAATATGGTCTTCGTCATGACCCGTGGTGGTCCGATCAACGCGTCGATGGTGCTGCCCGTCCTCGTGCGCGAGTACGCCTTCGTCGAGTTCGACCTTGGCAAGAGTTCGGCACTCTCGATCGTCATCTTCGTGGTATTGGTCGCGCTCTCACTCGCCTACCTGAGGATTGTCAGGAGGAGAGACGAGGCATGAAGAAGATCATTCTCCGGATGGCTCTCGCCCTGCTCGCCGTACCGGTTCTCCTTCCATTCCTGTGGATGCTCTCCACCTCTTTCAAGCCGCTCGCGGAGGTCAATCAATATCCCCCGGTCTGGATCGGACCTAACATGACGATCGAGCCCTACGTGGACATGTTTTCCTTCCTGCCGTTCGCCACGTACACGCTGAACAGTTTCCTGGTCGCAATCTCGGCAACCGTGCTGACCCTCGTTTTTGGCAGTCTGGCGGGTTTCTCCCTGTCGCGATTTCGATTCAGGGGCAAGCATCTGCTGCTGATGCTGTTTCTTCTGTCCCAAATGCTGCCCGGCGCCTCGGTTGTAATACCTCTGTTCCAGCTCTTGAGGAAACTGGGGCTGTACGATTCGCTTGTCGGACTGACCCTGATCCATACGGCGGTTCTTCTGCCGTTCGTAATCTGGCTGCTGTATGGATTCTTCAACACCGTCCCTCGTGAGGTCGAAGACGCTGCGCTGATCGACGGCTGCTCGCGATTCGGTGCGCTGCGACGCGTGATTCTTCCACTCATACTTCCGGGGCTCGGAGCTACGGCGCTGTTCGCCTTCTTAGGCTCATGGAATGAGTTCTTCTTCGCGCTGCTGCTTACAACCTCCGACACGGCACGAACCATTCCAGTCGGCATCGGACTTTTCGTCGGCGAGTACCGCGACGTCTGGAATCAGATGTCGGCGGCCGCTGTGCTCTTCTCGCTCCCACCGCTCGTGCTCTTCATGATGATGCGTCGGACCTTTGTGAAGGGGCTGGCGGCCGGAGCGATCAGGTAGAGAGCGATATGGCACAAGTGTCATCCCGAATCCGATTTCAATCGGCCGAGGGATCGCACGATCAACAATCGATCATCAGTGATCGCCGATCCGATGATCGGATTGGCGGTTCGCTATTGTCGATCATACGTGGCTAGGATCGTCGTTCGTCGTTCATCCGCTCATAGATGACCGGGCCCTACCCCCGTAGCAGTTTTCCCGGCAGAATCTCCTGAGGTTGCCCGTCATCGACGCGAGACTCCCATCCGTATTGTTGTACTTGGATAAACGTACGGGAAGACCATGGCCACTCTCACTCGGACTGCCAAGAGCAGGCGCACGAAATCGAAGCCGGCGATTCATCGCACGAGCAGGGGTACATCACTTCTTTTCCTGGAGGAAAGCCCAACAGCCCTATCCAGATCCACCAGCCTCGACACCATCGCTGAACACATTCCTCAACGCGTACGCCTCGTTCCGCGCTCCGCCCCGCGGCGACTCGCGAGAATCGGCATCGAACTGCCTGAAGGAACGGTCGTCCGGCTGATGGCACTGGACGACCAGAACGTCATCGTGGACACGGTGGTCGACGGATGGCTCCCGGCGGGTACCCACGAACTCGCCGATCTGTGCCTTCCGAACGGGGCCTACAAACTGCGTCTGGAAACCCCGACTACCTGGTGCATAGCAGGTATCATGATCGGTTAGTGCGCCCTGTCGGCCTTGAAGACCGTAAGCCCTCGAAGTCGATCCGGCTGAGCCGGAAAGAAGAGGCTCACGAGATAGCCGACTATGATGCACGTAAAGATCGCGATGCCGACGTAGAGCAGGACGTGGATGTGTGTGAAGGCTCGAGTAGCCAGTGCCGCCAGGATACTCGCAAAGATTCCTGCCAGCGCACCCTGCCAGTTCGCACGCCTCGTGAACATTCCAAGCGCGTAAACGCCGCCGAATCCTCCTCCTAGAAGGCCGGTCAGCATGATGAACGTGTCGAAAAGCGACGGCATGCTGTAGCGGCTGAGTATGAGTGCAAACGCAGTTCCGAAGATCCCGGTTGCCACCGTCAGCCATTTGGCAAGCACCAGGGAGGCGTCGTCGGTCGCATTCTTCTTGAACCGTTTGTAAAAGTCGACCACGATCACTGTCGCCACACTGTTCATGCTGCTGTCGAGCGTCGACATGGATGCGGCAAAGAGCGCTGCGATGATCAAACCTGTAATGCCGGCCGGCAGTTGGGACGCTATGAAGTACGGAAACGTAGCATCCAGGTTCAGCAGCGGGCTGAGCTGTGCCGGATTGACCTTGTAGAATCCGTACAGCGCGGTACCCAACGCGAAGAACATGAAGCTCCCCGGCGCGACGATTGCCGCGAGCGTCCACACAGAGAAGCCTGCTTCTTTGTCACTCTTGGTCGACAGCACGCGCTGGACCATCACCTGATCTCTGGGCCACGTAATCATGTCGGCAGAGGCAGCGATCAGGAACAGCCAAACGGACGGGATGGTGAGGTCAAATCTGAAATCGAACACACGTGTTTTGTGGTCCGCCGCTACGACTTTCATCAGGCCGGACAAACCTCCGTCGATTGACGTTACGATAATGCCCAGGCAGAGCAATGCTCCTCCGAATAGGACAATCACCTGCACGACGTCGGTCCAGATGACTGCCTTGATGCCGCCCAGCGCAGTGTACAGCGTCGCGATGACTCCCATGATCAGGATACTCGGAACAACGTCGACACCGGTTACAGCAGACAGCGCCAGGGCAGGCAGGAAGAGCACGACGCTCATTCTTGCGCCTAGTTGGTAGACGACATTGAGTACGCTACCCATCAGCCTCACGGCGACATGGAAGCGCATCTCGAGGTACTCATATGTCGACGTGATATTCAGGCGCCGGATCAGTGGAACAATGATCATCGCCACTGGGATAATGGCTAGGAATCCCACAACGTTCTGCGCCCAGTAAAGCCAGTCGGTCGCGTATGACTTTGCCGGGATGGCCATGAAGCTGACGGCGCTCGTACCGGTAGCGTAAAGGCTGAATCCAACGGCCCACCAGGGCATGCGACGACCGCCCACGAAGAAGTCGTCGGTTCCTTCCTCGCGTCGCGAGAAATAGAGACCGATGAGGATCATGGCAAGCAGATAAATTCCGACGACCGTGTAATCGAGCCAGTTAAAGTGACCCTTGGCGACAACCACTTCTGCCTGGCCGACTCGACTGACCGGCGCACCCTCCGCACGGCGAGCCATCAAAATCTTGGACCCAGCCGGCGTAGCGGTAAGATTCTCTGCCGTCTCCTCCCAGTGTCCAATGTCGGCCCACGTATCAGTGATCGTGCTATACGAGTAGATGGTCATCTTTTCCGAGGCGGTGCTGTCGGACCCGATCAGTGAGGGGCTCAGGAAGGCGATGTGAGCCTGCCCGAGGGCGATGGCCGCGACGACGTCAATGGGCGCCTGCGGCCCCTTCCGCTCGACCCAGCCCTCCGACGCGGTATATCTCACCAGACGAAATCCTGTCTCCGCATCTCGCGCGAAAGCCAGAAAGAGTCCTTCATTTTGAAATGCCAGCGTCAGTGTGCCCATGCCAGATACGGGGACCGGCGGCAGGGGTGTCCACGCGGGCCCCGACTCCGAGGCAAGGTCCATGGTAAAGAGCTGTACGGAATCGCCTCCGTCCGGCTCCTCCACGAGACCGCCGATCGTGACCGTCTCCCCGTTTGCCGTTCCCGAAGGCCGAGCCACGGCAATCGGAACAGCTGGCAAGTCCCTCGCGACGATCTGGTCGTCAAATCTGCTTACGATGGACACCGACGACGACCAACCGGAGGCTTCGCGTCCTCCGGCGATGACGAGCGAACTGCCAACCGTGACCACGGCCGCAGACGGGTAGAAAGAACCCTCGATCCTGTCCAGACGTCGCCAGTCGGATGCACCCGGGTCGAGCACCCAGGCCTGGTCAGACCACTTGGCGCTGTCAACCGGACCAACCCAGCCTCCGATGACGACAGGCCGGCCGTCTACCGAGCCAAGCAGCGGACTACTGACTCCGCTCGGCAGATCGGGAAGGTCTTCGGAAGCGACGCTGACCAGATTTTGCGCGCTCAGCGCAGGAGCAAGAGCAAGCGATACGACAAAAAAGAACTTGGAGAGAAGGGCCTTGGTCATAAGGGGCTACTGGCTGGCTCAGTGAATCAGACGTTGGCGGCCTGCACGATTCCCTGAAGTTTACATTTTGGGGCGGCCCAAGTTACATGATAGTCTGCAAGTCTGCGAGTCCAACCTAGTCTTCTAGTCTTCTAGTCTTCTAGTCTTCTGGTCTTCTAGTCGTCGTACCCGCCCCAGCTGTGTCGTCCATCCACGTCTCAGACCTGTTGGGACGGATCGGGAGATCTCGCCGATTCATCTCCAGGCGGGAAAACCCTCGACACCCTCTTCTCAACCCTCTACGACACCATCTCCGGCCCGGCGGGGCCTCGCGACTGGGACCGCCTGCGTTCCCTGTTCCATCCGCGAGCCGTGATGACGCGCGTCCTGCGTGACGATGACGGACGCCCTGTCCGCTAGCGCGGGCGGGGGCTGTTTGGTTTCTGACCCACGAAGCGCGAGGCCGAGGTCACCAGATCGCGGGTCGCATACCCCTCGAACCGGGAATAGACGTTGAAACGGTCCATCCTTGCGACGTCTTCATCCTTGACGGAGGACCCGACGCGAAGCACCTCCAGCCCCGCGGCTTCGAGCATCGTTACAAAATCAGATTCTCGCAGGCGATTCTGAAAGTTCAGCTTCTCCGAAGACATTAGAGCAAACGTTCGATCGCTGTATTTCAGGAACTCGAACGGCCAGCGCGACGTGTCGACGTGCTCTTGTGCGTGGATGTCCTTTTGATCTGTCCGGATGAAAAAGACACCGCCGAGTTTGAGGAGGTGCCTCCCAAGGTAGTTGAGTGAGACTTCCAGATCACGTGTAGGCACACGTTGAAGAACGGATTCTGAGTAGAAGAAAGAAACCTCTTCCGGTCCGAGACCAATTCGGTCAAGCCGGCTGGAGGGAACGATCACATACCGACAATTCATCCTTTCGAGGAGGCCGTCGAGATCCGACCCTTTCCCCACTTCTCGCAATGCAGTCAACCGCCGATGTGCGACGTCCCGGTCCACCCATCCGTCGAGATCAAGTTCGGAGAAGTGGATGTTCATCCACTCGATTTGTTCTCTGACCACGCCGCCGGTCAGGTGACGCCAGTGATCGACCGTGACGATGCGTTTCGCGCCCAGGAGATGAAATACAATGGGATCGATGGCATGCCAGCCTGTCCCCATCTCAAGAACTGTGTCGAGCGTTTCGGGTCCAAACTCTCCCCATTCTCGAAGGAAGCCCAGGTTATCGATGCACTTGTTGGCACGCCGGATCGTGTCAATACGAGAGTCGACGCTTCCCGAGCTCAACCGCACCAACCAGTCGTTCAACGGAAAGGCGAGCTCGGCTGGAAGGAGGCCAATCGCTTTCTGGACCGCCATCTTGAAGCGCCAATTCTTTGCAATTCGAGCTAGCATCGTTCCTGATCAGGCAGACTCTGTTGAATGGGCCGTGGAAACTAAGCTTGCGAGCTGAAAGAAACGCTTTCACCGAATACCGACGAAGTGGCTCTGGCAGCGATCAAAGGGCTGTATGCGTTGGCGACGGGGCAGCAACGGGAGATCGTGGCGCTCGGGGCATTGATGAACGATGATCGCTCTCCAAGAAGCATTGGCAATGTCCCTCTCCCACACGGGACGGTGTTTCACCGTCATCGGTGCGCGGGAATCGCCCTCCGTTCAATAGGTTTTGCCTTGGGAACTTAACCTCGTCATAGCGTCCCGGTTGGTCACCCACCTTACACAGTCGGTGCATTCTCAATGCGACGCTTCTGCTCCTCACTTGCGACCGTCCTGTCACTCGTCCAGCTTCCGGTCGTCGCTCTGGCTCAAGAAGGGGTTGTCACCGCAGGCGAGCATTACCAGGAGGTCTTGGCCGCTGCGCAGGCAACAGCGGCAGATGCTGTACTAATCGTGATCGGCCCGACTGAGGTCAATGAACACGGAAAGATGCACAGTTGGGGGTACTTCTTCCAAAGCGCGAGCCTGAACAACATCTTGCAGTTCGTATACGAGGAGGATGACAAAAGTGTGCGGCGCGTGACTCCGATCCGAGTCGAAGGACTTCCCCTTGCTCTTCACCCTGATATGACGCCGATCCCAACGTCATGGGTCGATAGCGACGTCGCGCTCGCCGCGGCTGACGCGAACGGGGGAAACGACTACAGGGCCTTGAGCACAGGTGACGACTATCACGTCGACATGGTGCTGTTGCCGCCCGAAGACGGGGGACGCAGTGCGCTGTTCAAAGAGGCTACCTGGCTGGTAGGATACACGGGCAAACCGGGAGAACTTCAGATCCCGATCGACGCCGCAACGGGCACTTTCCTCGAATTCGGGGTACCGACAGCGAGGAGGTTCCTGCGAGAAGCGGATTCACTGTCAGAGGATCTCGGTGACGACCTGGAACTCGTTCTCGTGGAAAGCAATATTGCGCGTCCAGATGGATCGGCCCCGATCTGGACCTATTTCTACCGGTCGCCCAGCCAATCCATCTTCTACGGCATTAACGCACTCGAGGGCCGCATGGGCATCATCCAGGAGCCAATCCAGGAAAATGGGCTGCTCCACATGGACATGCCCGCTCTTCCGTCCCACTGGGTAGACAGCGACACCGCCATCACGGAGGCAGAGCAAAGCGGCGGCACTGCATTTCGACAGATCCACGACGAATGGCAAATCTCGGCTCACGTCGGCACCTTCGACAACGAGTTGCCGGAATGGCTCATAGAATACAACTCACCCTCGGGGTCGGAGCAATTTGTGGTAGATGCGGTACGCAGCAATCCAGCCACCGCACGTAACAGGCTGGACGAAGTCCTGGCAATGTCCACCCAAGTGTATTCCGACGCCAAACTAATTCTCGTTAGTTCCCCGGGTGTTGATCTGGACGGCCTGACGAATCAGTGGTCTTATTTCTTCAAATCGGTGAGCACGCCCGACATTTTCGAGCTGAAAGTCCTCGCTGGTGAGGTAATGGACGAGGTCTACCCGTTTGGCCTGAATGGATACCTCGACGTGTTCATGACCCCGTTGCCGTATGAGTGGGTAGACAGTGACGAAGGCATTGAGCTGGCCGAACAACAAGGTGGCTCGGAATTCCGGCAGACTCACGAGGATTGGAAGATCGTGCCGGCACTGACGTTTTCGGAGCCAGACAGACTCGACCTCGAATGGCACTTCGACTATCAATCGCCGTCTGAGGCGACGACATTCAACGTGGATGCTGCTGCGGTAAACCCCGTGACAGCCCGCCAGCTGCTCCCGGAGGTCCTCGCCAAGGCTGAGCAAGAGTTGGGAGGACCACAGCTTGTTTGGGTCGCTACGACGCAAATGGATCTGCTAGGTCGTGCAAATGAGTGGTCGTATATCTTCACTGAGCCGGGTTCGTCGAACCTGGCTGAAGTAAGTGTTCGCAGCGGCGAGATTCTTCCCGACCTCACCCCTATCCCGCCCGATGAGACGCTGCGATTGGACATGCCCGCCCTCCCGGAACAATGGGTGGACAGTGATTCGGTGATCGCAATCGTAGAAGAGATCGGAGGAGAAGAATTTAGGCAAACCAATCCCAACGTAGCCATCGATGTGATCTGCGCCTGGCAAGAACGGGGACCCACACGCGCCCGCAATTTGGGAGAACGCCCAATGTGCAGTGTGCTCTATGAATCTGAATTCGGCGGTCGATTCCGAAGGGGCGTCGACTTGGAATTCGGCGCGTACTCAACACTGGCGAAGACCACAGCCCGAGAAAAGCTAGCCACGCTGGCCGACTCTGTCGCTGCAGCCGGGCTTCCTGAAGATGCTCAACTCGTAAACGTGTCATCTGCCGAAGTAGATGCTGCGGGCTACACTGATAACTGGGTCTACCTCTACAAATCGCCAGCGCAAGATCAGTGGTATGAATTCAGGGCCTTGGGTGGTCATGTCCTTCGGCTCGACTCTGTACGCTCGGTAGTGAACCTGAACCTGGACCTGGCCCCACTTCCGGAGGAATGGATAGACAGCCCACTTGCCCTGAAGGTGACAGAGTTGGATGGCGGCACTGATTTCAGAAGCGAGTATCCTGAGTACAACATCATGTTAGATCTGCAGGTCGCGAACGACGGTGTCTTCTGGGATGTCTTGTACGCTTCCGATACCGAATCGCAGCGGTTCAGAGTAGATGCGTTGGATTTTTCTGTCGATACGGAACCGATCGACCTTCCGGAGGACCACCTGGTCCTGCAAAGCTATCCAAATCCCTTTTCCGGCTCGGCCACGATCGCATTTACGTTGCCTCAGTCGTCAGATGTGTCAGTTATCGTGTACGACATCCTGGGCCGGAAGCGTCTGACCGTGATGCAAAGGTCGATGCCCGCGGGCCGGCACAGGCTAGGCTTGGAGGTGCCGGCGCTGGAGGCGGGGGCGTATTTCGTGGTGGTGAGGGCGGGAGAATTCATTGTTAGGGGACGAATCCTGAAGATCGGTGGCTGAAAATGTCTGATACTAAGGAAGAGATTCCCGCATGAGCATCGACAACCCCTGGCCGCTATCAAGGGGCTGTACCAAATCGTAAATCGTACAACCATTGCACGTAAGCAATCCGATTGCCGTGGTGCAGACGAGCCACATGTGAGGGGTGAATCGGGTGGATCTGTTGGTGGAATCCGCTGCCTGTCGTTTCTCTTCCACCCCATCGTACGGTCCAGATGTTCAGAACTTGTTTAGATGCCGTTTGGATTTGAACAGCACCCAGCACTCAGCACGTTCTCTCGGTTTGCAATTCTCGACGAACGCGCGTAAATCTTCTGACCTCCGCCTCGATCCATCCTGACCATGAACCGTCATGTCCGCCGATGCACCTGAACCTGGCCGGTCGGAGACGACAGAGCTGCTTCTTGCCTTCGACCCGGAGAATCCGGAGTCGCTCGACAGGATTCTCCCGGTGATCTATGGGGAGCTTCGTCAGATGGCGCATCGTCATCTGGCCAAGTCGGGAGCATCCACCCTTCGAACTACCGCTCTGGTTCACGAAGCGTATCTGAAGCTCGTAGACGACACTCGAGTTTCGACGAACGGACGCGCCTATTTCTTCGGGGCGGCAGCACGTGCGATGCGGCAGGTGCTCGTCGACAGGGCACGGCGTCGGAATGCAAAGAAACGTGGATCCGGTGAACGCCACCTCGACATCGACGACATCGAGCTCGGGACCGATGACTTTGCGGGCGAGCTGCTCGATCTCGACGCTGCCATGACCCGGCTCAGTGAGATCAGTAAACGCCAAAGTCGCGTGATCGAGTGTCGCTTCTTTGGCGGACTTAGCGTCAAGGAAACGGCTACCGCTCTCGGGGTATCGGAGCGAACCGTCAAGACCGATTGGGCCGTCGCGCGCGCCTGGCTCTACCGTGAGTTGACCCTCGACTGATCCGCCCGATTCAGCCTGCATTTGCGTACGTATGTCCGAGTTTGAAACAAATCGAATGATGACAGGGACGAACGGCGGTGCCGAGTCACATTGGGACCTCATTACGAGGATTTTCGAAGAGGCGTTGGGCGTCGCGCCCTCTGACCGACCGGAATTCATCCTTGAACGATGCTCTGGACAAGATGACCTCATCAACGAGGTTACGGGGCTACTCGACGCGCATGAAAGGTCGGGTGAATTCCTTGCCGAACTGGACCCACTGAAGGCGCTCTCCCTTTTCGACGGGGAGAGCGACGAGCCTGAACTGGCCGGACCCTTCCGGCTAATCCGGGAAATTGGACGGGGCGGTATGGGGGTCGTCTACTTGGGGGAACGATCGGATGGTCAGTTCGATCGCCTGGTCGCCGTGAAAGTGGTCAAACGGGGGATGGATTCTGAGGCCATCAAGATACGCTTCTGGCGCGAACGCCAGATTCTCGCTGGATTGGAACACCCCCACATCGCCCGCCTCTACGACGGAGGTATTACAGAGGAGGGTCAACCATATTTCGCCATGGAGTACGTCGACGGACTTCCCTTGACGGAATATTGCGACGGACACAGCTTGCCTTTGGAAAAGCGCATCGAGCTGTTCGAGCAAGCATGCGGAGCCGTGCAGTATGCACATAGAAATCTGGTCATCCATCGCGATCTGAAGCCGTCGAACATGCTCGTGACCGAGGACGGTGGACTGAAACTGCTCGATTTCGGCATTGCCAAACTGATCAGCGAGGAATCGTCGGGTCAAATGAAGACGATTACGGCCTTCGGGCAGCGCGTGCTCACGCCGGAGTATGCCAGTCCCGAACAGCTACGAGGAGACATGATCACGACGGCCTCCGATGTGTATTCGCTCGGCGTGGTCCTCTACGAATTGTTGTCCGGGCATCGCCCGTATTCCATCGGATCGCGGACGCCGGCCGAAATCGAGTACAGCATCATCGATTCGAGAATCCCGCCGCCAAGCGCGTTGATATCGACATCCGAACGGGTTGGAGATGAACCTGGAGCGATGGATGTCGCGGGTTGGCAGGAGATCGCCGCGCGCCGCGGCATCCCATTGTCGCGCCTTCGCCGCCGTCTCCGTGGCGACCTTGACACCATCGTCCTCAAAGCACTGCGGAAAGATCCGGATCGCCGATATGTGTCGGTGGAAGCCCTCCTGGAAGACTTGAGGCGACACGCCTCGGATCTTCCAATAGAAGCGAGACCGGAAAGTGTTTCATACCGCGCGCGGAAATTCGTAGAACGCCACCTGGTGGGCGTCTCGGTCGCTGCTCTGGTTGTGATTCTTCTTGTCGGCGCCGCCACCGTCTCCCTCAATCTTGCAGGAGAGAAAGCCCAGGAGTCATTGAAGGCCAAGCAGGTCACTGCCTTCCTCGCCAGCATGTTCTCATCGTCCGATCCCGACCAAACGAAAGGAACCGAGATCACCGTTCTCGAGGTCCTCGACCAGGGATCGCAACGCATCGAAACGGAGCTTGCCGGCCAACCGGAAGTCCAAGCGGACCTCGAGGAGGTGATGGGCCAGGTCTATCTGAAACTGGGTCTGTACGAAAATTCGGAGGCGCTCCAGCGCCAGGCGTTGGCCCATCGACGGGCCGTTTTCGGGGATCATCATCCACTTGTCGCGCGGAGCCTCCACCGCGTTGGATTCGCACTAAGAGGTCAAGGGCGTTGGGAAGAGTCGTCAAGCTACCTCCGGCAGGCGCTCGAGATGCAGCGCGAAACGCTGGGTTCAGACAGTTACGAACTCGCGATTACGCTTTACGATCTTGCCTGGATCGAGGCAAACAAGAACGGCAAGTACAAGGCTGCGGAAGACCTGAACAGACAGGCTGTGGCCATTTTTGAGAAACGGGCCGGATATGAGTCGGAGGAGGTGGCCAGGGGTTTGTACAATATCGCATGGGCGCAGGAGCGCCAAGGCCACTATCAAGAGGCGGCAGACGAGTATCGGGAATCCCTGGCTCTCTGGCGGAAGCTCGTCGGCAACCAGCACCGAAGCGTTGCCAAGAATCTCTCAGGCCTGGCGAGCGTGTATCGTGACATGGGCGATCTCGACCAGGCAGAGGGGCTGCACCGAGAGGCACTTCAAATCCGGCAAAAAGTGCTTGCGCCCGACCATCCGGACGTGGCGACAAGCCTGAACAATCTGGCGGGCGTTCTTAGAGACAAGGGTGACTTTGTCGGTGCGGCGGCTTACTTCGAGAAGGCGTGTTCAATTTACCGTTCGCGGCTTGGCGAGGAACATCCATTCACCGCCGTTTGCGAGCAGAACCTCGGCTCAGCGCTTGCCGGTTCTGGAAAAGTGGACGAGGCCATTACATTGCTCCGGCGCGTTCTACGGAAGCGGACAGACAAACTCGGAGAGAATCACCCGGAGGTCGCGATCACGCTCATCCGATTGGGCGATGCATTGCGCATCAAAGAGCAGTACGTCGAGGCGGAAACTTATCTGCGCCAGGCATTGGCTATCCGCGTCGATGCCCTGGGAAACGATCATCCCGAAACGGCCGATGCCAAAGTGCGCCTGGCCGTCGTACTGCAGAACCGCGACAGTACCGAGACGGCGCGCCAGCTTTTGAGGGGGGCGCTACCAACGCTAACTCGTGTACTCGGCGAGGACCATCCGAAGACCGTTGAGGCCCGGCGGCTGTTGGCACAAATCGACTGAACTCGAACGACTTCTACTGCCCGACGAGTCCCGAGTCCCTTTGACCTTCGATCCCTCCTCGCTCGATCCAGCGTGTCCCCACCATCAAGTACCTGGTTCGCTCGTTCGGGGCAGGCTCTTTGACGTTGGTGCCAGACATGACTTGCCTTAGTCAGCCCCCGCATGTACCATCTCCCTGTCAGTCGGTGCTCGCCCAAATGGCAATGATCGACGATGAAAGGAAGTATTCGTTTTACGCTTAACGACGAGTCCGTCACACTGGAGGTTGACGGTGGGCGGACGCTCCTCTGGATCTTGCGGTCAGACCTCGCGAAGACCGGCACCAAGTACGGGTGCGGTGAGGGCTTTTGCGGCGCATGCACAGTGCTCGTAGACGGCGTAGCCGAGCGTTCGTGCCTCCTGACGCTAAATGACGTGGATGGCAAGACCGTCACCACGATCGAGGGATTGGCCAAAGGTGACGCCCTTCACCCGTTGCAGGAAGCCTTCATGGAGCACGGCGCGCTGCAGTGCGGCTATTGCACACCGGGGATGATCCTGACCGCGCATGATCTGTTGGCTCGGAATCCACAGCCTACCACCGCCGAGATCATCGCAGCAATGGACGAGAACTATTGCCGCTGCGGAGCCCACACTCGGATTGTTAAGGCGATCCATGCGGCCGCCGATGCCATGCGGACTGACGGGACGAACCAATGAGTGACGACCATCTGACAGACGGCCTGATCGGTGAACACTCAACCGTCTTCGGCTCTAACCGTCGTGAGTTTCTGAGGCGCGTTGGAGGTGGGATCGTGGTTCTGTTTACGACCGGACCGACCTTCTTCGCCAAGGCCCGCCGGACTGCCGGATCGGCAGGAGTCGCCACCGCGGATTTCAACGCCTACTTACGAATTGGCATGGACGGTCGCGTTACATGTTTCGTGGGTAAAATCGAGATGGGTCAGGGTGTCCAGACATCGCTCGCCCAGATGCTCGCCGACGAGTTGGACGTTGCGCTCGACTCCGTTGACATGATCATGGGAGATACAGATCTGTGCCCCTACGATCGTGGAACATGGGGATCGCTCAGCACGCGTGTTTTCGGTCCGGAACTCCGGGCAGCCGGCGCTGAGGCCCGGGCGGTCTTGCTCGAGCTGGCGGCAGAACATCTCGACACTCCCCTGGCGAATCTCGAGGTCCGGGAGGGCATCGTTTCGACAAGAGAGATCCAGAGCGACAGGTAACCTACGCAGACCCTGACGCAAGGGCGCGAAATTGCACGCGAGGTGAGCGGTCCGGTAGCCGTGAAGGCCGTTTCGGAGTTCAAGGTGATGGGGAAACCCACCCATCGTCGCGACGCCCGGGTGAAAGTGACTGGAGAGGCGAAGTATGCGGCAGATATCCGTTTGCCCGAAATGCGAATCGCGCGGATTCTAAGACCTCCGGCGCACGGTGCCGTGCTCCTGAATCTGGACACATCCGCCGCTGAAGCCATCGAGGGAGTCGAAGTGGTGCGTCTCGGAGAGCTGGTTGCTGTACTCCACCCCCATCGCGACGTAGCCGACGCCGCACTCGCCAGCCTTAAAGCCAACTTCGACAACCCGGAAGCAAAGATGGACGAGGAATCGATCTTCGATCACCTCACATCCGTTGCGCCCGTCGCCAGGACGATTTCGGAGAAAGGCAACGTTGACCAGGGGGCACGCCTCTCGGCTCAGCTCGCTCAGGCCAGGTATCTCAACGGCTATGTCGCACATGCCCCGATGGAGCCGCATGCCGCCATTGCAGAGCCGAAGGATGGTCGGATGACTGTCTGGGCCTCGACGCAGAACCCATTCGGGGTCAAGGAGGAGGTTGCACGGGCGTTGAATCTGGGCGCCGAGAAGGTCCGCGTGATTACTCCGTTCGTGGGGGGCGCCTTCGGCGGAAAGTCCTCCAACCGGCAGGCGGTAGAAGCTGCACGATTGGCACAACACACCGGAAGACCCGTCCAGGTCTTCTGGAGTCGAGAGGAGGAGTTCTTCTTCGACACGTTCATGTCGGCCGCAATCGTAGACATTCGGTCGGGTGTCACCGATCGGGGTACGTTGGCGTTCTGGGACTATAACGTGTACTGCGCCGGGCAACGTGGGAGCGAAACGCTCTACGACGTGCCTCACCAGCGAACGCGCGCTTCGAGTGCAGGTCGAGCCGCACACCCCTTTTCAACGGGCTCCTGGCGAGCACCCGGAGCCAGTACAAACGTGTTCGCGCGCGAGTCGCAGATCGACCTCATGGCATCGATGGCCGGCGTCGATCCGCTGGAGTTTCGATTGAAGAACCTGAGCGACGAAAAGATGAAGGGCGTGCTGCGTGCGGCGGCAGATCGTTTTGGCTGGCGGCCGGGCAAGGCGCCTACGGGCCGCGGTTTCGGCGTGGCCTGCGGAATCGATTCCGACACCTACGTGGCTGCAATGGCCCGGGTGGCTGTGGATAGAACGTCGGGGCGCGTTCAGGTCCAGCGTATCGTCTGTGCGCAAGACATGGGCCTCGTCATCAATCCCGATGGAGCTCGGATGCAGATCGAGGGATGCCTGACGATGGGGCTGGGCTACTGCCTCAGCGAGGAAATCCATTTCAAAGGCGGCGCGATCAGCGATCTCAACTTCGGGACCTACCAGCTGCCGCAATTCTCCTGGCTGCCCGAGATCGAGACCATCCTCGTCGATTCGGGCGATACGGTCCCGCATGGAGGTGGAGAGCCGGCCATCGTCATCATGGGGGCCCTCATCGCGAACGCCATCTTCGACGCGACAGGTGTGAGACTGTACCGATTTCCGATGACGCCGGCGCGCGTGCTCGACGCTCTTGCGAAACGCTAGGTTCGAACCACTCGGCCTGACACCTTACGGTGCAATCCCCTACACGACATAGGTCGTTCGGGAGATTGAGAATCTCTGCCTGCACATCGTTATTCCCACAGCGCTTGGCGGCATCCGGGGGTCTGTTTTCAGGAGTCACCATGAAGTATCTCGTTTCGCTGGTAGGTCTGCTGTTACTGATCTCGTCGGCAGCATTGTCTCAGAACAGAAAGTTCTCCTTTCAGGGCTACATCGAGGTTGACGGCACGCCCGTCACCGGGGGCCACGCAATCATTTTCACACTTTGGGACAACCTCGAAGACGGATCGAGCGGCTGGACGGAAACCCACGCAAACGTGCCTTTCGTCAACGGCGTCTTCAATGTCATGCTGGGTGATTTGGTGAGCCTCGAGGACGTGGATTTCATCGAGTATCGCTATATGGGTATCCGCGTCGACGGTCAGTTGATCGCGCCCCGAACTGAGGTCACATCGGCGCCGTCGGCTCTGACGGTCGCGACGCCGCTTTCGCTCTCGAATACGTGGTCTGCGGGACATACGCTGAAGGTCCTCAATCTCGCCACCTCGGGACCCAGCTTTGGGATAATCGGAAAGTCGAGTTCGACCAGCGGCATCGGAGTCTATGGCGAGTCTACTCCGACCGGCACCAGTCTGGGACATGGCGTAGCGGGCGTGAGCAAGGCATCGGACGGAAACTCGGCGGGGGTCTACGGCAGTGGTCCACTCGGCGTTTGGGGAGCGAGCATATACGGGCCCGCCGTTTTCGGGAAAACGTCGGCCACGAACGGAGCGGGCGTTGGTGTGACCGGTGAGACAAACTCACCCTTTGGATCCGGTGTGAGGGGCATGACCGCCGGTCCTACCGGTCCGTCCAGAGGCGTTTGGGGGCAAACGAACTCGGATGAAGGTTACGCCGGCTATTTCGTTGGAGGCGTCGCCGTCTACGCAAGGGCCGTGGACAACTCAACCCCCGACGTGATTCTTGCAGGAAACGACAACACCAGCGACAACGGCTGGATATCATCCGACACGGACTACGGCAGCTCGGATCTCATCATAACGTCAAACGACGATATCAACATCCAGCTCGACCGGAACAACGACGAGGACGGCATCCTTTACATCAGCGCAAACGGAACCACGACGAGCATCTTCTCCGTGGAAGAGGACGGAACGGTCCGTGTCAACGGAAGTCTCGTGCACGCAAGCGACAGAAATCTCAAGGAGGGATTCGAGGCCGTCGATCCGCAGGAGATACTGAAAGGCGTCGCCGAGATGCCCGTCACGAAATGGCGTTACAAGGGGCGGGACGAGACGCATGTTGGACCCATGGCCCAGGATTTCCGCGCCACGTTCGGACTCGGAGAGGATGACACCGGCATTGCAACCGTCGATGCCGACGGCGTCGCGCTGGCGGCGATCCAGGCGCTGTACGAAATCGTGATGCGGCAACAGGCGGAGATTGAGACGCTGAAGAGAACGCTAAGCGAGAGTCGCTAGTCAACGGACTTGGTATCCGGGAAGACAGACAGCGCGCCAGAATCGGTCCCGGATCGTTGTCAAAATCGAAGAGACAGAAGGATGTTCTTTTCAAGCGGAGAGGTCAACGAGCCAGCTCTCAAAGGGGACGGTCCCATTAAAGCATCTCACTTCTGAGAAGGCCTCACGACCGTTCCCCATGGCTTGGTTCGTGAGATTGGATCCGCCGACTGCAAGCCGGATACCACTTGCCTTTCCGAACAGACTTGCAAGAAGGTTGATCGCGTCTATGGCTTCGGCGGTACTTCTGGGGGGAGCGAGAGAGATGCAAATCAGCTCAGCGTCATGCTTCAAAGCCTGTGCGTGGAATTCCTCCGTCGGAACGTCTTGACCGAGGTATATCACGTTCCACCCTGCATTGAGGAGAAGCAGCCGGATCATCAGCGCGCCGATTTCGTGGATCTCGCCGCGCAGACATCCAACGACTGCGGTTCGGCGGTCTGAAGATCCAGGGTCGGTCTCGTCGACAGACAAGAGTTGCCTTATTTCGAGAAGGGCGTCTCGTATCAGGTTGGTCAGCCGGTGTTCGTCCCCGACGGAGATTTCTTGTGCTACGTAGGACGCCCCCACTTGGCCCATAGCACTGCCCAAGACTTTGTCGAAGACACTCCCGAGTGCCAGGCCTTGGTTGACCAGAAAGGGTACCAGGTTCTCGACCAGTTCGATGCGGCCCAGGTTGATCCATTCGAAGACCAGCTTAGAAAGCACGAAGTAGCTCTCGTCGCGCTTTGCGCCCTCAAGCCCGACCCAGACTCGCTCAGCGGAGTCGCCGAAGCCCAGAATCTCTCCCTCGAGACCCCGGTCGTTCGCAAACGACACGAGTTTTGAAATAGGAATTCGGCGATGGCCACCGGGCGTCGTCCAGTACTCCAGTTCGCCTGCATTGCACCATCGCTTGATCGATGACTCGTGGACTGAAAGCAGTTTGGAAGCGACACGGGTCGATACGGATGAGTCGGTCATTCGTGACTAGATTTAGATATGTTACCACGAGCGAATATACATAATAAGCGATCATTTATGTACATGTGAACGCTTTCATAATTCGAAACGCCGACTGCTTGGCGCTAAACCGGTGGACTGTATCGGACTAGCTCGTCCTCCTCAGCAACACTTGAAATCCGATGTCGATGACCTCGAACTCGTCTCCGAACAGCTCCATGAAGCGGTCGATCGAGGGTTGGGGTCGTTCCGCGGGCGGCAAATCAGACCGCCAGCCATAGTCATCGAAGATCATTATTCCACTCGGAGCCAGCCGGGGCCAAGCAAATACGGCATCGAAAAGCACGTCCGGCGCCAGATGCGAACCGTCTATATAGATAATGTCAAACGTCTCGGCAGCGAGGTCCTCGGTCAACGCCTGAGCCGATCCCTCATGAATCGCACGGATACGATCTGCGACTCCGGCGACTCGAATGTTGTGATCGAAACGGATCTTGACTTCTGGACGCCATGGATCGACGCAAGTCAGCCGGCTGTCCGAGCCGGTGAGAACATTTTCGACGAACCAGATCGCCGACCGTCCCTCGTGGCTCCCTATTTCCAGCATCCGGAGGCCGGCGCGTCCGGCGAATTCCGACAGATGTTCCTTCCAGATTTCCGTTTTGAAGCCGACATGGTCCCGTGTGAAAGACGGTTCGTCCAATCCGTCGAGCCGCGCTTTCTCTCTACGGACTCTCCTGCGGCCTCGAAGGTCTCGGTATGCTCGGATGAAAGGGTGCCAGATTGCCATTTGATAGCGAATATACTCTGCGGAGTCATTGGCCGGAGACGCTGAAGCGTCTTCAGTTGCCTCGCCCGGTCCCCTCCGATCCTCGATCATTGATCATCGATCATCGATCACTGATCTTTGATCATCATGGTCACACTCAACCGCTTCACGACGAAACGACTCACCGCAGAGCGCCTGCACGCTTTGCACCTCGATGATCTCCTGCGGATGGATGGGGATCCCCGCGTGATGGATGCACTCGGCGGCGTACGATCGGAGGTAGAAACGCGAGAATATCTGCGGCGCAATCTGGATCACTGGGACGAGCACGGTTTCGGCCTCTGGATGTTGAGCCTCCGTGCGGACGACAGTTTTGTGGGACGAGCTTCTCTTCGCCACCTCCACATTGCCGACAAGGATGAGATTGCGATGGGCTATGCCCTGCTTCCGGAATTCTGGGGTATGGGACTTGCGACCGAAATCGCGACAGCGATCGCGGATCTCGCCCTTACGCAGTTGGGATTGGACAGCGTGGTTGCCGGAGTTCGTCCGGATAACCTGGCTTCACGCCGGGTCCTCGAGAAGATCGGCACCCGCTTCGAAAGGGATACGAGCTATAAGGAAGCGCCGCACATGCTTTATCGCCTCCGGCGGCATTGACAAACATCGGCGACGGTGCGACCTTCAAGCGTAACGATTCTTCCGGCAACGGCGGCTCTGCCCGCGAACCATTCTTTGGCCAACTCACATCCCCAAAGATCCTGCTCGACTCGCCTCGCCGTCCGGTAACAGTTCAATTGATTGAGGATTACGATGGACAAGCTCATTCTCACAATCCTGATGTGGCTGTTCTTTCTCGGCGGCCTGTTCGGCTTCGTCGCCGGTCTTATTGCCTTTCTCACGGGCGGGACGCCTGCCGAATACGGCGTAATGGGAATCGGCGGAGGATTCTGGCTGCTCTCGGCTGCGATTACCATCTACATCCGCGGCAAGGTCTAGCGGCCCAATCGGACCGAAGGCACTGGTCGAGACGGGCGACCTTCACTTACGGTAGGTCGTTCTCCTCACACGAAAGCACGATCACAAATCCGGGCAAGACGCCCGGCTTCGGAACGTGAATGGCGGAAGACTGGTCCAGGTGCGCGCGACCGAACCCGACGAGCCGCTCCGACCGCCGCCCCCCACAATGCGAGATTCTTGCTCAACGTACTGTACTGGCTGGTCCGTTGAACGAGTCCTCTTCAGAAGTCACGCCGCTCAAACAACCGTCGCGCAAGCAGCGTCGGTACAGCCATCCAGAAGACAAGAGCGCCGGCTGACAACACGAAACCGGTCACCGAACCGAAGAAGCGCGTGAACACGGCCCCGGTGTAACCCATCATGGCGGCCGCGTCGAAGACCTGCAGCAGCAGCAGTCGGGCCAGATCAACCGGGTTCGCCAGCATCACGCCCAGGAGCGCCTTGTCGATCGGGAACTGGTCGAACATGGCGACACCGAGCAGTACGGCTCCGTCATAGAGAACCGCGTAAGCCAACCAGAGCAGCAGCGCCACGCCGATTCCACGAACCTTATCGGTATAGCGAAGGGAAAGGGCGAAAGCGGTACCCAGGCCCGTGATCATCAAAACCGAGCCCAATGCGAGCAGGCTCGCCAAACGTGCGCCCTGAACCGGGGTGAGCCCTCCGTGCCAGGCAAACGGAAGAAATACGCCCAGCGCAAACGTGGCCACTAGCGGCGTCACGACGCCCAGCACCAATCCGGAAAAAAGGTCGCGCCGGCGCACTGGCTGCGTCATCATCAACTCGATGAATTCGCGTGAGTTGTACTGGTGGATGATGCCGAACACGAGGCTGATCAGCGGGACCAGCAGGAGCACCACGTTGATGAGGCTGACCAAGGCCTTGTCCGAGAAACCGGAGGCGAGCAGAAGACCCTCCGTGAGCACGAGGTAGAGCAGCCCGTGAGCAAGCATCCAGCGGCTCCGGAACCCGTCCGCCAGCTCGAATCGAAAGACTGATTGGATGGTGCTCATGCCGCCTCTCCGTCGAGTATGGATGCGATCGCCCGCTCTATGGTTTGCTCACCCGTTTCGCGTCGCAACCCTTCGAGCGGACCATCATAACGAATTCGACCGTCGAGCAGAAATACGATACGATCAGCCAGTTCCTCCAGATGAGCAACTACGTGACACGTCAGCACGACCGATGCCCCCGCATCGCGTGCCGACCGGATGTGATCCTTGAGGGTCGTGGATGCGACAGGATCGAGACCGGCGGTGGGCTCATCCAGGATGTAAATCGGTGGGTTGAACATGAACGCCAACACGGCACTGATCTTCTGGCGCGTTCCGCCCGAGAGTGTGCGAAACGGTTTGTCCAGCTCGCCTTCCAGACGAAGCGTGCGTACCAGCGTCATATCGGGACGGCCCGCCTCCGGCCTCAACGACTGCACGAGCTCGATCATGTCGCGACCGGTCAGGTTGTCCGGGTATCGGGCATGTTGAGGCATGTATCCGAGTTGGCTGCGGTACTCGTGCGATCCGATCACCGGTTGACCCGCAACGGTAATTTGCCCCTCATCCGGATGCACGAGTCCGAGGATGCACTTAATGAGGGTTGTCTTTCCGGCGCCGTTTGGACCAACGACGGCCGTCGTTTGACCGGGTTTGAATCCGACGGTCAGGTCATTCAGCACGTTGAGCCTGCCGAAGGACTTGCTCAGTCGTTTCACTTCAATTGGATGGAGCACGTGCATCATCGCATTCCCGAATCGTGTTTGTGTCATTGGAGCGCCTCCGCCCGCATAACGGGGTGCGCATCGACAAGATCAGTGGGCGTCAGGACCGGGATCAGCCTCTCCGCCGCATCCAGCAGGTCGATGAGAGGACTCCGGTACAGATACAAAATTGAATCGTGCTGTTCGGCCAGGACGGAAAAGAGGGAAACCGGGCGGTGGGCGACGTCGCCGAAACCATCGTGGTCGAGATCGTAGCCCTCGTACCGGTCCCAGTAGTTTCCTTCGAAGGAGCTGAACGATGACCGGCTGTTGGTCGCCAGGTCGAGGGTATTCCCGACGAACAGGTTCTTGCTGAACACGTTGTCGGTGGCGCTCGCCATGAGCTTGATCGCCCATCCATTTTCGCGAAACTTGTTGCCTGAAAATCCCGTCCGGTCGACCGACTCGAGCAGGAGTCCAATCGAGTTGCCTTCGAAAGTGTTGTTTTCGACAGTTCCGTCCTTGATCTCCTTGAGAAGAAGGCCGTACGCGGAGGAGCCCCAAGCCTTCCGGAACGTATTGCCCCGCATGGTGATGTGCTTCCCGTACATGACGGCAACGCCGGCTCTGTTGGCGCTGAACAGGTTGTGCTCGTAGGAGCATCGATCGGAAAACATGAAGTGAAGTCCGTACCGGAGGTTGTCGATCGACTGGTTGCCGGATACGAACGAGTCCTCGGTGAACTCCAGATAGATGCCGTCTCGGAAGCCTGATATCTGGTTGTCCGCGATGGTCAGCGACTTGCTGTACCACGAGTGAATCGCGTTGCCGCCACTGGTTTCCTTCTCCAGGTGAGCGGAAAGGCGGTTGCGGGAGACCTCACAGCGCTCGGCCCGTGCCAGGTAGATTCCGAAGAAGACGTCCGCAAACGTGTTGTCCGTAATCCTGCAATCGGCGGCGCCTGCGACGCGGATGGCCGCGCGGTCCTCCATGAACGTCTTGTCCACCTTTTCCAATGCGAATCCGGATATGGTTACGCCGGCGGCGTTTATGTCGATGAGCTCGTGATCGCCCCGCCCCCGGATAATCGCGCCCGGCTCGCCGATCAGAACGACCGGTTTTTCGATGACGATGGTCGGCTCTGTGTACACACCGGCAGGCATGCGGATCGTGTCGCCAGGCTGTGCCGAGGCGATGCGCTCGGCGATCGAAGCGCCGTCATTGGGACTCTCAAACTCCGCCGACTGGGCCATCACCGCGCTTACCGAAAACAGCATCAGGGCGATATGCACGAGATGTCTTTTCACCGGGAGGCTATTTGCTTCCGCACTCCTGCAAAATCGGTGATCACCATATGACCCGAATCAGCGGCGGGTCGCACCTCCATGGCCTCTCTTGCCGATGCCTCGGATCCGTAGGCTGCCCAACCGCCGCCCATCGGTGAATGAATCGCTGGATCCTGCACGAACACTGCGTCATCCGAGCGGAGGAGCGTTCCAGGGTTTGCGGCATCGCTGACCCAGACGCCAAACACGTTCTCCTCGTCTTCCACAGTCTCCTCGAGATACGAGGCGACGCACTCGATCGAGTCAAACTTGTAGACCTTTCCGGTCTTCATGACAACCTGAGTGGCATACCGAGCGTCGTCGATGGTCATGCGGCAGTACGCGCCATTGTCCGTGCCGAAGTGGAAAGGTTCCGGCGCCGGCGTGCAGCCCGCAACGAGGGCAATGAGGAGGACAGCGACCGCGGCCATTGTGGTGTTCGAAGGTTTTGAAACCGGAACGGCCTGCGGATAGGATTTGCTCGCCCTCTTCCGACCGGCCCACCAGATCCAGAGCCCCGTAAACAGAGAGGCAAAGACTATCCATCCACCGACATCCGGCCACGAGTGTGCCGTGAAGTTCAGGAGCTGTTTGCTTCCGATCAGAGGCGGCTGGTAAAACATGCCCGGGACCTTGATGGCGGCGTGCTCGAGATCGAGGTCGTGGCCGTAGTCGTATTCCCACAACCAGAAATCGATGAGTCCTGCGAGCGCCAGGGCGAGGAAGACGGACAGCCAGGCGGTGAGCATCCAGCGCTTTCCGGACGCGGCCGTTGCCAGCGCAAGCGCGATGATGAATGCGATCGCCCAGGGCATGATTCGCAATTCGGGAATCGCATCCGGCTCGATGCGTTTCATCCCGATGTAGTGGTTGAGGTTGTTGATGCTGCGGAGGTTGAACTCACGGATGCCCCTGACGTCGGTCAGGGTGATGTGCAATCCAAGCCCCTCTGGATACTGAGGCGCCTCCAGTGTAATTCGCCAGAGCGGGGTGAAATACAGGATGACGAGCGCCAGGCCGGCAGCGGCGATTATGATGCGATGGCGTTTGGTCATTTCAGTTCTCGGCGGGTTTTCGCGCGACCGGGAGCGGGGCCGGCGTTCGGCCGGACCCCACCCCACCCCGGTCAGCTGATTCATCAGTTGCCTGTATGGAAGGAAAGTGCCGTGCCGGCTCCACGCGGCGAGACGCGGACGTACCCCTGCATCTCCTGGTGCAGCGCCGAACAGAAGTCCGTGCAGTAGAACGGATAGACGCCCACGGCCTGCGGCTTCCATACCAGTGTCCGCGTGTCTCCCGGCATGATCAGAATCTCGGAAGTGTGTGCTCCAATCACCGCAAAACCGTGCGGCACGTCCCAGTCCTGCTCAAGGTTCGTCACATGGAAGTGGACCGTGTCGCCCAACTTGACGCCCTCGATGTTGTCGGGATTGAAGTGGCTGCGGATCGCCGTCATATAGACGTGCACGTCGTCGCCCTTACGCTCGACGCGGGCTTCTCCCTCATTCAGTGTCCGGTACGGATTCGGATTGTCCTCGAGACGATAGATCTGTACCTGATTCTCCTTCACGAGGTTGGCGTCGATGGCCTGCGCGTAGTGCGGCTCGCCCATGGTGGGGAAGTCGAGGAGCAGGCGCATCTTGTCGCCCGAGATGTCGATGAGCTGAGCCGACTGCGCGAGCTCCGGACCGGTCGGCAGATAACGATCTTTCGTCATCTTGTTCAGCGCCAACAGGTATTGACCCGCAGGCTTCCTGGTGTCGCCGCCCGGAATCATCACGTGTCCGACCGAATAGTAGACGGGAATCCGATCCACGACCTGCCACGTCCCGATCTGCCACTTCACGATCTCCGATGAGAGGAACGCCGTGGTATAGGCGAACCCTTTGCCGTCGAATTCTGTGTGGAGCGGCCCCAAGCCGCAATTTTCGACCTCGCCCGCGATCACGGCATCGTAGCGGAGCACGGGGATGCCGTCAACTTCACCCTCGAAATCTTTGTTTTCGATGGCCGCCAGCATCTTTGTGAACGAGTGGACCGGAAGGACCGTCGCGAGCTTCCCACCGCCGACGATGTATTCCCCGGTGGGATCAACGTCGACGCCGTGCGGCGATTTCGGTGTCGGAAGGAAATAGACCAGTCCCTCGCACGCGGCCGGAAAGATCATCTTCGAACCGTGGAGGGTTTCCGTGGTGGCCAGGCCGCCCGGCTGTTTGATGTTGTGGGCGTACGAGGCCTCCCAGTTCTCGAACTTGCCGTCCGCGACGCACTCTTCGGCGCGCTTCCAGTTGACCGCGGCGATGAAATCCTTGTCACGTTGCGAAGCATTAACCTCCTTGAGCGTGTTGGCCTGCTCGACGTTGTAGGTCGAAAAGAACGCCCACCCATGCGAAGGACCCTTGCCGGCGTGAGAAACATCGTAGTCGAAGCCCGGCACCATGATCTGGAAGGCAACGTCCATGTGACCGGGATCATCCGCGCGAATGAACGAGATCGTGCCTTTGAACTCCTTCTTGTAATCCTCGATAGACACGTCCTTCTGGGGAATCGGCACGCTGAAGCGCGTTGCCGACACGAGGTACTCTGAGTTTTGCGTGATGAACGGAGAGGCGTGGTTCCCCGCCGACAGCGGGATCTCCAGGATCTCGGCCGTCTCGAAGTTCTTCAGATCGATCCGGGCGATCCGCGGCGTATTGTTGGCGTTGATGAAGAGCCAGCGACCGTCGAGTTCGCCGTCTGTCTGAGAGAGCTCCGTGTGGTGCGCGTCGTCCCACGGAATGTAGCCCCAGGACGTATTGAGCATCGGCTTGGTCTCTTCGTCGTAGCCCCATCCGTTCTCGGGGTGCTGCGAGAAAACGGCAATCGTCTTGATCAGGCGGCCTGAGGGCAGGCCATAGACGGTAACGTTGCCCGAGAAGCCGCCGGACAAGAACGCGTAGTATGCGTCATAACTGCCCGGCGCCACATACACTTTGGAAGCTGCGTCCGAAGACCCGGCCTGTTCTGCCGTTCGGCATGACATGGCGATTGCGCCGATCACGACGACCGATGTGAGCGCAACGATGATGCGATTTCGTGTGCTGCGTTTCATGATATCTGCTTGTATTGATAGTTCAGGATTTATTGGGTCGGCGCCTGCTGTCGCAGGTATTCCAGCACGGCGCGCGCTTCGTCTTCGGTCAGGTGCTGGTTAGCCATCGGCGTCATGAACTGAGCGAAGAGCGCCTTCGCCTCGGGATGCTTCTGAATCATCTCTTCCGGATTCAGAATCATGTTCATGATGTAAGCGGGCGTCCGCCGCGTCGTGACGTCACCCAGTGCAGGTCCGACATAGCGCTCGTCGATCTTGTGGCAGGCCGAACATTTCGTCGTGAAGGTTTCGAGTCCGGTCTTTGCCAGCACCGGATCAATCGGACCGACCTCGAAAGGCGAAACCGGTCCGATGCCATTCTCGAGCTGTTCAGCCGACAGCCCGTTTTCGGCGGCCGGGCCGGCTTGCTGCCCTTGCTGGGCCTCTCCTCCGCAGGCTGCCAGGAAAATCGATAGAATCAAAATTGTCGTCTTCATTAGGATAAAAGAGTATTTAGTCCGAAATAGATTCAAAAAAAGGGTCAATTAGCTGTCAGGCGAAATCCGGAGGCCTCGGTCTTTCGGGCGAGCTCGGCCAGCGACGTTTCTTCCATCATTTTGCAGAATCGCGACCGGATCTCGGTCCATGCCTCGTGCATGGGGCAAGGCGCTTGTTCACCGCAGCCGGGAAGTCCGAGTGCGCAGCTGTCGAACACCTTGCTTCCGTCTATGGCGAGCACGATGTCATTCAGCACAATCTTGGAAGCCGGTCTGGCGAGTTTTACTCCCCCACTCGGTCCGCGAAGAGACACAAGAATGCTCTCCGTCACCAGCAGCTGGAGGATCTTCGCCAGGAACGTATGCGAAACGCGAAGCGCGCTGCTGATTTCCCGGACGGGCACGTAGTGATCCCCCGACGCCTTCGCGAGGTGAATCGAAGCCCGGATTCCGTACTGACAAGCACTCGACAACATCGATAAACAGATTAAAGAGTCGCTTGTCCGAAATATACGGCACGGACACTTGCCGCAATTTGCCGGTCAATCTTCGCAGCGAGAAGGATTGATCAAGATCGGCTTCATATCGGTCATCGATGATCGGATACGGCGGGAGGGGCCTCGCACGGTTGAAACCGTGATCGGGAGGTTTTCTTGTCGCCACCTACCCCACGCTGAAGCGCGGGGTGACCTCTGCAGCAAGACCTTAGCAGTCGACGATAGCGCGGGGTGTCGTCGCGTCGGCCTGCCCGTCCGTGGAGTGCCGGCAGTCGAACCGAATGGTGGCGGGGGAATGTCCGCCAACGCAGTCTTAGTCGTAGGTCACCTTCCTCTTCCAGTCGCGGGTCTTCAGCGATCCTCTCAATCGCTTGGTGCTCAGCTCCATTGAGCGCGTGAGATCGTACACGGTCCCCTTCCGGTTCATCCAGTTGTCGCTCACCCCGACCTCCTCATTGATGCGATCACCCTTGTAGTACGAACCGAATATCCGGTCCCAGATGATGAAGAGATTCGCATAGTTGCGGTCCCAGTGCTCCTCTTCGGGCGAGTGATGTATCCGGTGGTCGATGGGCGAGACAAACACCCACCGGCCGATCCATCCCCAGCGCCAGTCGACCATCGAATGTTGAACTTTTTCCACGAAGGAAATCACGAGACTGATCGTCAGGAAGGTCTCGAGTGGCACCCCGAGAACAGCCATCACGCAGGCAAGGCCGATGTAGTCAAAGGTTGCCTCGAGGGGATGCAGCCGGTTCCCCGTAATGATCGTGAAGGAGGTTGCCGAATGGTGAAACTTGTGAATCTCCCAGAGGAAGTGGAACGCATGCATGCCCCGGTGTATCCAGTAACGAAGGAAGTCGACGACCACCAGGTAGACGAAGATTTGAGCGAGCGGATGACCGAAGAATGTGATAAGAGAACCGCTGAAGAATTTCTTCGCCGCGTACCGGGCGGCCTGTGGGGCGCCAAGCGCAAAGAACCCCGCGAAGATGAAGCCCATGCCGAGCGTGTAAACGATGCCGATCAGAAGATCGCTCCGGACCGACCTGTCGAAATGAAGGAAGTGGTATATGGCCGTCCGATGCCAATCGAGCACAAACAACTCCCCGACCAAACAGGTCGCCACCATTCCGAGATTCCACATCATCGCCTCGGATCGCAGTCGTTCCATAACTTGCGCTGCCGTAGGAACGAAGCCGACCGAAAGGAGAAGGAAGAATCCGACAACTGGAAGTGCGACCAGCAGGATCATCGTCTTGCTCCAACCCTGCATCAAGCCCACCAGGTTCGTTTGCTCTGTGTGGCGGACGATATCCAATTGACGTGGAAGGCTAGTTTGAGATTGGACCGCTCTGTGTCAGTCCCTCGAGGCTGTGGTGACCAACGGGATCCAGTCACAAAGATGCGAATCGCAGGTGCGAAGTGTCAAGGAGCCGCCGTTTGCGATAGTCGCCGGCAAGTCCGAATCTTCGAACGTCACCGAAATCCACAATAGGATGGGTCGGTGCAACTTCCGCGACGCGGTCAACCGACTTTGCCATTCTTTCGCCGACACCTATGCGTGAGCCCCGATCGAGACGACTGAACAAGGAACTTCTCGCCGCCATGGGCGCGAAGTTCGAGACCGCCCATAAGCAGACGGCCGAAGCCTTCAGGGCGCGCACTGGAGACAATCCGAGAGACGTCGAGGCATTCGTAGGTCTGGCAGATACCGAGGTCCTTCTCTATGTATTCGCCTACTCGTCGCGTGAAGAGACGATACCGGCGGCACGGGCGGCGTTCAGCAACGCGGCGACATTGGGTGCTTCGAACTCCGACGTCAGCCGATTGTCAGGCGTCCTGCGTTTTCTCGATTGGCATTGGAAGGGCGCCGAAGACTCGTTTCTCGACGCGATCCGACGCGATCCGGGCAATCTCAGCGCACGCCACTGGTATTCATTGTATCTCGTCGCCATGGGTCGATTTGACGAAGCCATGGCCCAGTCCGACGAGATCATGAAGCTGGATCCCGAAGAAGACTATCTAGTGGGTAGAGGATCGCTTCTATACTTTCAGCATCGATTTGCCGAGCTGAAGGAGCTCATGCACAAGGCGATCGCGAAGGATCCATGCCGTTCCCTGGGGATATGACTGGCTTGGGATGGCCTACAACGGGCTCGAAGAGCATGACGACGCCATCAGAACCTACACAACGGCATTCGAGCTATCCGACGGCACGGCCGAGGTTGGCGCCGGATTGGGACATGCGCTCGGACTGGCCGGAGAGACCGACCTCGCAAAGCAGATGGCGAACTATTACGCATCGATTGCGCAAAATCGGTATGTACCGCCCGTTCAAAGGGCATACATCCATATCGGAATCGGGGAGTACGATGAAGCGATCAGGCTGCTGGAGCGGGCGTTTGCTGAAAACTCCTGGTTTCTCTGTTTCGCGAAGGTCGAGCCGTGGTTGGATCCGCTGAGGGACGACCCTCGATTCACGGATATCGTGCGGCGGATGGGGTTTCCGATTATCGCGGATTGACTACAGAATCCCGGCAATCCTCGAGAAGCGGATCGAGCTCACCGACGTGGTCCGCGGCAACAGCAGCCGGGTCCGCCAAATCGGATGCTCGATTTCAATTACATTGAGCTACCCTCCCAACAACTAACCGAGAAGACGATGATCTCTAAATCACATCTCCTCCGAGCGACTTCCGTACTGGCCCTGATCCTTCTTGCGGCGCCGTCCGTGCGTGCTCAGGCCGATTCCACCATGTATCTGGCAGTGGACTGCATGAAATCGACGTCGCCGGATTACGGCACCGTCGAACGCGAGATCTGGCAACCGATGCACCAGGAGTTGGTCGATCAAGGGAAAAAGCTATCCTGGGCGCTCTTTTCCGTAGAGTACGGCTCACGCGCCGAATGCGACTACTACACCGTCAACCGATACATGGGTGCTGCCGCCTTGGACAGTCGCTACGATGATCTCGGGTCGATCTTCAAGAAAGTGCATCCCGAGGCGAACATTGGGGAAGCCTTTGCACGAACCGATGCGTCGAGGAAGGTCGTCTGGACACAGCTCTACGCCGTCGTCGGGGGAATACCTCCAAAATCTTTCAAGTACGTTCACGTGAACCGGATGCTCGCCGCCGACGGAGAAGCCTACGTGAAGCAGGAGATGACGATGTTCAAACCTGTGCATGAGGCGCTCATAGCGGACAGCGTCACAACCGGATGGCTGGTCTATCGGCTCATCAGTCCGGTTGGCTCCGCCATGGGTTACAATTTTGGCACCGTCGACTTTGCCGACCACGCGGGTCCGATCCCGTTCGGCTGGTACGTAAAAAAGGCTCATCCAGATGTCGACAGGCAGGCGTTCTTCGAGCAGGTTCAAAAGGCGCGGGAGCACGTCCTGGGCGAGACCTGGCGGCTGGTAGCCAGGACGAAGGATGCGGGAATGATGAATGGTGATTGATGGATGATGTTCGGTTCGGTGTTCCAGGCCGAAACCGGGTCACGCCGCCAACTGAGTCCACCCGGGCGTAAACACCCGGGCTATGACGGACTCGAGTAACGGCGTCAACCGCGGCCCGTTTGTAAGTCCCTGCGGGGCTCTCGACGGGTACCTCGCGAGCCACGGACTCTAAGACTTGCAGACTCGAAGACTCGTTTGTCTGCTGCATCCCCTGGGCCAAATCGTACGTAATGCATGGAGCACGCAACGCCAGGAGACAAATACCATGATGATAGTAACGACACCCACAATCCCCGGTAAGCGGATCAAGATTACGCACGGATTGGTCAGAGGTAACACGATTCGGGCTCGTCACATCGGCAAAGACATCGGCGCGGCGCTCAAGAACCTCGTGGGCGGCGAGATCAAGGCGTACGGTGAACTATTGGAGCATAGTCGAGAAGAAGCGTTGCGACGCATGATGGACGACGCGGACGAACTGGGAGCCAACGCAGTCGTTTCGGTTCGATTCGCCACCTCGGTCGTAATGGGCGGCGCCGCGGAGATGCTGGCCTACGGGACGGCGGTCACGGTCGAGGACGAAGCAACCGCCGGCAGCTAAGGCTTGACCTCGAAGAAAAGCGTCTCTCCCAATAGTCGCTGTGCATGCGGAAGTGCGACGCACCTTAAAGTGCGACGCACTCCCTCTAAAACTGTCACGCGTACGACCGCGACCAACCGCGCCAACGGCTCAGTCGAATCAATGGACGGGTCCTGTTCTTCGTTGAGGCGGGCAGGCCGGCGGCCTGCCCCTACCTAATCTTGTCGACGTGTTCGATACTCGTCCGGCTGAATGCCGATCCGCTCGAACGGAATCCGCTCGAACCCGGGAATCATCTCGAAAACCGCCGAGTGATCCCGTAACCCGAAATTGTCGTTGGCGCGATCGATGAACCCGGGGTCCTCGTAGGTGGTCCAGTTGTCGTGCACGTCGAGCTGAATGTTCGGGTAATCGAGGCGGATGACCTCCTCGTAGTCGACGATCAGGTTGCGCGCGAAGACGTTCCGGCTGGGGATCATCCCGTAGTACGTCTTCCCGTCGGGCATCAGGTCGAGCCAGTTAGTGAGTTCGGGATACCGTTCGCTGTAGGGAGGCTTCTTGATGTCGACCTGGTCTTTGAGGCGATGCTCCCACTCCCCGCCCGGACCCCAGTAATACGGGATGTGCTTTATCGCCCACGTAAACCACATCGATTTGATGTGCAGGGCCGGACCGAAACCGTCGACGAAAACATTGTTCGTGATGACGTTGTCGGATCCGGCGTTGTTGTAGACCGTGCCGTAGCTGGCCACGTTGCGGAAGACATTGCCGTGCACGATAGTGCCGCTCGTTGCGTCATCCAGATAAACCCCCATCCCCATTCGGTCGGGCCGGCCGATATCGTGGAAGAAGTTGTATCGCACGATGTTGCCGCGGGCGGACGGATCCCGGCCGATATCCCAGGGCGACGTGTCATCCGAGTCGAACCCGATGTCGTGGATGTGATTGTACTCGAACACGTGCTCGTTGCCGCGCACGACGATGGCCTGATAGTCGGACCCGAAGATTTCGTTGTTTGCCACCCGGTTGCCGACGCCGTCGACCTGGATCCCAGCCCAGATGAATTTGTAGCGCCGCTGGTTATTCCAGAAGCGGCTGTTTTCGACGGATGAGTGACCGGGCTCGAGGGTCGAACGGTCGCCGCCACCCAGGAAGACGCCGCCCGCACCGGTGTTATAGACGTCGCAGCTCCGGATGGTGTGGTCGTGGCCGGCGTTGCGGGTCCACGTCGTGTTGTGGTACAGGTGCGTGGCCAGACTTCCAACCCATTCGGATGCCGGTTCGCCTTCGTAATCGTCGTGGGTAATGAAATCGACGGTCTGGCGCGCGCCTTGTCCGACCAGAATGCCGATCGTGCCCAGGTTGCGGATGGTGAGCCCGGCAAGGAGGTTGTGCTCACCCCCCTCCATGTAGATGCCCATCCCGCGACCGTATTCGAGCGTGATGTCCCGGATCGTCACGTATGAGGCGCCCATGATCGAGACGAGCGGGTCTTCGAGGATGGAGACGGCGATCTCAGTCCGATTCGCCGAGGCTTCGTCGGATCAACGACGTCGATCGGCTTTGTGGGCCAGAAGGATAGCTCTCCGGTATCACGGTCGAGATACCATTCGCCAGGAGAATCGAGCTCGGAACGGATGTTCAATGCATAGTACTGCCGGTAGTCTTTCCCGGTGCCGACGCCGTACATGTGAGGGGAAGCGAGTTTGACGGTCTTCGTCTCGGGGTCGATGGATTCGACGAGGATCTTGTCGTCGGCGTATCCCCACATGAAGTTGCCCTGGAGCCAGACGTCTTTGAGGCCGACCCACCGTTCGTGCCGGTCGTCGGTGTACTCGAACGTCGCGCCGCGATTCGAGTAGTCTCGCACGCGGGGAACCGAGCCGGGATCGATGACGCGGCCGATCTTCATGGACCCCTCGTTGGGATAGCGCGCCAGCTGCATGGCCTGGCGATCAAAGAACAGTTCGAGGGGGGCGGGGACGACCGGATGGCCGTGGCCGATTTGCACATGCTTCCCGAAATCCGTTATGCCGAGCGACGGCAGGTCGAATACAACGATTGAGTCGCCCTGCATTTCGCCGGCACTCGGGTCGAGAATTTCGCCTCCGATCAAGCGGACTTCCTCGCCCGGGTAAGCGCGATAGACGATGCGGCCTTGCTCGGTGCCGGAGTCGCGTTCGTCGAGGTGGAAGGTGGAGGTCAGGCGGTACGTGCCTTCTCGCAGGGTGATCGTTGCCCCTTCATCCGGGAGATTTCCCGATGCATTGGCGGCACGGACGGCGTCGCGGGC
>CAVYJC010000004.1:0-277500 GCA_963768715.1 uncultured Bacteroidota bacterium
ACTCTCGACTGCAGAGTCCACCCTGCTCTGCCAGCTTCGAAACGGGAACTATACGTCGCTGACGGTAAAGATGTCTGATGGACGGATTCAGCGTATCAGGGCGACGGAGGTCTTGGCTGATGCGAAGTTCTCTGACCTCCTGAAGGATTCCAACTATCAGGATATTCTTTTTAAGCAGCGTGACGGCAAGATCGTAGGCGTAAGATGGACCATTCTTACCAAGCTATGAATCTCGCCACCGGAAACCCGGGGCAATTTAGGACAGCACACTGACCTAAGAATTGGAGGTGTGCCTAACGCTCGGAAGCGATGTTATCCATCGATGAGTGTAGGCGCATGCTCAGAAGAGCACGGTTTAATTGTTGATTCTGACCAGTCTGAGTCCTTGCGCGATCTACTCTACCAAATTTGCACGCATTACCTATGACCAGTTTCACTCCCAGAGCACAAGCGTGCGATAATCTATACGAGAGTCTCGACCGAAGAACAGGCAGAGAAAGGAACGAGCCTCCGAAGTCAGGAAGATGGACTTCGTAAGTATTGCAGTTCCAACGGCATCGAGGTGGTCCACCACTTCAGTGACGATGCCTCTGGGAAATCTTTCGATCGTCCGCAGTTCGTGCAGCTCTTGAGCGTCGTCCGATCCAACCCTGGAATTGTGGACGTGCTTCTTGTCGTGAGGTGGGATCGGTTCTCCCGTAACACTTACGAATCGTTTGGGATGGTGGCCACGCTGTCCGGTCTAGGGGTTGACGTTGTTGCCATCACGCAGGAGTTCTGGATCAAACTGTGCCGGAGAGTGTGATCCTTCAGGCACTCTATTTTGCTGTACCTGAAGCAGAGAACCGGCGACGCGCCCTCAATACAAAGCAAGGGATGAGGCGAGCTCGCCGTGAGGGACGTTGGTGTGGGACAGCGCCCATCGGCTACGAATGGCGCGGGCGAGGACTGGTACCTGGTGAAAAGGCTGAGGTCGTACGCGAGGCATTTCGCATGATGAGTACAGGGTTGTTTCCTCAGAGTGAGGTTCTAAAGGAGCTGAGGTCGAAAGGCCTTACTCTTAGCAGGACTGCGTTTGGCAGGATGCTTCGGAATCCAGTCTACAGAGGCCGAATTCGAATCGAGGCGGATGGGGGTGAGCCCGAAATGGTCGTTCCCGGCCTGCACGCGCCAATCGTTGAAGCTGCTGTTTTTGAGCGCACTCAACGTGTGCTACAGGCTTTGAAATCGCGGCGCAAGTCGAAATCCCGCCCAACACCCCCTGAGTTACCTCTTCGCGGCAAACTCTGTTGTCCGGAATGCGGGGGAAAGATGACGGGCGGCAGATCTCTTTCGCGGAAGCGGAAATACTTCTGGTACTATCACTGCCAGCGGGGTTGTCGCGTTAGATTCAGGGCTGAGCAGGTAAACGATTGCTTTGAAGAGTTTCTGGTCTCGTTGAACATTCCCGACGCGGCTACCGAGCTCTTTAGGGCCATTCTGAGAGACCACTACGAGGAACTAGAGGGAAACAGACGTCAAAAGTACACCCAGCTACGTGAGCAACATCGGTCGGCCGAAGAGAGGCTGTTGAGTTTGGACAAGAAATACTTTGATGAAGAGATTGAACTCGACTCCTACCAAAGACTAAAGTCCTCATTTGTCGCTGAGCGAGATGACCTAGCCCAGCGACTGGAACTACTTGAGCAGGGTGACCCGGACCAAAATCAGTACGTCGATTTCGGCCTCCGACTCTTGTCTGAGTTGCCAACGTACTACTCCGAGGCACCACAGAGGGTCAAGTTGCAGCTACTTGATTCTATCTTTCCTGGAAGACTGAGTTTTGATGGTTCAAATTATAGAATCACCGAACTCAACGAGGCGCTGGCAGTCTTACTCGACAATAAACAACAGCTTAACCACAACATCAAAGTCGAGAAGACGCCAACGATTGCCTTGGACGAGCGGAGGGTGGGCCCTACGGGATTCGAACCTGTGACCTCTCGCGTGTGAGGCGAGCGCTCTGAACCGCTGAGCTAAGGGCCCGAAGAGAATTCAGAATTAAGAATGCAGAATTAAGAATTCTCGCGGGCCGAAAAGATACGTAATGATTCGGGCGACGCGTCGGAAATGTGAGTGAATCGCACCGGCGTTCCGTACTAGTGACTAGTGTCTGTGGCCAATGACTGCTCGCGAAGCGAGCCCGGACGTCAGACATCAGAATTCAGACGGCAGAATTTGACTGCTGACTGCTGACTGTACAACGAATTCGCGGAGTGCGAAGAGAAGGACTCTCTCGACTTCTTCGACCGCCTGGCGGGGAAGTTCGGGCGAATTCAAGGGTACACGAGCGGCTAATGCCTCGGTGTCGTTCTCAACCAGGCAAACTCTAATCGAAAGAAAATGTTGACTGACGTGCGGTCAGCGTATGTTCGCGCCGTTCTCCTCACATGCATAGCCTGCATGTTCGTTCATATCCTGAATTTTTCCTTTACAACGGAGCCCTACAACGGGTACCTACCATGAAACAGTTTCTGTCCCTCTTAACTATAGCCTTGTTCGGGCTCACGATGGCCGCGTGTGATAGCGGCCTGACCGAGAACGTCTCCTCGGCCCCCAACGACGACTTGGCGCTCGGTAAAGCAGATAAAATGTTTGTCTGCCACGTTGGCAACGAGTTGCCCGCGTACGACCCGTTATGCGATCCCCTTCTTACCACGTGCGGTGACGCGGGCAAGATCGACCTGATCGAGGTGGCGGTAAAGGCTGCCGACCAGCACCTCAACAATCCGAGCCACTGCTACGACAGCACGTGCGACTATACGCCCGAGGGTGATACCGGGGACGTAGATGCCAAGAATGACACCGACGGCAATTACATCGACCAAGCATGCGAGGTGCCCGAGCCCGAGATCGTATGTCCGTGCTGGGACGCTACGACGTTGGCTCCTGCGGGGACCTGCGGTGCCGGCAACGACATCTTATTCGGGGCGCGTTACGATATCGGCGGTACGAGGTACCAGGCGCAACTCACTGGCATTAGCAGCCCGAGTTGCAGGGTGAATACCACCGTAACTGCTACCACAGCCGAAGTGGCGACCTACTGTACTCAACTGATCCTGGACAGGTGCGCTATCTAGGTCGTTAGACCAAATCGTAGATGTGACACTTCGAGCAGCCCGCCTCAATCCTGGGGCGGGCTGCTTCTTTTTTGTCCCTGAGTAGAGGCCGCGTACGGCCTCCCTTTCCGGCGGAAACGGCGAAGTCGGCTTCGTAGCGAGCAGGCACCGTGCTATCCCTGACCTTAAAGCCAGACGACGTCGGCTATATCCTGCGGACGACCGGTGGCACGCTTGTTTTGAATCAAGTGCCGACGACCAAGCACGGGAACGGTCAGGCCTTCAATGTGGAGTTCAAGTTGTTCACGACGAGCCTCGTCGAAGAACGCGGCCACGCCCGTAATCGAGGTGAGTAAATCGATCCGCCGTGGGGCAATTCCGATCTGGAAGACCAGGTCCGGCTCGGCGAAATCGCCTTCTTCCAGCTGATGAAGCGGCGCGCCAAACCGCGACAGCGCACCGATGACACGTTCCGCGTTCTCCGGCGAAGGCTTAACCCACAAGTCGATGTCTCCGGTTGCGCGCGGGTTTCCGTGCGCGGCAAGCGCGTACGCCCCACAATCAGGTATTCAACTTTCTCTTCGGAGAAGATTGACAGTATGTCGCGATAATCTGGATTGAACAACCCGTTCTCCTTTAAAGACCCAGGCATCCTGGGTGAGTGGCCACATCATCCCAATTCGCTGCTCTGGACTCGTATGACGCAAATCATCGTCACCTCGTTGATCTATTGCTCGACCCTTGCGGGTTACGGTTCTCACCATGCGCGGCATCGAAGCGATACGCGTTAAGGACGTTGGATCGACCCTTTTACGCGCACAGTCCAAATCGTAGTCCGTCTGGAGTCGCAACCAAGCCTCAGGTTCGTCTCCAAATACATGGGCCAGACGCACCGCCATGTCCGGCGATATGCCGTGGCGACCGTGAAGCAGCCGAGAAAGTGTATTCCGTGTCACTCCAAGACGCGTCCGCGGCTTCCGTTCACTGTGAGCCCGTGTCGTTTGATGCAGACATCGAAGACATGCCTGCCAGGTTGGTTGTGTTCAGTGTATTTCATTGCAACGTGCTACGCTTCACGTTGCACACGAGTTCCGAGCTACCGCACAGCACAGGTCATTACCCTGACCACCGAGTATTCGTCCACGCTTGACCGATAGAAATAGACGCCGCCGGGAAGGTGACCAGGCTCGTCTCCGGATCCTATTCACGCGACTGCTGACTGTCGAAATTTCGCGATACCCTGGGACGCGACCTCTCTTGCGAGCGGCCTTTATTTCTATCGCCTGCAAACCGGCGCTTCCGTGCACTCGAGGCAGCTGATCGTGGTCAGGTAGACTAGCTCGACCAGGACGATCACTCCCATCCGAAGGCATACAGCCCGAAGTACGTCCCGACGAAACTGAGGAAACCTACCGGATCGGAATCCTGAACACCCACGCATACTCGCCGGGACGATCGGAGGCTTCCTGCAGTCGACCAGGCAATGCGATCCTCAGGCCCGTCTCCTCGTCGAATGTCCAAGGCAGTGCTTCGCCATCCCCAAGCAAGGTGATCTTCGCATTCGGCGAAGGTCGCACCTTCGTGAGCGTGAGGGTGTCGCCAGGCCAGCCGAGGGTAATTGCGTGGACGACGGAGTCGCCCATGCTTGTGTAGCGGAGGCTGTCCCCTTCGCCGGAGGTGGTCCAAGGGCGGCTTCCGTAGATGGCTTCGCCGTTTATCGCCAGCCAATCTCCCATTTCCCCCAGGCGTTCGACGCTCGGCTCGGGAAAGACGCCCTCCGCAGTCGGACCCACATTGAGCAGGTAGTTTCCACCCTTCGCAACGATGTCGATGAGATTGTGGATCAGCGTCTCGGCCGCCTTCCAATTGTGGTCATGTGAGTCAAATCCCCAAGTATCATTCATGGTCATGCACGCCTCCCAGTCAAATGTGGACGCGCCCTCCAGAATCTCCTGCTCGGGCGTTCCAAAATCGCCGGCATACTCCTGGTCTTCCGCATTCATGCCCTGCATGCCCTTTCGACCGGTGTCGACCCGGTTGTTGACGAGGATCTCCGGTTTCATGCCGCGGACAAACTGGTAGAGGTCGAGTCCCATCGCGTGCGTGTACTCAGGCACCCACTCACCGTCAAACCAGAGAACGTCGGGATCATACTTTTCGACGAGCTCCCGAACCTGCGGCTTGAGGTAGGTATCGATGTAGCGCTGGAAGTTCGGATTCGATTTTTCTTTCGTGTTGTAGGTAGGCCAGTGCGGCGCCTGCGCATCAGGGTGGTGCCAGTCCATGATCGAGTAGTAGAAACCTAACGGGATCCCGGCTTCGTGGGCGGCCGCGGACAGCTCCGCCAGGATGTCACGTCCGAACGGGGACGTGTCGATTATGTCGTAATCCGACACCTCGGAGTCGAAAATGGCAAAGCCCTCGTGGTGCTTTGAGGTGATGATGATGTACTTCATTCCGGCCTCTTTTGCGATTCGGACCCATTCCCGGGCATCGAACTCGACCGGATTGAACCGCCTCGCGTACTCCTCGTATTCCTCGACCGGGATGGCGAACGAGTTCATGATCCATTCGGCCGTGCCTGTTACCCGGTCTCCCTTGTATTCGCCGGCGGGAACCAGCGTAGGCGCCCCAGTGAATGAACATCCCGAAGCGCGCATCGCGCCACCATTGCATCCGGGCATCGAAATCTTCCTGGGATTCGTGGAGGAAGTCACCCGATACAGAGGGAGCGTCTTGACCCGAGGCCGTGCTCTGCAGGCCGAAGCCCAGGGCAAACATGATCACACCGGCACGGGTCAAGGTTGTTGGAGTCTGACGATGTCTCATCTTCCCATATTGGAATGTCTCGATTCTCGTTTTACGTCGACAAAGTACTTCAGCGTGGCGCGTGCCGGCCCGTGAACACGTGCTGAAGCCCAAGTCCGGATCCTCAATTCCTCATTCCTAATTCCTCAAAGTAATGACGCATTCACACCGATAACTGCCGAACTTTGAAGCCCGACAATCTGAAGTGACATCTCTCGAACCGTTGCATATGAACATCCCGAAATACCTGACAGGCCTAGCTATGCTGTTCACGATTGGCGCTTGTACGGGCGGTAACCCCGCCGGCGACGGCGCCGCGATGAACGCCATCGCCGAACGCTACGTGAAGCTCGCCCTCCGCATCGGGCAGCACGATCCGGGCTATATCGACGCCTACTACGGGCCGCCGGAGTGGTCCAAAGCGGCCGAGCAGGATCCGGGGACGCTGGCCGATGCACGTATGGAGGCAGAAGAGTTGCTCGCGGAGCTGAACCGGATGGTGCCGGCATCGGATGCGGACGAAATGGATCGCCTGCGCCATACCTACCTGGTCAAACAGCTGCAGTCCGCCGTCGCCCGCATCGGCATGCTCGAGGGAACCAAACTGTCGTTCGACGAAGAGGCGAAGGCTCTGTACGATGCGACGCCGCCGACCTATGACGAAGCTCACTTCCAGGGGCTCGTCGACGCGGTGTCGGCGGCCCTTCCACCGGGTGACGGACCGCTGAACGAACGCTTCACGAAGTTTCGGGAGGCATTCGTGATTCCGCCTGAGAAACTGGATACGGTGTTCACGGCTGCCATCGAGGAATGCAAACGACGCACGGCGAAATACATCCAGCTCCCGGCAGGCGAGGAGTTCACAGTCGAGTACGTGACGGACAAACCCTGGGGCGGCTACAACTGGTACCAGGGAAACAGCCGGAGCCTGATTCAGGTCAACACGGATCTTCCCATCCACATCGACCGCGCCGTGGACATTGCGTGCCACGAGGGATACCCGGGCCATCACGTCTACAACTCGCTGCTCGAATCCAAACTCGCCCGCGAACGAGGCTGGGTGGAGTTCACCGTCTACATCCTCTTCAGCCCGCAGTCACTCGTCGCCGAAGGAACCGCGAACTATGGGATCGACATGGCCTTTCCAGGCAAGGAACGGCAGACTTTCGAACGGAAGGTGCTGTTCCCGCTGGCCGGACTCGATTCCAGCGAGGTCGACCAGTACTACCGCGTGGAGGACCTGGCCGCAAAACTTGCGTACGCGCAGAATGAGGCGGCGCGGGCCTATTTGAACGGCGACATCGATTCCGACTCGGCCGCCGGGTATATGAGCCGGTTTGAACTGATGAACAAGGCAAGGGCTGCCAAGTCTGTGCAATTCATCGACGTCTACCGGAGCTACGTGATCAACTACAACTACGGCAAGGATCTCGTCCGGCAATACGTCGAGCGGGAAGCCGGACCCGATGCGACGGAGGATCAGCGTTGGGCCGTGTACAGACAGCTGCTATCATCGCCTCGGCTACCTTCCGGGCTTCGATAGTCTTCTAGTCTTCTAGTCTTCTAGTCTTCTAGTCTTCCAGTCAGCGGATCGCGCGGCATCACTGCTTCACGACAACCCCGTTCGCGAGGCTCCCCGCGACTTCAACGCGGTACAGGTAGGTCCCCGGAGAGACGCGCTCCGAAGTGTCGGTTTCCCAACGCAGCCGCTGCGTACCCGCCTCCAGCCTGGAAAAATCCTGGCTGTAGACCGTCCGCCCGAGCACGTCGACGATCGTCAGATTGCCTGGGCCGGCTTCTCCGACGTTGACGGCAAGGTTGACGCCCTCGACGAATGGATTCGGATAGGCCTGGACGAGCATGGGCCGAACGCGATCGGGGAGTTCCTGCTCCGCTGCAGTCACCACGCCCTCGACGACAACGATCTGGCCTTTGACCAGAAGCGAAACGTACACCTCGCCCCTGTGCCCGATCCGGAGCCCTACGGGCCGATCCAGTCCGGTCGCGAGCTCGGTCAGTTCGCCATCTTTAAATTTGTAAAGGGCTCCGGCGTCCGTCCCGAAGCGGTGCTCGAGGAAGACAATGCCGCCCCCGGGAATACCCTGAACGTCGACTACGGTAGTCAGATCGCCGATCAGCTTCGTGACGCTACCCAGTGTATCGATTGCGAATATCGAAGCCGCTCCTTCGTTGAAGGGGAAACCCGTGAGGGTCGCGACGAGCAGTTTCCCTTCCTGGTAGTCGATCCCTGTCGGAACTGCATCGACCATGGGTGGGCCTGTCGTACCCGAGTTCGGAACGTCCGGAAGCTGAGTCAGAATCGACAAGACGCCATTTTCTCCTTGTACAATGGCGTTCGCTTTTGAGTCTGTCACGAAGACCAGATTGCTGCTCGGCACGAAGGCCAGGGCGAACGGATTCGAACCTTCACCCAGCGCGCCGTCGACAAAATCCCCTAAATTGTAGACAGCATCGATATCCGACGGTCCTAACGGGTCGTCTCCGGGCGTGAATCCGGTCGTGTCGACCAGAAGAATCGATTCGGAGAGATCGCCGGTCCCCTCTCCTTGGACGATGAGAAGCTCAACGTCGTTGTTGAAATAGCCGTGGTGCGCTCCCGACGGCCCCTCGTCAACCATCGTGGAGGGAAGGCCCGTGATGAAGGGGTGTACGACACCGTCTGGCGTGATGACGCTTACGCCGGCATCGTCATTTCCGGTTCCCTCACTGGTGACCCAGAGGTATTCGTCATCGTCGACATAGATGCCGGACGGATTGGTCAAGCCTTCGGCGAAGACCGTGGCCTGAGCAAGGGTCGTCGTGGGAGTAACGGCGGTCAAGGCGGCCAGCGTGCAAGCTGCCACGCCACCCTTGCGGATGGATTTTAGAATGTTGTACATGGTTTGCTCGGTGGATTGAGGTGGGGCGTACAATATGGCCTTCGCGTCTCGTGCTTGTCAAGAGGTCGCGGACCGAACATCAGCAATGACCGCGCGATACCTGAGAAACGATTCGCACAGATGACAGTGAAACTGCCCCACACCGTAAGAGCCTCGACGATTTTCGTTGCGAGCTGCTTTCTCGCAGCGTGCATCACTGGACCGACGGATATGAAGGAAAGCAGCTACGCCGATCATTTCGACGGGAAACGTTTCTACAACGTCCCCAATCGACAGCATGCGGGGACGTGGCCTCTCATCAAGTGGCTGGTGACGCGCAAACTGGGGCCGTGGGATGCTCCGCGGTCCGACATTCAACCGGGTCCACCTCCACCGGCGGAGGTACCACTTGGAAGCGCCCGCGTGACCTTCGTCAATCATTCCACGGTGTTGATTCAGATCGACGGCCTCAACATCCTGACCGATCCGATCTATGCCGAGCGGGCGAGTCCGGTGTCGTTCGCGGGACCGCGGCGCGTCCGGCCACCGGGTATCCGGTTCAAGGATCTGCCGAAGATCGACGTCGTCCTCGTCAGCCACAATCACTACGACCATCTGTGCCTGGAGACGCTCAAACAGCTTTACGAGCGCGACCGCCCGGCTTTTTACACAGGGTTGGGAAACCGAAAGCTGCTCGAGGGCGAGGGCATCGTTGGCGTTAACGAACTGGACTGGTGGGATGGAGCCTCACTGGATGAAAACGTCTCGCTCACCTTCGTGCCGGCGCAGCATTTCTCAGCGCGTGGACCCTTCGATCGGTTCGAGACGCTCTGGGGCGGATTCTACATAGCTGGAACGAAGCACCGCATCTATTTCGCGGGGGATACGGGAGCAGGACCGCATTTCGAGGATGTCAGGGAGCGGCTCGGATCCCCCGATCTGGCGCTCATTCCTATCGGCGCGTACCTGCCTCCACACATCATGCAGCCGGTTCATCTTTCTCCCGAAGAGGCTGTTGCCGCCCACCTCCAGGTTGGCGCTCGTCAAAGCATGGCCATACACTTCGGCACGTTTCCCCTGGCTGACGACGGGCAGCGAGAGCCGGTGGAACGGCTCGAGCAGGCGCTCAGCGCGGAAGGACTGACGCGCAGCGATTTCTGGGTGCTGGGGTTTGGGGAGGGGCGCAACCTGGATCCCTAATTCAAAATTCAGAATTCAAAACGCAAAATGGGCCGATCCGACAGACGGTACGGCTTGCGCTCCCCGGACGGGCAGGCCGGCGCTCGTCGCCACATGAGATTTGAGCGCCAGGTCGTGCCTCGCTCTGGCCTGCCCCTACACGGTTCTGCGCTCAGGGTTCAACAGTCGCGGCAGATCACGAACGCTCTCGAGAATTCGTTCTGCCGCCGACAAATCACCGCCGCGTGTGAGATCGGTCGGGATGACCCAACAGGGAATCCCCGCAGCGACGGCAGCGCGGAGACCGCGCTCTGAATCTTCGACCACGAGACAATTCTCAGGTCGAGTTCCAAGTCGGGCGGCCGCGGCCAAATAGGGCTCGGGATCCGGTTTGGACCTCCGGTAATCCTCCCGCACCAGCGCAAACTCAAAAAGGGGCAGGAAACCCGTCCGTTCGTGGATGATGTTGAAATGACGACGGCGTGAGCTCGTCACGATTGCCATCCGAAAAGAGGATCTCAGCGTTTCGAGGACCTCCCGGACGCCCGGCGATCGCCACATCGGCCGATCGCAGCGCCTCGGCGTACAGGTCGTTTCGTCGCTCCCTCATCGCCTCCACCTCCTCCGCACTGTACCCGCGTTGTGCGGCAAAATGCCAGGCCCCTCCCGATCCGGTCAGGAAATACCTCCGATAAGCATCCGGATCCAGCAGGACACCCGCCTCCTCGAGGACCGAACGGGTGACGCGGAAATAGATGTGCTCGGTATCGACAAGCACGCCGTCGTTGTCCCAAAGGATCGCTTTGATTTGATCGTTCACTTTCTTGGCCACAGTCATCCCGAACGGAATGAGGGATCCCTCGCGGACGCTCGGGATGACACAGATTCCGTATTTTGAAACCAAATCAGTCCCCGCCGGCAATATCCGAAACCTGTATCCCCTATGCTTTCTCGCTATCTCCTCCATCCTTGTCGTCTTCGCGGCACTTGCTCTGACGATCGTCAACGAAACGACATTTGCACAGGACCTCCATCCGTCCCGTCGACTCAGCCCGATCGGCATCGCCCGGACCCACATCGGCGACACGTACGTCAAGGTTACGTACGGCAGACCGTATGTACGGAACCGCAAGATCTTTGGCGCGAATACGGACAGCACCAAGTTTCTGGTTCCATTCGGACAGATCTGGCGGACGGGCGCCAGCGAAGCCACCGAGATCACGGTGACGGGACCGGTCATGCTGGCCGGCCATCACCTGGACGCAGGCACCTATTCGATCTTCACCGAACCCGGACCCGACTCATGGGTGATCCACGTCAGCTCGCTGCTCGGATTGGACGGAACCGGCATCTTCGACGCAGACGCTGGTGTCTTCACGCCGGTTTACACGCCGGAAGGTGACGTCCTGTCATTCTCGGTCCCGGTCCACAAGCTGCCTGAGGATGAGCCTGTCGACCAGTTCACGATATCGTTCGACGACACCGAGATGGGCGCCGATATGGTGCTGCGTTGGGAGTGGACGGAGGTGCGCGTACCGATTGGTCATTAGACACTGGACACTGGACACTAGTTAGTCATTGGTCATTGGTCATTGGTCACTAGTGGTTGCATGCAAAATGAAAGGGACTGGGCTTGTCAATTAATCCCAGGCATGAATGCCCGGGCTTAGTGCAGCGCCCCGTAAACGGGGCTTCACCGTCGACTTGCCCGAGAAGGCCGGTTCACCGGCCGCCGCTTCGAGGCCGGTCGTTTACGGCCGGCTGAAGGCTTGTACGCAAAGGGTATGCTGTAGTCTTTGCCCGACCGTAAAGACGTTCGATACGTAAAACATCGGATCCAATGGTACTAAGGTGTTTGGTACTCGGGCTGTTAGTGCTCGCGACAGGCTGCCGTAACGAGCATGTTCCCGGCCTGGGCGGGCTCGACCAGAGACTTCGAGACGAACCAAATCAGGTGGAGCGTGAACGGTTGGTCGACGCATTCTGGGGTCACGTCTCGCAGATCGGAACGCCTCTGATCGAGAACGACACCACCGTTACGTTCCTCTATCGAGGTCCTGGTCAGCGAGTTCGTGTGATGGGTGACATGACCGGATGGCAAGCTGATGTGGAGCTCGAGCGGATCGCGAGTACCGACTTGTTTGCGGGGAGCGCTGTGCTTCCCGCCGATGCTCGGATCGAGTACAAGCTGTTGGTGGATGATAATCCGCCGACGGTCGATCCGATGTGCAAATATGGCGTTCTGGGTGGATTCGGCGTCGGATCGGAGGTTGCGATGCCGCGCTATGTCTACCACCCGTTGCTGATTCCACTGCGCGACGGCAGCCGGGGTGGATACGAGCGCGTCATGCCATACGTCCTGCCCCCGCGTGGTCTCGGGTATGAGAAGCAGATCCACGTCTACACGCCCTTGGGCTACGAAGAGGATGAGGAAGAGTATCCGACGGTGTACTTCCTGGACGGCACCGACTATATCGAGTTTGCCCAGGCTCCGAGACTGTTGGACGGGCTCATCCGAAACCGGAGCAATCCGACCGATCGTAGCCGTTTTCGCTTCGCCTCCTAATCCCGGATCCCTCGAAGCGTCCAGTCGCTCGACTGAGTATCACATGAATCCACACTTCGCGGACTGGATGGCCGGCGAGCTAGTCCCGTTCGTTGAGGCACATTATCGTGTGAGCAGTGAAGCTGGTGAACGCATGGTGATCGGCGCTTCGAGCGCCGGACTCGCGGCGGCATACATCCCGTTTCATCGTCCAGACGCCTTCGGGATCGGATATAGCCAGTCGGGCTATGTCACTTTCAAGAGTGACACACTGCTGGGCTTGTATGCAGGGGCCGAGACGATACCGATTCGGCTGTTCGTCGACGTAGGGATTTATGAAACCGGGGTCGGCAAAGGTCTCGTGCCGGATGAGGAGTCGAATCTCCTGGCGGGAAATCGCAGATTCCGCGACGTGCTCGAGTCAAAAGGCTATGACGTCGTGTATCGGGAATACCCGGAGGGTCATACCTACGGCAACTGGCGCCGACATCTGATCGACGCACTGGAGCATTTCTTCCCGGCACGTTCCGATTGAGCCCGGGTGCCTATACGACGACAGCCGACCCTTTCGGATCGGCTGCCACACTTCGTTGAAACTCAGACCTGGTCCTCGGACCCAGCCCTCCGTGCTCGGAAACGAGACGGCTACGTCCTACGATAAATGCTCGCCCGTTCCGGACAAGCTCCCGGACTCAGGACTCCTTCACGGCTTGGATTTCGAGCACGATCTCGATGTCTTCGCCGACAAGGAAACCACCGGCCTCGAGCGCGACGTTCCAGTTCAGCCCAAAATCCTTCCGGTTAATGAGGGTACGCGCCTCGAATCCCACGCGAGTTCCTCCCCAGGGGTCAGGACCTTCACCCAGGCGTTCGCCGAGAAGCTCGACCTCCTTCGTTACGCCGTGAATCGTAAGATCACCCACCATCTTGAAGGAGTTCCCCTCGACCTCATGGATCCTGGTGCTTCGGAACGTGAGATTCGGATACTTCTCCGCATCGAAGAAGTCGGCCGAACGCAGGTGGTTGTCACGCTTCTCCTCGTTGGTAGTGATCGAGGCCGTCTCGATGGTGGCCTCGGCCTGGAGCGTCGAAAGGTCGCCCGGCTCCATCCGAATGCTTCCTTCGAACGTCTCGAACGATCCACGCACTTTGCTGAATCCAAGGTGGCGTGCAATGAAGCCCAGTCTCGAGTGGGCCGAATCGATGTCGTAGGTTGCTAAAGCAACTTCTTGTGTTAAGGTATTGTTAGTCATTGGTTTATCTAGTGTTTATTGTTCGTTGTTCGTTTTGTTCGATGTTCGCTGTTCGATAGTCGTTGATCACTGATCCTTGATCTTCGATCACTGTTCAGTGATCCTCGATCGGATCAACCCATCCAGGCTCCATCCCCCGGCACCGGCTCCTGCGAGCAGAGCGAACACCATGGTGTAAAGCAACGCGAGCTCACCTCCGTTCTGGATCGGGAAGCCTCCTTGCGGCGCATGGGCAATGAAGAAGGCGGTGACCATCTCCAGCGCCAGCAGAAGCGCCACCGGGCGCGTGAGCAATCCGAGTACGATCAGGAGTCCGCCGAAGAGCTCGAGAACGCCCGCTGCGCCGTACAGCGAGAAGAGGGGCGCCGTGGCACCGGCGCCATCGACGCCGCCCAACAGTCCGAACAGTTTCTGGACGCCGTGCTGCAGGAACAGGAATCCCGCACCCACGCGAAAGACGACGTGCATCGTCGGCAGGGCGAGGGCATAAGTCTTCGAGGGCGCCCTCATTGTTAAGTGTGTTGCTATGATTACTCATCGTTGTCGTGTTTTATGTTTATAACAAGCTGTGTTCTAAACTAACTGTTGTGTTACACTAATTATGTTGAAAACACACATTATATCAAAAAAAACTCATTCCGATTCTGCGGCACGGGCCAAGGCCAGGCTCTCGATGAGTCCCTTGAAGCCGGTCATCGCCGAGGTGCCCCAGATGCCGGCGATGAAATTCATTGACCGGATCATTCAGTCTGTCCAGAACATCCAGTCCTGACTTCGTGATCATCGATTTTACAAGGCGTCGATTCTCATTGTCTCGCTCACGAGTGACGTAGCCTTTCCGCTCCAAACGGTCGAGCAGACGCGTCACGTCGGGCGCCGGAGTGATCATCCGGTCTCCTACCTCGTAGCGGCACAGACCGCTCTGGCCCGCACCCCGCAGGATCCGAAGAATGTTGTAGAGAATCGGGGTCAATCCGTAGGGCTTGATCAAATCCGCAAAGGCGTGGTCAATCTTACCCTGCCGTACGGGCCAGACTCACCACCGCTTCCTCTTCCAGAGTGGGAAAAGGTCGCGTCTGCTTTATCTCTTCGTGGACTATCTTCATCATACGAACAATATACGTGTTGTAAACATATGTTGTCAACACCTGTTCCGTATTTTATATGGTGTTCCCACTTCCCAGGGTCCGACGTCCGGAGTCCGGGGTCCGGAGTCTCCGAACCCAGAGGATCTTTGCACCCGAATACTCCAGGACGGTCAATGGTCGTCAGTAATGGCACCACCCCTAATGACCAATGACCAATGACCAATGACCAATGACCAATGACTAATGCCTACGGCGCGCCGGGCAGTGTGTATTCGACGGAGACCGTGCCGATAATGAGATTCGCGCCTTCCGCACTCCATGTGCCGGTCACTGGATACGCCGCGATGTAATAGCAGTAGTTCGCATTGTCGACGACTGATACTGATGCGGTGGTCGCCGCAGAGTAGGACTCGAAAGTCGTACTCGCATTACTGCTTACCACGCTCCCTAATTCCAGACATCCGGTCTCGCTGCCTCGACAAAGTATGCATTGAAGATTCAACGTCGAGTTGTCCTTGATCGTACATGTTAAGGACTGAACGGTCGCGCCATGAGGTAGTTGGATGGAGGCAAGCGCCCCACTAGCCACACCAGCTGTAAAGCGTGAATCCGGCATTGGTGCCGGACCACGCCATTCCTGAGACAACTGTTGACGGTACAAAGGTGCCTCCGCTAACCGAGGCGTAACCCGTCTTCGGGTTATTATAGATGACGCTGTCGGCCTTTATGTATCCATTCGGGAGCAGCGCCCTTCCATCGTTGGTGAGCTGAAACTGGATGGGGTTAACCCCATAGCTCGGATCCGTTCCATACGTGAGCACAAGGGCACTCTTGTCATCTCCGGGGGCCGAGAAGGTTCGTCGCACGATGCCCCACTTGTCGACCAGAGCTCCGAATCCGTCCATCTCGCCAAACTGAAGTCCCGAACCGAAGCTGCCCGCGCCATCACTGTAGAGCCCAATCATGGCATCGAATGCTTCCACGATGACGTCCTCGTTCAGGCGAGACGCGCTGGTCAGTCCCAAGTCCGCCGTTCGCACATGGACTGTGTCTTCACTCAGTATGCCCACGCCAGAACCGTTCGTTTTCAACCAATAGTGCCGCGCGCATTGCTCGAAGGACTGTCGATGCGGAATAGCCCGGCATACCCAGTCCCAATATTGCGACCGTACACGGCGGACCCCGAACCGTTGGTCTGGCCGTACACACCCGTATTGATGTTCGTTTCGTTGTCGACGATGAATGCGCCTGCCGTGCCGCCCCCGGTGTTGACGCCATAAACGGCATTCCCGTCTCCGGCATTCACAATCTGGATGGCGGATTCCGTCGTATCGGCAGTCCCCGAGAACGGGAGAGCCAGCGCCAGCGACGACGGCACGCTGCTCAACGGAGTACGGTCCGTCATCTCATCTACGTCGGGCGCAACGGTGATTCCGAGCCAGAGCGGCTGCGTAAAATCGACGCCGCTGAAGGGGGTGACACTCCCGAGTTGAACGTTGTAGATCCCTCCGCTCGTGACAAGCGACTGCACCTCCGTCCAAATCGCGCTCCCGGCGGTCGGCACCGTGTAGAGCTTGAACGTCGTAGAATAGGTGTTGTCTGCAACCGGATCGCCCGAGGTGTCCGTGAGGAGACCCTGAAACGAAAAGGTTTTCTGTGCGAGAGCGACGCCTGGACAGATCTGAAATAGTGATATCAATGTCAACAAAGCATACCGCGACATAGCTTTTGCCTCCAGAGCCACTAGTGATAGGGCCGATTCAAACTTGGGTGGGACAACGCAAGATAGACCAGACGAACCGAATAGTCGACCAGGGCTTGCAACTAATTTTTTTCCGGCGAACAGCCAAGCACGCAAGCACCAGGCTTGCCCCGAACGAACGAGGCGTACCCTTCGCGCCAAGGCCGTACCATTCAGTTTGGAGGGGTGCCAAGTACCAAGTTGCAACTAGCGCCTGAGAAAAGTCCCCTCCTGAAGCTCCTGAAACGCCTGCTGCAATTCGGCCTGCGTATTCATGACAATGGGGCCGTACCAGGCGACGGGCTCCTTCAGCGGCCGTCCGGAAATGAGCAGAAATCGAATTCCCTCCTCGCCCGCCTGAACCGTTACCTCGTCGCCGCGATCGAAAAGGATGAGGGAGCGGTTGTCCGCCTCGGCCGGAGACACTTCGACAGAGCCGTCCGCAGCTTCGGTCGGCACTCCCTGCGGATCGGATGCCGCGGCGAAAATCCCCGAACCCGCAAACACGTACGCGAAGGCGTGTCGATCGGTCTCGACGGGCAGGCGTTCGCCGCTTGAGCGGAGGGACGGAGACGTCGATATACACGGGGTCGGCAGCGATTCCTTCGACGGGTCCTCGCTTCCCCCAGAACTCGCCGCACACGACCCGAACCAGTGTGCCGTCGTCCTCAACTACCTCCGGAATATCGTCCGATTTCACCTCTTGATACCGAGGATCGGTCATCTTCAGCGATCGCGGAAGATTCGCCCAGAGCTGGAATCCATGCATCCGGCCCGTTCTCATCTCCTTTCGGCATCTCCTGGTGGACAATGCCTTTCCCCGCCGTCATCCACTGGATGTCGCCCGAGGTGATCACCCCACTGTTGCCAATCGAGTCGCCATGCTCTACCGTTCCGTTCAGCACGTACGTAATCGTCTCGATGCCGCGGTGCGGATGCCATGGAAAACCCGCGAGGTAGTCCTCCGGCCGCTCGTTCCGGAAATCATCCAGAAGCAGAAAGGGATCGAACTCGTGGGGATCGCTGAATCCGAACGCCCGGTTCAAGCGGACGCCCGCTCCCTCGATGAATGGCTGCGATTTTGCGATGCGTTTAACAGGTCGTGATGGACATGGTGGCAAGTTCTTCGTGCTAGGTACTTCGTGCTTCGTCGCACTTAGTACTTGAGGTACGTAGCGCCAAACAGGTTCCGACTCTCTTTGAACGCCGGCCCCAACGAGACGTTACGCAGCGTGGTACATTTACGCCATGGTCACAAGATCCGGATTCCTTATGAACAAGATGAGTCCTTTCGGCGTTCATTGTCGTCCTGCTCAGTGTCGGCGCCGTTATTCGGCCAGCACGGCGCGTCTTTGACGACCTCTCCATGCCCAGCAAGATCCTCGGGATGGAGCGCAAATACGCCATTTATCTGCCCTGGGATTATGAGTCGTCGTCTCGAAGTTATCCGGTCCTCTATCTCCTGCACGGGCGCACGACGATCAGACGGCGTGGATCCAGTTCGGCGACGTGCATCGGATAGCGGACGAGGCCATCCGCAAACGGAAATGCCACCGAGATGATCATCGTCATGCCGGATGCGACGACAGGGCACGGAGAACTACTTCAATCGGCTCGACAGCGATTGGCGGTACGAGGATTTCTTCTTCGAGGAGTTCATTCCCGTACATCGAGCGCACATACCGCATCAGAGGACGCAAGGCAGTTCCGAGCCGTCGCCGGCTTATCGATGGGAGGCGGCGGGACATTCGTGTACGCGCTGCATCGGCCGGACATGTTCCTGTCGGCGGCGCCGCTAAGCGCGAGCTTCGTTACGACGCCAGAGGCCTTTCGAAAATACTTTGACATCCCGGATTCAATCCCGGACTCGACCTTCATCCCGTACTGGCAGCGCTACAGCGTGCTGAATCTGATCGATTCCGTACCCGAAGATCAGAAGAAGGCGGTGCGGTGGTATGTCGATTGCGGAGACGACGATTTCCTCTACGAGCCCAACTCGCTGGCCCACATCGCTATGCGGAAGAATGACATCCCGCACGAATATCGCGTCCGTGACGGCGGTCACCGGTGGAGCTACTGGCGTCAGGCGCTTCCGGAGGTGCTTGAGTTTGTGTCGGAGGCGTTTACGCGCTAAACGTTCGGCGTCCGGGGTCCGGAGTCGTCCTGACAACGTGGCAGGCTCCTTTGAAGATCATGCCGCCCGATCGGAACTGGAAGACTCGAAGACTGGAGAACAAGACTGGATCCCCGCCTTCGCGGGGATGACGGACATCGGCCCTCGACCTTCGACCTTCGACCTTCGACCTTCGACCCTCGACCTTCGACCTTCGACCCTCGACCTTCGACCTTCGACCCTCGACCCTCGACCTTCGACCCTCGACCTTCGACCTTCGACCCTCGACCTTCGACCCTCGACCTTCGACCTTCCCTCCATTGTAACATATCATGACATCCGGCATACGTATCATTGTGCCGCTTTACTCAAATCATGCGTCCCGCACCTAAATGGAAACGTACTACACTGATCAGCTCGATCGATTCGGACACATATCCGAAGGCAGCAAGGAGCTTGCCGATGCCTTCTTCTCATACTACAACAAGGTTTTCGAAGACGGCGCGCTGACTGCCCGGGAGAAGTCGCTGATTGCTCTTGCGGTCGCCCACGCAGTCCAGTGCCCCTACTGCATCGACTCGTACTCATCCGACTGTCTGGAGAAGGGTGCCGATCTCGAGCAGATGACGGAGGCCGTCCACGTGGCGACGGCGATTCGAGGAGGCGCGTCCCTGGTTCACGGAGTGCAGATGCTCGACCACGTGAAGAAACAGACGATGTAGTTTTGTGCGCACCGCGACGGCGGACCGCATTCATTATTCAAAGCACATGGCTTTTATCCCCTTGGAACTTGCGGGCGGAGATGGATCCATCGAGACCATCGACGGGCCCGCATCCATGACGAGTCTCCACTATCGCAGATCTCCACTCGCTGACCCTGACGAACAGCTCGCGATACTGGCCTCGCCACGTGTTGACTCGGGGCCGACAGGAACTGGAGACTTTGACGCCGATCTCGCATCCTCAGGATGGCCGACGCTCAAACCGGCCGCTGTAGAGATCTTCCAGATCAATCTGGGGAAGCTGTGCAATATGACCTGCCGTCACTGTCACGTTGATGCCGGACCCGACCGCACGGAAGAGAACATGGATCGTCAAACGGTCGACGCGTGCCTGGAGGCAATCGACCGCTCCGGTGCGCATACGGTCGACCTGACCGGGGGTGAGCCCGAGTTGAATCCACACTTCGAATATCTCGTCGACGCCTGCATCGAGAGAGGTCTTCATGTGATGGTCAGGTGCAACCTGACGATCCTCGTGACCCATCGCTTCAGTTATCTTCCGGAATGGTTCGCCGAACGCGGCGTCGAGGTTGTCTGTTCGTTGCCCCACTATCGAAAGCTTAATACGGACGCACAGCGCGGCGACGGCACCTATGCGAAGTCGCTTCGGGCCCTGCGCGGCTTGAATGAGGCCGGATACGGATTCGGCGATCCGGGACGCGTGCTTACGCTGGTGGCCAATCCCACCGGTGCGTTCCTGGCAGGGAATCAGGCCTCGCTGGAGGCGGAGTGGAAGGACGTCCTGCTCGAGAAGCCACGCCGTCCGCTTCGACCGGCTGCTGACGCTAAGCAACATGCCGATTTCCCGGTATCTCGAGTGGCTGCTTGAAAAGGGGATGCTCGAAGCATACCTCGATAAGCTCGTCCAGGCATTCAATCCTTCAACGATTGCCGGACTCATGTGTCGCAATACGCTGTCCGTTGCCTGGGACGGCACGCTCTACGACTGCGACTTCAACCAGCAATTGGAAATGGATATGGTGCTACCCGCCGGCTCTCGTCCTCACGTGGCCAACTTCGATCTCGACATGTGGAAATCGCATCGCGTCCGAACGGCCCGGCACTGTTACGGCTGTACCGCGGGAGCCGGAAGCTCCTGCGGCGGGGCCATCACATAAGACAGCATGCACCAGCGCGCCGCACAACTGATCCACGCCCTGCGACTCGAATCGCACCCAGAGGGCGGCCACTACAGGGAAGTCTTTCGCTCATCGACCGTTGTTCTACCGGAAGATGGTCGCGACGGTCGACCCGCACTGACCTCCATCTATTTTCTGCTGGCCGGGGGAACGCACAGCAAATGGCACGTGGTCCGTTCAGACGAAGTGTGGCACCATCTCGAAGGAGATCCGCTCGAGCTTATCGTCGTGAATCCCGCTTCCCTCGATCCGCGGACGCTTGTGCTCGGATCGCGAACGCGGGGCGCTCGTGCAGATTCAGGTCGTACCGGCCGGCCACTGGCAGGCGGCAAGAACGATCGGAGACTACACGCTTGTGGGATGCACCGTGGGCCCGGGCTTCGTCTTCGAGGATTTCCAGCTTCTCAGAAACGACGAGGATGCTGCTGCACGCATGAAAGAAGAGCTGCCCGGCTGACCTATTTGCTCTGACGTACCCGTAGAAACCTGACAGGTTTGTTACCTCTCTCTCAGGTTTCTCCTAGTCCCGTTGGAAACCTGTCAGGTTTTCCAAAGAGCCGACGCAACGCTTAGCCGTTAGCGTTTAGCGTTTCAGGTCGGTCACGGGTCAACAATAACTCTCGGTGGATCATCGTTGACGTCGCCGCATGTGGCCTTTAGTTCATACGCCGTCGTGTCTCTGATACTCTCGTTGATCTTGAAGGCGAATGCGGCTCCTTTGCGAAAATCACGGCTGATTGTGAGGTTGCCGACTGCAAGGTTCGACTTGCCTTTGTTGGACGAGAACTGTCAGGATCCCACGAAACGTTGTTCACGAAGGCGCCATCTGGCTCGCAGGACCACCGTATCTCCCGGTTTGACATGAAGTTCGTTCGGATCACCCAGACAGGCGATCTTATTGCGGGGTCGTATCAAACTGGAGCGAAAGATCCATGACATGGGCGTTACCTTTGCCTTGGCCTATTCCCTGGCCCGAGGGGCGCTTCCAGAGGAAGGCTTCGAGAACGACGATTGCGATCAAACTGAGTAAGGACGTGATGAATCTCGACATGGCGGGTTCTGATTTGGTTCTTGAGGCTAATTCGACTGTGGAACTGACAGCCTGCAGCGAATCCATAATAAGAACAAACGCCTTATCCGACCGCAAATCCTCGAGTCCGGGATATTGGTTGATTTCGTTAACGTTGTATCCCTTCAGGAGAGCGTCGCGGATCCACACGAGCGCTTTCTTGCGCTCGCCGAGCGCCTCCCAGGTGGCTCCAACCTGGAAGCTGATGTGCGATGACAGTTCGGGCGTCGGCCGGTCGCCGAATTCCTCGAGCATGGCCCTCGCCTTTTCAGTTTCCTTCAGCTCGCCGTAGTAACCGGCCAGCTCGGCCTTGGCGTTCAGATCCGTCGGATTGACCTCGAGCCATTGTTCGGCCATCTCGACAGCTTTCTGCTTGGCGGCCTGGTATTTCGCCGGGTCTGTATGCATCCAGTAGTAGGCAGTTCCCAGGTGGGACCAAACCCGATGATCCTTGTCGTTGATCTCGAGCGCTTTTCGGTATGCCGCGGCCGCCGCGGGATAATTCCCTCGTAAAAGTGCATCGTGCCGAGATTATTGTAAATGCTGTACGAAGGCTCAATCTCCAGACTGAGCTCCCACTGCTTCCGCGCTTCGTCGGTCTTTCCCAAATACCACATCATCGAGCCGAGATTCCTGTATCCGATCGCATTCAACGGAGCAAGGTCGACCACCTTCCGATACTGATCGGCGGCCTTCTGCCACTCCGAACGCTCGTAGTAAAACTTGCCAAGGCGATTGTATCCGCCCCAATACTCCGGGCTGCTGTCGATGGCACGCAGGTAGGTCTGTTCAGCAAGGTCGAATTGCTCGAGATCTTCCTGCACTTCGGCCAGAGCGCAAGCAGGGCGCCCGTATTAAAAGGCTCGCGCGCAAGGGCTGTTTCCAGCGCTCGCTGGGCCTGACCGGGTTTTCCCCGGTATCCCAAGTACCGCCCCCAGCGTAACGTACGACTCGATCAGCTCGGGCTGGAGTCGGATCGCTTCGTCGCAATGTCTTTCGGCCTCGTCGAGAAGTCCGAGCTCCTTCGTCGCCTCGAACTTGAACAAATCCGTCTTCCCAAGGGCCGCATATCCCGCAGCGAAGTCGGGATCGAGTTTCACCGCCCGATCGAGCTGTTCTTTCGCAGCCGCAAGGCTGCGTAGGCTCGACCGCTGCTGCAATAATCCCATTGCGCGCGTGTAAAGCTGAAAGACTTCGGGTGTCGTCGTCGTTGGCTCGGCAGATGGCGCAGCAAGGGCACTGTCCGGAATCCCAAGGAGGCTGCCTATGCGATCAAGGGCCGCCTCGTACGTATCCTGAAGATTGGTCAACAGAATGGGCACGGACGTCGGCTGCCCGACGAGGTCCCGGCCGTCGCGCAGCAACGACAAGGCCATGGTCGGAACGGGATCGTATCCGGTGATTCGACTCGTAATCACGTAGTCTGCGCCCAGTTTTCCCGCGGCATTCTCCGGCGTCGTCACCGTCTGATCGATCATGTCACGAAAAGGCACCAGTCCGCCCAATCCCCTGGCGGCTGCGATACCGCCAATCTTGCTGGAAACAGTCTGCAGCAATCCGTCGAGCGTGAGCTTCAAGCTGGAATCTGCGGCGCTCGAAAGGGCGCCCTCCGGAAAAGAAACGGGAAGGATCGCGATGCTGGAGTTGCTGAAGTCCGGCCCTGAAGCCTTCGCGCTCGGGTAGAAGAGCACGCCCAGCGCAACCAGTACAAGGGCGGCGAGCGCCAGAGATATCGGCTTCCAGGGTATCGTTCTTGCGTGCGAAGCCTCGCGAACGACTGCCTGGTACGTCGTCGTTTCCCCGCTGAGTTCAGCCGACAACTCCTCCGCTGTCGGACGCTTCGCCGGATCTTTGCTCAGACACCGACCGATGAGATTCCGAACCGCCTCCCCATGCTCCGACTCGAGAAGGTCCAGATCCTGCGGTTCCTCGTTCACAACCGCGTAAAGAATCGCGCTTGGATACTGATGTGGAAAGGGAACCTTCCCCATGAGCATTTCGAACATCACCGCGCCGAGCGCCCAAACGTCTGTGGCCGGGCCCACCTCCTCGCCTCTGGCCTGCTCGGGCGACATGTACGCGATCGTGCCCAGGCTGATGCCGGTTTGCGTAAGCGTGCCGCCGCCCATGAGTTTGGCGAGACCGAAGTCGGTGATCTTCGGGACTCCCCCCTCTGTCAGCAGCACATTACCGGGTTTGATGTCACGGTGCACGATCCCCTTCGCATGGGCCGCAGCCAGACCCGAGGCGATTCGCCGAGCGGTTCGTTTCGCTTCACCAAGGCTAAATCGCCCTTCGGCAATGCGATCCTTCAAACTAGGGCCCTCGATACACTCCATGGCGATAAGGGCCTGTCCGTCAACCTCATCGTACTCGAAGACCGTGCAGATATTCGGATGACTGAGATTCGCTGCAGCCTTGGCCTCCAGACTGAAGCGCTCACGGTCCACCTCGGTCTGGAGCATTCGCGAAGGAAGGAGCTTGATGGCGACGATTCGATCAAGCCTCGTGTCGCGGGCTCGATACACCACTCCCATCCCCCCCTCTCCGAGGGTTTCGAGGATCTCGAAGTGTGAAAGGATCTCGCCGGTCATGGCTTCAAACTTGCGCCGGATCTTTGACTTACCACGTTAGGGTCGTGTCAACTGGACCATCGAGGCCGCTCAGGGTAAGTACCGCGGGCGCGGGAAGTTACAGAATAGCATAGGAGAGGCGCGCCGTTACTTGTCGGCCGGCAGCCGGGACATCGACCCACTCGCGATGCTCGTGGTCGAGCAGGTTCTCGGCCGTTACGTCGAGTCGGAGACCCGGTGAGACCTCATCGAGGTCCATCCCGAGCCCAGCATCCAGGAGGAAGTAATCAAAGACGTAGCCGGTGTGAACGCCCGACCGAACGTCGAAGTTGTCGATGTAGCGACCGGCGACGGACAGCCGCAACCTCTCCAGAAATGTCCGATCAAAGCCCGCGGCGACTTTGAAGCGCGGCGCATTCAAGGCCAGGTCGAGGCCGGTTCCCGCTTCATCGAGTGCCGCGTCGTCGAAGTAATTGTCGCTGATCCAGGAGAAATTTCCGAAGTACGAGAAGTACTCGTTTTCGATGCGTCGAAACTCGAAATCGACCCCGAAATAGTCTGCCTTTCCATAGTTGATCCAGGACAGGAGCTGCTCGGGACCCCTTGTCACGTCGTAATTCTCAACGGGCTCGAGGACTCCGACCGGCTGTTGTCCGAGCGACTCGATAACGGTCCCATACAGCCACGCGAGGTCCTGCCGGCTGAGCTTGTAGTGCGCCAGCTCATCATCGGTGAAGACGCGATAGATCTCTTCGGTCAAATCCTCCGACAGGTTCGGCACGAAGACCAGCGGCGTAACCGGCCGAAGTCCGCTGAGATGGTTCTTGGTTTTGGCGTAGAAGAAGTCGACGCCTACGAACGTCCGGTTCTGGAAATTGCCCTTGTAGCCGATCTCGATCGAACGGGTGTCCATGGGTTTCAGCGCCGGAACGCTCGTTGGCGCCGAGACGGTCGGCGCCTCGGGATCGGACTCGTATCGGAGTACGCCTTCCGAGAATCCCTGAATCTCTCCTGTGCGCGCATTGAGAAAAGCCTGCAGAGCGTCCCAGCCATGCAGCGGCCCCCCCTCGGTAAAGAGACGGTCGGTCGCGGCCGCAAACGCGCGATCGAGGTCAATTCCAACGCCGCTGTCATGCGCTTCGAATCCGCGGAACGGAAAAAGCGAGGTAGGCTGGGGCGGCGCACTGAACGTCCATCCGTTCAAATTGCCTCTGGCCCGAACGGGGACGACTCTCGGATCGGGAACCGGGAACTGCCTGCTCACGGCCGGAAAATCCGCAAAAAGCTGCAGGCTCGTCGGCCGGGCAAAGCCGCGGTTGAACGACAGCCGGAACGCATGGCTCGAGCTCGGCCGGTAGTTTAAGCCGAAGTTGGGCGAAAACTGGGGATCGATGACGTTATCGAAATCCATCCGACCAGCGATTTGCAAATCCAATCCCTCCGCGAGCCGAGTCCGCGACTGCCAGTAGAAACCGGCGGCGCGTATCACGTCGTCCGCTTCGTTCCGCCCGTCGCGGCCGAGGTGGATGGGATAGTCGATCCCCGGCGTCTGGACGGTCTTTCCCAGACCCGATCCCGCCAACAAAGCACTATTCGTGTAGAAATAGGGCAGCGTCAACTCTCCGCCCGTCTCACTGTTCGTGCGGTCATAGTCCAATCCGACGACCAATTTCTCCTGGCCTGCAAACAGTTCCGTCTTGTAGCGAACCTGGCCGGCAAACAGGTTGGAGTTATCGACGATTGGCAGGCCGGTGCGATAATCGTAAGCCTCTTTCGTGTCTCCTTTCATGTAGTAGAGCTGGGCAAACAGCGCGTCGGACTCCACCTTGAGCTGCCCCGCGCCCATCCGATAGTCCGCAAACATCTCTCCGGTCTCGTGGAGGAGATTCTGCTTCATACCCGCATAGTCCACGTTCGCGGTGACGGTGAGACAGGCGCATGCGACGTCACGATATTGCAGCGTCCCGCGCGCGAAGCCATTGGACACGTGGTCGTCACGACTCTCGACACCTTGCAGGATGCCGTCCTCGGCAGGGTGAGCGAACAACTGATCCTTTGCCTGGCTGTACGAGCCGACGATCTTGTACGCAAATCGGTCACTTAGAAGTGCGGCGTGTCGAAGGGCGCCTTGCACGAGCTGGTTCTCTCCAAACGAGCCTGAAAATGACGTACCGGGATAATCGAACGGCTCTTTCGTGAGGAACTGGATCGCGCCGTGATCTGCCCGCGAGCCGTAGAGACTCGAAAGCGACCCGCGTACGACCTCCGCCTGGGCGACGTCGATCGGGGTAACAGGCAGCAAGGCGAAGGAGTTGAATCCGAGTCCGGGTACAGCGGCCTGGCGGTTGTCGACCAGCAGCTCGGTGTTGCCTGCAAACGACTGGTTGAATCCGCGCGTTGCTACCTGGTAGCGATCGGAGCCGATCTGGGCAATGTCGACGCCTACGGTGTGACGCAGCGTCGCCGCAATGGAAGGAGCGGGATCGCGAACAAACTCGTCTCCTTCGATCACCGAGACGGAGGCCGGCGCGTCCATCAGCGGTTCGTGGATTCTGGACGGTGTCGTCACGTACGGATCGAGGTCGGGTCCGCCCATCCACGCGCAGGATTCCGGCTCCGCGAAAGGATGCTCGCAACCAGACGACAATGGGCACAAGACGGAGTCGGGCTCCGTGGGCCATTCCACTGGAGTGTAACGCGCGGCGGACTCCCGCGGATCAATCAGGTGGATCTGGTAAGGAGATGGGGGTCCCGGTGGACAATCGCGCTCGAATATTTCCCTCGCCTTGGCTGCCTCTGCACGCAGATCCGCAGCATTATCGGCAAGCAGCAACGCGACGGAGAATCGCATGGATTCCCCGACAGGCAGCCGCGCCGGTCCCGTTCCGAAGATGTAGACATCGTCGCCGGGGCGCGCCGGCATCCGATCGAATCGACCGGGCCTTACAAGATCCCAGATTTGCTCGTCGTTCGCCACGTTGACGTCGTTGAACGGCGTCGCCGTGAGACTTGTCAGTCCCGTCACCCCTTCGAGGAACTGATAGCCGAAATACCCCGGCGCCAGACCCGGCGTGTCGGTCACACCGTCCGCATCCCATACCTCGAGGAGACCCAGCGTGGGGACGAATCGAGCGAGATCGTCCTGATAGTTGTGGGCTCCGCCGATATGGGGATCGCCCCACATCCCGACACTGACACTTCGGAGATCAATCCGGCCGCGATTCTCAATCCGGTAGACCAGGAACAGGACGTCTCGCAGGGCGGAATCGGCGCTCTGCACGTATCGGGTTTCTACGTGAAGTCCGAGTCCCTGCCATGTTGAATCCCCCTGCAGGGGGTAGTACGCAAATTCCCGGTTTCGGAGGTCGTTCATGGCGAACGTCTGCTCGGCAAGGGGGTCTGCAAAGCAAGTTGCGGCGGCAGGTTTCGATTCCGCAGGCTCCTCGATGCACTCGACCGGATGCCAACCCCACCATTCCGTCCCGTCGGGAGATCGCTCGCCTCCATGCGAGAGGAGGCCCTCCGAAACGATATGGCGTACCCAGAGCGTATCGCCGTTGTCATCGAGAGCGACCCGCCCAAATCGGTCCAGACTGGGGGTGCTCAGACCGCGCGATCCCTTTCCAGGGACTTCCGCTGCGACGAAAAGGCCAAACTCGTATCCGTACCCAAGACCTTGCCACCGGATGTCAGTCGAATCGTTTCGCGGCGATGAAACGGTGCCATAGTTCGAAACCTGCGTCGTGATCCGCTCCCCCTTCAGCAGGGCGGTTCCGCGCGCCACAAAATGCGTGCAAAGCGGTGGCACGGCTTCCCGTTGCAGTTCCTGCGAAACGGCGGGCCTGACCTCAAGGGCTACCAATACAAGAACAGCGATCAACCGGCATAAGTGCCGCAAATCAGCGGAAAGGATCATCCAAAACGCTCGTGTTAGATGTGCACAGGCCTTGACCGACTGAAAGTATCCCAAGACGGACTCTCAGCCACTCAACGGCCTTTATTGAATGGAATGTACACGAAACCTCGAAACCAGTACTAACGACGACGGCAGTCTCGAAGACTTTGCATCATGATTTTCAAGATATTGTGGCGGATACTGTTCTGAATGTCGACCAGTCGTCGGTAGTTTCATACACTTCACTCATATTCGCCTACACCTCCACGCCGCCAAATGGTCAAGGCTCGTTCCACTGCGCCGCTGCTGCTCTCGTGCCTCGCTTTCGCATTTGCGACGGTTTCGCAGGCGCAATCGATCACGGTCTCACGCCCCAGCGTTGAGATCGGACCCGTCGCCGACCAGTGCCTTGTTGGTACATGCGTCGAGGCTACCGCTGCCCGCACCGGGATTTGCGCCGTTGAGGTGCTCGACAACAGCGGCTCGATGAACACAAACGATCGCTTCGGGGCCGCGCAGGCCGGCATTGCCCAGTTTGTAGACAGCCTTCGAGTTGAAAGAGGCGACTGGATCGGGCTCGTAACCTTCAGCGGGCCTCCGCTCGTCTTCGGCGCAACACCGCTGGCAAATCCCGGAACGGCCCCGGTTACCAAGCAGGTCGATCCGGTCAGCCAGGCATTCGACGGCGTCAAATCGACAATCTCCGGTCTGGGCACCTCTACGATTTCATCCCTTACCCCACTGGCGGCTGGGATCGAAACGGGTACAGAGGTCCTCGCGAACTGTCCAGCCAATACGGTCCCGGTCATGATCGTCTCAACCGACGGTCTGCCCAACTGGAACGACGACGTTCAATGCGACGTGACCCCATTGTCGAGTACAAGTTGCACTACGGCGGCGTTGGATGCTGCGACTGCCGCAAAGGACCAGGGCATCCACATCGTCACGATCGGCATCGATTTGAATGCTGCCGATGCTTCCGATGCGTTCGGCATCTCACTCCTGAAGGATGTAGCAACGTCGCCCGTGGATGCGAATTTCTTCAATACGGCCGATGGATTCGGGCAGGAGGACATTTTCGCACACGTTGCGGGTTCCGTCGCATCGCCAAATGACGTTCAGTTTGTCGAACCTCTTCCTGATGCATGCTGGGCGTACGTCCCGGGCAGTACCTCGGGCACAATTTCCGACGACCCCACGGTTGACTCGATAGACGGGTCAGATATCCTGACCTGGTCTCTGGGAACGGTGGCCGACGGTGAAACCGCCGAACTCTGTTACAGCATGGCGTACGCTGAGAGTTGTGGGACGTCACCGGCGAAAGTGACCGTTCAGTCTGGAGGCTCCGTATCATGGGAAGAGGCCGGCGGCGGCGCGACATCGCTCGCCACCGAATCGCAGAAGCTCCAGAACATCGTCGAGTGCCGGGTCGTCATTCCCGTCGAGCTCGTGGATTTCCGCGGGACATCGGGGGGACGGGACGTCACGCTCGTCTGGCACACGGCGTCAGAATTGAACAATGCAGGGTTCGGCATTGAGCGATCGAGCCGGGGCGGAGCGTTCGAGCAAGTGGACTTCGTCATCGGCCAGGGCACTTCCACGATCCCCCGTGAATATCGATATGTGGACACCGATCTCGCCCCCGGCGTTCATCGCTACCGCCTGCGCCAGACGGACCTCGATGGATCGTTCGAATTCTCGGCCACGGTCGAGGTAAAGATTGAAATTCCCGAGAGTCACGTCATGGGTCCGATCTATCCGAACCCGCTGCGCGACGTGGCGGTGTTCGATCTGTCGGTGGCCCGGACGCAAACGGTTCGCATCGAGCTGCTCGACGCAACCGGTCGGGTGGTTCGAACGCTCCGGGACAGTCCACTTGGCGCAGGATCGGCCGAGACGATTCGATTGGACGTGACCGGCATACCCGCCGGCATCTATATCGTCCGCGTATCCGGAGACTACTTCACCACCTCGAGCCTCGCCGCCGTCGTTCGATAGACGGCGATTCCACCTCGGCTCATTCTCCCCAAGGTGTTACACCTACCAGAGAGGTGCGTCGCACTTATAGGTGCGTCGCACACCTTCAGGTTCTCACAGAATCTTCTCAATTCTAAGCGAAACCGACCGACCGGTCGGTCGATATAAGAGCGTGAATCCTCTAAATCGCCAATCGGTCATGCCTGAAGAGAGTCGCTCCTCCCGGAGTTTTGATCGCGATGAGAAGAAAGCCGCGATAGCCAGAGCGGCCATCAAAGTCTTCGCCGAGAAGGGCATAGCCAGGGCAAAGATGATTGAAGTCGCCCGGGCAGCCGGTATCGGAAAGGGCACGATCTACGAATACTTCCGGAGCAAGGACGAACTGTTCGAGTTCGCCGTGAACCAGTTCTTCGAGGCTCTCAACCTCCAACTAGAGCGTGAACTGGCGAAAACGGATGACCCGACGCGCCAGCTCGAGATTCTCGTCAGAACGACATTTGATTCGTTGAAGAGCTCCGGCCCGGAGATGCACATCATGTTCGAGATCTGGGCAGAGGGCGTACGAGCGGGCGTCGAATACTTCGATCTCGGAGCCATGTATGCCGCCTATCGGGAGCTGATTGCAGCGATCCTGGTCGACGGGATGCGAAAGGGACAATTTCGAGAGGTCGATCCGATCTCTGTCGCAGCAACGATCATCGGAGCGCTCGACGGGCTCCTCCTCCAGTGGATCCTGATCGAGGACGCGCTCGATTTGGACAGGGCGCCGGACGAATTCGTGCGGCTGATCATGAACGGCCTGTCCGCAAAGCAAGAATCATGAATACAGAAGACACCGAGACAAACGCGCAAATCCGAAAGCATCGGTCCACCGGACACAAGCGCATCGCCGGAAGGCACCGCCTCTACACAAAGCTTGCCGACTTAGCCGTTCGACGCCCCTGGACGATGCTTGGGCTGGCTCTCGTCGCAACCTTGATCGCCGCGGCTTTCGCAAGCCGGCTGGAACTGAGGATGCAATTCAAGAACATGATGCCCCAGTCGCATCCCACCGTCCTCGAGTATGATCGGATCGTCGACCAGTACAGCTCGGCATCCAGCCTCATCGTCGTCGTTCGCGGAAAGGAGGATGAGATCAAGTCCTTCGCGAACGAACTCGCTCCCCGACTCCGCGCAATGAAGGATTATATCCGTCGCGTAGACTACAAGCTCGATACCGACTTTGTCCGCCGGCACGGATTCATGCTGATCAAGGCAAAAGACCTCGAGAACATGCAGAACCAGTTTGCGGATCTGGGTCTGCTCCCCTTCCTCACGCATCTGAACGACTCGTTCGAAAAGACCTACGTCGCTGACAACGAGAGCATCTCCAATAGCGACAAAGAAGAGAAAGCGGTTCGCGCCCTTGGCGGCATCGGTTCATGGCTCCAAACGATGCAGGATTACGTCGACGGCTCGGGCAGCGCGGAAACGGCGCGCGGGGCCGTCGATCAGTTTCTGATCGGCGATCCCTACTACATCGCTCCCGACAACGACATGCTCCTGATGTTCGCCCAGCCCACGTTTACGCTGAACGACGTCGAGACCATGGTAACGGCCGTGGATTCTGTCGACGCTCTGATCGCCGACCTGAACAGAATGCATCCGGATGTCGACGCCGGCATAACGGGTACGATGGCCCTCGGGCGTGACGAAATGGAAGCCGCGATGTCAGACATGTACATCACGTCCATCGTTGCGTTTATCCTGATCATCGGTCTCTTCATCATCAGCTTCCGAATGTGGGCAGCGCCGATTCTGGCCGGGATCAGCCTGGTGGTCGGAATCATCTGGGCCGCCGGCTTCTCCGCGGTGGCGGTTGGCAGTCTCAACCTGATGACCTCGATGTTTGCCGTCATTCTTATCGGGCTGGGCATCGACTACAACATCCACGTCATCTCGGCCTATTCAGAGCATCGTTCGGAGGGCCAATCGATCGGCGAGTCGTTACGGCTCGCGCTGACGAAATCGGGCAACGGCATCGTCGTCGGCGCCGTCAGCACAGCCCTCGCGTTTCTGACAATGCTCATCTCTGAGAACCTCGGCATGAAGGAGTTTGGGCTCGTCGCCGGCATCGGCGTGATGTTCTGCATGCTGGCTTCGATGCTCGTGCTGCCATCACTCCTCGTAGCCCGCGATCGGATCCTCACTCGCCGCAAGGGACACCCCGCCGAAACACGTTCGATCGCCTACCATTGGACGGGACGTCTTGCAGAGGGACTGGCATCCAGACCCGTTCCGGTCTTGTCGGTCCTCGTAATCGTGTCCGCGTTTCTCCTTTACAACGCGCTCCACATCACGTTCGACTACAACTATCTGAACATGGAGCCGAAGGGACTCCGTTCGATACAGCTCCAGGATGACGTCATCGACGAATTCGACGTAACACCCGATATGCTCCTCGTCACGGCAAACTCTGTGGAGAAGTCGCGAACCATCTCGGAGTCTGCGAAGGAGCTGAAGTCGGTCGGCATGGTGACGAGCATCTCCGACTTCGTTCCCTCGCCCGAAGAACGAGAAAAGCGTCTGCCATTCATCCAGATGATTCGGTCCGATCTCGGCAATCCGAACGCCCCTTCGAAGCTGCGTCTTTCGGATTCCGATGCGCTGGTCGATCAGTTGTACCGCCTCGAAGACAACGTAATCGAGCTCGGGCAGTTGGCCTACATGGGAGGGCAGGAGAAGGTGGATCGGAAGACCAGGGAGCTGGTCGGGAATCTGGATCTCCCGGCAGCAGAGAGGCAGAGCGTCGTGACCCGGCTCGTCGATTCCCTCAACGCGAATCGGGCAGCCGGTATGACCCGTCTCGCCTCCTTCGAATCAGACTACGCGCCCCTCATGCGTGAGGAGGCGCTTGAGATGACGTCCGAAGAAACAATCGACGTGCCCGATCTCCCGCCGGCGATCCGGAATCAGTTCGTCAGTAACGACGGATCGAGCTATCTGGTGTCAATTTATCCCAGGCAGCAGGTGTGGGATTTCGAATTCCTTGGCCGGCTGACCGAACAAATGCACCGGATTGATCCGCGAATCACCGGCCTGCCGCCGATCTTCTACATCCTCATTCAGTACATCGGACGAGACGGAAGAACCGCCGCAATCCTCGCCCTCGGCGTGATCTTCCTCCTTCTCCTGCTCGATTTCAGGCGGCTCTCGCTGGCGGTCATGGCGATGACGACCCTGGGGGTTGGGGTTGTTTGGATGGTGGGTCTGATGCACCTCCTGGGGATGCAGTTCAACATCGTCAACACGATCGCCATTCCGCTCATACTCGGGATCGGAATCGACGATTCGGTTCACATCCTGAATCGCTATCTGGAGGAGGGTCCAGGTCACCTCCGCGTGGCCTACGCCAGCACCGGAAAGGCGGTCATTCTGACGTCGCTCACGACGATGATTGCATTCGGCTCGCTTGGATTCGCCGTCTACAGAGGACTGGCCAGCCTCGGCCTCACACTCCTCATTGGCGTCGGGACAGCCCTTGTCGTGACCCTGCTGCTCCTCCCCGTCCTGGTCGGATTTCTGGATCGGCGGGCGTTGCGCGGTGAGAACGGCGATGCCTCTCGTCACGAGACCAAGGAACGAACCACCCTCGTCGGGGCCGTCGGCTGCATGTTGCTTCTGACCCTCGCGGGAGAACAGCACGTGCGCAGAACGCGACGCCTGACGTAGCGGACATAGTTCGGAAGATCGATGCGAATGAACGTACGGCCTCGAGTTACTTCCGTTGGAAGTCAGATCATCACGACATCTTCCGGGAGCAAACGAACGCTCGACGTGGAGTTTTACTCGATCGGACAGAACGAGAAGACACTGACGGTGTACACCGGTCCCGCCCGCGTCAAGGGAGACAAGATCCTCATGCTCCATGACGGAGACGACATCTGGTTCTACACCCCGAAGACCGATCGCGTCCGCCACCTCGCCAGCCACGCCCGCCGGCAGCGGGTTCAGGGGAGCGAATTTTCCTACGAAGACATGATCTCGGGCAACCTGGAGGATGACTACACCAGCAAATTGCTCGGCAAGGAGAAGTTGGATGGCATCGAGTGCTACAAGATCGAATCTACCCCGACCGAATCGGGTCCTTCCTACTCGAAGATCATCGTCTGGGCGGATGTCGATCGGTTTGTGACCCGACGGATCGATTACTACGAAAACGGCACACTGCTTAAGCGCTTGCTGCCATCGGACATCCGGGAGGTCGGCGGCCACTACCTGCCGTTCCGACTCGACATGTCGAATCTGAGGGACGGCGGCGAAACGGCCTTTGAGTTCGACCGAATGGACGTCGGCGTGGACCTCGATGAAAGGTTGTTTACGACGACCAATCTCAAGCGACGCTGATCAATGGCAACGCTCCAGACCGAAGCAGCCACATTTTTCCCATTTACGGATCGCACGGGTCGATCATTTGCAATGCGAAAGAGCTGCGGGCTGACGACTCGTTCTGCTGGTGCTGCTCGACCTGACCGGGGCGCGGGTGTTCGGGCAGAACCTGGAAGGGAGCGGGTACCTGGAGCACCAGGTGTACCCACAGCGTCTCCAAGGTCGCCTCATCGCAATGGACTACACCAGGATTCGCGTGGATGTGAATGCCAACGTCCGCCCCTGGCTGGCGATCACTGGTGATGTCGTAGGTCAGATGGAGCACGGGAAAACGGACTTCAACAGCTTCGACTTCATTCCGGCTTCCGTCGTCAAATCATTTGCACAGGCGGTTGGCGCGCCCGTCGACGCGTTGCGCCAGGATTTCGACTTCCACGTGGACCATGAGCACTACGTGGACAATGCCTATGCGACAGCGTACTTGGGGGAGGCCAGCGCCCGCATCGGGCGGCAGCAACTACCGTGGGGGACAGGCTACGCCTGGAATCCGACAGACATCTTCCATGAAAAGAATTTCCTCGATCCGACGTACGAAAAGCGCGGCGTTGACGCCTTCAAGGCGGTCGTTCCATTCTCTGCGATGGGGAGCGTAACGGCGGTCATCGGACTCAAGAATCTCTGGAACGAGGCTAAGAAAGCCGTTCGATTCAAGGATCATGTCGCGGGTTTCGACTACTCGGTCTCTCTCATGCAGGAGCACGTTCATGAGTTCGACTTCCTCACTTCGTCGTCAGACGACGTCGAAAGGCGCTTCCTTGCGGGCGATCTGTCCGGATCGATAGGAGAGTTCGGGGTCTGGTTCGAAGGCGCCTACGTGAACGTCCCGGATCGAAATGATCGTGTGCTGGCTTTAATCGGCGCCGATCATACCACGGAGGCCGGATGGTATTTGATCACGGAATACTACCATAACGGATTCGGGGCGTCGCGCCGTTCCGACTACAGTTTCAACCGTTGGATGCGCCTGATAGGCGAGACGGGAGACAACCTGGGACGAGACTACCTCTTCCTGGGCCAATCTTATCCTCTGACGGATCTTCTGACGGGGTCCAGCTACGCAATCCTGAGCTTGACCGACCGAAGCCTCGTCGTCTATCCCTACCTCGAATACAGTCTCAGCGACAATGCCGTCCTGACGCGTCATCGGATACGCGCCGGTCGGAGCAGCGACGTCCGAGTTCGGCGCCTTCGGATGGGGGGCCATCGTGAGAGGGCGGTATTATTTTTGAGCCGGGGGATGGTCCACCCCTCCTCGCTTCGCGAGGCTCCCCTCGAGGGGAGACCACCCGTAGACTAACGCCTCGTCCATTTCCATTGGACTCCTGTGACAACCCCAGGTCGTCTCTTTCAAGTGGACTCGTCCATTCCTCCGTCGCGCCGGGGAAGAGCCGGCTGAACCGGATTTTCATTGACTTTTTCAGTCGTGGACCTTAAATGAAGATCGTGTGTGTATGAGTTCCTTCGAGGCGAAGGCCATTTGATCCCCCACAGAGCCGCTCGACGCTAGCCCGTTGACGGCTGATGGTTGAAGTACGCCCGGCCCGAAAGGCAGCTCTCTAGCCTACAACCTACCACTCACTCGCAGTAGGAGGCGGATGTGAGTGTAGTGTATTAAGATGACGGAGGTACGTCATGAAATCTTGTGCATACTTCGCACGATCCGCCACCCTGCTTGCAGCACTCGCATTCTTCACGCTTCAGCCCAAACTCGCAGCTGCACAACCGGATGAGTGTTCCGGCGCCTGCATTCAAGTTGGACCGAGACTTGTGAGCATCGATTCAGAGCGGGGCGTTCTCCTGGACGCCATTATGAGCAGTCTGCTCGGGTCGTCGGTGCACCTTGACATTCTCGACTGGAATGCACTTGCTGCCGGCGACGTTAATTTGCTCGGACTTCTGGACACGCTCCAGACCGATCTCACACTCTCCTCGACCAGCGAAGTCTTGTCCACAAGCATCACGCTGGAAGATCTGCTTCTCGCGGCCGCAGAGGTCGCTCAGGCAGACGGGAATACTGCCGAGGCCACTGCTCTCAACAACCTCATCGCCGAGGTATCGGGACTCAGTGGCACCATCATGCTCGAGGACCTGTTGTCGATCGATTTCCCTGAAGGAGCATTGGCGGACATCGACCTCAACGCACTGGATCTGATCACGGGTCTGGTACAACTGTATAATTATGAGAACGTAGCTACGACTCCGACACCGATAACCATTTCGGGTGCGTCCCTGTCGGGTAGTGGACTTGATGTGGTCGCGGATACCGTGCGGCTTTACGCGCAAGTAATCGAACCCCAGGTCATCGTTTGTGGAAGCGGCGGCGAAACGGCGCACACCGCGGCCATCAGGGTCAAACTCGACGTAGACCTGGTTTCAACGTCGCTTGCCTTTGGTATTGGCGGAGTCTCCGGGGCGCTCGAAAATCTCGAGATTTACCTGGAGATTGCCCGTGCCGACGGCGTTCTGACCCTGGTTGACGCATTCACGCCGGAGGTGGACGTAGACGCGACTCCGGGTGTTGTCGACGCATTCTTGGGGACGCTCCCGGATTCGGTGTTCTGGAATCGTTCGCTGCCAACCGACACGCTGCAGGCCAGACTCGACTCGGCCGTCGTCGGCAACGCCACAATTACGCTCGCGGTTCTGACGGCGGAGGCGGAAGTCCTTGCGAAGACAAGCGGACAAGGAATGTCGGGAACAACACCGTTGACCTTCAACGGTCCGTTCCCCGAAACCCAGACGGCGGGCAACAGCGCCACCTTCATAACAAACCTCATCGCCGATCTGACCAACAACATGGAGGTCGGCCTACGCTTCTCAGGTCCGTTCTCGCCCGCGCTGAATACCCTTGTTGCGAGCGCGATTAGTGCCTTGAAGACCGTGGTCAACACGGCGCTCACGCCCCCGCTGGCAGCGATATTGTCTGACTTCGTCGATCCGCTCCTGAAAGCTCTAGGGATTGGAATCGGCGAGATGGATGTGACGGTGCTGGGGGTCGGCATCGATCCCGCTTGCCAGGAATGCGATTTGAGCCTGATCAAGTTGGTCGATCTAAGCAACCCCGCCGTCGGGGACACCGTACAGTTCTCCGTCATCGTGAACAACGGAGGTCCGGACGACGCAACGGGGGTTGCGGTCGGAGACACGCTTCCAACCGGGTTCATGTTCATCAGCGCCTCCGCGTCTGCCGGTGGCTACGACGACGGCACCGGTGTTTGGGATATAGGATCGATTCCCAGCGGCACGGCCGACACCCTGACGGTAAAGGTCAAAGTCAATCCGACCGGCGAGGTGAAAAACGTTGCTCAGGTAACGCTCGCCGATCAGCCCGATCCTGATTCGACTCCCGGAAACGACGACGGCGATCAAAGTGAGGACGACGAGGACTCGGCCACATCGCAGCCCATCGAGCTGCCGGTCGAGCTGGCCGACTTCGGGGCCATTCAGACGGGTGAGAACGAGGTTCTGCTGAGCTGGTCTACGGTATCGGAACACGACAACGCCGGTTTCGAAATCCAGTGGCTCACGGTCGCAGCCTGCGCGGACGGCGATGCCTGCCAGGTCTGGACCGATCTCGCGTGGATTGATGGTGCCGGCAATTCGAATGAGATGCGACCTTATTCGTATCGCCTGACGAAAATCGGTGCTGGCCGATATCGATTCAGGCTCAAGCAGATCGACTTCGATGGAGCAACGGAACTGAGTCCTGCTGTCGAATTGCTCGTCGAGATGCCGACCACGCATCAGCTTTCGGCTGCATATCCGAATCCGTTCCACAACTCCACTGAGGTGGACCTGACTTTGCGCGAGCAAGGTCGTGTGGTCGTCGACGTCTTCGATGCACTCGGAAGGAACGTCACGCAATTGTACAACGACGTGGTCCCTGCTTATCGAAGAACCAACATCAAGCTTACCGCGACCGGTCTCCCGAGCGGCACGTACCTGATTCGCGTCAGTGGGAAGACCTTCACCGAGGTGCGCAGGGTGGTCCTCGTCAAATAGCTGACTCGGGTTTTTGACGACAAACGTGTCAGCCGGCTTGAAAGGCGACACAGACCGGAGGAGTGCGTCGCATCCAAACATGCGGCGCACTCCTCCTTGAGTCACGCAATTGGACTGTGAGGCCAATAGTACGCACGTGCCTGACGCTGTTTGCCGCCCGCGAGGACCTGCCATGTCCTTGAGGTCGGCCACGCCGCCGGCGTGGCCCTACTCCGACCGCAGCGCCACCACGGGATTGGCCGTCGCCACTCTGACCGACTGGTAGCTTACCGTCAGCCATGCAACCACCATTGCGCCGCGACGCCCGCAACGAGGAGGACGCCCATTCCGAAATCCGTGTGGAACTCGAAGTCGTTGAGCCAATTATTCATCAGATAGTAGGAGACGGGGGCCGCTACGAGGAAAGCGCCGCCGACCAGGAGGAGAAATTCCCGCGATAAGAGCGCGACGACGCTCGGAACGGACGCACCGAGGACCTTTGGGACCCCGATCTCCTTTGTTCGCTGCTCGGCCGTGAAAGAAGCCAATCCGAACAGACCGAGGCAGGCTATCAGCACCCCGGCGATCCTTTGTTGCAGTAAAATGCTAATTTTTTAACATAGTACCAAGTTTGGGGTCTGCGGCGGCTCCGATTCCAGAATCCGGAGGCCAGCTGACGAACTCCGCAAAGCCGTTGAAACGTTTTGCGGCCCTTGCTTGCCTCTTCCCTCTCATGGATTCCCGCCGTCGCGGGAATGGCCGGATTCTCGAAGCGCAGAATGCCCGGCCATCCAGCGTCCCCTTTCCTGGCTCACCTCTTCACGAAATCCACCACTACCCCGAGGTGATCGGAAAGCATCTTCTCGCCCCGCGTCTCGTCGAATACCATCCGGGCACTAACCGGCATCAGGCGGCTTGGATCGGCGAGAAATACGTAGTCGATTCGCTTGTTCGGATCCTCTGCGGGGTACGAATAGTCGTCGTCATCAGGATTAACGGCAGCAAAGGCATCGATCCAACTCCCTGCCGAGTCCGCCGTCACGGCGTTTCGAATCGAAGGTGTATCCGGCGTCGCGTTAAAGTCTCCGACGATGATCGCCGGAATGCTGTCCCGACCCCTGAATCCGACGTGTTGCTTGATCTCGGAAACCTGCGTCGTCCTCGTCAACTCGGCCTCCGATCGATGTGCAAGATGCGTAGTAAAGACGTCGACGTCGCTGAGCCGGGTGCGAATTCTGACCGCCAGCAGATTGCGCTGAAACACGTCCCTTGGCTTGAGCATGTACTCGTCGGTCCGTACGATCGGGTGTTGTGTCAGGATAGCCACGCCTTCGTCGAAACGCTCCCAACTTGGATGCGCCACCGCCGATCGGACCTCCCAACGTTTTCCGGTGCGCCGTGAAAGCGTGTCGGCCAATGTCCGAATCTGGTTGTCGGACCCGTCAGATCCGGCGTGCTGCAAAACCTCTTGAAAACCGACTACGTCCGGATCGAGCGTCTCAATCACCTCCGCCAGCCAGGCCATGCGAACCGAATCCCAGTCCGGTTTCGGGTCGTCGGTGAGCAGGCCGTGCAGATTGTAGGTCAGCACGCGGAGCGTGTCACTGCGCGAAGCTTGTGCGTTCGCTCCGTTGACGGTCGTAAGCAAGAGGCCCACCGCGCCCAGCAACACGACGGTCCCGAACAAGGACGCAGTAGAGCCGGCAGCGAACACAAGCGCGCAGATTACTCGATGCATGTTTAAAGCTACGATTACTTGCGCCGGATCAGGATCCCGCTGACGGTCGACGATCCCGCCGGCTCGAAAGTCACTTCGATGCCCTTCCCGCCAGTCGCCACGACGTCTATTGTTCGACGAGTGGTGGAATAGAGTCCAACGGAATCGGCGAGATCGAGGTCCGTCCAGACTACGCTTCCGTTAACCGATACCATGAATGCACCTCGGTTTTCCGGGTCGTCGCGCGTTTCACAGAGAAGTATCTCAACCTCGTAGTTGCCGTCCGCGACGTCGAATCGATAGTCGTTCACGCCATCTCGCGCCGCCTGAAAGATCGGGTCGTCATCGGTCCCCTGAATGCGATGGTGCACGAGACGTGGGGCTCCGCCGCTGAATCCCCAGTTGCCCGGCGTGTAGGCTCTATCGGCCTCCCAGACGAGGTCGTCAGATCCGACATACTGGTAATGACCGCCTGCGTTTACGGCCAGGACTTGCCCGGACCGCGCATCGAACCCGAAAAGCGCCGATCGATCATCGTAAAGGATGGTTGTATTGTCCACGGCCAGCTTCGCGCCACCATACGCAGCCGCCTTGACAAGATTCGGTCCGTCCTTAAGCTTGACGCGCCAGGTGGCCAGGTGGTTGTCCGCAGCATGCGATCCCTGCGGATTGTCGTTCGTGTTGACCCAGATCTCCGCTCTCGGAGCATTCGTATAAACCCGGATCGATTGGAGCGCGTCTTCCGGGCGGCTTCCGGCACGTCTCGACCACTCGTCGGCGATGTGAAGCACCGGTTTGTCGAGAAGCGCGGCCTGATAGTAGTACGCGACATCCTTCGGGGTCCGATTGAAGAAGTAAAGTCCTTTCTGATTGATCGCATTCTTCGTGTCTTGTCGTCCCTCCGATCCGAAATCGAATTGATTCCACACCGCGGATCCGACGAGATATGGCCGATCCCGGATGATCCTGAAGGAAGCAAGATGGAAGTCCTGCGCGTGCTCGGAGCTGAAGTCGAAAGCACGCGGAGAGGTCGTGTGCACGCGCTCGTCGCTACCGGCTCCGTACTCGCTGATGATGAGTGGACGATCGGGGTGCTCCGCGTGGACCCGGTCGAGAAAGGCGCCGAGTGAATCCAAGGTTCCATAGTACCAGCCGAAGTATAGATTCATCCCAAGGATATCAGTGACGTCGCTCAGGCCCTTCCCGTTGTAAACTTCGCCTACCGACTGCGCCATCACGGTGGCACGGCTCGCGTCTTCGCTCTTGACGACGCTTTCCAGGCGTTCGGCAAGCTCCAAAAGCCTGTCATAGTAACCTGCGGGGACGGGTTTGGGCACCCGAAGCATCACCTCGTTCATGAATCCCCACATGAGGATTGAGGGATGGTTGTAGTGCTGGCGGATCATCTCGACGAGCATGCTTTCGCTGTTCTCGTCGAACGCATCCGACATCGTGATCATGTTGACGATGGGGATTTCCTCCCAGACCACGAGACCCTGACGATCTGTCTCCTCGAGGACGACGGGATCCTGCGGATAGTGGGCAAGGCGCAGGAAATTGAATCCGGTGTCCTTAATGATCGACACGTCCTTTCTGTGCACCCAGTTCGGGACGGCATTCCCAAATCCAGGGAAATCCTGGTGACGGTTCGTGCCGCTAAGCCTGAGCGGCTTTCCGTTGAGCGTGAAGCCGTCGTGACCGTCGGCCGTCATCCACCTGATTCCAAGTGGCACAGTGACGCGATCTACAAGACGATCACCCTCAAACACATCGGTTCTGACGCTGTACAGGTAGGGCGAATCAGGCGACCACAGCTTGAGATCGGGAATCTCAGGGGTCGTGACTTCGAACGGCTCACGCGTACCCGCCGCGATTTCCAGCTCGAACTCCAATCCGGCGACCTGCTCCCCATTGTCCAAGATCTCCGACCTGACCGTCACCGTGCGATTGCTGGAAGATTCGTTGACCACGGCGCCGCGCACGCGAACCGACGCCCCCGAATCCAATGCCTCCGGCGTATCGACAAAGATACCGGGCGCGGCATGGTCCATGACGTCGATGTGGACTTCGTCGGTCGACAGATACCAGACGTCACGATAGATGCCCCCGTAGAACGTGAAGTCGGCGTCCAGGGGCGGTATGTCCGGATCGTGTGCGTTGTCGACGCGAACCGCGAGGACGTTCGGTCCGTCGGGGTTCAGCTCGTCAGTCACGTCGACAACGAAGGCGGTATATCCACCTACATGTCGCCCGACGTGGACACCATTCATGAAGACGTCGGCCACCTGATTCGCGCCTTCGAAATAGACGAAATGCCTGCGGCCGGGCGCCACGTCGACGGAGGAAAGGTGTTTTCGGTACCATCCCGTGCCGCGCCGGTAGCCGGGCGTCTTGTCGAAGGCGTCTTCCGCATTCCAGGTATGGGGTAGGTCGACGCGCTCCCAGGTTCCGTCGTCGAAATCGACTTCGGCGGCGCTGGGCATGTTGCCGGGTGCATAGCGCCAGGTATCGTTGATGGTGACCCTCGTACGCTCGGGTGGATCAGAGGCGCCGCATGCCACCCCGGCAGAAAGGCCGAGTACAACCGCGACGTGCAAGACCAAGCTCGCTGAGCGTCCTCTCAGGAATCGACAGATCTTCCTTTGCGGCACTTCAGTCATCCTCCCAGGAAATCATTCGGGCGTTCCCGACGACACCCAGATGCATAACCGTGGAGTCACCGTCATGTCCGACAGCGTCCAAGCGAATACCATGGACGAAGCGCGCCGGACGATCATGCATCAACCTCACCTCAATCATGCGTTCGACCCCCGATTCGATATGCAGTGTCGCGATCCCTCCGACACGTTCGAGAATCACCGACAGATCGCCCCAGGTCCGCCTTTCTCCTCGCGTTCCGGGCCATATCTGGATGACCCGCCTGTCGTCCATGGTCACGACACTTGAATCGGTCTTTGCGGATCTGGGGACGAGCGTGTCCACATCCTCGGGAAGTAGAGGGAGCATCGCTCCTGCGCGCACGAACAACGGTATCCGAGCCAGTGGGGCGTGTACTTCGATCGTCTGCTTCCCGTCAAAGATCGAGCCGCTCCACCAGTCGACCCACTCCCCTTCCGGGAGATAGACCGAGCGGTAGGTACCGGACTGGTACATCGGTGCAACCAGGAGATCGGGGCCGAACAGATACTGATATCGCGCAGCAACAGCCGTTGGATCGCTTTGAAACGCCAGCACCATCGGCCGGATTACGGGCATCCCCGTTCGAGCGGCCTCCCTGACGGCCTCGTAGAGATATGGGAAGAGCTGCATCCGGAGCTTCGCAAACTTACGGAAGATCCCGAGGGCGTCCGGGCCGAAGTCCCACGGCCCCTGGTTGGAAGTCATATGGACCTGCATAAAGGGCGAGAACGTCCCGAATTGGGTCCATCGGACGAACAACTCGGGATCTGGGCGCCCGAAATAGCCGGCGATGTCGGATCCCCACAGCGCGATGCCGGAGAGCGCTGCGTTTTGTCCGGCCAGGATCGTCGTCGGAAGGCCGTCTCCGAACGAGAAGTTGCTGCGATTGTCACCTGCCCAGTCGATCGAATACTTCTGGGTGCCGGTGTACCCGGAGCGGGTAATCAGCACTCCGTCTCCGCCCAGCCGATCGTCGACGTACGCCTGCATGACGCTGTCGTAGAGCGCGGCGTACCGGTTCTTCATCTTGTATGCGGGCGTTCCGTCGAAGAAGACGGCTTCAGGGACGAAATTGCCCTCGCCGTCGTCGCATTTGAAGGCGCGGACGCCGTACGCGCGCGTCTTGTCCAGTTGCCCGAACCACCACTGAATCGCTTCCGGATTCGTGAAATCGACGAGACCGCCTTCCCCTTTCCACCACTCACTTGTCAGCACCTTCCCCGATGAATCCGATACCAGAAATCCCTTTTCGGCCGCCTCGGAAAAGTTCGACGACTCCTCGGACATGCCCTTCATGTCGATCACGTCACGCTTGTTAATGAAAGGCGTCAGCCAGAGGGCCAGATTGAATCCGAGCGATTCGATCCGGTCGAACATGGCGGCGGTATCCGCGAACTGCGTCGTATTGATCTCGAAGTCGTTGTAGCCCGTTTCCCACGGGCTGTCGAGGACGATGACCGACGCAGGTATGTCGTAGTCGCGCAATCGCTCGATATCGGCGTACACCGAATCCTGGTTCGGATGAACGTCGCGACTCTTCCACAGTCCGAACGCCCACGGCGGCAACACCCGCGGTCGACCGGTGAGACCGGTGAAGGTCGCCAGGATGTCGGAAAAGGCGGGACCGGCCATGATCACGACTCGAAACCTGTCGTCTTTGAATCGAAGTTTCGCGGCAAAGCGATCGGTTGCGTTCAGATCGAAGACACCCGGTGAGAAGCTGTCGACCCAAATGCCGTACCCGTCCGTGCTCATAAAGAACGGGATGGGTTTGTACGCTCCCACGCCCTTATTGTCTGCCCTGTCGTCGGTCTCGATCGGCAGGTAGAAACCACGGTGATCAAGGGCCTGGAATCTCTCACCCGTACCATAGTAGGCAGTCGAATAGGTGCTCAGAAGACGAAGTTCGAATTCGTGATCGAGGCCGTCTTTCGGCGTCCAGGTGACGGACATCGCACGCGGAGTGGGCGTGTCCACTTCCACGCTGACCTGATCGTCTGCCAACCCCTTCACCCTTCTCCCGTCGACCAGGAGCTCTATCGGGTGCGGCCCCGTGGCAGTCCGGCCCTCAGCCGGAGCGACAAGAAACGATAGTGTCTCGTCACTGGGGTTCTGAACGAAACGAAGGAATTGCGAGCTTGCGACGGTCTCGAGTGAGTCCGTTTGGGCGAACGCTCGATTTGTCCCAACAGTAACGAGAACGATCGCGATGATCTTCAGACAGGAGCTCGGGACCATTCCTCGTTCCGTATTCATCATTCATTACTGCTGCCCTGGATCCCCGCCTTCGCGGGAATGACACCGGGAGGGCTTCCATCTTCCATTCTCCATCCTCCATTCTCCATCCTCATCAATGCAACTTCCGCTCTGCCGCCTGCCAGCTTCCGGCCCTCTTCAGCGGGATCGTCATCCCACCCGTCTGCTCCAGCAGATCCCACATTCGATTGCGCATCTCCGTAATGCGCTCCTGTTGATCGGGCTCGAAAATCAGGTTGTGCTGCTCCTTCGGATCCAGCTTCAGGTCATACAGCTCCTGTAAATCCCACACGCCCTGATAGAAGATGTACTTGTAGCGGTCCCCCCTCAGCGCGAAAACTGTCGGCGTGTGCGGGAAGGCGTATTCCCAGTAGTACTCATAGAGAAACTCGTTGCTGCCTTCAGGCTCCCCGCCGGCAAGCACAGGAAGGAACGAATGTCCGTCCATCCGATCGGGCGTCGGAATGCCGGCGATGTCGAGGATCGTCGGGGCGATGTCGATGTTGCGGATGAGGCTCTCCGTCACCGACCCCTTCTTGATGAACCCCGGCGCATAGGCGAGCATCGGCACGCGAATGGACTCCTCGTACGCCTGACGCTTATCGATCAAGCCGTGCTCTCCCAGCATGAATCCATTGTCACCCATGTAGAACACGATCGTGTTGTCGTCCAACCCGTTCTGATCGACGAAGTCGAGAACGCGCCCGACGCTTTCGTCCACCGCCAGTAGCGTCTCGCAGTACCTCCGGTAGAACGTGTCGAAGTCCAACTGACCATGATAGGCAAAGTCGACGCCGTGCCATCCATATCGCTGTTCCTGGACCCAGTGCGGCTTGTCGCGGTAGTTCGATTCGGTGTTCGCCATCGACGCGGGATAGGGAATCTTGACGTCCTTGTATCGTCCGGCGTGGCGCGGCGCCGGCTCGAACTCTGCATGGACCGCTTTGTGGAGAGGAAGAGGAAGAAGGGCTTGTCGGGCGACTTGACGCGTTCTTTCAGCCAGTCGATCGCGAACTCCGTCAGGAGGTCCGTCGTGTAGCCTTCGTATTTCTTCCGCGTCCCGTCGACATTCAGCGTCGGATCAAAATACACACCCTGCCCGCGGAAGCTGATCCACTTGTCAAAACCCGGCTTGGGATCGTCGGTGTCTTCGCCCATGTGCCACTTACCCATGAATGCGGTCGTGTACCCGGCATCCTGAAGATCGCGCGGGAAGAATCGGACGTCGGGCGGAATCGGACTCGTATTGTCGACCACGCGATGATGGTGGGCATACTGGCCGGTGAATATCGACGCGCGACTCGGGGAGCAGAGCGAGGTGGTCACGAAAGCATTCTTCAGGTGAATGCCCTCCGCCGCCATCCGGTCGAGCGATGGCGTTTCCAGGAATTTCGGAGCGCCCTCGTGGAAGCTCATGAAGTCGTAGCGGTGATCGTCGCTCAGAATGAAGATGACGTTCGTGGGTTTGGTCTGGGCGAAGGCCGTACCGGCGCCGAGGAGGATGAGTACGACAATAAGACAGGCCTCAACAGCCCGACCTAATTCATTCCGCATTGCTAATTGCTCATTGCTAATTGCTAATTCCTCATTTTCCATAACTCCATTCCCCCTACTCACGGGTCAGCTCAAACTCCAGCTCCGTCACGTCTTCCGATGACGAGCCCACATAGACCTTGAAGATCCCCGGCTCGACGACAGGCTTCATGTCGAGACCGTAGAACGAAAGATCGTCCTTGGAAAGCGTGAAGGAGATACTTACTGATTCACCGGGATCGATCGTGATCCGTTTGAACCGTTTCAATTCTTTCACCGGCCGCGTAACGCTCGCCGTCACGTCCTGAATATAGACCTGCACCACTTCGTCCCCGGTGCGATCGCCCGTGTTCGTGACCGTCGCCCCGACCTTGATCTGAAGATACTCGGACAGCGGCGTCATCTGGGGTGTAACCGAAACATCCGAGAAAGAGAATGTCGTGTAGCTGAGGCCGTAGCCGAATGGATAGAGCGGCGTCCACGGCGCATCGATATACTTCGATGTGTACTTGTCCGTCGTGCTCGGTGGCCGGCCCGTGTTCTTGTGGTTGTAGTAAAGCGGTATCTGTCCGACAGTCACCGGGAATGTAGACGGCAGTTTGCCGCCGGGATTATAGTCGCCGAAAAGCACGTCCGCCACCGCGTTGCCCATCTCGTTGCCGAGGAACCACGTCTCGAGGATCGCCTGGGCGTGCTCGTCCAGCCACGGGATTGCGAGCGGGCGCCCGTTCATCAGCACGACCACGACCGGCTTCCCGAGGGCCATGACGACCTCGGCCAGCTCGCGCTGGACGCCGGGAAGTCCGATGTGCGCCCTGTTCAAAGCCTCCGCACTCATGTCTTGATGTTCTCCGAGCACCATCACGACAGCATCCGCCCGATCGGCCGCCGACACGGCTTCTTCGAATCCAGACATGTCATCGCCCTGGACGTCGGCGCCTTTGGCGAAAATCACCTCAGTCGAATCCGAAAAAGCGTCCCGAATTCCCTGTAGGATGGTGACAGCCTCCTCTGCCCGTCCCGCCGCGGCCCAGCCGCCCAGCGTGGCGCGGGCGTCGTCTGCAAGCGGACCGATGACGGCAATGGTCTTCATTCCCTTCGACAGCGGGAGCGTTTCAGACTCGTTCTTGAGCAGCACAATCGATTTCCTCGCCATTGCGCGCGATGCCGCGACGTGATCTGGATTGAGCAGGAGGCGTGCCTCGCGCTCCAGGTCGCTGTATCGGTAGGGGTCCTCGAACAGGCCCAATTCGTATTTCGCGTCGAGCACCCGACGCACTGCCTTGTCCACCGTCTCCATGTCGACGCGGCCGTCGTCGATCGCCGCGGGTAGATCCTTCAGGTAGATCTCGCTCACCATGTCGACGTCTACGCCCGCGTTGATGGCCAGCACGCCGGCATCCGTGCGGTTGCCCGCCACGCCGTGCTGAATCAGCTCTAGGATTCCGGTGTAGTCGCTGACGAGGATTCCGTCCCATCCCCATTCTCCGCGCAGCACGCCGTTAATGAGGCGTTTGTTGGCATGCATCGGTACGCCGCCGATTTCGTTGAATGCGGCCATGACAGAACCTACCCCTGCGTCCACCGCCGCCTTGAACGGCGGCAGGTAAACATCTCGCAAGGTTCTCTCGGAGATATCCGCGGTGTTATAGTCGCGGCCGCCCTCGGCGGCTCCGTAGGCAACGTAGTGCTTGGCCGTCGCGAGCACCGTGCTGTCCACCGAGAGGTCCGTTCCCTGGAAACCGTGCACCTTGGCCGCGGCCATGACCGAGCCCAGGTAGGGGTCTTCACCCGAGCCCTCGATGATTCGCCCCCAACGGGGGTCGCGTGCGATGTCGACCATCGGCGCGTATGTCCAGTGCAGGCCCGCCGCACTCGCTTCGATCGCGGCGATCCGCGCATCGTTTTCCACCGCCTCGGGATCGAAGCTGCTCGCCTCTGCAATGGGAACCGGGAAAATCGTGCGGAACCCATGGATCACGTCATGCGCAAACAGGAGTGGAATTCCCAGACGCGACTCTTCGACGGCGATCCGCTGGAGCTTCTTCGTGTACTCGGCGCCGTATATGCTCAGAAACGAGCCTACGTGGCCCGCGCGGATCTGCTCCTCACCGCCTTCTTCTGCTACCGGACCCGTGACACTCCATCCCCCGCGGTACTGCGTTAGCTGCCCAAGCTTCTCCTCCGTCGTCATGACGTTCATCAGGGAGTCGATCAGGGCCTTTCCGTCCATACTCATGTTCTGGGCGTGGGCCAGGGCGGGCAGGAGGAGGAGGGCGATTGCTTGGATGGCAGTCATGATAGCGTTTCTGAAAGTCCCCCCTTCGCCGGTCCTCGCCGGGCTGAAGCCCGGCTCGGAGGGTGGGGCGGCGTTCCGTTGCCCCGGGCTGAAGCCCGGGGTGGCTGGCCGGATCCCACCGCTACGACCAATGCCCGGGGTGACTCTTTGGACTGCCGATCCGCGGCCGATGACCGGTTCGGAAGGCTCGGCGAGGACGTGACTCGCCGGGCTGAAGCCCGGCTCGGGGGGTGGGGCGGCGTTCCGTTGCCCCGGGCTGAAGCCCGGGGTGGCTGGCCGGATCCCACCGCTACGACCAATGCCCGGGGTGACTCTTTGGACTGCCGGTCCGCGGCCGATGACCGGTTCGGAAGGCTCGGCGAGGACGTGACTCGCCGGGCTGAAGCCCGGCTCGGGGGGTGGGGCGGCGTTCCGTTGCCCCGGGCTGAAGCCCGGGGTGGCTGGCCGGATCCCACCGCTACGACCAATGCCCGGGGTGACTCTTTGGACTGCCGGTCCGCGGCCGATGACCGGTTCGGAAGGCTCGGCGAGGACGTGACTCGCCGGGCTGAAGCCCGGCTCGGGGGGTGGGGCGGCGTTCCGTTGCCCCGGGCTGAAGCCCGGGGTGGCTGGCCGGATCCCACCGCTACGACCAATGCCCGGGGTGACTCTTTGGACTGCCGGTCCGCGGCCGATGACCGGTTCGGAAGGCTCGGCGAGGACGTGACTCGCCGGGCTGAAGCCCGGCTCGGGGGGTGGGGCGGCGTTCCGTTGCCCCGGGCTGAAGCCCGGGGTGGCTGGCCCGCCATCGACGCTACGACCGTTGCCCGAGGTGGCCGGCCCGATTTCGCCTTCGAAAGCAACGTCCGGCGAGATTGACCCAGACCGTGAAAATTGGATAGCCACCCCGCGCTTCAGCGCGGGGTCGTGGACCGGCAAAACGTTCGCCGAGCACGGTTTCAACCGTGCGAGGCTCCTTCCGCCGTCATTCCGGCGAACCCATTCCTCGTTCCTCATTCCTCATTCCTCATTTTGTCCTCGAGCCAGCCGCCGGTAAATCCAGCCCGCTCGAGACCTCGCACAATGTAAGGGCTTCGTTTCATGGTCTCCCAGACGAGCTCCGTCCTGAAATTCTCCGCCATGATCATGATCGGGCCCTGGTCAATGCCCAGGTAGTCGGTATCGAACCATCCTTGACCGTCCACGACGTGACCGTGCCGGACTTCCGCGTTGGCATACGTGAACGTCGGGTTGAAAGCGTCCAGAAATCCATACGTGGAGAACAATGGCTCGCCGTACCGCTCCTTCATCGCCTTGAGCGCCGCGATCGCCTCGACCGGTGCGAATGCAATCGATCCGCCCGCGGCTGTAGGCGCAATCGTACCGTCATCGTTGATGCGGCGGCTGCTGGCTCCGCGCGCCGAGTACCCTCCGAAGCGCTGCTCCCCCTCCTCCATATCGACGCGAACGCCTGGTCCATCACAAGCCGTTAGGCCCCAGATGTCCGGGCCATAGTCGGTCCAACCTCCGGGATTCTCCACGGCATACGCCCGCTGGGAGAGGGTGGCCCGCACGGAGTTTTCGAAATAGTCGATGCCCTTCTCGCGCATGTACGCATCTTGAATTCCCCGAAAGTCAATCCATGCCTGCGAATACTGGTGTCCGAACAGCGGACTGAAATTCACCTGTTCGTAACCATAAAAGTCACTCCATTCGTACGTGCTCGTCCAGGCTTGCCATGCGTCCGGACGAATCGGATGCGTGGGCGAGCCAAGCGCCAGCAGGTAGAGGATCATTGCCTCGTTATATCCCTGGTACTGGGAGCCGTTGAAGCCGCGGCCGGCCTCGGGATGCCAGCCCATCGTGATAAGAGGCGGCTCGTCACGAAACCAGTCCCATTCGACCCGGCGATAGAGCGAATCGGCGTACGCTCGGATCGCGCCCTCGGTAGAATTCCCCCGATCAAAATACTCTTGGGAAAAGAGCACCCCGGCAAGAAGGAGGGCGGTGTCGATGGTCGACAGCTCCGAATTACTGTAGCGTCGCCCCGTGTCGAAGCGAAGGAAGTGATAGAAGAAACCGTGATAGCCTGAGACGGACGCAGTATCCGCGCCCTGCGGCAACTCCCAGAAATACCGCAGCGTGTTGAGCGTGCGCTCGGCCGCCTCGTCTCGGGTCACGTATCCCCTCTCCACGCCGATCCCGTAAGCGGTGAGGGCAAAACCGACAGCTGCGATGCTGGAAAAGGTCAGATTCGGCGCTCTGTCGGGCGTCAGGCCGGTTTCGTTGTCGGTGAGATCCCAGAAGTAGCCGAACGTCCGCGCCTGGAGTGTGTCGAGAAAGGGATCGTTCTTCAAGTCGCCAGGAGGGGTTTGGGGACCCGGAGCCCCGGCCTGAGGTTGCCCACAGGCTGAGATGGACGCCCCAGCGAACGCGAGAACTACAACGGCCGCCAGAGATCGAATCCCAAACCGTATTGCTTTGGATCTCATTTGAGATGAATCAATTGGCCCGTTCGCACCTCATCGGCGAAGCGGAGTACGTACGTGTACAAACCCTGTGACCAGCTCGACCCGTCGATGCGGATCGCCTGCACACCGGCGGGACGGGGACCCCGATCGAGTGTCGCCACCCGCCGGCCGAGTGCATCGTAAACGCGCAGATCGACGTCACCCGGATAGGGAAGGGTAAAATGGAGCACGGCCGAGTCGCGGAACGGGTTCGGGGCACCCACCACCTCGAAATCGTCGCGAGGCAGTTCGGCGTCCGGCTCCGACCCTGTGCCCGTAGGCTGAAATCCGGCACGCTCCAGACCGCGCAGTATGTCGGCGTTCTTCATGAATCGCTCCCAAACGCCTTCCGTCCGGTAGTTTTCTATCATGAGCAGAATTGGTCCCTGATCGATGCCGATGTAATCGGTGTCGAACCAGTCTGCTTCCAAATTGAACGCGTCGCGAAAACCGTACGGCCCCCAGATCCGGGTTCGATACGCGTCGTACATGTGGCGCAGGGCGGCAATGGATTCGTCCGGTGTGAACACGATCGATCCGCCGGCCGCCGTCGGCGCAATCGTGCCGTCGTCATTCTGTGCCGGAGGAGCCCCGCGCGCCTTGTAGCCGGTCGGACCATCAGACGCCGTCAGACCCCAGAGGTTAGGGCCGTACCCTTCCCAACCCAACGGATTCGCCACGCAGTATGCCCGGTTGGCCAGGGTGGCACGTCGAGAATTCTCGAAGTAGTCGATGTCTCGATTCCGCGTGAAGGCGTCCTGGATCCCACGAAAGTCGACCCAGACCTGGGTGTACTGGTGACCGAAGAGCGGCGGAAAACGAATGAACGTCATGCGGTAATAGGTTTCCCAGTCGTATCCACTCGTCCAGCCGTACCATGCGTTTGCCGGAATCGGATGCGTCGGCGAACCAAGCGCGAGGACATACAAAATCATGGCCTCGTTGTATCCGGTCCAGTCGTACGGAAGGAATCCTGATTCCGGATGCCAGCCGAGGCTGACGAGAGGCAATCTCGGTGAAGCCCAATTCCAGTCGACGCGCTGGTATATCGAATCGGCCAGGGCCCGAATCTCTTCCTCTTGAGGGTCGTCACCGTCGAAGTATTCCCTCACGAAGAGTACGCCACCCAAAAGCAGTGACGTGTCGATCGTCGACAGTTCGGTCGTGCCCGATCGTTTGCCGGTCGCCATATTCAGGAAGTGATAGTAGAAACCGTGATAACCTGTCACGCCGGCCGCGTCGGGTCCCCGTGAGCTGCTCCAGAAGAACTGCAGCGTCGTCAACGCGCGACTCAGTCCCTCGTCGCGATCGATCCAGCCTCGATCGATCGCGATTGGTATTCCGGTCAGCCCGAAACCGACGGATGCAATGCTGGCATTCGACGTTGGCGTACTCCGATCCTTGATCAGACCGTTCTCCGGATTCGCCTCGTACCAGAAGAAGTCGAACGCGGAATGGGAAACGAGCTCCAGAAATTCTTCGTCAGACAGCTGCCTGGGCGCCGCCACGATCTCTTCTGAGAGTCCGCTCGACTGCCCACCCACGCCGATTGCCTCGACGGCGTAGCGGTACTCAACGCCGTTCTCGACGTCGAAATCGACGAACGTGGATCCGACGAGCGAGCTCGTGATCCGCGCCAGCACCTCCGCGGCTCCGGCGGCACGATAAACATAATGGCCGAGAGCCCCTTCCGGCGCATCCCAGCGTAGAATGACACTGCGATCCCCAACCCGCGTCGAAAGGTTGGCAGGAGGCGACGTAGGTGGCTGCGTGCTGCTTGAAACGGCAACGATGAGATCGAACCAGAGCGTGCGGGTCTCGGAATTGGTGGCGCTGTCGGCAAATCGAACCGTCTTCGTACCGGCAATGGTAAAACCTCCAACCGGCTGGAAATCGTCGATGGGAATTGCCACGCGTTGCCATGTGGCCGTGTCGGCGTCGAGACCGTCGAGGTAGTCACCAAGCGCAATCAGGCCCGTCTTGTCGCTATCGGTGTCCTCAAGGCCGATACGCGGCAACTCTGCGGCGTTGATTGCGGATGGACCATTGAGAAACAAGAGAAGCGAGTCCATCTCGGAGAGATCCTGACCGGCCCAACCCGGAGCCGCGACGAACATCTCCCAGCGCCCGGCGCCGTGCCGATATTGGAGAAGCCCGGAGGTGGTCCCGACATACGCGTGCGTTGCATCGACCGGCAGCTTGGTGGCGTCCGAACCGAGCCGCTTCAGGTAATCTCCTCCTTCGACGAAGCCGTAAGACGCGTCACGGTACTCAGTTCCACCCTGGTCCTCGTCATCAAAAATGAGGACGTACTGTGCATTCGATCGCGACGTCGAGCCTGCGACGATCGTCACGAGAAACAGAGCGGTAATCTCCCACCTGAGCAGCGACAAAATCGGGTGTCCTTCTGTGCAATGCATCAGTAGGATAACGCGCGCGCGAAACCGACAGTGAATCGCTGGGCGTCACCCAATCGGCCGAAATCGTTCCATGCATAGTCGAAACGAAACTCGAAGCCCGACGCATCCACGAGCAGACCCGCCCCAAGTGCAAGTCCCGCCTCAGCGTCGTCGAGGAAGAGGTTCTGGTATCCGCCCCTGACGAAGAGAAGGTTCTGGAACGACCATTCCGCCCCGACGCTCACGCTTTCATTGTTGTCGTTCGGATGGAAGGCGTCGACGGCCAGCAGCAGATTGCTGACGCGACCCAGTGACACCGGATACCCGAGGCCCACACGGAAAAAGATCGGCAGCGGGTAGTCCTCGGTCTCGAGTGCCGCGGGGAGGCTGCTGTTGTCGCCGAACTTGTCCGGGTCTTGATCGAAACGAACGCGCAGATCGCGTCCGTCGAAGGATCCTCGACTCCCGAAATTTGAAAGGCTCGCCCCGAGATACGCCCTGAACGGCAGCTCGTAGAGAACACCGGCATCCATCGCCAGTGCATGGAGCGATGAATTCCAGATCGTTTCCTGCACGAACTTGACGTGGACGCCACCCGAAAATCTGTCTGTAATCCGGCGGGCCAGCCCGACGCCCACCGCCAGGTCATTGACAGAGTACTGCTCACCCGTACCGAGCGGTTGATTCACCGTCCGGACGGCGATATCGCCGGACGAAAGTGAAGTCACTGCTATCGAGAGCGTATTCGCTGCACCGAGTCGAAGCGCAAGGGCGACATAATCGTAGGTGATGTCTGCGATCCAGGGACTGTGCGTGAATTCAATGCCCGAGCGTTCGAGCTGACCCATAGCGCCCGGATTGAAATATCCGGCCGCCGGTTCGCTGAACGACGCAACGGCCGCATTCCCCATGCCGGCGGCTCGTGCACTCGGCTCAATGAGCAGAAACTGACCGATCGTCGTGCCCGACTTTGACTGGGCGACAACGCCCTGAGCACCCGCCAGAAGAACGGCGAAAGCAAACAGCAAGCCCCAGATGCGACCTGAGCGGCAATCACCGGAACGACGCGATATGGTATGCAGCCGGCTACTCATTTGATGATGGCAAATTTGCCCACATGTTCGCCCAGCTCGCCGGCATCGACGTGGAAAATGTAGAGCCCGGGGGCGACCTCCAAATTGTCCTTCGAACGGAGATCCCACGGCACAATGCCCGTCAACTGACCATCCTGATGCAGCTCACGTACCAGTTCCCCGCGGAGGTTGTAAATCCGGATCGTCGCGTCCACCGGGATCGCCCTGAACTCGAGGCGTCGCTCTCCCCGGCCCGAAACTGCAAAGCGTTCAGGTTCAAAGCTGGCGGAAGCGACGTACGGGTTGGGGACAACGTAGGGCTCCTGTGCATCGAACTCACTCTTTTCCTTCTCGGGATCGAGGTGTTCTCCGACCACCGTAAACCGGAACACGTCTTCGGGGGAGTAGGGTCGCAGAACGACCAGCCTGTATGCATCGCCCTGGCCGGGAGGCGAGGCCGGCTGGGCAACGACAGACGTATCGACCTGAAGCCTCCAGACCGGCCGTTCGGTCGAGGTTCCCTCGGCGATCGGCGCCACGACGTCGATGAATTCCCCGAACTTGCTGAGAGTATGGTCGCCGTCGACGTCACGGAACCGGAAATTGTATCGGCGCCCTGATTCCTCCGAATCGATCCGGAAGCGCGCCGGCGTCGCGGGGGCGCCAATTGCCGCCTGGCTGGTGTCGAGAGGTTGATCGGCGAAAGTGATGAGAATGTTTTCCGGGAAACCCGGACGGCGTTGGTTAATCGGGAGGGCATCCGAATACTGCGCCTTGAAAACCGCGTCGGTCGTGCTCCCGGGGACGAAGCCGGAGCTCGTCGTGTCGATGAGAACAGTCTGCGGCGTCGAAATAACGGGCAGAACCCCAAGCCCCACCGGACCCGAACCCTCTCCCGCGAGGTCGCGTCCCAGATCGAACAACAGCCCGCCGGTCGTTGCGTCGGCCATCTCGTATGTCTCGGCGCGGACGCTATCCGCAAAGCCTTTGAAGGTGATCTCGAATGTGTGACCGTCGGGCACGAGCTCGGGAACGACGACGCGTGCACTGATGCTGCCGTAGCCTCCTCCGGCCGTGTGCTGCAAGCTCTCGAGATCGACTGAGGCATCAACGAATCCTGGAACCCGGGGATTCGGCCTCACCTCGACGACATTCTGCGGAAGGATAGTACCGCCGCGCGGCGTACGCGAAACGGATGCCGAGTTCTCCGACGGGAAGAAGCCGAATTTGCCTGATCCGTTGTCGTACGACGTGACAGCGTAGTAATAGTCCTGCCCGTTCGTAACCGTGGAGTCGACGTACGTGTGTGCGATCCCGGTGTCGCCTCCCAGATAGAACGCAACACCCTGCACCGTGATGTCACTGAAGCCGCTTATCCCGTTGTCGAGGTCGTACTGTTGGATGGGGCGACCAATACCGAAGGGACCTGTCCCGCGCGCATTCGTTATGACCTGAGCATCCAGGAAGTTCGGGTCGGTCGAACGATAAATCTTGTAGCCTTCGAAGTCGTTTCGGTTGCTGACAGGGTCAATCCCCTTCTCCGACGCATTATCCCACGCAAGCTTTACGAATCCGTCTCCCGCGTAGGCCTTCAGCGTCGGCGTCGGCGGAGGGGTGGCAAATTGGTAGTTCGCGTCGTAGATCTTCGAAACGACGTCGACATTGTCGCGCAGCTCGTTCAGATCGCCGCCCCATGCAAGGGCCAGGCTGAAACGCTCACGCGCGCCGGCTTTGAGCTCGAACGGACCGGACGCGAAGAGAAATCCAATGTTGTAGTTGAGTACGAGCGGTGCATCGAACGAAACTTCCGGATCGGGATTGGAAAACTGCTCGAAAAGACGACTGGGCCAGTCATTCGCGTTGGTGAAGAACACGATGTTGTCCGTCTCTGTACTCGGAGCACCGGCACCGGCTCGGATCCTGTTCATCTTGAATCCAGTCAGGCCGATCTGATCCGACTCGTTGATGTCGGTCCGATCGAAGTTGGGCTCGCCTTCCGTGGGCATCCCGTCTCCTTCTCCCGTGTCGGGAGTTTGTCCCTTGTTGGGATCGGCAAAGACGCCGTCGGCTCCTGTGTCATGGAACTCGGCCACCCAGTCGAGATCCTCATCTCCCGTCCACCAAATGCCGGCTACGTAGGCGGGGCGCTCCGTGAGCGGGCCAAGCTCGCGCTCGAAATCCTCGAGATTGTAGCGGGACATAACCGCATCGCGGATCGCATCCTGCCCGACGATCATTTCACCGGGGCCGCCGTCCCTGCGTTCGTCGACGATGCCGTCCTGATCATCGTCCTTGCCGTTGAACGAATTGCCCGGCGTTTCGAGGTAGGCATAGCCCAGGTAGCCGGTCTTCGCGCAGTTGCTGCTGAGACTAACCCCGTGGCCTCCTTTGTCCCACGTGTAAACCAGGTCCTCCCCGAAATCCGTCAGGTAAAATGCATTGTCGTCATCTGATTCGGCGATACCGTCGCACGACACGGCGGCGCCACCGACGCCGGAGTCCATGTACAGACCGAAAATGATGTTGTCGTCGTAGTCTGTTGTCCCTTCATTGACGATGTCGTAGTGCCAGAAGATCACGTTCTGGGCCTGCGGGTTGGCCCATTGAAATCCTCTCACCTCAACACGCAGACCCAGCCCGCGACGCGTCCGATCCCTGGAGTCGGGAAAGAAATTCCAGGCGTCGTAGTACTGGTCGTCCATGACGCTGAATGACTCCTGGTCGGCGTTGGGACGCTTTCCAAAGAAGCCGTTCCACGAGCCGCACCAGCCCGGATCATCAGGATCGTCAGCCTTGTCGAGCCAGCACTCACTTGGATCGGAGGCCGGTCTGATGGCACCCGTTTCATCGGTAGCACCCGGCCACGTCCGCGGGTCGTTCGAGATGGCTATCGAGCGCCCCTTGTTGATGTTCGGATCCCGTTGGAAGTACCCGAACCGCGGCTCGAATCGCATGACTTGGTCTGTGATCGGGCTTCGGCCCTGACGCTCCCGGTACCCCGTCTCCATGATATAGGCATCGCGACCGTTCTCCTGCGTGATGTGTGCCAGCACGAAGGGCGTAATGCCGTCGCTGTAGTTCAGGCCGGTGCCGCGCGGGACTTCCACCGAGTGGAAGACGCTCAGGTCGGGATTGGTCATATAGTCGCCCACCATCCCGAAATTGAGGAATTTGGTTCGGATCCGGTTGGCGTCGTGTGTTCCTTCCCTCTCGGCATCGATCTTGCCGCGCTGGGCGGGAGGAGTGACCGGCTGGAGGTTCTGTGCACGCACAGGCAGCACGATCCAAACGCTCAGCACGGCAAGGGCAACAGGGAGCATCGATCTCCGGATCGCTGCCCGGCGTCGCCGCCCACGTCGCATCCTCGTTGTGATCATGCCTGTATCCCTCAAAGCGATCCTGAAAATGAAATCCCGATCTCGATACGGCGCGGCTCATGGAAGCGCGTCGGATTGTTCAGCTGCGCCCGCTGGGCCTCCGGCGTAAGCGAGTAGTAGGGGCTGCCTGTATCGGAGAACACGAAGCCGTTAACAAAGTGCTCGTCGAAGACGTTGAACACGCGCATGAAACCGGTGAGATTCAACCCGCCAAGCTGGAAAAACTTCTCAGCGCGGAAGTCGACCAGAAGCCAGTTGTTCTTGCGCCCTGAGTTCGGTTCGAGCTCTGAGCCGAAAACAGAACCTATCGACGGCGTGAACGGCTGGCCGCTCCCGGCACGGAAAATCGCAGTGAGTGAGTATTTATTGCGCTCGAACCACGTGACGGTGCCGTTGAACGTGTTGCGCTGGTCCCAGTTGAAAGGAACCTGGCGCGGTCTTGGGTCCTCACCAGCCGCCTCGCGGTTAAACGTCTCCTGCGGATCGGACGAGTTTCCCACGGCACGCTGGAACGTATAGTCGAGCGTCGTCCGTATGGCGCCGGGCCCCCTCTGATCGACCGATAGGGTGAATCCCTGTACCTGACCGAAATCGATGTTCGTGTATCGCGCGTAACTGGCCGCAGTATAGGTCTGGACGAACTCGACACCGAGCAAGTCCCGGACGTCCTTATAGAAAAGGCTCAGATCCACACCCAACCATGGGGCCAGCTCCGACTTGAATCCGAATTCATACTGCACCGTGTACTCCGGATTCAGGTCCGGATTGCCCAGCACGCCTTTCTCAGACTCGGCGCCGAACTGCAGATCCTCGAGAATCGAATAGTCGGAGTTCGAGAACATGATGCCGAGCTGCGGCATCTGGTAAAAATGTCCGTACGAGAAGAACATCGACGCCCGGTCGAGAATCGGGAACGAGACGCCGAGCCGAGGCGCGAGACGAAGTTTTGCGCTCGTTGATACGGGATGCGACGTCGGGGCTCCTTCGATCGAGTTCGCCGGATTGCTCAGGTCGCTCGGAATCGTCGAATTGGCGTCGAAATATTCCATCCTGGCTCCGGCTCTGATGCGCAAATCTTTCCACTCAACGCGATCTTGGGCGTAGACAGCCGCCGAAGCGGGGCTGTAATCGAGCACTCTGGCTCCAATCGTATCGGTGCGCGTGACGAGCTGCTGCACCCCGTTGACCGTCGTCGAAACGATCTGCCCGGGCGCGCCGAATTTCAGGTCGAAGTGCTGGTACTCCAAGCCCGCCTTCGCGAGATGAATCTTGCCGATCTGATCGGTCACGGAGCCTTTGAATACGAGTGCGTTCGTGGTCTGCACGAAGCGACCCAACTCGACCCCTTCGACGATTGCACCATTTTCATAGTTCGCACTGCCCTGCGGGGCGCCGGCCTGGAAGTAACGCGGGTCGTTCAGATCCTCGTAGAGGTAGTCGCTGTAGTCGAAGTAATTCTGTCTGGCGCTGAGCGTGTAGAAGACGCTGTTGGAGAGCGTGTGCGTGAAATCGAGTCCGTGCACAATGGAAAACTCATTTTGCGTGCGCAATCCGTCCGGATTCAATCGAAAAGCATTGCTATACCGCTTCCGATCGATCTGATTGCCGAGGACCGAGTACTCGAGCTTCACATTCTCTATGGATCGGTTTGTGACTTTGCCAAGCCAAGTCCAGCGCCGCTCGGTGCCAAGAGGAACAATCGCTCCGTCACCGGTTGGGTAGAAAATCTGGCGCTCGAAATCCGACGTATCGGTCGGAACGAATCGGCGCTCGCCGACAAGGTATCCGTCGTTGACGTATCGCTGTCCGTTGAAGATGAAGGACGTTTTTGACAGGACGGGCATCGGCCCGCTCAGACTGAACTGATAGTTGCGCACGGTCGTCGGATCTATGTCGTCGATGCGCGGGAAATAGGCAGTGGTGTCACCGAGGCTGTTGACGAACGTCTCGTTGCCCGGACTGACGTAGTCGCCGCCGAACATCTCGGCACTGAATTGATAGTGATCCTGGCTGCCGCTTCGCAGTACCGCGTTGACCACGCCGCTCATGGCCTGCCCGTACTCGGCGTCATAGGTGCCGCTTATGACCTGGACCTCTTGGAGCACGGATCGGTCGAGCTGAACCGACGAGCGGTTGTTGTAGGGATTGTTCACAGAGACGCCGTCGACCTGAAACTGCACTTCCCCGGTTCGTCCTCCGCGAAAATGGAGATCACCGCCGGCATCTTCGACGATGCCTGCCTGTAGGTTGACGATGTCTTTGAGTTCCTGCACCGGGAGCTTCTCGATGTCTTCGCGCGACAGTGTTTGCATGGAACTCGTCAATGACACGTCGACGATGGGGCGTTCGGCAGAAACGACGACCTCTTCCCCTTCGAGAATTTCCTCACTCAACGACACGTCGAGGGTTGTCGTGTTGTTCGACGTAATCAGCACCTCCTGTACCACCTTCGTCTGGTAACCCACGCTGCTGAACCGTAAGTCGTGCGTTCCGACAGGGATATTGATGACAGCGTACCGGCCGTCGAGGTCGGTCGCCGTCCCGAGGGACGTTCCGACGAAGAATACCGTTGCTCCTATGAGCGGTTGACCCGATGCGTCGGTGACGGTGCCCGACAGTTTTCCGGTCTGGGCGTGCGCTGCCAGAGGCGTCAAAGCAGCCAGTAAGAAAATGGACAGACGGCACGTGATTGCGCGGAACGGTTGAAACCACAAGCTCGTGGCGCACCGGATGTCCATCTCAAATTCGGTTTGTAAGCGCTGCGATTCGAATCGCTAGTGGAACGGGGAAAACCGGGGGCCGAATGCGAAATTCGGTCCCCGGACCCCGTTCGGACTACTGCTCAGACTATTTCACCAGCACGAGCCGGTCGGCGCGACTGAGCGACACGTTGCCGTCCGACTTAAGCGCAATGCGGTAGAAATAGACGCCGGAGGTCAGGCCATTCGCCTGGAACGTAACGTCATGGCGGCCTGCGGCCTGCAGACCCGGCTCCAGCTCGGCGACCTTCCGGCCGAGGATACTGAACACCTGAACCGTCACTTCTCCCGAGCTCGGAATCGCATAGCTGATGCGCGTGCTCGGATTGAAGGGATTCGGATAGCTGCCGTACAGCTGGATCATTTCCGGGACCTCGGCTACGTCGTTTTCGACGGCGGTGCCGATAACGGTGTTTGGATCCAAATAACCGTACAGGGAGGCGCCTAATCCAAAACCCCGTTCCGTCAGAATCCAGGTGCGCATCTCATAGCTGTCAGTCTCCGCCTCAAGAAAATCACCGTCCTGGAAGTTCATCGCGACATACAAGGCTCGATCCCCGATCGATTCACTCTTCGCGGCAGTCAGATCTGGATACGAGAGCACCTTGGTTAAATCAATCGCAATCTCGATCTGGTACCCTTCATCCACGTCGGTCGGGTCGGCGACCGTTGAAGCCCCCTTGTATCCGATGGCGGCGTTCAGAGCCGTTGGGTCGGCATCATGAATGTCTTTCGCTTCGCTCTCCATGACGACCGCACCGGAGGAGTCCATCCGGAAATCAAACCTGTGCGTGTATTTCACCCCGGTTTGGAGCCCCGTCGCGTTGACGCTGTCGTGGTCGGCGAGGAAGAGATAAAGGCCGTCCCTTCCACCTTCCGCGGTCGCGCCGCTTATGGCCTGATCCTCCACGTCAACGCCAACGTACAGCATGTTCCCTTTGTAGAACATCTTCAGGCGAGCAATTGACGGATCAACCACGATGGCGGTATTGCCATTGAGATCCGGACGATAGTAGTTCATCCAGTACTTCGCAAGACCCGGATTCATGTTGAGCGAGTCCTGAGCAGGCTTGTACTGTACATAGAACTGCGGATCTACTCGATCCCAAACGGGCTCATCGAGATTACCGTCAACATCAGGATCGTCGAATAGACTGCCATTTGGAACGGTAAACTCGGCATCCGTCACCTCCGGCACCGCACCGGAATTCACTGTCACATCTGGAGATCCCATGATGTAGCCGACACCGTAGTCGAAGTTGTTACCCCAAGGGTTCTGCCAATACGTGCAGGTGTTGATGGCCATGTCGCCGTTCAGGGGCCAGCTGTAGTCCTGGTCCCGCAATGCAACGTTCCACGGCGCCTTGTCGCCCTCAGCCTGGGTAAAGTCATATCCGAGCGCCGTCATATCGAATTTCATCTCAATGGAGTAGCCGACGTCATCACCATTCGTATCGTCGTTGGCGATGCCGTCCACGACCGTGCGCGCATCCCAAACGGCAATCTTCATGGAGTCGCGTCCGACGACGCTGCTGTTGCCATAGAAGCCATTGAAGCGCGGCGCGATCCCCGGCATCGGCCGGCCGCTGCCGACCAGCGTGCCGTCATCGTACATCGTCGTGGCATCCGTCGTGTCGACCGAGTTCCACCAGCTATAGATGAACTCGGTCCGACCACCCGAAAAGAAGTTTGCGTCCGTGCTGCTTGCTCGATCGTCGATCAGGCGCACTCGGTCGAGGATGTTCACGACGAGGCCGTCGATCTTCCAGAGGCCCGAGGCGCCACCAACGGACTTGTCCGGAACGTCGACACCTAGCCAGAGCGTGTTGCCATCTCTCAGCAGAGAGACGGTCGCGTTCGTCGCGTCCGTCGGCTCAAGCGGGGTCCATGTGCCATCGATAAACTGGTTGGTCCCCGGCTGACCGCCGTCCCACTGAAGCATGATTTTCTCGGCCTGAGCCCAGACAGGTTCGTCAAGGTTACCGTCAAATGTTATGGTCGCTCCTGCGACGTCGCGTGCCCAGATCACGTCTTCTCCATTGCGATCGGGCTGCGCCGACGCTGGAAGCGCTACCAAGAACAGAAGCGCGGTGGCGAGAAGCGTAGTAGAAATGTGTCTCATATAATTTTTGTTTGCTGACCGGGGGACGTCGTGTGCCACGGTCGAATACCGGCGGGTAACAGTCCAACTACATCATAGTGATGGGGAGGCTATTCCTCAACTCTCCAGTGCAGAATTCACTTAGACGGGAACTGGATAACAGCAAACATCAAACTTCAAATACCAAACTTGGACGGCAGACAGATGAGTAGGGGCAGACCTTTGGCTTCTACGAAACGGGTTCGGCTGCTTGCCCTTTTCGCACGGGCAGGCCGCGGCCCGCAGAGCGGCCTTTGGCTCCTACGAAACGGGTTCGGCTGCTTGCGCTTTTCGCACGGGCAGGCCGCGGCCGCAGGGCGGCCTTGTCGGCAACTGCCCTACGGAACTATCTGATGTCTGATGTTTCGAGAAACCTCTCCTCAAACGTCGGCTCTTGTCCCGCCATCTTCAGGAACACGTCGAGCGGCATGAGCTCGAATTCCGGTCCGAGTTCATCGAGAATCGCCTTCACGCGGGTAACGTCGCTCCACTCACGGATGTGCAGCAGCATGAAGTACGGACGTTTCGCGTTGATGCGAGCAAGCTCCTCGAGGTCGGTAACCGCCTGTTCTTCCGGACGTGACTCGGACAAGTAATAGTCGTACGATACGAGCGGTCGGCCGTCGCGCGAGGTGAAGGTGTACGCCGGAGCATACCCGTTCACGAATCCGATCGCCTGCGGCATGCCTTTATAGTAATCGTCCACCACTTTCTTCGTCAGCTCTGTATTTCCCTCCACCGTCGCCCCTTCCGAGTAATCCATGATTTCGAACACCTGGAGGTCGAGCTTCTTCATCAGGTCGGCGGCCATCTTGATCAGCGGTGGTCGCAGTGAATCAGGGATCGCTTTGGGATACATGTAGCCTGGGCCGGACAATGCTCCGATGAAATAGTCGTTCGGCGTCGCACTGCTGTAAAAGTATTCCACCATGGCCGGAGCCAACCAGACCCAGTTCATCGTGACTTCCCAGGCGTAGGGTATCTCACCGCGGCCGGGACGCGTCCACGCGCCGATCCCGATGCCATCCGTCTGGATAGCGGCAACGTACACCTTGTCCTTCGGTTCAATCACTTGGCCCGGCGTCACGTTGTGGCTGTTCTTGAACTCGAATCCGGGTGTCGCCGGGACTTGTTGCATGAAGCTCACATTGGGCAGCGTGTGCAATCCCTCGACGCGATGCCCGTAACTCGAGGCAAGCGTTACGAAGTCACGTTCTTTGTCCTTCCCATAGGAGTGCCAACCAAAGACTAGCGAGTTCGGCTCCATTTCGGAGAACAGCCGGTCGGCCAGGTCGTATTCCGACGTATCCGCGGGCAGGGTGGACAGGTCGTTGAAGAACATGCGCTGCTTCACACCAAAGTCGGCGATGCCTGGTTTCATGGTCTGCCCATAGTCCCCTCCCAGCCAGACGATGTATTGCTTGTTGCAGCGGTCCCAGTACTGATCGTAGGCCCACTGGTAGATCTCGGCGTCACTCTTGCCCTCGAATCGGCCTCTGAAATCCTCGATCAGGGGCAGCCCGGCTGCTTCGACCATCGGAATCAAGTCCTCCGTCACAACGACCGCGTCCTCCAATCCGGCGACGGTATACGAGACGATGAGCGACGTGCGGACGTTCTTGTCCCAGACGACGTATCCCTTCACATGGTCTCTGAGCTGATCGAGTGCCTGCTTTGCCGAGGTCAGTTTCTTGAAAGAGTAGTAGCGTTCGTCCTGAAGGAAGTCTTTCACGGCCGGTGTAAAGCGGAAGTCCCACTTCTCGCCGTAGACGAAATAGAGGTTCGGCTTGTCCCTGTTGGCCAGCCCCTGCAAGGAGATGAGAAAGGCGTGCTCGGGTAGATCCCCGTCGATCTGCCAGTCGTCTGTCAGCTCCATGTAGAAAGCGTCGCGGCTTCCTTCGCGCTTCAAGAGGTAGTTGATGGGCTCGGGCCGTGTGGACCGCTCGATTCGATACGAAATGATGCCTGGCTCTTTCGTGACCGAGTACGTGTGCACGTTCGTGATTTCGGTCTTTCCCTGTGACCCGAGGACCGGAGCGTGCTCGGTCAGCTGGAGAACGGAGCCTTCCTTGATCCACTCAGCTTCGATCTTGCGATTTTCGCCAACAGGCATCGAAAGACCCATGAATACATTCGTCGTGAAGACCCGATCGGTGATCGGGACCTTGGTGACTTCGCCCACGACGAGATTGAGCGTGTCGGAAAACCGGCGATTCGGATGGCCCCAGTGCTGGATTAGGTTCACCCGCTCGGGGCCCGCATCGATTTCAAGGGATAGCGCGCCCCACAGATCGATGTTGGCGCTCTTGTGCGGAATGATGGTCCATTTGCCCTGGAGGGTCTGGGCTTCCTGTGCACGAAGCATACCGGTTGCCATAAGTACGATAAACAGCGTGCCGAAAACGGCTATGTAGGATCTGCGCATCTTTTTGAACATTTAGGGAGCGAGCCCCGGTTCGCCCGCACATCTTGTTGTTGCGATTGGGTATAGGAAAGATCGATGGCGGCGCGATTGCGTGGGGTGAATTGTTGGCAGAGGTTCCAGGTAACAGGTGCCACGTGCCACGTGCCACGTGCCCGGTGCCAAAGCGTTACCTTAAGGAACTGACTCTCTGCCTTGCTCGAATCGTATGATCGTAAATCGCGTCTGGATCGCCACAGCACTTCTCGTACTCGCCGGATGCGGCGGCTCCCCGGACGCAACGGCTGAGAGAGAGGCGGCAGCGGAACGCTACCTCCGCGGCATCTACGAGTGCGATGCATCCGTCGTAGACGAGTTGGCGGCGGACAGTATTGTTATCAGCTATCCGGTCTTTCAGACCATATTCGGGAAACCTGCCGTGCGCGGTAGCGATGAGGTGAAGAAGTTCTCCGAACACTTCTGCAGCCGCTGGATAGATGGGGAGATAACCGTCAACGACATGATCTGCGACGGTTACGACGTCGTCATACTGTGGAGCTTTCGGGCTAAGAACGGAATCCCCGGTGAAGATGGCAGTCCGCCAACTCTGGAGGAGTCCGCCTGGGGCGGGATAACGCTCATCCGGTTCAACGAAGACGGGAAGATCACGACCGAGGTCGGCGAGGAGAGCACGCCCGGGCCGACTGCGCGTCTGAAAGTGGACGACGACAAAGACGCGACCAGTCCGGATATTCCGTGATGCCGGAACTCTTATCGCTTCTCATCCTCTTCGGCGTCGGCCTCCTCGCCGGCGCCATCAACGTGATGGCCGGCGGAGGCTCGACCCTGACGCTCCCGACGCTCATCTTCCTCGGTCTCGATGCAGCGACCGCGAACGGCACGAACCGCGTTGCCATCATCCTGCAGAACATCTTCGCCACCTGGTCATTCGGCCGCGAAAAGGTGAGTCGCGTGCGGCAGAGCCTGACTTTCGCACTGTGGACGCTGCCCGGGGCTATCGCCGGCGCGATCCTTGCCGTTCAGATCAGCGACGAGTGGTTCCGTCGAATCCTCGGCGTCGTGATGATCGGGGTCGTTATTTCCATGTTGCTGCCACGGGGAAAGAAGGAAACGACCGCGGAAGGCGTCTCGTCCTGGTGGATCTATCCGTCACTGTTCGGCATCGGATTCTACGGCGGTTTCATCCAAGTCGGCGTGGGATTTCTGCTCATGGCGGCATTCTATCATTTGCTGAAGATGAATCTGGTCTTCGTCAACATGCACAAGGTGCTCGTCGTGCTTGTGTACACCGTCCCGGCGCTTCTCATTTTCGCATGACCGATCATGTGGACTGGACGATGGGATTGAGCCTTGCGGCCGGTAATTCAGTGGGTGGCTGGTGGGCGGCGAGACTGTCCGTGCGGCGTGGTGAGAAGGTGATCCGCTACGTCCTCATCGTCGCCGTGCTGATCATGGCGGCGAAGGTGCTTGGCATCTTTTGATCGAGGATCGTGCTGGGTCCGGCGTCCGAGGTCCGAAGTCCGAAGTCCGAAGTCCGAAAGTCGCGACTGGCACTTTTCAGAGCGAACCTGTCTTTTTCTAATCCGTATAGAACCGGCAAGCTGTCACCATCCATCCACCGTCTGAGCGTGGCCTTGCTCTAGCCTCGCCCCCTCCTCAGGCAGCGCACAATGGATCAGCTTCATTGTGATTCCAGGAGGGAATTCCCTGTTCGCGGCAGGGAAGGGGCAACGTGCGGACCAAAACAAGACGAGATTCAAAATGAGTGAGTCCCAACCGCACTTCGGGAAAGCCTACGGTCAAAGTGCATCCGAAGTCTACGAGCGGTATTTCGTTCCATCCATCGCATCACCGTTGGCAATCGATCTCATTGCAACGGCCGCCCTGCGTCCAAGCGAGCGGGTACTCGACGTTGCATGCGGAACCGGCGTCGTCGCCCGCCTCGCCGCGGCGCGAGTCGGACCCAAAGGCACCGTCGCAGGAATCGACTTGAATCCCGGCATGCTCGAAGTCGCACGATCGGTAACGTCTGACAACGTAACCATCGAGTGGCATGAGGCGTCGGCCGAGAACCTCCCATTTCCTGATGCCTCCTTCGACGTGGTACTTTCCCAAATGTCGCTACAGTTCTTCCCGGACAAGCTGGCTTCGCTTCGTGAAATGCGGCGCGTGCTCGTTCCGGGCGGTCGTCTTGTCCTGAACGTGCCCGGGACGATATCCAAGATGTTTGTTGCCTTGGCCGAAGGCATCGGACGGCACATCAAGCCTGAGCTGGAAGGTTTCGTGCGACAGGTGTTCTCGCTTCCGGACCCGGAGGAGCTTCAGCGGCTACTCAGGGAAGCCGGGTTCAAAGAAGCATCCAGCCACGCCTACACGAAGTCACTGCGCCTTCCGTCCCCTGAAGAGTTTCTCTGGCAGTACATAGGGAGTACTCCGCTCTCGGCTGCCGTAACGCAAGCCACAGACGAGAGCCAAGCCGCTCTTCAGAACGAGGTCGTAAAGAAGTGGCAGCCGTTCGCCACGGACGGCGGGATGAAATACGAGCAGGACGTCGTCATAGCGACGGCGAATAAATAGACCTCGAAGGTCCGTCGTCCGTGGTCCGTCATTAAATCGGTTGGCGGCCCCGGCAAGCTTGCCGGCGCTGCCGATCGCCGATCATCGATGATGACGGGCTCATTCCGCTGTGGCGACGGCCTGAGCTTTCTCTTCCTGATAGGCCCATCCGCCGGCGAGTGCCGCCAAGACGAGCTCGACGAGACCCCAAATGGTGGTAGTCAGAATGAGGCCCGAGGGCAGAGCCAAAGAGATCCCAATGCCGCCGAAGCAAAGCACCCAGGCCAGGAACCACACGAAGAGCCCGGCCTGAACGGCGGTCTTCGGACCGGCGCCGCACCGCGGTCTCATCAGAGCGTACTGAAGTACGATGACGATGGCGACGAGAAAGTTGATCACGAGGAACAAGACCGCCATGCCGGCGCTGTCGACCGCCGGCAGACTATGCTGCTCTGTGAAGGCCATCCACTGGTCGGCGACGATGTACGTGTTGAGGATGAATTCGCCGATCGTAATCACAACGCCGGCGAGAAGGCCGCCGAGAAGAACGCGACCGTAGTTGATCTTTCCCATAGGATTTGGAGGTTCGTGAGAAAGGAACTGACTCTTTATTGTAAGGAAGTGTTTGCATTGGGGGCAACTGCGCTTTCGATCACTGATTATTGATCGCTGATCGATCAACAGCGGGTCCCTCCTACCCATTTGCGTTGGATTACTATGTGAAATCCGTTTTATTGCGCAAAACATCAAACCCGTTATGACCCACTTCAAGATCGCCGCCGTCCAGGCCTCCCCCGTCTTTCTCGACCTGGGTGCCACCATTGAAAAGGCGTGTCGCCTCATCGAGGAGGCAGCAAAGGCCGGCGCCACGCTCGCGGTGTTCCCCGAGGCTTTCGTTCCTGCCTATCCGGTGTGGGTGTGGTTCATTCCGGCCGGCCAAACACATCCGCTCCGGGCGGTCTACACGGAGTTGCACCGGAATTCGATTGCGATCCCCGGACCCGAGACCCGACGCCTGGGCGAGGTCGCAGCGGATTGCGGAATCACCGTCGCCATCGGCGTCAATGAAAAGAACGCCGAGGCGAGCAATACTACGCTCTTTAACACGCTGCTGTACATCGGGGCGGACGGGCAAATCCTCGGCAAGCATCGGAAGTTCGTTCCGACCACCGGCGAACGGCTCGTCTGGGGCCGGGCGGCGGACAACGACCTCCAGGTCTTTGACCTCCCGTTCGGACGACTCAGCGGACTCATCTGCTGGGAGAACTACATGCCGCTCGCCCGCTACGCACTGGCGGCCTGGGGCGAGCAGATCCACGTCGCTGCGACGTGGGATCATGGGGAACCTTGGACTTCCTCGATGCGCCACATCGCGAAGGAAAATCGCTCCGTCGTCGTCGGATGTTGCCAGGTGCTCCGCAAGGACGATATCCCCGACACGCTCGCCTTCAAAAAGGCCTATCTGGGCGGCGTGAAGGATTGGATCAATCCGGGCGGCAGCGTCATCGTTGATCCGGACGGTAAAATCGTCGCCGGTCCCCTGGAGAAGGAGGAGGGGATCCTGTACGCCGAATTCGACGCAGCACAGCTCGTCGGTCCTCGCTGGCAGCTCGACGTGGCGGGCCACTACTCACGGCCGGACATTTTCGAGTTGCGGGTGAACCGGAAGGCAAGGCCCATGCTGGGTGTAGTTGAGGAGCCTGAGAACGGAGAGGATGACGTAGCTGACTCGTCGGGCTGAGGACCACCCCCGGCTTTCTCCCGACGGAGCCTGGGTCGAGCATAGCGGAGAACTCGGAATTCAGCCGCCCCCTCCCAAGGGGGACGCGTGGCGGGAATCCAGTCGTGCTTCCCTCAGCCGTCTCCACTCAATTCTCAATTTATTCTCAATTCTCAATTCTCAATTCTTTAGAGTGTTCTCATACTCATCCAGCAGCTCGTCAAACAACGCCGTCGTCTCCAGTATCGGCTCGGGCGTCGTCATGTCAACACCGGCTTTCTTCAGCAGCTCGATCGGATAATCGTTGCTGCCTGAGTGCAGCAGGGTCAGGAACCGATCCACCGCCGGCTGCCCCTCATCCAGGATGCGCTTGGCCAGCGCTTGTGCTGCAGCGAACGACGTGGCGTACTGATAGACGTAGAAGTTGTCGGTCCGCAGGAAATGGGGGATGCGGCTCCATTCGGCGGCATTCAGCGGATCGGCGTGGACGGAATTGCCGTAGTAGGCATCGAAGACGTCGGCATACAGGGTGTCCAACGATTCCTTTGTCAACGGCTGGCCATCCTCAACCATTTCGTGCGCCTGCATCTCGAAATCCGCGAAGGAGACCTGCCGGTAGAAAGCGCCTCGGAAGCGGTCAAGGTAGTTCTGCAGCAGCTCCAATTTCTCTTCGCGGGTCTTTGCCTCACGCAGCATTTTTTGCCCCACGATCGCCTCATTCGTCATCGATGCCACTTCGGCGATGAACGTGTCGTAGTAGCCGTAGACGAGCGGTTGCGTGTGGTGCGACATCCATGAATGGAGTGAGTGGCCGTATTCGTGTGCGAGCGTGAAGACGTCGTCGAGCGTGCCCTCGTAGTTCATGGACAGGTAAGGATTCGAACGGTACGTGCCCCAAGAGTAAGCGCCACCCCGCTTTCCGCGACTTTCGAACGGATCGACCCAGCGCTCCTCGAATCCTTGGTCATACAGCGCGAGATAGTCGGGACCAAGTGGGGCGAGGCCGTCCGCCACGATCTTCTTTGCCTCCTCCCACGGGATGTCGTCGAGCTTAACGTCCATCGTCGGTGCGTAAAGGTCCCAGATCTCAAGCGTATCGACGCCCAGCTGTTTCTGCTTGAGTCTCAGATAGCGCTGAAGCGGCTCGGCATGCTCCCTGGTGGTCGAAACGACGTTCTTGTAGACCTCCACAGGAATGGCGCTCGGATAGAGCGCGGCTTGCAGCGCCGAGTCATATCCCCTCGCCTTCGCGAAAAACACCCGCGACTTGACGTGGCCCTCGTAGTTGGCCGCTAAGGTGTTACCTAGCTCCTGGTAAGCCTTGAAAATGCCGATCCAAGCGTCCTTTCTCACGCGCCGGTCAGGTGATCGGAGGAAAGCACCATACCGGGCTTTCGTCAGCTCCACCTGGTTGCTGTCCGCGTCGAGCATCGTCCCGTACGTCAGATCCGCATTGTCGATCGCATTGAAGACGTTGTAGAACTTGCCCAATGGATCGGCCGCCAACGCGAGAATCCTCTCTTCCGGCTCCGACAGGGTATACGGCCGCATACGAACGATCGTGTCGAAGTAGTGGCGGTACATGTGCAGGGCCTCCGTGCCGTCGATCATCGCATCGAGGCGTTCCTGCGGTATCGCCAGGATTTCCGGCTGGAAGTAGGCAGTCGCCTCACCATACTTCGTGTTCAGCGCACTCGCCCTCGAGAACCTGCCTCCGTTCTTGCTGACGCGCTGATCCTCGAAGAATTTGAGTCCGGCGAACACGTAGAGATCGGTCAGGAGAGATGCTACCTCCTCCTGCGCCTTGATCGCGTCGTAGAGGACATCGCCGCTCTCTGACAGATTACCTTTGAACCGAGTCAGTCCCGGGATGAGCGAGTCGGCCGTCGCAAAATCGGCCTCCCAGGCGTCGTCGTCGGCATAAAACGTGGTGAGGTCCCACTTGTATTGATCATCGATCTCGGAGCGCTCGCGCGCCTCCTGCGCCCGGGCGGAAACCGAGACGACGAGCAGTAGCAGTATGGATAGCAGGCTTCGGATCTTCATAGTCGGTACGAAATGGATGGTCGTGAAAGATCTACGATACGGCGTTCGAGGGGAAAATGATAAGGCCCTAATTGGTCCGGCGTCCGATGTCCGGGGTCCGATGTCCGGGGTCCGGCGTCCGGGGTATGACGAGAGGGTAACGGAGTTCGGGAGGCGGCGTGCCCGAAACGACATTATTCATCTTAAGTGGATGGTGGAATCCAGGGCTCAAATGATGAATGATGAACACGGAACGAGGAATGGCTGCCGCCGGGTTTGCTCAACGGTGTTCTGTTGTAGACAGTTGGGCGAGAGACGACCGACGAGGAGCAAAGCTCCCATGACTCATCCGTTGAGGTCTTCACATCGAAGGGCCGGCTGAAATCAAGCCCAGCTTCTCAACAAAAGGAATGAAGTCCTTGTCCGAGAAGAGAAGTGGATATCCCTCCGCGATGCAGTAGGTCGCGATGATGACGTCGGCCGTCTTGCGGATCGTGATACCTCGTCTGCGCAGCCTCCGATAGTGTTCGGCGCTCCGAATGGCGTTCTCGACGCCGAGCATCTCGTGGATTTCGAGTGACGTGAGAAGTCGCTTCCCGGTTTGATATTGGCGCTCGGTGCGGAAGCCTTGCAGCACTTCCGTCAGAATCAGATCCCCGATTCCAATTTCCTCCACACCTAATATGCTGTGCAGCAGCTCGGTCTCCGAACCGGCTACTCCGTTGAAGTAGTCGATCCAAACACTCGTGTCTACCAGAACCATGGCAAGCAGCGGCTAATCGCTCCTCATCGCGTCGAGATCTCCCTCCCACTTCAGCTTCCCGCGGAAATCCCTGATCCGCTCCTGGTTCTTGAGCTTCACGAGGGTCCTCAGCGCCAACTCGACCGTGTCGCGCTTGGTCTTCATTCCGGAAAGCTTTCTGGCCTCCTGCATGAGCGCGTCGTCGATGACGATATTTGTTCTCATTATGTCCATTCGTGTGTATGATCTGTTGTGATTATACACATTTGACCAATAAATGTCCCCTCCCTGTTCAGACAAGCGCGAGGACGGACGAAGAAACGCCAAAAGAAAAGGACGTGGGTCGTCGCTATTGCCCACCGGCAGAGACTTCCTTGACGAATCGAACCACCTCTCGAACCAGCGTCGAGTCCACTGGAAGGCTGGGGTCGGAGTAGGACGCCAGTTGCTGCGAGCGATCCGACGGTACGTCCTTGAGAACATGGTTCATCCCGGGAATGATCTTCAGGGTAGCTTCAGGACTGAAATCTCCGAGTCTTTTTGCATCAGCGACCGAGACCTGGACGTCGGTATCTCCCTGGATGATTAGCTTCGGCCGCTTTAGCCGCGCGAGGACTTCCGCCGGATCGAGTTTGAACCACGAAATCAGATAGGGCTGGACGGAGGGACGAAAAAGCACGGCCAACTGCTGCGGAACGTCACCAACTGTCTCTCCCCGGAGTAAACTCGAGATTATTGAATCGGTGCGCGTCATCAAGTCAGGCGGCAGCTGACCCGCAAGCTGATCTTTCAACAGAACGCTTGCACGTCGTCCCGCTCCAGCAATCGTGATCACCCCGTCGACGTCAACATCGAGTGCGGCCATGGATGCCAGGAGAGCGCCCTCGCTGTGGCCCGCCAAGAATACGTGGGAGAAGCGACCGTCCGCAAGCGCGAGCCGAGCCCAAGAGGCAACATCGACGGCGAATGAATCTATTCGAAGATCGGATTCCGCGATCGGCATCACGCTCTCGCCGATTCCCCGCTTGTCGTAACGAATCGAGGCAATTCCCTTTTCCTGGAGTTCTTTCGCGAGGAGCAGGAGGCTGTTGTTCTTTCCCGGAAGCCCGATCGTGTTGCCGTCGCGGTCCGTCGGACCGGAACCCGAAACGAGAATGACCACGGGGTAAGGTGGAGGACCATCTGGTGTCAGTAGTGAACCGTGAACTGTCCCCGTCGACGCCGTGATGGCGACGGAGTCTCCTTCGTGACCGTTGGCTGAGCCCACGGGTCGCGCAGGAGTCGCCACTGCAGTGCGCGCCAGGGAAAAGGTACCCGACACGCCGGCTTGCAGGAACGTCCCCACAAGGTTATCCCCACTCAGACTCCCGTCGAAAACCGCGAGTCCGGGACCAGCCGGGAGCTCGAAATGCACGATGTCTCCATCGGAGGAGACATTCTGAAGAGGCAGACCTTGCGCGCCCTGTTGGGGAATGTCGATAGTTGCTTGGTCCTCAACAAAATGGGTATGGATGGTGAGCTTCATCCCCTGCACGGTAATCGACCCGTCCCAGTCCCCGAAGAGAGTCGAATCGATCCCGGTCTGCCCATAGGCCCTCGCAGAGACCATCGACAGGAGGAGAAGTACATACGACGGAAGCCTCGGGATCATCGGCGGTGGTGGTGTGCGAGCATGCCTAATGATAATTGATAGATGCCAAATGGGTGCGCTGATTACGATTCAAAATGAGAGGTCCACGAGAAACGCGTCTCGTTCGTGGATATGACGCTTCGCACCCCACGCTCACGGGCACGCCGCCCCCGACGCTGTCGGGGTTGGCATGCCCCTACGGAACTCCGCACCCGGCACCCGACACCTCAGCGCGCCACGACCATCCCCATCACCTTCTCGAACGCCCCCGCCCGCATCCGACAGACGTACACCCCGCCCGGCTGCTCAGTTGCCCGAAACGTGACAGTATGCGTTCCCGCCGGCGCCATGCCGTCGACGAGCCGCTCGACTTGACGTCCGAGCGCATCGAAGACGACGAGGCTGACGTGCTCGGACCGCGGCAGATCATACGAGACCTGCGTTGAGTGACTAAACGGATTCGGGAAGTTCTGATTCAATGCGAAAACCGCAGGCAAACCGTCCGCCGTGATGCCGGTTCCGACTACCGTTCGGAAAGCCCGGTATTCCGACCATGCCCCCTCGCCGCCTTCGTTTAGGCCGCAGACTCGCCAGAAATATCGCGTGTCATACGACAAGGGCGTTTCAAGCGCATAGACGGTCGCAGGCGTTTCGACGTCGACCAGTATCTGCCCGAACAGGCTGTCGGATGCAATCTCGAGGTGATATGAATCGGCATCCCCGGGCGACTGCCACGTGAACGTGGCGTACGCCGGAACACCGTCGGTCGACGCATCCGGCGACAGAAGCGTAATGGCCTGCGGCGGCGCTACGACCGTGGTAAACGACCTGGGCGCGGTGAACGTGTATTTCCCGTCATCCGCAATGCCGGCTACTCGCCAATAGTAGGTCTTGTCGTGATCCGGCAGAAGAGCGGCAAGGGAGTCTGTCGACAGGCTGTCGAGGTCGATGAGCGGCGTAGCAAATGAGTCATTCTCCGCTACCTGCAGCCGATGATAGACGGCATCGGGAGCCTTCATCCATCGGAACGTCGGCTCTGTCACCACGCCGGCCTCACCTTGATCAGGTTCGAGCAGCGTGGCCGCCAGCGGGCCGGATTCACCCACGGTAAACTTGGCGGAGGCGGTAAAGGGGCCGTTTCCGCCCGCTCCGGTCGAGCGCACCCACCAGTAGTAGCTGGATGCTGCAAAGGGCGCGACGAATATCTCCTCGGTGTTGGGCGTGTTTGACGAAAAAATGACGTTGTCGATGTTCTGGTCTGAGGCGACCTGCACGTCGAAACGATCGGCGCCGGCGGGACGTGACCAACTCAGAGGAAGCGTCGTTGGAAGGTCCGATGCCTCATCGGGCGGCGACAGGAGGGTAACGGCCTGCGGCGCCGCTACGACCGTCGCAAACGACCTGGGCGCGGTGAACGTGTACTTCCCGTCGGCCGCGATCCCGGCTACACGCCAGTAGTAGGTCGCCTCGTGGGCGAGCGATACACCGCTGAAATAGTCGTCGGTCAGGCTGTCGACGCCGACGAGGGGACTCGCGAACGACGAATTGTCCGCCACCTGGATCTGGTGATAGACGGCCTCGGACGCCTTTGTCCATCGGAACGTCGGTTGGATGGCCACGCCGGTTTCTCCTTCATCAGGCTCCAGTAATGTTGCCGCGAGCGGACCCGACCCACCGACAGAAAACTTCTGGTAAGCCGTAAATGGCCCGTCTCCGCCGGCACCGGTCGAACGAACTCGCCAGTAGTAGGTGGATTCTGCTAATGGCGCAACGAACGTCTCCTCCATGTGCGGCGTGTTCGAGGCAAAAATGACACTCTTGATGTCTTCGCCCGAGGCGACTTGGACGTCGAAGCGCTGCGCGTCGGGTGGGCGGGACCACATCAACGAGACTGACGTCGGGAGATCGGCAGCTCCGTTGAGCGGGGCGATCTGGGTCACGTTCGACGGAGTAGAAACCACGTAGAGCCCTCCGATGCTCACATCGGCCGTGACGATTTCATGCACTGTGGACTGCCCGATCTCGAGTCGCTTAATCGTGTTTTCACCGGGCGTGGACCAGAAGAGGTACCTGTCGGAAGCGTCAACCGCGAGATCTCTGATCGACTCGACCCCTGTCAGCAGGTCCACCGGCTCCGTTCCGTCGAGATTGCCGCGTCGGATGGAGTGGGTTGGGCCATCCAGCCAGTAGAGGTAGCGGTCGCTAAGCGCAATTCCACTGCCGACCGCGCTCAGTAGCTGGACTTGGGCAGATCCGTCAAGATTTCGTCGCCATACTCTTCCGTCTTGCGTGTAGTATAACTTGCTATCATTGAGATCCAGTTCGATATCCCGGACCGGGACACAGGACCCAGCGCCGATGTCGTTATCCAGAGGCCCGTCCGTCGAACCCATGATAATTGTGCCGTACGTTTCCGAACAGCTGCCAGTCGTGCCCACGTAAAGACGTTTATTCTCCGGATCGACGGCAACTGTTGTGAGGTCGCCGGGGCTTGGCAGGCCCCAGCGCCCTATGATTTCAATTTCCTTATAGTTGGCACCGCCAAAATCGGTCCGAGTCAGCGGCGCTCCCGGGAATATCCCTCCGTCCACCGAATAGATCCTTCTCGCGAACGGGTCGACAGCCACGTCAACAGGAAAGAATATGGGGTGCGTGAGGTTCTCAAGTTCTGTGCCATCGTACTTGCACCTCAACAACTTGGCCCGCTGATCAATCATGTATATCATCCGTGACCGTCGGTTGATCGCCAGCCCAGTAATGAGACCGGGTTGGTCGACGATTTTCCCGACATTAGAGCCGTCAGTCGCCGAGCACATTAGTTGCTGGGGACCGTATGGCTCCGGATACTGCGCCGGGCCCTCTTCGACCCAGCAGAGGCGCTCGGCTGTTGGCTCGACCGCCAGAGCATGGATCTTGAACGCCGAGGTGACGACTGTATCTACTGAAGTCCCCTCAAAATCCATCCGTACGATCGCTTTCCCAATAGCGACGTACAGGCTCTTGCGGGCAGGGTCTACACCGATTCGGTCGCCACCGACGTTGCTAATCCGTCGTATCTCAGCCCCATCGAGCATGGAGCGATAGGTTCCGGCAGGACCGGTCCAAAACATGAGCTGGTTATCGATTGAGATCTTTAAAGCAACCGGCCATTCGATACCATCGACTAGATCGACCGTGCCGATTCCATCGAGATTTGACCGCCTGACGCGACTATCCTCAGTCCAATAGATGTAACCATTTACACCATCCAAGGCGATTCCATTTGGATCCGCGACATCCCGCGTGATGATTCCGCCTTCCCGTCCGTCAGGACTCGACCGAGCGATCGCGGCCCCGGAGTAGAAGTAGTACTTGGTCCAGTACAGCCAGCCGGTCTCCTGGTCAATATCGACGTCAATTACTTTGTCAAGAGCTTGTCCCCGTCCCTCAGTGAGCTGAGACGAGCCGTCGAAATTCGACGACATGATGGTCAGGTTCGCAGGCTCGGTCCAATAGAGACGTCCCTGACCGTTTGCGAGTTGGCAAGTGAAGAGGAGCAGCAGGACCAGGACCCCGGTGCGGCCCAGCCACCTCAGAATTGAGTTGTGGCACATGACCTGTCTCCGTTATTAGGGCAGGCTATTAAATAGCGGTGCTCGATCCTGCCATGCTGTCAGGGTGGAGCGCAACAGCTTGAGGTGAAATGTCTCAGGCCTGTAGGGCCGAACGCGAGGCAGAGGATAGCTACGACGAAACCATGCGGCCCATGGCGATCCGCGTGTAAACCCGAATCGACTGGCAAACCACGCACTGGATTCCCGCCTGCGCGGGAATGACGGCGAAGGCGTCACAGCATCCACGGGCACGTGGCACCTGGCACCCGGCACCTGGCACCTGGCGCTCACGGGCACGCCGCCCCCGACGCTGTCGGGGTTGGCATGCCCCTACGGAACCCGCACGTGGCACCCGGCACCCGGCACTTCTAACGCGCCACCACCATCGTAAAACTCCGCGCGAAGGTTCCCGCTCGCATCCGGCAGACGTACAGTCCGCCCGGATGATCGGCGGCCTGGAAGGTGACCGTGCGCGTTCCCGCCGGCTGCATGCCGTCGACGAGTCGCTCGATTTGTCGGCCGAGGGCATCGAAAACGACGATGGTGACCTGTTCGGGCCTCGGTACCCCGTAACGAATCTGCGTCGATTGTGCGAACGGATTCGGATAGTTCTGATACAGCACGAAGGTCGACGGCAACGTCTCGTCTTCGGTGGCCGTTCCGATCACCGTGTGAAACTCCCGGACTTCCGACCATGCGCCGTCCCCACCGGCGTTCGAGGCTCGCACCCGCCAGTAGTACTGGGTATCGTATGCCAGGGGCGACGGCAGCTCGTGCGAGGGATCGGCGCTTTCCACACTCACGATGACCTGCGAGAACGACGTGTCGGTAGCCACCTCGAGGTGGTAGGAGTCGGCAGCGGAAACCTCCTGCCAGGTAAACACCGCGTAGGCCGGAACTTCCGTGGCCGATGCCGCAGGCGACTCAAGCGTCACGGCCTCGGGCGCCGAAATGGCGGTTCGGAAATGCCACGGAACGGTGATCGTGTACTTCCCGTCCGCCGCGTAACCCCAGACCCGCCAATAGTAGGTCTTGTCGTGATCCGGCAGAAGAGCGGCAAGAGAGTCTGTCGCCAGGCTGTCGAGGTCGATGAGCGGCGTGGCAAATGAGTCATTCTCCGCTACCTGCAGCCGATGATAGACGGCATCGGGAGCCTTCATCCATCGGAACGTCGGTTCGACGGCAACACCCGTCTCTGCACTTGCCGGCTCTAGAAGAGTCGCTGCCAGCGGACCCGATTCGCCGACAGTAAACTTGATATAGTCGGTGAACGGTCCCTCCCCCCCTGCTCCGATCGAGCGCACCCGCCAGTAGTAGCTGGCGCCGGCTTGCGGAGCGACGAACGGTTCCTCCGTGTTAGGCGTGTTCGAAGCAAAAATGACTTCGTTGATGTTGGTTCCCGAGGCGACCTGTAGGTCAAAGCGCTGTGCGTCCGGCGGACGCGTCCACATCATGGTGACCGTGGTCGGCAAATCCGCCGCTCCGCTCAAAGGCGCGATCTGCGTGACGTTCGAAGGCGAAGTCACCACGAACAGCCCTTCGATCTTGCCGCCTCCGCTTACAATCACCTCACTCGCCGCCCGGCCGATTTCCAGTCTCGTGATGGTATCACCATTCGCCGCGGACCACCATAGGTTCGTGTCGGATGCGTCGACAACGAGATCTCTGATTGGTTCAACGCCTGACAGCAAATCGACGGACTCTGTTCCATCCAGGTTGCCTCGCCTGATTGTCTTCGTCGCCAGATCGAGCCAGTAGAGATAGTTCGAGCTGACGGCGATCCCGGATCCGACCGCCGTCTTGAGCATCACCGGATCTGACCCGTCGAGATTGCGCTGCCACAATTCTCCGAGATGCCCCACATAGTAGACTTTCCCGTGGACGGCGTCCGTCTCGATGTCAAAGATTGTCTCGTAGCTTTCCGACTCGATGACATTATTGACTGGACCATCCAGCGGACCCATAATGATTCGTCCCGGAATTAACGTCGTGGGAACCCCAATCGACCCTTCCGTGCCCACATAAATTGACCGGTTCGTCGGGTCCAAGGCGATTGCCGATAGGACGTCCAGACCGTCCAGAGGAGGCAAAGGACCCGGAAGTTCGATATCGATGTCCTCAGGATTCCTTCCGTTGAGATCCGAGCGGGATAGCCAATTTTTTGGATACAGCCCCTCGATCCAATACACTTTATGCTCGATCGGATCCACGGCGACATCAACCGGCTGGATCATCGACGACGCCAGATTCTCGAGTCCGGAGCCGTCATACTTGCACCGCATTAGGTGGGCGCGCCACGGATCCGTAGCCAGATAAATCATTCGTGAAGTGCGATTGATCGCAAGGCTCTCGGCCACGCCTGTCACTTCGAGAAGTTTCGTGCCGTTCGAACCGTCGGTAGACGCGCACATGAGCTCGGCAGGATCCGCGGTCCCACCCAACGGAGCCGGAGCCGTCTGAGCCCAGCAAAGGCGGTTCGCCGCCGGCTCGACCGCCAAGGCGAACATGTAGGACGACGATTTGACGACCGTATCCACAACCGCTCCGTCGAAACTCGTCTTCAGGATGTGCATGCCGGATGCAATGAAAACCTCTTGTGCACGTCATCGACAGCCAGGTAGTGCTTTCCTACGGTGCTTATCTGCATGATGTCCGTTCCGTCGAGTTTCGACCGGTAGGTTCCGCCATTTTCGTTCGACCAGAACATCAGATCGTCTTCGACGGAGATCTCGAGACGGCGCGGCCATTCAAAGCTCGTCACGAGATCCACAGCATCGGTTCCGTCGAGACGACTTCTTTTGATAGCGGATTTCTCGGTCCAGTAGAGGTAGCCGTTCGTGCCGTCTACAGCGATCCCGTACGGCGCATGGGAGTATGGAAAAATCGCGTCACCTTCGCTGCCGTCAGGACTGATTCGAGAAATCCGATACGTCCCCTGATCGGCCCAATAGACCCAACCCGTGACCTGGTCGATATCCATATCGACCGGCCATTCAAGCGCGAAGCCTTGCGCGACTTTTTGTTGGGACGTGCCGTCGAAATTAGACGACATGATGGCCGGGTTATCGGGCTCCGTCCAGTAAAGACGACCCTGCGCGAAAGCGGGTTGTGTGGCTAGGAGGGAGAGCAGGACCAGGACCCCGGTACGGTCCAGCCACCTCAGTGTCGTTGTGTGACTCATGACCTGTCTCCGATTTGGATAGCAGGATAAGAAACGAGATATGGCCCGGCAGAGTTGTGGGGGATCGTCGCATCGTCATGGAGTGAAAATGTGCAAGTTGCCATTGGAGCACGTGTGAACGCCCGTCTGACGGCCCAACCCTTAATACACAACCGGCAGCCCTGTCCCCCAATGACCCGCGTCCAGTAGCCTCTGACCAACCGACGTAGGGGTTGCGGCATTCCCCCCACTCGGATCGTTGAATCTGTCCGGCATGAATGGGCGAAAACATCCTTCAGCGACAGTCCCAGGTTCATACGAGCCTTCTTTTCTGCCATGACCAAATCAATTCGGGAGGGTGTCATGAAGCCGTCACAGATACGGATCAGGAACCGGGGTCGTTATCTCATCCTTGGAATTGCCACCATCCTATGGATCATGCCTTCCGTCCACGCGCAGACGTTTGAGTGGGCAGTGCTGGCGGGCGGATCGGCGGCCGGAACATCCATTGTGCCGGAAACCGATCGTGCAGTAGGAATCGCGTCCGATGCATCCAATTTTGTTTACGTCACAGGGTCATTCAAAGACCAGGCCCAGTTCGGTACTACGACCATCACGAGCGCCGGCGGCCGAGACGCTTTCCTTGCCAGGTATCGGACCGACGGAAAGCTCGACTGGGTCAAAGCCTTCGGCGGACCGGCAGACGATGACGGATTCGGTGTGGCGACAGACGGTGCAGGAGTGGTCTGCGTCACGGGCGATTTCGTTCAGACAGCAAGTTTCGACGGCGTGTCCCTCAGCAGTTATGGGGGCCGCGATATCTTCCTGGCCTGCTTTTCAAGCCAGGGAGCACTCAAGTGGGTACGTCAGGCCGGCGGTACGACCGGATTTTCTAACGGCACGTGGGCAGACACGGGCTACGATGTAGTCGTTGCTGGAGACGGAGCGGTCTACGTCACAGGTGAGTTTCGTGGAACGGCCAAGTTTGACGGGATTTCCGTAGGAAGCCACGGATCGAGTGACGGCTTCCTTGCAAAGTATTCCCACGACGGATCCATCGTGTGGGTGAAACGATGGGGAGGATCGAGCGACGATGATGGCGTCGGACTTGCAATCGACCCGCATGGAGACGTGATCCTCACCGGCTTCTTCAGCGGAGCCGCTGATTTTGGATCGTATACCCTGAACTCAAGTGGGGCATGGGACATGTACGTCTCCAAATGGAATCCAAATGGGTCGATCATCTGGGCAAACAAGGGAGGCGGCCGTTCGAATGACAGAGGTCTGGGTGTCGCCACCGATCCCGACGGAAACGTCTATGTGACGGGCTACTTCAAAGATACTGCCGTTTTCGGATCGCAGACGTTCACGGCCACCGGTGAACGCGATGGCTATGTACTGAAAATGCGCTCCGACGGCACCTTCGATTGGACGGTCCCGATCCACGGGGAGGGGACAAACCACGGCGAAGGTATTGTCTACTCCGGTCACGATCGCATCTACGTTGTGGGAGCGTGTTCCGGCAATTGCACTTTCGGTACACTGGCCGCCGGCACAGGCGGTGACCGGGATGCCTTTGTCGCCGAACTCGATCCGTCGGGCAAGTTTGACTGGGTCAGAACGGGTGGCAGCCGTTCAATGGATATCGGACACGGAATCGCTCTTAACGGTCCCCGCGTCCTGATCTCCGGACAGGTTGGCGGACCTCCCACCTTTGGTTCGATTTCGCTGCCGTTCCGTGGGGCGACCGACGCATTTCTCGCATCGGTCGATCTGCGCCCGCAACCCCCGACGCTGGTATCACCAGAGAAGGATGCGGCGTACACCTCCACTTCGCCGAGCCTCGTTTGGACGCCCGTCGACCTCGCGACTCGTTACAACCTGCAGGTCGCAAGTGACGCTGCCTTCGCTAGCATCGTCTATACCGAAAACACGCCGGCGACACACGTGACGTTTGTGGCTCCCGTTGCCGAACACGAGTACTACTGGCGTGTGAACGGAGTCGGACTGGTAGGACCCGGCGAATGGTCCGAGGTGGGTCACTTCACGGCCGGAAATTCGGGTCCGCTGGCTCCGCAGTTGACGGCGCCTTTGGACAACGCGTCGGACGTCAGTACGTCCGCCTTTATGGCTCGCGGCGCCCAAAGCAGATTGGCACCGCATCCAGGTCTCCAGCAGCGAGGCGTTCGTCTCGCCCGAGATCAGTGTCGACCACGTGGCGGGGACGAGTTATCAGGCGTCGGGTCTGGATTTCGAGACGAGGTACTTCTGGCGCGTGGCTGGCGTGAGCGAATCGGGCAAGAGCACGTACGCGGCTGCGTGGTCGTTAGTAACGATGCTGGCGTCTGTCGCGGCGCTGTCCTTGATCGCGCGCGCGCAGAATGCCTCGGACGTGTCTACTTCGCCGGATCTCGTTTGGACGTCGGTCGACCTCGCGACTAGTTACAACGTGCAGGTGGCAAGTGATGACGCCTTCGCAGCACCTCGTCTATACGGAAAACACGCCGGCGACACAGGTGACGTTTGTGGCTCCCGTTGCCGAACACGAGTACTACTGGCGTGTGAACGGAGTGGGACTGCAGTAGGACGGCGAATGGTCCGAGGTGGGTCACTTCACGGCCGGAAATTCGGGTCCGCTGGCTCCGCAGTTGACGGCGCCTTTGGACAACGCGTCGGACGTCAGTACGTCGCCATCACTGACCTGGATCCCGGCGCCGAAGGCGGACTGGCACCACATCCAGGTATCCAGCAACCAGGCATTCGAGTCGCCCGAGATCAGCCTCTCTCACGTCTTGGGGACCAGCTACACGCCCATGAATCTCAGCTACGCGACGAGGTACTTCTGGCGCGTTGCCGGCGTGAGCGAATCGGGCAAGAGCACCTACACCACACCATGGTCGTTCGTAACCCTGGAGGCGGCGCCGGACGAGGTCACGCTAGAAAGTCCCGCCAATGGAAGCGACGAGGTTGCCGCGTACACGGAATTCTCGTGGCAGGAAATGTCGGGCGCGGACAAGTACCATCTTCAAGTGGCCAGGGACGCGGCTTTCACGACGCTCGTCGTCGATGATTCGACGCTGACGGCTCCTGGCTACAAGGTGACCACGCCTCTTGGGTACGCAACGGAATACCACTGGCGCGTGCGTGCACACAACGCCGGCGGTTTCGGGGCGTGGAGCCCCGCATCGTCGTTCGTGGTGGTGGTGGGGACGGCCATTGAGGACCTGGAGGTCGTGTCCACTGGACTTGACCTGCGGGGCGCTGGACGCATTCGCATCGCATTCGGACTTCCCGAATCAACCGAAATCCGGATGGAGGTGTTCGATGCGACCGGTAGAGCCGTTGCGTTGCTCGCGGACGGATTCGTCGGCGGCGAGGCCAGAACGTCTTTACTGGGATGCCGGGAACGTGGCAAGCGGGGTGTATTTCCTGCGGTTGATCGTCGGCCCGGAGGCGAGGGTCAAGTCGTTTGTGGTCGTGCGATAAGGGTCCGGCGTCCGAAGTCCGTGGTCCGTGGTCTAGACCTCGCGCGGCTGAAGCCCCGCTCGGTGGATCTTGTTGTGCCTTCTCCAGCCCCAGGCTGAATGCTCCAGAGATCTAGAGTCTTGGCGTCTTTGCGTAAGAACAAAGAAGTATCGCCGTTGTGGCTTCTTCGAAATAACGGCAGCAACAGCCTGGGGTGGTTGTCCACCCCAGCCAGCGGCGGCGCATCGGAGCGGCGGCAACAGCCAACCACCCCGGCCTTCAGGCCGGGGTTCGGCCGGGCTCGACCCCAATATTCCGAACCGGGTTTTAACCCGGTGAGGCGCCCGAACGCGGAATCGCCTTCGATAGAATCACCCGCTTCCCGATCGGATCCGTCCGCGCCGCACTTACCATCGCAGCGGCAATGTCCCTCGCGTGGACGGGCTGAAGCGATCTCGATGCGAAGCGGAGCAGCCACGCCCCGATCTGCTCACCGAGCCGGCGCTCAGGACGGTCCCCAACGATCACAGATGGCCGGATGATCGTCAGCGCTGGATATCCGATTTGCGGAGATCGCGTCCTCGACTTCTCCCTTGACCCTGCTGTAAAAGAAGAGCGACTTCGTGCTCGCACCCATCGAGCTGACGAGTACGAAATGCCGGGCGCCGGCGCTGCGCGCCATCCTCGCAATTCCGACCGTATACTCGTAATCCACCTTCCGAAAAGCCTCCTTCGAGCCCGCCTTGGCCATGGTTGTCCCGAGCGCGCAGAAGACGTGATCCACCTCCGGCATGTCGCCTGACTCGATGAAGGCATCGAAATCGATGACGTATTGTACAGCCTTTGAGTGGCGGTCCAATCCCTCGATGGCGCGACGCATCAGGATGTGAACCGTGTCGTAGGCCTCATCCTCGAGAAGGAGGTTGAGGCATTCACGACCTACCAGGCCGGTAGCGCCGAATAGAAGGCAGTTCATGGAAAGCAGAAAGCAGATTGATCCGGTACAGCGCGCCGGAACCCGCCGAAGAAGGTACATCTTTGGGTCGCCCGTAGTTGCGCGGGCAACTGTGGCAGCCGCCACCGATGTGCTCGCGCGCTCAAAGAAGGCTCGTCATCCCGATCCGCTGATGCGCGCCGGAGGCGGTGAGCGACCTCTTCTGAAATGGCAGAGCGTGTCGTACCAATCCCAAGTCCCCTCCGAAGGGGACGATGAGATGGCCCAGACTCGTCAGTTCATCACTTCGGCCGGGGCCGTGTGCCTGATCTCCGTGCCGAGCACTTTGAGGAACGCTGCAATCCATGCCGGGTGCGCCGGCCAGGCAGGCCCCGTCACGAGGTTTCCGTCTGTGTATGCACCCGTGATAGGGACCTCAGCGAATGTTCCGCCGGCCGCCCGAACCTCCGGTGCAACAGCTGGATAGGAATTGCACGTCCTCCCGTTCAGCACGCCGGCCGCCGCCAGGATTTGAGGTCCGTGGCACAAGGCCGCCACAGGTTTCCCAGCCTCGAAGAAATGCCTCACGATGTTGAGGACGTCCTCGTTGAGACGGATGTACTCCGGCGCACGACCACCGGGAACGACAAGAGCGTCGTATTGCGACGCATCAACGTCCGCGAAGGTCGCGTTCAGCGTGAAGTTGTGGCCCCGCTTCTCGGAGTAGGTCTGATCCCCCTCGAAGTCGTGAATCGCCGTCCGAACGAAATCGCCTTCCGACTTGTCCGGACATACTGCATCCACCGTGTGGCCTACCGCCTGCAGCGCCTGAAACGGCACCATGACTTCGTAGTCTTCGACGTAATCGCCGACCAGCATCAGAATTGATTTGCCAGCCATGATTCTACCCTCCTGAACTATCCGTTTGTTTTGATTTCTAGTGATATCTGCACACGAAGTGATACGTTCCTGAGCCGATTTCGACGATTGTCGCCGACCCCTCGGTCCTCGTCCCGGTGATTCCGCCGGCATCGGCGAGCGATCGCCCACTTTCTGTGACTTGCCCCGTGTCGTCGCTCGGAAGGACCACCGTCGCCGCTGTATTTGGCGGAATAGTGACGTCCAGCCGAAATTCATCATCCGCGAGTTCCCAGGACGATCGGAGAGACCCGTACATCGTCTCCAGCTCCGCCGCCGCAGACGTCAACCCACCCCCCTGACGTGGATGGATGACAACGTGTTGGAATCCCGGAGTGGGAGCATCCGGTCGAATACCGGCCACCCCTTCATACAACCACGACCCTACTGCGCCGTAGGCATAGTGATTGTAGGAGTTCATCTGCGGATCCTGAAGCGAGCCGTCGGGCTTGATGCCGTCCCAGTGCTCCCAGATCGTCGTGGCTCCTTTCGTTATCGGATACAGCCACGACGGATAGGTATCCTGCACGAGCAGATCATAGGCAACGTCTTCCCTGCCGAGATCGCACAGGACGTGCAGGATGAGGGGCGTGCCCAAGAATCCGGTCGTGATATGATTGTCGAAGCGCCGGATTTCAGCCACGAGCCGCTCCAGCGCCTCCGCCCGGAGATCTTCGGGCAGGAGGTCGAAAGCGAGCGCCAACACATATGCCGTCTGCGTGTTTGAGGCGATCCGGCCCGCGAGGGTTACGAATTCGTCACAGAACACTTCTCGGATTCGCGAGGCGAGTCCCTCGTAGACGTGCACGTCCGCCATCCGGCCCAAAATCCGCGCGACCTCCGCCAGGAGACTGGTCGAATAGGCGAAATAGGCGGTTGCAATAAGGTCTGTGTCTGTCGGACCCGAAGGTCTCGTGTGGTCATTGGATCGATACGACAGCCAGTCGCCGTAGTGGATGTCCCCGCGCCAGACCAACCCGTCCCCCGCCCGCCGCCGCATATAGGCGATCCAGGAAGCCATCGAATCGTACTGATCCTCGAGAATTCGGATGTCACCGTACATCAGATAGAGCGTCCATGGGACGATCACCGCGGCATCTGCCCAACCCGTTGCACCTCCACGAAACTCGCCGTCCATCGAAATGACGTCGGGCACCACGTGGGGGACGCTCCCGTCGCCGCCCTGATCGACCTTCAGATCCCGCAGCCACTTCGTAAAGAAACTCGCAACGTCCATGTTGTAGGCCGCCGTGCGCGCAAAGACCTGTGCGTCGCCAGTCCAGCCGAGACGCTCATCCCGCTGTGGACAATCCGTCGGGACATCCAGAAAATTTCCCTTCTGGCTCCAGAGGATGTTCTCGTAGAGCTTGTTCAGTCTGGGATCCGAGCACGTGAAGCGCCCCGTTCGGATTAGATCGGAGTAGACGACCACGCCGGTCAGACTGTCGATCGTCAACGGACCTCGATAGTTCTCCACCGACACGTACCGAAATCCGTGAAACGTGAAGTGCGGCTCGAAGACCTCGTCTTCCCCACTCCCTTTGAGGATGTACGTGTCCCTCTGCTCGGCCGAGCGGAGGTTCTCAGTGTAGAGATTGCCCTCGTCGTCGAGAACTTCGGCGTGGCGGAGTACGACGGTGTCGCCCTCCTCTCCCCTAACGCTGAAACGTACCCATCCGACCATATTCTGACCGAAATCGACGACGGGCGTGCCGCTCGAACTCAGCGTAATAGCCTTCGGGTGAACCTCTTCCATGCGCTGCACGCGCGGACCGTTCTCAGCCACCAGAATGGCGCGCGAATGCTGGATGATTTCAACGCCACGCCAGTCCGCGTCGTCATATCCGGGGACAGCCCAGCCCGGCTTTTCGAGACGCGCGTCATAGGTCTCCCCGAGGTAGAGGTCCGACATCCGGATGGGGCCGGTTGTCGCCCTCCACTTATCGTCGGAGCGAACGATCATCCTCCGCCCATCCTCGAGCATCACTCGCAGCTCGGTAAGCAGGGCCAACCGCTCGCTGTAGACGTTCCGACGCGGCTCCCATGTGAGACCGCCCCGACACCATCCGTCACCCAAGACAGCGCCGATGACGTTATCACCCTCCGTAAGTAATTCTGTCACGTCGTAAACCTGATACTGAAGGCGCGTGCCATAGCTGGTCCATCCCGGTGTGAAGAGGGCGTCGCCCACCCGCCGACCGTTGATGTGCGCCTCGTAGAGACCGAGTGCCGTCGCATAGAGACGCGCCGATTTGACCCGCCCATCCAACGCGAAGACGCGCCGCAGTATCGGCGTGGGCTGTGGGAGGCTGGTATCCTCGTTCCAGTCAGGAGAGATCCAATCCGCCTCCCACTCGTCAGCAGAGAGGAGCCCCATCTCCCAGAACGACCGCTCGCTCCAATCGGTCGGCTCTCCCTTCTCGTCCCAGGCGCGTACTTGCCAGAAGTATCGGCGCGTCGACTCCAGGTCGGGGCCCTCGTAGACGACGTGCACCGACTGGTTCGAGCGTACGCGACCGCTGTCCCAGACGGGACGGACATTTTCGGACGAGTCCATCATCTCGACGCGAATCCGGTACGCTGACTGCTCCAACCCGCGGCGTTCCGACGCGAGTTTCCAGCTGAGCCGCGGTCTTTGGGCGTCGATGCCGATCGGATTGACTCGATACTCGCAGCGAAGATCTTCTATTGTCAGGTTCACGTCAGTAACGTTCCGTTGTCATGGATGTAGGAACCTCCCCTACCCGGCCAACCAACCATTTACTACTCCCGGTCATGACCTCTGCCGCCACCATTCCGGTTGCGCAACGCTTACTCTCCCGACGCTTTTCGAAAACTGGAGCAGGAGCATCATGTCAAGAGGTTTTTGGAAGATACCGGTCGCTATGATGTGCGTCATCGCGATCACTTGCACGAGTGGATCGGCCTTCGCCGATTCCCTCACCGGGATCGCTAAATCGGATCCCGACACGGCAGCAACAAAGAAGGACGAGCCGGAGCCTATCCGGCTTCGATTTGAGCCTTACGGCGTCCTCTGGACGGCGGCGGCGTTCGAGTCGTCGCGTACACTGAGCGGCGATTACACATTCTACGTTCTCTCTCCGGCGACAGAGGGAGATGCGGCATTTCACCTCGACGCGAAGTCATCGCGACTGGGCATACGGATGCTCGGATCCGAGATCTGCTTCCTGGGATGCGGAACCGTGCGAGGGCTCGTCGAGATCGACTTTCAGGGACCATTCGTCACAGAGAATAAGGCCGGATTGCTGCTGCGACATGCTTATTGGGAAATCGACGGGAAGTCGTTCCGGATCCTGGGCGGTCAAACGTGGGACGTGATTTCGCCACTCAATCCCGGCATGCTGATGTACACCGTAGGCTGGGGCGCCGGCAACATTGGATATCGGAGAGCGCAGCTGCGAGGTGAAAAGTCATTCGCAGTTTCCAAGGCGGTATCAATGCTCGTCCAAGCCTCCGCGAACGCCGATATTGTGAGTGACTTTTCCGGCGACCCGTCGATAGCGGGCGACCATGCCTCGTGGCCGGTCCTCGAGGGTCGGGTCTCTCTTAGCCATCCTCGTGCAACGGTCGGTGTATCCGGCCATTTCGGCGAACAGGTCTTCGATTTCCCGCCTGCCGAACCGGGATTCGACTGCGTCTGCCCTACCTGGTCGGCCAACTTCGACGGTGTCTTCACGCTCTCGAAGCGCGTCGCCCTCCGCGGCGAATTCTTCACGGGCAGCAACCTCGGAGCCTATCTCGGAGGTATCCTCCAAGGCATGGATGCGACGAGGCAGAACCACATCGCGTCGACCGGCGGATGGATGGAGCTGGCAACGCATCTGTCAGGGACCGTGGACGCCCATGCGGGCTTCGGAATTGACGATCCGAGCGACACAGACCTTACGTCGCCCAGTGAAAGGACCCGCAACACCATGCTCTTCGGCAATGTGACGTACTCAATTCTGAAGAGCTACCTCTTCGGGATCGAAGTAAGCTACTGGGAAACCGAGTTCGTCGGCATGGAGACCGGGAAGGCGCTGCATACGGCGGCGGTAACGAAGTTTACCTTCTAGGTCCGGGGTCCGGGGTCCGGGGTCCGAGGTCCGTGGTCGCGCCCAACTCGCCTCGTGCCATTGGATTCCGTAAGGGACACGCCAGATCCCAACAACATCGGGAGACGGCGTGTCCGGAGGATCGTTATCCCCGCGAAGGCGGGGATCCACGAAGCAAGGTCGTCTGCTCTTGGCGATTAGCGATTCTCATCCTGCCTGATCCGCCTCACCGCCGCATCCAGAATCGCCTGCAGGAGTTGGCTGTAGCTCATGCCGGCGTAACCCGCCATGAAGTTGAACTTCCCGTCCCAGCACCAGCCGGGATTCGGATTGACCTCGAGCAGCTTAACTTCTCCGCTCGCGTCCGTTCGGAAATCGAATCGCGCGTAGTCGCGACACTCCAGACGTTCGAACAACAGCGTCGAATAGTCGTACAGGCGCCGGCGCAGATCCTCCGAGATCTCGGCTTCGTGATACTTGATCGTGTCCCAATAAGGCGAATCCGGAATCCATTTCGATTCGTAGCCGAGGATCTTCGGGAGGCTCGGATCGAGGCCGCTGAAATCCACTTCGAGAACGGGCAGTTGCATGAAGCCAAGGCCGGCGTTCCCGATCAGGCCGACACTGTACTCGGGTCCCGAAAGGAATTCCTGAATGAGCACGGCCCGTCCGGGGAGGGTCTCGCGAACTTCCTCGAGGTAATGGATCAATTCCTGCGGATTGTGCACCACAGCATCCTTGGTAATGCCGATACTCGAGTCGCCCGTGTTGGGCTTAACGAGGGCCGGCAGGGACGAAGGAATCGTGGCTGCAAGGTCACCCGGATCGAAGTAGGTCTCGAGCGGAACCGGGATGTCCATCGCTTGCGCATAAGCGCGAACGAGGCTTTTGTTGTAGCAGAGTCCAAGGCACGCGGGACCGGCGCCCGTGTACGGGATCCCCAGCATTTCCAGCAGGGCCGGGACGTGCAGTTCCTTAAACGCATCGTTGTAGTATCCCTCGTCGCAAAGGTTGAGGACCATCTCCGGGGGATTGCGGCGCAGTTCGGGAATGAAGCGCGAATGGTCGCCGAAATAATCAAATGAGAAGTCTTCAAGTTCAGCCAGAGCGTCCTTCAGAACCTGAATGGTTGCGAAGTCTTCGGGATTGAACTGCCCGTCCTTCTTCACCGGGTCGGGCAGCGAAGCGTCGCCGAGCAAGACCGTAATACCGAGGCTTATTCGTTGCTTCGGAACTTTCGGCTTTTCCTTCTTCGGAGCCCGCGCTGTGAAGAACCACCGGCGGGCCATCATGCCCAGATCATGCCCGCGCTCCGCATCAGCCAGGATGAAACCGTGGTCCTGGATCTCCTGGAATCCCAGACTCTCCAGAAGCTCGGTGATGCGCTCGCGACTATACAACCGCTCGGCGTAAAACTGGTCGGCGATGACTCCGATTTCCGAGTTGACAACCACCTCGCGGGAGACGAGCCTTTCGCCGTCTGCCGAAATAGACCGTTCGCGGCAGACGAACTGCTGCCCGTCGATCCATTCCCACGTTCTCCGCTCGAAATGCTCTCGCATCCATGCCCCGTCGGTCAGATCGAGAACGAGGGTGCCCTCCGACCGCAGGACTCTCTTAACGGACTCCAGAACGGCCACGTCATCGCTTTCCTGTTCGAAATAGCCGAAGGAATTCCCCATGATCGCCACGCAGTCGAAACTGTCGGCTTCGAAACGCTGCCTTCGAGCGTCTCCCTCATGGAACGTGACCTGCAATCCGAGCTTCTTGGCGCGGCGGCGCGCGAGGCGGATCAGGAAGCGCGATCGGTCGAGCCCGGTGACTTGTTGGAATCCGCGCCGGGCCAATTCGAGGCAATGGCGTCCCTGCCCACAGCAGAGATCTAGAATACGGTCAGATGGATCCGGACCCACAGCCTCGATCAACGCATCGATCTCCCGAACGGTGTTGTCCTCTCGCTCGACGACGTCGCCGTCGGTCTTGAGATACACGGCGTTGAAAAGCCGGCGCCACCAGTCGGGGGGCAGGTGACGTTCGAGGTCCGATACGGGACCCAAGGTGCGCGGGGAAGGCGCGTCGGAATGTTTCTTCATTGGCTCAATAAAGAGCCCTGATCGATTAAGTGCAACGAACGCGGCTTGAATCATCCGTAGGCAAAATTGATTCGATGAGCACGCCGCCTCGATAAATATTTTTGTGGACAGCGTGGCCCATAGCGGATGCCTCGTTCTTCGCTCTTCGTCCACCGTCCGTTTGAGGACGCGCCTTTGACTGGTTTATGACGACGCATCGGCTGGGGAGCTCGCGCGAAACCGTTGAAACGGTTTCCCAACCTTGTAGGCGCCCTCTAACCCCGCGATGAATCGCGGGGCTACGAAGAGCCGGCTGCGCCGGCGTTCCTCATCCCGAGGCCTCTCGTCGAAGAGATGCCCGACCGCCTCCTCCAGTGGAGCGGGCAAGGCCCGCGACGCCGAGGCAAGGCCGAGGCTTTCCGTAACCCCGGATTTCAATCCGGGGGCCTTCGAATACCGGCTGGGGAGCTCGCGCGAAACCGTTGAAACGGTTTCCCAACCTTGTAGGCGCCCTCTAACCCCGCGATGAATCGCGGGGCTACGAAGAGCCGGCTGCGCCGGCGTTCCTCATCCCGAGGCCTCTCGTCGAAGAGATGCCCGACCGCCTCCTCCAGTGGAGCGGGCAAGGCCCGCGACGCCGAGGCAAGGCCGAGGCTTTCCGTAACCCCGGATTTCAATCCGGGGGCCTTCGAAAACCGGCTGGGGAGCTCGCGCGAAACCGTTGAAACGGTTTCCCAACCTTGTAGGCGCCCTCTAACCCCGCGATGAATCGCGGGGCTACGAAGAGCCGGCTGCGCCGGCGTTCCTCATCCCGAGGCCTCTCGTCGAAGAGATGCCCGACCGCCTCCTCCAGTGGAGCGGGCAAGGCCCGCGACGCCGAGGCAAGGCCGAGGCTTTCCGTAACCCCGGATTTCAATCCGGGGGCCTTCGAATACCGGCTGGGGAGAACCGGCTGGGGAGCTCGCGCGAAACCGTTGAAACGGTTTCCCAACCTTGTAGGCGCCCTCTAACCCCGCGATGAATCGCGGGGCTACGAAGAGCCGGCTGCGCCGGCGTTCCTCATCCCGAGGCCTCTCGTCGAAGAGATGCCCGACCGCCTCCTCCAGTGGAGCGGGCAAGGCCCGCGACGCCGAGGCAAGGCCGAGGCTTTCCGTAACCCCGGATTTCAATCCGGGGGTGAAGGACCATCCCCGGCTGCCCCCGAATAAATTCGGGGTTAGCCGCCCCCTCCAGAGGGGAATGCGCGTCGTCTACCGATTCGCCACCAACCGCGCCGCTTCCCCCACTTCGAGAAACTCCACCGGCACATTCCGCTCCTTGGCGTTTGCCAGGAGGGTCGGGACGGCATTCGGGTACTCCTGATATCCTTCCGGATCATGGAATCCGAAATGGATCGGCGTGAGGAGCCGGGCTTCCATGACCACGCACGCTGCCACCGCCTGCTCGGGCGTCATTGTGGCCGGCAGCTTGCTCTGCGGCTCGAAGCCGGGAATATGCGCCCCGTTGATCGGCACGTAGGCTGCGTCGAAGGGGCCGTACGCCTGAGCGAAATTCCACCATTCACCGTGCCACAGCGTGTCCCCGCAGTGAATGAACCTCTTCCCGCCGGCTTCGATGACCCACGAGACCTGGCCCGCCCGGGCGCCAAATCCGTCGACCGCCGGAACCGCCCGCACCAGGAAGTCCCCGAAGCGATTCGGTTCGTGCAGCTCGGTGCTTCTAATACGAAATCCATCGGACGCCACCTCTGCCGCCATCGCCGAATGACACAGTACTCGCCCCTTCTCGCCAACTACCTCTCCGATCGCCTTCTTGTCGTAGTGATCGTTGTGGAGGTGTGTGAGCAGGACATTAGATCGCCGCTCCCCAAGCTCCAGCGAAACGATTGGAAAGGCGACGCTGCCGTCCCATATGTCCGTCGTGATCGGGTCAACGAACAGCGCTGTCCCTCTGTATTCGAATCGAATGCCGGCCCAGGTCAGACGCCGAATGTTGACGGTAGCCTCGTCGTCGTCGGCCCCAACGTCCGGTCCCCATGTCGAAGCCGGTGCCGCTGCTCCCGCCAACAAGGCCGCGCCGGATGTCACAAATTTCCTTCTGGTCATGCTCGGATGTTTCTTGTGAGTTCTTGGGTGGGTGGGGATGCATCCGCAGGCTACGTTCGTATATTTCATAATGCAAATGCATAATTATCATGCATAGCATAACAAATGGTTATTCTTTGTTGTCCTTGCGAAATGAATGTTCACCCGAGACACAGGGGAGCGATGTGTTTGTCTGGACAGTGGCGGACGGAGAGGGCCGGTTTGCCCGCTCACGGATTTGGGATCCCAATGCCCATCGATTTCACCGGGGCCAAGAGATCTCAGGGAAGAATCGCTGCATGAGGTCGCCGCAATGGTCCTCCGCTTTGCTTGCGGACAAAATTTGGATCCAATTTCGCCAGGATGGCATGTTTCGACCGGCGCCTTGTGGCTGTGTATGTTTCGTGAATCCAGTGTCGCTGCTGAAACGCCCGCGAGATTGGCGAGCGCGTCCACGGATGTCGAGAGTCGATCCGTCCTAATAACAAGAAGGCGGTCGCTTGGTACCATTCTTAATGCGCCTGAATTGTGCCGGGCCCAGTACGAGAAATAGCTATCAAGGGGGGCAAGACCGCGATCTGCGAGCAACCTCTCCTCCTTCGAATGACCGAATGCGCCCACGCCGTATCTCCAATTGCGCAGCTCGTTCCAGAGCGGTTGGGGCAGCATCGCAGTGTTCAGCTTCTGGTCGAAGCACGAATCGATCCAGGAATAGCAATCTCGGATCGTCAAGACGAACTTTGCTTCTTCGAAACGCCGCACGAGGATCTCCAGAAAGTCGTAGTTCAAATGGCTCGAGTGCATCTCGAGCCAGGTCAGGCGATCATGCTCAATAATAAATCGCTCGTATTCCGTTTCGTCGATACGATTCGTGGCCCGTCCGAGGATGACGGAGATAACATCCAACGCGCGCGGCTCGTGGGCGGCGCGATAGTTCAGGCTGAATGCCCTGGCGAGAGACACCGTGCCCGTTTTGTTTGCCCCAACGCCGAAGATGTGGAATCGCCGAGGGGTTCTCAGTCGGGCCGCGAGGGACGTCTTCTTCAGCCAGGTTTTCGGACGATCGACGAGAGTTCGAACAACTTCCATTCGCTAGGCTCAATTTGCCCCGGCGCCGGCAACGGCGCCGAGAAATGCTCATGACATCGGTTTCAACAATGTCTACCCCCGACGCAAGCACACTGGTTCCTTCAACGCAGAATATACCGGAGGCGCCCCGTGCAATCCACGCTTGAGGTTCGGCACTTCCGTTTCCTCCGTGCCATTGCGGACGAGGGCAGCGTTACAGCCGCCTCGCACCGCTTGCATATTTCGCAGCCGGCTCTGAGTCGCGCTTTGTCGGATCTGGAGCAGCGACTCGGGCTGACTCTCTTCCATCGTGGAAACCGATCCATGCATCCTACACCGGCCTGTCGTCGCCTTCTCCGTACGGCCGATCAGGTGCTCACGCTGGTTCAAACCGAGGAGGAGAGGTTGCGCTCAACTGCGGACGGATCGACGGCCTCGATCAGGATTACGACGGAGTGTTATACGTCCTATCGGTGGCTCCCGCAGATTATCGAGCAGTTCCACAGGCACTTTCCGGATGTGACCATCGATATAGACACCGACGTAATGAGTCGTCCGCTCGAAGCGTTGGAATTGGGGCTCATCGATCTGGCCGTGGTCTATACGGTGCACGATTCCTCACGGCTTGAGACTGTGGAGCTTTTCGACGACGAGCTCGTCGTCGTCGTACACCCCGATCATAAGCTTGCCGATCAGCCTGTCGTCCGAGTAGAGGATTTCGCTGGAGAACACCTGATTGTGTACTCAGAGAAGAGCAGCGACGTGGTGAATCAGCTCCTCATCCCCTCCGGTGTTCGGCCTGCACGCGTCTCCAGTATCCAGATCACCGACGGCATCCTCGACCTCGTGAAGGCTGGACTCGGCATCAGCGTCGTGACCGCATGGGCAGCCGCTGACGACGTCGCGACCGGCCGACTCGTGTCGATTCCGATCGAGGGTGGCATGTTCATTCGTCATTGGCGCGCAGCAGCGACGAAGGAGACATTCGCCCTTCCACACATCACACGATTCGTCAACCTGCTCGTAGAGAATCAACAGGCGTTCCGCGGGACCAAATCGGAGATCGGGTGATGCCGAAGAAAAGCGCAGGATTGTTACTCTACCGTCATTCGACGAACGGGATCGAGATACTTCTGGTGCATCCCGGAGGTCCCTTCTGGGCCAAGAAGGATCTCCACGCCTGGTCAATCCCAAAGGGTGAATTCGACGATTCCGAGGACGCACTCACGGCGGCAAAACGCGAATTCGAGGAAGAGTTGGGCCTGACGGTTCCCGACGTGAAGCTTCGGCCTCTCGAAGTCGATTCGAACTCAGGCGGTAAATACATCCATTGCTGGATCGGAGACGCGGACGTCGACGTCAGCAACATCCGCAGCAACCTTTTCGAAATGGAATGGCCGCCAAAGTCGGGCGAGCGACAGTCGTTCCCGGAGGTCGATCGCGCCGAATGGTTTCCGCTCGACGATGCAGAGGAGAAGATTCACAAGGGGCAGCGACCAGCTGCTGCGGCAGGTTCAGGGATTGAGAAGCGATCAGTAGTGACCGGCGAGGCGCTGCCGTCACGCGAAGGTGTCTGAGACCCGGAATGGTGAGGTCCGGGGTTTTGCCAAGAGCGGCAGATTGTTATTATCAAAACGTATAATCGGGTCATCCCACCACCCAAACCAGATTTCATGTATCGAAAAAGCGTACTTGCGCTTCCCGGGTTTATTGCGCCGTTCTTGGCTCTCCTCCTGACCACTCCTGCGAGCATCCATGGGCAGGACCTGATCGCATCTGGCGCCGGCGACGCAAACTCAAATGGCTCCTACAAGGAAACAGGTACCGTCAATGGAAAGCCGCAATTTGAAAGCACTTCAGTGTCCACCGTCTTCATCGAGTGGGACGGATCGCAGTGGATCCTGTACAACACCGGCACCGGATTTACGAACTATGTGAACCGTACGACACGCCACTCCCGCCGGATGATCAGTGGGAGGAGGGAAAGTATCGACACCCCCACGTTGTCGGGACCCAGCGTTTCCTATCCACTGGCCGGGACTCTACACGGTCGGTGGCGCATCACCAGATTTCGCCACCATCTCGGCTGCGGTCGACACACTCAACAACCATGGGATCACGAACGATGTGAGGTTCGCGATCCGACCGGGCACGTATAACGAACAGGTGACGATCAATGCCTTTGCACGCTACGGTTCGTCGACCGATTCAGTGACGTTCACGCCTGAATCGGGCACGGTAAATTGGAATTATACCGGCTCGGGGGTTGCGAACAACTGGTTCATCAAGATCAACGGGGCCGACCACGTCACGATAGACGATATCGACTTCCACGTACCGGTCGGAGCAATCTCCTACGGCAGAATCATCTCATATGGAACGCAGACGATCTACTGATAAGGAATTGCTATCTGAGCGGAAGGCCGAACGCCCGGCGGAGGCCCAAACGCTCATCGACTATTTTGCCACCTCTACTGACGATGTTGCCATTCTGGACAACGAACTCTGGAACGGATACCACGGCATCAGAGCATCGGGCGCAGTCGTAATAGGTAGAAACACCTTCCGGCAGCAGGAGCAGAATGGCGTTCTCGTCCCGTCCAGCGCGGGCGCACGCATTTTCGAAAACGATATCATGGACACCATCGTATCGAGCACGTCCTACACGGGTATAGACGTGACTGGGGCTTCGGCAGAAATCGACAGAAACACTGTCGAAATCGGGAATGGCGACACTGGAATTGAAGTTGACGGTACCGCGTCAGAGATTCGCAACAACATGGTCACCATGCTCGACGCAACGATCATCGCAGGTATCAGAGTCGTCGACAATCCGACGAATCGAGTGCTTTTCAATTCCGTGCTGGTCGTGAATTCTTCGACTGGAACGGCGTTGTACGCCATTACATCGACCCAGATAATCGTCCTCAGCAACATACTCCATAATTCGGGAGGAGGGTCGGCTATGAGCATCTCGGGGAGCAATGTCCTCTCAGACTACAATAACCTCCTGACCAATGGACCGTCACTCGTAGGCGGAGCGTATGCCACCTTGGCCCTCTGGCAAGCCGCCCCCTATGGCCAGGATGCAAACTCCGTTTCAAAATCGGTGCTTTTCACATCGACCAGTTCGCCATACGATCTGCATCTATCCGGGAGCTCCGTCGGAGATACGGATCTTGTCGGGTTTTTATACGGCGGCGTGACGTCCGACATCGATGGCGACACGAGAAGCACCCTGGCTCCTTACATGGGCGCCGACGAGGCCACGCCGTTAAATACGGGATACGAGCTTACACTCACCTTGAATCTCGAGGGACCTTGGAACGGTAGTGCCATGAATTCATCGCTCAATTCGAGTGGATACCTTGCCGCTAACGCGCTCCAACATCCATATGGCGGAAGTCCTTGGAACTACTCAGGTTCGGAAAGTGTGGCAGCCGGATTCTTTGCCGCCCATCCAAAAGTCGTCGATTGGGTGTACGTCCGGCTCTATTCCGGCGACATCAATACAACGGTGGTGCCCGATGACGACGCAGTCGGATTCGTCACCGAAAACGGGGACGTCCTGAGCACAACCGGCGGTGGCTTTCTCACGCTTAACCCGAGCGGCCCGGGTGACTACTACGTGGCTGTCTTTCATCGGAACCACGTTCCTGCCATAACATCAGTTCCGAAAACGATCGCCTTCCCGGGGTCGACGAGTGGAGTCGTCAACTTCAATACAGACGCCAAGTACGGAACGAACCCCATGAAGAATCTCGGCAGCGGGAACTGGGGCCTGTTTGCTTGCGACGCGAATGCAGACCGCTTATCCACAGCGCTGGATTTCACCCTCTGGATCGCATCTACTACGGCCGGGGAGACGGGCTACAAGCCCGCAGACTGCAACATGGACGGCCAAGTGACGGCGCTGGATTTCACCCTCTGGATCGCGAATACGACTGCCGGCGTCGCAGGGCAGATACCTGATTAGTCTTCTAGTCTTCTAGTCTTCTAGTCTTCTAGTCTTGCAGCACGCGTCCCCAGACCCCCCGCATCCAACTATTTATTCAGGAACCCTTCAGGTGGCCGCCGACGATGCGTCGCCTGCTCATACGCATAGGTGAACCGAATGAGATCCGGTTCGCCGAAGAGCCGACCGATGAACGTCATTCCCGCCGGTAGACCTTCGGGCGTAAACCCAGTCGGGACAGTCATGGCTGGAAGCCCGCTGTGTGGAGACAGGTGTTGGCTGTTGTCACCGGCCGGACTGTCCAAGTCTCCAATCTTGCGAGCGATATTGCTCCAGGTAGGGTAGATAATGGCATCAATCCCTGCGGAATCCATTGCCGCAAGAATGCGTTCGCGGAAATCGATATTTCTGGGCGTCTGGTACAGGTCCAGGCACGGAGGATCGCGTTCGTCAGGCGGCGTTGTGTGCGAAAGCAGCTCGTCCAGGTCAGCCTCGATGTAGGGCAGATAAAGACCTGACGCACGAATTGCCTCGATGGTCTTGTACGGGACGTCCGGCCCGCGGGAGGCCAGGTACTCATTTACATCATGCTCGAAGACGTCGCACGACCAGATGCCGTCGGTCAGCGTCTCGTAGCCAGGAAGATCGAAGGGATCTACGATCTCCGCCCCCGCTGACTCCAGATCCTTGATCGCCTGCTCAGTGAGGCTCTTTATCCCCTCATCAGTCGATTCACGATCGATGTACCTTCTGAAAACGCCAAGCCGCGCACCCCTCAATCCGTTTGCGTCGAGGAACTGCGAATACGTTTCTGGAACGTGACCTTCAGACCGTGCGGTAATCGGGTCCGCGGGGTCGTGCCCTGCAATGATCTCCAGAACGCGCACGGCGTCTTCGACTGTTCTGGCAATGGGGCCTCCGATATCATTCCTCAGGTACAGGGGGACGATTCCGTCGCGACTCGTCAACCCCATGGTCGATCGAATACCAACGAGCGCATTGTGGCTCGAGGGTCCACGGATAGAGTTTCCCGTGTCCGTGCCAAGCCCGATGACCCCAAAGTTGGCCGCGATTGCTGCCGCCGTCCCGCCACTCGATCCTGCCGGTACGCGGGTCAGATCGTATGGATTTCGCGTGAGCCCTCCGATAGAGCTCTCGGTGACATAGGGGCTAAATGCCCATTCCGCCATGTTAGACTTGGCCAATACGATGGCGCCTGCCTCTCTCAGTTTCTTAACCTGGTAGGCGTCGTCGGGCGGCTGCGAGCCTTTGAGCGCGAGCGAGCCGCCGGTCGTCTGCAAGTCATGCGTGTCGTAGTTGTCTTTCACGATGATCGGGATGCCGTGGAGGGGTCTCAGCACACCGGTGCGGGCATACTCCTCATCCAGCTCTCGCGCTCGAGCCAAGGCATTCGGATTCACTACGACGATCGCGTTCAGATGGGTTGGCTGATCGTACGCCGCGATCCTGTCCAAATAGTACTGCGTGACATCAACAGCCGAGAATGCGCTTGAGCGATACCCCTCGTGGATATCGGCCACAGTCACCTCGATCAGGTCCAGCGAGGGAGCAGGCTTGGATGTGTTCGGCTCACTGCAGCCGACGGCGGCGAGAAGGGCAACCGAAAGAACCACCGGTCGTCTGAGGAGACGTCCCAATACGCATGGTAGCATCATATCATTGATGATGAGTTGTTGGAGAGGGCGTTTTCGCCAATCCAAAGTCGAGAATCTTAGCGGTGCCGTCGGAAGTCAGCATGACGTTGGCCGACTTGATGTCGCGGTGCAGCGGGAAGGGCCCTTCCACAATGCGATCGGCGAGCGATTTTCCGTCGATGAATTCCATCGCGATGAAGGGCTCGTCCTCGCTCGCCAGCATGTGGGCCGGGAGAACTTTCAGTGCGACGGTTCGATCGAGTTTGGTGTCCTTCGCCTTGTAAACGACGCCCATCCCGCCGCGGCCAAGCAAGCTTCGACTCGTGCGCGGTCGTGTGAATTGCTAATTTAATTGCTAATTGAGTATGACTTCCATTGAGTGAATGTCCGTAGGGGCATGTCCTCATTCATCATCAATTAGCAATCATCAATTAGCAATCTCAACAAGTCGTTCCCCGTCCCTCGTCACCCACACGCCGCAGGGCCCGCCCTCCGGGCTCTGGTCCAGTTCGAACACCGTGCCATCCATCCGCAATACCGGATGATAGAACTCGGCTACGCGGGTGGCGTCTCCCGTCACGTAGTGACCGATAAGCGAGAATCGACTCCGATCGGTCGTCGTATTGGGCAGGCTGCCGTGAATAAGCTTGCCGTGAAAGAACATCACGTCTCCGGCGTCCATGATGACCGGCTCGGTCTCAATGTCGTCGGGCACCTGCGATCCGACCCCGACAAAACTCAGCGTCGTATCGACCTCGGCCGCGCAAAGAACAGGCAGACGGTGCGATCCCGGAACGACCCGCATGCAGCCATTCGCCTCGTCGGCCGGCTCGAGCGCCATCCAGGCGGCGATGCTCGTTCCCGGTTGGGCGCGGATGAAGAGCTGATCCTGGTGCAGGGCCTGTCCCCGCCGACCCGGATCCTTGTAGTACACCATCGTCTGGATGGCATACGGCTCCAGGCCACCAGATAACGCCTTCAGCCAGTTCCCGATTCTCTCGGAAAGCAGCCATTTGAGCGACACGTCGTCCCAGCGATGCATGTGCAGCATCCGCGGGAACTGCATCCTGTGTTCTTCCCCCGTGTAGTCGAGGATGCGATCGGAGGAGGACCCGCGCAGGTTTCGATAATGGTCGAGATAGAAGGCCGTCTCCTCCGGCGAAAAGAGACTATTCGCGACGACGAAGCCCTGCTCGTCGAACTCGGAGACGGCTGAGTCAGTAGGGGGATGGTTCATTTCAGTCTATTCAGTCTATCACTCTACAAGCTTGCCCGCCGAAGCGGAGCGGCGCCGGGCGGAGACGGGTCTACAAGTCTTCGAGTCTGCAAGTATACACGTCGGGGAGTCTACTAGTCTACTGGTCAATAGGTCCGTTGGCTTCAGATCACCGCAATCCGAACCTCAGACGTCGAATCTCAATTGCAATGTGATGAACATGTTTGTATGTTTTGCACATGTCATCAATGATTCAGATACGGAACGTGCCGACGGAACTGCATCGGCGATTAAAGTCGCGCGCGGCCCTGGCGGGAATGTCACTGTCGGAATATCTTCTGCGTGAAATTCGCCGCGTAGCCGATCGTCCGACCACAGATGAACTGCGTGCGCGTCTTGAGAAACGCACCCTGGTTGCCGCTGACGAATCTCCAGCCGTCGCGGTGCGGGCGGAGCGGGATCGGCGATGATCGTTGTCGACGCGTCGGCCGTACTGGAAGTACTCCTCCGAACCCCTCTGGCAGACGCCGTCGAGCAGCGGATATTTGACTCCCGCGAAACGCTCCACGCACCGCATCTCCTCGATGTCGAGGTTGCCCAAGTGCTTCGACGTTACTCAATCTCGGGTACGTTAGATGCAGAACGGGGCCACGAGGCACTCGACGATCTCGCGGACTTGGCCATTGCGCGCTACTCCCACGAGATACTTCTAGATCGCGTATGGGCCTTGCGTCACAATCTCACAGCGTACGACGGTGTCTACGTCGCCCTTGCAGAAGCACTCAATGCGACGCTCTTGACATGCGATCGCAGGATGGCGTCAGCCTCAGGAGTCTACGCGAGAATTGAGATCGTTGGGTGAAGACGATCGGCTTGGGGCTCATCGCCCCACTCGCCGCTCAAGCGACGAAAAGCCCGGAATGCATAGGGTCGTTCCCGCTGCGGTCAGGCAGATTCACGGGCGAGCCGCGCCAAGGCGCATTGTGACTTCCGAATTCTGAATTCCTAAATTGTCTCGCCCACCATTCACAAGACCTCCACTCCAATGAAGCGATTTTCTGCCCTGCTTCTCCCTCTACTGATGGCGTCATTCATCATCTCGATGGACCCATACCCTGCCTCCGCACAGTTCTGGAAAAAGGCCAAGAAGGCCAAAGAGCAGGTTGAGAAGAAGGCAAAGGACGCAGAGGAGGCCGCCGACAAGGCTAACAAAGCCGTGGACAAGAAGACAGACGTCGTTGACGAGAAGGTCGAAAAGGTTGAGGACACTGTTAAGAAGCCGGGTGACAAACTCGAGTCCGAGGTCGGCGAGGCAAAGCAGACCCTCCAGAAACCCGGCGACAAAGTCGAGGCCCAAACCGACAAGGTGGGTGCTACGCTGAACAAGCCCGGCGACATGGTCGATCGGAAGGTTGGCAAGGTCGAAGATGTCCTGGAAACACCGGGCGACAAGGTCCAGCAGCAGACCGGAAAAGTGACCGACGTAATGAATGCCCCGGGTGACGCGCTCGATAAACGGACAGGAGCGGCCGAGGGCGTCGTCACGGATCAGACCGACAAAATCGGCGTCAATCTTGAAACGCCCGGGTAAGGTACTCAACAAGCCCGGCGAAATCATCGATCAGCAGGTTGGCAAGGCAGAAGATGTCGTCAACAAGCCATCCGATGCCGTCCAGGGAAAGGTCGGCGAGGTCGAAGACGTCATGAATGCCCCCGGCAATCGCATCGATCAGGAAGTGGGAAAGGCTCAGGAGGTCTTGGACAAACCTTCCGAGGCGGTAGACAATCGGATGCAGAAGGTGGAGGACGTGATCGACAAGCCGGTTGACGCCGTCGATCAACAGGTTACGAACACCGAAAAGGTCCTCACGAAACCCGGTGACGTGGTGCAGGAACAGGTCAACAAAGCTGAATCTGTCGCGACGACACCTGGGAACGAGGTCAAGGAAGCCGCGGAGAAGGCCGACCGAGATGGTGAATAAGCCGGAAGACACGGCAAAGGAATCTGTTGAAAAGGCTGACGCCAAGGCGGCAGACGCGGTCGACCAGGCCGAGGAAGAAGCCAGAAAGCAGGCCAGGGAGGCTGCTGAAAAGGAAGACGCCAAGGCGGCCGAGAAAGTGGATAAGGCGGGGAAGAAATAGAGCAATTCAGAATTCAGATCGCAGAATTCAGAATTGCCCGGGGCCGGCGGTTGCAGCAATCCGGGGGGCGAGTGAGTTCCTTGGGAATCGCCTGGTCCTACGGGTCGAAATCCGAATCCCGAATACCGAACTACGGATCAAACGGGGCAAGCACTTGATCCGTAGATTTCCGGGACCCCTCCAATGAACAAAATTCGACCCCTATGTCGCGTCTCCAAATACTCCTTGCGGCAATCTTGTGCAGCCTGGCGGGGCCGACTGCGGTTTTCGGCCAGGGCGCCGAGTCGCTCTTCACAAGCGACTTCACAACAAAGGAATTCGCCCAGCGACGCAATCGCGTCTGCGAGAAAATCGGTTCCGACGCCGCCGCGTTGGTTCAGGGAGCGGGCTCGGTCCACTCCTCGGCGCGATTCCGTCAATCGAATCAGTTCTTCTACCTGACGGGCGTCGAAACACCGCACTCGCTCGTCTTGATAGACTGCGGCACGAGACAGACGACACTCTATCTCCCCCATGGCAACGTTGCCCGCTCGGGCAAAGACGGGCACTTCATCACGTCCGACGAACCCGACTGGGTAATGGAGGTGACCGGAGTGGATGCCGTTGCAGGAACCGACCTGCTAAGTGAACGCCTCGCGCGGATGTCGTACCGTGGTTCCGTGCGAACGATATACACGCCGCTCGAGCCTGCCGAGGGTTCGGCCGCCAGCCGCGACGGTGAGCTGCGCGTTATCGGCGATCGGGCGGGTGACCCTTGGGACGGGCGTCCCTCTCGCGAAGGTCATCTCGTCGCACTCCTCCAGTCGCGCTTTCCCGTCCTGGAAATACGCGATCTGTCTCCACTCCTCGACGAGCTTCGCATCATCAAAAGCCCTGCCGAAATTCGCCTGATCAAGCGGGCGACACAGCTCTCCGGTGAAGCGCTTATGGAGGCGATGCGCTCAACCGAACCCGGTGTCATCGAGCACGAACTGGACGGAGCGGCCCGGTTTATCTTTTTTCGCAACGGAGCTCAGGGCGAAGGCTATGCAGCGATCGTTGCCACGGGTCAAAACGCCTGGAACCCGCATCACCGGGCGGCTGACGGCGTTTTGGCGGACGGCGACCTGGTGTTGATGGACTACGCACCCGATGTCGATTACTATCGAACGGACGTAACGCGGCAATGGCCCGTAAACGGAAAGTTCAATCAGTGGCAGCGTGAGCTCTACGGATTCTATCTGGCATGCTACAAGGCCATCCTCGAGCGGATAGGACCGGGTAAGCTGCCGGCCGACATCATCCGCGATGCGGCGGCCGCCATGCGTGACATCCTTGCCGAGTCGACCTTTTCGAAACCGCTCCATCGGGCTGCCGCCGAGGAATTCGTTGCGAGCTACGAATCGAGAACCTTGAGCTATGGAGCACTGGGACACGGCGTCGGGATGTCGACTCATGATCCAGGAGACTACTCACAGCCACTGGAACCGGGCATGGTCTTCACGATCGAACCGGCATTGCTCGTACCGGAGGAGAAGATCTATATCCGTCTCGAAGATCTGATCGTCGTAACGGAGACGGGTATTGACGTTCTGTCCGACTTCGTTCCCCGCGAGATGGACGACGTGGAGATGACGATTGCCGAGCCGGGAATCCTGCAGAATTACCCGCGGAGCGAATGGCCGTCCTCAATGATGAATGAGGAGTAATGAACGCGGAATGTTGCCTGTTGTGGGAGATCTCGGATGAATGAGGCTTTGATTTAAATGCAGAGAGTTAGCATTCAGCAATACTCATTCCTCATTCCTCATTCCTAGTTCCTTGCTCGCGTCCTGCCCAACGAGTGCATAGATCGCGTCGAGGTCGACGGGCACGCCGGCCGTCAGGTTCTCGGCGCCGTTCTCCGTCACAAGGATCGTGTCCTCGAGACGCATGTGTACGCCCTCACTCATATCGGTCAGGAGCGGCTCGACATTGAAGACCGTGCCGACCTGGAACGTTGCGTCCGGCGCAGGACCCGAACCGGGATCGGGGTCATGAACCGAAAGGCCGACCGGATGTCCAACATATCGTCCCCATTGCCTGAATTGATCCAGGTAGCCGTACTTCTTGTAAACCTCTTCCGCAACATCCTGGAGGTCTGACTCCTGGGCCCCGGGCTTGACCGCGGCGATGATAGCCTTGCTTGCCTCCAAAATGCAGCGATACATGTTTTCCTGACCCTCCGTGAAGTGACCCGATACGGGCCACATGCGGGTAATGTCGGAGGCATAGCCGTCAACCTCAGCCCCATAATCCATAAGAATAACGTCACCCGCCTGCGCCTTCCGATCATTCTCCTCGTAGTGGATGACTAGTGTATTCGGCCCTGACGCCACGATCGGGAGGAAGGCATCCCCAGCGTGGTTCATCTCATAAACGTGGCGCGCGGTCGCCTCGATTTCGTACTCCCAAATGCCGGGGTGCGTCTCTCGAATGGCCTCGACGAAACCCTCGGCTCCTATTCGTCCCGCCTCTCGCATCCGTTTGATTTCGTACGCAGACTTCGTCCAGCGCATCCGATCCAGGATCTTGGTGACGTCGATGATGCGCGCTTTCGAATCCATGGCGCGCAGCTTCTCTATGGCTGCCTGCGTGTCGGTTCGCTGCGAAGCGACAAGCGGATTCTCCTCATGCTCCCGGAGCGCACGGCAACCTCGTTGCGAGCGGCCTGAAGCTGATCGGGCGGCGTCACCTCGAGGTAGAGTTTGTCTTCGTCGTCGACAACATCCTCCAGATAATCCTCGAGGTCCGAAAGAGGTTTGAGCTCGATGCCATATCGTTCGGCCGCATTCGGCTCGTTCAGAAGGCGAGGGCCGTTCCACATGGCCTCAAATGATGTGAGTTGGCGCAAGAAGACGGTGCTCGATTTCGTCTTCCCGTCCATCACGAGCACGCCATCGGGCTCGGAGATGCCGGTCAGATAGAAAAAGTCCGGCGACTGATGGAAACGAACCACGTGCACATGCTGCGGGTTACCCAGGATGATGGTGACGCCGTCGCCCGTTTGCTGAAAGAGTTTCGCACGTCTCCCGGCAAATTCGCTTGCGTCGAAGTTCTGGCCGAAGGCTGCGGACGAAAGACAGAGTAGCAGGGCAAGAAGTCCAAGCCTTTTCATTGTCGATCGAGATTTCCTGACATGTATCGTCATGTAGACGTTGGACAAGCTCATCGGTTGCGGCGCTGGAATTTCTCCCAGCGCCGTTCCGGAACGGGTACGACTCGCGCGAACGGCCCCGCCAGCATCGCCACCGCCGTTTCACTCGGCTCGTGATCCGGAAACATGGCACGGTAGCTGAACACCGCCACGCCGGGAGCTCCAAGAGAACGACTGAGATCGACTAGCTGCAACATCTCCTCCGTCGTCCGCCGCTTGGCATTAATACCGGGCAGCACCCAGCGGCCATAGGAATTGTTCAGGTGATCCCGGGCAACGAAGGGAAAATCAGCCGGCGCGTACCGATAAAGCATGGGCAGCGTCGCATCGAGAATACCCCGTGAGAACCAGGTCCTCGCGTCCTGAGCATAGTCGTTGTGACCACGCGTCCAGTCGTGTATCACCGCCGCGCTTATGAGCAGATTCGGTTTCACTGCCTTGGCATCACGATAAACCGCCTGAATGATGTCTGTAATCTGATTTCGCTTCCACTGATTCCATTGGACTGGATAGTTCGACGGGCTTGGATCCGTGTAGTCCTTGTAGTGCTCCTTGAACCGAGCGACGCTTATCGGATTGTACGCCCAGTCGCCAACCTCGCTCGGATAGCGAACAAAATCGTAATGCAGTCCGTCGACGTCGTAGTTCGTCACGAGCTCCAGAAAGACGTCGTGCAGATACTGCTTGACCTCCGGAACACCGGGATCGATAAAGCTCATCCAGTAATCCCACCAGCCTTGCGGCCACATCGTTTCTCCTGCCTGATTCTGCATGAACCATTCGCGATGGGTATTCCAGAGCTGGTCCACGTCTTCCGGCGGCGGGACCGTTCGGAGCCATCCCGGAAAAACGTTCACCCATGCATGCAGCTCCAGGCCGCGTGCGTGGGCCTCTTCGATCGCAAGCTGGAGCGGATCCCATCCGGGATCGGTTCCGAGCGTAGAAGGATCGTCCCCGGTCAGCTCCCAGGCCCAGGGCTCAAGCTGCGACTTGTAGTAAACCGTTGCATTGCCGCGCACCTGGAATACCACGATGTTGAAATGATAGTCGGCAGCGTTCTGGATGATGCGGCGAACGTCATCCGGCGTCTTGTACGACATCCGTGCGACCCACAGCGCGCGCGCCTCCGGTCTCGTGGCATCCTGCCCCATCGACACAACGGGACGGAATACGTTGGTCAATAGGGAAATCAAAAATATGCAGGCGACGAGATGGCAGCCGGCAAGGAAACGCAGCCGAGAGTGTAGCTGGGGCATGACGCGTCGTTTGTGGATAATAGTCATTGAAAGTTAGGACACAAGACGCCGATTTGCCGCCTCGCCGTTCCACAGCATCTTCGACGCCTGTTAACTGACACAAACGGCTATTGCCCCTACGCTTCCTGTAACAATTAGTCGCACCGCGCAACAACCGGAGTAAGCAGCCAGCACCTTCGCGGCGGCAGCGTAGAACCTAGGATCCAGCGCTCCGGATCAAGCCATTCGGAATAACGATGCGGTGGGGTAAAAACCGGTGCCCGGAAGAAGATATCTGCCTTCAAGAACACTACATTTTGCGACGTTTTGCTATCTTTTACTCAGTTTTTCGGCTTCGCCACGTATCCCCAACAGATCCGGATCCAACATGAAAACATTGACGCCGTTTATTCTCGTTGGGTATCTGCTCGCCCTGTTTCCTTTTGGGGCGTCGGCTGCCCAACAGGAAGTCGCGTTGACGCCATCGAAGGACAACACCCTCTACGAATCCACCGACGGGGCGACGAGCAATGGCGCCGGTGGGTCGTTGTATTTCGGCCTGACCAACCAGGGCGCCATCCGACGAGCGCTGATGGCCTTCGACGTCGCGGCAAGCCTTCCTGCCGGTGCAGTCGTCCAGAGTGCCGCACTGCAAATCACTGTGGAGAAGACGATTGCCGGCTCCAAGCCCGTGTCGGTACATCGCGTTCAGCAGGATTGGGGTGAGGGCACTTCAGTCGGAACGGGCTCCGGAGGGAGTTCAAAAGAAAACGATGCGACATGGATCCACACGTTCTTCGACGGACAGACTTGGCAAACCCCCGGGGGGGACTACGATCCCGGCACGCTGACATCGGGGTCTGCCGGCACTGGAACCGCTCTTCTCCCGTCGACGGATGACTTCGTATCACTCGTTCAGACCTGGCTCGATTCACCCGACCAAAACTTTGGGGTCATTCTTATCGGAGATGAGAATAGTTCGCCTTCAACCAAGGCCATTGGAAGTCGCGAGAACACCGGGGGGGATGCACCGCAGCTGCAATTAACGTATTCAATGGCAACGGCAACCCGAGACGATCAGCTTCCGGGCTTTCTGACGTCGTTGTACACCTTTCCGAATCCCGCCTCCAATCTGGCAAGCATCGCTTATGAATTACGTGATTCGCGGGACGTACGCATCGACGTATTTGACGTGACAGGGAGAATCGTCGCGACCCCGGTATCAAGCGTAGTGCCGGCCGGCATGCATGTGTCGCGGATTGATACGAGAAGGTTGAGTCCGGGCCTGTACGGTGTCGTCCTGCGCTCCGGCGATCAGTCCGTGTCGAAAACGATCGTCGTTCAATAGGTTCAGGACTTCCGCCTACCGTGATAGTAGAACGCGAGTCCGACGACGAGAAAGAGAATCGTTCCACCAATCGTCTTCGAAAAGAAGATTCCCGGTGATTCCGAGCCTTCGGGCGGTATCGTCGCCAGGACGATCGAGAGCAGCGTAGCCCCGAATCCGAGCAGGGCAACGATCCACACCGCGGTCATCCCGCCGGGCACTCGCAGGACGTCCCCATCGTCTCCGACCTTTCGTTTTCGGACAAACGGCAGGATGGCGAAGAGGTAGAGGAACGGGATGAAATAGAGAATGATCGTCATGTCCAGCAGAACGACGTAAGCTTCCTCGACAGTCGATCCGGCCACTGCCGCGACGATCAGGAGCGTGGCCACAACACCTTGCGTCACGAGCGCTACATAGGGCGTGCCCCACTTCGGATGGACTCTCCCTAGCGACTCGGGTAGATAGCGGTCGATGCCGACGACGAAAGGCATCCTCGCGGCGCCGGCCACCCACGCGCCCAGTCCGCCCGACGAGGCCACAACGACGAGCAGGGCGCCCACGAAACCGAGGGCGCCGAAATCGAGCCGTTCGGCCAGGCTTACAAATGCCTGAGGAATCCCCGAAATGACGCCGATTTCCTTGTCGGGGAGCGACACCATCAGAAAGGCGGTCCCGGCTATGTAGATCACGGCGATCATAATGCCGGACAGCCAGATCGCCCTGGGAATGGATCTACGCGGATCCTTGATTTCACCGGCCATGATGGGCGCCAGCTCGAGTCCCGCAAACGCGAACGTCATCGTCGCGAAGAAGGTAATCGTCGGGAGCCGCGAGAAATCCGGCATCATGGTCTCGACGGTGAACGTCGTAGCGCTACCGTGCTCCGCCCAGACAATCAGTCCGACGACAGCCAGGACGATGAAGACTGCCCACGTGCTCATGGCACCGACGTTCTGGATCCACTTGCCGCGCTCGAGTCCGACGATGTTCAGCACGATCACGAACCAGAGGAGTCCGATCGTGAACAGGGCGTTGTAAACCGCGCTTCCAGAGAGATCGAGCCAGTTGTCGCCTCCCAGAAACAGGAACGTACCCGATATGAAGAGCAAGAGGGACGGGAAATAGAACAGGTTGTTCACCCAGTATGTCCATCCCGCGACAAATCCGTGCAGCGGGCCGAGCGTCTCACGCGTCCAGAGATAGATGCCTCCTTCACCGGGCATACGGCTGCTCAATTCCATCACGGCAAGCGCGGAGGGGATGAAGAAGACGACCATCGCCAGCACCCAAAGGACGAGGCTTGACGGCCCCGTCTGTGCCGACGTGGAAAGCCAGCGCAAGCCGAGAATGGCGGCGATGTTGAAGAAGACGAGGTCGCGGACCCCAAGTGCCCGGTGCAGCTTGTGTGTCGCGTCGCCGCCGGTCTGTGGTTCCATTAATCGAATCGATGTGCGTTCAAAGGGCGTGACGCAAGATAGGATGCAAAGAGGTACTTCCCTGCAACGGTATCCCGATCATCCCAGCTCGAACGTCGTCACGCCGAATATCTCGTTGTCCGGCAGCTCGGGCCTGGGACCCAGCACCATCCGTGCGCAGCCGAAGACCTCGTTCATATCGTGACGTGCGGCGAGCGCCAGGGCATCGGGATTGTTCTCGGGCGCATCGAGGAAGATCGGCTCACCCGGCACGCGCGAGGCCAGAGCCGTAAACAGCCGCTCGGCGACATGCCCGTTCGCTGCGAAAAGCGGACCGATCTTGTGACCGACTTTGCATGGCCGGATGACGGCGTAGCCCGCAACATCGTCATTTTCGCGTGCCGCCACGGCATGGCCGCCCGGGCGGCGGATCCACTCGTGAAGGAACGCGCTGCGCGGAGCGGGGAAATGACGCCGATCGTAGGCATCGATGAGGTCGAAAGGAACGGACGTCGCCTCAAAGATACCCTCCGGCTGTGGCCCCTCTATCCCCACGCCTTCAAAACGCAGGTCGCGGCAAATGAATCGGAAGCCGCCTTTAGCGTAATAATCCTGCATGTTGAACACGCCGTCCATGCCGATACAGGCATCCGTGTCGAGGCGCGCCAGGAGGCGCCGCTTGCGCTCATGCCAGAGTTGGTTCCCCAGACCTTGTCCGCGAACGTCCGGCCGCATGATGAAGAAACCCATGAAGCCGTAACGTCTGCCGTAGGCCACTATCGAACCGCCGCCGATCAGCTCGCCACCCATTTCAGCAGCTATGAATCCCTCGGGATCGGTGGACCAGAAAACGTCCGCATCGTCCAGACCCGGATTCCATCCTTCGCCGGCCGCCCACTCGACAAGGGTGTCGAACTCGTCGCGGGTCATGTGGCGGATTGTCATGTCGTTGGGTGACATTTACCTGCTATTCGTGGTGTGTAAGCTACCCTTCCGAAAACTAGTTCGCTCAGGCAATGTCGATCAATTCGTGATTCATGCTTAGCTTTGGCCTCACTAGCATTGCAATTGCTCCTCTGGACCTGTCTCTGTGAGTGGCAGGAACTCGAGTCAGTCGACTCTAGTCGGAAAACGCGACACACGTTTCAGTGAGATTCTCTCGTCTCTGCGCCTGCGCAGCGCTGATTTTCGTTCACGCGGGGATTGCAGCCTCGCAATCTGTGCCTCCCGATCTGAAGATCGATCGCATCTCGCAGGACGAAGGCCTGCCGACGCTTCCCGTCACGGATGCGTACCAGGACCAAGACGGATTCATCTGGTTCTCCACATGGAACGGCCTCTACCGATTCGACGGCTACAGTTTCGAGGCTTTCCAGCACGAACCGAGCGATTCGACGTCCGTCTCGAGCGACTGGGTAACATCCACCGTCGTTGATCGCGACGGACGACAGTGGGTAACGACTCTCGGCGCCGGACTCAACCTGCTTGATCGCTCCACCGGCCGGTTCGTTCACTTCAGGAGCAACGTGAACGACCCGCGGACCCTCAGCTCAGACGAGTTGGGATATGTCGTACCGACAAGCGACGGCAAGCTCTGGCTGACGTCTTCGAACGGACTGAATCGATTCGATCCTGAGACCCACCAAGTCACAAGATTCGTTCATGACCCCGACGATCCGTCCAGTCTTACCGGCTCCGCCGTCAGGATCCTTTTCGAGGATCGTCAAGAGCGGATCTGGGTTGCGACGGGTAATCCGTTCGTTCCGCAGGGAGCCGGGGCACTCAACCTGCTGGATCCGCGAACGGGATCATTCGAGAGCTTCCAGATTCGACCAAACGAACCGACCAGCCTCGACAACTACATACAATCGGTCGTTCAGGCCGATGACAGTACGCTTTTCGTCGCTCCGTGGAGCGGGGGGATATATACGTTCGACGTCAACACGCACAAGTTCTCGCATTTCGCCAATCCCTTACGGCTCGATGATTCGGCGCCCGACACCAAAATCGTGAGTTTCAAGAGGCAGCCGGGGAAATCGATTCTCTGGGTAGGCACCTACGGGGCGGGGCTCCAACGTCTCGACCCGGGTAATGGAACGTGGGCGAAATATGTTTATGATCCTGAGGATCCGTTCACGATTCCCGACAACAGGGTATGGGGCGTCTGGTTCGATGCCGCGGGTACCATGTGGATCGGTACCCACGGGGGCCTCGCGAGAACTTCGGTGACGGGCAAGCTCCCCAGGGTCATGATCGACGGACTGGGTCGTGACGAATACGTGACGAACATCCTCGAGGACCAACCGGGGCGCCTCTTTCTCGCAACCGATCGGAATGCGCTCCTCGACTGGCATATGGGCTCCGGACGAAGCCGGAGATATCAGATGCCGAGCGACCACTGCACCGGCTGGGAATTCCCCGGCGTCGGCATAACGAAATCGAAAACGGGCAACCTTTGGGCGGTTGGACCCTGCGGAGTATTTGCCTTCGACCCCGACCGCGGCGAATTCAAACGACTGGACCTAGATATTGCCGAATCAGATATCGGTTCTGATCAGGCAATCCGGATTATGGAAGACGCTGAGGGGCTCATCTGGATTGCCGCCCAGCCGTCCGTCATTCGCATCGATCCCGTGCGACGATCATACGAACTGTTCGGATCTCATCCGGATGACCCGTCGAGCCTTTCAAACAGCGATGTCGAGCATGTCGTCGAAGATCGGTTCGATCGAATTTGGGTTGGGACCGCCGGCAGTCTCGACGAATTTGATCGCAGGACTTCGGGTTGGAAACACTCCCAAATCGGCAAGTTTGACGAGTCGTCGGCAGTGACTTCGATTCTCGACGCTCTCGACGGTACGCTGTGGCTTACGACAGATCGAGATGGCCTCGTCCGCTTCCGACCTGAATCGAATCGTCAGGATTTCTTTGGAATCAGAGAAGGCCTCCATAGCAACACGTTGATGCGCTCGGCTCGCGATCAAAACGGATCAATATGGGTGCTCTCGCCAACGGGTCTCGACGTCATCGATCCCGAATCCCACGCCGTACGCAGATTCAATGCCATCGACGGATTGGTGGATGTGCGGTTCGGGCGGCACGACCTGGTCGCACTCTCAGACGGCCGAATCGTTATCGGAGGGAAAGGGGCGCTGAATATGTTGGATCCGCAAGGATACAGCCCCTCGTCCAGTTCACCTAACATAGTGCTCCAGTCCATCCTTGCGGGCGGCAAACCGGTGACTCCCTCGGATGTGGAAGAGAAGGCACAGGAAGGGCCTGCTTCGATTAGACTCCCATACGATGAAAACGACCTGGTATTCGACTACGTTGGTCTTCGCGTCGCAAACCCCCAACAGATCAGGTACGAGTATCAACTCATTGGGATCGATGAGTCGTGGGTGGCGGCCGATGATCAGCGAACTGCTCGCTATACAGATCTCGGTCCAGGTGAGTACGTTTTCAAAGTCCGAGGGGCTACCGGATCCGGCCCTTGGAGCAAGGTCAAATCCCTATCCATAACCATCCGGTCACCCTGGTGGCGAACGTCCTGGGCGTACTTCCTCTACTTCGTGTGCATATCAGGGGCGCTCGTGTTGTTTGTCCGTATGCAGGCTCGGGCACTCGTCCGGGCCGAACAGCAGCGCGCCAGACAGCGCGAATTGGAGCAGGCCCGTGATCTGAAGCGCGCCTACGACGAGCTTGAAAAGACGCACAAGGAGCTCAAGGAGACGCAGGCGCGGCTGGATGAGATAAAGTCGCGTTTCTTCGCAAACATCAGTCACGAATTCCGTACGCCACTGACGCTGATCATCGGTCAGACGGAAGCCCTGCTCGCGACCGCCGGCGAACGAGATCGCGGCAAGCTCGAGATGCTTGCCAGAAACGGACGACGACTCCTCCGACTCATCAACCAGCTGCTTGACCTCTCGAAGCTCGAAGCAGGAGGCATGGAACTGCGTCCGACTACGTTCGACTTAATTCCCTTCTTCAAGAATCTGGTCGGCTCGTTCGAATCACTCGCGCACCAGAAGGGCATCTCGCTTCGCTTCACGTCTGATCTCGAAACGCTCCCGGCACGATTCGAGCGGGACAAGCTTGAAAAGATCTTTGTCAACCTCGTCTCCAATGCGCTGAAGTTCACCGGCGACGGGGACGTGTCGGTGTCCCTCTCCACCGAATCTGAGGGAGACGTCGAAACCGTGGTGGTGCGAGTAAGCGATACCGGCGTGGGCATTCCCGCCGAGCGTCTGCCTCACGTCTTTGACCGCTTCTACCAGGTGGGCTCGACGAGCCGGCGGCCGGATGAAGGTACCGGCATTGGGCTGGCCCTCGTCAAGGAACTGGCGGTTCTCCACGGGGGGACTATTGAGGCGGAGAGCGAAGTCGACAAAGGTTCCGTATTCACGGTGAGGCTGCCCGTCGAGGAGGGAACCGCGGATGAGCATGTCGAACCGCCGGTCGAAGTGACTGAATGGGACGTTGACGCCGGCATCCCTGAATTGCCGCGAATGGGCGAGGTTACAGCGGATGCCGCCGACAACGAGCACCGCGCGGATGGATTGACTGAAGACGAGTTGGTGCTCGTCGTGGAGGACAACCACGATGTTCGAGCCTACATCGTTGAGAATCTGACCGATTTCAGGGTGCAGGAAGCCGGCAACGGCGAGACGGGTCTGAACCTCGCCATTGAGTTAACTCCCGACCTGATCATCACCGACGTCATGATGCCGGAGATGGACGGTTTCGAACTGGCGCGCCATCTGCGATCGGATCAGCGAACCAGTCACATCCCCATCATCATGTTGACTGCTCGCGCGGGCGAGGAAGACAGAATCGAGGGTCTTGAGACGGGGATCGACGACTACCTCATCAAGCCTTTCAGCCCGAAAGAGCTGAATGTCCGGGTAAGAAACCTCATCGACCAGCGACGACGGCTGCGCGAACGATTCGGAACCGCAACGAGGATTACGCCTTCCGACGTGTCGGCCGTGAGCATGGATCAGGAGTTTGTTCAGCGCGTGCTCGAGGCCATCGAGCACAACTTCGGTGACGACCAGTACTCGGTCGAGGTACTCGCGGACGAAATCGGCATGAGCGTCTCGCAGCTCAACCGGAAGCTCGGTGCTCTCATCGATCAGTCCGCGGGCAAACTCATCCGGTCGATGAGGCTCCAGCGCGCTGCGGATCTGCTCACGCAGCAAGCCGGTACCGTCGGCGAGATCGCCTATCAGGTCGGCTTCGGGAGCCAGGCGAGCTTCGCGACGGCTTTCAAGCGACAGTTCGGCGTCAGCCCGTCGGAGTACTCGCGAACAGAGTCCTAGAGGTGCGGGGTGCGCGGTGGGGCGTCCGGACTGCGGGACACCTCCACTCCCGTCATCCTCGTGGAGGCGGGGACCCATGGCACTCTCTTGGATTCCCGCCTTCGCGGGAATGACAGGAGGCACCATGCGCAAAGTTCGAAAGCTTTTGCGCGAAATCCGAAAGACGGACCTACCTTCGCCGGCGCATCTTCCTTACGACGCCGGGAGTTCTTTCCGGCAATCCGCCAATTACTTAAGGAGGAACTATGTCCACCACTCTACAAATCCGCCCAGTGCGGCTTCGTACCACGTTTGCCACGGTCACATGGCTGCTCGGCACTGCGATCTTTTCGTGTGCCATCCTATCCACACCATCGGGCGTCGCCGCACAAAGCCAGGCGACCACGAAGTCGGGCGTGCTCTCGAAGTCGGACGCTGCTGCAGTCAGTCTGTCGCGACACGCAGCGCTTCTCAATGCCTATCGAGCGAATTACTCATCGGAGATTACACGTAACGACCTCGATCTCTTCATCGATCGATCGCGCCTTCACGCGAACGGTTTCAGCTCGGTTTCGGGGTTGAACAACAATCTGTCGAAAGGGGCCTCGAGCATGTTCGAAGACATGCAGCTCGTGCCTGACCAGACTTTGGAGAATTCCGACAGCCTACGGCGCGCCGGATCTGGTTGCTATCTCGAACACCGAAGTCGGCATGGTCTACACCGATCGCGGAGTCAGCGGTCTGGATTTCTTCGGACCGCCGGCAGTTGGACCGCGTCTGCTGTTCCGAAAGAGTAGCGACGGCGGATCCACATGGTCCGACGCGGTGGTGGTTGCCGACAGCGCCGACTTCATTCTTGACTACCAGTGGGTTAGCATCGCCATTAATCCAGGCGGCCGACTCGTCATCATCGACGAGACGCCCTACGAAGACAACCACGCTTTTTACTCCGACGACTTTGGCGCTACATGGACCGAAGCTGCCTATCAGGAAACAAACGCACTGGATCGCGTGCTCGGACCTGTCAACGGAAAATTCTGGGTCGAGGACGGGGAATTCCGCGATGACAACGGCAACATTATTCAGACAGATGTTCAGTACGTCTCGTCGGAGGACGGGGTATCGTGGAGTGGAATGCAGATGATGCTGCCGTCCATCCCATCCTCGACCGAGGTCCACGTCGCAGATATTGCTAAGACGGGCGACACCAGCTATCTGGCTGCCTTCAGTATGTCCCTTGAGGATCCGTGCTGTAGCCAGAGCATCGGTCTTTCGACGAGTACTGACAATGGGGTTACGTGGTCACCACTCGCGACACTCGACACCGGTATCGCAGAGTCACGCAACCCAAGGATCAGTACCGACGGCGAGGGGACTATTTACCTGACCTTCGTCGCACCGAATCCAGAGTCAGCGTACTACAACGATGAGGTGTTCACCGCCGAGAGTACCGACGGCGGCGCGACGTTCTCGACTCCCAAGCTATTCACACGGTACGTCGGCAGCGACTACAACGTGGCCCAAGCGATGCTCGGTTCAGACCCTTTCCTTGCGTTTCAGTCGGAGCGAGGTACCCAGAACTACAAAACTCGGGTGTGGTATGGCATGGGCGGTGCCAATCGCACCCCGGATTTGGATCCACCCCCTGTCGCTGATTGGTATGATTCAGCACCCGGCTGGATCCCCGCAAACAGAATGTTTCCATTGGGGCGAATCATCGTGCTTGATGAAAGCGGCGTTGCGGGCGCCGAACTGCATGTTTCTCGCGGGGAGGAATCGACGATCGTCCCCTTGTTCGATGACGGTGCGCACGACGACAACGAAGCAGGTGACGGAATATTTGGCGGCACTTCGTCCGCGACGCCGTACGGTCCGAATCTTCAGGTATACCCCGTCGGCACTGATACCGGGGACAACGAAGGGTACGGTTTCGCCGTCGACGTCGCGGTGGCATCACTGCACGATATCGGGAACCTCGTGACGGCCATCACCCCGGACGGCGCCACGGGCTATGAGCCCCTTCAGGATTTTCCGACATCCAACTCTGTCAGATTCCCGAAAGAAAGTGACTTCAATTTCATGGCATACGCCGGTCTGTGGGTTGGTATCAACAAGGCACCCGGCAAGCGGGTCTCACACCTGTTCTACGATAATTATTACGGACCGGATGGTGCGAGTACGACGTATGGGGACTGGCAGGTAACCGAATATCCGACCGAGGCGCCCGGGGAATCGGAGATGGACGTGGTCATGCATTATGATGACTCGGGGGCGCAGAATCCGATCGGCCTTTCCGTCAAGCAGACCACGTACCAGTGGTCCGACGCGAACTACATCATCTACGACTACGAGATAACCAACGAGTCGGGTGGTGACCTGACCGATCTGTATGCGGCGATGGCGGCTGATCCTGACATGCCCACCGGAGCAGATCCCTTCGATGATCAGATCGGCTACAATGGAGATCGCGCCCTGCTTTACGCGCTAGACAGCGGCAACTCGTGCGCGCAGGATTTTCCCGAGCTTTGCACCGATACGCATGTTGGTTTGGCCCTGCTCAGCGACGGCTCGCAAGCAGTCGGGAAAGCTGTACCGACCCCACACACGGCTAACCGTTGGTCCGGGTTTGGCAGCGACGGTGATCCTCAACGTAATCCAAACACGGGTCTCGACCTCGCAATGTACGACTTGATGACCGCTGGGATCTGGGCGGGTTTCAACCTCGGACTTCTGACAAATGTCGACGAATGGAGGATGGTGCTTACGGCTCAGCCGTTCGACCTGGCGGCCGGCGAAACGCGGCGTCTCGTCTTCGGATTGGTCGCCGGTGCTGGTGAAGCCGGCATCCTGGCAAGCACCGACGGGATGATCGAACGGTACGAGAAGGCGGTCCTCGCTGTGGAGCAGACGGGCGATGTACCCACGAAGTTCGCGCTCGAACAGAACTACCCGAATCCTTTCAACCCGTCGACCACGATTCCCTTCTCGGTTACATCGTCGTCGCCGGTCACCCTGACAGTCTTCGACGTGCTGGGGCGTCAGGTCGAGAGGATCGTCAACGAAACGCTGTCCGCGGGGAGCTACACGGCTACCTTCGAGAGCCAATCGCTCCCAAGCGGCGCTTACTACTACACGCTTACCGCGGACGGCCAGTCGATTACCAAATCGATGTTCCTCCTTAAGTAAGATGAAAGCCGCTCGCGAGAGCGCGTAGAAAAACCCCGACTCGGGTCAAACCGGGTCGGGGTTACTTTTGACTTCAAATACCGAACTTCAAATACCAAACTTGGGCAGGAGATAAGGTCGGTGTCCCCTACTGCACGTCCAGCAATTCCACGTCGAACAGCAAGGTCGCGCCGGGGGGAATCACGCCGCCGGCTCCACGATCGCCGTAGCCCATGCTGGCAGGTATCGTGAGCATGCGTCGGCCGCCGACCTTCATCCCGACCACACCTTCGTCCCAACCTTGGATTACGCGGCCTGCGCCCAGCGGGAAAGAGAAGGGCTCGCCACGGTCGCGAGACGAGTCGAACTTCTTGCCTTTGTTGTCGGGCGCAGAGGGATCGTACAACCAACCGGTGTAGTGCACGACCGCCGTCTTACCGGCAACGGCCTCGGCTCCCTCTCCAACAACAACGTCATCCTTCATTAATTCTGTAACCACAGCCGCTCCTTCTGTTTGCGTGTCCTGTTTCATTTGCGTCGGCTGGTTTGCCTCCGCGTCACCGGATTTCGGTGACTCGCAAGCCATCAGTCCAACCACAAGGAGGACCGTCAGGCCGATTTGTGCTTTCTTCATTCCCACTGTCTTGTTGATTTGTCGGACGGGAATTCCACTTTGATCCAGCCCGACCGAAATTGAAGCCGCCAAGCTACCGTCCAGTCTGCAAGCGCACAAGCTTCCAGTCTACAAGTCTTCAAGTCTTCAAGCTTGCTCCTCGAAGCGCGCCAAAGCACGGTGGCGACGGGTGGATCCGGGTCTTCAAGACTGGTCAGATATCACCTCTTTTCGCAGCCTCGACGATGTACTCAGCCGCTCGAAACGCCAGTGCCTGAATCGTCATGGTTGGCTGACCGCGTCCGGAGGTAACCAGACTGCTGCCGTCACAGATGAAGAGATTCGGGACGTCGTGAGATCGGTTGTGCTTGTCCACCACGGAAGTCTTCGGATCATCACCCATTCGGCACGTGCCGAGGAGATGCGGGCTCCCCGTCGTCTCCTCGACTTCGAGATGCCACGTCTCCTTCGCCCCGGCCGCGTCCAATAGCTCCAGGCAACGCTGGAGGAAGAACTTCATCGTTTGGATGTCATCCGGGTGATCTTTGTAAGTGGTCCTCAACGCTGGTCGACCCCACTTGTCTTTGACCTTGGAATCCAAAGAAACGCTGTTAGTCTCGACCGGCAAGGACGTCGAATGGCCTTGAAACGAGGCTGTGTGTGTGAAGTAAGGTTTCATGATGCGCTTCAGGTCGGCGCCCCACGTCGGCGCTCCTGGTCGCGCCGCCCACCCCAGCGACGAGAGAGGATAGCCATCGGATTCGGCGCGTGAATCGATACCGCCGCCTCCGTAGAATCCAATATCCGACGGCAAGCTGTAGAAGTCGTGGATGACTCTCGTCGTCGGAATGCTCTTGTACGCATTCACGGGCTCGTCGAAAAGTCCCACAGCCATAACCCAACCGTTGAACATGAGATTCTTGCCGACCATCCCACTCGAATTCGCCAGTCCCTCAGGGAACCGGCTCGATTCTGAAAGCAGAAGGAGACGTGGCGTTTCCGCACCATTCGCCGATAGGACGACCGCTTTCGCCTTCTGCGAGTGCTCATTTCCTTCTGCGTCGTAGTACTTCACCTCTGTGACACGCCCGGCGGTGTTTGTCTCGATGCGAAAGGCGGTGCTCAGGGAGCGAATCTCACAGCAGCCGGTCGCCTCCGCCGCTGGAATCATCACGAGATGTGACGACCCTTTGGCACCCACCTCACATGCCGACCCGTTGCAAAATCCGCAGTGGATACAGGCGGGTCGACCATTGTGGGGCTGCGATAGAATGGCTACAGGCGCCGGATAGGGATGAAGCCCCAATTTCTTTCCTGCCCGCTCAAGCAGGACGCCGGGAGACTTCACCGGCATGGGAGGACACGGGTACCCCTTTGAACGGGGCGGATCGGAAGGGCCCTCAATTCCCGACACGCCCACCTCCCAATCGACGCGGGTGTAGTACGGCTCGAGGTCTTCGTATGAAATGGGCCAGTCAACGAAATTCGTCCCTGAGATCGGGCCGAGGACGCTCCGCTCTTTGAAATCGATTGGGCGCAGTCGCCAGTAGTTTCCGGAGAAATGCGCGTGGCTGCCACCGACAACATGGGCGTAAAGGCAGGGGCCGTATTCCGTCCAAATGACCGCCTCTTTTTCAGCGCTTTTCCGAAACGTCTGCGGGTGGCCGTGCTCGATTCCCCATGTCAGCTCGTTGTTGAAGAGATAGGCCCACTCGTCATGACGAAAGTCCGACGGCGCCCAGTGGGGTCCTTGCTCCAGCACAACGACGCTTAAGCCGGATCGAGACAATTCACGGGCCATGACGCCGCCTGCTGCGCCAGAACCGATTACCACGAAATCAACCTCTTCGGTATGGCGAAATCGTGCAGACCGAGAAGAATCATTCATTTCGACATGTCTTTATAGTTCGCATCGTAGAACCCGAACGGGGGCTGCCAGAAATGGCGATCGTCGAATCCGATCATTTTCCAGCCAATGCGACTCCTGTTGCCACCGTAGGATGGATTTGTGAACATCCCGGCCATCGTCAGAAACCGAAGCGATGCGAAGAACTCCGTTTCTTCGATTTGCTTCATTAGGGCAATCTGCTCCTCGGCCGCCAGATTCGAGAACATGGCCCCGCTACCGTGATCGCGCTGGACGCGTTGCGTCAATTCGGTCATTCCTTCCCGGATGTTCGGCAGAAGATCGCTTCGCTCATCACCCAACGCGCGGTCAATGAAATAGATGACCCCCGCTTCCTTGACCCCGGGCTCGTCGCCGGTTGGTAGGATCTGTTCGGCAAACGCCTCGATCTCCTTTGCCTCGCCATCCGACAGTGTCTTGAACGCGTCACCGTTGATGTGCGCGCGATGCGCCCCTTCCGCGATTGCGAAAAGCGAGGGAATGTTCAACGCAAGTACGCCACCGCCCAAGGCTGCCCCCGAACGCGCCAGAAACGCTCTCCGACTGGGCTTGTGAGATAACTCGGACATGGGCACTGAGATGATTACTTTGTGGTGGTAGCCGGCGGACAACGGCAGTCAATTCGGCCCTGGACATTGTTACCTCAGACCGATACCTGCTGCCATGGCCCGTCTAATTAGGAAGTAGCCGGTGATTCTGCAAACGGTCCACTGACTTTTGTCATGCTGAGGACTCTCTGGTCGGTCTGGATTTGGGCTTCGACGTCGATACTCGTCGTCGCTTGGACTCCCGTGCTTGCGATTAGAAGAGCGTTCGATCGTGATCCGGCGCGATATGCTTCAGGGCGATTGTTCCGCGACCTGGGTGTGGCGATGGTCAAGATCAATCCGTATTGGAAGGTCATCGTTTCGGGTGATCTGCCGGACGATCCACGCAAGCCTTACGTCGTCGTCAGCAATCACCAGTCGGCCGCGGATATTCCCTTCCTCAGTCACCTCCCTTGGGAAATGAAGTGGATGGCAAAGAGGGAGTTGTTCCGGATTCCTTTTACCGGCTGGATGCTGCGACTTGTCGGCGACATCCCCGTCGATCGCAAGAATCCCCGCAGCGCCGGCACAGCGCTCCGGCGCGCCCAGTGGTATCTCCAGCACGGATGCTCCGTCATGGTCTTCCCCGAGGGCACGCGATCACCGGATGGCAACGTGCACAAGTTCGCCAGGGGGGCATTTCAGCTCGCCGTCGACGCCGGTGTCCCCATCCTTCCGATTGCCATCGACGGGTCCTTCGACTGTTTGCCAAGACAGACATGGAAATTCAGCCCGGTAGATGCCGTAAAGATAAAAGTGCTTCCCATGATCGAAACAGTGGGCGTCGAAAGGGACGGTGTCGAGGCGCTGACAAAACAGACGCGTCTTGCTATCATCGATCAGATTGCCGAGTGGCGAAAGACCGACGACATCGATGTTGAGACCGGTCGCTAAACACACGATACTCCGCCTCACATGAAATGAGAAGATTCATGCTGCGCCACCTCGCAATCTTCCTGGCTTTCGCCGCCACGGCCGCGCCATCCGTTTCCGCCCCTGCCGATACGGCGTTCGTGCGAATCACCACAGAACTCGGCGACATAGACCTCGCTCTGTTTCCCCAAAAGGCGCCGATAACCGTCGCGAACTTCCTCCAGTACGTGAAGGCCGGGCACTATGAGGGAGGGTCCTTCTTTCGTACCGTGCGAGACGACAACCAACCCGACAGTCCGGTCAAGATCGACGTCATCCAAGCCGGCGTTCATCCGTGGATGGAGAACTTTGCGCGCGACCCGATTCCGCTTGAACGGACGTCCGAAACGGGTATCCGGCACCGGGACGGAACTATCTCAATGGCCCGTGGCAAACCCGATACCGCGACTTCATCCTTCTTCATCTGCATCGGTGATCAGCCGGAGCTGGATTTTGGAGGGAGGCGGAACCCCGACGGACAGGGATTCGCCGCATTCGGACAGGTTGTGGGAGGAATGGACGTCGTGCATCGGATCCATCAGACCCGCGCGAAGGGACAGGCGATCATGCCCCCCGTACGCATCGTCACCGCCTCGGTGCAGCCATAGGCGTCTTCCCGGCCAGGTGACCAATTCTCCGGTCCGAAGCGTCAAATCAACGTCCACGGGGCAGCGCACCGGATGGGAGGTCCGGCACGTAAGATGGACGTTTCGAGCAGATCTCGCTATTATCGCAAGGTCACGATTGGAACCCGCTCAATCAATGTCAGTCTGTCTCTTATGCCCTACATAATCGGACTGGTCGTGTTCGTTGTGCTCGTGGTCTTCTTCCTGCAGCGGCTCAAGCGCAACACACGGGATCTCCAATAGCCGCCAAGATGCTACTCCCTCTCCTTTTGCAACTCCATCATTGCACGGGCAAACCTTCGACCAAGAAGTCGAGCCGACGACGCATCCAGGTGAACACCATCGCCCTTATCGACTAGATCGTCGGTATCAACCACGGCCGTATGGTCAACCAAGGCAGGTATCTCCGATATGACGGCATTGATCGAATCCGCGCCGGGATGGTTTTCGACGAAGTAGGGCGCCAGTCGCGCCGCGACGAACGGCAAGTCGGGAATCCCAAAGTCAGCCCGAAAGCGTGCGATCAACGCCACGAGGTTCGCCCGGTATTCCACCGGAGGCGTTTGCCGATTCGCCTCGCCCTGATGCCATATAATGCCCCTTAACGTGCCACCGTGCTCAGCCAGGACACGAACGGTCCGGCTGACGGCGTCGTCATAGGGACGCGAATGGGTCTGCCCATGGATCTCACCAGGCCGCCACGATTCAATGGCGCTGCCTCCTACCGCCGCGGGAATCAATCCGATGACAACGTTCGAGTCCGCGTCGGCCATCGCCTTTCCGAACGCGAACCCCGGTCCGACGCCGACAATGCCGGGTTTGTCAAAGTGCAGCGGCTCGTAGGCCAAGCGCCACGTCAGGCTGTCGCCGAGGGCATACACCCGTGGATGGCGCGTGGTATCCTCCGCCGATACCGCTCCACGGCCTGCCATATTCGACTGCCCGGCGAGGAGGTACACGTTGAGCTCCCTGGCCGTCACTGTTTGCGCACGAAGCGTACCGACAGGCAGAGCCAGAAGGACCACAAGGAAACCCATCCGCGCCATCTCGGCGCGCAGACAGAGCCCGTTAGGGCGACGGCGATATAGGCTGGACCGCTCAACCACTCATCGGAGCATACTTGATCGCGGCAAGGGTGGCGCCTTGACCATCGGCAAACATGACAAATCGTCCGACCTGCGGTATATCCGTCGGCGGCACGAACACAGTTCCCCCGCCTGCGGTGACCGCGGCAGCAATCGCGTCGGCATCGTCCACGGTCACGTAGGCCCCCCAATGCGGCGGAAAGCCCTGCTCGGATGCGTGCGCTGTTATGCCGCCGATTCCGAAATCACCGATGTTTATGACGTGGTACTGACCCGTTCCCATATCCATCGGCTTGACGTTCCATCCAAATAGATCGGTATAGAAAGACACAGCCGCCTCGATGTCGGGGACCCGCAGCTCAAACCAGCTGAACGCCCCATGCATCCCGAACGACTTGGCAAAGTCGGGCTCTTCACCTTCCGGCATGTCAGAGTAACCGTAGGTAATGGCAGAAATGAAGGCCCCCTGTGGATCGAAGAACCCACAGAAACGACCCACGTCAGGCACGTCCATTGGCTGGACCTGAATCTTCCCGCCCAACTCGACCACCCTGGCGGCGACCGCGTCGACGTCGTCAACCGTCACATAGAAGCTCCAGTTCGGTGGGATGCCGGGGCCCACCATGTCCATCATTCCCGCCACAGGCGCCCCGTTGAGGCTCGCCAGCGTGTACGGCATGCCCATATCCCTTACCTCGGTTGACCAACCGAACAGTTTACTGTAAAAGGCCGCCCCGGCAGCGCGGTCGGGCGTCATAAGCTCCGACCAGCTGAAGGCGCCGTGCGTCTTTGCTGGATTCATTTTCGCTAGTAATGTTTGAGTTTAAATGCGGTGGGCAGCTCGCTGTCGGGCTGCAGCTTATCTGATGTCAATCTCCTGCTCAAGGCAGGCTTCTCTGCCACAGACAACAGAAATCGTCGTGGCACTCTCTACCGGTATTTACATATGATAGCACATATATGCAATACCTGAGACAACTAAGACGTCGAAAAACATATGGGGGACGCGGGGTCGCAGACAACCTCGAGCCGGGTTAGAAATTCGTACCCCCAGATCAGTGCAAGCAGCAAGCTTCAATCGCCTCTCGACAGTTGTCAGCGTTGTCGACGATAGCCACATACCGCCGAGCAGCCGCGAGCCTATTTTGAGAGGCTGCGGAGAGAGCCGCCAACAAACTCCAATCCTCTAATCCTTAATTCTCAATTCTTAATTCTTAATTCTTAATTACTTTACAGCTCATTCCATCCGACGACCCTTCGAACACCGTCACAGCGAGGCCGCTTTCCTGCGCATATTGCCTCGCGATCCCTCGAACGGCATCGGCTGCTGCTTTGGATGCGAGAATGGCGACGGTGCCACCGCTTCCTCCTCCGGTAATGCGCGCCCCGAAGAGGCCTTTATGATATCCCGCTTCGCGAACCATCTCGGCGATTCGATCGGTACCCGCCGAACCGAGACCACAGGCGGAATAACTGGTGTGCGAGAGGTACATCAGCTCGCCCATCATCGCAAATGCCTTCTCAGTCGGAGCGGACTGCATGAGCTCCGCAAAACGCTTACTGCGATCATGCTCATTGATGGGATGAGCGGTCGCGGCGCCAACCGGATAAACGGCGGCGGGATCAACGGCAACGGTTGGATCGGTGATGCCGTCGAAGGCTTCCAGAAACTCGGTTCCTGTCATTTTCGCTGGAAGGCGATCGGCGTGCCTGCTCAATCGTGCTGCGCCGAAATTGGCGAGATAGCCGTTGAACCGGTTGTCGTCTATCGACACCCTGCCTTCGCCGATGCGTCGAACGGGAAGTCCCTCCAGCTCTGCCAGGATGCGATAGCCCATGGCCGCGGCGGTTCGAACCGTTGTGTAATCTGCACCCCCGACGAAATGCCGAACACCGGAATCTATCCCCCAAACCGAGATCGGTTGCGGCAGCGGGATATGTCCCTGCAGATCGGCCGGCTGACAGAGCAGCGAAAGCAAGTGATCCTTCTTCCCGCACGCCGCCGTCATCTGATCCATAATTCCGCACGGCGCCCCGGCGATCCGATTCTCCACCATCTGGCACAACATCGCTATCCGTTCCCGGGATACGGTTGCCTCAGACAACGCCACGAGCGCACCCGTCACCGATACCTCGAGTGCTGCCGAGGAGCTAATCCCCTTTCCTTCGGGCACGTCGGACGTGATCCGAATCTCCAGCCCCGATGGAAATGAAACATCTTCTTCGAGCCGCAGCGCGGTAAGGCATCCCAGCACATAGGCTGCCCAGTGGTCGTCCGGCCTCTCCTGAAAGAAACTGCGGGCCGATTCGTAGGAAGCGAATACTTCGTCCGCCTCATGGGAGCCGAGAGCCAAACGACGGTTCGGCAGACCGCCGTCGTTGCCCAGACTGACAACTTCGATAAAATGATTCTCGATGGCTCTGACGGTGGTTCGTGTAGCGACTGCCAGCGGCAGCTGAAGCACAAGCGATCCACTGTAGTCGCCTATGCCTCCCATGACGTCGAGACGGCCAGGCGCACGCGCGGTAACCGGTACACCGAGAGGACTTCTCGTCGATTCGAAATCATGCACCGTCATCATCGTCACCGAGTCCGAATTCATCGATGAGCCGAAGGAGGTGAGCTTCCACCGCTCGCCGGATCGATTGGTTAGCATATCCAATCCACGCTACGTCAGTCTGCGTGTCGAGCGGAGCATCGAGGGGCTCTCCATCAGCCCCGGTCACGATGACCCCCGCTTCCTCCGCTATCACGAGTCCAGCCAGATCGTACGGGTGGCAGCACAGCCCCGGCATTCTTCCACGCGACAGGGAGACCTTCTTGGTGAGCGGACGCAGATCGGCAAGGAACCGATCGCGCCCGGCGCAAAGCTCGTACATCTGGCCGCCGGTGCTCGTGTACTGATCTTCGAAACAGATGGCGACGCCTTCAGGCTGCGGACCGGTGACCCGAAAAATGAGTTCCTCTTCGATTGCGGCAAGGACATCCCTCGCGCCTGGGACGAGCCTCGCCAGACCTGCATAGCCGTGCTCAATTCCTGCAGCCGTGGACGGGGTTAGTCGAAGCGGTGAGGACTTGCCGGTGAGACGATTTGTCCGAATGCCGTGCGCGCCTCTGCCTCTTACGGCCCAGATCTGGTCTGAAAGGTGCTGTTTGATCAGTGGAATTTCTGTCATTACCGACAAATCGAGGTGCCGAAGCCCCGTCTCGTTCCCGCGATTGGGAGCGACGCCTGTCAGAATCCATGCGCTCCGCTTCTGATACATGATCCCACGGGTACCGTCAATCGGATCGATGATGACCCGCAGTCGGGCATCCTGCTCGGATGCACCGGCTGGGAGTACCAGCGCCCCGCCTGCAAGTCCCTCGGCGACCACAACGATGGGAATCACGTTTCGCGCGAACTCTCCGAGGAAGTCGACAATCGGCCCTTCGCTCAGCCGGTCGATAGCATAGATGGTGTCGCCTCCCTCAAAGGCGACAGCTCCGGCGAGGGTCGACGAATCCACTTGCTCGCACGCAGAGACGATGCGATGGCGAATATGATCGTGCATCGAGATGATCACCGGGCGGATCGCCTCTATGAGCATCCCTGTCTCAATCATCTCCGACATCCAGGTAGTGTTTTGCCGACGTTGCTTGAAGCTCGGCCGCTTTGTCTTCCGGCCACGTGTCACTCAGGAAACTGCCGCCGCCGATCTCGGGTCCCGCCAGGTGCTTCAAAAGATCCGGCTTCCGGAGCGGCGGGTGAAGTTCGATGTGGAAATGGAAACCGGGATACTCCCGGCCGTCCGTCGGCGCATGATGAAGCACCATCACATACGGAAACTCCATCTCCCAGAGATTGTCGTAGCGAACCAACACTTCGGCGAGTACCTCGGCGAAATCTCCCAGCTCCTCCTCGGTGAGATCCGCCAGTCGCGCGACGGGGCGTATCGGAGCCACGTAAGACTCGTACGCCCACCGTGCGCAGTACGGCACGAATCCAACCGCTGTCTCACGCCGTGCGATGATCCTGCGCCCATCCGATAATTCGGTCGCAATCATGTCGCCGAGCAGCGATCGTCCCACGCTGTCGAAATGCTCCCGCGCAAATCGTGCCTCGTTTTCGATCGTCGCAAAGACAAAATTCGTTGCATAGATCTGGCAGTGCGGATGCGGATTGGAGACGCCCACGACCTCACCGCGATTCTCGAAGACGAGGACGTGATTCACTTCCGGTCGCGCTCCCAATTCTTCGTACTGTTCGATCCAGCACTTGAGCAGTTGAAGCACCGCCGGGCTTCCGAGCCGGCTCAACGAAAGGTCGTGGCGTGGATGGTAGCAGACGACACGGGCGAGACCGACGGCGGGCATCACCCCGTATGGCGAGGAAACCCGATCCAGATCCGTGGGCGCATCGGGTCCAACGCACGGGTGGTCGTTGTCGAACACGAAGACGTCCTCGTAGCGAGGATTGACGATCCCGCTCACGCGCGGATTTCCGGGGCAGAAGTAGCACGAAGGGTCAAATTCAGGAACGGGCGTCCGCCCGACGTCCTGCATCTTGCCCGACCACGGCCGGTTCTGCCGGTGCGCGGCGACGATTACCCACTCTCGCCGGAGCGGGTGCCAGCGTTGTTCCCAGTGTGACATGCCCGAAGTTCAAACACCGAGCTTCAAATACCAAACTGTTCGGCGTTCGATGTTCGAAGTCCGCGCGCATGGATCGTCCCAGACGTCCCAGATACAATCGGCACCCGATATGCTCCTCGCACCACTGCATTTGGAACCGCACCAAACGTTTCGTCCACTCCTCCACCTGGATTCGTGAGCCGGCCTTGAAACGAAAGCGTTTCTGGCGCCTGTGCGGCGACTGAAACCGGAACAAATAGGAGCAGAGAGACGAGGATAAGCAGTGTAATTTCATGGCAGATCGGGTTTCGTATACATCCGGGCACATACCCAAGGCCTTGCTTGCGTGAAACGACCTGCGGATAGGACATGGTCATCGATGACCGCGAACCTCGAACTCCGAACTTCGAACACTTCACCCGTGATCCACATTTTACCTTTCGGCCACCGACTGTGATACTTCCGTTACAACTGGATCGTCATTTCCTCGCTAAACTTGGAAGCTGAATCAAACCCCTCTGGCCGCGGGTCTTAACTTGCCGGTCACGAGGGCGATGCTGTCGCGCGACGTGCGACGTCGTCAAGTGATTGCGTTCTCATATGAAGAAAATTCTCGTCATAGAAGACGATCTGGATATTGCGAGGCTCCTGCGGATTCACCTGGAGGATCTCGGTCATGAGGTGGACCATGCCGCTACCGGCGACACCGGTCTTGACATGGCACTCAACGGGTCGTACTCGCTCGTCGTGCTCGACATCATGCTGCCGGGCATCGACGGATTCGACGTCTGCAAACGCATCCGGAGCCAGAACCAGCATCTTCCCATCCTGGTTTTGAGTGCCCGCGACGACGAGGTGGACAAAATCGTCGGGTTGGAGCTCGGCGCCGATGCGTACATGACGAAGCCGTTCAGCGTGCGCGAGTTTGCCGCACGCGTCAAAGCGCTCTTTCGTCGCATAGAGGTCGACAGGGAGGGCGGCGCTGCCGGAACTCAGGAGGAATACAGTTTTCGCGACCTCTCCCTCGATGTCGGCAGCAGGCGGGCGACCCTGTCAGGGGAGCCGCTCGAATTGACCGGCCGTGAATTCGATTTGCTCCTGATGTTCATGCAGCACCCGGGTCGCGCCTTCAGCCGGCAGGAGCTCCTCGAATCGGTCTGGGGCTATGACTATTCGGGCTACAGTCACACCGTGAATTCTCACATTAACCGACTTCGAAGCAAGATCGAGAAGGATCCTTCCGATCCGCATTACATCCAGACAGTGTGGGGCATTGGATACCGTTTTGCCGACAAACCCGACGGTGTCGCCACGTGAAAGCGATTTACAGCTTCTATACAAAGCTTGGAGTGCTCTTTCTCGTGCTCGTCGTGGGACTGGGGATCTCAGTCGCCTATTTGACGGCGGGCGCCTTCCGTCGATTTGCCGATGAAACCGAACAGAAGCTGAATCGAGGACTCGCCGCGCAAATCGCCGTCAAGCTGCAGCCGCTCACCACGGAAGCCATCGCCGACAGTCTGATCAACGTGGCTCTGGAGGAGATCACCAAGATCAACCCGCGGATTGAGGTTTATCTCCTGGACCCGCAAGGAACCGTAATGGGCCAATACTTGCTGGGCGAGGACAAGACGGTAGCCCGCCCGGTGGTAGATCTGGCGCCGCTCGACGATTTCATAGCGGGTGCACCGCCGCCTGTGCTCGGTGACGATCCCTCTCATGTCGAAGCGCGCAAACCGTTTTCTGCAGCTCACATCGAAATCATGGGCAAACCGAACTGCTTCGTCTACGTGATTCTTACGGGAGCGCAATACGAGGACGTCGCGGCGATGGTCCGCGGCAGCTATATCATACGTACCGGGAGTAGGACGCTCGGGCTCGTCATCCTCGCGACGCTGGCCCTCGGCCTCCTCCTGTTCGCCCAATTGACGCGCAGGCTCCGTGCAATCAACAATACGGTGGCGGCATTCGCACAGGGGCGATACGATACACGTGCCTCCGACAATTCGAGGGACGAAATTGGGCAGCTTGCGAAATCCTTCAACGTCATGGCCGATACAATCGAGGAGAACGTGGCGGCGTTGAGAGAGGTCGATCGCGGAAGACGCGACATGATTGCGAATATCTCACACGATCTGCGCAGTCCTCTCTCCTCAATGCAGGGCTACCTGGAGACTATTTCCTTGAAGGATGAGGCGCTTTCTGCTGAAGAACGCGACCGCTATCTCGAAATCATACATCGGAATACGCGATCGCTAAGCACCATGATCGAAGAGCTCTTCCAACTCTCTCGACTCGACGCCGACCAGATCGTACCCCGAATGGAGGCCTTCTCGCTCGCGGAACTGGTTCAGGACCTCGTGCTTCAATACAAACCCCAGGCAGAGAATGCAGAACTCATACTCGAAACGCAGCTACCAGATCGTCGTGACCTGGTCTTTGGCGACGTGGGATTGATCGAGCGGGCGCTTGCCAATCTGATTGGCAACGCGCTCCGGTTCACTCCCGGAGGCGGGCACATTCTTGTATCACTTGAAACATCTGGAAATGATGTCCAGGTCTGCGTGGCCGACGACGGCCCGGGCATTCCAGCCGAGGACTTGCCCAGGATCTTCGATCGCTTCTTCAAGGCGGATGAAAGTCGAAACAAAGAGCGGGGCGGAACAGGGCTTGGGCTCTCGATCGCGAGACGCATCCTGCACCTTCACGACTCAGAGCTTCATGTCGAGAGCGGGCTCGACGTTGGAACCACCTTCTACTTCAGTCTCCCGACGTTGAAAACGGATCGACCGACGTCATCGGCCTAGCTGCCTGTAGTCTGCTCGATGCGCAATACAACGAACTCGGCAGGCTTCAACGGTGCAAATCCCACCTCAATGATCATTCGCCGCTTCGAGACATCGGAAGCGGTCATGGTCTCCCCCAGACCAACCCTTACGTAGTAGGATTCTTTCGCACTTCGGCCGGCGAAGCGCGCCATCCTTGAACAGGTGATCCAGGAAGTCATTCACCGAGGACTTCGTGTCCGCCCACGTTTGCGCATTGTTGGGGCGGCTTCCTGCCCAGGCAATGCCTTCCTGAATGGATTCATGGACCATGATTGCCAGACGGCGAACAGACTCGTAACGAAACTCGTTCGAGCCGCCGTCCAGCGTGCGGGCGCCTAAAATCAGCGTCCCTTTTCCACCCATGTCGCGAATCGGATTGATGGATTTGCCCGACGACGCGTCGATATTCAGTGCTTCGCCAAACGAGGCGTCAACGCCGACGGAGGTGCCCTCGATGCCATTCAACCGTACGTTTGCGACCGCCTTCCAGACGCCCCGGGAATTGTCCATCTCCACAAAAGCACCCGCTACAGCTCCACTTGGCGGAATGCGAACGAAGGTCTTCCCGAGTTCTTCGATGATCCGCTTGTATACATCAGGCCACTCGCGCTCCACGGCACGGTCACGAATCGGCGTGCCTGACGGAATCGCCTTACCGGCAGTTACATGGCTCCTGACAATTACATGCGCTCGTCGTAGGCGATCGGGAACGACGTGTTGACGTACGGATAGTACGCGGCTCCAAAACTCCGCAGCGACGCATCGTTCGTAAGGCTCGACCGAAATGAACTGTTGACCTTGTTGATGTCGTCCAACCCCCCGGGCTCGGCATTCCATACATCGACGATGGCAAATCGGTCGCCGAGTTTGTACGCCTGCGCAAGTGCGGCAGCTGCGATCTCTCCCGCTTGTGACGCGGAGCCGAGCACGGCTTCCGGAAATGCGAGAAGCGTGACGTCATCCTCCCTTTCGAGTGCGCGAAACGCCTCCACGAAGCGCTTTGACGAAAAGGCCGTTCCGTAATCGCCGACGGATACGACATAACATGGCCCCCCTCCATTGGCGAAGTATGATCGCATGCTGTAATAGAGAAAATGCGCAGGAGTCGGGTCTACGTCGACGGCCACGGCGATCACGCCTCCGCGCTCGGTCACGTCGACCTCCAGCGGCAGTACCTCGGCACCTCCGAACACACGCTCATAATCGCGGATCGAGCCGATGCGAATGGGCCTGTTGACAAGCTTCTTACCGGCTTTTGCCGTGAATCCGACGAACGCCGGAACAGCTGTCGGCACGCGACGGATCGAGACGGTCGGCCCCGGAGTCGGGTCCTGGGCATGCGTCACCCCGACCAGCAAGAGAACCAAACCGGTCGCGACTATTTGGCGGAAGACTCCAATAAACAAGCAGTTTCTCATTGACACTCAGTTCGTGTGGAGGAGGACACCAAGATCATCACTGTCCGCGCCAATCGCCATGTGGGCAACCGACACCGGCCGGAATGAAGTCACAGCCCTCAGCGTGCGGGCAACAGCTTGTCCATCAGGTATCGCGTCATAGTCCCGTACAAGTGGCGCCTCGTTCCTGCGCCTTCGGAAATGCTGTGCGTCCGATTGGGATACGACATGAAGCTGAAAAGCTTATTGTACTCGACGAGCCTATTGATCAACGCTTCGCTGTTCTGATAGTGCACGTTGTCGTCTCCCGTGCCGTGTATCAGCAGGAGATCCCCTTGAAGCCTCTGCGCGAAGGTGATCGGCGAACCGAGCCGGTACCCTTCCGGGTTGTCCTGCGGCAGGCCCATGTATCGCTCCTGGTAGATCGTGTCGTAGTACCTCCGATCGGTGACCGGAGCAACGGAAATGCCGACGTCATACACCTCCGGGTAGCGGAACATCGCGTTCAGTGTCGAAGTGCCCCCGCCGCTCCAGCCCCAGACGCCGACTCGCGTCGAGTCGATGAACGGCCACTTGCGAATTTCACGTGCTGCTTTTGCCTGATCGGCGGATGACTGATAGCCGACGGATCCGTAGCCGAACTTGCGCCACGCCCGTCCTCTTGGCGACGGTGTCCCCCGGTTGTCTACAGAGACGACGACGATACCCAGATCGGTGAGGAGTCGATGCCACAGGCCGCGCTCTCCCGGCCACGCATCCTTTACGGTCTGGTTGGCCGCCTCGCCGTAAACGTAGAAGAGGACGGGGTACTTCTTCGACGGATCGAAATCGGTCGGCTTCATTACCCAGCCATCCAGTTCCGTATCGCCGATGTCGACGCGAAAGAATTCGAGCTTCGGCAGTTGCAATGCCGCCAGTCTCCGGCGCAGCGTTTCGTTGGACATGAGAACGCGGCGCGTCTCGTGACTCGGCAGGCTCACGAGATCGATCACCGACGGCGTATCGAACGTCGAAAACGTGTGGATCGCCCAGGCTCCGCCCGGGGCAATCTGGTAGGTGTGCGTACCCGGTACCTCGGGAGTGACGCGAACGGCAGGACGCGATCCGTCGATCGGTACCCTGTAGAGATATCGCCGCGTAGGATCGCCGGGCGCAGCCGTGTAGTAGATCGATCCGGAGGCTTCATCGACGACGATTTCCCCGATCACGTCCTCACCCTCCGGAGAAATGGCGCGCACCTCACTTCCGTCGCGCGAGATCACGTAGATGCGGCGCCAACCGTCGCTTTCCGAAACCCAGGTGAAATACGCGCCGTCATCAAACCATCGCATATCGTCGCTGCGGACGTCCACCCACGCGTCGTCCCGCTCTTCAAACACGGTCTCCATGGCGCCTGTCGAAATGTTGCCGAGGATAACCTGAAGGTGATTCTGCAGACGATTGAGCTGCTGGAGGAAGATGGTATCGGAGCCGGCCGCCCAACCCATCCGATTGATGTAATGGTTGCGCAAGTCGTCGGAAGGCTCGAACCAGACGATCGGACCTCCATGAGACGAAATCACCCCGACGCGAGCCGCAGAATTAACCGTGCCGGCCTTAGGGTACTGGACCGGCTTGACGAACGAGTACAGGGAATCGGTGTTGTCAATCAGCAAGAAGTCTCTGATGCCTGAGGCGTCGAGCTGCCAGAACGCGATATGCGCGCCGTCCGGGCTCCACCGCCATCCATCCCGAAGCCTGAACTCCTCTTCGTAGACCCAGTCGAACGTCCCGTTGATCAAGCGTCGTCGATCCGTCGCTGGTCAGGCGCGTGACATTTCCGGTCTCCAGATCCTCAACGTAGAGGTCATGTTTGTACACGTAGCCGACGCGGCGTCCGTCGGGCGAGAACTTTGCGAACATGAGTTCCGCTTCGTCTGCATCGGCGCCGATCTGACGGAGGGCGCCACGCTGAAGATCGAGCACCCAGTAGTCACCACGTGTCTTCACGCGCCAGACCTTCTGCGCATTGGTGAAGATGAGGAGCTTCGTTCCATCGTTGGACCAGTAGTAATCGTCGATGGCCAGTGACGCCGTGGCGCCAGGAGGGACAAGCGAAGAGGCCGGGACGAGAACCGTCCGCCGCCCCGTCTCCGACTCGTATCGCACGATGTCTTGCCCGCCGGAGTCTGATGGCTCCACCGTTGTGTAGCCCTTTCCCGAGTCGAGCCAGCGAGCCGGTCCGAACGAGGTGCCGGCATAGACGCCGTTGGTGAAAATGTCCTCTAGGGTGAGCTTGTTCTGAGCGCTCGCAATGTTTGCAGCGAGTGAAACGGCGAGTATGCGCGACTGTAGTAACTGAGAATCGCATCGTCAAAGGGCTTCGGTTGTTTTCAGGACGTGGCAAAGCATACGACGATCGGAGAAAAAGTTTGTCCCGGTATATTTGTTCTAAGTTCCACATCGAAAGGTCTAACACTCAAGGGTGCTCCTCGTCAAGCCACTCGCGAATGACGACGCACTTCGCCTCCAGCACGGCCCGCACGAGGCGCCGGGTTCGCATCGACGTAACGACCTGATCGAGATTCGTCCGCTCTCTCCCCCCAACCGGCCGTAAACGACCGGCCTTAAAGTGGCGGCCGGTGAACCGGAGCTACAACTGACTCCAGAACTCCCACAATCCGCTCCGGGGCGCTTCCCACCCATCCTCGAAATTCCTCGGTAGCAGAATCGTGTCTGGGCAGGTACGCCATGATGGCATCCAGATCGAATCGATCCGAGCGGATACCGGCGCCGGCGCGCTCTCCGTCGACGGCGTTGCACATCTGTTCGTAATGGCCATGAACAGGCACCATTAGCACCGGCTTGCCCAGGTACATCGCCTCGCATACGGACTCGAAACCGGCTGTCGTGACGAGTCCACGGCAGCCGGCCATGAGAGACAGGAAGCGCGTGTCACTAATCCGATTGAACGTGAGGGTTTCATCGCGACGATCGACATCGGGTGCATCCTTTCGATCCCAAAAACAGTGAAGGACCACCTGCGGATTCCGTTCGTGCCAGGCCTCAATGTCGGCTGCATAGCCTGCGCTCATCAGATAGACGAGCAGGTAATCGCCCGAGCTGATTTCGCAATCGAAGACGTCGGGGCGCAGCAGTGGCGGGACTACATGAATCCTGCCCGACACCATCGCAGACAAAGGCGTGAACGAGAGTCCCAGAATCACGGACGTCCTCAGCGCGGCAACGCGGGTGAGAAATCGGAGCATGAGTCGATCACGCTTCCACCCGCTCGGGAACGGGAACTCCGGATGTAGAGAAAGGCATTGATGCGCAATGCAGACCGACGCCGTTCGCTCGCGTCTGACTGACTGGTAGAGGCCGAAAAGGGGTTCGTAGAAGTTGATGACGAGGTCGGGCTGATGGCGAGCCAGCATCTCATCGAACACCCTGAAGCTCTTGAGGAACTTCGGGAGGCCCTTCAGCGATTCCCAGATCGTCCGGCCGACGAGTATGCCACGGTTACTGGCATCGGCCACGAAATTGGGGCTCTGAAATCGATGCACCGCGACACCGATCTTCTCGATGAAGAATGGTGGTATTTCTCGACGCGGACTTGTCCCGACAAGCGCCGCACAAACGGAGTGACCCGCGTCCTCGAGGAGGCGCTTCATGGCGATGGCCTGCGTCATGTGGCCACGCCCTTCTCCCTGGACAATGAATAGGCAGCGCATTATGGTCGGGATCGTTTGCTGTCTGAGGCAGCGTCGAAATATCGCCATCCGCGAGGAACCGATGCGCAATTGTCACTTATGTCGTCATTTACTGCTCGCGATACCGTCGATTGCAACACAATGGTGACCATGCAATTAATTCTGACAATCGGGTTGTTCCGGGATTGCGAGCCGCCGTCGGCCTGCTTATGATCTAGCCGACGGAACCACCGCTCGCCCACAACCACTCAACCTTAGTGAAACGAAGCATCCTTTTCGTCTGCACGCACAACTCGGCCCGCTCACAAATGGCGGAGGGCCTCCTGACCGCATTCCACGGGGAACGGTATCGCGCATTCAGTGCCGGCACGCATCCGGGCCGGGTCAATCCCTTCGCCATTCGCGCCATGGAAGAACTTGGAGTCGACATCAGCGGCCACTACTCAAAATCGGTCGATGACCTCGGCGATCAACTTATGGACGTCGTAGTCACCGTCTGTGACTCGGCAAAGGAGGCCTGCCCGTACGTCCCTGCGAAGGAACGCATTATCCATCATAGTTTTGAGGATCCGTCCGCTGTCGAAGGCGACGACGAGGAGAAACTGGCGGCGTTTCGGCGGATCCGGGACGAGATCAAGGTTTGGATCGACTCGGAATTTGGGCGAAAAAATAAGTAGGCGCGCTTGCTGCCCACTATGCCGTCAGGGATGTCATTAGGAATCAGTTGCACTATCGAGTTGTGGATTTCGAAGCAGTAGTCATCGGAGCGGGTCACGCGGGACTGGCCGCAAGCTACTATCTCAAGCAGCAGGGGCTGTCCCACGTCGTCTATGAACGAGGTCGTATCGGTGAGTCGTGGCGCTCGCAGCGCTGGAATTCCTTCTGCCTGAACACACCCAATTCGTTCAGTCATTTGCCAGGCGACGAATATGCGGGAGACCATCGGGAGGCGTTCTACCACAGGGATGAATTCGTCGCCACTCTGGAGCGCTACGTCGAGCGCTTCGGTTTACCCGTCGAAACGGACGTCGAAGTGACGCACGTTGCCCCGACCTCCGGACATTTTCGCGTTTCGGTGCGTCGCCGGTCAGATGGGCCGGAAGAGATCGAGGCCCGAAACGTGATCGTGGCTTCGGGGATACAGAATGTGCCACGAATCCCTTCCATTTCAGCCGACATTCCCGATTCCATCGTACAGATTCACTCGGCCGAATACCTTTCTCCCCGTGAATTGCCCGACGGCGGGGTGCTGGTCGTTGGAGGCGGCCAGTCAGGACTCCAGATCGCAGAGGATTTGCTCGAGGCCGGTCGGAAAGTCTGCCTGAGTTCGAGTAAGGTCGCGCGGGCGCGGAGACGTTATCGGGGACGCGACATTTTGGAATGGATGCGCGATGTAGGAATCACACGTCAGAGGACGATAGACCTTGAGGATCGCTCGGTGATATACGAAACGGTTCCGCAGGTTTCAGGAGTTGGTCCTCTCGGGCGTACTGTCAGCTATCAGGCACTGGCACGCGATGGCGCAATGATCGTGGGTCGCCTGGCCGGATTCGAGGACGGATGCTTCCTCTTCGACGGCGACGCGGCCGACAATGTGCGTTTTGCCGACCAGAAGTCGCACGAGATAAAGACCGCCATTGACCAATTCCTGAAAGCAACCGGGCAGCCGATTCTGCCGTTGGAGAACGATCCGAATGACGAGCCAGATCCCGAGGCCTCCTGCGCATCTGCGTTGCGTTCCCTGAATGCTGCCGAGGAAGGCTTCCGCTCGGTCGTCTGGTGCACCGGGTTTCGCGGCTCGTTTGACTGGATTGACGCGCCGGTCGTAGGCGACGACGGGAGACCCAGCCATGTTGACGGCGTCTCACACATACCGGGACTGTATTTCCTTGGATTTCCGTGGCTTAGGACTCGTAATTCCGGGATTATTAACGGCATCACTGAAGATGCAGCGTGGGTGGTTTCCAGGTTGGAAACCCGGCCGTAGAATCTCATCGGTCCCCAATCTCACAAAAAATGAGCTTGGTTCCGTTCCATGCGGAGCGTACTCTATCGTCTCCGAGGGTTCAGAAATCAGCACCGAATGAGAAGTATTGCTACTGCTATTTGGATGTCCCTGTTCGTCGCGCTCACGACATTTGGCTGCCGATCTCCGGAACCTGTTGAACCGACAACGCCGGCGTCCATTGGCCTTCCTGAAGGCGCACTCGAGGCGGCCAATCAGATCACGGAAGGCGTTTTGAAGGCACCGATCGTCGTGCTTTCGGACGACCTCATGAAAGGCCGGGCCGCGTCATCGGATGGCGACCGCCTGGCCAGGTCGTACCTGGCCAATCAACTCGATGAATTGGGCTATTCCCCCGGTTCAGAAGACGGCGGCTGGGAGCAACGATTTGACATCGTCGGCATCACGTCGAGTGAACCACCCGAATGGACCTTCGAGAAAGGCGGGCAGGAGGAGTCGTTCAAACACTGGGATGAGTACGTTGCGACTTCGGGCGTACAGGAAGACTCAGCCGAAGTTCGCGACGCTGAAGTCGTTTTCGTCGGCTACGGGATCCAGGCCCCGGAATACAATTGGGACGATTTCAAGGGAGAGGATCTTTCGGGCAAGGTCTTGCTGATGCTCAATAACGATCCGGACTGGAGTCCCGACTTGTTTGAAGGCACCAAACGTCTGTACTACGGACGATGGACCTACAAGTATGAGAGCGCTGCCCGTCAGGGTGCAGCCGGCGCCATCATAATCCACACCGATGCGTCCGCGGGCTACCCATACCAGGTGGTTCAGACCGGATGGACGGGCGAACAGTTCGAGCTCCCTGCCGAGGGGGAACCTCGCGTCCAGATTACCGGCTGGCTTACGGAAGACGCCGCCCGGCGACTCGTTTCTCTGGCCGGAAAGAATCTCGACCATTTGATCGAAAGCGCGCACAACGCCAACTTCCACCCGGTGCCGCTGGGAATTACGACTTCAATCACCCTCACCAACCTTATCCACCGGGTTTCGACAGCGAACGTTCTCGGCGTGCTCGAAGGCAGGGACCCCGATCTTTCCAACGAAGCCGTTGTCTTCACGGCCCACCATGATCACCTCGGGGTCGGGAAACCGGACAGCACGGGTGACGACATCTATAACGGGGCTCGCGACAACGCATCCGGGTGTGCCCAGGTCCTGGCCATTGCCCGCGCTTTTGTCGCCCTTCCCGAACGACCCCGCCGATCGACGCTGATCCTGTTCGTCGGCGCGGAGGAGTCAGGGCTCCTTGGTTCGAAATACTATGCCAGTCATCCTACGTTCGCACCCGGACGAATCGCGGCCGACATCAACTTCGACTCGGCGAACATCTGGGGAAGGACGCACGACCTTACCTTGATCGGTATGGGGAAATCGACCCTCGACAGCGTCGCGATCAATGTGGCGAAACTCCAGGGGCGCGTCATCGAGCCGGATCACTTTCCCGACCGAGGCCATTACTACCGTTCCGACCAGTTCAGCTTCGCCAGGATCGGCGTGCCGGCTCTGTACTTCGAAGCGGGGACCGATTTCATCGGGCGGCCCGAGGGCTGGGGTGAGAAACAAATCAATGACTTCACCGATCTTCGCTATCACCAACCGGGTGACGAGCTGGATAGTACGTGGAACTTTGAAGGGCATGGTCGAGGACACGCGGCTTGGATTCCTTGCAGGTCTGATCATTGCAAACGAAGATGAACTCCCGAGTTGGACCCCAGGCGATGAGTTTGAAGCAGCTCGAAAGGCAGCTGTCAGAGTTGCTCACGATGACTGAGCTGCCGTATCGACGTATTGCCAAACGGCTTGTCTCGGCGCATTTGGCCCGCCGCCGCATCGCTCGTATTTCAGCCTCAACGGTTCTCTGCCTCCTTATCTCCTCCCCGTTTACCGCCGCGCAGGACGCACCATTCATCGATTTCAATCCCGCCTGGTCACCCGACGGAAACTGGATCGTCTACCAGTCTAATACCTACGGTCAGTCCGAGATCTACGTCATGCGCTCCGACGGCTCGGATCAACGTAGACTGACCGACAACCCCTTCGACGACACACATCCGTCGTTCTCCCCTGACGGATCACAGATCGTTTTTGACTCGGACAGAGACGGGGTCTGGAATATCTATCTCATGAACGCCGACGGCACCGGCCAAAGACGTTTGACCGAGCGGGGGACGTCTTCAACCGATCTCGTTGGCCGGCACCCGGCGTGGTCACCGGACGGTCGTCACATCGCTTACGACTCACGCGTCGACGGAGACGATGAGATATACCTTTTGCATCCCGATGACCCGAGGCCGCTTCGGATCACGTTCAGTCCCGGCCTCGACACGCATCCGACGTTCACGCCCGACGGATCGGGTATCCTGTTCGCTTCGTCACGCGACGGCACCATTGACGTCTTCAGGATGAACGCCGACGGATCGGACGTGCAATCCCTCGTCGCGGGACCGAGGATGCAAGCCGGCGCCAAAATGTCTCCGGACGGTGCGAAGATGGCCTATTTCTCGGAAGTGGAGAAGGGCACCGATCTCTTCATTGCAAACGCAGACGGATCCGACGCCGTCGCCTTTGCGGATTCGGGCACCGTCTACGAATTGAACTGGTCGCCGGATGGATCCCGAATCGCCTACTATTCCGATCGATCGGGCCGGTTCGAGATATACACGATGAACGCCGACGGAACCGGCGTGCGGCAACTGACGGATGCCTCCTACGGCAACTACTTTCCGGCGTGGTCACCCGACGGCGAATCCATCGCATTCGCCTCGACACGCGATGGCGGCGACTGGGAGATCTATGTCATGAGACCGGATGGATCGTCGCCAACCCGCCTCACCTATTCGCCCGGAAAAGATGCGCATCCCGCTTGGGCGCCTGATGGATCGTCGATCGTGTTTCAGTCACCACGCGATTCCGGGGACCCCAATAAAGTGGACCTCTACACGATGAACCGGGACGGCTCCCAGCAGCGCCGGCTCTTCACGCGTCCGGGCTTCACAGGCGTTCCCTCCTGGTCGCCCGACGGCAAGACCATCCTCTTTCAGTCCGACCGAACGACCGTGGCGGGAAATCGCACCTGGGACGTTTATGGATACGACGTACCGGCTGATTCTGTGTACCCGGTGCTCGTCAACGACGATGAGAATCAGGTCCCAACCTGGGCGCCCGACGGCGCCTCGTGGCTCTTCTTCTCGAACAACCCGGGACGCAACCAGATCTACACCGCGGCAGCGGATGGCTCCGGGGTTCGTCGCCTCCTGACTGGCGAATCCGAAGACCTGACCGCCGCCTGGTCTCCGGACGGCGCCATGTTGGCGTTTGTGAGCGATCGGGACGGCGGCGTGGACCTTTATCTCGCCGACTCGACCGGAACCGACATCCGCAGGCTCACCTTCGGACAGAATGTCGGCAGCCTTCCATCCTGGTCCCCCGATGGGAGGAGAATCGCCTTTCACGGGACCGGTTCGGGCGCCGCCGAGATCTATGTGCTGGTCGTTTCGACGGGTGAGTATCTGCCGATCACGACGGGCACGGAGGGCAAGCGTTGACCTTTCTGTCTGAGTTCTGAGAGCGTGCTCCGAACGGTGAGTATCGATCGCCGAGTGTCGGCCCTCCGTTCTTCGAGCACGGAGGGGTCCGACGTCAGGAGGCCGTCGCCTCGAAGGAGCATTGTGACTAGTGACTAATGACTGAAAGCTCCGCCGTCACGTTTGCCCCGGTGTCGAGCACGGACTCGAGTCTTGCGACGAGACGCGGCGCCTTTTTCATGACGTACCACGTCGTAACGTTTCCACCTGCTTTGTTCGGGTCCACGATCCGTTCGGTCACGACGTACGTCTCGAACCGGCCTGCAGGGACGACAATCGTCGTGTCTCCGACAACGGCGAGCCGATGCGTGAGGATGGCTTTTCTTCGACTGACGAGCGAATTGTAGCTGGATTTGTAGCCGATCTCCAGCGGCATCGTGCCCAAGGCGAAGTAGTTGAGCATGCCGTCTGAAACCACCGACTGCCCGGGCTCTGTCTTGTACGTCTCTTGCTCCTCCCCGTCGACTATAACGTGCAATGCGTCCGGCCGGTGATCCAGAAACCTCGTCTTTCCGCCGAACGTACTGGTACGTGTGACGGCTTCGAGGGTGGTCCGGTCCCATACGTCGACCTCGTGCCCGGTTCCGGAAACGTCGAGCTTCCACGTCGGCCGGCCGTCGGCCTCGGACTTCTCGAGTTTGAGTGTTGCCGCGATGGTGCGGTCCTCTTGTGAGGAATCCACCGCCGAAATGCGCGCTTCATAGCGCACGGTCATGGGCTTCAGCTTCGTCCCGTGGAAAGGCGAGGCCGTCGCCGTCTGAGCCTTTGCAGTTGGGGCAGCGTAAATGACTGTTAGAAGAACCGCCGCGATCGTTTTCTTCATGGAATGAACAGGTTTGGATTAGGCGCTGATGGGCGCGGTTTGCTCGCATCGTGGAGGATAGTTTCGCCTCATCCTCGATGCTTGAGGATTCGCCGAAGGGATCCCTTATGCGACGTGAAGGATCCCTCAGGAAGGCGGTTCTCCGCCGTCAGACTCGGCCGGCGCGGATCTGCGGACGGGGACTCGAGAGAGCCCGATCGCTTCATTTTGTGAGACCCCACAGCAAAACCGTGGAACAGGAATTCTACATCGGAGACTGGCACATTAACTCGAAGCGGCATCGCATCGAGCGCAACGGAGACGTCATCTACGTTGAGCCGAAGGTGATGGACGTCCTCCTTTTTCTCGCCCTGCATCCAGGCGTGGTCGTCTCTCGCAAGGACATCATGGAGACGGTCTGGGATGACGTGGTCGTGGGCGACGAAGTGCTCACGCGGGCCGTGTCGGAGCTGCGTAAGGCGTTCCTCGACGATCATCGAGCCCCGACGGTCATCGAGACCGTCCCCTCGGTCGGTTATCGCCTACTCGCACCGGTTCGTCGAGATCAGGAGCGATCGATCGCCGGCGCATCCGAGAGTCGGCTTCCCGCCGGCTCCGTGCGGCGGACAGAGTCGGATGCCGGAAGGCGGTGGATATTCACTGGCGGCGTGGCGTGCCTGCTTCTTCTCGCCATTGTCGCCGGATTCTTCCATCGACCTCGAATGCAGCCGCGCCCGTTCGAGTCCGTTCCGCTTACCAGCTATCCCGGACTCGAGCTCGATCCGGCTTTTTCTCCCGACGAGGCACAAATTGCCTTCACCCGCCGTGAAATACCTGACGGTTTCTGGCACATCTACGTTCGCGTGCTCGGAACCGAAAGCGTTCTGCAGTTGACCGATGAACCTGCCTCCGATCTGCATCCGGCCTGGTCACCCGACGGCCGCTACCTCGCATTCATTCGCTCAGCGGACGATGAGTGCGGACTCTATCGCATCCCCGCCCTCGGTGGCTCGGAAAAACGACTCACGACCTGTGCCGGGCGCACTGTGGTGGACCTGACCTGGTCGCCTGATGGAAGCGAGTTAGCCTACTCGGCGTCGGATGGCCGCGGTGAACCATTCAGCATCTATTCCTTTTCGCTGGAAGAGCGCGTTACAAGCCGCCTGACGCAACCGGCGGTCGCATCGGGGGGCGACTACTACCTGACATTTACCGACGATGGGCGCCGAATTGCTTTCATACGAGAGTCGGCTCCGGGGCTGCGTGACATTTACAGTCTCTCTCTCAGAGAGCATTCCCTCGAGCGATTAACGTCCGACAATCGCTCCGACAACGGCCTCGCCCTGTCGCCCGACGGCAGGAAAGTCCTGTTCTCGACATACCACGGCAGCAACTTCAACATCTGGCAAGCCGCCTCTTCGGGCGGACCATCGCACTGGCTGGCTGCGGGACCGGGCAGCGCCAGCAACCTCGAGATCGCCCGAAAAAGCGGGAATCTCGCGTACGTCCACTGGCAGTACGATACAAACGTCTGGTCGGCTCCGGCCCGCCCCGATACGGCATCGCCTCGACCATTCATCGTCTCCACGCAGGAGGACGCTCGGGCAGAATTCTCTCCCGACGGCCGGCGCGTTGCGTTTGTATCCTCCCGCTCTGGACTCCCCGAGATATGGCTCAGTGAGGTTGACGGTTCAGACCCGACACAGTTGACCTCCCTGGGAGGCTACAATGCAAGTCCGCCGCGCTGGTCTCCCGACGGCCGACGACTTGTCTTCGATCACCTCGACTCGCGACGGGGCACCGTCGACCTCTACGTCGTTGACGTGGAAGGCGGCCCCCCGAAACGTCTCACCACGGACGCGGCAACTGACATGGCGCCAAGTTGGTCGGGCGACGGGGTTTGGGTCTATTTCGGCTCGAATCGGACCGGCTCCTGGCAGATCTGGAAAACCCCAGCCGACGGAGGAGAGGCGGTACGCGTTACGCGTCACGGGGGGCTTGCAGCCCAGGAATCACCTGACGGCACACTTTACTATGTCCGTCGCGACACGACCGGTCTCTGGCGTTTTTCGAATGGGCACACCGGTGACATCGTCATTCCGCTGCCTTTGAACAGCGTGGAAGATTGGGCCGACTGGGTCGTACGCGACGACGGTTGCTATTTCGTCGAGCGACCGGGGCCGGGTAGATCCGGAGTAGCCTATTTCGACTTTGCAACGGCAACGACCGTACCCCTGCTGGAGACCACGAAAGTCGTACGGCGAAATTCGGGCTTGAGCGTATCCCCTGACGGTCAGTGGATACTGTACACCCAGGAAGATCACGTCGAGAGCGATCTCATGGTCGTCAACGGTTTTTCGTCAAGCCTTTGAGCTCGTTCTAGACAACGCGAGTCACTGGTCAGCCGCCCTCACACATTCCCATCCGGAATGGTTCAGTTTGTGCTTTGTGCGTCCGAAGCGGGCCGGGCGGTACAAGATATCTACCCCATCGCTCATCCCTGGCATCGCGTATGCCGAATCATCGGCGCAATCATAGTGCTCAACAAATGCCTTGGTTTCTCGCTATCCAGGCAGTCAAGGTGTCGTCATAGACAGGATCGACGGCGCTCAAATATCCTTGCACACGATCTACATCGTACACGGCAACAGTAACCGCCGTCTGGAGATCAGTTGTCAGACGGTCGAACGAATGACGCGCAATCTTGCTCGCAAACTCAGATACGTCACCGTCCTGCAAACCGGTATCCAACTGCTCCAGCGGTTGAGTATCGAAGTACGAGAGGTGGAGATTGTCGGGAGAAGCGATGATGTATCGCGCGTAGGGAGCAAGGGTCGAAACGGTGTAAGGCGTGCCGTTGAAACACGTGGACAGCATGATGAGATCGAACTTCGTTGAATCATTCGAAATGCGTTTTAGTCCACTTGCAAGGTCGGCTACGGTGAACGTCTGCTTCCTATACGATGCATCGTAACCCGCGCCTCCGAATTCAGGGATCTCGTGGCCGAAGTAGAGAAACATCTTGACGAGCCCCGGTCTCTCTTTCGCGCGGAAGCGACTATAGAACGCCACTTCCGGGTCAAAGCGTAAACGATCCCGACCGCGCCGGTACGATTCTGTGGCGAGAAGACGTCCATTTCGATAGTAGTAGAACCGTCCGTCACGGAGAGGCCAGAAGAGTCTTAAGAAGCGCCGACGGCGTCTTTCATGAAAGATGAACACCTCGGCTTGCGTGTTCATTTCGGCGACTTTTTGCGCTCCGGCGAGAGCTTCTTTGTCCGCTTCGTGCTCAGTGCCGGACGAATCGTGATACCCATATCCTCCGTCGCCGTGGATGATGTACACGATTGAATAGCGGGGCGGGGCGATATCCTTGTCTCCCGACGTCGTCTCACGTTGGATCGGAAGGACGGAGCTGCACGATAGCAAAAACAAAACGGGCGCCACGCGGCCAATGCTCCCGAGGAGCATCGAGTATGCACGCGTGGCGCTCGTTGAGAGACCCGTTTCGCTGGTTTCCGATACGACCATCCCAAGAGCCGGGTACGGACTTACACAATGAGGATCAAGATGATGATGATCAAAAGCGCCGCGACAAGACTGATGGTTATCTGCTGATCGGCCTGTTCCATAGCCTGCAGGGAGTAATCGGCGAAGTTATTCAGCTGCGCATCGGGCACAGGTTCATAACCGTTGAGGCCGGCGAGCTCGTCCTGGTTTTCTTGCAGGGTGGCTTTGAGGTGAGCAATGCCGGCGCGGTCATCTTTTGAAATCAGCGGTGAAGCCTGAACTCTGTCCAAGACATCCGTCATGGTCTCAAATGATTTGCTGAGCACCTCCCGCTTTTGCGCCGGGTCCTCCGTCGCCTTCACTTTGGATGCGGTGTCGCTGAAGTACTTTTGGAACATTGTCTTGCGCCTGTCCCACCTGGACAAGGACAAACATCATCACGACGAAACCGGGAACTAGTCTTCTTAACATGGTTGTTTCCTCAAATGCAATGAAATTGAGATTGGTCGATTACCGCACCTTGACCGCGAACACTCTGTTCCGGCGGGGCTGAATTGATTGTCAATTAGCCAATCCGGATGTTGGAGTCTAAAGAATCCAAAGGCATTCAGCAGCCACAGAACTACCAGAATGACCACGACGACGTTCAGGATCGATTTGATCTTGCGGTCCATCGGTATGAAATGATTGACTAGCCACAGGAAGACCCCGACCACGATCAAACCAACTAGGATGCTAAAAAGCGACATGTCGCCCTCCGTTCTACTTATTCGTTTTATTGTTAACAACCGCGCGCTTCACAAGGCGAGGCGACGTCAGCGCGAGATCGGGTTAGTTAAAGGGTGCCGTTCTCGGCGGCCTTTTTCATCTTCAAACTGAACACGCCGTTTTGAAAGCGAGTCGTAATCCCCTTGGCCACCCTCGTCGTCGGTGACGTAAACGATCGAATAACCCGTTGGGGCGACACCCTCGTCTACCAGAATTGCTTCACCTGGATCGGAAGGCTGGAGATGCACGACAACGACGACAAAAACCAGCCACAAAAGGGCGCCGCTGACGATCACACCAATTATGATATTGAATAGCGGCATTTTGCCCTCCGACTCACTTCCTTCGTTTTCTTGTTATCGACCGCATGCTTCTCGTGACAAAGCCAACGTCAGCGCGAGATCGAGCTAGTTAAAATTGCCGTTCTCGGCGGCCTTTTTCATCTTGTCGTTGGCAAAGATGGCAGACCCAACGCGCCGGCTTTGCTGACGACCATATTCTGTAACAGACTGAGCACGTCGCTCTGACAGCGCATCGTGATACCCATAGTCATTATCGCCCTCGGCGCTGCGAGCGATCGAATGATGCTGCCAGGCGACACCCTCGTCTACCCGAGCCGTTTCACTTGGGTCGTAAGGATGGAGCCGCGAGACAACAAGAACGAAAGCCACCCACAAAAGGACGCTGAGCGCCATTAGACAGATTGTGAGATTAACCAGGGGCATTTTACCCTCCGTCTTGCATCTTCCTTTTCACTTTTGTCGACCGCGCGCTTCGCGTGGCAAGTCGACATCGGGTCGAGATCAGGTTAATTGAGGTTGCCGTTCTCGGCGGCCTTTTTCATCTTGTCGTTGGCAAAAATGGCAACTTCGACGCGCCGGTTTTGCTGACGACCATACTCCGTATCGTTCGAGGCAATCGGATTCAACTCGCCCAGGCCTACAGTGGAAACCCTCGAGCTGGTGATTCCCAAAGTTTGTTGATAGTTGGCAACAGACTGAGCGCGCCGTTCCGACAAAGACTGGTTGTATTCGTCCGAGCCTATGCTGTCGGTATCTCCTTCAATGAGAATGTTGGTGTCGGGATATTTCTTGAGAATCGTGACCAGACTTTCGATGTTCGCCCTTGCCACTGGAAGCAGCTCGGATGAATCTGTGTCGAAGAGAATTCCCGAGTCGAACGTGATCTTGATACCTTCTCCGATTCGTTCGATTGTGGCATTCTTCATGTCCTGCCGCATCTCTTCCGCCTGCTTATCCATGTGGCGACCGATAAGTGCGCCGGCCGTCCCGCCGACTGCCGCTCCAATGATGGCGCCAATGGCAGTGTTGCCAAGTTTATATCCGACGGCTCCACCAACGGCCCCTCCTGCGCCTGCGCCAATCGCACCGCCTTTCACGGCGTTACTGGCTCCGCACCCGACCACGAAGGCCATCGAGACGAGGAGCGTCATGGCAACGAATGCCTTCAATATTGATTTCATGTTTGACCTATCCAGTTAAGCTTTGTCGCTCTAGTAACCCTTTTCCCCTCGGCTGTCCATCACGAACAATCAGGGCGATTTTCTGAAACTTTGTCATCGTATTGCTTTCGAGAAAGACGACGTTGCCGCCCTTCGCCAGTACCTTTTCGACGATGTGGTCCACCGCATCGTCTATCACTTCGCTTACATCAACGTGCGGTGAAAGCACCAGCGCACCATCCGTTTCACGGACACTGCCCCGGACGTGGTAATCGTCTTCGACGAAGAGCGTTGATGATACCCCCACCGATTGGACTGCCCGACCCACCGCGTCGAATCCAATAACAATCGTCTTCGATTCCGCGGCCGCTTGCAGCTCGTCAAGGGCACGATCGTTTTCGCCGGCCAGGACTTGCTTGACAACGGACCATACAATCTTGCCCAAATCGGATGAAGACACCGCTGCGTAGTCCCCTTCCATTTCACCCATCAACGCATGGTGATGCACCGTCGTAGACTTGAAAATGGACAGCAGTCTTCCGTTCGCCAATCAGCACCATCCAAAGCGGGTCCTGTGCGAAATAATGGCCGAAATGTTGATCCGTCTCGTGCAGAAATTCCCCGAGCCTTTCGAGCTTGGACAAGAGTTTGTAATGCTCACTATGGCGGGACGGGGCATCAAATGGAAAACCCGTGTTCTGAATGTCGATGAGCGTGTCACGAAAACCCTCGTAGAGACTGCTCTTTCGTTTACTCAACGAGAGGACGTAATAGTGTATGCTCAATTGCATCGTTCGCTCGTTCGAAGTGAGTTCCTGGGTTCCATCTGAGGGCCCGTCCGCACTATTTAGTAATCTATCCGCACACTGGCAGGAATCTGTTGGGAGAGCTGAATCGCCGCCGCGGTCAGCGAACCGTATTGCTGACCGCGGGGCAAAGCAAGCGCCTCGAGGCTATTTCAGAACGACAAGCCCTTTCATGTCCTCAAAGCCACCGGCCTGAAGGCGATAGAAATACGCTCCTGCCGGCAGGTTCGAGGCATCGAACACCGCGTCGTGGCTGCCGGCCGGCTGAGGTCCTGCGACCAGCACCTTGACCTCCCGACCCAGAACGTCGAAGACCGACAGTCTCACTTCGGAATCTCGCGGGAGCGCATACGCCAATCTCGTGGTCAGGCTGAAGGGGTTCGGATAGGCCGCACGGAGGGCATACCGATCTTCCACGACGGTGACCTCAACGACTGGTGAGTACCGGAAAATCCCGTCGAAATCAATCTGCTTGAGTCTGAACCGATGCGTGCCGCTCCCCAACTCCGTCGCGCGGTACTGGTAGCTCACGCGGTCCGTCGAATTGCCGGCGCCCGGCACAAATGCCATCGTCTCCCAGCCGGCATCGGGCTGATACTGTACTTCAAAGCCGCTGTTATTGCGTTCGGACAGCGTCTCCCAATGCAAGACAACGTCTAGTCCGTCAGAGACCGCGGAGAACGACGACAACTCGACCGGGAGGAACACGCAATTTCGGCGTGACGCTATTATCGTCCAGCGTGACCGCGGCCGTCTTAGCCAACGCTCTACCGCACAACGTCGCGCCCGTCTCCAGGGTGACGGATGCCAACGCCATAATGGTTCCATAGGAAATTGTGCCCGTCCCGAGCGTGGCCGAACTGCCCACCTGCCAGAAAACACTGTCCGCCTGGGCACCGCCGGCCAGGATCATCGCGCGACCTGTCGTCACAGTAAGCGCGGAAGCTATCTGGAAGATCCATACGCCATTCCCGCTGAGCGTGAGATTCCCGGAGGTTATCTCGAAAGCCCCGGACGCGGACTTATAGAGGCCCGGGACAAGGGTTTGGCCGCCAAGATCTGCGGCCACCGTCGACGGGGACGGTCGCCCGGCGGCGTCGTTGTACGCGAGGGCCAGGTCGGTCTGCCCGTTCTGGGCCTCAGTTGTGGTTATGTATGCCGTACCGACCGTCACTACTCCGGGAGGGAAGCCGGTCACAGCGGTGCCCGACCACAGACCCAGATCTCCCACGATGACGGTGGAACCCGTATTCGTAACCGTGGAAAAGCCCAGAATCGTAAAGTGGCCAGCGTCTCCGAGGTCTACCCGATCCTGCTGGGCGAAGGCATCCCCGGGCGTCGCCAGAGTGAAAGCCGCCGCACCCGCGAGAAGCGACAAGACCAGGAATACCTGTTTCGGCCGCAGTACGGCCGGTGGATGTGTAACTGTTAATTTCATGATTTTACCTTTGTCGGATTATTCTCTTTCGCTCGGTCCCCTCTCCACTCCTGTTTTCCGGGGGCAGCGGGGTACATGCGAGGCACGTCCGCAACATTTGCCTATCCGCACACCGACAGGAATCTTGTTCGGAGACTCGCCGAGAAACATGATCGGCCAAGTGCAACCAAATGCGAATCGGCCACAAGGACGGAAATGGAGCTAGTTCTTTCGGACCGAGACAGTAGTCCTAAAGAGGGAAGGACTCGTGTGACTACCCCGGTAATCCAGAGATGTGGAGAATCGTGCAGATTCAATATCGAGGCGAAGGAGCCAACCTGAGAGCGCTTGACTGACGACTTTCAGTCGAGGTGTCGTAGCTGATATGACTCAGGCGGATTATTCGTCCCTGTGGGCGAACGCCGCGATTTCGAGCCGCGTACTGAGCGTCAGCTTTTCCAGAATATTGTGTACGTGGCTCTTAACGGTATGCGTGGCGATGTGCAGGCGTTCGGCGATTTCTTTGTTGCTCAGGCCCTCGGAAATCAGCCCAACGACTTCCTGCTCGCGTCTCGTTAACACGATCGACTCATCGGGTACCGCCTCGCCATTGACCAAAGTTGCTTCTAAGATTTGCAAAAACAATGATTTGGTCAGCATGGGAGGCAGTACTTTTGCTCCCTCCGAAACGGCCTTGATCGTCGCTATATAGTCGCTGAAGGGAGCGTCCTTCAAGATGAAACCGCAACCCCCGGCTTTAACGAACTCGACTATGTCGACGTGTTCCGGAAGGATGTCCATCGCGATGACCTTTGCCGTGGGTACTTCTTCTCGAAGCACTTCCATCAGTTCAAGGCTGTGCACTTTCTCCAGGCCGAGATCGAGAAGGACGATACTGGGGGGGGGGCCGAGACCCTTGAGCTGCGTTACGGCGTCGCCGTCCTCCGATCGAGCGACGACTTCGAATTCACCATGCTCGTTGATCATGGTGGCGATACCGTCGCGCAGGAGGCGGTTATCCTCGATCAGTAAGATTTGAATTTTCCCCATGGGGCTCGCCCTCTCTACGGGCCCATTGTGCATCGCAGAGCCATAACTCCAAGCGCGCAACGGCGGAGAAGTGCGCTGCCGGCCGCGTGCACGGGTGAGAATCACAGCCTGATACCGTCCAATATAGGTTCGCCTTCGACAAAAGTTCAACGTCCCGTCCGCTCTCGGATCACCGACCGAATCCGCATGATCCGTGGTCCGTGGTTCGTGGTCCGTGGTCCAGGGAAGCAAGTAGCAATTAGCGGTTGTCTTGCATAATGAAAGTGACCGCTCGAACTCATGGGTATGGGCCAGGTCACGTAACTCAAAAAACAGACCATCTGCATATTTCCTCTGCCGGCCGTAAACGACCGGCCTCGGAGCAGCGGCCGGTAAACCGGCCTTCTCCAGGCGGCGAAGCCCCGTTTCGGGGCACCATACGAAGCCCGGGCATTCATGCCTGGGATTAATAGCGGTCTCGGGCCAAGGGTTATGGCCTCACATTTGCGCACAAGACAGGTCACTTTCATTGTATACATAACCATTGGCAACCAGCAATCAGCAATTTCACCCCACCCTTCACTCTTTCTTGACATTACTCCGCTGCCCACTTAATCTTACCCATCCTACCGAAAATCTGGAGGACGGATAGCACCATGGGGAAGCAGGTGCATATCGGTCCTCAGTTGCACTTAAAGGCAAAGCGATGGGCCGACAGCAACTGTTGCTGCTGGGCGTAACCGTTGTCGTCGTGGGCGCGGCGATAGTCGTGTTGGCCAACATGTATAGCAGCAACTCGACAAAGAACAACTACGATGCGATCCTCCGCGACATGGTGCGCATTGCCGGAGACGCCCAACTGTGGAAAAGCAAGCCGGAGCTCATGGGCGGCAGCCCCGACGCCTCAAAATCGGGGAAGGCCAACTTCATGGAGGTCGACTTCGCAAAGATGGGTTATTCCTCTTCGAACGTCTACGGGGCGGAGGCGGAGTGTTATGCCAATCTGAACGGAGAGTATCAACTCATCGGGTTTATCGGCGGACTCGCCATCCTGGGACGAAATGAGACGAGCCAAACACTCGTAGTGGCCATCCTGACGGGACCGACCCAAGTGGATCTGCAAATCATCGGAATCCTCAGGGGCGGCGCCTGGGTGACCTCCGGAGAAGACTGGAGCGGGACGTTCCCAAGGCTTCCGGGCTGTTAGGGGTTCCGGACCGTGTTCCAGGTTCCGGGTTCCGGGTTCCGGGTCGTCTCGATGGGCGTGCTGCTCTTCCTGGCCCAAACGTCAGTCAATTCCAACGCAGATCGCCAATTGCCAATGGTTGTCTGCATGATGAAAATGACCGCTCGAACTCATGGCATTGGCCAAGCCACGTAACTCAGAGAATAGACCATCTGCTTATTTCCTCTGCCGGCCGTAAACGACCGGCCTTGGAGTAGCGGCCGGTAAACCGGCCTGCTCAGGCGGACCCGCAGCGAAGCCCCGTTTACGGGGCGCCATTCGAAGCCCGGGCATTCATGCCGGGGATTAATAACGGTCTCGGGCCAAGGGGTATGGCCTCACACTTGCGCACAAGACCGGTCACTTTCATTGTATACATAACCACGCCGGTCCGATCGTGCTTGTCGGGATAGCGCTCCGGGATTAGTTGTTCGTGGTTCGCTGTTCGCTGTTCGTGGTTCTTTGTCGTGGCATCCCTTGACAGATTCACCCATCGGAAACGGTATGCCGGAACAGCGTCACCACGCTATGTCTCACCAAGCCGTGCCTCAAGAGACCTCGGACGCCGGACCCCGGACTACGGACTATTCTGAAAGAACGGTCCCCATTTCTCTTCCGGCGACGGAGTAGTGGCCAGGCTTACGACCACCATCAGGATCGTCGAAACGAGTACGCCCGGGATCACGATGTAGTCGGACGACGAAAAGTCGAAGACCGTGCCGCCGATCGTCAACGAGAAATCGATCCAGCCGCTGAGGAATTTCAATCCCATAATCGTGCCGAGACCTCCGGCGAGGCATGCCACGCCTCCCTGGGGTGTGACGCGCCTCCAGAGGAACGCGGCCAGCAGGGCGGGAGTGAGGCTCGCGCCGACGAGCGAATATGCGTAGAGCGCCATCTCCAGCACGGTCTGGAACTGCGTCAGCAGAAGGATGCCGATCACGCCGAAACCGACGATTGACAGTCGCTGCACCATGAGCTTCTTCGCTTCGGCGGCTTTCGGATCGATGAATCGCTCATAAATATCTCGCGATACGTTCGTCGAGGGAACGAGCAGGAACGTGTTGCCGGTGGAGAGGACGATCGCGATAGCGGCGGCAAGCAGCACAGCGCCCCCGGCCACGGGAAGCCCGTTCTTCGCGATGAAAAGTATGACGGTCTCGGAGGCTGCCCTGCCTAGAATCGATGTCTCGGCCTGCAGATCGGGATATACGGAGCTGCCGACAACGGCCAGGAACGCCAGACACGTTTCCAGGACGATGATGCCCACCACCATGCCGACTACAGCCTGGCGGGCAGCACGCGAGTCCTTGGCCGAAAAGAACTTCTGATACATCCCGCTCTCTCCGAGCAGTAGCAGGAACGTCGGCATCGCGACGCCGAACGCCCAGAGAACGTTGTGGCCGCCGAGCACGGTCATGTGCTGTTCGGGAAGATTACCAAACACCTCGGCAATGCCCCCATTAGCGAAAATCATATACGGAAGTGCGAAGAGTATCCCGAGCGTTATGATAATCCCGTTGAAAATGTCGACCGTGACGATCGACATCATGCCGGCGAACGCCGTAAACAGCACGATCACCGCCGCCGTGATATACATGCCGGTTTGTGAGGAAATGGCGCCATCGGTCACGATGGTCAGAATCCACCCTCCGCCCCGAAACTGGTAGGCCGCGATCGTGACGTAGGCCAGAATAATGGCGATCGTGCCGAGAACGCGCGCCGCCGCATTGTAGCGCTGCTCGAGGATGTCGGGAACCGTGTACTGAGCGATGGCGCGGACTCGATGGGCGATGAAATACACGAAGACGAGCCCCATCCAACCTCCGAATGAGAACCATAATTCGGCGATCCCGGTGCGATATGCGAGACCCGAGCCGCCGAACAGCGAACCGGAACCGATCCATGTGCATACAAGAGTGCCGACCAGGAGCGGAACCGCAACAGTTCGGCCGGCGACCATAAAGTCGGCGTGGCTTTTGACTGAGCGTGATCTGAAGAGGCTGACCGCCACGAGCGCGACGGGGTATATCAGGACGACGACGACGAACCAGTTCATGTGGAAATCCCGTTTTGGTCAGTTTCAGAGATGCGGTGCCGGGCGGCAGAAATCTACGTTTTCGCCTGTCTCAACCCAAACGACATTCACATACCGCTTCCGTCGGTGCGCGTGATGCCTTAGTTTTGGTAGATCCGACGGCCGGAAACTTTGCGCTTCATCCCTCAAAATCGCATTGATAGTCCCCCCATCTAATGACTAGACTTATCTTCCTCCTGAGTTTTTCGGCGGTCGTCGGAATGATCGCCGCCGGATGCAAGAGTTCGGAGGCTTCAAAGGAGACTCCCCAGATGGAGACGTCTGCTCCCTATCTCAAGTTGGCCAAAGAGCGCTTTGGCGATAATGCAGAGTTTATCGAAAACGCGACAGGGCGAATTATGTCCTCGTCGTTTCGAAGACAGAACCCTCCCAAATGGCGCCGCAGCCAACCGCATCCTTCTTTGTATATGGGAAGGAGAAGAGTGAGGTCACGTACGAATCGGAAATCGTCGGATCGGTCACCTGGCTCGATGACTACTATCTGGAGGTCGTAGTGATTCCGGGTATCGTGAAGGCCGATTCGGAGCCGGGGGGCGTAACATACCGTGTTGATGTCCGCACAGGGTCCCGTGTCGAAGCAACGACGCCGGCGCGTCACCGATAGAACGATTTTTTCAACAAAGCACCCACACCAAAGACAATGAGAAGACTGTACTGGATTCTTCCCGTCCTCGCATCTTGCCTGCTCGCGCTGGCATATTTCGCAGATCGGAAAGGTCCGTCGGAGATTGCCGAGAGCAGATACGACGAAGCCGAAAGCAAATCCTACGACGAGCCTGGCTTCGACTCTCCGGACATGTTTCAACGCATTCAGTATGAGCTGAGAACAAGAGAAGGAGATGACGGTCCCGCCTATCCGGCCAACTACCAAATCAGGGAGCTCGAGAAAGCGGTTGCCCTAAGGAAGGGGCAGAGCGTCGCTCGTCCGTGGATCTCGAGAGGTCCGGGCAACGTCGGCGGGCGCACGCGTGGCTTGATAGTCGACCCCGATGATGCCTCTGGAAACACCTGGTTCGCCGGCGCAGTCAGTGGCGGTATCTGGAAAACAACAGACGCAGGCCAGAGCTGGGTGAATCTTACCCCGAAGATGCCGTTCCTGGCAATCTCACCGCTCGTAATGGCGGCTTCGAACCACGACGTATTGTATGCAGGTACCGGTGAGGGATTTGGTGGGGTCGGATCAGTAATCGGTGGCGGAATCTTCAAATCCACGGACCGAGGTGTGACTTGGGAACAAATCGCCTCCACCGCGAACGATCGCGACTTCAGTTTCGTTAATCGTCTCTTGGTGGATCCCTCCAATGAGAACACCTTGCTCGCCGCAACAAACACGGCCTTGTTCCGATCGACGGACGGTGGTGCGAACTTCACGGAGGTTCTTCGAATCGGCAACCTGGTCCAAGACCTCGTAGCGGATCCTTCCAACTTCAGTACCCAGTACGCGTCAGTCAACAGCACGGGTGTGTACAAGTCGACCGACGGCGGCCAATCATGGAATCAAGTACTTGGCTCAGTCGGTAACCGAATGGAATTGGCGGTTGCTCCTTCGAATCCCAATTTCGTCTACGCAGCAGTTGAGTCGGGAACGTCCGTGCTCATGCTTTCACAGGACGCGGGGGCCACGTGGTCGGTCGTGGCCGACCAGATTCAAGAGCCTGACTGGCTTGGCGCGCAGGGATGGTACGACAACACGATTGCGGTCCACCCGTTCGACGAGACCAAAGTGTTCGTCGGCGGTATTTCTATCTGGCAAATCAATCTCGCCGAAGGCGAGACGACGAGAAGTCGCGTGACCGGGATGGACGTCCAAGAGGTTGAGCCCTTCCTCGACATGGTGTCCTTCACCGACAACTACTTGACCGGGCTCGGTCTGGGACCTAATGAAGACGCCGTCGACCTCACCGACGACGACTTCGTGTCTGTCGAAATTCGATGGGGGCCGGGCAGATCCCAAATGGCGCATCGGTTTACGGTTCCAACCGGGGCCACCTCCGGCGTGCCCCCGGCGAACTACACGTATCAGGACTACGTCCAGGTGCCGTTCGAAGTCTGGGACGTGACCAACAATCGCCAGCTAATGGTCTCGTTTCGTGATCAGTCCGGTGACGGAGGTTTCAACCTGATCAGCAATACGGATCAGGGACGCGAGTACGTTTTCATAAACGCGATTCCCTACAACGCCTCGGCTCCCAACCCACAGATGGTTCGGGATGGCGGCTACACCCAGAAGTTGATCTACTTCATGTGGTTCGTTCTAGACCCGGGTCTCGATTGGTCCACTGTCGATATTCCGACCTCCAAGATCAGCATCAACTACGGTCAGGAGGCTGTCCGCTTGAGTACGTCGGCACAGTTAACCTTCGGTGGACTGCGGCCTCTCCACGTCGACCAGCACAACCTGATCATCTTCAACAAGAATCAGGGTGCAGGGACCTTCTCTATCCTGAACTCAAACGACGGCGGCATTGGCCTTTCAACTGACAACGGAAATACGTGGAATCAGAAGGTCGACGGTTACGTGACCACCCAGTTCTACGGCGTGGACAAGAAGCCGGGGGAAGACATCTATCTGGGAGGCACACAAGACAACGGAAACTGGCGTTCGCCAGTAAGCCCAACCAGTTCTTCAGCGTGGTACGAGGTAAATGGGGGTGATGGATTCGAGGTTAATTGGCATGCAACCGATCCGAACCTCGTGTTAGCCGCGGGTCAGTACAACGCAATCGTCAAAGCGACGGATGGAGGTGGGGCCTTCCACCCATCTGTCTCAGGCTTAACCGACGTAGGTGCCGGCACCGGCGGGCAGTTCTTGACGCGCCTGGCGAAGTCACGGATCGACCCGGATCTCGTGTTCACCGTCGGCACTTCGGGCGTCTGGCGGTCAGACGATTTCGGGGACAACTGGACTCTGTCGCCGGTCGACATCACGCAGTGGGATCCTTCCAACATTACCGATGTGACAGTCTCGCGGGCGAACGCCCAGGTCGTTTGGGCGGGTGCACGCGCCTCCTCAGGCGGGAAGGTGCACGTCTCCACGGACGGAGGTCTGACCTTCCAGCCGGTGACCATCCTTTCGAACAACTTCGGGCTGATCGGTGGCATCGAAACGCATCCAACCGAAGAGGGTACGGCTTACGCGCTGTTCTCGATGGCAGGTCTGCCCAAAATTGTGCGGACCACGGATTACGGTGCGAGCTGGGAAGATATCACCGGCTTCATTTCCGGCGGCGGTGTCAGTGACAACGGCTTCCCCGACGTGGCGGTCTACAGCCTGCTCGTCATGCCGTTCAACACGGATGAGATCTGGGCCGGCACGGAGATCGGGCTGTTTATTTCCGAGGATAACGGGGCGACCTGGTCGTTTGCCGATGACGGACTCCCCCCGGTATCCATATGGGACATGAAGATCGTCGACGATCAGGTGGTTATCGGAACGCATGGTCGCGGCGTCTGGTCGGTAGCAATTCCGGAGTTACTGACGGCACCGCCACCTGACATTCCGGTGGCGCCGCGTGTGAATCGTGCTTTCTTCAGCCCGTTCGGTGCAGTTGGCATGGATCTCGATCTTCGCGCAGCCTTTGACTCCGTTCAGATCAGAGTCGATGGTGAACCGTCCGGCGCAAGTGGACCGACTTTGCCTGGTGATACAACAATCAGCGTACCGTTCAACACGGTGGGCTCGTTCACGATCCAGTCCGTGGCCTACAAGGACGGCAAGACCTACTTCTCGCCCTCGGCCTCTGTCGATGCGACCGAAGTGCCGCCGAAGCAATGGAGCTACGAGAACGAGTTCACGTCGCTCAGTTCCGGGCGCGACTTCACTGGATCGGGCTTCAACGTCAACCGGACCAGCCAGTGGCTGGCGACATCGAACCCATACCCGGTGAATACGGAGCTAACCTTCACGCTCAGCATTCCGATCGTGGTTTCCAACGTGATATCTACGATGAAGTGGACGGATGTAGCACTCGTTGAACCCGGGCTGCCGGCTTACGTGGACTACACCGTGCCGGGTTTCCGAGACTACGTCATCATTGAAGCCACTCGTGATGGCTCGACGTGGCTGCCGCTCGTCGATGGATATGACGCCCGGTTCGACACCAGGTGGCAGTCGGCTTATCCGTCCGGTAACGCTCCGGATCCATCGCTCTTGGTCGAGCATGAGGTTGACCTGCGTGATACCTTCGCGCCTGGTGAGATCGTTTTCGTGCGGTTCAGGCTGCACTCTGATGGCACCGGCACTGGATGGGGTTGGGCTATCTCGAACCTTCAGGTTCAGCCCGGAGCCCCCGTCGCCAACGAAAGTGAGACTGAGCTCCCGAATGACTTCGCACTCCACGCGAACTATCCCAATCCGTTCAATCCATCGACGAACATCTCGTTCTCGCTGCCGCAGCGCTCGAACGTGACGGTGAGGATCTTCGACATTAGCGGACGCCTCGTCGAGACGCTCGTCAATGGGGATTTCTCGCCCGGGACGCACACGGTTCGTTGGGATGCGTCGCAGGTCGCGAGCGGAACGTATATCTACCGTCTTGTGGCGGGAGACTACGTCGAGTCACGCAAGATGCTGCTCTTGCGGTAGGCCGGCGGTAGGCCGGCGTCATCCCGGACCCGTCGTCGCACCGACCAGTCAGGGCTATGCCGCGGTAGACCCCGATCCGGGATCCAGAAGTAAGCAAAGAGGGGCTCCGGCGAACGCCGGGGCCCCTCTTTCGTTGCTGCCGGGCAATAGGCGGGGCCGCGCGGCGCTTCAGCGCAGGGCCTCGAATTCGCCGCTATCCTCGCCGGGCTGCCTGCCCGGCATAGCTTGAGCCAAGCGAAAGCGTAGACGGGAAGCCCAGCTCGGAGGGTAGATCGGCTGCCGGCTGCCCCGGGCTGAAGCCCGGGGTGGCTGTCTCTTGCGGAAGCGGAAAACCACCCCGCGCTTCAGCGCGGGGGCAAAGGCGCCCAACGAAATCTAGGGGCTTCAGCCCCAAACACGCCCCAGAGAGGTGCGTCGCACTTATAGGTGCGACGCACCTCTCCTGACGCCTTACCAATTCGAGCAGCGGGCCGTATCTTCGTCAAACACTCAAACAAATCCTTCCACCATGCCCGTTCGGAACCCTGCTTCCATCCTCTTCATCTTTCTCGCGCTGTGCCTGACGACCGGTGCGTCCGGTCAGACACCCTCACTCGGACGCATCGAATTTCCGACATCAGGCTCCGGTGAGGCCCAGCAGGCCTTTATCAACGGAGTGCTGCTCCTCCACAGCTTCGAGTACGATGATGCGGCGGACGCCTTCCGGAAGGCTCACACCATCGAGCCAAAGTTCGGAATGGCCTACTGGGGCGAAGCGATGACGTTCAACCATCCACTCTGGGCGCAACAGGATCTGGAGGCGGCCGAGGCGGCACTCAACGGACTGGCCCCGACGGCCGAAGAACGATCCCAGTACTTTCCGACCGAGAAAGAGAAAGCATTCCACCACGCCGTCGAGACGCTCTACGGCAACACCGAAGCGTCTGCAGGAAAATCCAAGGAGGACCGCGACGACCTTTACATGGAGGAGATGAGGCGGATGTACGAGGCCTATCCGAAAGACGACGAGGTGACGACGTTCTACGCTCTCTCCATCCTGGGCACGGCGCACGAAGGACGTGATTTCACGACCTACATGAAGGCGGCCTCGATCGCCTTCCAGGTCTGGGAGAGAAATAAGCTTCATCCCGGTGCGGCCCACTACCTGATTCACTCGTTCGACGACCCGGTCCATGCGCCGCTGGGTCTGCCCATGGCCCGTGCCTATTCGAAGATCGCCCCGGCGGCCGCGCACGCCCAACATATGACGTCGCACATCTTCGTCGCTCTGGGGATGTGGGACGACGTCGTCAGGGCCAACGTAATCGCCGACAGCGTACAGAACGCCCGCTTTGCCGAACGCGGACGACGCCCCAGCGTGTGCGGGCACTACACGTTCTGGCTAGAGTACGGCTACCTCGAGCAGGGGCGGACGGACAAGGCAAAGTCGATCCTCGACGCCTGCTACACGCGGATGGCCAATGAACCCAATCGGAGCGAGCGAAGCTATTTCGGAAGCATGCTGGCCCGGTATGTCGTGGATGCTGAAGACTACGATGCGATCGATCACTACGTGTTCGACTTTGGCGACGACCTCAGCTCCGGGAGCCGCGATTATCATTTTGCCCGGGCCTATGCAGCCGCCCAGCTCGGTCGAATCGGGGAGTCGAGCGCGGATCAGATCCAGATCATCGAGCGCGCGAGCGAGGACAACAAGATAGCTCCCATACTATCTGCTCAGATTGACGGCATCCTGGCGCTGCATCACGGCGAGCTGGATCGCGCGCTGGAGATCCTGACCTCCGCCGCCGAAACCGAGGCGGCGCTACCGTTTGATTACGGCCCGCCCGATCCGGCAAAGCCCGGCTACGAACTCCTTGGAGAATCGCTCATGGAACTCGGTCGCTACCAGGGGGCGAACGAAGCCTTCCGAACGCAGCTCAAACGAACGATCAATCGCACAGCGTCACTGGCCGGTCTGGCGTCAACCGCGAAGGAACTGGGCGATGCAACAACCGCTGCCGAGGCGTCTGCGAAATTGGCGGCAATACGAGTCGATCGGTAGAATGGCATTCCCGCCAAACTGGACGTCATTCCCGCGAAGGCGGGAATCCAGGGTCTGCCTCACGGAGCCTCATCGGAGATGCGTTACGCGTCGATATGGCCTGCGGTAGCCATTCCGCGTTCACCATTCCTCATTCATCATTAGGCTACTTGGATTCCCGCCTCCGCGGGAATGACGGTCCCTTTAGTCCCACGTCGGACCTTCGGACCTCGGACCTCGGACCTCGGACCTCGGACTTCGGACGTCTTTACGACGGCTTCAGATTCCTCATCCACGCATCCCGAAGCGCCAATTCCTGTGGAGTCGCGGCGGAATCGGGCTCGAGGACGTGCCGAGTAATCTGCTCCCCCTCTCTCTTCTGACAGGTAATGGTTTTCTTGGCGCCTTTGCGCACGACGTCCATCGTGTAGTCGACATCCGCCGGCACTTGTCCAAACGAGTCGAACACCTCCTGATAGTTAGAGATACTTAGATCCTTTCCGTTCACGGCGGCAATTTCGTCAGCGGGTTCGAATCCACACTTCGCGCCGACCTTGGACACGTGTCCGATCGCAAACGCGGTACCGTTGAAAGTGATAGTCACGCCTGTCGAGGCGGTCGTTTTTCCTGTCGCAACCGAGTCTTTGTACGAAATACCCAGTTTGCTGTAATACTCGGCGATGGGAAGGGGCTTAGCGCCCTGAACGTAGTCACGGAAGAACTGGCCTATCTCGGGATACGTCATGGCCGTGAACGTATCAAAGAACGTGGCATCGTCGAACGCGTGGCTCTTCCCAAACTTCTTCGCGAGCTCCAGCAGTACTTCGCGCAGCCCTCGCTGACCGTCCGACAGTTCGAGCAGGCGAATGTCGAGCAGGCCCGCTACAAGCGCACCTCGCATGTAGATGTTACCGTACTGCTTATGGCCTTCGTCCTGATAGGAGGTCAGGGCAAGCTTGGTGAGACTGTACGATTTGTCGTAATTGTCGTTGATTCGAAGCTTCTGTTCGATAGTGCGCAAGTACTGATCGAGCGTTACGAGTCCCTCTCGGAGCTGCATGACATGCGCCGCCCACTCTGTCGTCCCCTCATACAGCCACAGGTGCCGTGACGGTATCGGTTTCACGAAGTTGAAGTGCTCGATGATCTCCGAGTGAATGTTCAGTGGCGTCACAACGTGAAAGAATTCATGTGCCACAACGCTCGGGATGGACGAGTGGATGTCCTGATCGAAGTTAGCCTCGGTGTACACGTACTCAGAGCTGTAGGAATGCTCCCATGCCCCCGCTGAGGCGTCCTCGAAATGAAAAAGGAATGCATAGTGATCTACCGGCAGATCGACGAGGAAGTCTCCGGCCGCATTTAGAATGTCGTCGACGGCATCGAGGATGGCGGCGGACTGCACGTAATCGGTCTTGGAGTACGTGAAGATATCGACGGTCGCTCCGCGTACGTCGAGTGACGCCTTGGAGAGTCGTCCCATGAGAATTGGGGAATCGACTACCTCATCATAATCCGCAGCCAGAAAATCGCCCGCTCGGTCCGTTTTCAGTGCCGTTCCGACCATCCAGGAGGGCGGCCGTTCGATGGTAATTCGAAGCGGCCGATCCTGCATTCCTGTCGGATAACCGAATACGCCCTGCCCGTTAATCAGCGCATGGTCATTCTCGATCGACGTGCCGCACATTCTGTAGATCGGATGCGTGTCGACCGGCGTGTCCCACGTTTCAGCCAACGCGTACTCGATTCGCGTCACCCGAGCCGGATCGCTGATTTGCCACTGATTCGTGCTGATCTTCTCGCTCGGCACCGGCTCTCCCTGGGAGTCGAAGGCCTGGAACGACCGGACGTACCGCCCGATGTCCATCACCTGGTAGGTCCCGGGCGCGGTGGAGGCGAACTGGTAAATGGCGTTTTCAGGTCCAAGGTCGTCGACGTCGAGCGTAACGTGGAAAAGGTCGTCTGCCCGGTCGTCGAGATTGACCACATAGTGCAGAGCCTGTTGACTCTGCATGGGCTGCGCTTCGGGCGCTTCGGTCTTTACAACCTGCTGATTCGTACCGCAGCCGATCACAAAGACCAGGGCGGCAAGTGGGATCATCAAACGTTCAGGCAGTCTGCTCATTCTTAATTATCTCGTTTCGTTGCCTCGCCTCCTCCGAGGCGACGATCAAGTGAGTTGTCTAATCCAAATTGTGGGTCCAGGCCCGCCTCAGTGCCAGTTGAGCCTCTGTCGCGGTTGAATCCACCGTGAACACATGGTGCGCTACATACTCGGAGAGATGTTTCTCGCACGAAATCTCGACGTCCTGGCCCCCCCGTCGAACGGTCATCTTGTACGGAACACCGGCATCAAGCCGGCCGATTTCCGTAAACAGTTGCCCAGCCGTCGAGAGATCCAGCTTCTTCCCGTTGATTGATTCGATGACATCGTTCGCCTCGAATCCGCATGTCGCCGTTTCCGGGGTGGTTCGCATCACGCTAATCTGGCCGCCGGGCATGCCGAACTGCAGCCCGAGCTTGGGGACCATCCGTCCAGTCTTGACCTCCTCCTCATATTGCACGCCCACTTTTCCGAAGTATTCCTTGACCGGAAGCGGCTTTGTACCACGCACATAATCAGCGAAGAACCGCGCGATTTCCGGATAGGTCATATCGGTGAACGTGTCGAAGAACTTTGCGTCGTCGAAGGACTTGTGAGGACCGAAGCGTCTTTCGAGGTCCAACAGAACCTCCCGCAGCCCCCGCTTTCCGCCGGACAGGTCCAGGAGTCTCAGATCGAGCAGGGCGGCAACTACCGCTCCGCGCTCATAGATATTCGGATACTCTTCCTGACCCTTATCCGTGTAGGCCTTCAGGCTCATTTCCACGAGACTCATCGACTTGTCGTACGTGTCGTCATGATTGAGTTTCTTCGACATGCGATCAAGATACTCGTCGAGATCGATCAGTCCCGCCCGCAGCTGCATCGTCTGTGCGACCCATTCGGTCACACCTTCGTAGAGCCAGAGGTGCCGTGAGGGCACCGGTGTCACGAAATTGAATCGCTCGATGATCTCACTATGAATGTTGAGCGGGGTAACGACGTGGAAGAATTCGTGGGCGACAAAGCTTGGGATTTCGTCCTGGAGGTCTACCTGGAAGTTTGACTCGTCCAGGATGTACTCGGAACTGTAGGAATGCTCCCAGGCTCCGACGTAGCCGGTATCGTTCGCTTCGGTATTGAGGGGGTCGCCGAAATGAAACAGGAAGGTGTACCGCTTGACCGGCAGTTGCTTGAGAAATTCTCCCGCGGCATTCAGGATGTCACGTGTGGCGTCCAGGATCATGTCGGAGGTCACCTTCCCGGTCATCGAATAGGTGTATATGTCGACGCTGCTACCCCGGACGTTGAGTGACGACTTCGTCAACCGGCCCAGCAAGATGGGAGAATCGACGATCTTGTCGTAGTCCTCGGCCAGGAATCGGCCCTTGTCGTCTACTGAGAGCGCCGTACCGGTCATCCAGTCTCCAGGCCGCTTGAGTCGAATTCGAAGCGCGCGACCCTGCATGCCGGAAGGAAAACCGAGCACCGCGTTTCCGTTGAACAGCACGTGATCCTTCTCCATCGACGTGCCGCCCATCAACATCACGGGGTGTCCCTCGACGGGGGTATCCCACGTGTCGGCAATCGTGTACTGGATCTTCGCGACGTCCTCCGGGCGGCTGATGCGCCACTGGTTCGTCGAGACATGGTTTACAGGAATTGCCTCTCCGTGGTCATCCGCCGCTGAAAATGATCTTACGTACCGCCCAACGTCCATCACCTCGTACGATCCGGGCGCCGTCGAAGCGAACTGGTAGATCGCGTTCGCCGATCCGAGGTCGCCAACGTCCAGTTCCACCTCGAATGCATCGTCATCGGGCGTCGTCAGATCGACGGTATAGTCAAGCGGCGCCTGGTAGGTCTGACCCGCCGGCGTACCTGCGCCGTCCACGACGGAGCGACCGCTCGAACACCCCGAAAGGACGACGGCCGCAACAGCGAGGGATAACGCCGCGTGACGAATGGGAATCATACGCTTTGGACGGAACTCGATCGTTGTTGGCAGGAGCACTCTTCTACGAAAAGTTTCGTCAAGGTTACACTGGAGACACAGAAGTCCCCTTTTTTGGCGCCTGTCGGGAATCTCGTTCGTACGTATCTTGTCATGTCTGGACCCACCGGAATTGAGTAACCAACACGTGTTCGAGTCTCTGATGCGTCGCCTTATCGCGGCTGCTGCTTTACTGGCAGTATGTCTCATCCACACAACGGACGTTTCTGCCCAACTGTTCGGTTCGGATTCCGCCACAGGATACGAGGCGCTCCGTGGCCGCATCCTGGCGAGAGGTGAAACGACGGTGATTGTCCGCCTCGACGTAGAAAACTACCGACCCGAAGGCCGATTGCGGAAGCACCCCGATCGGATGTCACAGCGGGCCCGGATCAAGTCGGAGCAGGAGCAGGTTCTCCGGTCGCTTCCGGCCGGGCACGCCCGCTTAAAGCGGCAGTACCAGTTTCTCCCGTACCTGGCCGTCGTGGTCGACCTGCCCGGACTCGAGGCGCTTTCGCATACTCCGGGGGTAACACTAATCCAGCCTGATCTCACCGGCAGACCGGCTCTGGCTGAAAGCCGGCTCGTCGTCAGGGCCGACGTTGCGAATGCTGCCGGATGTGACGGTTCCGGATGGGCGGTCGCCGTTCTTGACACAGGCGTCGAACTGGCCCATGACGCATTCGCGGGAGGGAAGATTGTGTCCCAAGCCTGCTACAGCACGAATGATGCTCCGAACAATCAAGAGTCGATGTGCCCTGGCGGGGTGACCGAATCGACTGCCGCCGGAAGTGGCGACGATTGTGCGGCAGGCGAATACCCCGGATTGATTTGTCCACACGGCACCCTCGTGGCCGGTGTGGCCGCCGGCGACGGCGGTACAATCGTAGGAATAGCGCCTCAGGCTGACATCATCGCGATCCGGATCTTTACCAAATTCACCGACGGCGCGGATTGCCCTGGAGGGGCGACTGGCCCGTACGCGGCGGGTTGTCCTCTCACCAACATCAGCGACCTCATGGCGGCGCTCGAGCGGGTGGCAGCACTGTCCGCTACGATGAACATCGCGGCGATCAATATCTCGGCCGACTTCACGCTGACCCCTGGTGGACCGTCGTCGTCGTCAACCGTGTGCGACAACGTCGCCTCCCTCTCAGGAATCAAGGATGCCGTCGATCTCACGAACTCGCTCGGCATTCCTTCGGTCGCTGCGACAGGGAACCAGGGCAGGCTCTACCAGATCAATCCCCCGTCGTGCCTTTCGAACGTCATTTCTGTCGGTTCCACCCAGGATGGGAGTACAGGAGACCGCAATACCGTGGTCGACTCGGTGATTGGGATTTCGAATCGCGGCACGATCATGGATTTCTGGGCGCCCGGCGAATGGATTACGAGCTCTTTCCCAAACAACACGACCTTGACCGTCAGGGGCACGTCGGTCGCAGCGCCGCACGTTGCCGGCGCCCTCGCCGCCCTGCGATCCAAAGGCACGGCATCCGATCCGGATTACTACGTAAATCTGCTCCGGACGACGGGCGTGATGGTCACGGAGCCACCGTTCCAACTCCGAACTTGACCAAACCGCGCATCGATGTCGGGGCGGCTTGTGCGGCACTGAGCGCCATTTCTCTTGATGCGACCGTGTTGCTCGAGGGACCTTATATGAGCGGGGGCTCGATGAGCGTTCACTCGGCCTTCGCCGACAGTGTGCCACTCACACAGCCGTTCGGGGATCCAAGTCTGGTTGCCACTCCTATTGCCTATTCCGGCTCGCAAGCCGTGACCTCACTTCCCGCATCAACCGTCGACTGGGTCCTCGTCGAGCTGCGGACCGGAACTGGGCCTGAGACGATCGTTGCCCAGCAGCCGGCTTTCCTTACAACGGACGGTAGCATCGTCGATCCTCACGGAGGGCCCGTCGGCTTCGTCGGCGTCGATTCGACAAGCTACTATGTTGTGATTCGTCAGCAGAACCATGCCGCCGTCATGAGCTCTTCGGCGGTCGACTTCTCGTCGGGATCGGGGTCGTGGGACTTCACTACGTCCATGTCGCAAGCCTACCCGGGGGCCGGCGCCCCGATGAAGGATCTCGGCGACGGAAGCTTCGCCATGTTTGCCGGGGATTCGAATGTTGACGGCAATATCACTGCATTGGACTTCACAGAATGGATCGCTGAAACAACGGCTGGAGCGATCGGTTATCAGCCCGCCGACTACAACCTGGACGGCAACGTCACCGCCCTCGATTTCACAAAGTGGATCGCCAACACAACGGCAGGCGCCAAGAGTCTGGTCCCCGACTGACCGCCATATCTTCGCCGGCGGTCCTTCAAGGTTGAATGGACCATCTCCGTTCACTAACCTTATATTCCCTTGGGTCACATCGCTCTATCGGTTTCGTTTAACGCACACTCGGTTCAGTCATGGTTACACTAGCCACGGACTTTTATAAGTCTACTGCACTGGAGCCTCATCAGAGCAGGACAAAGGCCATTCTCGTCGGATCATCCCGAAATCCGCTCGCTGATAGGGCGCAACCCGTACAGTTTTCTTCTCATTGCAGGCCTTGTCGCGCTTCAATTTGCTGTCGCGGCCGCCGTCGCGAACTCGGCCTGGTGGCTGGTATTGATCCTCGCTTACACGATAGGCGGCGTGGCCAATCACGCGCTCTTCGTGCTCATTCACGATGCCTGTCACAAGCTGATATTCAAAGGCTCAGCAACGAACAAATGGGCGGCCATTCTGGCGAACCTGCCCGGCATCGTTCCTTCGGCAGTCTCGTTCCAGGTCTATCATCTGAAGCACCATTCGTTTCAGGGAGACTATGACAAGGACGCCGACATGCCGGGTAAGTGGGAAGCGAAGCTTGTCGGCATCACGCCCTGGGGAAAGGCTGTGTGGCTGCTGTTTCACGCCCTTTTCTATGCGTCGCGCCCGCTGCGCTTGAAGGGAATCAGTTTCTTCAATGTCTGGACGGTGATCAACATTGTCGTTGTCGTTGCGTGTGACGTAGCGGTAATCCTGCTGTTCGGGCCGAAGGCGTTCGTCTACCTGCTGGCATCGACGCTCTTCTCGCTCGGTTTGCATCCGCTTGGGGCTCGTTGGATCCAGGAGCACTTCGTTTTTGCTCCGCCCCAGGAAACCTACAGTTACTACGGCCCACTGAACACCGTTGCCCTGAACGTCGGTTACCATAACGAGCATCACGACTTTCCGTCCATCCCGTGGAACCGTCTGCCGAGGATTCGCGAAATGGCTCCGGAGTGGTACAACTCGCTTGCGTATCACGAGTCGTGGACGAAGCTTCTGTTCCGGTTTCTGACGGATCCGAAGGTTTCGCTTTTCTCGCGGATCGAACGTCCGGGTGTGACGTAGTCAACTAGGATCGCCCCATGATTTGGGCGTGTTCGTAGGGCCCGGACACGCTTTCTTCAGGAGGCGAGAGCGGCAGCGACATTGGAACGTGTCAACGTCTGCAGCATCTTCGAGATCAGTACTGTCTCGCTCAAGCCCATCGCATCGGCGTCATACAAGATTGCGCGTGGGCTCGAAACAGGTTGCACGGATTCGGGGCGACTGAGGAACCCGTCGCGCCGTCATTCCCCGCTCGACCGACCGTCTGGCGTGTGGTTCTTCGCGCCGATTTACCTACTTTCCCGTCCACTACACTTCTCGAATCAATATGGCGGAAAAGAAGAAGGGAATAGGCGAAATTGCTTGGCTTGACCTGACGGTAGAGGATGCCGAAAGCGTCCGTGATTTCTACTCTGACGTAGTGGGCTGGACGATCACGCCGGTCGACATGGGTGGCTACGACGACTTCTGCATGAACAGCGCCGGGAACAGGTGAAGCGACGGCCGGCGTGTGTTTTCCGCGGGGTTCAAACGCCGGGCTTCCGTCCCGTCTGGCTCGCCTTACGTCGTCGTCGAAAACATCGGGCACAGCGTCGAACGATGCCGCGCACGTGGCGGGCCGTGTCGTCTGCGGACCGAGGGACATGGGACCGCACGGAAAGTATTGCGTCATCGAAGATCCCGCCGGCACGGCACTCGCCCTCTTCCAGCACGCCGAAACCCAGCATAGGTTATGACGACACGCGTCACGATCTGGAACGAGTTTCAACATGAGAAAGAGAACGAGCGGGTCCGCTCGGTCTACCCCGACGGCATCCACGCCGCCATCGCCAAAGGGATTGCCCCGCTGGGTGATTTTGACGTCAAAACCGCAACGCTCGACGAGCCGGAGCACGGGCTTCCGGCCGACGTCCTCGCTGCCACCGACACGCTCATTTGGTGGGGACACAAAGCGCACGATCGCGTCTCCGATGATGTCGTCGAACGCGTCTGCCACGAAGTGCTCTCCGGTATGGGTCTGATCGTGCTCCATTCGGGGCACTTCTCAAAGGTCTTTCGCAGGCTGATGGGCACGAACTGTTCGCTCAAGTGGCGCGAGGCCGCCGAACGCGAGCGACTCTGGAACATCCGTCCGTCGCACCCGGTGATGGCGGGCATCGACGAGTACTTCGAGCTTCCCCACGCTGAAATGTACGGGGAGCCCTTCGACATACCGACGCCGGACGATCTGCTGCTCATTTCGTGGTTCCAGGGAGGTGAGGTCTTTCGCAGTGGATGCACGTGGAATCGTGGAAACGGCCGCGTATTGTATTTCAGACCCGGACACGAGACCTATCCCATCTACTACGATCCGAACGTCTTGCGCGTCGTCGCGAACGGATGCGACTGGGCGCGCCGCCGACTGAGCCGGGCGACCGACCCATGTCCCAACACGGCTCCACTCGAGCCGCTCTAACTCAAACCGCCCGTCTTCGCCCTCATTGTACTCGGGCTTCGGCGGGCAAGCTCAAACCGCTCAGACAGCTCAAACCGCTCAAACCGCTCAGACCCGCTCAGACCGCTACTCGACCCATGTCTGAATCTGAGATCGCCGCAACCATCAACCGGCGCCGTCTATTCGTCGGAGGTTGTCTCGCCCTCGTCGCAACTTCGGTCGCATTCGCCACCGTCGGAGCGGTGATGGCGCCGTTGAAAAGCGCCTTCGTTCTCACCAATGAGCAGGTAGGATGGATCGGCGGCGCGGCGATTTGGGGCTTTGCCGTATCACAACTCGTCTTTTCGCCTCTTTGTGACAGCCTCGGAATGCGGTTCCTGTTGCGTTTGGCATTCGTGGGCCATCTCGCCGGCACCGTCGTCCTCATTGTCTCGAGCGGCTTTTGGACACTGTTTTCCGGCGCCCTCATCATCTCCCTCGGAAACGGTCTCGTGGAAGCGGCCTGCAATCCTCTGATTGCGGCACTTTATCCCGAAGACAAGACGGTCAGACTGAACCGGTTTCACGTCTGGTTTCCGGGAGGAGTCGTTCTCGGTGGCGTGGCGGCGTATCTCATGGATCTCGGCGGCATCTCCGCCTGGCAGGCCAAGCTCGCGCTCATCTTTATCCCGACGATTGCCTACGGATACCTCCTGCTCCGTGAAGAATTTCCAGCCACCGAGGGAGTCTCGGCGGGTATCTCGATAGGTGAGATGTTCAAGGCGACTTTCGGGACGCCGCTGATGCTGCTCATGCTCGGATGCATGGCCATGACGGCATCGACAGAATTGGGGCCGAACCGATGGATTCCTGCCGTCCTCCAGGCGGGAGGAATCCCAGGCATTCTCGTCCTGGTCTGGATCAGCGGACTAATGGCGGTGCTCCGATACACTGCCGGATCCATTGTTCATCGGCTTTCTCCAACCGGTCTGCTTTTCGTGGCTTCAGCCGTGGCCGCGTTGGGGCTCTACTGGCTCAGCTATGCGGATACGATCGTCATGGCGTTCCTTTCGGCGACAGTATTCGCCGTGGGCGTCAGCTATTTCTGGCCGACAATGCTCGGATTCGTCTCCGAGCGCATCCCGAAGAGCGGCGCCCTCGGACTCGGGATGATGGGGGCTGTGAGTATGGCGGTCGTTGGTCTGATCACTTCCCCACAAATGGGTCGAATTGCCGACAAGACGGCCCACGAGGTATTGCCGGTCCAGGAAACCGTCAACCTGTTCACACGCGTTCACGGCCTGTATCCAAACCTGGAAGATCAGGCCGGGGCAATGAGACACGACCTTGAGCGTACGGATCAAATCGTATCCGACGTGCTGGCCTACTACCTGGCCAACGACGAGCTGCCTGAAATCAAAACAGCGAACGCCCTGCGGACTATCGTGGACTCGAAGGCTGCCGTGGCTGCGACCGGCTCGACCGACGCATCCGAGCTTGTGGCAAGGGCCGGTGCGATTCTGGGTCCGGCAGATAACTATGGCGGACGCATCTCATTTCGATATATCGTTCCTTTCACATGTGTGCTCATCGTGATTTTCGGTGCGCTCTATTTGTCGGATCGAAAATCCGGCGGATACAAAATTGAAAGGATTTGAAGCCAACATTCGCTTATTTCAGTTATGTCGCTCAATAGAAAGATTCGGTATGGGATGGTAGGAGGAGGGCCAGGAGCCTTCATCGGCGCGGTTCATCGCCAGGCTGCGGCGCTCGACGGCGAGATCGAACTCGTGGCCGGCGCTTTCTCGTCGGTCCCCGAGCGATCACGCGAACAGGGCGCCGCGCTGCATCTGGAGCCCGCCCGGGTCTACGGTTCATACCGTGAAATGGCGGAAAAGGAAAGCCGGCTGCCACTCGGTGAACGGATCGATTTCGTATCCATCGTCACACCCAACGACTCGCATTTCGACATCGCAAAGACATTCATCGAAGCCGGCTTCCACGTCGTCTGTGACAAGCCGATGACGACGACGGTTGAGGACGCGGAGACGCTTTGCCGCCTCGTGGCCGATCATGACGTTGTCTTCGCGCTGACGCACAACTACACGGGCTACCCGATGGTCAAGCAGGCCCGTGCGCTCGTTCAGGGCGGCAGGCTCGGCGAACTTCGCAAGGTGGTCGTCGAATACCCGCAGGGCTGGTTGGCTACGCTGCTGGAAGCCGACGGTCTCCGGCAGGCCGTCTGGCGGACCGATCCTGCCCGGGCAGGCGTATCCTCCGCCGTCGGCGACATCGGCTCACACGCCGAGAATCTCGTCAACTACATCGCCGGACTCGAAATCGAATCGCTCATCGCCGACACGACGACGTTCGTCGAGGGTCGGAAGCTGGAGGATGACGCGAACGTCTTGATTCATTACCAGGGCGGAGCGCGAGGCATTCTGTACGCGTCGCAGATATCCGTCGGCGAGGAAAACAATCTCCGCATTCGGATCTACGGCACGGATGCATCGCTCGAATGGCATCAGGAGCATCCGAACTACCTTTACTTGCGGTACCAGGACAAGCCCGAGGAAGTCTTCAAACGGGGCAATCCGTACCTCACTGAAGCGGCCGCGCACAACAGCAGGCTGCCTTCCGGCCATCCGGAAGCCTTCATCGAAGCGTTCGCCAACATCTACAGGAACGCCGGCCGTACGATCGCTTGCCGGCTCACTGGGGGGAATCCCGATCCACTCGATCTCGACTTCCCTACCGTCTCGGACGGAGCGCGAGGCGTACACTTCATTCACAAAGTCATTGAGAGCGGGAAGAAAGCGGCTTGGATAGATGCCGCATACAGCGCCCCATAGACCAAGAACAAAACCACAATCACGATGGCACGACCCGTCACTCTCTTCACCGGCCAGTGGGCCGATCTCCCGCTCGAAATCCTCGCAGAAAAGGCGGCCGACTGGGAGTTCGATGGACTCGAACTGGCGTGCTGGGGAGACCACTTCGACGTACAGCGAGCGCTCGCGGAAGACGGCTACTGCGACTCCCGCCGCGAAATCCTCGCTCGGAACGGTCTCAAAGTGTGGGCCGTGAGCAATCATCTCGTCGGTCAAGCCGTATGCGACCGCATCGATTCGCGACATCGATCCATTCTTCCCGATCACGTCTGGGGCGATGGCAATCCGGCGGGCGTTCAGGAGCGGGCCGCAAAGGAGATGATCGACACGGCGCGGGCCGCCGCCCGCCTCGGCGTTTCCGTAGTCAACGGATTTACGGGCTCCTCGATCTGGCATCTGCTTTATTCGTTCCCCCCCGTCGATCCGGCCACGATCGATGAAGGTTTTGCCGACTTCGCCCGGCGATGGACCCCGATCATGGATGCTTTTGCCGAAGCCGACGTTCGCTTCGGCCTCGAGGTCCATCCGACTGAGATTGCCTTCGATTCATCTACGGCGGAGCGTGCCATCGCCGCGATAGACGGCCATCCGGCCTTCGGTTTCAACTATGATCCGAGCCATCTGGGCTATCAGGGCGTTGACTACGTCGACTTTATCCACCGGTTTGCCTACCGGATCCATCACGTTCACATGAAGGACGTCTGGTGGAGCGAAACCCCGCAGGAATCCGGTGTTTTCGGAGGGCACCTGCCATTTGGAGATGCGCGACGATACTGGGATTTCAGGTCGCTCGGCCGCGGGCACATCGAGTTCGAAGAGATCATTCGCGCGTTGAATCGCGCCGGCTACCACGGTCCCCTGTCCATCGAATGGGAAGACAGCGGGATGGATCGTGAGCATGGCGCCGAAGAGGCCTGCCGATTTGTCCGTGACGTCGATTTTGAACCGTCGGGCGTCTCTTTCGACTCAGCATTCTCCGACGAGTAACCGGGGCCGCCATGAAATACATGAATGCCGGCATGATCGTCCTCTTCGTGGTCGCCGCGGCGATGCAATATGACGATCCGAATCCAATGATCTGGATCGCCGCTTACGGAGTGGCGGCTCTCCTCTGTGTGTTGTTCGCCATATCGAGGTTTCCGGTCGTCATCGGATCCGTTTTCGCGGCCGTCTGCCTGGTCGGCTGCCTCGCCACCGTCTGGAAGTTCATCTCCACGGATCCGGTATTGCGAGATGAGGTGTTCAACGAGGCGGCCGGGCTTTTCGTCGTCTTTCTCTGGATTTCGACGCTTGCCTGGGTTCAGCTCCGAAAACATTCCACCCTTACCTAGCCCGATCCGCCAAATTGACTGATTTCCAATGACTGAGAAGCCGAGCGGGATATTTATCGTCGGAACGGACAGAGACGTCGGCAAGACAATGATCGGCGCGGGAATCGTCGGTCTTCTTCGCAAGCGCGGCGTCGACGCCACGTTGATGACTCCGATTGAAACAGGCGGATCCGTCGACAGCGCTGCCGGGCATCTCGACGCGGTCGGGGGCGCCGGTGTAGAACGCCGGTTGTTCAATCCCATCCGATACGAAACCCTCGCCTCGCCGTATGTGGCAGGCCAGGTCGAGGAACGACCCGTCAACACGCAAATGCTGCTGGATGCTTTCCAGGAGCTCGTCGGGATGGGCAAGTTCGTCGTCGTCGAAGGCGGGGGCGCTATGGTTCCACTTCGGGCTGACTACTTCATGATCGACCTCCTGAGGGAAATGAACATCCCGTCGTTGATCGTCGCGCGAACGAGCCGGGGCACACTCAACCACTGTCTGCTGACGCTTCGCGTTATGGAAATGGCCGGTCTGATTCCTCTCGGTGTTGTCCTGAACGGTTTCGGACGCTTCGGCGAGGGCTTCGCCGAGTCCCTGAACGCCGAAACGCTGGCCGAGCTGGCGCCTGCCATTCCCGTCCTTGCCAGCATGGAGTGGAGGCCGAGTTATCAGGAACGGTTTGCAACCTTCGTCACCGACCTCTCCCGCCATGAGCCGCTCGTACGCGTCCTCGATGGGCTCGTTAGACGTCCGGCGTAACCGCGACGCACCTTTAGGGAGACATCAACGGTGAGCGACAGGACGCGTCCAAGGCTGAACTCCGAGATCGAGCAGGGTGAAACCGCAGCCGGAGCCGGTGTCGCGATCATTGGCGTGGGTGCGGTCGGATCGGGCTTGGCGCGGTCGCTCTACAGAACCAATTATCGGCTTCTTGCGCTGGTCAATCGGTCGAAGGAAACTGCAGAAAGGCTTGCCGCCGAAACGGGATCACCCATCGTCTCGGACCGTGTTGCCGACATCCCGCCCGATGCGAAACTCCTCTTCATCTGTACGCGGGAGGAGGACATTCCTGCCGTCGTCGACGACCTCCTGGCGACCGATTTGGATTTCAAACTGTCGGTCGTTGCACATGTCTCCGGTCGTCTCGACGCCGCCATCCTGTCCCCTCTCGCAACGCGAGGCGCACGAACGCTCAGCTTTCATCCGCTCGGCTCGTTTCCTCCCGCAGGCCCCTCAAAGACTTTCGAAGGCCTGACGATCGGAATCGAGGGCGATCCGCTCGCCGTCGCCGTCGGCACGGCCGTCGCCCTGGATCTTGGCGCGATACCTGTGGAGATCCCGGCGGAAGCCAAGGCCGCTTATCATCTCGCGGCCGCCATGGCCTCCAACTATCTGGTAACACTCATGGGGGATGTCCAGCGGCTGCTCACCGCCGTGGACCTGCCGCTCGATCTCACCGATTCACTCATTGAAGACACCCTCGAAAACCTCCGGTCGGCGACGCCCGGGCAGGCGCTGACGGGTCCGATCGTGCGTGCCGACGACGATGCGCTCGTTGGGCAGATCGGCACCCTCATCCAGATCGCCCCCGAACTGCTGTCTCGATTCATTGCGCTCGCGGAGGGGACGATCGATCTGGCGGAGCGGAGCGGGCGCATCAGTGCGGAGGAGAGTGCCGGCATGCGCAAGATTCTCGAGGAGGCCGGCCGGCCTTAGTGGAACATGCCCGCGCCGCCGTGGTTGAGCGAACCCGGACAACACAGGGGTCCCGATGGACGTATCGACTGTATCAGAGCAACTTGCCATTGACGACGAGACGCTCGAGAACCGCTGGAAGGCGCTTTCCATGCAGATCGAGGCCCGGTTTGGGCGGACGCCCGACGTCGACGCCTACCTCTTCCTGATTGGGGTGCAGTCGGTCGGCCGTGGATACGAGCCCGACCTGCCGAAGGAGCGAAAGCAGTCCTTGATCATGGAGGGCTCGTACCTCGCCATGGAGACGTTCGGGATATACTCCAGGGTGGGCATGGAACGGAACGGCTTCCTGATCTGGGAAAAAGAGATCGATCTGCCTCAGCTGTCGGTCGAGGAGCAGGAGAAGTTGTTGCGAATCGGGATTCTAAACTACTTTGAGGAGACGTCTCTCGGAGATGAGGACGGGTCTCTCGACTGAACTCCCATCGATCTTCAATATGTCAACGAGAAAACTACGGACGCTGGCCGTAACCAGCTTCTTTCTTCAGGCGATGATCACTGGTTGCTCAAACGCCCAGCAAGATTCGCCTGCAGCCGGGGTCGCCCCGGCCGACACTACGGAAAACCAATCAACCCCTATGAACACCGTGCCCAGCGAAGGCAATTACTACGAAATATCCACGCCGAAGGGCCGCATGGTGGTTCGCCTTTATGATGACACGCCCGAGCACCGCGACAATTTTGCCCGGCTTGCGAACGAAGGGTACTACGACGGAACAACCTTCCACCGTGTCATCGCAAACTTTATGATCCAGGGGGGCGATCCGAATTCGAAGAACGACGACCCAATGGACGACGGCGCGGGAGGCCCCGGCTACACGCTTCCGGCTGAAATCAATCCAGCCCACTTTCACAAGCGTGGCGCCCTGGCAGCGGCACGCCAGGGGGACGTCGTAAATCCGACACGAGCCTCAAGCGGAAGCCAGTTCTACCTGGTCCTTGGCGGCGCTCCTTTTGATTCAACGACACTCGATCAGATAGAGCGGTCGCTGCGCACGCAGATTCCGGATCCGGGCTTCACGTTCTCCGACTCCGCACGGGCGGCCTACATGCGAGACGGCGGCGCACCCCACCTGGACGGCATGTACACGGTCTTCGGAGAAGTCGTCGAAGGGTTCGACGTGCTCGATGCCATCGGAAACAGTCCGACGGCTCGCTCGACAGGAAAAAGCGTCCAGCCCGCTCTGGTCGATCAGCCTTTCGACAAGATCGTCATGCAGGTCAAGCACCTCGAAAACTACACGCCTCCCGAGCGCTAAACGATTCCACCTCGCATAAATGGAACGGCAACACACAGAACAGGAAGTCCAGCGGCGGCACGACCGTGACGAAATCGTCGAGCGCGGTTTGAATCCGTATGCGTTCGACTGGAGCGTCAGTCATCTCTCCGAACAGGCCGTCGAAGCGTTCGAAGCATCCGAGTCGGCCGGCGGCGACGCGCCAACCGTCTCGCTTGCAGGTCGCATCATGACGCGTCGCATCATGGGTAAGGCGTCGTTCTTCACGCTGCAGGACACCTCCGGCACCATCCAGGTGTATGCACGGCGCGATGATCTTCCGGATGGATTCTACAACGAGGTGTTCAAGCGGCTGATCGGCATCGGAGACATCGTCGGGATCGAAGGCTTCGTCTTCCGGACGCAAACCGGCGAGGTGACGGTCCATGCCGAGCGTCTCGAACTGCTGTCAAAGGCACTCCGCCCCATCCCCGTAGTCAAGGAAAAGGACGGGCACGTCTTCGACGAGGTCACGGATAAGGAGTTCAGGTACCGGCAGCGCTACGTCGACTTGATCGTGAATCCCGAGGTGCGGGACGTTTTCCGCAAACGAGCCCGGCTGGTTTCGAGAATCCGGCAGTTCCTCGATAATCGAGGTTACGTGGAAGTGGAAACCCCCGTGCTCCAGCCCGTCTACGGCGGGGCCACGGCGCGTCCCTTCACCACGCATCACAACGCACTCGACACAACACTGTATCTCCGCATCGCAGACGAGTTGTACCTCAAGCGGCTTATCGTGGGCGGATTCGACGGCGTGTACGAGATTTCGAAGGACTTCCGGAACGAGGGCTTGAGCCGCTTCCACAATCCGGAGTTCACGATGCTCGAGCTCTACGTAGCCTACAAGGACTACGAGTGGATGATGCAGCTCGTCGAAGAGATGGTCGAGGACGTGGCGGTTGCGCTGCACGGGACGTCAGAGGTCCAGGTCGGCGATCAGAAGATCTCGTTCAAGCGACCCTGGCGACGGATCGGACTTGTCGACGCGATCAAGGACGCCACCAGCGTGGATGTGACGGCTGCGGACAGAGACCGGCTCGCTCGCCGGGCTACAGAGCTCGGTCTGGAGATCGACGCGACCATGGGATGGGCAAAGATCATCGACGAGATCTTCGGCGAATTCGTCGAACCGAAGTTGATCCAGCCCACGTTCATCGTCGACTATCCGGTAGAGTTGAGTCCGCTGGCGAAGAAACACCGATCGAGACCGGGGCTCGTGGAACGCTTCGAAGCGATATGCAACGGCACGGAGATCTGCAATGCGTTCTCCGAGCTCAATGACCCGGACGATCAGCGGGCCCGCTTCGAGGAGCAGGCCGTGTTGCGGGCCGCCGGCGACGAGGAGGCGATGCAGGTGGATGAAGACTATCTGCGCGCGCTCGAATACGGCATGCCGCCCACGGCCGGGCTCGGAATCGGGATCGACCGACTAACGATGCTCATGACCGATCAGGCCTCGATCCGGGACGTCATCCTATTCCCTCAGCTCCGGCCGGAGGACCATTCTGGAGGATAAGAAGGAACACGATCGCCGTCTCGATGCACCCCGGCCAACGCCACACTTGGCCCGGCCGGTCGGCTATCTCGACCTTATCAGGACGAATCGCAACTTCCGTTTGTTGTGGAGCAGGCGGCGTCGTTTCGTTCTTCGGGGACTGGTTCAATACGATCGCGTTGTATGCGATCGTCGAGCGACTGACGGGGTCCCCCTTTGCACTTGGGCTCGTATTCATCACCAAGATGCTTCCGATGGGGCTGGCATCTCCGATTGCGGGTCTGATCGCGGATCGCGTGAACCGCAGAAAGCTGATGATCGTGGCCGACATATCGCGGGCGATCATCGTACTGGGATTCCTCACGATCGAAACGGTGGGCGATCTGCCACTCCTGTACGCGCTCGCGGCCGTCCAGATCGTCATCAGCGCCGCTTTTATTCCAGCCCGCGGCGCTTCGATCCCAAACATTACTTCCGAAGACGAACTCGTTACCGCCAACGCGCTGATGGCGACGACATGGTCGTCCATTCTCGCGCTCGGGGCGGCCATGGGAGGATTTGCGACGCAGTGGCTCGGAGAACATGCCGTGTTCATTATCGACAGCCTGTCGTACGTCGTTTCGGGTGTGCTTCTATATTTCGCGGTTATCCCGCAGAAGACCGACGTGGTCGACACGGAGCGTTCGCTGATAAGACAGGCGTACGAAGACGTGTTCGAGGGATGGCGCTACATGCGGACGTACCCTCGCGTCGGACGCATCGCCCTGGCCAAGGCTTCGTGGGCGCTGGCCGGCGGCGGACTCGTTTTCATGTTGACGCTTCTCGGAAGCGCCATCAATCCGGCGGCTCCAGCCGTGGCCATCGGCATTCTCTTCTCGGCGCGAGGACTCGGAACCGGGATCGGTCCCATTCTCGCCCGGCGCTGGTTCAAGAACGAAGACTACTGGCCCACGCTACTTGGACTCTGCGTATCGTTTTCGGGCCTGTTCTACCTGGTCGTCAGCATCTCGCCGTGGTCCTCCATCTTCTTCCTCGCACTGATCGTAGCGATCGCTCACGTTTCGAGTGGCGCGAACTGGGTGCTCTCAAACGTGATGCTGCAAAAGCGTGCGGTAGATCGTTACCGCGGTCGCGTGTTCGCGTCGGAGTGGCTGGCAGTAACCGGCGTGAACACGATCTCAATCTTCGCAGCCAGCTTGATGCTGGAGTCAGCTGAATTTTCGTTGAGAACCGGTTTTCAGGTTCTGGCCGGTGTTCAAATCCTATGCGGTATTGCGTGGCTGGTGCTGGTCGTGCCTGGGGAGCGGAGGGATGCCGAGAACTTGAAACTTGAAACTGGCGGCTCTTGCCTGCCTCAGCGCAACCCGACAACGTCGGGAGGAGCCGGGCGGTTTGAGCGTAGAGCACAGAATGAGACTTGAAACTTGAAACTTGAAACTGACGGGTCCTGACGGCCTCACGGAGGGGCCAGCAAGGCTGAAGTCTCAAGTGCCAATTTCAAGTCTGTCGCTGCCCTACTTCGCCGGCCTTGTGGCTGTTTGATCCGTTCCCGGCCGTTCTTGCGCGTATACGTATACTTTGTGGTCGTCATGCTCGCAGCCCGCCGGAACGCCATGTTTCGTCTCTCAACTCTCTCTCTCGTTTTAGACGAAGATCACTTCTCCTAGCCGCGCTTACTGTTTCCCTCGTCTCAGCCGCTGAGGGACAGGTAACGATCAAGGAAAAGGTCGAGATCACCGGTCAGACAGTCGCCAAGGCATCGGAGATGATGGAGACACCTAATCCTGCGCCGCTCTGTTTGCCTCCTGAGTTGCCCCACTTCCCGTTTCCAAGGTGCAATTACGTTGTCCCAAAGAACGTCGGCAACCTGTACATGAAGTACTATGTTGCCTACCACGTTACCGGTTATCCACCCTACGACCAGATGAAGGTGACGGTCATTCGAGACGATTCTTCTTGGACATTCACATATCCCATGCAGACGAGTGCCGGACCGGCGATTCAATACGATTGTCTCGACGAGGGTGGTTTGGTGGCGGACTCATACACTACTTACAACCTGCTCAACGAGAGCTATCCAGACGTTGATTCACTTGATGTCGGTCGCGTCTTACCGAGTGACACGGTAGTTGTCTACTATGATTACGGGAGTGAGAGCATGCCCATCCAGACCGACGCTCCAGATTCCTGGTGGCCATGGAATGATCCAGACGGGTATCCGTACTGGGATGACGGTCTCCTGATGTTTTACCACAAGGCAGGTCCATGGTACTGCGAAGGTCTCACTGAAACGCGGCCGGCCCACCTTTTTACGGCCTACGTGGCGATATATCGAAAGGCGCAATACTTCGAAGTCGACGTGTACAACTCGGAATTCTTAGACAATGTCGGCGGATCAGGAGATACGATGTTTGTCAACATAGGGTCGAGGCAGGAAGATGGTAGCAGCGCCCCGAACCCGCCACTTGTTGACATCTCTCTCGATCCGACTAGCTCCAGTCACGGTTACTTACTCGGTCCAGGAGGAATACAAGGGGCGAGCCTTTCGAACGTTGATCCCGACAGCGCGGTGCGGTACGTGGTGACAGATGTCCCTCCGACTCTTGAAGAAGGAAAGATCTTTGTTGACATGGTGGGGGACACCTCTGTAAGTGGTGAGGGTTCATTCTGGCTGACGGACGGGGCACTGGTAGCAACGGCGGATCCGAATCCCGTCGCATTCTCCGACACGTCGTTCGTTACGGTTCAGGTCTGGGACAGTGATCAACCTGATTTCATCCCCCCGCAGATCGACATCTTGTGGGACGGCGATCACAATGGGGAACTGGTATGGATGGAAAGCGACGGAGGGCCGTGGACGATCCTTCAAACGGCCGGTTTTAACGGATTCTACGGCGTGCCCTACGATGTGGTGGATCCGGATGCTCCCGCGGGGCCCACTGTTCAGCGAATCGCGTTTATCAGTGATTCTGCAGCCGCTGAGCAAAGCGTCGTGACCAACCTTAAGGTGCGGAGAGACTACCGAACGACGCCCCTGCAGATTGACATTCTCGACATTGTTTTGACCGTCGATGTCGGTCCAGATTATCTGCCGATGGCGGACAGCATAATCGGTGTCACCATACGCGTGCCCTCGAAGTCTGCATCTTCACCCGGCTACTCTGTGGTGCTAAAGGTGCTGAACTACGACTATGGTGACGGGGCGGAAACGTTTACGATTAGAGATGATGAAGATCACGTTGGATTCCGTGTGGCCCCCGACGGGATGATCTCGACGTACATGACTAGTCACCAGTACTGGGGCGTTGCAACGGTAATCGCGACGATTGTCGGTCCTTCGTATTCCGAACTAAAAGGAGTCGCCGATACGGTGAGTTTCCCGCAGGATGTGGACATGGACGGGATTGCGGATAGTTGGGAGGACTCGAACGGTGGGAGGTCCCTGATTAACCCGACACTTGTTTGTGATAGCCCGAGCACAGACTGTGACGACATTGAGTGGGATGAGGAGATAAGCACAGGAAACGCGCACGATGGCGACGGTCTATCAAAACTGCGCGAATACACCGGGGTGAAAATCGGTGGCGTATTCAGCCGCTTGGATCCAACGAAGAAGGAGATATTTCTCGACGCCGACAGCACGACGGTTGGCGACTTCGTGCTCCAGAATTTGACCAGCCAACTGGACATCAGAGTTTACGGCGTTGGGGGGCTCATCGTTGGTGGCGAATTAGTTCCCGATGGCTCCGCACCACTGGAGTACCAGATGAAGCGTCAAGACTACGATCCAAGGAAAAACTACCTAAGAGTGGTCGACAGGGGCGTTGCGCATAAAGGTAGCGGCCTTTCTGACTCTTTCCGGCAAGAAAACGGAATTGTAGTCCAAGAAGGAGTCTACACTATTGGCGGTGTCAGCACTGGTTGCCCGTCTCAGCCCTATTGTCAGCCACGCCACGGTGGTGCCGTCGTGCTAGGCCGGACGCCGGAAACGGAGCAGCTGATATTCGGTTGGGCCGTCGTCAGAGTATATGAGCAGACCATCTCAAACATATGGGACCCGAGTGTCAATTCCATACCTGAATCGGCTTGGGAATACTTTGTGACGCCCGTCACGACGGACACGGTGGTTGGCTACACAGCTACCTACTCGGCAACTGACATCAACAAGTCGAATGGGATTGGGGACTTCATCAATCCGTTCGACATCCTGGGTTTCGGGCTCTACAACAACGACGATGTCGATGGACTGGTATTGGATGAAATTGAGCTTACTGAACGCGAGAAGGTTGCACTACATGAAGCCGGGCATAGCCTTGGCATAGCAACGCCCATAACATGTATGGACAGTGATTGTCATCCGAAGACCGGCTCTTCCGTGATGCGTTCGGGAATCGGGCCGGGCATGTCTGCGTTCTTCAGTGCAAACGATATATCTCAGATGAGGCTGAAGCCATGATTCGATCTTTTGCCGTCACGCTTGGTCTTCTTGCTTTCTTCCTTTCGGGGCTTGGTCGAAACGTAGTGTTTGCTCAGTTTGCCGGATACGACGCCATGCCGTCAGTCACAGTCTCTACAGACAAGGCATCCTACCAACAGTTTGAGGCGGTCGTTGCTACCGTCAATGTGACAAATACGTCAAGTCGGTTCCAGGATTGGGGCCCGCCAGTTTGGCGTCAGGCAACGGCGCTCCATTTCGAGATTACATCTCCCGACTCGCAGTTCGTTCCCCGACACCCGATTCTGGCTGTCGAGGGGATCCACATCGGACCGACTCCGAAGGTGACCTATGCTCCAGGACAAACACGATCTGCTTCCTTCAATCTTCTGCCCGGGGTCGATCTGTGGAGCAAGCTAGGCACCTACAAACTGAGTGTATCAATCGATAAAGGTGGTCCGGCCGGCCGCGTGGAGTTGGACAACACAGTGTTCTCAGTTGACAGCCTCTCGAGCCAGTGGACTACGATCGCCGATACTCTGGCGACAGCCGCAACATACACCTTCACAGGACGAGCCTGGACTTGGGGCGCTCCTGACGTCAACAGTATGCTCGCGGTTGCCCTCGACAAGCCGAATCTACCTTTACACGTTGTTGAGTTCGCAAAGTGGGTTAGGGCAATCTACACAGAGCTAGACTTTGGGGTTGACGATGAGAGGAGGGCTGCCCTCGATTTTGGGCCGCGTCCGACTGAGGCCAAGATTGACTCGCTGTATTCCGCCTTCCTTCAGGAATTTCCGTCGTCTCCTTTCGCGATAGCAGCAACCCAGCGATTAGCCGGGTTGCGAGACTATGTTGGTGCTGAGCTCTATGAATTGGATCCCAGTCCATTTGCGGTTCGGGCACGATTATTCCTCGAGGGCGCCTACTACAACGGCTCAATGTTGTCCAACCTGAGCCCCCCTGAGGGCAATGCTCTGCCGCTCGATGGTCCTTATGAGGACGAACCATGGAATTCGTCGTACCCAGCCTCGACGCCCATGCTCTCCGAAACGTTCGTCGACTGGGTCTACGGGCAGATTGTCGACACGTCTGCCACACCTGATAGCCTCGTCTCTGAAACGACCGGGATGTTATTGGAAAGCGGGTACGTCGGATTCGAATTTCCGCGCTTCCGCTCCGGGCATTATGCCCTTGTTGTCGATCACCGCAATCACGTCGCTGTCATATCAGACACGCTTGTTGATATGACGAGTGGATATGCGGAACACGACTTCACGACCGGCCACGCTCTGGCCGGCGTTCCGAATCCGCAGAAGCAGATCGTCTCAGGGCAGGACACGGTCTACGCGATGTGGGCGGGTGATGCCAATGGAGACGGCCTGGTCGCAGCAGCGGATTTCGACGCCTGGCTTCAGTCCACCACCGCTGGCGAGACGGGATATCGCGCCACCGACTTCAACATGGACAGGCAGGTAACCGCGCTCGATTTCACGAAGTGGATTGCCAATACCACCGCCCACGCGGAGACAGGAATCAGCGACTCCTTATACAACGTCCTTTATCCGCCCGACGGAGGTGGGGCCGGCCTGACCATTCAATCAGAGTTGACCGGTCCTCAGTGCTACGTGCGACTGAATGTAACTCGAAACACCGGGAATGATTACTGGGTCAACGTTGAGGCAAAAACAGATGTGGCCGATAAGACACTGGCCTCGATAACCATTGACGTCTTCTACGATTCATCAGAGGTAGCCCTGGTGAGCACCGAACCTGGCGTGTTGCAGGACGGGTACCAGGCTGCGATATCGGAGCGCGTAAGAGAAAGTGGTCATTTCGTACGGGTCGACGTCAGAGCGAGCGGCATCCCGACCCAATCACTGGGCCATGATCTTGGACACGGATTGGGAGGTCGATTCGCACGCTGTACTTCAGCCGCACGCCGCCGAAACGTGACGCGGGCACGTCGATTCGCGCGCGATCGCATCGCCATCGACTTCTTCACGGTTCATTGGAATGCAGGCGGCTACAACGGAACCGTCGGTTCCCCGGTAGAAATCCAGTAGCCATGTTCAGGAAGTGTGCTCCAATAGCCATAGTGGTGGCAGTCGCATCCACAGCCACCGCCCAGCCGGTCGCGAAACAATCCGATCTGGGTGCGTATGCCATTCCCTTCGCTTCCGAATCGAATCGGATTGAGCTGGAGGTCGTCAACACGACGAGCGGTCCGCTGAAAGATGTGTCGGTCCACCTCAGCGCGGCTCCAACATGGCTTGCTTTTGACCAGACGACTAAGCCGAAATCGGCGCACTTAAGCCCGGTGAGCCAAAGACGGACGCTGTTTACGTTCGACCTGGACGAAAAAGCCCCAGTTGGCGAGGTGAGCGATGTGACATTTGAGGTCTCGTCGGCGGCAAGGCAGCTCGAATCCAAGAGGATCAAGATCGAATCCGAGGCCCCGACCGAACTGACGCTTCGAGGCAATTACCCCAATCCCTTCAACCCCACGACCAGGATCGCCTACGCGATTCCCAAGGATGGCAACGTCCGCATCGAGGTCTTCAATTCGATCGGCCAGCGCGTTGCGCGTATCGTGGATGATGTCCAAAAGGCCGGCTATCAAGAGGGGTCGTGGAACGCAGCTACGTTCCCGAGCGGGGTCTATTTCTACAGCGTCGAGCTCAACGTGGAGGGGAAGAGGCGGGCCAAGCTGGGGAAGATGGTACTGGTGAAGTAGCCATTCAGATTTCAAGACTCACAACGCAGATCAGGGAGAGAGACCAACCTGAGGGTTGCAGATGCGAGGTCCGGCGTTTGAAGCGCCTCCGTTGCGAAGATCGACGGCTCAGTGTTTCAGGTTTCAGTCCTTCGCCTCAACAAGCCACCCGTTGATGTATTTGTGCAGCACACTCGAAATCAGCGTCTGATACGGTAAGCCTTCGCGAGATGCTGCCTTCTTGAACCGGCGGAGGTCACGCTCATTCATCCGGATATTGACCCGCTTGTCCTTGCGGAGGCTGTCACGCGCAGCCACACGATAACGCTCCGTCTCTTCTTTGAGGGCCGTCACGCTCTTCCAAGTATCCTGCTCGACTGATTCGAGGATATCTCGTTCTTCTTTCGTCAATTTCATTTCGGGTCTCCTCCCAGGTATCTCCTGGTCAACTGCACTTTGGCAACAAGCGTTTGTTCCTGACGTTACCACAGCCGCCTTGGAGTGGATCTGAAGCTTGAAACTGTGGTGGCGGCGCATATCAGCCAGACACCCCAACCTGACGTGTCAGGCGCCAGGTTTCAAGGTTTCGCTGCTGTGGTCTCTGCCATTCTTGGGCAACCTCCCCCGTCCCGACTGCGTCGGGACTGCCCCCTCGAGAGGGGGACCGTCGAGGCGGTCTCTCGCACCGTCGCGCGGGCGGACGTGACAGCCAAGAATCGAGGTGCCCGCGCGCTTTCACAAAGGCGGTCGTGTCATCCCGAACACGCCGCAGGCGTGGAGGGACCTCTCCGGGGATGCCCCGAGCCGTTGTCGGTGGATCCCGGAGAGACCGTGTCGTGGCAAATCCGATGGCGACCTCCCCCGGCTTCCTCCGAATAAATTCTGAGTCAGCCGCCCCCTCGAGAGGGGGACCGGGTCGTGGCACGGGCTGGCACGCTGGCACGCGGCACCTCGCACTTCGCACCGATCTACATCGATGCCAATCCCAACACGATGAGCCCGATCAGCAGCACATTGAAAAGCGCGATCGGCAGGAGGTACTTCCATCCGAGCGTCATCAGCTGGTTGTACTTGAACCGCGGGAAGGTCCAGCGTACCCAAATGAAGACGAAGCAGATGAAGGATACCTTGATGAGCAGCGTCACGTGCTGGAGCAGGCCGAGGAGGATACTTCCGTCAAGCGACGGGAACGCCGAGAGCAGCAACGGTTGGAATGGAATGACGTAGCCGCCCAGAAACAGCGTCACGATCACGAAACTCGAAATGAACATGTTCACGTACTCGGCAAGGAAAAACATGCCGAACTTCATGCCGCTGTACTCGGTGTGGTAGCCACCGACCAACTCCTGCTCCGCTTCCGGCAGGTCGAACGGCGCCCGGTTCGTCTCAGCGAACGCGGTGACGACGAAAATGATGAACCCAATGGGATTCTTGAAGGCGTTCCATCCCAAACCCATCCAGTTACTCTGCGCTTCGACGATGTCGGTCAGGTTCAGTGAGCCGGTGAGGACGATCACCGAAACAACGGCCGCACCCATCGAAAGCTCGTAGGAAATCATTTGCGCAGATGAGCGCAACCCTCCGAGCAGTGCGTATTTGCTGTTCGACGACCAACCGGCCAGCGTCACGCCATACACAGAAAGCGACGTCAGACCGAGAATCACCAGAATCCCAACCCCCACGTCCGCTATGACCACTCCATGTGCCAGCGGGATAACCGAGATCGTCGTCATGGCAATCGTAACCATGAGATACGGCGCGAGCGAATGGATGAAGGAGTTGGCCTGACTCGGACGGATGTCCTCTTTGAAGAAGAGCTTCAGGACGTCCGCGAATGGCTGCAACAGACCGATCGGACCGACGCGGTTCGGCCCGATTCGCTCCTGCACGAAAGCCGCAATCCGACGTTCGGCATAGACGAGCGCCGACGCGGCAATCAGACACATGTTTACGAGCAGAAAGGCGATGATCGCTGTTGCCCAGAGAGGAATGTCCATAGCTTGCGTGAATTGCTTCAGGAGGCGTCAGTCGAAACGTCGGCTGCGAGGCGCGTGCCGTGAAGGCCCATGGCATCGTACGTCGCATCCTTGAGTGCCGGAATTTTGTCCGCGATTTCCTGCATGATCGCTTTGGGACTCTTGAACCGAAGGTCGTGGCCAACCTTCTCGGCGACGTCCTGCAGCAGATCCCACGAGGGCCGGCAGTCGATCGTGTTGGACTCGTTGTACCAGCGATCGAACGGCGTTCCGTGCCGGTCGGGCCGGCTCTTGCCCATTTCCATGACGAGCGATCGATTGATCGAACGGATCGCCTTGGCGGGACGAAGCCGCTGGGCAATCCCGTCGACGTTGACCATCGTTCCAGCCGTCTCCACGACCATTGCCGCAGGCAGCGCCACACGCGCGTGCGGGAGCACGTGGTTCGTCGTTCGATGGTAGTGGAGGATCACGACCTTCCCGGATAGATCCTCGACAGCGAGGGCTCCAGCGGCGATCGGATCATCCTCGAGCAGGTAAACGACCGCAGCCTCTGCAACCAGCTTCTTGAGTTGCGCACCATCGACGGTTTGCAGGCCGAGTGCCTGGCAACCCGCCGCATTCGGCGCCTTGTCGTCCGTCACGAGCCAGCCGTCGCCCGACCCCTCTGCGACGTGCGAAAGGAACACCGGAGTAGCATTGCCGGTGGCCTCTGCGAGGCGCATCAGGAGGTAATTGTCCTCGACCGTAGCATGTGCGGACGCGATGAACAGCACTTTCCCTTTGGCCTCGGCCAGAAGCTCAGCCGCCGATGCGATCGCGCCATCCCAATCGACTGGCACAAGCGAGCCGTCGCCGGATCGTTCTTCCGGTCCGTGCTGCGGTCGATCTTCGTTGAACCGTTTGTAGTCGAGGCGATCCTCATCTGCCATCCAGTATTCGTTGACGGCGAGGTTCTGGCGCGGCGTGATCTGAACGATCAGATTGTCTCGGACCCAGTATTCGACGTTCACGCCTTTACTCGAATGGACGGAAATCGACGGCGTGTGGCTCGTCTCCCAAACGCGAGCTTTGAAACGATAGTCGGTCGACGTGAGCGCCCCAACGGGGCAGATGTCGACGACGTTCATCGAATACGGCTCATCGAAGGTCATCCCCGGCGCCGTCATAGGGAAGTTCTTCACGCCGCGCATGCCGATCGTGAGCTGATTCGATTTCGAAATCTCCTCCGTAAAGCGCGTGCACCGCGTGCAGTTAATGCACCGCTCGGCATCGAGGGTAACGCGGGGTCCGAGCTGTACCCTCTTGGGTTTGTGCACCTTCTCGAATTCGAAGCGCGAGCCTTCGGGACCGTACTTGTAGGCCTGGTTCTGGAGCGGGCAGTGTCCGGCCTGGTCACAGATCGGGCAATCGAGCGGATGGTTGATGAGCAGGAACTCGAGATTGTCTTCCTGTGCGCCGGCTACCTCGTCACTTGTTCGGTGCGTCTGAACGACCATGCCGTCGGCCAGGTCGAGCGAGCAGCTCGTCTGCATCTTCGGGAAGAAATTGATGATCGGCGCCCCGTCGTCATCCGTTTCGATCTGGCCGGTCTCTCGATTCTTGGCGGGCATCCCCGCTTTCACGAGGCACTGCCGGCAATTCGCAGGCACCGACATGGCCGGGTGATAGCAAAAATGCGGCAGCTCTATTCCGTGATCCAGGCAGAATTGAAGCAGCTTCGTGCCTGGTTCAAACTCGAAGGCTTGGTCATCTATATGGACCGTTGGCATCTTGAATCTCTTGATTACTAATCAGGCGGCTGCAAAAACCGAGTCGCGGCACTTCGCCTCGAACTCCTCGCGGAAGCGCTTGACCGTCCATCGTACGGGCCACGCAGCGGCGTCGGCCAGGGCGCAAACGGTGCGTCCTTCCATCTGATCGCAGAGATCGAGGAGCAGATCGAGGTCGCGCGTATTGCCGTTCCCTTCATCGATACGCGTCACGAGGTCCTCCAACCAACCCGTCCCTTCCCTGCACGGAGTGCACTGGCCGCAACTCTCGTGACGATAAAAGTGCGTGATCCGACGGAGGAACTTCACCATGTCTGTGTCTTCGTCCAGCACGAGCATGCCCGCCGTACCAAGCATGCTGCCGGCGCCGCGAAGGCTGTCGCCGTCCATTGTGACGCCCTCGATCATATCGGCGCGAAGGACCGGAACCGACGATCCGCCCGGGACCAGCGCTTTGAGCTTCTTCCCGCCACGCATCCCGCCGCCGACCTCGTTAATCAGATCGGTGATCAGCATGCCCGAGGGAAACTCGTAAACGCCCGGACGATTGATGTGCCCCGCCAGTCCGTACAGGACGGGACCCGGATGATTCTTGGCGCCGGTCGACGCATACCATTCCGCGCCCTTTGTAATAATCAGCGGCACGCAGGCCAGCGTTTCCACGTTGTTGATCGTGGTCGGGTGATTCCAGACGCCGCGCTGGGCAGGAAACGGCGGCTTGATCCGCGGATAGGCTCGCTTGCCCTCGAGCGACTCCATCAGGCTGGTCTCTTCGCCGCAGATGTAGGCGCCGGCGCCTTTGTGGATCACGATCTCCGTCGAAAAGTCAGTGCCCATGATCGCCCTTACCGACAAAACCGGCCTCGTAGGCATCTTCCAGCGCCTTCTCCAGAAGCGTGATCCAGTCGGCGTACTCACCTCGGACGTAGAGATAGCACGTCGTGATGCTCATCGCGTAATTCGCGATCAAAATCCCTTCGAGAACCAGGTGCGGATTGTATTCGAGAAGCTGGCGGTCCTTGAACGTGCCGGGTTCGCTCTCGTCGCCGTTGCAGCAGAGATACCGGGGAACGTCGGGTTTGACCGGAGGCATGAAGCTCCACTTCAGTCCGGTAGGAAACGACGCCCCGCCGCGACCCTTGAGACCCGAGGCCTTTACCTCGTCCGTCACGGCCTTCGGTTCCCACTTTTCGTCGGTGAGCACCGAGCGCAGCGCTTCGTATCCACCGTTCGCTCGATAAACATCGAGCTTGTGGAGATCCTTGACGGGAGGCAGGAGAACCCGCTTGTAGTTCCGCCAGTCCCCGGCCTTGCTCTCTTGCTTGTTCTCAGCTTCCATAGGTCGATCAGGAAAATCTTTCTGCTACGGGCTGGGTCTTGTACGTGTCGACGTGCTCCACGTCGGTCCGGCGATTGCCTCCCATTTCATCTTCATCCTGCGGAAGCGTGACGGAGACGAATTCGGGAAGCTCGCCCTTCTTGAGTCCGTCCAAGAGGGCATCGAGTCGCTCTGGCGTGAGGTTGTAGACGTAGGGTCCGTTGGCAACCTGGAGCATCGGACCCGACCCGCATGCGCCCAGACATTCGGCCTGCCGCAACGTAATGAGACCATCCTCGCTCGTTCCGCCTTCCTCGATGTTGAGCCGTTCGCACAAGTGGCCAAGCATGTCGTATCCACCGACGACCTGGCAGGCGAAGCAGGTACACACATCCAGCACGTACTTCCCTACGGGCTCCTTGTAGTATTGCGTGTAGAACGTTGCGACGCCGTAGACGTGGGCGTACGGCAGTTCCAGCGTATCGGCGACGAGCTGGATCACTTCTGGCGGCAGGTAGCCGAACTTCTCCTGCGCGATCCAGAGAACGCGCATCACAGCGCCCTGCGCCGTCGCGTACATTGCCTTGTACTTATCGATCTGCTCCAGTTCGGCAGACGAGAAGACGAGATCCTTTTCGGGAATTGCCCCTGTCGGCTCGCCCGGAAGATGCACGGTCTTGGATCCACTCATTTGTCGGCCTCTCCCATCACCGGATCAAGCGACCCGATGATAATGACTGTGTCGGCGATCATACATCCTTCGAGCATCTGTTCGAGGCCTTGCAAGTTGGTAAAACTCGGCGCATTGATCCGCACGCGCCAGGGGCTGCCCGTTCCGTCGGATATCAGGAAAAAGCCCAGCTCACCCTTCGGCGCCTCAGTGGCATGGTACACTTCCGCTCCTTTGGGCGGACAAACGCCCGTATCGGTCATCACGAAATCGTGGATCATGCCCTCCATGGAGAAATAGACTTCGTCTTTCGAGGCATAGCCCTGTTTGGCATTGTCGACTCGAATGGGACCTTCGATGGACGAAAGCCTGTCGAGGCACTGCCTGCAGATGAGAACGCTCTGCTTCATCTCCTCGAGTCGAACCATATATCGCGCGAACGAGTCGCCTTCTTCCCGGGTCGGGATATCGAATTCCAACTGGTCGTACACCAGGTACGGTTCGAATCGTCTGATGTCGAATTTCACCCCACTGGCGCGGAGGTTGGGGCCGGTCAGCCCGATGGCGATGGCGTCTTCTTTCGAAATCACGCCGACGCCCTGGTTCCGCTCGACCCAGATGCGATTGCGGTTCAGGAAGGGCATCCATTCAAGCAACTCGGCGGAAAACTTCGGAAGGAAGTCTTCGATCATATCGACGGCGCGCGGCGAAAGGTCGGATGCGAGGCCGCCGATTCGCGAGTGTGAGACGGTAAATCTCGCTCCGCAGACTTCATCGAAGAGCGAGTAGAGCACCTCCCGGTATTTGAACGTCCACAGAAAGACCGAGAGAGCGCCGGCATCCATCACCATGGTGCCCATCCAGAGCAGGTGCGAGGAGATGCGGGCGAGCTCGGACATCAGCGTGCGGATAAACTGAGCGCGCTCCGGGACCTCGATTCCCGCCAGCTTCTCGACCGCCAGGCAAATGCTACGTTGTTCGAGTACGGCGCGAGATAGTCCATGCGATCCGTGTAGGGCATGAACTCCTGGTACGTCTTGTTCTCTGCGAGCTTCTCGATACCGCGATGGAGGTATCCCAGATCGAGCACGGCAGACTTGATAGTCTCCCCGTCGAGCTTGAGCGCACAGCGAAGAACTCCGTGTGTGGCGGGATGCTGCGGACCCAGGTTGAGGGACATGTCCGCATCCAGCGGATCACCGCTCTTCTCCACGTGGAGATACTTCGATTCCAGCCGGGCGAACAGACGCTCATTGTGCTTCGGCCAGAAGGAGAAGACCTCCGGATTTTGTGTCGGTACTTCCATGAGCGGCTATTCCGGGAATGGGGTTCTGCGGAGCGGCTTCGAGCCATGTGCGGCGGGGAACGGGTCGGCTTCGAGCACGCCGTCGTCGGTCTGTGACGGCAGCGGGAGCGATCCGGGCACGCCGAGCGACGGAAATTCCTTTCGCTGCGGGAAGTGTTCGAAATCCTCAGGCATGTACATCCGGCGCAGATCGGGATGGCCTTCAAACTGAATCCCGAGCATGTCCCAGCACTCGCGCTCGTTCCAGTCTGCAGCGGGAAAGACGAGGGTGACGGATGGAACGACCGGGTCTTCTTCCTCGACACGCACTTTCAGACGGATCCGCTTGCCGCGATCGAAAGAAATCAGGTTATAGAATACCTCGAAGCGCTCTTCCTCGGTGAATCGATCAATGCCGCCCAGGTCGGAGAGATAATGGTAACCGAGCTGCTCCTTCAGGTACGTACAAACGTCGACAATGGCGTCGCGGGTTACGTAAATGGTATGCTCGTTGGCGTAGAGCCCAACGTCCGTGATGCGGTCGCCAAACTCGTCCTGCAGTGCCGTGACGGCGTCTGAATCGAACGTGCTTTCTTTGGCGAGCGGATTCTTCTCAGCTGCCGACGGTTTCGGCGGGTCGACAGGGCTGAAGAGAAAATTCAGCGTTTTTGCCATCTCGTGAGGGGTCAGACTTGGTTGTCGATGGCGACGGTGTGCTCGTTGCGGATCTTCTCCTGAATGTCCATCAACGCATGAAGCACCGCTTCGGGACGCGGCGGGCAGCCCGGGATGTAGACGTCGACGGGCAGGAAATTGTCGACTCCCTGCACGACGCCATAGCATCGGTGCATGCCTCCGGTCGAAGCGCAGGCGCCCATGGCGATGCACCATTTCGGGTCGGGCATCTGATCCCATATGCGCCGGACGGCATGGGCCATTTTGTAGGAGCACCAGCCGGCGACGATCATGAGGTCGCTTTGCCGCGGTGAGAATCGGAACACCTCCGAGCCAAAACGGCTGGCATCGGATTTCGGACCTGCGAACGCCATCATTTCGATGGCGCAGCACGCCAGTCCCATCGGCATCGGCCAGACCGAGTTCGAGCGCGACCAGTTAACGGCCGTGTTGAGCGTGGTGGTTAGAAATCCGTCTTTTAAGTCAAATGGCATGCATTCCCTCCTCGGGGAGCCAGTGTCAATTCCAATCTAGTCCGCCCTTCTTAACGTCGTAGAGCAGTCCGATGAGCAGGATGAGGGTAAAGACCGTCACCACGACGAGACTGCCGAACCCGGCATCCGAACGAATGAAATCATGGAATGCCGCCGCCCAGGGGTACATGAAGACGACCTCTACGTCGAACACGATGAAGATCATCGCCACGAGGTAGAACTTGACGGAGTAACGTTCGCGCGCCGTTCCGATCGGGTCCATTCCGCTCTCGTACGCGCTGTCCTTCAGGCGCGAAGGGCGTTTGGGTCCAAGCCACTCCTGGAGTTTCAGAAACATCAGCGCCAATCCAGACGCTACCAGAAACATGACCAGGATCGGCACGAAGTCAGCAATCATGTCTCAGTCCGGTAGGAATGTCGTCGCTTTCGGGTTTTCCGGGCCTGCGTCAGGGGCGGGCACCGGAGCCTTGTTTTCAGGCTCAAAAGCTACCCAAAGCCAGTCTGCTAAGCAATCGAAAACGGGCCGCACGCGGTTAAGATTACGTGGATGCCGCAGAACGTTCGCCAGGGTGGCAAAGCGCTCGCTGCAGACTATCTAAACGCATCAAAGGCCGGCCTTGTTCGAGGTTCGCGGTTCGGTGTTCGATGTTCGTCAAGCCATTCGACGGAGTTAGCGCCTATCCGTAGGGACGAGAGCCACCAGGACCGTTTTGGGAGATGTGGGGGCAGGCCAAAGCCCACCCCGTCCATTCGGTTCCGGAGCAAGCCGTTGCGGCGTCGGCCCGCCCGTCGCAGCATCCTTCAAAGCGAATACGTCAGCCTCGCGGTCGTAAACCGGCCGATCTTCGGTGCACCGACGAATTCGCGGTGTTTCTCGTTGAGAACGTTCTGCGCGAGCACGTCGAAGCGGAGGCCGGGTGCCCACGCTGAGAAATCGTACCCGACACCGAGGTCGAGCAGGAAGTAGTCAGGGACAGTCCCGACGTAGGGACCCGACGCCACCTTGAATGTGTCGGTCCATCGAGCCGACCCGGTCAAGGTCAGGCCGGACGCATGATCGTATGTGACGCCCCCTTTGATCTTGTTTTGCGGGGCGTTCAGCGCGACCGACTTCCCAGGTTCGCCGAGCTCCTCTGAATCGAAGAATCCGTCGCTTACATACGAGTAGGACGCGAAAACTGTCGTCTGCGAATTGAGGAGGATCTGTGTCGAGAGGTCGAGCCCGTAGAAGTCAATCTCCCCGAAGTTGCGATACGACAGGAGGAGCTCGGGACCTTGTGGGCCGTCGAGGTTCTGCATGGGCTGCACGATGCCGATCGGATCTGCGGGACCCGGAAGATCGGCCGATGCTAATTGCGTAACCGTGGCGGCGAGTTGCTCCGGCGTATATCCGAGCTGGGCGAGCGCACCGGTCAGAATCGCATTATTCGAAATCGCAGCCGCATAGGCAGTCTGGAAGTCATTTAGAAGCGTCGGAACCAGGACGATCGGCGATTCGAACAGGAGCGGCCCGACGAAATTCTCCTTCCGCGTGCGGTAGGCATCGACGGCGATGAGAATCTTGTCGTTGATCAAGCCCTTGTATCCAAATTCGAACGTCTCACTCGTGGTTTGCTTGAGCGGCTCGACGTCGATCGCGTCGTTCACAAAGGTCACGCCGCCCTCCACGCCCGGTTTGGCTAGAACACCCTGCGAGAATCCCTGGACCACAGTGTTCGCCGGCGAGAGAAGGACCTTCAACGCCTGAAATTGAGGATCCGGTATGTCGACGCCGAGTATCGCGCTGATTTGAGGGGCTGTCAGCGCGCTGAGATTTCCATAGACCAGGTTGTACAGGAATCCGAGATCCATTCCCACTGGAATGTCGGTATTCCAGGCGTACGGGAAGCTGCCGTCAATCGGCAGGTCGCTCGTCGCGACGAGGTCCGTGTTCGCAAACGTCGAGTAGGCTGGATTCCGTCGGAAGGTGAAGCCGTCGACGGCGCCGCGCCCGCGGACGAGAATGTCGTATCCCGGCGCAACCGGCCGATCACTCGCAACGATATCGAGGAATAGCGAGTTGTTGCCCGGCGACGAGAACGCCCGGTTGAAGGAGGCTCGCAGGGATTGATTCTGCATCGGCTTGAAAACCAGTGCGGCGCGCGGGGAGAAGAGGAGCTCCTCCTGGATGTTGTTATAGTCGAGACGACCGGCCAGCGTCAGGTCGAACTTGGGCGAAAGCTTGGTCGTCGATTGTGCGTAGCCCCCCGTCTCCGTGATGCGGTCCCTGCTCTCATTCCGACCGTAAATGGTGCCTTCCGTATCCGGATTGATGTTTTCGAAATCCGCCCCCACGATGAGGCGCTCACGGCCGTTTGCCAGCGAGAAGTCGTACTGCGCCTGCGCGTTGAAGAGGCTGGAGCGGTCGACAAAATCGGCTCCTGTGCCGTACACATAGGAATCGCCGGCCCTGTTCTGGTTGTAGTAGGCCTGGGCAAAGAAGGGGCCCGACCGCAAGCGGATCTGCCCGAACGAATAGCCGAATCCGTCGGCTTGCGCGGTGCCGACGCCGGTCAATGCGGGAGATTTTGCGCGCTGATGACCCCCGTTGAGCGTGATCGAAGTGGACGGCGAAAGCCGATACTCGAGCATACCGTTGAGATTGAACTTGTGGGTCTTGTAATCCCTCGGAATGTCGTAGACGGCGCCGGGCATTGCAGGGACCTCGACGACGCGGCCGTTGTCCACTGTGTAGAACGTGGAGCTGCCTTCGTAGGCAATCACACCGTCGTCATTGGCATCGAGCTGATCGAAATCTTTCAGGTCAAACGGATCCAGCTTCCAGTCGTCTACCTGTGTGTACAGACCTGTAACTTTGTAGGCGAGGTTCGGACTGACCAAACCGGCCTGGCGGAAATTGACGCCGGCGAGGTTGTGTTCGCCACCCAGTATGGCGAGGGTCGTGCCGGGATTCGTGAAGGGGTCTTTCGTTATGATATGTATTACACCCGCGTCGACCCCGGCTCCGTAGAGCGCCGAACCCGGTCCGCGAACCACCTCTATGCGATCGGTGTCGATGTTCGAGATCGGCATCAGGAAATAGGCGTTGACCGCGAGAGAGGGAATTGCACCCTGGCGATAGTCGACGAGCGTGTAGGTGGCGCCGCTGAACGCATTGTTGAAACCGCGCAGGACGATCTCGAATCGATCGGCTCCCGTCTGGGCCATGTCCACGCCCGTCACGTTGCGAAGAACGGACGCCGTCGAAGGCGTGGGCTGCTCCTCGATCTCCCGCGCCTGCAGCACGGAAATCGAGGCCGGTGCGTCAAGCACTTTCTCCTCCTGTCGAGAAGCCGTCACGATCACGGTGTTAAGACTTACGTCCTCGGTGACCAGCCCGACGTTGAGCGTCATGTCGGCGCCTGCGGCAGCATCCAGTGACGTTCGATATTCTGAGTATCCGACGAATCGCACGACGAGCTGGTAGCTGCCCGCCGGGACATCGTTCAGCATATAGCCTCCGTCAAAATCTGTCGTCGTACCGGTTACTGGAAGTGACTCACCCGGCAGAATGAGGACGATGTTTGCACCCGGGAGCGCCTCATTGTGCTCCTTGTCAGAAACCGTGCCATGGATCGTGGCGGCCTGGCCGTACGCCAGAAGTGGAATGAGAATGAAAAGAACTGATAGATATGCCGTCTTCATGTGTCCGTCGTTGTTCCGCTCGACCGAGTCTACACGATAACCCCGGGACACTCGTGCGCCTAGCCGGGCAGCGGTGAAAAGGACTAACTGCGCGCTAATGTAGCACTTGTCGCAAAAAACCGATAGCGCTTCCAGAAAACTGAATATTGAGCGATTATTGCCCTGACTTGACGGGCCGAGGTCGGAACAGGCACGACCGTCGTCGTTAAAATCTCTGCCTTTCGCCAAAAGACTTGGAAATGAAGCCTCTGTATCTACGCGTTCTACCCCTGTGCTTGCTCTGCGCGCTCTGCACCACGTCGAGCGCTCAGAGCATCCAACTCGGCGCCAAGGCCGGTTTCGGTATCGCCAATTTCGTAGGAGACAAGAACACGGATTTCAATTCCAAAGTGACTTTCGTAGGAGGTTTTCCGTTTTCGTATGCGATCAATCGAAATCTCGTGTTCACCCCCGAAATCGTCTACGCTCAGAAAGGAGCGGAGGCGCTCGCCACGATCGACAACGTGCCTCTTGAGTTGAACTTCTCTGTGCTCTATCTCGAATTCCCCATTCTGGCGAAATATATCTTCTCGCCCCGACGAAAGATCACGCCTATCGTTACGGCCGGCCCCGTCCTGTCGTGGAATATCGATTCGAGGGTCCGCTACAACGCCGTGGGCTCCGACACGCAGTTCAACGAGCCGGATAGCAGTGTTAAAACATTGGATTACGGTGTGGCTGTCGGCGGCGGCGTGGACTTCTCGTGGGATCTGCGCCGCATTTCCATCGAGTTGCGCTACACGCGAGGAGTTACCAACCTGATCGACAACAAGGACGATCCCAAATACAACGGCGTCGTGGCCCTGACTGCTGGAATTGGGCTCTAGAACGGTTAACAGGCCTGGGTCAGATCTTTCGGCGAACGCTGAGGATGTACTTGTCCTCGAATTCCTTCTTCCCAGTCACCTCGGCAAGTAGAATGCGCTCTACAGCGGTGCTTTGTCCCAAGCGCTCGAGTTCTGCGATTTCGCGTTCCAAATCGCCGCCCTTGAGCGTGATCAGACCCGGTGGCCATGCTTGATCCAGACCGCTATGCGTCTTGGCAAGAAACGGTTCGGTCCAACCCCACAGTGTCTTCAACGAAGCCGTGGCGCGAGAGACAGCGTAATTGATTGGCTCAGCCCAGTCTTCCGCGCGCATGCGGTGAACAGTCACGTTCGCCAGCCCCAGTTCCCTCACCATGCCTTCGAGCATCCGGGTCTTCTTGTAGATAGAGTCCACGAGGTGAAACGAGACGTCGGGAAACCGAATGGCCAGTGGGATGCCGGGGAGGCCGCCGCCCGTCCCCCAATCCACGACCGAGGAGCCGGGCGGGAAATCCCGCAGCGCCAGCGTCAGGCAGTGTTCGATATGCCGACGGCGGATGTCGTTTGCCGACGCGCGCGATATGAGATTGATGCGCCGGTTCTTCTCGACGAGAAGACGCTCGAACTCGTGGATGAGGAGCAGTTGGTCGTCCGACCATCCAGCGAATGCATCCCAAGTGTTGTTCACGAGAATTACAGCGGACTTGAGCTCAGGTGGTCGCTTCGACCGTGGGCAGGGCATCCCCGCGCTTCAGCAGAACCATCAGAACGGATACGTCGGCAGGACTTACCCCGCTGATCCGCGACGCTTGCCCAAGCGTATCCGGCTGGATTCTGGCCAGTTTTTCGCGCGCCTCCATCGTGATGTTCGTGACTTCTCCGTAGGCAAAACCCTCGGGGATTCGCCAAGATTCCAGTTGCTCCATTTGCGCGGCCAGCTCACGCTCCCGATCGAGGTAGCCGGCGTATTTCATGTCGATCTCGACCAGGAGATCGGCGGCTTCCATGCCTGGAATTTCCGCGACGAGTTCCTCCCGCCGGCCAAGATGGTCGACGAGATCGCTCAACGAGACTTCCGGACGCACGACCAGCCGGTCGAGCCGGGTGGGCTCGGAAATCGGTGACGTACCGACCGACTCGAGGTATCCATTGACTTCGTCGGGGTCGACCTTGCAGTCCTCGACGGCTGCACGGGTTCGTTTGAGACCAGCCAGCTTGTTCTCGAGTTTCTCCATTCTCTCGGCCGATGCCAGGCCGAGTTGGCGACCGAGACGCGTGAGTCGCTGATCGGCGTTGTCCTGGCGGAGCAGAATTCGATGCTCGGCGCGTGACGTGAACATCCGATACGGCTCTTCTGTGCCCTTTGCGACGAGGTCGTCGATCAAAACGCCGATGTACGCTTCCGATCGCTTGAGGACGACGGGATCGAGACCGCCGAGTCGCCTGACGGCATTAATGCCCGCCATGAGTCCCTGGGCAGCCGCCTCTTCATAGCCCGTGGTCCCGTTGATCTGACCGGCGAAGAAGAGACCCTCCACCAGTTTCGTCTCGAGACTATAGTGGACCTGGTAGGGAGGGAAGTAATCGTATTCGATCGCGTATCCGGGCCGCAGGACGTGAACGTTTTCCATCCCGGAAATCTTCCGGAGGGCGGCGAGCTGCACTTCCTCGGGAAGACTGGTAGAAAATCCGTTTACGTACATCTCATACGTGTCGCGCCCTTCCGGCTCGATGAAGAGCTGGTGCCGCGACTTGTCGGCAAACCGATTGATTTTGTCCTCGATTGAAGGACAGTAGCGCGGGCCGGTTGACTGGATGGTGCCGTTGAACATCGGGCTCCGATCGAAACCGGTTCGGAGCGTGTCATGGACGTCCGGACTCGTATAGGCCAGCCAGCAGTACATCTGGTCCTCCGGCAGGCATTCCGTCATGAATGAAAACGGCAATGGATTCTCGTCGCCGGGCTGCTGTTCCATCTGGGAGAAGTCGATCGAACGTCCGTCCACGCGTGGCGGCGTGCCCGTCTTGAGACGGCCGGATTCGAATCCGAGTGCCTCGAGACACGCTGTGAGTCCGGTTGCCGCGCGTTCGCCTGCGCGCCCTCCGCCGTACTGTTTCTCTCCGATGTGGATGAGTCCGTTCAGGAACGTGCCGTTGGTTAGAATGACAGCGCCTGCCCGGTAGGTTTGCCCGGTCTGGGTACGGATGCCAACGGCCCGGCCGTCCTCAACGAGCACTTCCGTAGCCATTTCCATGCGCATCCAGAGCGACGGAACGGATTCGAGGCTTTGACGGACCGCGCCGGCGTAAGCCATCCGGTCAGACTGTGCCCGCGGGCTCCAGACGGCCGGTCCCTTCCTGCGATTCAGCATGCGAAACTGGACGCCCGTCTCATCGGTGACGCGGCCCATCAGCCCGCCGAGGGCATCGATCTCCCGAACGAGTTGGCCCTTCCCGATACCCCCGATGGCGGGGTTGCAGGACATCTGGCCTATCGCCTGCAGGTTCATGGTCACAAGGAGCGTCCGCGCCCCCATCCGGGCGGAAGCCGCGGCAGCCTCAGCGCCGGCATGGCCGCCGCCGATGACGATGACGTCGTATGTATCCGGAGTGGTGATAACGTTCCTCATTGGATTTCAAAGCGGCCGGTTAAACGCTGACGATACTTTTCGGGTCCGACGTCAAAGGTCGAAGGTCGAAGGTCGAAGGTCGAAGGTCGAAGGTCAAAGGTCAAAGGTCAAAGGTCAAAGGTCGAAGGTCAAAGGTCGAAGGTCAGGGTTTGTGAGTTATGAAAACAGATCCCCGACTGTCTATAGGAGAAACACGAACAATCGAATCATCATGACAGGATTTCGAAGACTGGAAGACATTGATGTGTGGGTGACCTCCAAGGATCTGGTTCGGGAGGTCTATGGCTTTACTTCAGCTGTTCAGACAAGGAAGGACTTTGCCTTCTGTGATCAGATTCGAAAGGCAGCGACCAGTGTCATGTCAAACATTGCTGAAGGGTTCGGCCGGCACTCTGATCGCGACTTTGCTCGTTTTCTTGACATTGCTCGCGGTTCTGCTGCAGAAACGAGATCGTTGCTGCACGTCGCGAGGGACGTTGGCTATCTTGACCGGGAAGGGTTCGATAGACTTGAAAGGATAGCGTCTCAGGTCACAGCACAGATTACTGTCCTTTCGCAGTATTTGCGTGGTACCCTGCGCTCTTGACCTTCGACCTTCGACCTTCGACCTCACAGCCTCTGCCAAAGCCTCCCGTGCAAAAGACTATCCTCGTCCCCGATGAGAACCAGCTCGAGCAGGCGTTCGATGCTGTCTCCGGCTTAGTCAGGTTGCAGTTCAACTCCCCCGATTGAGCCGGTCCTTCGAAGACCAACAGGTGTCGGATGGCGGCTTCCGGCGGAATTCGGACGTCCAGGGGTTGATTGGCTGGCGACCTTGCGCGCCCATTTCGAATTCGAGGTCCTCCTACGCCTCAGGTGATGACCTTCCGAGTCGAGGCGACTTCGGCTTGGATTTGTGAAGGGCGAGCGGCATCCCCCGAGCGTCGTTGTCGATCATGAGATCCACGATGACGAATTGTCCGTCTGTCGTCACCAGGGAGTCGCCCAGCAGCAGATTGCCGGTGCTGTCCGCATGCAGAACAGTGGCCCCAAGGTGGCAATCGAGGTAGAATCCGCAAAAGGCCCTCCGCTCGCCGTGGCCGAGGAGGCGGTCTTCGCTCGTAAGGGAGGTCGTCAGGAGGATGGCTCCGTACGCGATGCACCATACGGTCATTCCCTTGATTGTAAGGGCCATGACCCGATAGTTGCCCGAACCGGCGGTGACGAGAAGCACGACCGCCGCGGCAAAGCCGAGAAGCAGCGTGACTAAGAGCAGCGGTAAGCCTGGTACACTCATTCTATTACCTCCGTTGAGTACTTTGCATTATAAAGTTACATATGAAAAAAAGAGTCATTGGTCATTGTCTCGTTTGTTTCAGGAGTCCCTCCATGGCAGTGATGTAGTCGGTGAGCGCACTTCTGCCCTTCGCCGTGAGCGAATATTCGGTTCGCGGGGTTCGATCCGAGAAGTACTTCCTGCACGCGACGTAGCCTGCATCTTCGAGTTTGCGGGCGTGTACCGACAGATTGCCGTCGGTTGTCTTGAGAATCTTCTTCAGATCGGCGAAGGACAGTGTGTCGTTGACGGCTAGTGCGCTGACGATTCCCAGTCGCATCCGTTCGTGGATCAGCCGATCGAACTCAGGTACCTGCAGCGCCCCGGCGCGCGGACGTTTTCTTCTTCAGCTTCTTCCCCATACTAGCCTCCGTACCGCCGGATGATCAAGGCACCTGTTGCGATATGACACACTCCGAAACCGAACGCAAGGAGTCCGTTGCCCCACGCGGCAGGCGTAAAGAAGGCGGCCGTTCCGAGAAACATGAATACAAGTCCGAGTTGGCGGATGAGGGGAATGGAATTCATCCCGGCAGTCACGATCGCGGCCCCATACAGCAGGAGCCAGACGGCTGGGAGCAGGTGGAACAGGCTGCCCCCGTACAAAACGGCGGTCAAGAGCGCGCCGGCGAAGAACGCAGGAGCAAGTCCGAACACAAACTTTCTGCCGGGACCGCCGAGCACCGGAATCCCGATCCGCATGGCCTTCAGGGTCACTGTCACCGCTCCGATCACGATCGAAACCGCCGCCGCCCCCACCCACGCCGCCAGCCAGACGCCCTCGGTCTTCGCGGTCGACGCCGTCACCGCCGCCGCGAGACCGACCACGCCGATCATGACATTGCCCCAACCTGGCACGGCCGTGAAAGAAGACGAACGCTCCAGCGTGTCTCGGATGTAGTCCAGACTCCGGCGGGCGGCATCCTCGGGCGGAGTCGCCGGCGTAGTCCTCGATCGTATGGCTCTTCGATCCTCAAACATGTCGTGAACAATACGAGTACGTTTTCAGTATATCAAGTACTTTGCATCACAAAGTTTCATTGAGTACCTGGTACTTAACCGATCTTGTGCGTAGTATCTTTTTGCGTCCAAGCAAGCGTTACGAGCTCGTACCTATGCGCCAATTGCAGTTCATAGACCTTCCCGGTCGATTCGCCGTCTGTCGTCTTCCGGCTGACGCTGCCATCCCGGATTGGCTGGACGGCCTGGGGTTCGAAAGTGTGACGAGAACCGGCGATGAATTGTCCGTCGTGGCTCAGGCGAGCAAGGCGCCCCCGGATGTGCGCGCAGAGCATGATTTCGCCGGATTCCGCATCTCGGGGACACTGGACTTTTCCCAGATTGGAGTCCTCCGCGAAGTGGCTGGAATACTGGCTGAAGCCGGAATTTCCGTATTAGCGGTGTCCACATTCGACACCGACTATTTCTTCGTCCCCGGAGTGGACATCGAAAGGTCCCGAGCGGCGCTCGGCGCAGCCAGTCACGTCTTTCTTCCGATCCAGACGTGATCGTATCTCGTCCGTCGATTAACTTTGCGGAAGTTCCGCGTCGCGGGACAAGCCTATGCGATGGCTGCCTTGCACTCCGCGCACCGCCGTCATATTCCGACTTCCGCCGGTGACCGACTCGACACCCTTCGTCAAAATCTGCTGCATCAAATCCGTTGCCGAGGCGGAAGTGGCCATTGATTCGGGAGCGTCGGCGCTTGGACTCGTCTCGCGCATGCCGAGCGGCCCGGGCGTCATTTCCGAAACGTTGATCACCGCCATCGCCGCGCAGGTGGCGGGGAGGGTCGAAACGGTGTTGCTGACGTCCGAGACTGAACCTGCCGCAATCGTTGAGCAGGCCAACCGGACCGGCGTTTCGGGAATCCAACTCTGTGCGTGGCTCGACGATGAGGCACGAGAGGATCTTCGACGCCGTCTTCCAGAAATCATGCTCATGCAGGTCGTTCACGTGATCGACGAGCGTGCTGTCGAGCGGGCGATTCATGCGCAGGAACACATGGATCGCCTCCTCCTCGACTCGGGAAACTTGACCGGGCCGCGCCGAGAGCTCGGCGGGACCGGCCGGACACACGATTGGGATCTCAGCCGTACAATCGTTCGCAACATCGACTTGCCCGTCCTGCTCGCCGGCGGTCTCGATGCCCGCAATGCGGCCGCCGCAATGGATGCCGTGGGCCCATTCGGACTCGACGTATGCTCCGGCGTCAGGCAGGATGGCCGTCTGGATAACCATCGGCTGTCTGCTTTCTTCAATGCCGTCCGCGAGGGTCGTGCACACACAGACTGATACATGATCATGATTCCTCGACGCATCCTGTCGCTCGCTTTCGCTGTGACGGTCTCGGTCGGACTCGCGACCGCCCAAACGCCGCAGATCACGCTGTCGACGCAGGAAAGCGGGACAGATTCTCTCCTGATAGGCGTGAGCCCTGTCGATGCCTCCGTCGTCTGGCTCAGTGGGGCTGGCGGAACGGTCTTGCGCACGACGAACGGAGGGGAAACCTGGGACCTGATTCTCGTGCCGGGAGCCGATTCTCTGCAGTTCAGGGATGTTCACGGAGTCGACGCGAGCACTGCCTACGTCCTCAGCGCGGGCGTAGGTCCAGCCTCAAGGATCTATAAAACGGAAGACGGGGGGGAGTCCTGGACGCTCCAGTTCACGAATCCGGGCCCCGGGGGCTTCTTCGACTGCATGGATTTCTGGGATGCGGATCACGGCATCGCCTTTAGTGACTCTTATGAAGGATCGTTTATCGTCATCCGGACGGACGACGGGGGGGCGCACTGGACTCCCATCCTACCGGATGCACTTCCGGCGGCTTCAGACGGCGAAGGAGGCTTTGCGTCAAGCGGTACCTGCCTGCAGGTCGTTGGAGACAGCACCGTATTCATCGGAACGGGGGCGGGAGCGTCCCCGCGTCTCCTGAGATCACATGACCGCGGCATTTCCTGGGAAACGTTTGGTACGCCAATGGTCGGCGGGACGTCAACATCCGGCATCTCGTCGCTTTCGTTTCTCAGCGAAACGGACGGCTATGCCTTTGGTCTCGAACTGACAGGAAACGACGGACCGATCCAAAACGCAATTCACACCAAGAACGGCGGGCGAACGTGGACTGTACTAAATTCTCCGCAACTCCCGGACGTTTATGGAGGAGTCCAAGTACCGGGTCACAACGGATCCATCCTCATCACTGTCGGCCCAAAGGGAATCGACTATACGGCTGACGCGGCTCACTGGACCAGTCTGACGAAACTCGACCACTGGGGAATTGCCTTTGCAGACAGTACGACGGGCTGGGCGGTGGGGCCTGGCGGTCGAGTTACGAAGCTTACCGTTGCACCGTAAATAGATAAGCCAGCCTATGTTTACTCATCGTGTAGTCGATCGCCTGCGTGCTCAGGACTGGGTAGCGGTCCTCCTGGAACTGATAATCGTAGTCATCGGCATCTTCATCGCGATCCAGGTAGATCGTTGGTGGGCTGACCGTGACAGGGAGCTTCGTGAACACCAATACGTCGTCCGACTGAAGGAAGACATCGTGCGGGACAGCGTTTCACTTACGCATTCGATTCAGTTGGCCGAACAGCGCCAGCAGTTTGCCGATTTGCTGATTCAGGCCGCCGAAGATCCGGAAGTCGTAGAGGAGCGACCGGTGGAGTTCATGATCGCTGTTCACCAGTCCGCCTACACAGCAACTCCAGCACTGAATTCTGACACAATGGAGGAGTTGCGCTCAACAGGAAACTTGGGACTTCTCACGAACGAATCGTTGAAATCAGCTCTTTTCGACTACTACCGCTACGACGAGGCATCTCGGCAGTACCTCAGTCTGCAACTCATGACCGAATTCAAACACTTCGAGCTAGCGGCCGGCATCCTGACCAACCGGCAGATTACTTGGCTGTGGGACAACGTGGGCATCGTCGACAGCTCTGATATGGAAACAGCCACCCATCAAGAGGTGGAACTCCAATCGGTACGTTCTGCCGCCAGGCGACTTCGTGAGAAGCCCGAGTTCGTAGCCTGGCTTCCGGAAGCGCGTGGCATGCAAACCGAGTTGATCTTTACACACGGCCACCGCTTGGCTAAGGCGGAGGCGCTGCTTGCCATACTGCGAGGAATCATCTCGGAGTACCCAGACTGAATAAGCATATACTTGCACGTATGCGCAAACGATATCCAGGCAAACGGTAGAGCCTGATCTAGCCCGAGGTCACAATATTCTCGCATAAGCATCGCAAATAATATTTGCATCAATGCGCAAATATGCATATAATCGTGCCATGGAATCACTGAATACCGTCCAACAGGCTTGTTCAACTGCGCTTTCCTCGCATCTGAACGCCGATTTCTTTAAGGCTCTGGGAGAGGAGACGCGCTTGACGATTGTGCTACGTCTGGCAACTGCCTCCGGGCCGCTCACGGTGAGTGAGGTGGGGACGTGTTGCGGGACGCATCTATCGGGCGTCTCGCGCCACCTGGCCTTTCTCGAGCGTGCGGGCATCGTCTCGTCTCACAAAGAGGGGCGCGAGGTCTTCTACCGTCTCAACCACACCGTCCTTGCCGACCAGTTCACGGAGCTCGTGGCCGCATTCAGCGCGTGCGAGAAGTACTGTTGTCAATAGATACGACTAACCCATTCGGAGATAGATCAATGTCCACATCCTCAAACGAGATAAGAGAGCGCGTGTCCGCCTCCTACGCCAGAGCCATTGAACTGGCCGAGGGCAGCAAGACGCAGGACGAGACTTCTTCCTGCTGCGGCTCGGACTGCTGTGAACCAGTGGTTGCAACCGTAGCGGAGCCCGAGGTGATAAGGGAGGATGTACCGTCATTCGGTTGCGGCGATCCGCTGCTCTTTTCGGAAGTCCGGGAAGGGGACGTGGTGTTGGATTTGGGCTCCGGAGCAGGCTACGACCTGCTCGCAGCAGCGGCAAAAGTGGGAGAGCACGGCTATGTCATCGGCGTCGACATGACCGATGCCATGATTGAGGCGGCTCGGAGAAACGCTGCGGCTGCCGGCTTCAAGAATGTTGAAGTCCGGAAAGGCATCATCGAGAACCTGCCCGTTGCAACCGGGACCGTAGACTGGGTCATCTCAAACTGCGTCGTGAATCTTTCGCCGGAGAAAGACCGCGTGTTTGCAGAGATTGCCCGCGTTCTGAAGCCCGGCGGCCGTTTCAGTATATCGGACATTACAGCGGAGGACCTCCCGGAGGAGGTTCTGCAAAACGCGTCGGCCTACGACGGATGCATTTCGGGGGCAATCTCAGAAGTCGAGTATTTGGGCGGCCTGGAGGGCGCCGGGCTCGAGTCGGTCCGGACTGAGAACCGTCTTCCTGCCCACGAAATCGCAGCAGATTGCGGCTGCGAAACGTGCGACGGCCCGTTGGATCCGGCTGGCCTCGAAGGCAAGGTGTGGTCTGTGCGGGTCACCGGACGGAAACCCTTGGAAACGCTAAACGCTGAAGTGCTAAATGCCAGGCTGGGCATCAGACACAGATACACGCAAGGTGTTCGATGATTGACTTCAAAGGTGTCGAGTATCTCACGTTCGACTGTTACGGCACCCTGATCGATTGGGAGAAAGGAATCACGGCTTCGCTGCATCCGATTTTCCAGCGTCATGACTGCGCCATGCCAGACGCGGAGATCCTCGAACGTTATGCCGCATTCGAAGCCGCCATCGAGTCAGGCCCATACGTGAACTATCGGACTGTCCTCGAGCGTGTTGTCGATCGATTCGGAGAGTTGCTTGGGTTTGCCCCGACGGTTGAAGACAAAGGGGCTTTCTCGAGCTCGGTCGGCAAATGGCCTGCTTTCCCTGACAGCCGAGAGGCGCTGGCCAAGCTCGCCGATCGTTTTCGTCTCGTCGTCTTGTCGAACGTGGATGACGACCTCTTTTCAGCGTCTGATGAGTTACTCGGATCGCCGTTCCACGCGGTCTTCACGGCGCAGCAAATCGGCTCCTACAAACCGGATCTTCGAAATTTCCGTTTTGCCATCGAGCGGCTGGGGGGTGAATCGGACCGCATCGTCCATGTCGCACAGAGTCTCTTCCACGACATTGCCCCGGCCCGCCGTCTCGGTCTTCGAACGGTCTGGATCAATCGACGTCATGGCCTCGACGGAAACGGCGCCACGCCGCAATCATCGAGCAGCCCGGATGTGGAGCTGACGAGTCTGGAGGAGTTGGTCCGATCGATCGATGATTGGTGATCGGCCTCCGTGAGGGAGACCGTGTCGTGGCGGAACCCAGAACCCGGAACCCAGAACCACAAGCTACTTCCCGATGCAGAATCGAGAGAAGATCTCCCCGAGGATATCTTCCGTCGTGACTTCCCCGGTGATGGCTCCGAGTTCATTGAGCGCGTGGCGCAAATCGATCGAAAGCATGTCTCCCGAGGCGCTGTCGACATGGAGTCGAGCGCTCTTGATAGAATCGGCCGCTCGCTGGAGGTGCTGGCGGTGTCGCTCGTTCGTTACGATGTGCGACGCATCCGACTCCGACAAGCCGCCCCGGGCCCGATCGATGAGTAGCGCTCGGAGTTCGGCCAAAGCTTCTGGACGATCCTGCGCCTCGAGCGCCGAAAGCCTGATCTCGTCCTCCGACGAATTCACCGCTCCCTCGGAAAGATCCGCCTTGTTGCCGATTCGGATAATCGTGAGTTCGGGATGGCGCGTTGCGATATCGTCGAGAAAGTGCTCCTCATCGTCATCCAGTCCTTTCGTCATGTCGTGAACATAGAGCAGCATCTGGCTGCGCTGGATCGCGCGATGGGTTCGCTTCACGCCTTCCGCCTCGATGGCGTCGGATGCATCCCGAAGCCCCGCCGTATCGACGAACCGGAAGAGTAGACCGTCAATCTCCGCCTCGGCTTCGATCTCGTCACGCGTGGTGCCAGGGATGTCGCTGACGATCGCCCGGTCTGTCCCGAGAAGTCCATTCAGCAAAGTGGACTTCCCCGCGTTCGGTCGTCCGCCGATCACCACGCGTATGCCGTCACGGATCAGGACGCCGAGGTGGGCGCTTCCGAGGAGCCGCTCAAGCAGCGCAGCGGTTTCATCGAGGAGGGACGAAAGCCGGCTTCGCTCGGCGAATTCGACGTCCTCTTCAGAGAAGTCAAGCTCGAGCTCGACCAAAGCGCATGTCTCGAGCAATCTCGCGCGGACGTCTGAGATATGGCGCGAATACTGACCGTGCAATTGTGCGAGCGACACGCGCTGGGCGAGGCTCGAGTGGGCGTGGATCAAGTCGGCTACCGCTTCAGCCTGCGCGAGGTCGATCTTCCCATTGAGAAAAGCGCGCTGGGTGAACTCTCCCGGCTGGGCAAGTCGCGCTCCGCGATCCAGAAGCGTCCGAAGGATGCGCTGTTGCGTCAGGTCTCCACCGTGGCATGAAATCTCAACCACGTCCTCGCCGGTTACGGTTCGAGGCGCGCGGAAAACCGTGACGACGACCTGGTCGACGGCCTGTCCATCGCTTCCATCGAACGAACCCACGTGAACGGTGTGCGACGGTACGCTTTCGAGGTCGGCGCCCCGAAAAGAGGAGTTGACCACATCGACTGCCTGGCCGCCGGAGAGACGGACGATGGCCAGCGCGGCGACGCCGCGCGCCGTTGCGATCGCTGCAATCGTGTCGTTGGCCATGGCAAGACCCGTTTTGAACGACCGGTACGCGTCGGACGCTTACTTGCCCTTCTTCAGCGCTTTTGCGACGGGTTTAGCGGGACCCTTGCGCTTCTTCGTGCCCGATTCCAGTGCCGCAGCCGCCTGCTCTTCTTCGAGATGCTTGTTCACGTACTTCTGCTGAACCGCCGAAAGCACGTTGTACATCAAGTAATAGAGGCTCAGTCCGGCGGCGAACTGGTTGAAAATCACGAGGATGAAGACCGGCATGATCATCATCATGACCTTCATCTGACCCGCCTGCTGCTGCGTTCCTTGAAGGCGCATCTGAAGGACCATCGCTGCCGACATCAGCAGAGGGAATCCCGACACGTGATTCCCATAAATAGGCAGGCTGAACGGAAGATGAAGGAGGACGTCGGGCGCCGAAAGGTCCGTGCACCAGAGAAAGCCCTGCTGGCGAATTTCGATCGCTGACGGGAAGAACCTGAACAGCGAATACAGAATAGGAAGCTGCAGGAGCTGGGGCAGACAGCCCCCGATAGGATTCACTCCGGAATCCTTGTACAGCTTCATCATCGCCTGCTGCTGCTTCTGCGGATCGTCGCCGTACTTGTCCTTGATCTCCTGCATTTTCGGCTGCAGCTGCCGCATTTTCGCCATGCTCTTGAAAGACGACTTCGTCAGCGGATGCAGGATCAGCTTGATGAAGATGGCGAAGATGATAATGATGAGGCCGTAGCTCTCGAGGAATCTGCCCAGAAAGTGGAATACGGGAATGATGACGTATTTCGCAATCGGGCGAGTGACGATCTGGGCGAATCCATAGTCGACGATGTCATAGAGATCGAGACCGTATTCCCGGATCCGGTAGTAATCGATCGGGCCCATGTAGACGCGGTAGGCATCCGGTACGGCGGTCGACGCGGAAGCGAGAAGGCGGGCCGTATAGTTCTCATCGACGACGACTCCTTCCGGGTCGCTGATGCGCTGACCCTCCAGCTCGGCGCCGCTCGTCTGGAATCCGGGAATCATCACGGCCGTGAAGAATCCGTTTCTCACCGCCACCCAGTCAACGGATCCATTCAGAATGACCTGCTGCTCGGGTTTCGAAACGAGGTTGATTTGCTCGACCTCTCCTCCGCTGTAGGCTATGGCTGCCGCCACGTTGGCCTCCTGCCGCGACCCGCCCTCCGAGAATGGGACGCCTCCATTCCAGACGATCTCGTAGCCGGATCGGGAGATGAATGCGGCTGGATTCTCCTTCTCGACCGTCAAATCCACGTCGTAGGAATCGGGCTTGAAGGTATAGACCAACCGGAGCGCCCCTTTTCCGAGCTTAGCCGTAAAAGCTACGTTGACCGGCCCTTCGGAGGCATCGATTTCAGACTCGGCGTCCGACTCGAAGTACAGATCATGCGTAGAGATGAGGTGACTGGTAATCGACGTGAACTCGATACTGATCGCACCGCCGCTTTCCGGATCGACCATGTCGACTGGGGTCGTTTGATCGAACTGGAGGTAATCTTTCAGGACGAAGGACCGGATGGATCCGCCGCGGGTCGAGAGCGAGGCAACGTACTTGTCGGTTTCGACACGAATAGTTCGCTCTTCGCCGTTTTCGGCGGCCGCAAACAGCGAGTCGGGAGCCATAAGGGGCTGTTCTTCCGGCGGCGCCGGCTCCTGCGGCGGGGGGGCCACCTCGGTCGTGTCCGGAACCGATTCCTCGACGGGCTTGGGGGGCGGCTTGGGTGCGAACCAGACCAGCCATACAGTCATGAGCAGGCTGATCAGAATAACCGCTAGAACGGCGTTTCGATCCATTTCACCTTACGAGGTAAGAGGAGATTTTGAACGCAGGCGCGATGCGAGGGAAGACAAGGCGCGCCGCATGTCGTCTCGGACGGCGGCAAACGGGGGCAGAATCGTCCCGCGAAAGATAACCATAAGAGCGAGGGCCTCCGGGCCATCCGGAAGGGCGTGTGAGAGGATCCCCTGCTCCTGTCTGTAACATTCGCGTAAAAGACGTTTGACGCGATTCCGCCGCACGGCGCCGCGCATCTGCTGACCGGGGGAAAACCCCACGAAAAGACGACCGTGCTCCGGAGGATCCACATCGCTTACGAGACGAAAGACGAATCGGATGCACCCAACGGCCAGAGACCCGGCACGCGGTTCCGATCGATCGAATAGCGCCCGAATCCAACTGCGATGCTTTAAACTCGCTCGGCGTGGCAGTCGTAGGCGCACCCGCTCGAGCCGGTCCACCTACTTGCCTGAACGTTCGTCACTCGCAGTCAGTCGAGAACGACCCCGCGAACGGCGGCGTGCAATCGCTTGACGGCCGCCTCTGGTTGCCATGCGCGCCCGGAATCCGTGCTTGTTCGCTCGCTTCCGACGGCTGGGCTGAAAGGTTCTTTTCATGTCCGCAATAAAAAGTCAAACGCCGACAAATACTGTCGGCTGGGTACGCGTGAAGGCAAAGACCACAAATATACTGCTACGATTCCCAAAGAGCCAAGAGCGACGTTCCCCTGCCTTAGACGAAGATCCTGTGGAAAACGCCTACCGACAGCCCCAGGGATTGTTGACTGCCAATTAGGAAAGACCTATTTTGGCAAGCTATCGTCGTAAGGGACTCCGGCGTCGAAAAAGAAGTGTCTTGATCTACTCGAGATCCTTATTTCGATGGTCGCCGATGTCTCGAAGTTACGCAGACTGACTTTAATGAACCATAACAGTTACAGTACGCGCAGCACGCGCGTTGAGGATGTCGAGCGCGAATGGTTCGTCGTTGATGCGGCGGGTCTGGTTGTTGGGCGGCTTGCCTCGCGTGTCGCCGCGATCCTTCGCGGCAAGCACAAACCGAATTTCACACCGCATGTTGACGGTGGCGACTTCGTCATCGTCGTCAATGCGGACAAGGTCCGGTTCACCGGCCGGAAGGAACTCACGAAGGAGTATTTCCGCCACACGGGTTATCCGGGCGGCGTGAAAACGGAAACTCCTGCTAAGGTTCGCGTCCGGAAGCCGACATTCATCGTAGAGAACGCGACTAAGGGCATGTTGCCGCACACAAAGATCGGTCGCACGATGATCAAGCGATTGAAGGTATATGCCGGTCCCGATCATCCGCATGCCGCGCAATCTCCGAAACCACTCGAAATTTAATTTTTGAACGTAGCAGATGGCAGCAAGCGATCAAATCAATGCTATAGGGCGCCGTAAGACGGCGGTAGCCAGGGTATATATGAGCCCGGGAAGCGGCAAGGTGATAGTCAACAAGAAGCCGGTCGACCAATACTTCCCTCTGGCCTGGCGGCGTCGGCTTCTGGATAAGCCGTTCAATGCCACCGAAACCGCAGGCAAGTTTGACGTCGTCGTGAATGCGCGAGGCGGTGGCGTTCACGGACAGCTCGAAGCGATCGTGCTGGGTATCTCGCGCGCGCTTACGAAGTACGACGAAGATTTAGTGCGGCCACTTCGCAGTGCCGGGCTTCTGACGCGCGACTCCCGTATGGTGGAGCGCAAGAAGTACGGACGCCCGAAGGCACGCAAGAGATTCCAGTTCTCGAAACGATAGGTTTCGAAGCTGGACGCTTAAAGTATTTAATCATCATGCGGCCCGATGCGGGGCCGGGTGTCCCGATTTGTCGGGGTCAGCCTCCGCAAGTGACGGTCGTAGTTGTCTAACCCGAACCATCTCAATATGAGTCGCGTCAGTGTTGAAGAACTGATCCGGGCCGGTGCCCATTTCGGTCACCTTACCCGTCGTTGGAATCCGAAAATGCGTCCCTACATTTTCATGGAGCGCAACGGAATCCACGTAATCGATGTAAAGAAGACCCAGGCCATGATCGACGACGTGGCCGATACGGTCTCCACGTTGGCCGGCCGAAAGCGTTACATCCTCTTCGTAGGCACGAAGAAGCAGGCGAGAGAAGTCGTGACCCAGGAGGCAAAGCGTTGTGGTATGCCCTATGTCACCGAACGCTGGCTTGGCGGTATGCTCACGAACTTCCAGACAATCCGGCAGTCGATCCGCCGCATGGAGCAGATCGGCAAAATGCAGGAGGACGGCACGCTCGCCCAGCTCAAGAAGAAAGAACGCCTCATGCGGTCGCGCGAGCTCGAAAAGCTCGAGCGGACACTGTCAGGTATCGCACAGATGCCGCGCATCCCGGACGCTGTCTTCGTCGTCGACATCAAACGTGAGCATATCGCGGTCAGCGAGGCACGCCGCCTCGGCGTACCGGTAATCGCTATGGTCGACACGAACTGCGATCCGGACTTGGTCGATTACCCGATTCCGGCGAACGACGATGCGCTCCGGTCGATCAAACTGATTACGACAGTCATCGCCGATGCCGTCCTCGAGGGGCTCAAAGCCGGCGAGATCGAACTGGATGAGTCAGCCGCGGAAAAGGAGAAGCTCGAACTGGAGCACGCCGAAGTGGCCAAAGAGGAAGAAAACGAAACCGCCGAATCGTAGGCCCGCCACCCGCCGCGGACTTACGAGGTGACAACGTATCCCATAGATATAATGATTTCTGCAAGTGACGTTAAGCGACTCCGGGACATGACCGGGGCCGGGATGATGGATTGCAAGAAAGCGCTCACCGAATCAGGTGGAGATTTCGAAGCCGCTATCGACTTCCTTCGCAAGAAGGGCCAGAAGGTGTCGGCCAAACGCGCCGATCGTGAGGCCAAGGAAGGCGTGATCGTGACCGCTGTCACCGATGACGGAAGCACCGGCGTAATCGCCGAAGTGAACTGCGAAACGGACTTCGTTGCACGAAACGAGGAGTTTCAAGGATTTGCCGATGAGATCGCTGCCTTGGCGCTTTCCGCCAGACCCGTCGATCTCGACGCCCTCTCAGCTCTGAATTTGTCTGACGGCGTCAGCGTGAAACAGCGAGTCGAAGAACTGACCGGCAAAATCGGTGAGCTCATCGGAATCAGACGGTTTGCCGTCGTTGACGCGCCCTCAGGCGGTCGCGTGGTTGCGTACATACATCCCGGCTCACGCCTGGGCGTGCTCGTGACCATGTCGGGAAATGGCAACCTGGAAGCTGTCGGACGCGACGTGGCCATGCAGGTAGCAGCCATGAGTCCGGTCGCCACCCATAGAGAAGAAGTCGACGCCACGCTGCAAGAGAAAGAAATGGAAATCGCGCGCGAAATGGCGCGCAACGAGGGAAAGCCGGAGAACATCGTCGACCGGATTGCCACGGGTAAACTCGAACGTTTTTTCAAGGACAACGTCCTGCTCGAGCAGGCGTTCGTCAAAGATTCGTCCCAGACGGTGGAGCAAATCCTCCGCGGGGCCGAATCGGAAGTCCACGGTTTTGAGCGATACGCGCTGGGAGCCTGAATGGAACAGAATCGCAAACAAGGGGTGTGCCGATAAGCGGTGCACCCCTTTTTCGTTTACATCACTGGCAACGGTGCTTTGCATGGCTAAACAGTCGATGCTTACTTTTCGCAGCGCGACCTTCACTGACCCCGGCAACCAGAAAAGACATTGAATACGCTCAAGTACAAACGGGTCTTGCTCAAACTGAGCGGTGAGTCGTTGATGGGTAAGAAGGAATTCGGGATCGATCCGGAGGTGCTCGATGGGTACGCCGGCGAAATCAGAGAGGTTGTCGATACAGGCGTCGAGCTTGCCGTGGTCATCGGCGGCGGTAACATCTTCCGCGGCGTCGATTGGGCGTCAGACGATGCGACGAGAGCCCATGGCGACTACATGGGAATGTTGGCCACGATGATCAACGCGATGGCCCTCCAGGATGCCCTCGAACACGCAGGCGTCTACACACGCCTCCTGTCGGCCATCAAGATGGAGCAGATCGCCGAACCCTTTATCCGGCGGCGCGCCATTCGCCATCTCGAGAAAGGCCGAGTCGTGATCTTCGGTGCGGGCACGGGCAACCCATACTTCACGACCGACACCGCAGCCTCGTTGAGAGCCGCCGAGATCGGCGCCGAAGTCATCCTGAAAGGAACCCGCGTCAGCGGCGTCTTTTCCGCAGATCCGGAAAAGGACCCGACTGCCGAGCGTTTCACGAGCATCAGCGGTATGGAAGTGCTCCGGCGTAACCTCTCCGTGATGGACCTGACTGCCATCACGCTATGTCGTGAGTCGCTGATACCCATCGTCGTGTTCGATATGAATCAGAAGGGTAATCTGCTTCGCGTTCTCTACGGTGAGCCGATCGGAACCACCGTTCACTGGAACGATCTGGAGCACTCCGAACGAGAAAGCTATTAAGTCAAGAATCAAGAAGAATCGGAATCGGGGTTTGCGTCATGATTGGACTCGAAATGAAAGAAATCGTCGCCGATACCAAGGAGCAAATGAATAAGTCGCTCGAGCACCTTGCCGGTGAACTGAAGGCGATCCGTGCTGGACGCGCCACGCCTTCCATGCTGGATACGGTCTTGGTCGAATACTACGGATCGATGACCCCGTTGAATCAGGTTGCAAGCGTCAGCGCACCTTCGCCTGACTTGCTCCTTGTACAGGTATGGGACAAATCCGCCGTTTCATCCATTGAGCGCGGAATTATGGCCGCAAACATAGGCCTGAATCCTTCGAACGACGGCGAGTTGATCAGAATTCCCGTGCCGCCACTCTCGGAAGAGCGACGACACGACCTCGTCAAAGTCGCGAAGAACCGCGGTGAAGAGGTGAAAGTCTCCATCAGAAACGTGCGCCGATCGGCCCGAGATGAGATTAAGCGTATTCAAAAGGATCAGTCCCTGCCTGAGGACATGCGCTTCGAAGCGGAAGAGCGGGTCGAGAAACTGACCCACGAATTTATCGAGGCGGTCGACCACGCCCTCGAAAAGAAGGAGACCGAGATCCTCGAGGTCTGATCAAGTCAGGAATTTCACGCGAGGAGAGGTGCCCGAGTGGTTTAAGGGGCACGCCTGGAAAGCGTGTGTACCGGTAAGCCCGGTACCGTGGGTTCGAATCCCACCCTCTCCGCTTCCAGCCCGCGACGGGCCCCGACCACCCTATAGAGGATCCAATGGTTGAGAGCATGACCGGCTTCGGCCGGGGAGAAACAGAACAGAACGGCGTATCCGCCGAAGTGGAAGTCCGCTCCGTCAACAACCGCTTCTGCGACGTTTCTGTGCGGCTTCCGCGACACCTTGGCGTCGTACGAGTACGAGATTCAGCAGATCGTTCGCCAGTCGGTCGGCCGGGGTAAAGTCAATGTCCACGTTCGCCTGGAGAGCGGACCCACATCCGGCCCCCCGCTCCAGATCGATGCCGCAGCTGCGCAAGACCTACCGCGAGCCTGCTCGAGGAATTGCGCGAAACTACCGGGGTCACCGGGGAAATCAAACTCGAACACCTGCTGTCTTTCAACGACATCTTCGTCCAGAACTGATGAGGAGGACGACGTCGACGGCAACTGGACGGTCGTCCAGAAAGCGCTCGAGCTCGCCCTGGAGGAATTCCGATCGATGAGACTCAGAGAAGGGCAGGCCCTGGCTGAGGACCTGAAGCAGCGGCTCGACATCATGTCCAACGCCCTCGCCGAAATCGAGGCGCGCGCTCCCGAGCGTATCGAGGAGGCCACCAAGCGTCTCAAGAGCCGGATCGCATCCCTGATCGAAGACGAAAATGTCGACGAAACCCGTCTGGCCACCGAAGTCGCCCTCCTGTCGGATCGATTCGACATCACCGAGGAGTGCGTTCGACTCAGATCGCATATCACCGTGTTCCGCGAAGCGCTCGACGGCGACGAGTCCCCGGGTCGCAAATTGAACTTTCTCACGCAGGAGATCCATCGTGAGGTCAATACGATCGGCTCGAAGGCGAATGATTTCTCGATCTCGCATCAGTCCGTCCAACTGAAGGAAGAACTCGAGCGAATCCGCGAGCAGGTTCAGAACATCCAATGAAAATCGTCGTCCTCACCGCTCCGAGCGGGGCAGGAAAAACAACCATCGCGCACCGCATCCTTCAGGCCTTCCCGAGCATGCGGTTCTCCGTCTCGGCCACTACGCGCCGTCCGCGAAAGACGGAAAAGGACGCCGTCGATTATTACTTCCTCAGCGAGGCCGAATTTCGCCGCAAGCTCGCAGCCGGCGAGTTTGTCGAGCACGAAGAGGTCTATCCGGGCTTGATGTACGGTACACTCAGATCTGAGCTGGAAAAAGGTACTGCAGACACCCCCGTCCTCCTCGATATCGACGTCCGAGGCGCTTGGAGCGTCAAAGAAGCTTTCGGCGACGACGCACGCGTCATCTACGTAAAGCCCCCGTCGATTTCCGATCTCATCAAACGCCTGAAAAATCGCGCTACAGACTCGGAGCAGGACCTCGCTAAGCGGACCGCTCGCTTCTACTTCGAAACGAGCTTCGAAGACCGATTCGACTTCGTCGTAACGAATGACGATCTCGAGACCGCAGTCAAGGAAACAATCGATATAGTGGCTGCGTTTTTACTTGCTACGAGTGAAAAAGACGCCGATTAGGCGCCACCGATACCCAAACTTCTCTGAAGGCCATGCCGATCAAAACGATTGATGTAGATGCCCTGACCAACCAGGTGGGCAACCTGTATGAAGCCGTCGTCATCATTTCCAAGCGTTCGCGGCAGGTCGCTGTCAATACGAAGGCGGAATTGGACGACAAGTTGTCGTATTTCGAGGGTTTCGAGAACGAGCTCGATGACGCCCGGATGAGCGAAGAACAGCAGCGGATCTCTGTAGAGTACGAGACACGCCCGAAGCCCGAAGAAACGGCCATCAAGGAGATGTTCAATCACGAGATCTACTATCGGCGGCCGGGTCAAGAGGACAGGACCGAATCCTGATGGTCGATCCGGGCGGTCCCTGGAGGTAGCCCGTAATGGACGATCCGTCGAAGCCACTTGAGAATCGAAGGCTGCTCCTCGGGGTCACGGGGGGTATTGCGGCTTACAAGACGGCGGAGTTAGTTCGCCTCTTCAAGAAGGCCGGTGCAGACGTCCAGGTTCTGATGACGATGGACGCAGCCCGGTTCATTACGCCGCTGACGCTCGGCACCCTGTCTGGGCACCCCGTTCTGTCGGAAATCTTCCCCGAAAACGAGGAAGGTACGTGGACGAAGCACGTCGACTTAGGTCTCTGGGCGGATCTTTATCTCATCGCACCGGCTACCGCCCACACGATCTCTAAACTCGCGCATGGGCAATGCGATTCGATGGTGACCGCCGTCGCACTCGCGGCCCGGTGTCCGATCCTTGTCTGTCCCACGATGGACCACGACATGTACCTGCATCCCGCTACGCAGGGAAATCTCGAGCGACTGCGAACGTTCGGATACGAGGTACAGCCACCGGATCACGGCGAGCTTGCGAGCGGTCTCACAGGCTGGGGCCGGCTTCCGGATCTCGACACAATCCTCTCGAAATCAGTCGAAACGATCGCAGCCCACCCACCTGCGTCATCCGTCCTCAAGGGCAAACGGATCCTGGTAACGGCTGGACCGACGCGCGAACCCATCGATCCCGTACGTTTCATAAGCAACGGCTCGACCGGCACCATGGGGTTTGCGCTCGCCGAGGCCGCAGCCGCCAGAGGCGCCGAAGTAACGCTCGTTGCGGGTCCTTCGAACGCCACGACGCCCATTGGCGTGACGCGGATCGACGTGCAGACCGCCGCCGAGATGGCCGAGTCCGTCGCCGGCAACGCAGACGCAGACGTCATCATCATGGCGGCGGCCGTCGCCGATTACCGCCCGGCCACATCCTCGGATTCCAAAATCAAGAAGAAGGACGAAGCGCTGGCGCTGGCGCTCGAGCCGACGACCGACATCCTGAAGTCGCTCGGAAAGACGAGGAAGGAAGGTCAGGTTCTCGTCGGATTCGCGATGGAAACGGACAACGTCGATGCGAACGCGCGACGCAAGCTCGAAGAGAAGCGATTGGATTGGATTATCGTCAATAACCTCCGAGAAGCCGGCGCAGGATTCGGCCCTGATACGAATCGGGTGACCGTGATCGGCGCCAACGGCCGGAGAGAAGAATTCCCCATCCTCGACAAGCGCGTCTTGGCCAATAGACTCCTCGAACTGCTGTTCCCCGTTTGAGCGCAGGCGAATCGTCGCCACGAGCAGTTTCTTTTGGCAAATTCATTTCCGTTTCGCCTCGCCGCGCCTCATATTGCAGGTCCCGATTCATCCACTTTTTGCTGCGCAAATCCGTGTCAAGTCTGCAACGTGACATCCGGCGACTGCTCGACGATCAGGCGGCGCTGCACGGGCCTTTTCTTCCTCTGCCGGATGACGGAATCGCCGCAGTCGCTGCCTCCGATTGAAAGAACCGTGACCGTTGAACCTCCCTTTGACAGACTGCTGGCGCTGCTGCCGACTGATTCCCCACTGCTTCGCATGACGACCCTCGACGAAGTCGCCGATTATGTGGGCCGGACCATTCTCGTGCCGATCGATTTGGACCGCAAGAATCCGGTGCCGGGCGTCGGTAACCCGAACGCAAATCTCATGGTCATTGGTGAGGCGCCCGGAGCCGATGAAGACCGTCTCGGAGAACCCTTCGTAGGACGCGCCGGCCAACTGCTCGACAAGATCCTCTCGGCCATAGGATTTACACGTGACGATGTGTATATAGCCAACATCCTGAAGAGTCGCCCTCCCAACAATCGGGATCCGCTGCCCGAAGAGATTGCCGCGCATTTGCCGATTCTGATTCGGCAGATCACGCTTGTGAAGCCGAAACTCATCTTGTGCGTCGGTCGTGTGGCCGGAAACGTCCTGTTGGAGACCAACACGACTTTGAAGGCGCTTCGGCAGACACGATTCCATGATTTTCACGGCGTTCCACTAATGGTCACGTATCACCCGGCCGCGCTGCTTCGCAGTGAACAGTACAAACGGCCGACCTGGGACGACGTTCGCGAACTTCGCGTGCGCTACGACGAGCTCGTCGCTCAAGCGCTCGCGCGTCCCAATTGACATTAGCTGAAGATGTCTGATTCCGACGAACTACGCCCCAAGCCCTTGAATTTCGGTGACGAGCCTCCTCGTTATCCGATCGAGACGTTCACGCGAGGGCGCCGGTCGGGCCAGGACGTTCCCGAACTGTCGGGCAAGATGCCTCCCCAGGCAATCGACATCGAACAGGCCGTTCTAGGCGCCATGATGCTCGAAGTGGAAGCGATCGCCCCGGCCATCGAGGTAATCGGTCCGGAATCGTTCTATAAACCCGAGCATCGCAAAGTCTACGAAGCGATCAGAGGGCTGTTCGAGAAGGGACACCCGGTCGACATCATCACTGTCGCCGAAGAACTGAAGCGGCGCGGAACGATCGACGAGGTCGGCGGCCCATATTTCCTTTCGCAGCTCACCGGTGGGATCTCCACATCGGCGAACGTCGAGCACCACGCGCGAATCGTCGTCGAAAAGTCGCTGCTCCGCAAGTTGATCAGCACGATGAACCGCCTGGCCACCGAGGCCTACGACCCGTCGTCCGACGCCTTTGATCTGCTCGACAAAGCGGAACGCGAGATCTTCGAGATCTCCGAAAGCCAGCTTCGACGTACGTCACGGTCGATGGGGGACGTTCTTAAGGACACGTTGAAACGCCTCGAGTCGATTCACGGACGTGAAGGCGGGATTACAGGTGTCGGCTCCGGATTCCACCGGATAGACGAATTGACGTCCGGCTGGCAGTCTTCCGACCTGATCGTGGTCGCTGCGAGGCCGTCCATGGGCAAAACGGCGTTCACACTGCGCGTAGCCCGGAACGCGGCACTCGATCCAAAGACGAAAACCGGCGTTGTCATTTTTTCACTCGAAATGAGCGCGGGCCAGCTCGCTCAGCGCCTCCTTACGGCGGAAGCGAGAATCGACGCCCACGCGGCACGGACCGGTCGATTGCACGACGACGACTGGCCTCATCTCGCCCGCGCGGCTGGACGTCTGAGCCAGGCACCGATATTCATCGACGACTCGCCGGGATTAGGCGTGCTCGAAATCCGCGCGAAAGCACGTCGCCTCAAAGCGGAGCACGATATCGGCCTGGTGATCGTCGACTACCTCCAGCTCATGCACGGTTCGGGCAATTCGAAACAAAATCGCGAGCAGGAAATCGCCCAGATATCACGTTCTCTCAAGGCGCTCGCCAAAGAACTCGATATCCCCGTTATCGCCGTTTCTCAGCTCAGTCGAGCAGTCGAAACACGCGGCGGCGATCGGCGCCCGATGCTGTCGGACCTCCGGGAGTCAGGCTCGATCGAACAGGATGCGGATGTCGTCATCTTCATCTATCGCGCCGAGCGCTACGGGATCCTTGTCGACGACAACGGCAACTCGACGGAGGGGTTGTCCGAGATCCTGATAAGCAAGCAGCGGAACGGTCCGGTTGGAACAGTTCGCCTCGCGTGGCTTGACCAATACGCCACCTTCGAGAATCTAACGACGTACTACGCAGGCGGCGACAGCGACAGTGTCGGAGGCGACGGTGTCGACGGGGGACCGCCCTCACTCAATCCGCCTGATAAGCCGCCCTTCTAGGCACGCTCGTCCAAAGGCTGCCCCATGAATCCGCCCGCTACAGGCTCGGAAAACACCGAATCGACGTTTTGGGAAGTCGTTGCCACTACTCGGTGGGGCTCGCACATCTCGGATCGGGAGCGCGCAGCAATCCTCGAGGCAGATCGACTCGCCGGCTCGCCCGGGACCGTCCTCGATGTCGGCTGCGACGGGGGCCGCTGGTCCAGGTTTCTCGCCGACCGGGGGTGGCAGCCGATCTGCATCGACGTCGATCCGGAGTCAGTGGAAACCTGTGCGCTGCGTCTGCCCGAAGCGACCTGTATCTGCCTCGACAAGGATTACGACCGCCTGCCATGCGAAGACCAATCAGTGAATCTGGTTTTGTGCATCGAAGTGCCTCCCGTACTCTACTCAAAGTGGTTTCTGCCGGAGTGTCGACGAGTCCTCGATCCCGACGGTCTCCTGGTCACAGTGTTTTGGAACCGGGGATCGGTTCGGGGTCGGTTCGCATCCGCCCGTGCCCGCCGTCACCGCACCTATGATTACTACCCCAAGCGATACGTCGAGTGGATGGAGGAAGTATCGGACGCGGGATTCAGGGAAGTCTGGTCGGAAGGCCTATGCTGGGCGCCCTTCGCTCGCGACAGCGATTCGGCCTTCGTGACGCCGGCAGTTCGCCTTGAACACGCACTTGGACTGCGAAAGCTCACTCGCTATGCGCCGTGGGTCGTTTCGGTGTTAAGGCTTGTCCGCTGAGGATCCGGTTACCAGAGCTTTCGCGCGGTAGGCAGCCCTGAGCAATTGCTGGAAGTGGTAAACGCCCTGCTCGCATTCCACCGAAAAGCGGCCGCGATGGTAACTGCGTGACGAGAGACCTTCCTGCACCCGCTCGCAGATCTCGATGTCCTCCTGCTGAACTTTGTCGCTGTAGACCAGATCGTCGGCGATTCGGGCCAGTGCTGACGACGAGGTCAGATCACGGTAGTAGTAGTCGAAGTGCACGCGGCAGCGATCGGCTCCGAGCGGAAGCACGACATTCGTCTGCAGTCGATCGGGCAGGATGTTCAACATCAGGTTCGGAAATACGAAGAAATAAAAGGCATCGCCCCGCTCCACGTGATATGGATTCGACGAGGCCGCGATGGGGCTGTACTGCAGCGAGTAATGGGTCGACAACTCGGTCTTGTAGGCGTGCAGGTCCAGTATGTCGCACAACTCCGGGTGCACGTAGGGTAGGTGGTAGCCCTCGAGAAAATTATCAACGTACACCTTCCAGTTACACGCCATGTCGTACGTGACGCGGGAGTGAAACTGAAGGCCTCCTATTGCAACCGGATACATCCGTTCGCAGATCCCGGCGAAATGTTCTCGCAGCGGTCGCACGTGGTCGTCCAGACTCACAAAGAGAAGATCCTCCCACCGGTCGATCTTGACCGGGACGAGCCCGTAATCCCGCTTGTCGAACAACTCGGCACGGTTAAACCGCGGAACACCTCGCAATGAGCCGTCCAGCCGGTACGTCCAGCCGTGGTAACGGCATTGCAGCATTGTCTGGGATCCCGGGCATCGCGCAATGGGTCCCCCACGGTGGCGGCACACGTTGTAAAAAGCCCGAAGCTCGCCCTCTTCGTCGCGTATGATCAACAGCGGTTCGCCGGCTGCCTCGGTTTCCAGGACGCTTCCGTTGGCTGCGACCTGGTCGGCTCTTGCCACCAGCTGCCAAGTGCCGGCAAAGACAGCCTCCCGCTCAAACGCCCAGGCCTCGGGCGAGATGTACCATGACGCCGGGATTGTATATGCCCGTTCAATCGGCTCTTCGCCTCTTAAATCCAGCTCATCGAGAAACGCTCGTGCGTGACCGTTTGAACTCATGGTGCGCCGCGGTTAGAGTCAGGAGTCATGCGCTTCGAGCAGTACCTCTCGGAACGCAAGATCCTCGGCGGCGAGGACGAACAGCGTCGTTGGAAGTTCGGACGTTCGCTCCATGAGACTCTCATAGTATTTCGGAAACTCGGGTCCCGGTTCTGCCAGGCCCAGGAATACAAGATCGGCGACGCGGGACGAACCGCGAAGAATCTCCCAAAAAGATCGTCCCTCCGCAACGATCACTTCCGGAATTGCGTCCGTGCGACTCTGCCGAATGATCGCTTTGAGGTTCTCGAGGGCCGTCGGTGCGGCGGATTCATTCGGGACGACCATCTTTATCCGAACGACGGCGCCGCGCCACTCGATACTGGTCCGCAGCAGATACGACAGGATCAGCATTAGGCCGCCGTTCCCCTTGAGACCGCCCCACCATACGTCGATCAGGCGGTGCGAGCCAAACTGGCGGTCGTTGCGAAGCCGAAGGATCGCCACGTTTCGCCGGGCCGCATTGAAATAGGCGACCATCTCGCAAAAGTCCTTTCGGTACTCCGGGCGCTCCGAGTTTCCCAACATGATTGTGTTGGGGACGAGCTGGCCGAGGCCGTAGGCATCGACGAGGCGCCGGGAGCCCTCCAGGAGCGTCGGCGCCTGGACTATCCGAACCAGACTCTGGAGGCCACGTTTTGTGAGGTACTCGCCGATGGATATCTCCATGGTGCGGACCCGATCACTCGGAACAGGATCCGACTGCAGGACGGTCGACAGCGTCAGGAGTCCCTTGTTGTGCGTCAGCCACGACGCCAGTTCCACGAGGTGCCATCGACGTCGCGGAGCCCCCGACAGAACGAGGACGTGCGGTCTCCAGTTCTTCGGATCGTCCTCGAGCTTGAATCGAAGCAGCCCGGCACGCGTCACGGCCATCCAGATGCCGCGCCTGACGTCGCCCCACGTGCTCGTCAACTCGCGTCGCTCGAGCCATATGAAGATGCTGATCACGACGACGATGGCTATGATCGTGGCAAGCCCGCTGATGAGAAACATGACCGAGATGCAGCCCACCGCGCCGACAAGAGAGAGAATCCAGTGAACCTTGAATCGCGGTCGATACGACGGATTGCCCAGAAATCGTTCGATCCCCGCCGCAACGTTCAAGACGCCGTACGTGGTCAGGAAGAACATGGTGAGGATGGGCGCAATGATGTCCAGATTCCCCAAGGCCACCGCAACGACAGCAATCAGGAGGGTCACGACCGTACCCGCACGCGGCTCGTCGTTCTCACCGTGGCCGCGCGAGAGGAACTTCAACGGCTTGGGCAGCACGCCGTCGCGCGCCAGCGCTTGGAGAACGCGCGGAGCGCCCAAGATGCTGCCCACGGCGCTCGAGAGCGTGGCTCCCCAGACTCCCAGTAGAATTGTTGGTCCCCACAGGGACAGCTTTTCCATGATAAGTGAGTCTGAAGCCAGCGTGTCCCCGTCCGCTCGAAAGGCGAACACGATCGGAAGCACCATGTAGATGACATATCCCACAGCAATGGCAGCGAGCGTACCGCGTGGGATCGATCGCGCCGGGTGTTTCAGATCTCCCGACAGATTGACGCCGGCCATAATCCCCGTGACAGCCGGAAAGAACACTGCGAAAACCGTCCAGAAATCGGCCGGGTCCGATACGCCCCCACCGAAGCCCATCGGCGTTCCCTGCGAAGAGCCAAGGGCAAACGAAACGAGCGAGATTCCGATCGCGCCCATGATGAAGTACTGAACACGGATAGCGGCCTTAGCCGACCGAAGCGCGACCAGGGCCACGAGGATCGTCGTAACGATCCCCACTAGACGCTGGTCCAGATGTGGATATAGCCGAACGACGCTCTCTGCGAAACCGACTGTGTAGAGTGCAACGGACAGGGCCTGTGCGAGATAAAGCGGGATGCCCACGGCGCCGCCCGACTCAATGCCCAGGGAACGGCTAATCATGTAGTAAGCCCCACCCGCGCGAACATGCTGATCGGTTGCAATCGCCGATATGGACAGCCCGGTCAGAAGCGTGATCGCCGTCGAGAGCGACACAATCAGGAACGTTCCAACCAGCCCGGCATTCGCTACGACCCAGCCGAAGCGCAGATACATGATCACACCGAGAATCGTCAGGATACTCGGGGTGAACACGCCTCCGAATGTGTCGAGTGAACCCTTGCCGGCGGGATTGGCGCCGGTTTGATCCGATATGCGTGCCATGACCTCCTGAGGTCGGGGATATACGAACGCCGAACGTTGATACAGATGCGTGTAGAGAAGTTAGTTCGCGGAGGCAGGACATAACAACCATACCTGATCGAAACCGCTCGGTAGACGCCTCGTATCAGTCGTCCGACATTGACAAAGCAGATAAAATGAAGCGATTTCCCGCACCCTGGCTGCTCGTGCTCGCACTGATGGCATGTAATCAGAGCGCCCAGTCGCAGCAGTCATCCGAACCCGACGGCAGGCCGCAACGCGTCGTCGCCAATAGTCAGGACAGCCTCGCCGATTCAATCATGGACTCGCGCAGAACGGCCCTCACGCGCGCCGTTGAGGCCGTCGCGCCCGCGGTCGTGAGCGTCAACGTGACAGGCGTCCAGCATCTCGAGTACCGCGATCCGTTCAGCGATCCATTTTTCGAATATTTTTTCGGCAGGCGCCGCAATAGAACGGTCAATCGCGAAATCCACATGGTCGGTTCTGGATTCGTCATCTCACCAGACGGATACATCGTGACGAACGACCACGTGGCCGGAAATGCTACCGAGATTATCGTGGCATTCCCCGACGGGACTACGCGCAAGGCCGATCTCGTAGGATCGGATCCAGTCACCGACATCTCCCTGCTCAAGGTCGACGCCGATCAGGACCTGGCGTACCTCGCCTTTGCGAAGGACGAGGCCCCGATCGTGGGCGAATGGGTGATCGCTCTCGGGAATCCATTCGGACTCTTCGAAGCGGCTGATCCGAGCGTTACGGTCGGAGTCGTCAGCGCGGTCGGGCGGGACTTTACGCCGCGTGAAGGCCGCCTCTACCGGAACATGATTCAAACCGACGCGGCGATCAACCAGGGGAACTCCGGTGGACCCCTCGTCAACGCACTTGGAGAGGTCATCGGCGTAAATACCTTCATTTACAGCAGTGGCGGGGGTTCCGACGGCATCGGCTTCGCCGTTCCTGCGGACAAAGTCGCACGCATCGTCGACGAATTAAGGACCTCGGGCAGCGTCGACCGCGCGATTTACACCGGCCTCGTGGTGAAGCAGGTCAGCCAGCGCGTGGCGCGAGGCGCTGGGTATGAAAAACATGGACGGCGTGCTGGTCGATCGTGTAGATTCGGGATCGCCGGCCGAAAAGGCCCATTTCCAGCCCTATGACGTCATCGTGGCCATCAACGACGATCCCGCGACCGATCTCGCGAACGCGCGTGCCCTCCTCAGTGAGTTCCGCCCCGGCCAGCAAATCACCTTCAGCGTCGTGCGGGACGGAAAGGTCATCGAATTGAAGATGAAGCTGGGGCGTACGTCTTGAAATCTCACGGTTATGCCCTGCTCCCGGTCGTACTTGTCATCGTGGCCGGGTGCTCACCGTTCGGGCACAAGAGCGAGCCAACAGAACTCTTTCCGGCCGACTCGCTATCCCGAAGCATGGCCGAAGCCGTCGTTCCGGACTCGTTGGTCCTGGACTGGCGACGTGACGGCGGAGAGAGCGCCTATTTCGGATCGATCTTGTTCGGCCCAGACAGTCTGATCTGGGTCGGCGACCTGGGAACCCATTCCATCAGGCGTTTCGGTCCTGACGGCGAAGAGGAAGAGGCAACCACTGGTTTCTCGTTTCCGTATTTGACGGGACAGACAACCGACACAATCGCCGTCTACGACGCGGGCTCAAATCGCCTCGTATCGATCGAAGAACCGGATCGCGGCATCGACCTCCCCCCGCTGAACGGGGAGGCCGCGTCACTTTCTCGACAGATCGTTCTCATGGGTGGAGCCGTCTATGTGAAGGATGCGCGTCCGCCCGTCGCTGTTGTCAGAAAACTCGCCGCCACGGGATGGGTAGAGCGAACGGATACCCTCCCGGGACCGTCATGGCACCACTTCGGCGTCCTGCGAACCTGGCTCGGAAAGATCGTCAGCGCGTCCTCCTACCGGCCTGTTCTTTACACGCTCGACCCATCGGGCGGACTCGATTCGCTCCGTTTGCAGGGTTTCGATTCGCCGATGCTGGCGCGCATTCGTGCTTTCTCGATTGGAGACGTGAAGGAGCCGCCGCTCGTGATCAGCGGAGTTTACGGGACGTCGGAGGGTCTGTATCTCATAAACGTCCGGCCGGGTGTCATCCGGATCGACGTGTTCGACACCGATGGGAAGATCGAGCGGATCCTGCAGTACGAGGAGCCCGAACCAACGACCTTCACCCCGTTCGATCTCATCGTGCGCAACGAAGGCGATTCGACGCGCGCGTATGTCGCGTCGGTGAGCACCGTTTACGGCCCGCTCTCGCTGGAGTATGCCTCGCATCTCGACCGTTTCTCGTTCCCGTCTACCGGCAGATAGAGCATATACGTCCACCCCTCCTCGCTACCAGCCGGCGCCTTCGCAGGGAACCGCAACGGCTTTCTCCCGGTTCGTACCGCCCCGGAAATCAAAATCCCTATATGGCTCAGCCATCGCCCCTCATCCCCACGGAAGCTTCGACTCTCGGCGACCTCAAGGCGCATGGTTACAAACCCGTTTCGCTCAAAGACGAGCTGCGCCGGAACCTGATCGCCAAAATCCGTAGTCGGGAGCCGGTCTTTCCGGGCATTCTCGGTTTCGACGAGTCCGTTATTCCCGAAATCCAGAACGCGATCCTCGCGCGACACGACTTTATCCTCCTCGGGCTTCGTGGCCAGGCCAAGAGCCGGCTGATCCGCATGCTCCCGAACCTGATGGACGAATACATCCCGGTGGTTCGCGGCACTGAGTTGAACGACGATCCCTTCGCCCCGGTGTCACGAAAGGCACGTGAGATGGTCGCCGAGATGAAGGACGAAACGCCGATTGACTGGCTCCACCGGTCACGCCGCTTCGGTGAAAAGCTGGCAACCCCAGACACCACGATAGCGGATCTCATTGGTGATATCGATCCGATCAAGGCGGCGACCAGAAAGTTGACGTATGCCGACGAGGAGGTCATCCATTTCGGCATTATTCCACGGACGAATCGAGGCATATTCGCAGTGAACGAATTGCCCGATCTACGTCCGAGGATCCAAGTCGGCCTTCTGAACGTGCTCGAGGAACAGGATATCCAGATCAGGGGATTCGCCGTGCGCATCCCGCTCGACATCCTGCTCGTTTTTACGGCCAACCCCGAAGATTACACGAATCGGGGCAACATCATCACGCCGCTGAAGGACCGGATCGACAGCCAGATCATCACCCACTATCCGCGGACCATCGAGATCGGGATCGAAATAACGAAACAGGAGGCCTGGGAGGAGCGGGAAGGGCCCGTTTCCATCTCGGTTCCCTCGTATTTCCGGGAAATCATCGAGCAGGTCGCCTTCGAGGCCCGTGAGAGCGACTACGTGGATCAAAAGTCGGGCGTTTCGGTGCGTCTCACGCGTTCGGCCCTCGAGGATCTGATATCCGCCGCGGAGCGTCGGGCACTCGCCCATGGTGAAGACAAGACCTGCGTCAGAATCTCGGATCTCCAGTTCGTCGAGCCGGCCATCACAGGCAAGGTGGAGTTGGTTTACGAGGGTGAGCAGGAAGGCGCTCAAAACGTCGCGCGCGTTCTGGTCGGACAGGCGGTGAAGAAGACGTTCGAGCGATATTTCCCTTCGCTTGGAAAACGCGGGGCCGAACGATCGCGCTATACAGAGATCCTCTCCTGGTTTGCTTCGGGAAACAATCTCGAGCTACTATCCGACCTCTCGTTCGCCGATTTCGACCGTCGTCTGCGGGCGGTTCCAGGCCTGGCCAACCTCGCCGAGGAGTTCATCGATTGCGGATCACGTGACGAGGTGCCCTCGGCGATGGAGTTTGTGCTCGAGGCGCTCCACCAGAACTCGCTCCTGGGGAAAGACCGCCTCGAAGGTCGGGCATCCTACACGGATATGATGGGATCGATGCTGTCGTCCATTGATCCGGAAGATGAGGATTATTCCTGATCTCCCTCCGAGGGGAACGAATTGCCTGGTCTGAAAAGTCGACGATGCACCGAGACAATCGAGCGCCGCTCAGCCGAAAGTCTGGAAATAGCGTAAGGCCCGGGAAGTAGAATCAGACGCCGTCTCCGGCCACTTCCTCCTCGACGCGTGCAGGGATCGCGGTCAGCCACCCATGGGGATCGTTGCCTGCTTTCACGACATCGAAAAAGGCCGCCTGTATCTCCTTCGTGATTGGACCGCGCGATCCAGAACCGATTTTGTAGTGATCGACTGAACGAATCGGGGTTACCTCGGCAGCCGTTCCCGTGAAGAAAAGTTCATCGGCAATAATCAGCGCTTCCCTGGGAATCGCACGCTCGATCACCTCGTAGCCGCGACTGCGGGCGATGGTAATAATGGCGTCCCGCGTGATGCCTGGAAGGATCGAAAGCGACGTCGGCGCCGTGTAGATCACGCCATCACGGACGAGGAAGAGATTCTCACCGCTCCCCTCGGCAACATGACCATCGACACTGAGCATGATCCCTTCCGTAAAACCGTTCAGAACGGCATCCATCTTGACCAGACCGGCATTGAGGTAGTTGCCACCTGCCTTTGCCATTGCCGGAAACGTATTCGGCGCCATGCGGTGCCAGGAAGCCACCTCAACGTCGACACCACTTTCCAGGGCTTCGGGACCCAAATATGCGCCCCATTCCCATACGGCCACGAAGGTTTCCACCTTGTTCTTCAGCGGGTTCACGCCGAGGGAACCCGTGCCGCGAAAAATCACAGGCCGGATGTAGCACGATTGCAACCCACTCTCCTGAATCGTCTCGATGATGGCGTTTTCGAGTTCCTCAAGCGAATAGGGCACCTCCATCCGGTAAATCTTCGCCGAATCGTAGAGTCTCCGCATATGCTCGCGAAGTCTGAAAATGCCAGACCCTCTCTCCGTGTCGTAGCACCGTATGCCTTCAAAAACAGACGTGCCGTAGTGAATCACGTGGGAAAGAACGTGTACGGAGGCCTCCTCAAATGGAATGAGACGTCCGTTGTACCAGATTCGATGGTGCATGCCTTTGCTGTTTATCGATGAACGGCCTGCTTCTTATATGCCATTATATCGCGTCAGTTGAAGATAACGTTCCATCGAGTATGGAACGAACCGATCGACGCGAGCAGCTCACGTCAAACTTCAAACAACAAACTTGAACCGACCTAGGAGGGCTCAGAACTTGCAGTGTTCCACTTGCAGAGCCGCAACCTGCCAAGTGGGACGAAACCCAAAGTTCGCCGTTTGGTGTTTGGTGTTTGGTGTTAGTCCCTACCTGTCGAAAACGTATCGCCCCAACAGCCACAGAATACGGACCGAAGCTTTGATCGTACCTGTCAGCGTGCCGGTAACCTTCGAGTTGCCGATCCGCTTTCTGTAGGACACGGGTACTTCCGTGCAACGCAAACCGGCTTGGACCGCCTTGATCTGCATCTCGACGGTCCACCCGAAACGCATTTCTTCCATTTTCAGGGCGACCAGAGCATCGTAGCGAATGGCGCGGAATGGTCCGAGATCGGTGAATCGAACGCCAGAAACAAGCCGGATCACCGCACACGCCAGCCGGTTTCCGACGGCCGCCTGCGGAAGCAGGGATCCGGGCTCGCTGGACCCCGTGATACGGGATCCGATGACGAGATCCGCCCGACCTTCAAGGATCGGCTCAACGACGGACGGCAATTCCTCAGCAAAATCGGCTCTATCGCCATCCAGAAAGACGACGATGTCGGGAGGATCCGAAGACAAATGCTCGATTCCACGTCGGCACGCCCAACCGTAGCCCGGACGGTCCTCGCGCAGCACGACGGCTCCGGCGTCGCGCGCCGCATGGCTCGTTGCGTCGTCCGAGACGTTGTCGACCACAATCACTTCCCGAAGCATGTCCCGGGGGAGATCCGAGACAACGAGGCCAATTGAGGAGGCTTCGTTCCGGGCCGGGATTATCACCGAAATGACCGGCTTCCGGCCAAAGGGCTGCGGTCCAGCGGCCGGCGGCGAGTCAGCTGCCATCGCCTTCCTTGTCTTGCGCATCGATCAGGCCGAGCTCGCGGACGTATAGAGAATCGAGGACCCACGTAGCCCTATCCATCGCGGCGGATCCGAAAAAGCCAAACCCGTTGGTAACGTTCGTCTCCACAACGCCAGGCTCACCAATCGGCCAGTCGTCGCTCAGAAGGCGGAGTTCGATCGAAAGTGCATGAAGCGTCACGGCGTCATTCGTCGTGAGGCCGAGGCGCTCCAGGATTTTCGATTTGTCGCGTGTCAAACGGACAATGACGCGCCAGCCCGACTCCTCCGGCACTCCCACGACAGTGTAGGGCAGCTTGACCTCGAGCGGTACGGAGAGCGTGCCGAACGTGACTGCGTAGTTGACGACGACGTGCTCCGGCGCCCTGGTGACACCGTTGAAAAGGAGTCCCTGCTCCAGCCAACCGATGAAAGAGTGATCAGGCCGGCGAACAGACAACGCGGGAACATCCGGCACGGTCGTAACGGCCGTCGTGGTGGCGCCGTCGGATCGACGGATCTCTATTCGGTACGACCGGCCCCGGATCGGCCGAAACCTCCCGAAATACAGGAGCCCGGTGCCTCCGTCGACCAGGTCCACGAGCGAATCCGACCAGGCCAGCACCTGGCCCGACGTCAAGTCGATCGTCTCGACCGAAGCAACGTCAAGCACGACAGGGCCCAGCTCGGGATTGCTTCGGGTCGGCTCAATCCGAACGTACTGCGTGTCTGCGTCGGCATCGAGAAATCCGAAGATCGCGTAGTAGCTCGTTGATTCGGCAAACGGCTCAATGGAATTGTCGCAGCCGGCAACCGTGAATGCGAGAACAAGTCCCCCGACGAAGAGAGCCGCGCTATGTGACATCGTCATCCGCATCTATCGCAGCTCGGCCTTGATGCCGACCATTGGAATGATCGGCAGTTGGTCAACCCGCCGCTGTGCAAAGAGATCGAAGTAGAAGATGTTGTTTCGATCGTAGGCGTTCAGGAGGCCGGCCTGCACCGTCCCTGCGAAGCGCGGTGTTTCAAATCGTCGTTCGAGCGTAACGTCGAGCCGGTGGTAAGACGGCAGCCTGCCTTTGAACGGCTCGTCGTAGAGTATCTCGACCCGGCCCTCGGCATCATGAAACGAATCGTCGGCAGTGCTCAGGTCGACAGCATTGAAGAAACCCTCGATACGTGTGAACGGAAAGCCTGAACCGTACTCCCAGCGAATTCCAAGCGAGTAGGGGCCTTTTACGATGCGCCCTATCAAATTGAGATGATGACGTCGGTCGTGCGGCGGGCGAAACGAGAAGGGCGTCGAATCGGAGGCCGAACTGACGTTGTACTCCACCGACGAGAGACCGTACCCGACGTACGCGTAAAAGAACGGACGGGTGATTTCAGCGTGCAGGTCTACGCCCTTGACCGTCCCGTCCGCCTGGCGAAGACCGGTCGAACCGGTGAAAACCGTGAGGTTTGACAGGTCCTTAAAGTAGCCTTCGACTCCAAAGCCGAGCCAGGGATACAGCGATGACTCCCATCCTGTGATCGCGTGGATGGCCATTGGCACGTCTTTGTTTTGGGGACTGCCCGTCCATGCCGTGAAAACCCCTCCGACGTCTCGCTGGTCGTTCAGTCCGACGATCTCCTGCCGGTACACGCCCCAGGCAGCCGTCAACTTCTGCTTCGTGTGGGGCCCGAAGGGCAGCCAGCTCATGCGTAACCGCGGCTCCAGCGACGTCCTCGATTTACTCGGGAAACTGTGAAAGCGCAGACCCGGTCGAATCTCGAGTGATTGGTTCACCTGCAGCCGGGATTCGATGTAGCCGCCTCCTTCGATGTCTGATTCGCGATTCTGATCGGCGCCTTCGAGAGAGAAATCGAAGTCGTAGGAGTGGACGAAGATGCCGAAGTTCAGGTCCATTTGCCCCAGCAGATACGCAAAATTGATCTCGCCGTCGAAGCCGTTTACGGATGCCTTTCTGAGCAAGGCGCCTTCCGGACCAAACTCCGACTTGAGAGAGGTGACGGCGACCGCCATCTCGGTCAGGACGGGATATTCTTCGGGCAGATAGATGTAGCGCGCGCCGTATGCCAGATTCTCCCAGTAGATTCGGAGGTCATCGCTACCATTTCCTGTGAGGGTTCCCTCATCGAATGTATGCAGAGCGGTCGCTGAGGCACTCGAAGTGGTGTTGAGATAGGCATGCACCTTCAGAAACTGATCTCCGAACTGATAAGGAAGCTGCCGGCTGATGAGATCGGGCGCCACGTTCTGGATGACCGACTGCCGCACCGACCCGATAAACGAGACCTTCCCGGGAGAGAGAGGGCCCTCGAGTCTGACCGAAGTCAAGAAAGGAGCCACGGAGGCGGAGCCCGTGTATCGCTGCTTGTTTCCATTCCTGGCCGCCACGTCGATAACCGACGAAAGTCTGCCTCCAAACTTCGCACCGAAACCACCTGCGTAGACGTCGGCCCGTCCGATAATGTCACCGGGAAAGGCCGAAAAGAACCCGATAATGTGAAACGGCTGGTAGATCGGGATTCCGTCGATAAGGACCAGATTCTGCGTCGGCGTTCCGCCACGAACGTAGAGCTGCCCGCCGCGGTCCCCCGCCGTCACCACGCCCGGCATCGTGAGCATGTATCCAGCCAGATCGGTGTTTACATCGGGCATCGGAATGCGGGCCAGATCCGCAGGCCGGATGCTCGTCAAGCCGGACACACCATTGCGTAACGAGCCCCCCAGATCGCCCTCGACGACGACTTCCCGCATACCGGCATCACCGAAATCGAGTTCGATCTGGCGATGTACGACCTCCCCCGGCCCCAACTCGAGCGTCTCACGGTAGCTCGCGTACCCGATGAAAGACACGGTCAGGACATACGTCCCGGGGTTGAGTGTCCCGATCACATAGAATCCTGACGGATCGGTAATCATTCCGGTCAGCTCGCCCCTGTCGTTCCTCATGCTCACGTGAGCACCGACGAGAGGGTTACCTGTCTCCCGCTCCGTGACCTTCCCCTTGATGGCTGCTGTCTGGGCACATACCTCGCCCGCCAAGCCGGCAAGGAATAGCAGCAACACGGCACATCGTGCGACAACCGACATCATCGTAAGTTAGCAAGGGGTTAGCCGGTAAGAATAGCGACTCCTTCAAGGGCGGGAAAGGTACGTCTGCGTACCCCCAAAGTTCACCGCGCGCCGGGGCCGGGAACAACTGGCGTGGAAGGGAATTTGCCAACACGCAAACCGCCGGGGCGAAATAACATCTTGGAAACGTGAAGCAGCGACGTCAGCTCAAAATCTTTCTCGCGGTGTTCGCCGTCATCTTCGTGGCGGTTGTCCTCAGCGATGCGCTCGATCTGTTCACGAACAAAGACTGGTCTGAGATTCCGCACGGAAACCACAGCCACTTCGTTCCCAACCATCGTGATGAAGGCGTTTCGGCGAGCGATTGCCCGCAGCGTCCACCGGGAAAGAACGAAATGCTGTCGAGCCAATGTCAGATGATCCAACTGGTGGTCATCGATGGAACGACGCATTACGTCCCGACTGATCACAATCCCAACGTTCCGCCCGACCGTTTCCCCACCCGTCCGCCCGGCTCAGGGGTGATTATCACACCTGATGGTGAGCTTGCGGCGGCCGGATCGCACTAACGCAGGCCTCGTGAGGCTTCTCGTCTGGACAATGTTCGCAGCGCTATTGGCGGGGTGCGGCACACATGAGACCGCGCCCGTCGACGGTCAGACGTCCGCTCCGGCGGTCCGTCGAAACGCGGATCAGTTGAGCCCGGAGGAAACGGTCAAGAAGCTGGTCAGCGCCTACCTGAACAAGCGATTGGGCGAATATTATGATCTCGTCGCGACGGTAGACAAGAAGGCGAAATCTCTCGATTCGCTGCAGAGTGAGTTCGCACCCAGCAGCTCCGACCTGGTGACCGATTACCTGTTCCAGTATACTCGCTTCAAGATTGACAGCTCCTCGGTGGACGGCGACACGGCGCTCGTGTACGTAACGGCTTTGTCTCCTAACCTCCGCAGCGTGGTCAAAGAGGCCACGGTCGTCGAAAGGAGTCTTGGCCAGGACTCCGACATGGCTACCAAGATGTCACTGCTCCATGAACGCCTTCGGATAAGTGGGGGCCCAAGTGCCGAAAACCATTCGACATATTTCCTTGTGCGAGAGCCCCAGGGGTGGCGGGCCGTCATCGGATGGGCCGATCAGAAGGCGTTTGAAGAGCAGATGCGTTCGGCAGACTCGACTCATTCCGGTGGAACATAGCCGAGCGCGTTGAGCGCTGCGGTATCAGGTGTCCACGTCCTGACGCCTCTTGCCACCGAGCCCCAGAAGCCGAAACCGTTCTCGACATTGGTAAGCGCACCAGGCTGACCGAAAACATCCGGGTCGAACTCACCGACCGGCGCTTTCCAGTCTTCATCGAGAGACGTGAACTCCATTTCCACCGTCGACAACTCGAGCGGAAGCAAACTGTCGACGCCAAGCTGCTGTCGCACGAAATCGAGGTCGCGCTTCAGGTTTACCGTGACTTTCCACCCGTTGGGGGTCCTCCGGCCTGCCCTGCCGTAATCGATTTCGATCGGGTCGCATGAGAACGACCCAACCGGCTTCGCGCAGTAGACGACCACGATCTTGTCCGGAACTCCGGCGTCCGGCCAGACCAAGGCTTGGGTTACGCTGTCGGCCGTGATGCGAGCCGGCTCTCCGACCGGCGGACCGAGGTAGGGTACGGTCGTCTCAGCGGTCGACTCGGCGCCATCAGACCGCCGAATCACCAGACGATAGCGATGGCCCTCCCGAACGACGAAACGCGCGTTGAAAATGTGGCCGTAAGTGCCGTCGTCGAGCTGCTGCAGTGAATGCGTCCATCGGACCGGCGCATTCGTGGTCAGATCCATCGATGTGACGACGGCGTCGATCTCCGCATGGGGTACGGCGGAAGACGTAATGTTCTCCGGGCTTCGTCGCACGGCGATAACCCGAACGGAATGATCGATGTCGAATGCGTTCAAATAGCCGTAGACCGTGAAGTGCTTGCCTGACGCAAAGGGATCGATCAGAGAATCTTCACAGCCCGCGAGAAGGAGGCATTCAATCAGAAGAATCAGGGGAAACGGCCTCAGCATGGGACATTGCTCCGTCAATTCAGCGTCTTGACCCCAATCACGGCCAGCGCCTCGGAATCAGGTACCCAGTCGAGCAGCCCGTTGCCAAGCGAACCCCAATAGCCGAATCCATTCTCGACATTGTTGAGAGCGGAAGGTTGGGCGAACTGATCGGGATCATCGTAGACTGTCCAATTTGCATCCAGTCCGAGCACCCGCATCTGCAGGCTATTCAACTGCAGCGGCAAGTCATCCGGGAGACCGGCAATGTCGCGAAGATGTTCGAAGTCGCGACTGAGGTTCACGGTGATTTCCCAATCGTTGCCGACCCGTCGTCCGCTCTGACCGTACGGGATGAACAGCCCTCCACCGTCCTCGCCGTCGGCACATGCCGTAATACCCACGGCTGCCGCACAGTATACGATAGTCACGTTATCCACCTTCGGCACGTTCTTCCAGCGGATGACCTGGGTCACCGAATTCTCGTCGACTTTTGCCGGAAGCGTCTCCGCACTCATGCCCTCGGGCACCGTGGTTTCGGCGACGCTCTGCGCGCCATCCGATCGACGAACGGTCAAGCGGTAGGTCGCACCCGTACTCACGAGAAATCCCGCCGAAAACACGTGCCCGTAGGATCCATCATTCAGGCGGACGAGATTGTGGGTCCACTTCAGCGTCTGACCTGTCGAGAGATTCGTGGACGTAACCTCGGCGTCGATTTCCGACTGTGGGCCGCCGGGCTTCGCGATGTTTTCGGGATACCGCCGGATGGGAATAACCCGGACAAAATGCTCCGTCTCGAAGGGGCTCAGGAAGCCGTAGACAGTGTAATGCGCACCCGTGGTAAACGGGTCGACAAGAGGATCCTCACAGCCTGCCAGGAGCAGGCAGCCGATCGAAAGAATCCGGAAAAGCAACCGCATCACAAAGCCCATATTTCGTCAATTCTGCGGCGCGACGCCGAGGAGTGAAAGTGCGTCCGCATCCGGCACCCATGACAAGAATCCGATTCCAAGTGATCCCCAGTAGCCCACGAAAACCGTCACCATCGCTATTCCGAATAGAAAATCCCGACGCATGTCAGTCGATCTCGAGTTTCATACCGACGGACGGAATAAGTGGCAGTTGATCGATTCGTCGGAACGTGAACAGGTCGAAATAGAACAGGTTGTCTCGATCGTAAACGTTGATCGCACCCGCCCGTAGCGCGCCTTTCACTCGACCGCGCCGGAACGACTTCTCAATCCACAGATCAAGCCGGTGGTAAGCAGGAAGCCTGGCCTTGTACGGCTCGTCGAACAGTACACGCGTCTCACCCTGCTGGGAATTGACGTCGACGGCAGATCCCGTGAGCGGAATCCAGACGTCGAATCCGATCGACTTCGTGTACGAGAAGCCCGTGCCAAACTGCCACTGCGCGACGAGCTCCAGATCGCCTGTACGAGCCCGCGCGACGATGTTGATCTGATGCCTGCGATCCTGTGGAGGATTGTAGGTAAGTAAATCAGTTTCGTATTCGACCGTCGAATACCCATATCCGACATACCCGTAGAACTCCCAGTTTTCGTATCGGATGGCGTCAACCTCGGCACGTACGTCGAATCCGTGGATAGACCCCGTCGCATCTTGCAAACGCGTGGTGAAACCTGGGAAGGGACTGAAGATGGGCACGCTGAGGTTGTCAAGGCCCTTGTAGTATCCCTCGGCGGCTACCGTCAGCCAGGGTTCGAGCGCAGCTTCCCACCCGAGAATCGCGTGGAAGGCTTCCGGAATGCCGGCCGAGTCGGGAGGGGCAACCCAGGCTGTGAAGACGTTGCCGACGTCGCGTTCGTCGGTCAACCCGATGATCCCCTGGTGGTATATCCCGACTGCACCGCTCACCTTGTGCCCGCCGCCGCGGCCGCGGGGAAACCAGACGGCTCGGAACCGAGGCTCCAGGTATGCCTTGTCTCGGCCGGGATACGCCTGAAGTCGGAGACCGGGCTGAAGCGAGACATTTCGGAAGAGGTCGAATTCCGACTCGAGGTACGCGCCGGCTTCGTCGAGGTCCTCCTCATTGGAGGTGAATTCCTGAAAGGCGTCGCCGAGCGTGTAGCTGAGCTTGCGCCGCTCCGCAAATAGACCCGAACGAACGATGTTCACACCGCGGAATCTTGCAACCTCGGCCGAGAATTTGTAACCGGTGACCGCTGCCGTCCGCTCGGGACTCTCTTCAATGCCGAGGGCGGTGTCATAATGGTAGCCGGAAGCCGATACGTCGATATAAATGGGCGTCGCAACCGGGGCAAAGAGGAATCTCCCGCCGAAGGCGCGATTCGTCCACCTTATCTGGCTTGAATCAGTCTTGATTGTCGAAATCTCGTCGCCGAGGAACGTCTCCGGATTGGCTCCGATATCGCCCTCGTCGTGCGTGGTGATTCCCGTAATCGAAAGCGTTGCCTCGTTCGAGAGGAAGGCATGGATCTTCGCGAACCGATCTCCGAGACGATACGGCAGATCCGTACCCATCGAGCCTGACATCACATCTTCGACGAATGACTCTCGAAGCGAAACGATGCCCGAAACACGACCTGGGACGAGCGGCCCTTCCACGCGCACAGCACTCATCAGCGGCGCCAGCGCAACCGCGCCCGAAAATCGATCCTTGTTGCCGTTTCGCGTCTCGACGTCGATGACGGATGAGAGGCGACCGCCATAGGCTGCGCCGAATCCTCCTTTGTAGAAATCGGCTCTATTGACGACCTCAGAAGGAAATGCGCTGTAGAAACCAACGATGTGGAACGGTTGGAAGATGGGAATGCCGTCGAGGAAGATGTCGTTCTGGCTGGCCGACCCGCCCCGGATGAAGAACTGCCCGCCGCGATCACCAAGTGACGATACGCCCGGCATGGTTTGCAGGTAACTAACAAGATCGCCCGTCACTCCGGGCATCGGCACACGTTCGATGTCGGCCGGACGCACTGTCTGCAGTCCTGCGACGGTCGTTGCCGCCCCTTCGGCAGCCTCGGCCTCCACGACGACCTCTCCCAGCTCCGATTCCTCGAGGGCCAACTCGAGACGAAGCATACGCACGTCACCGGAACGCAGATTGAGCGTGTCCATCAACGGCGTATAACCGACGAACGACACGCGCATTCGAGCGATCCCGATCGGCACACGGTTGATGACGAAATAGCCGTCGGCGTCGGATGCCGACCCGAGAAGAGCGTTATTGGGCAGGGTCAAGACGACGTTGACACCGGCGAGACGCTCACGCGTATCGGCGTCGGAAATGTATCCCCGCACCGATGCAAATTGGGCTGCTACCTCCATCGGAAGAGCAATGGAGAGCGCAAGAAGGGCGAGAAGCGTTCGGACGTTCACTGCAGATTGGGTTTTGGTCCAAAGTCTCCCGAAGATATGTTTAATGCATACAGCCTTCTTGGGGGGCACCTCTTTCTGCCCGCGGAGAAGCGTCCGCAATTCCCGTACATGAGATTGGGACGAAACCGTTGGATTCCAGGCTGCACAATGGTTACTTAACCGATGTTTCCGGCATCACCTACACCCTGGGGAAACGCTTGAATCGGCTCTTCATCATTCTTATTGCCGCGACCTCATGCGTTGGACTTGGATGCTCGAGCGAACGTGCCGCCGTATCTGACAATCAGCCGGTGAGTCGGCTTTACTCGACATCATTCCCGGGACACGGGCTGGAGGGCAGCCTTGCTGATGCGCTGCCATCTGTCCGCATGCTGAGCTCGGTCGCTTACTACAGGCAGGCGAGCTTCGCCAGTCCGAACGGCTGGTCCGCCGATCGACCAATTACCGACCGGGTCTGGCGGGCAGCCGACACCGTAACGACGTTTTCGCAGTCCGTCGTCGGCACCGGCACGGTGCTTCAGGGCTCGCTGAATCGCCTTGCTCTCCTTACGTGCGCGCATGTCGTCACGTTCGAGGACACGATCAAGACGTACTTCATCGTCAACGACGAACCGGTGGGCATCAAGGCATTCGCCGTCAAAGTGAACCAGCGCAACTACGTCGCGGATATTCCGGGCGCCGGATCGCTCGAAGTTCTTGCCCGAAATGATCACGACGACATCGCAATCGTAGGGCAGACGATAGACACAGAAGGGATGATGATTCCCGTCTTTTCACTCCCTCCGGGTCGAGGAGGAGATTTGACCTGGGGCTCCTTCGTTTACGTCGTCGGATATCCGGTTGGACTGCGCATGGTATCGACAGGGATTGTCAGCCAACCCGAACGTGATGATCAAAACGCATTCCTAACCGACGTGGTCTTCAATCGCGGGATGAGCGGCGGCGCCGTGTTGGCGGCAAGGTCGGAAGGTTCTTCACTCGAGTGGGTAGGGATCGTCACCTCCTCATCCGCGAACACCGAGTACGTTCTCGAGCCCGATGTAGAGAATCTGCGTGAGGATCTCCATTCCCGCGAGCCTTATGAGGGTGAGATCTATGCGCGGCGCATCCAGCGCATCCGCTACGGCGTGACGATATCCGTGTCGATTGACGCCATCCGGAAGCTGGCGCAGGAGAATCGAGTGAGCCTGCAAAGGCGGGGGTATCGTTTGAATATCTTTGACTAGCAGCAGACGGCAGATATTCTTCCGTAGAAGCACGCCAAGCGAAGTACGGCGTGCCCGCTCGCTATCTCCCCATCCCGAGAGAGCGCCGTTCCAGCGAAGCGTACCGGCACAATCACAAAGCGAAGCGCGATTCGAGGGACCTGCGCACTTCGGCACCGGCGTTCCCGAGAGAGGTTCCTGCCGCCGCCCCCTCCTCTTAGCGAAGCGCGCGGGCACGACGGTTCCGGCTGCCACAGCCGCCCGCGACAACGCACGACCACGTCAAACCATCGGGGATCCACCTGATGCGTGGGATAGCTACATTTCAGTCAGCAGACGACCTCCAATCACACAAACATCCATGTTCTCCAACCTCCGCGCCGAATCCTTTCCGGAACGCCAACCTGTTTCGACGGCTTACACCGACCTTAACGTCACGCTCCCGGGCAAACGTTGCCACTCGCATCAAGACGGACCACGGACCACGGACCACGGACCACGGACCTTTGTCTCCCTCCTCGCCGCCTCGCTGCTTGCCGTCGCGGGCTGCTCGCAGCCGTCGCCGAAGGCCGATCTCGTCCTCCTCAACGGCAAGATCGTGACCGTCGACTCGACGATGCCCGAAGTGTCGGCGCTTGCCGCAGCCGGCGACACGATCATGGCCTTGGGCGACGATGAGACGATCCGCACCTTGGTCGGACCCAATACCCGCGTCATCGATCTGGACGGCAAAATGGCCATGCCCGGATTCATCGAAGGACATGCTCACTTCATGGGTCTCGGCGAATCACGGATGAACCTCGACCTGACGAAAGCGCACTCCTGGGAGGACATCGTCGGAATGGTGGGTGAGGCCGCCGGGCAAAGCGATCCGGGAGCCTGGATCACGGGTCGCGGATGGCACCAGGAAAAATGGGACTCGCTTCCACCCGGTCCAATTGTCGACGGCGTGCCGACCAACGAGAGCTTGAGCGAGGTCTCACCGGATAATCCCGTGCTGCTCGAGCATGCCAGCGGCCACTCGTCGTTTGCGAACGCAATGGCGCTCCGCAAAGGGGCGGTAAGTGCCGAGACGCCGGATCCGCCCGGGGGTGAGATTGTCCGTGACGTGCGCGGGGAACCGACAGGACTCCTCCGTGAGACGGCACAGCACCTCGTCTACAACGCCATGCAGGCGGATTTGAGTGAGCGAACGCCCGAGCAGATCCTCGCCGAAAAGTATCAGGAGGCCGATCTGGCCTCGGAGGAGGCGATCCGGAAAGGCATCACGTCCTTCCACGATGCCGGCGAATCATTCGCGACGATCGACTTCTTTAAGCGCCTGGTGGACGAAGGACGCCTGCCCCTCCGGCTTTATGTCATGGTGAGCGGGGATTCGCCCGAAGCACTCAAAGAGCATCTCGCGGATTACTGGATGATCGATTACGGTGACCTCCTTACGGTGCGCTCGATCAAACTGTACATGGACGGTGCGCTCGGCTCGCACGGCGCCTGGCTGCTCAAGCCGTATTTGGATATGCCGTCGAGTTCGGGACTCAACGTCACTCCCCTCGACACACTTATACGCTCGGCGCAGATCGCCGCTGTCCTCGGTTTTCAGGTCAATACGCATGCCATCGGCGACCGAGCCAATCGAGAGGTTCTGAACGTTTATGAGGACGTGCTGGCCACCACAGACGATCCGACCGGTCAGCGCTGGCGGATCGAGCACGCGCAGCACATCGATCCCGCCGACATCCCGCGATTTGCCGAGCTCGGCGTCGTGGCCTCCATGCAGGCCATTCATGCCACATCGGATGGTCCGTGGGTTCCGAAGCGGATCGGCGACAAGCGAGCTCGCGAAGGCGCCTACGTATGGCAGAGTCTTTGGAAGTCGGGCGCGGTCGTCACGAACGGCACCGACGCCCCGGTGGAGGACATCGATCCGATCCCGAATTTCTACGCCTCCGTGTCGCGGCGCCTCAAGGACGGCACCGTGTTCTATCCTGACCAGCGTCTGAGCCGCGAGCAGGCGCTCGAAGCGTACACGATCAACAACGCGTATGACTCCTTCCACGAGGACAAGCTCGGATCGCTCACGCCGGGAAAATGGGCGGACATTGTCGTTCTGTCGCAGGACATTATGACGATCCCGGAGGAGGAGATACCGTCAACGGAGGTGGTGTACACGATTGTCGGGGGGAAGGTGGTGTATGAGGCAGCGCGACCGTAGGGACGCGCCAGCGGCGTGTCCGACTTGCCGGCGGGGTCGCAATGATGAATGATGAATACGGAACGAGGAATTGCAGGCGTAGCGCCACGGAGGCGTGCGAAGACGGATGACTGCCGCCGTCATCTCCGTAGTCGAGATCCAAGGATAAGAGCCAAGTACGAGAGCGAAACAAGTTAGCAGATTGATCTGTTCAATGACAAAGTTTGCCAATTCTCGTTAATTTGATGCTATAGTCCACATGTCGGTCAAGACAAAATCGATGAACGTATCTCTTACCTCGTCCCTGGAGACACTGGTGAAGAGGCTCGTTAAGTCCGGTCGCTACAGTTCGGCCAGTGAGGTAGTGCGCGACGGCCTTCGCCTTATTGAAGAGAGGGAGCAGCTTCGGCAGCTCAAGCTTGACGAGATGCGCCGACTCATCCGGAAGGGGCGCTACAGTGGCCCGGGCATTCCTTGGGATTTGAGGAGTTAGAGGATGGCGAAGAAACAGTTCCGGGTAACGGTTTATGTCCGTACGAAGCTGCCAAAGGCCAGGCGACGCTCACATGGGCTATAGCCAATTCATTGCGGCTGCGGTGCCGGACAAATTATCCGGGGAATTTGATCGAATCTTTTCTCTCATTGCCGAAAACCCGAAGATGGGCAGACGTCGCGACGAGCTTGAGAGAGGTCTCCGGAGCATTCCGCTGGGACACTATGTCATATTCTATGCCGTCGCCGACGGCATAGACGTTCTTCGCGTACTGCACAACCGGAGGGACATCGAGGACACTTTCGGCGGATGAGTCCGCCACATCCGTTATTCGTCGACGTGTACTCTCAACCGGTGGATTTCACCATCGAAAACTCGTTCGAATACTCGTCATCCCGGTCGATCTCATGATCGAGACGATACTCCTTGAACAGGCGGAAGCGGAATCGATAGCGAGCGAGTGAATCGTAGCTGGCATCCGCAATGGATTTGAGATTCGAATTTTGATCAAAGAGGTATTCGCGGACAGTCGAATCGCCTTCTTCGAGCGTTACCACACCACACTGCTCGGCGCCACTTATGTACCACGAACGAATGACCCGCCCTCCTTCGACTTGCTGGAGATCGATCCACCCGTAGCAGGCGAAGTACAGCGGCTCACTTGATCGATTTATAGTGGTCAGCATGATGGAATTGCCCGGCGCAGCGACGTAGGAATTGGCATCGGTGCGGATATCCACGTCAACGGAGTTGTCCGTGAGCAATCCGCATGCCGACATCGACAACGCGATCGCTAATAAGAGGGCTATGAGATACCTCGACGCGTTCATGACGCTAAACAATACGTAGCATGCTCATTGAAAAGTCGTGTTCGGACCATTTACGCCACGTAGTCCGAATTCGGCGGTTTTTGTAGAGAAAAGGAAGAACAGCGAATGTTGCCCTCACTTTTCCGCGACCCATTTCCCAGCACCAAAGCGCTTGGAGGGATGCCGTGCGCTGAGCGCACGGGCCTTTCAGAGCGTGGGGAGCCTGTTTCCAACCTGTGGCAAACGAGCGTTTACCGTGCCCGCTAAGGTTGAATCTTTACCACCGAGTACGTCTCGACCACACGCATTTCACCCGAGGGGAACTGGACCGTCTGATTACGGACGGTCGGTCGGCCCTCGGCGTCGATCTCGAGCGATGCCGATCCGGAGCGCTGTCCGGCGACCGTCAAATCAAACGACAATGTAGGAGGGTCGTCGGCTGCGGTGGCGAAAGAGTCGACCGTGACCCATTCACCCACTCCTCCTTCCGCATGATCTGGTGCACTCGCTTCCATGAGCCGGGCCAGATTGTGAAGTATGCCCATTCGGGTAAGGCCTATGACGATGGCTTCCTTCAAATGGGCGGGGCTCGTGGCTGTAGCTCGATTCGTTTTGTCGCCGAGCTCCATCTCTTCACCTTCGGAAAGCAGGAGCAAATCGACAGGCCGACCGGCGAATTCGCCGGAAGCAGTCAGACGGATATTGTCCGCCGGACCGATGTCGAGCATTCCCCGCAAATCTATTTCGAGGGCGCCCTCCGCCGTCACGTGAAAGTCGAATTTTACGGTATCGGCTTTCAGGAGTCGATCTTCAAGGGTGTAGAACGCGGCAGCCGGATCGGTCGCGGGTCCGGCCGGATTCGGCGGTTCCGCCCGACCGCAGCCGATCACCAGCGTGACAAAACCATAAAACCACAACTTGGACATCTTGTCCCGGTTACGTGAAAATCTCATTGTGCACTCCGCACCAAGCACTTGGCACCAATTGGCGTTTCTCGATTCGCGTTTAGCGTTCATCCTTCTTCGCCCCAACCGCCAGTAAATGCGCACTGACTCCCCGTATCGACGGTTCATTTTCGAGCCGTCGCGCCGTCGCCAGAATATCATCACGGCGACGCGCATCCTGCCATCGATCCTCAAAGTCGGGCAACATCCACCCAGGTCCATCGAATCCGAGCACGACGACGTTCGAGAATCCCGCTTCAACAAGTTCGGATTGCAGCTCATCCGGACGATGAAACTTCGCAGTCGTGAAGTACTCCAGATTCCCTGTGTCATTGCGGTGAATTCCTTCGTCCAGATCCGCAATTACCATTTCTTGAAATGCGGGGTCGGCGATCAGATCTCTGGAAAGTCCGTCCAAGGCGGATGCATATCGCGAGATCGCCGCGGCGAAGACCTGACCGCCCGATTTGAGCACTCGGAACGCTTCACGCAGCGCCCATAGCCGATCGTCGCCATCAATCAAGTGATAGAGCGGACCGAACTCAAGCACGGCGTCGACGGATTCGTCATCCCATTTCAACTCACGCGCATCGCCCACGCTGCAGCTTTCGATGCCGTGATCGGCTTCATCACTGCGCCGCTGAGCCTCGTCTACGAGTCGAGGCACGGGATCGATGAGGTGAACTTCGTACCCGAGGCCGGCGAGCCAAAGGGCGTATACTCCTGCTCCGCCGCCGACATCCAGGATGGTTGCGGGAGGTTTCGGGAGTCTCTCAGCAAGCAATTCCTTTGTGCGCACGAATTCCAGCTGAAAAGGCCCAGTGCGTAGCCGTTCCTCTTCCGGTGCTTGGTGGTAGTAGCCCAAGATTTCGGGTTTCAGCTTCATCGGGACAAGAGCTCAGGTAAGGAAACGTTGACACAATCTAGGCTTTATTCGTGCATCACGACCATCGTCCTCCGAGCGATGAACCTATTTGCAATAGTCATCACATAGAAGTAGAGACCGTCCGGAAGAGCATCGCCCCTGAAGGTGAGACGATGTTGTCCCGCTTGATGGAATCCATCTTCAAGCGTATCAACCCGTCGTCCAAGGACATCGAAGAGCGCAATCGTGACATCGCCTCCCTGGGGGACTCCGTACTCGATCATGGCTGAACCGGATACCGGTTTCGGGTAGTGGTCCAACTTGAAGGAGAGGTCCGGTTCATCGGAAGGACTCGATGTCGGCCGGATCAGCGCTCCGTAGTCTCGAACGGCCTCTGCTGCCATCTCACGAAGTACCGTAATAGAGCCAAATCTATCAGCTCCACGGGCCCAGATTATGGCGTAATCCAACTCTTGTGAGTCGCCCGGATCCATAGAGAAGGGTCCGCTTGCCTGTATGATGCGAGGATCGCCATCAATGTGTCTTCCTCCAAGACTGTCCACGTTCTCCATACTCCAGTATTTCTGCCCGACCGGGTCTCCCGGAAACATGATTGTGGTGGGTTTGACGCCACCCCATCCGTATCCGCCCTCAGTGACGGGGCTCCCGTCTTGCCAGTAACCTCTCATGAACCGATAGGCATCGTCCGTTCCCGGCCTGGCTCCATCTCCGTCGGAAGTGGTGCTTCGCGTTTCGACAAACGTCGTCATCCCAAGCTCCCTCGCTCCCGAGACGTCGTGAACGACCGGCGTCTTGATCATGACGATGCCCAGAGCGGGCGGGAAACCATCCCACGATGGATCGACTTGGTTGTCGGATTCGTACGCGAAGCCCATATCCAGAAGCGTGTCGGCGCCGGCATAGTCCCCAGAAGTCCAGCCGAGTTGAATGTTCGACCACAGGCCCAAATAGGCGTCGTCCAGCCGGTCCTTCCCGCGATAGGTGATCCGGTTTCGAAAGAAGATCGTCGATTGCAGATATCTGGGTCGATCGAATGCGAAAGCCAGTCCCTGGACCTCGACGCCGATAGGCTCGGTAAGCGAAAACGAATGTTCGCCACCGGCGTCGTTCACAACCCAATAGGCCATTTGATCGCCGTACATGCGGGGTCTGTCGCCCCCGCGCAGATCATAGTTGCCGGGCACGCCGTCGCCATCCATGACCTCCGCACCGGCAGTGTAAGGCCAATCACGAATGTCAGCGGTTGGTGCCCCGGTCGCATCAAGCTCTGCCAGATCTTCTCTGTTAACGACCCAGATCCGGTCAAACGGCATGCAATCGGTAGGCGCGTCACCGGACGGCGTCAGCGGACCGGGGAAGTAGTCGGAGTAGGACCACTTCGCCGCAGCCAGACGCAACTGCTGGTGGACCTTCCCGCCCATCCAGAGAGCGTGAGCGAAGATCGCCGTATGGCCGCTTCCTTTTGGAGCCTCAAGAAAGAAGGGATCTTGCCCGTAGCCCCACCCCGCCCAGTTCTTGACTGTCGCGCGAATGCCGTTGACGTCGATGAAAGCCCTCGCTGTCCCGCGCTCACACTGGCCCCTGCAAAAGGTCGGAGAGAGCAGGACCACAAGAAGGGCGAGCCCTGTTTTAACGATATGAGGCGATCGATCAACTCGCATTAGCCGCCGAGCTCCACAATACTTATTAATTTCGTTCGGAACCGGGGAGGAAACAGTAAGGGTTCCCCTTTTTGCACTGGCCGGAGAGATCGCAACGCTGTAGCAAAGAGCCTGTGTCTTCGACATGGCTCGCTGGATGCGCCTGGCGCTGAACACCTACTTCGCGTCGTTCATCCTGCACTCCCTCCCGGGCTCTCCCAAACGAGTTCGGGATACGCCGGGCAGGCCTCCGCGGGAACGACGCCGGTGGCCTACTCGCACCTCGCACCAATCAGCAATTAGCAATTTTCGATTAGCAATCCCAGTAACAACCTTTTCCCCTCCCAAACGTACTTATTAGCCATTTTATCCACCCACATTCCAATAACACGGAATTTGCTATGTCAGACTACGCGCATCCAGAAACCCTTGTCTCCACCGAATGGGTTGCGACGCATGCATCCGACCCGGATGTCGCCGTCGTGGAAGTAAATGTCGATACGACCGCTTACGAGCAGGGACACGTCCCCGGATCGATCGGCTGGAACTGGAAGACGCAGCTTTGTGACACCGTGCGACGTGACATCGTGAGCAAATCCGATCTCGAAAAGCTGCTCTCCTCGAGCGGCATCGGAAATGACACGACCATCGTGGTCTACGGCGATCACAACAACTGGTTTGCGGCCTGGGCCTTCTGGCAACTGAAGGTCTACGGCCACGATGACGTCCGCATCATGAACGGCGGACGGAAGAAATGGATCGAGGAAGGTCGTCAGCTCACGACGGACGTTCCCAGCGTAACGCCGGCGTCGTATCACGCCGCCGAAGCCAACCTGTCGCTTCGCGCCTTCCTGCCCCAAGTACAGTCCACGATTGCAGGCGGCAATGCCGCACTCGTCGACGTTCGTTCGGCCGATGAGTTTTCAGGCAAGATCCTGGCGCCTCCGGGGCTTCCGGAAACCTGCCAGCGCGGGGGACACATTCCGGGCGCCAAGAATATCGGATGGAACACGGCGAGCAACGAGGACGGCACCTTCAAGTCTCACGACGAGATTGCACAGATTTACGGGGCGAAGGGCGTGACGGCGGACAAAGACGTCATCGCTTACTGCCGGATCGGCGAACGCTCAAGCTACTCCTGGTTCGTCCTGAAGTACCTCCTCGGTTATCCGAACGTCCGCAACTACGACGGTTCGTGGACCGAGTGGGGAAACCTCGTCGGCGCACCCATCGAAAACGGTGCCTGAGCGACGTTCTCGCGAAGTGAACAGGAAAAGGACGATCCGTTTCGGGTCGTCCCTTCTTCGTTTGCCGCGACAACGGCTGTGAACGGCGACGCGCCTACTGATGAATCCCGCAACCGCTGCCGCAGGTTGCTGACGAGGGACGGCCCCAACCGATTGAAATCAGGGTCTGAGCCTTGACATCGTCGGGCGTCCGGGCCCGCCGTTCACCGGGCTATGTCACAACCGATGCATCGCACGGCCGTGACGACGTGCATAGCAAATCCAGCCCTGCTTCCGACGGGCCGGGTCCGCTGGATTTAGATTCTGCGGGCGACTTGTAGACTGAAAGACTAGTAGACTCGTAGACTTGTAGACTAGAGATGGATTTGTAGTTTCGACTCCGTGAAAGCACTCCACTACCCCGACTGGGACACTCTAGAACTGGCAGATCTCGACGCTCCCGTTGCATCCGACGACGAGGTGATCGTCCGCGTGGCCGCATGCGGCATCTGCGGAAGTGAGCTAGAGACGTTCGCAAAACGAAGTTCGCGGCGGACGCCCCCGCTGGTCATGGGACACGAATTCTGCGGCGTAGTGGATTCGGGATCAGCGGCTGGATTTCCCGAGGGCTCCCGCGTCGTCTGCAACGCGATCGTCCATTGCGGCCGTTGCGCAAACTGCCTCGCGGGTCGCACCCAGCTTTGTACCAATCGCGAGGTCTTTGGGATGCATCGGCCGGGCGCTTTCGCCGAACGCGTGGCAGCCCCTATCCTCCTGCCTGATGCCCTGGCCCGACGGACTCCCGGCTGCCTGGGCCTGCCTTGCCGAGCCGCTCGGGAACGGTGTGCACGTCGCCGAACGCGTGCGGTCCGCTCAGCCTGAGTCGGCGCTGGTCATCGGGGCGGGACCCATCGGGCTGATGGTCCTCCAGGCGCTCAAAGCCCTCCTCGAAATCCCCGTCTTCGTCGTGGACCTCATTCCGGAGCGCCTCGAGGCCGCACGATCCATCGGAGCCGAAGAAGCGGTAGAATCGTCCGAAAGTAGCCTGAAAGCTCTGATGAATGACCGGACCAGCGGTCGCGGCTTCGACGTCGTGGTCGATGCCGCCGGGAACGGGGCAACGAAATCGCTTTCCCTCAAGTCCCTCCGAGACGAGGGCCTCGCCGTCTGGATTGGACTCGGGTCCGACGAAATCAGGCTCCACACGTATCCCATCACGCTCCGCGAGCAGACGGTCACGGGATCCTACGGAGCAACGGCGGACGACATGGCGGCAGCCCTGCGACTGATGGCCGAGCGACGCGTGGACGTCGAATCCTGGGTGTCCAGGTATCCGCTCGAGCGCGCGCCGGATGCGTTCTTGCGTCAGCTTGATCCGGAGCAGCGCGACATCAAAGTGGTAATCGAAATAGCACCCTAACTTCGGACCCTCGACCCTCGACCTTCGACCTTGCATGGATATCATCTACACGGACAACGGATTCGGAAACACCGACATCGAGCGAGACATTATCGAGCCCGCCGGTGGGAAGCTAATTGCGAAACAGTGTCGCACCGAGGATGAGGTGGTCGCTGCTGCGCGCGCGGCGGACGCTGTCCTCGTCCAGTGGGCGCCGATCTCCACTCGGGTTATCGAGCAGCTGGAACACTGCCGCCTGATCGTCCGGATCGGCATCGGTGTCGACAACGTCGATCTGGCGGCCGCACGAAAGAGGGGGATCGACGTCTGCAACGTTCCTGATTACTGTACGGACGAGGTCGCCGACCACACCCTCGCGCTGGCACTGGCAATGGTCCGTCAGGTGACACGCACCGATGCCAGGACGCGTCGCGGCGAATGGAAGATCACACCTGACCATCCGATTACGGCGCTGTCGGAACAGACCTTCGTGACCGTCGGCTTCGGCCGCATCGCACGCGCCGTGCTGAAACGAGCCGAAGCATTCGGATTCAAGCTCGCGGCGGTAGATCCACTCGTGTCCGACGAGGACTTCGCGGATGCATCCGTGAAGCGACTTACCCTCGACGAGGCCCTTCGAATGGCCGACGTGCTGTCCCTCCATTGCGGCCTGAATGACGAGACGTACCATCTTATCGACAAGGGCACACTCGGGCGCATGAAATCGTCTGCCGTGCTGGTGAACACTTCCCGCGGCGGACTCGTCAACGCGGCTGCGCTTGCTGGCGCACTTGAATCCGGCAAGATCGCCGGCGCCGGACTCGACGTCTACGAAACGGAACCATTGCCGACGGGCTCGCCACTTCGAAACTCCCCAAATACCTTACTGACTTCCCACATCGCGTGGTACAGCACCAATAGCATCATTAGACTCCGGGAACTGGCCGCGAAAGAAATCGCTCGCTTCATCAAAGGCGATCCACTACTCCATGTCGTCAACTAGACTGCAGATAAATGACGAATACCCAATTCCTAATTCTTAATTCTTAATTCTTAATTCTTAATTACTTATGCCCCTCGTCGATCTCTCCCACCCCCTCGCCCATGGCCAGCTGAATTTCCCGTTCGACCCGAAAATCAGCATCGTCGTTCACAACACGGTCGAGTCCATCGGCTACAACATCACCGAGATCAGCATGTCGTCCCATCAGGGGACGCATCTCGATGCACCGTTTCATTTTTACAACGACGGCCGGACGCTCGACCAGATGACGTTGGATCAGTTCTATGGTCCGGCGAGTCTCGTGGATCTCGCGCCCGGAGATCGACTTGCGCCGGGCACTCCGCTCACCGTAGAGATGTTCGCTCCCCACGCGGACAAGTTTGTCGAGGGCGCCAAGGTCATTTATCGGACAGGCTGGGACCATATGTTCGGGAAGCCCGAATTCTTCAGCGAATTCCCGACGCTCACACTCGAAGCCGCACAGTGGATGGCGGATCGGAAGATCGGTTTGATCGGCATGGATACGCCCACTCCGAGCGTCGATTGGAAGGAGTGTCACCTCATTCTGCTCGGTCCCGACGTCGAAATCGTCATCGTCGAAGGGCTCACACGACTGGAGCAACTCCCCGAGTCGTTCACCTTCATCGGTTTCCCGATGAACATTGAGGGCCGGGACGGCTCGCCGATCCGTGCCGTCGCGATGGTTGATTGAGTAACGGCATTTCGAATCAAATCCGGACAACAACATGCGAGGACTCAAGAATCGGGTTGCGGTGGTCACGGGCGGTCTGGGCGATCTTGGAAAGGCAACCGCCGAACGTCTCGTCGAGGAGGGGTGCACGGTCTACCTGTTCGACGTCAAGAAGGACGCCGATGACTTCGCGGGGAAGACGGGATGTCGCTACCTGGAGGTCGACATATCGGACGAAGATCAGATCATCGCAGCCTACGACCGGATAGCGCACGAGACCGGAAAGGTCAGTGTGCTCGTCAACACGGCGGCGAGATTTATATTTCGCGGTGTCGAGGCGAGCTCGGAGGAATGGGAATCGATCCTCCGCGTGAACATCATGGGCACCTCGCTGGTGACCAAGCACGCCGTGGAACACATGAAGGACCTCGGGGGCGGAAGCATCGTCAACTACTCTTCGGTGAGCGGCTTCGTCGGACAGGCCAATTTTGCCACCTACAATGCGACGAAGTTTGCCATCCGCGGACTGACCAAGTGTTGGGCGCAGGACCTCGCTCCCTTCGGAATCCGGGTCAACGCTTTGTGTCCGGGCTACATCTACACAGCCGCCTTCGTCGACTCGTGCGCGAAGCTCGGACTCGACATCGAAGAAGAGGATCGTCGTGCATCCGCCATGCACCTCCTGGGCAGGCAGGGCCGCCCCGAAGAAGTGGCATCCTGCGCCGCCTTCCTTGCCAGCGACGAGGCGTCGTTCGTGACGGGAAGCGATATGCTCGTGGACGGGGGTTATCTCGCCAGATAAATCTGGCGCACTTCAAACTTCAAACCTTCAAACAGCAAACTTTGTCTGCCGAAATTCGAGAGACTGAACCCCTTCAAGCCCGAGATTGCAATCGGGATGCCCGGACGGATCGAACGTCTGGCCTACAGTTTGCTGTTTGCCATTTCATGTTTGCTGTTCGGTGTTCGATGTTCGGTGTTTGGTGTTCGGTGTCTCGGTGTTCGATGTTCGGTGTTTGGTGTTTGGTGTTCGGAACAGCCGCCGCCCGGTAACTGTTAGCCGTCATGAACGAAAGAAGGCACTATGGCTACTCCATCGATAATGCGGGAGTTGGGAACGACCGCGCACGAATTTTCGCTGCCTGACCCAGACGGCAACATCCACGCTCTTTCGGATTTCGAGGATGCGGATGCGCTGCTTGTCGTGTTCATGTGCAATCATTGTCCGTACGTGGTTAACATTCAGGATGCTTTGGCGGAGTTTGCCAAAGAGTACATGCCTAAGGGTCTTGCCATGGTCGGAATCAGCTCGAACGACGTAGCGAAGTACCCCGAAGACAGTCCGGAACGGATGCGGGAAGTGAGCGAGCGGGTCGGCTACCCGTTTCCGTATCTCTACGACGAAACGCAGGAAGTCGCCAAGGCCTACGCAGCCGCCTGTACGCCCGATTTCTTCCTCTATGGCGCTGATCGCAGGCTGGTCTACCGCGGACAGTTCGACGACAGTCGTCCCCGAAACGGCATTCAGCCAACGGGATCCGATCTTCGCGCAGCCGTTGATGCCGTGTTGGACGGACGGTCCGTTCCGGATGGACAGATTCCAAGCATCGGCTGCAGCATCAAGTGGAAGCCCGGAAATGAACCCGCTCCTCGCCACCTGAATCTGAATTGAAGACCCTCGCGACGCTTCTGATCGTTGGTTCGGGCGGATTCTTCGGATCAGCAGCCAGGTTCGCTATCAGCGGCCTGGTTCACAGGTGGATTCCAAGCGCGATGTTTCCCTGGGGTACACTGGCCGTGAACATCGGCGGGTGTTTTGTAATCGGACTCCTTTTCGGCCTGGGTGAAACCCGACAATTGTTTTCACCTCAAGCGCGACTGTTCCTGCTCGTGGGCGTCCTCGGCGGTTTCACAACCTTCTCGACGTTCGGGCTCGAATCCTTCAACCTCCTTCGTGACGGCGAAGCGGCGCGTGCACTCGCTAACGTCGCGCTTCATATCATTGTGGGGCTGGGCGCCGTTTGGGCCGGCCTCCTCTGCTCGCGTTGACTGACATGGTTCTTCCAAGAGACGGACACCTGCTTCGGATATTCATCGGCGAAAGTGATCGCCACGAGGGAATCCCGCTTTATGAATGGCTGGTCCGGAAAGCTCGCGAGAACGGTCTTGCCGGTGCAACCGTCCTGCGTGGCCTCGAGGGTTTCGGTGCTAACAGCCACCTCCATACCGCAAAGATTCTCCGCCTGTCGACCGACCTGCCTCTGGTAATCGAGATCGTCGACACGATCGAGAAGATCGAAGCCTTCATGCCGATCGTAGATGAGGTGGTCGAAGAAGGTCTCGCTACCCTCGAACGCGTTGAAATTCGCTTCTACCGCAGCCGGCGGAAGGATGTATGATTGGTTGTATTATACAACCACCAGGTCTTTCAGGAGAACGTCCATGAGGCGAAAGCACGCTTTTTCTTCATCCGGCGTCATGGCAGAAAGGATATCTGTCATTCGCTCGGTGGCCGACCGGAGGGCAGGAACCGCCAACGCGATCGCTTTCTCGGTCAGTTCCAATGTCTGCCGGCGTCCGTCAATTGGATCAATCCGCGCATTGACGAATCCTTTCTTCCTCAAACGCGAAACAGTCCGGGAGAGCGTCGTCTTGTCTCTACCCAATATTGTCGTCAGTTCTGTCTGGGAGGATGAAGGGAACGCCTGGAGGGCGAGCAGCACTGCGACGTCGGCAGCAGCCGGACGCTCCCCCACAAATGCAATCCCGTCAATCGCTGCGTCCAACAGGTGCCTGCCTGCGAACAGGAGTGCAACAATCAACTGGTCACGACTGCCTTCAAGCATCTTCGTAGACCCAGAAACGTTGTCTTATACAACTAATACTACACCGTCTCGATGAGTAAGTCAAAACGCAACTGGGCAACGTGCATCTTCGTCGGTATCGCATCGACGTCACTCTTGAGCATGGGTTGTGCCGGCCCGTCGGAAATGCGAGAAGCCGCGTCAGCTTCAGAAGCAGAGACCGCGAAGCCAAACGACGGCCTCAACAGCACACTGTGGGCGCTCACATCTGCCGAGTACGATGCGACGGCCTTAACAGTCTATCACGCGGCGGAGCGAGCCGTAGCAAGTGGTCTGGCCGACTCCAACTGGACCGCCCTGCCCGAACAGGAGGCCGGGGATGATTACTCGGATCTTCCTCCTGCTGTGGTGCTCGACGTCGATGAGACAGTACTCGACAACGGAGAGTACCAGGCTGAACTGATCGTCGACGATACCGTCTATTCCTCCGAGTCATGGCTCGAATGGGTGCTCAAAGAACGCGCCGGGGCGATTCCGGGGGCCCTGGCATTCACCCGACACGCAGACGCCAGGGGCGTAACCGTCATTTACTTGACGAACCGAAGAGGTCCGATGGAGCAAGCAACACGCCAAAACCTGATCGATCTCGGATTCCCCGTTGATACAACGTTCGATGTGGTCCTGACCCGAGGCGAACGACCCGAATGGAAGGCAGGGGAAAAGACGAGCCGGCGGCGATTCGTTGCCCAGCATTTTCGCGTGTTGGCGCTCGTGGGCGACAATCTTGGCGACTTCATCGACATCGACGGCCTCGGCCTGGCTCGCCGCAATGACGAGGCGGCCGCGGCGCAGCGCTTCTGGGGCACTAAGTGGTTCATGCTGCCGAATCCCCAGTACGGATCGTGGGAGTCAGCACTGTTTGACGGACGATATGACCTTCCTCTCGATGTGAGACGCACCATGAAGATCGACCGGTTGAGGGAGCGGGATCATCGGTGATCAATGATTGATGATCGATGATCGGTGATCGGTGATCGGTGATCGGTGATCGGTGATTCGGTGATCTGTGAAACTCACACGGTTCTAAGCGTTCAAAGGAAACCAGGTTGAGACGGAACGCGATGCCACCCTCCACTGATTTTTGACCTGTCCCGGGGTCGTTTTTTGGGTATCATTTTGTTTTGAGAGGTTTTTGATGACTCGCCTGTTCTACGTGTCGGCTGTACTGTTGCTTCTCGGTATTGGTACAGCGAGCGCCCAGAGTCCAGCCGACGGTAAAGGCTCCCTTCTCGTCTCCCCACTCGGGAAATCGCTGAACGGGATCTCCGGACTCAAGCTGTCGTGCGACGACGGCTTCGCCGCCGGCTTCCCGTGCCGCGACGTCGATCTACAGGCTTTCGTGCCGATAGCCGACTTGTCGGGCCCAAATGACCCGATCAAGATGCACCTCAGTGATCTCTGGGGATGGACCGACCCGCAGACGCATCACGAGTACGCGCTTGTCGGCCTTACCTTCGGAACCGCGTTTGTCGATGTCACCGATCCGGTCGAGCCGCATTTTTCGGGCTTCATGCCCATGCCCCAGACGGCGCATTCGAGCGTCTGGCGCGATATCAAAGTGTTTCAAGATTACGCTTTTGTGGTTTCGGACGGCGCGAGCCGTCACGGCATGCAGGTATTCGACCTGGAACGACTCCGCGGTGCATCGGATGAAGTGTTCACACCGGATGCACTCTATACCGAGTTCGCCAGCGCTCACAACATTGTCATGAACGAGGAATCGGGATTCGCGTACGTCGTAGGCGCGAACGGCCCGGGGCAGACGTGCGGCGGCGGTCTCCATATGATCGACGTCCATGATCCGCTTCATCCCGCTTTTGCCGGCTGCTTCAGCGATCCACGGACGGGCATTCGGGGCACCGGCTATACGCACGATGCCGAATGTGTCGATTACCACGGCCCCGACGCGGACTATCAGGGCCGGGAAATCTGCTTCGGACTCAACGAGACGGGAGTCAGCATTGCTGATGTGACCGATAAGTCGAATCCCGTCGCCATCTCCGTCGGGCGTTATCCCGACTACGGCTATGTCCATCAGGGCTGGCTCACGGCGGATCAGCGCTATCTGCTTGTCGACGACGAAGGAGACGAACGACAATACAGCCGAAACACGGAAACCAAAATCTTCGACGTGGCCGATCTCGACGTACCGGTAGTGGCCGGCACATTCGAGAACTCCACCCATTCGATCGACCATAACCTCTATGTGAAAGGCAACCTCGCGTACGAGTCGAACTACACGTCAGGGCTTCGCATTTTGGATATTCGAGATCCTTTGAATCCCGAGGAGATCGCCTATTTCGACACGACGCCGAGTGACAGTGCGGTGGCATATGCCGGGACGTGGAGCGTATATCCGTACTTCGATAGCGGAAATGTGATCGTCAGCAGCATCGGCGAGGGACTCTTCGTTCTCAGGCCGCGCGTTGAAAACTTTGAGGTCCCCGAGGAAACCGCCGTTTCGTCCGTATTCCCCAATCCGTTCAACGCGTCGACGACGTTCAACATCGCGTTGGTCGATCCCGAGGTGACCTCTATCAAGGTTTTTGATGCACTCGGGCGACTGGTGACGGTGCTCCATGACGGCGTGCTCGCCGGTGGGCGCGTTCACAGATTCACGTTCGATGCTTCCGGACTGCCGAGTGGCGCCTACATCATCCGCGTGCAGGGCCAGACCTTCGAGAGCACACGTACGGTTACGCTAACGAAATAACGAGCACCGGCAGCTCGCGAACCGTGCCACAGACACTGCCCACCTCCACCCCGGCCCTCACGGCGCCGTGTTTCTCGTAGAACGGTGCCGCATTGGGATCGGCCGTGACCGAGACGGCATGAAGCCCCAGACTCCTGGCTCGGTCCAGCGCATGTAGGAGCAGGGCTTTCCCGATACCCTGTCTGATGAAGCGCGGCAAGACCCACAGATGTTCAAGACTCCCGACGCCATCTTCTCCGCGAAAGAGCATGTAGAATCCAACCGGATTTGAGCCGATCTGCGCTGTCCATGTTTCGTGCTCCTCGATCATCGATGACGGAATGGTCAGCTCGTCACGCCAAGCCTCCATCCAAGCGACAGGATAGTCCCAGAAGTTCTTTGCCTTCCAGGCGATTGTAGTGAGCGCAGCGGCTGCTTCGGGTCGCGCGCGGATGATGTGGGCGATCTCAGTCGATCCGCCGGACATTCAGACGGCCCCAATGGCAGGATCGGTATCCTCCAGTTCCGTCGAAACATCGGCGAACTCCCCTTCCGGTTCGACCGACGGGGCCGGAAACTGCTCGAAAAACGCCACTTCCGCACCGATCCACGAGACGTTAGCAGCAGTTCGACCGAGGATGAGCACTTGTTGCAGGAGGAAGGCTATAAAGACGGCCCCTACCGTCTGGTCAGGCATGTAGAAGCCCACGACCAGGACGGCCAGCCAGAGGATGGCTGATATCCAGAACCAGATCTTGTAGAGCAGGACCGCACGAAAATGCTTGAACGGCCATTTGATTCCTTCGAGCCACGCGCGTCGAATCGTGGTGCCGCGAAGGACGAGATGCATTCGCGCGTAGTCGTGGAAGAGATCAAAACACGCTACGGAGACGATAACGATCAGGGGATATACGACCGCCCACGTCCAGAATGTCCCTACCTCGCCCATCGATTTGGTCATCGCATAAGCGATCGCTATCAGAATGCCGGCTAGAATGAGCATGGGCAAGAGGTAGAGCACACCGAGACCCAGTCCGCGGACTGTATACCGGCTCACGCCTTCCCAAAAACTCTTCTTCCCATCACCGTGCAGGGCATGAATCAGTCCGACGCTCGTCGCGACTTTCCAGAACATCATCAATAAGCCGGCAACAACCGCTTCCCGGACAATGGCTGCGAGGCCTGAGGCGATTTCTCTCCAGAAGTCGGCCCAGACAACAATATCGAATCGTTCCAGAAGGTGACGAGAGAATCCCGTCGGACCAATCTCAAACGACAGAAGCCTGATAAACCCGGCTCCGACGAGAAAGGCAACGGCCAGCCCGATCAGGTAGATCACAAGGACGAGCCCACGGCGGCGCCACATACGCCCGATTCCGTCGGAAGAAAACGAAGTGCTCATGTAACGAGTCCGATTCAGATGAGTCCGGCGAAGACCTGGAAGAACTGCTGCAGCCAGACAATAAACTTGAGACCGTATTTCCTTGCTGCTTCCCCGCCTGCATCAATGGTCATCCGATTGTTTGCCCGATTGATGTCGAGAGGTACTCTATCCAGGGGATCAATGAAGACCTCAGCCACCTTGTCAGGTCCGCCATACTTCAAGGTCTTCCAGCGATCCCGTCCGTCCCAGTCGAGCGTATCGGTTCGTCCACTCTCGAAGCGCACGACCACTTGCACCGGAATGATGCCTTCTTCCGCCCGCTCCAAGTCGACGCGCGATCGATAGTCAGGCGTCTCCGCCGAATCCGGGCTGACTTTTCGGTTGCCTATGTGCGCAACGCGGTAGTCGACAGCCACCGATGAATAGATGAACTGGTCAAAAAACCATGACAGATCTTCTCCAGCAACCTCGTTTGCCACGTCGATGAAATCGCGCGTCGTGGGGTGCCGAAAACGCCACCGATCGTAGTAGGTGCGCAGGATCGTGCGCATCTTCTCAAGACCAACGTAGTTCTCGAGCGTGTGAAGAACAGTGGCCGGTTTGGCGTAGGAGTTCAGCCCGTAACTCTTGTCGCTCCCATACTCCCAGCTCTTCATGAATATCTGGTCGCGGGTCGGACCGTTCTTCGTGTACGAGAGACGCTGCATGTCGGTATCACTGATCCGCCAGCTGGGGATGTCGAGCACGGCGCCCGGGCCATAGGCGTCGTCCATGATCTTCATCTCGGTGTAGGAGTTGATTCCCTCATCGAGCCATGCCTCTTCAAACTCGTTGCTGGCGAGCATCCCGTACCAGTACTGGTGGCCGAACTCGTGTATCAGCACCAGCTCGAGAAACCGAAACCAATTGGGAAGAGCGTAGACGGTGCCACACGTGATCAGCGTCGGATACTCCATTCCGTTCGAACCGCCGACCCCGTCTACCAGGGTCAGTGTGGTGTAAGGATACTCCCCATACCAGTCATTGAAGTGCTGCAAGGCGACCTTTGCCGCTTCAATGTGGCGCTTGGCCTGGCCCGCGTGCTCGGGCTGGACCAGCAGCCTGATATCGACCTTTTCCCATCTGTCGGTGAAGACCTGCATCTCCGGACTGGCTGTCCATGCGAAATCATGGACGTCCGCGGCCTCATTGACGATCGTTTTGCGGCCGTCCGCGGCACTCTCAGAGACGCGAATTCCACTGGCGCCCACCGCATAATTGTCCGGAACGGTCATCGTCACGCGATACGACCCGAAATCAGCGTAGAACTCACTGTCCATGTGGAACTGGTGCGTATTCCATTGCCCCTTCTCGGCATCCGCGGGTACATAGCGCTGGCCGGGCACTTCGTAGACGCCCAGCTTCGGAAACCACTGGCCGATCATGAAGAAGGGCGATCCGTCCTTCTTCTTCTTCCAGCCGGTTCGGGCGATGATTTCGGGTAGTCGCGAAGTGAATTCCACATTAAGCGTGATGGTCTCTCCAGCCTGAACCGGCTCCGGGAGGACGACCCTCATGACGGTGAAGTCTTCCTCGTTGCCGTCGTCGGGCCGGATGTATTCAATTGCGGGCGTCAGATCCTGGCCTGCCTCATTCGCAGTCGGCAGAGGGAGGCTCGAGAAGTCTCCGTGCGGCAGCATGCTTTCATCCACGATCCGGATGTCTGTCACGTCGACACCTCCCCAGGGATTCTCACTTTGGGCCTCAAAACCCCTGTGGCGACCTCCCGACTCCTGCATGAAGGTGGATTCCGGGCCGGAAAAGGCATTCAAATAGAGGTGGAACTGGAGTTCTCCCACCGGAACCTTGCCTGGATTTCGCCATGTGATGCGCTCAATGCCGGAAATAGCCTTGGCGTCGACGTCCAGATCTGCCACGATATCGTAGCTCACCAGGCGATCAGACAGCGGCTCGGCATATTGCGTCGGATTGGGAGTGTCTTGTCCGTAAGCGGCCGACGTAACCAAAACGACCAGCACGGCAAGAGTAAGCAGACGCGAGGTCTTCCTAGCCATAGAATTGCGAGGTACGAGGAGCAAACTGGCCGGTCTACGCAAACTCAGCCGGCAAGTTGCCTTGTGAGAAGTATTTGTTGGCCTAATCTTGACCTTTCATTTGTCCAAGATTCGTAGTATTATTCTTACTTGGATTGATACTACCGAATTGCCTAGTAAATTAGTGTATGCCTCAACATAAATCAGCAGAGAAGCGAGTTCGTCAGACGGAACGTCGGCGCCAGCGCAACAGATATCATCTGAGCCGCGCGCGCACGATGATCAAGCGCCTGGGTGCTACGACAGACCCTGAAGAAGCGCAGAAGCTGTTGAACGACACGAAATCGTATTTGGACAAGCTTGCCGGCAAGGGAATCTTGAAGGCCAACAAGGCCGCCAATACCAAGAGTCGTTTAGAGCGATATGTCAAATCCCTTTGAGGGGAACATGCCGCTCGAATCGAGCAGATGTATTTGGTTTGTTGCAGGGGCCGGATTTTCTGTGAATCCGGCCTTCTTCAGTTTCCAGAGGGCCAGCCTTGTCGGGGACACCGTTTGATTGCAATTGCTTACCTCATTTCGGATTATCTTTATGTATGATTCGACAGACGAATTAGGTAAGCGCTGATCCTAATTATCAATAGAAAAACCGCCGGAACACTTTCGTTTGAGTACCCACCGGAGGTCATCAGGAGAGAACAATGACTCATATACGCACATTTTTCTGGCTGGCGGTTGCTTCCGTCATGCTGGTATCGGTCGATCAGGCCGTAGCCCAGAGAAGGGCTGAAACTGGTCTTTTCGTCGCGGGTAGACTCGGTCTCTCGACCTATGGTGGAGACCGTGATCTCGAATCCGGGGAGGGTATCTTCGATCCCGCGATTGCGTCCAAGTTCGACAAGGCGAGCTTTTCCGCAGGGGCAGAGATCGGTACGATCCTGTCACCGACGTTTAGTGTCTCGGTCGGCCTTCAGTTCGGCAAATACCTGGAAATCAACAAGAACTACCCCTACGCCGAGGGAGAAACGCCGGATCCTGGATTCCTCAACCTGACGGAGGGATCATCGCAGTCGCGGATCACTATTCCTCTGCTCCTCCGCGCCAACCTGCTGCCGAGCAAGACATTTTCACCCTACCTGCACGGTGGCGCGAACATAATGTTCGGCAGTCACCAGTTTGTCGGCGAGGATTCGAAATCTGACGTAGGCTTCGGTCCCTCGTTCGGCGCGGGTGTCGACGTCGTGGTTTCAAACCACGCGTCCATTTTCATCGAGACGACGCAGCACCTGGTTTTCGGCGACGAAAAGGCGGATGCGGCCAACCCGACCGTAGAGGCCAACGATGCCGCGTATGACGTTCTCGGCTTCTGGGGCTTTGGCTTACAGTACAGATTCAAGTCGGCATGTGCCGCTCCGATGGTTACCTCGGTTTCGGCGCCGGCCCGCGTGGCCGTCGGCGAGCCGGCTGCCATGACGGCGATGCTGAACGAAAACACTTGTCAGCCGACCGACGTCATGTGGGACTTCGGTGACGGCGAAACCGGATCGGGACTCGGAGCCAACCATATTTATTCGACGCCAGGAACCTACACGGTCAACGTGACGGCGACGAACTCGGCCGGTTCCGGCAGTGGCACCGCAATGGTTGAGGTATTCGATCCTTGCCCGATCGACGCCGAAATCATCGCGATCAACCTGAACCCGTCCGATCCGATCATCAACGAAGCGATCACGTTTAGCGCGGACATCCGCGGTACGACGCCGGTCACCTATCGTTGGAACTTCGGCGACGGCGGCACAGCGACCGGCGCTACAGCGTCGCACATGTACAGCGAACCGGGTGAATACACCGTCTCGCTCGAATGCACGAACTGTGGTGGATCGGACAGCCGTTCGATCACGATCATGGTTCAGGAATTCCGCTGCTCCGACATCACGGAGTTGAACACGGTATTCTTCGGCCACAACAGCGCCGCACTTGACGATGAGGCAAAAGGGCTGCTGGACGAGAACCTTGAAGTTCTCAACGAGTGCCCCGACCTGCTGACGCGTCTGGACGGTTACTCGGATCGTCGTGAGCGGAACCCGCTCCGTCTGTCTGAGCGCCGCGCTTCTGCTGTCGAGCAGTATTACATCGAGCAAGGCATACCGGCCAGCCGCCTCATGGCGCGCGGCCTGGGTCGTGACCCGCTTGCGGGCAAAGGCATCGATGGACGCCGCAACCGCAGGGTTGACTCGATCATCGTAGACAGCTTCGAATAAGCGGTCTGAAACTTCTCGTGTGGGAAACGGGTCTGTCCACTGCGGGCAGACCCGTTTTTCGTTTGTAACCGCCCTCCACGATGACGCCGTCCCCCACAGGCGAGGCCCGCCGCTCCGTAACGGCGCAAGACGTCAAGATCCAGGCTCGACGCCTCGGCTTCGAAGCCTGTGGTATCTCGAAAGCGGAAGAACTTGCGGAGGAAGCAGGATTTCTCGAGACTTGGCTGCAGCAGGGCTATCACGGCTCGATGTCGTGGATGGAACGGAACTTCGACAAACGCATCGATCCGAGGAAACTCGTTCCCGGCGCCAGATCGGTGATCTCCGTCATGGACGTCTACTATCAGGGAATCGACCAGCCGGAATCTCAGGAGATCGGGCGCGTGAGTCGCTACGCATGGGGCCAGGACTACCACGTCGTCGTTAAGGATCGTCTTCACCTACTGTTCGACTGGATCAGGCGCGAAACGGGTGACGTTCAGGGTCGAGTCTTCGTCGATTCCGCCCCGGTTATGGATAAAGCTTGGGCCGCCCGAAGCGGACTCGGCTGGATAGGGAAACACACGAACCTGCTCCACTCGAGGCTCGGATCGTGGTTCTTTCTGGGAGAGATCATCTGCGACCTCGCTCTCGAGCCGGACGGCCCTATCCCTGATCACTGCGGCACTTGCACCCGTTGCATTGATGCATGCCCCACCGATGCGATTGTGGAGCCATACGTCGTGGACGCCAATCGGTGTATATCGTACCTGACCATCGAGCACCGGAAAGACGATATCGGACCGGAGCTGGCAGGGGAGATGGACAATTGGGTGTTCGGCTGCGACGTGTGCCAGGACGTTTGTCCGTGGAACAAGTTCAGCCCCACCACAACGGAACCGGCTTACCTGCCATCCAGCAACATTGAGGCGACGGCGCTGAACGACTGGGGAAAGCTGTCCGCATCGGCATTTGACGAGCGTTTTGGCGGAAGTGCTGTGAAGCGAACCCGACACGAGGGACTCATGCGAAACGTCCGCATCGCAAGCCGGAATCTCGACGCGCGACCTGGCGAAGACGACGCCTAGCGCCTCCTTCCGTAGCGTCGGCGACGAACCGCCCAATCACTCCATTCCGGGGCTCCCTCGGATGCAGACTGGCCGTTGGACCCTCGAGGTCTCGGCGCCAGGGCCGCTCCCACGGCCGCGGCAAAATCACGATCTGCAGGATCCGCCTGAAGCACCTCCGGCGTGAAAAACTCCTGCACAAAGTGCGTCGAGAACGTACCGTCCTGAAATGCCGGATGGGCGAGCACGAAGCGGCAAAAGGGAATCGTCGTCTGCAAACCGGCGATCCGGTACTCGCCGAGTGCTCGCTGCATTCTCAAAATAGCCTCCGCACGCGTCCGACCCCAGCTGACTACTTTGGAAATCATGGGATCATAGTTTGTCGTGATCTCGCTGCCCTCGTCGACCCCCGCATCCACTCGCACGCCGGGCCCCGCCGGCGGCGCATGACGGATGATCGTACCCGAGTCGGGGAGGAATCCCGATGCAGGATCCTCAGCGTACACACGACACTCTATGGCATGACCGCTAATCGAGAGGTCCTCCTGCCGGAAAGACAGCGGCTTGCCTTCGGCCACGCGGATTTGCTCCGCGACCAGATCAACGCCGGTCACCATTTCAGTCACCGGATGCTCGACCTGAAGCCGTGTGTTCATTTCCATGAAATAGAAGTCCTGTCCGTCGAGCAAGAATTCGACAGTTCCGGCGCCGACATAACCGCAAGCTGCCGCCGCCTTTATCGCGGCCTGCCCCATCGCCGATCGAAGCGCTGTGTTCACTACCGGCGACGGACACTCCTCGATCACCTTCTGATGCCGGCGCTGCACCGAGCACTCCCTCTCGAAAAGGTGGACTACCTGGCCGTGCGCATCGGCCATTACCTGAATCTCCACATGCTTCGGTCGATCCAGGTATTTCTCGATATAGACGCGGCCGTCGCCAAACGCAGCCTTTGCTTCGCGGGTGGCGGCTTCCAGCGAGCTCTTGAGCTCGATCTCCGATCGTACGACGCGCATCCCTTTTCCGCCTCCGCCCGCAGCGGCCTTGACGAGAATGGGAAAGCCAATCTCCTTTGCCGCCTCGGCAGCTTCCCTGGCCGAAACGACGGCGTCGGTCGTTCCGGGAGCCATCGGTACCCCGGCGGCCAGCATGAGCTTGCGGGCCTCCGTTTTGTCGCCCATGGCCCGAATGGCTGCCTCGGGCGGCCCGATGAAAATGATACCAGCCTCGCTGCACCGGGCGGCAAACTCGGGATTCTCCGATAAGAATCCATATCCTGGATGGATCGCATCGACGTCGGCGCTGAGCGCTACATTGACGATCGCATCCATGTTGAGATAGGAGGCGTGCGCCGGTGCTGGACCGATGGAATATGCTTCATCCGCCAGCCTTACGTGGAGAGCACCGCGGTCGACTTCACTGAAGACAGCAATGCTTGAAATTCCGAGATCCTTGCACGTTCGGATGACCCGTACCGCAATTTCTCCACGATTTGCAATGAGCAGCCTCTTGATACCCGACACGGTTTTCTCTATCTGTGACAGAGTGGCAGAAGGAATCGATGGCATGATTCCTGCCAAATAATATAACGGTGCGGTCCACACGGACCCCACGACTGCACACAAAGATGAAGGATTTCTACGAAATACTGGGCGTCGAGAAGAAGGCGGATGTCGCCGCGATCAAGAAGGCCTATCGGGGCCTGGCGCGGAAGTATCATCCGGACAAGAATCCCGACGACAAGGCTTCAGAACAGAAATTCAAGGAAATCCAGGAGGCCTACGAAATCCTCTCCGACGCGGAGAAGCGGAAAAAGTACGACGCGATGAGGAAGAACCCGTTCGGTTCGGGTTCAGGTGGCGACTTCTTTTCCGGGCAGGGAGGAACAAGGTTCTATCGGTCCCCCGACGGCGCGTACGTCCGAACGGAATACGGTGGAAACCCGGAGGAGATGGAGGATCCGTTCGACGACAGTGGCCTCGGCGACATATTCAGCCGGTTATTCGGTGGCGGACAGACGGCTGAGCAGCCACATCAGAGATCACGACCCGGTAAGACGGAAACCGCCCTACAGCTTTCGTTCGAACAGGCGCTCAAGGGCGGAAAGGCCAAGGTCAAGCTGCCCGACGGAGAAACGGTCAGCCTTTCGATTCCGAAAGGGGTTCGTGACGGGTTCAAGGTTCGCCTGAAAGGGCGGGGCGCTCCGAGCAGAATCGGACGGGCCGACCTTTACGTGACGTTTAAGGTCAAAGACAGCGATCGATTTCGGCGCGTTGCCGATGACCTCTATACCATCGTGACGGTGACTGCAATCCAGGCGATGCTTGGGGATACCCTGAGCGTCGAGAATGCGTACGGTGATACGGTAAAGCTGACTATCCCGGCAGGGATCCAACCGGGCGAGAAGCTGCGGCTGCGGGGCCAGGGGGTGCAGACGAAAGAAGGTACGGGCGATATGTACGTGGAAATCAAGGTCTCGATTCCGCGCAACTTGACTCCTGAACAGGCAAAGCGCTGGAAGCCTTCCGACGGGATCAGGGCAAGTCCTGACCGGACGGTTCGTCCTCGTCCGTCAGTATTTCACCGAACCGAGACCTCTCCCGTGCGCAGCATCCGGCGCACGTATGGATGGCAGAGTTCACATTGCAGGCCGAACTCGACGTGCCGTTGGAGCGCCTCGATCGAGTCCGACGATTTCCTGCGAGCAATCTCCTTCAGCTCCGCGAACGAGCGGTCAAAGCAAATACATCGATCGATCCTCATCCCATCTCGGTGCGTTGCTGGGGTCTGGAGAACATCCACTGTGCGGGTCTGCGTACGAGACCGGCCTTGGCAGGATTACCTACCCTTGTCGCTTCGCGTTCTTGGTGACGCCGATCGCGCCAGTCTCCGATGTCTCGTGTGTATACGAGGGCGCGACGCACTCCCTCTAATGCCGTCACACTAATAGACACACATGCGGACCCGGTTCCATAACCTCTATTGATCCTACAACTCCACCGAATCGCCGCGCGAAGGGATGGTGATGGAGTCGTAACCCTTCTTCGTCAAGGCGTCGCGCAGCATCTCCTGGCGCTTGTACTCTCCGTGAACGAGGAAGATGTCTTTCAGGCGGTCTCGGTCGATCATTTCGATGAAATCGATCAACTCAGGCTCGTCGGCGTGAGCCGAATACGAGTTCATTACGACGACCTCCGCCTTGAGTGAGTACTCCTCACCGAAAATGCGGACTCTCTGGTTTCTGTCGACGATCCGCTTTCCCAGCGTGTGATCGGCGCAGTAACCTACCATCATGATGGTGTTCTTCGGATCCTCGATGTTGTTCTTCAGATGGTGGAGAATCCGACCTGCTTCACACATGCCCGACGCCGAGATGATAATCATGGGTCCGCGCAGGGTGTTGATTCGCTTGGACTCCTCCACGGAGCGCACGTAATTCAACCGATCGAACCCGAAAGCATCCCCATCCTTGATGATGTATTCACGGAGTTCCCGGTCGTAGCACTCGGGATGCAATTGAAACACCCCGGTGGCGTTCACCGCCATCGGACTGTCGACGTAAACGGGGATCGGCGGGAGCTTGTCCTCGTGTTCGAGCTGGTCGAGAATGTATACGATTTCCTGCGTACGGCCGACCGAGAACGCCGGAATGATCACGCGGCCGCCGCGCCCACTCGTTCGCTTTACGACCTCCAGCAGCTTCCCCTTGGACGTATCAGGCGGATCGTGAACTTTGCCGCCATAGGTTGATTCCGAAATCAGGTAGTCGCAATCCGCCATCGCCTGCGGATCGCGCAGTATCGGCCGATTGGGGCGTCCGACGTCTCCCGTGAACCCCAGATTGACCGTGCGCCCGTTTTCCGTTATTTCGAGAACCATTGACGATGCCCCGAGGATATGGCCAGCGTCGCGGTATTCGACTCGTACGCCCGGGACCGGCGTGAATGGCGCACCGTAGCCCACGCCTACGAAATGATCCAGCACGGCCTCCGCATCCTCCTCCGTGTACAGAGGGGTTACCAGCGGCTCCTTCCGCTCGCGGTGACGCTTATTGACATACTTCGCGTCCTTCTCCTGAATATGCGCCGAGTCGAGCAGCATGATAGCGCAAAGGTCATAGGATGCGAACGTCGTGTAGATCCGGCCTCGGAAACCGGACTTCCAGAGCATCGGGAGGAGGCCTGAATGGTCTATATGCGCGTGCGACAACAGCACAACGTCGATCTTCGAAGCGTCGTAGGGGAGCTTGCTGTTGATCTCCTTGGCCTCGGCCCGGTGTCCCTGGTAGAGACCGCAATCCATCAACAATTTGTACCCGGATTCGAGTTCGAGCAAATGCATGGATCCGGTGACCGTTCGTGCGGCGCCCCAGAAAGTGAGCCTCATATTGTCTCCTGTATGGCTAATGTTGCGACTTTCGGCGTGCTGAACTTACCGAATTCACCTTGGGATTGCGAGTAAGGGCAGCTCACTAGGAGCGCTCCTTGCGTCCGTCAAGCAGCATCTCGATCATCTTCTCCTTCCGTCGCTCCCGTGTCTCGGGCTTCTTTGCCTCTTCGATCCACTGGATGTACTCCTTCTTGTGGGTGTACGACAACCCCTCGAAGAACTTGCCGGCCTCGGGATGCTGTTTCAGGAGCCTTTTCACGTCCGACGGGACCTTCACAACGCGCGGTTCCAGATCCTCTTCGACTGTCACCTTCACTTCGTCGCCCGGACCTTTGCCGATCTTCGCCTGAATGTCCTTTCGCACGAGGAGGAAGTGGTGCGGCGTTCCCATCTTCGTCAACAGTCCCCGATATAGCACGCCGTCGAACGTCGCCCTGATCTTGACGCGTTTCTTTCCGAACACTTCCTCTACGTCGAACGGCACATCGACATATGCACCTCCGCTCGAGTGAGGCTGGATGATCGCTTTGAAGGTCTTCTTCCGCATATGGACCGGACGCATTTAGAGAGGCAGAACAGGCTGAAATGTGTCACTTTTCGTTTGAAAATTCCAGCGCGTTTCGAAGAACGTCGCGTCGTCGGAATAACGTCAACGGCCACAAAGCTGCCAAGCGACGATCCCCGTACGTCGGACGGATCAAGGACTACGGATCCCTCGTCGCTCGACCTGCCCCGAGCTTCAGTACCACCGCTCTGAGGGACTGATTGAAAGCGAAGGCGCGGAGCGACATTCGAGACAGGCTCCTCGACATCGGACTTGGGACTCCGGACCCCGGACCAGTTCACGCTAACACTCTCGTAACAATACGTTAGCGCTATCCTCATCAAAACGTCACCCGCGGCTAACTCGTCACCTGCCTGCTTCTGCTATTCTGAGGCTCATCTACCACAGAGTGCAACCAACGTAGCGAATCATGAATTCGGAGATTCGATTTCTGGCTCTCGTCGCCGCCCTCCTGATGTTCTGGGCAGTATCCTCAGCCGTTCGTGAGTCTACAGGCGACGCGACGCCCGAGACGGCCACCCTGGTTTCGGGACCCACCGAACCGTCGGACGCACGTCTGAAGGAACAGGTACGCGATCTGTCATACGGCCTTCCCGAGTTGCTGAGCCTTCGTCCCGTATCCTACCGTCTCAAAAGCTATCCGTCGCAGCCGAAGATCGGCCTGATCGCACAGGAGGTGAAGCCGGTGATCCCTGAGGTTGTCTATCTGTCACCGGAAAATCCAGAGGAAGTCGAACCGAGGTACTACAGCATCAACTACGCAGAACTCGTCCCTCTTCTCGTGAAATCGATTCAGGAGCAGCAGGAGTCGATCGCGGCCTTTCAAAGCCGGCTGGAGCGACTCGAAGCACCGATCACGCAATAACTCGCGGCTCAGGTCGCGTTTGAAGAGTCTTGCCCGTCGACGGATATCTGAGCGATCGGTATGCGCGATGCTCCCCGTGCTCGGCGTCGGCGGTTCTGATCGTTTCTGTTAGGGTCCGCCTCGCTTGGTCAGGCCCGCAACGGCAATCCCGCTCTCTCCGGCTATCGAATAGAACAGGTAGTGCGCACCGTATTCCGTAAAGATAAACGGGTCTCTCAGCGCATTCACCGGCTCGTTTGCTTCTCCGACCTCGGAGGAGGAGATGGGTAGATTGGCCCCTTCATAGTCCAATTCCGGGCGAAGTACGTCAACAGGCTCCGGCTCTGTGGTCTCGATCCAGCGTTTCTTGGGATCGAACGTGGTGACCATGAGTCGTTCGGGGGCATCGCCGATTCGGCTGAAAAAGACATGCACCAACTTGCCGTCGACAATCGCCGCGGCGTGGCGCATGCCGGGTATGATGCGAGGTCCGACGTGAAACGGTCCTCGCGGATCTTCAGACCGGAGAAGGACCCCTCCAGGTCCGCCCCTTACCTTCGCGACGCTCCACCACGTAGTCCCAATGGGAAAGACGCGCATGTAAGGCGGCCCGACCGGGTCGGGCTCAGGCTGAAACGACAACCCGTCGGAAGAGGTGGCCAGATAGGTCGTCTGCTTCCAGGTAGTTGTATCGTCGACGCCGTGGAAGTACATCCAGATTACCTTCCCCGCAGGATTGACGTGAACGTCTGGCGAGGCAACGTGATCGAGAGCCGGGGAGTCGGAAAGGCGGAGGACACTGTCGGGCCATACCGTCCACGGTCCCTGGATGCTATCCGCGTACGCAAGCCGGATGAAAGACCCCCGGTGATGGGCGAAATACATGTAGTAGCGCCCCAGCGGCTTCTCGACCCACGACGGGGCCCGAATAACCGAAGGGCCGTTGACATCGGAGAATCCGTGCTCCGCCACCATCCCCTCTGACTCGGTGGTCAGTAGCGGATTCGTCGGAGATCGTACTACGTCCCATTCCGGCGTGATGGAAGGGGCCTCCGTCTCGGACTTGCAGCTGGAGACTGCCACGAGCACCGCCATCGACAGCATGTATACACTAAATCCCGGGTGCATAGAGGTGATGAGCGAATTACTGATGCCCTGATGCGTGGAAATGTAATGAGGAGGCACGATACGCGCACAGCCATGTTTCGGTGAGCGACAACGACGCTGCCTTCTGTCAGCAAGACTTGCCCCGGCCGGGGCCCGGCACCCAACAGCGACACCGCACTTCAAGGGCCGCTTCGGACTGTTTGAGCCTGGGACTCTCCTTGCGATTTGAGCCCGTATCACTTTTCTTGGGTTGTTGCAACTGAAGTGACCCGGGTAGTATCCACCAATCTCGCTGTCACGCGGCGGTTCGTTCACGCTCATTAGCTTGATCCGCGCCGGTTTTTTATGGGCCCGAGTCACTGTTACTCTATCCTTATGGAGGACCCAATGAGGCATCGACTCGCCCCAGCCGCTTACCGAAAACTGGGCACTGCTCTAATCGCAACTGCGCTCCTAATGGCACTCACCGTCGCGCAGGTCATGGCGCAGGCTCCGGATTCCCTTTCGTTTCAGGGGAAACTGACCGATACTGGCGGCACACCGCTCAACGCGACCGTTTCGATGAGGTTCAAACTCTACAAGGGCGGGACAAACGTCTGGACGGAGACGCAACCATCGGTTCAGGTTACCGACGGTGTCTTCAACGTGCTTCTTGGGAGCGTGACGCCGCTCGACACGATAGCATTCGATCAACCGATCGATCTGGGGATCAAGGTCGGCACTGACGATGAAATCACGCCTCGCACGCCGCTTACCGCGAGCGCCTTCTCCCTCGGGATGCGGGGTATGCATGCCGAGCGGGTTGAGTCCTTCATCTGGAGAGGCTACAACGTCGTTGGCGGATGGAAGAACAAGGTTGCTCCAGGTGTCGTAGGCGCCACGATCGCGGGAGGAGGCGCATTGTACAAGGAATTCGGGATTGACACTCTGTGGTCCAATTCTGTTGCGGACGATTTTGGTACGATCGGAGGCGGCTTGGGCAACACTGCGGGCTCACATGCCACTGTCGGTGGCGGCAGCAACAATACCGCCGACGGATCTGACGCCACCATTGCAGGCGGTTACGGCAGCGAAGCGAGCGGAACTTACGCGACAGTCACCGGTGGCCGCGACAACGTAGCCAGCGGAGAGTATGCGACGGTCGCCGGTGGCCGCGACAACGTGGCCCTTGGTAGATATTCCTTTGCCGCCGGTCGCAGGGCCAAGGCGAACCATGGCGGGACCTTCGTGTGGTCGTCCGAACCAAGTGGACTTGATTTCGCGTCGACCGGAATCAACCAGTTCCTCATCCGAGCGTCCGGGGGCACGGGAATCGGTACGAACAACCCTGGAAGCCACGCCCTATCGGTCATAGACAGCACCGCTGGAGGGATTGACGGCGCCACCCTCAACGTCGAGAACCACAACACGGGGCAGGCCATTGCGGCGCATATCAGGGCGAACGGCACGGACGCCGCCCTGGTGATCGGCCAAGACGGTACGGGTGATCATATTCGCACCTTCGACAACGGCAACCTTCGCTTTCGCGTTTACGACAACGGGAACGTGACGGCCGACGGGACCTTTACGGGCGGCGGCGCTGACATGGCCGAGGCCGTCGGGGTGGAGGGAACGAAGGAGAAATACGAGGCGGGAGACGTCCTTGTCGTGTCCCAATCTGAGGACCGCACGATGAGCCTCAGCAGGAAGCCGTACTCGGATCTCGTCGCCGGGGTCTACGCGACCAAGCCGGGTGTCGTCATGACGAACCGCGGCATCAGCGAGGATTTCTCCGACCGCATTCCGTTGGGCGTCGTGGGCATCATTCCGACCAAAGTGACGGCC